>JABCZG010000004.1 GCA_013289835.1 Acidobacteriota bacterium | reverse complement strand
GGCGCCCTCCACTTCGACCACAACTACCGCCTCACCATCGACGGCAAACCCTGGGACGGCCAACCCCTGTAGAATCAACACTTCCGCCCCCACCTCGCAACTGTTGATTCTAAACCACTTACACCACGGCTAAGTCCTGTATCAGCAACACTTACAGAAAATAGGGGCAGGGGCTGCAATCCACACGGGAGTAGCACACTGACGCTACGCAGCTCGTGAAGAGGATTGGAGAGGATCGAACTCGCTTCTTCTCTTACTGGACACTGAAGACTGTCAACTGAAAACACTCAGGCAAGCTAACGCACGATCCAATACACCTTCTTCTCTTACTGAAAACGGAGAACTGACAACTGAAAACCGTCTGGCAGGCTAGTGAACATCAAAATCGAGGCTCGCAATTGCTCGCGCAATCACATTTTCCTGAATCTGAATGAGGTCCGTGTCGGCGTAGGTCATTCCCAGAACAGTGAGAATATCCTTCCCGCGCGCCACAACAACTAATCTTCCAGACCACTCGTGTTCATCCGCGCTACCGCGGTATTGATACTCCACTCCCGGTAATCCGCCAACGACCGTCTTGCGCTGCGAAAGCTTCTGATACTTGGAGTACACGTCATGCAACCGTTTTTCCACCGCTGCGGCGGCCACATCCAACGGGTCTTTCGTATTTTCCGCACCGACCACGAGCAGCGTCGATTCGTTGGGAGTGCCCATGGCCACGATCGCGTTCGGCAGCGCGCTGCGGGCCTCTTCCAGCAAGTTCCAACTCGGAGCCTTATACATGCGGAAGCCGTGCGTGTAGTTCGTGTACAGATTGCCCTGCACATCTTCACGATTCGCCGGCACTTCAGGCACTTTCGCGGCAGCCGGCGGCGCAGAGGAAGCAGCCATGCCACTTGCAACCGGCGCAGCAGGATTTGAACCAGGCGCATTCGCCGGCATTTCAGGCTTGGTCGCAGTACTTGTCACTTTTGCGGACGGCTTATCCGTCTTGGCGGAGGTAGCCGGATTGACCTCTTTCGCGCTTGCATTGGTCGCCGCAACTGAGCTTTCTGACGACGTCGCGACCGCGGACTCCGCTTTCGGCTGCGAATCATTGCTAGGCTTGGAAGGTTGCGAGGCCGCATCCTTCTTGGCCGCGGGTTGTGCTTCCGGTTTGTCCGCTGGCGTGGTTGGCACGATGGACGCGATTTTGTCCTTTTCCACGAGGACATATCCAAAGTCGGTTTTGACCTTGAACATGTTGTCCTCGTAGGAGACGATCACGCCATACAGCTTTTTCCCGTCTTTTAGGCGAATTTCGTCCGCGCAGGCGGGCAGAGCGATCGCGCAAAACGCCATGGCCAACGCCATACTCAGAAGGGTGCCGCGCTTATTGGTGACACGCATACTAAAAGTATCCCGCCACTACGTACGGCCCGCAACCCTCACTCGCCCGGTGGTGTCCGCCGTGCTACCTCCTGGAGCAGCGCCCGTATCCGCCCAGCGAGCCGCTCGAGTTCGCCGATCGCCGCGCTCAGCCGTGCCCGCTGCGGTTCCGGCAATTGTGCGTGCGTCTGCTGCAGCGCCAGTGCCTCGGCCATCACGCGAATCTGTTTCCGGCTGCGGGGATTGAGCCGCTCCCAAAGCCGCCGCTTGCTGCTGCGGTTGCGCCCCAGCCATTCCTCGCCGCTCCCCGCTGGCCGCCCCGCTTCCGGCTCCGCTGGTGTCGCGGTGTTTTGTTTTCTGATCTGAAATAGCATGTTTTAAACTCGAAACTCGAAAAACTAACAACTAAGAACTGATTACTGAAAACTGAAAACTGAAAACTGAAAACTGAAAACTGAAAACGATTCACTTCTTCAGCGCTTCCAGTTTCTCCCCATTGATCTGTCCATCCTGCTCCACGCGCCCGGTCACGCGCATCGTGCGCGTCTCAAACACCAGCCCGCCATAGCGGTCGTAGACATTGGGGAAGAGCACCACTTCATAAATGCCGCGCTGATCCTCAAGCGTGACGAACATCATGTTGCGATAATTCTTCGTCCCAACGTGGCGGTAGGTCACCACCCAGCCGCACAGTGTCACGCGCTTCCCGCGCAGACCCGGCAGTTCGTCGCTCCAGGCTTCGCCGTTGCGCGGCAAAAAATCCAGCGAGTGCCCGCTCACGCAAACTTCCAGGATCTCCCGTTCGTAGCGCAGCTTTTGTTCCAGCGTGTACTGTGGGACAGACATTCTTGTCTGTCCGCTTTTTTCTTCATCTAAAAAAGCGACAGGCAGGAATGCCTGTCCTACTCCCGCAGGCACAGCTGTTTTTGCTTGTGCGCTTTTCTCGACTTGCAGCAGGCTCCAGCGCCACAACAGTTCCGGCCGTGTCATCTTGCATGTTTCATCGTCTATTTCATCGCCCACTTCATCAAAGGCTCCGCATTTGATCAGCGATTCAATCTCATCGCTTTCCACCGGCACGCGCCGCACAAAATCTTCGAGCGACCGGAACGCTCCATCTTCCTCTCGCGCCCGCGGAATCGCCGTGATCGTTTCGATTCGCAGGCCCTTCACCTGCATCAATCCGACACGCAGCGCGCGCGTTCCGTTCTCGCCATCTTCCGCCGTGTATTCCATTCGCGAATGATTTATCGAAGGCAATCGCACTTCAATGCCCCAGCGCTTGGCTTCCTCCACATAAGCCGACACGTGATAGAAGCCTGCGCCCGCGCTGCACATCGCCGCCAGAAATTCTGCTGGATGATGCGTTTTCAAATACGCCATGCGGTACGAAATGTCCGCATAGGTTGCCGCATGTGCTTTGCAAAATCCAAAGCCGGCGAATTTTTCCACCATCATCCACGTTTCTTCGCGCTGTGCAGCGGTCAGCCCCATCATTTCCGCGGCTTTCAGGAATTTTCCATGCAAGCGTGTGTGATCGCTGCGTCCGGAATATTTTACGGTGGACCGCCGGACAAGATCGGCTTCCGCTAATGTCATGTCTCCGAGCGCCTGGGAAATCTGCATGACCTGTTCTTGAAAAATACATACGCCAAGCGTGTCGCCAAGAATTGGCTCGAGTTTTGGATGCGCAAATGTGACGTCTTCCTGTTTATGCAACCTTTTCACGAACAGTTCTTTCGATCCATACTCCGCTGCTCCCGGCCGAATCAGCGCCAAAGCTTGCGCCATCTGCTCCAGCGATTGCGCCTTCATCATTCGAAGCAGCCCGCGCATGGCCGGCGATTCGATCTGAAACACTCCCATCGTTCGCCCTGTTGCGATGACCTCGCACGTCGCCGGATCGTTCTCCGGTATCGCCTCAAAATCAATTTCACGCGCGGTTGGACATGGAGTCACGCCATCCGCCGCAACGCGGCTTTTTTCCTTCACCTCCTTTATTTCGCGTACTTCCTTAACTACCTTTTTCTCGATGTTATCTAGCGCCAGCGACATGGTCGTGAACCCGCGCTGGCCGAGCAAATCCATTTTGATTAGTCCGAGCGCTTCGATGGCGTTCATGTCGTATTGCGTGACGACGATGCCTTTTGTCGCGCGTTCCAGCGGCGCCAGCCAGCTCAGCGGCCGCGCGGAAATCACCGTGCCGCAAGGATGAATTCCCAGATGCCGCGGCGCATCGTCGAGCCGCAACGCCACTTGCAGAATCGTTTTCCAGGGCTCGTCGTTCACGGGAAGATCCTGGCATTCTGGCAATTCGCGGATCGCCGCTAGAATTTCGCGCACCGGCCGGTGCGGCAGCCGCTTTGTGAATCGGTCTACCTCGCCCGGCGGCACACCGAAAACTTTTGCCACTTCGCGCACCGCTAGCCGCGCGTGCATGGTGATGAAACTCCCGATCATGGCGACGTGTTCGGCGCCCCAGTGCTCGTAAACGTAATCGAGCAGCTCGTCGCGCCGCGCGCCGCAAATATCAATGTCAATGTCCGGGCAATCGCCGCGCTGCTCGTTCAAAAATCGTTCGAAGTACAGCCCCCAGCGCAGCGGGCAGACCCGCGAAATTCCCAGGCAATATGTCACCATCGAACTGGCCGCCGAGCCGCGCGCCACCGCCGGAATGCCGCGCCGCCGCGCTTCCTCGACGATGTCCCACACGAGCAGGAAATATGGCGCCAGATGCAGTTTTTCGATCACTTCAAGTTCATGCGTGAGCCGCGAAAGCACTTCCGGCCGCAGGGGCTTGTAGCGTTTTCGCGCGCCTTCGAAACTCAGCTTCCACAAATACGAAAACGCTGATTCACCTTCCGGCACATTGAATTCCGGGAAAATTGTTTTCCCCAGCTCCAGCTGCAAATTGCAGCGCTCGGCAATTTCCAGCGTCGCGCGCAGCAATTCCGGATGATCGGGGAAAAGTTTTTGCATTTCCGCCGCTGGCTTGAACCACGCCTCGCCCGTCGTAATTTCAGGTGCCGCGACAGTCGTCAGCAGTCCACCCGTTCGAATGGCATTCACCGCGCGATGATGCAGATGCTCCTCCGGCCGCAAAAAATGCACGTTGTTGGTCGCCACCAGGGGCACATCTATTTCGCGCCCGATGCGTCCGGCTTCGCGCAGCGTTCGACGGTCCCCCGGCGACAAAATCTGCACCTCGATGTACAGCCGATCGCCGAAAATATGTTTCAACTCTGTGAAGTGACTGGTGACTCGTGACTGGTGACTGGCGATAGATGACTCGTGACTCGTGTTAGCGCTTGCCTGGCCCGCGTTCTTTCTTCCCGTTGTCATCCTGAGCGAAGCGAAGGATCTCAACTGCAGATGATTTGCAGACACCAGCGCAATCACGCCACGGTTGTGCTCCGCCAATTTCTGCAACGTCACTGGCCGGCCATCCTCTTTGCCAACTGCTGCAGCCGCATCCCGCGGCAACTTGGTTGTGCCCAAATGCCGCAGCGTCACGAGCTGGCACAAATTGCTGTACCCCTCCATATCTGCTGCCAGCAGCGTTAGTGGCACACTCTCCGAATTTCGAATTTTGTTTTTCGAATTTCGGGACGCATTTGTCCTGGGAGCATCCGAAAAGTCATTCGAAACTCGGGATTCCACATCCAGCACTACTCCGACGATCGGTTTGAGGCGGGCCTCCAGAGCCGCCTTGTAAAACGGCACTGCCGCGTACAAGCCGTTCGAATCCGTCAGCGCCACCGCGGACATCTTCTGTTCCACCGCGGCCGCAACGATCTCTTCCGGCGACGGCACGCCCCGCAGGAACGAATAGTGACTGTGACAATGCAAATGTACGAACACAGAAGCCCCGGTGTGGAAAGGGAAGAAGGCATGCCCGCGTTTCGGCGGGCATGCTCCTCCATTCGAATCAGGTAGGGAGAGGGAAGAAAAACCTCAGCAAACTACCGAGACAAGCACGGCGTTGAAAGCACCAGGCCGTTCGGTTTGCTCGCGTAATGCTCGCGGAGTTCGAGGCCGTTGCCGTAAAAGACGGCGTTCCAGCCGTAGCGGCCGCGGACGGAATCGAGGCCGCGGTTCAAATACCAGCGGCGGTTCGCGCTGGTATCGAACAATTCATTTTGCCGGCGGTCGGCTTCGAGATTTGTTACGTTGACGCCCACCAGCCGCACGGCCACGCGACGCGTGAATAATTTGTCGAAGAGATCTTTTGCCGCGGCGAGCAATTCGCGCTCGTCATTCGTTGGTTTCGTGAGTCGCACCGTTTGATGCGACGAAAAATGGTCAACATAGCGAATACGCAGGCCAATGGTGCGCGCCTGCTTGCCGTATTCGTGCAAGGTCGAGCCGATGCGTTCGCTCAAATATTCGGTCAAGCCGCCGAGAAACTCGGTGTCAATCGTGCCGCCTTCGATGGTCGTTTCGCGTGAAACGGATTTCGGCGTCGAAGGCAGCAGGACTTCGCGGCCATCCAACCCGCGGGCACGCTCCCAAATCTGCTGGCCGATGACTTCGCCGAAGGCCGCCTGCAGCGCGAGCTTCGGCACCTGGCGCAATTCTCCGATGGTCGCAATGCCGCGTTCCGCCAGCGTGCCGGCGTGCACATGGCCAATCCCACATAATTTCTCCACTGGCAGCGGCGTCAGGAACGATTCCTCTTCGCCGTGAGCCACGATGCGAAACCCGCGCGGGCGTTCCAGCCGCGAGGCGATGGATGCCACGACTTTCGTGCGCGCCGCGCCCACGGAAACGCTCAAGCCGGTGCGTTTCAAGATTTCCATTTGCAGGCGCCGCAGCGTTCCCGGAAAATCTGGATACAGCCGCTCCGTCCCGGCAAAGTCGAGATAAAAATCATCCAGCGCCGCGGTTTCGACCGCCGGCGTGTACGTTTCCAGAATGCGCCGCACGCGCTCGGCAAAATCAGCGTAGTGCTCGTACTGACCAGGCACGACGATGGCTTTCGGGCAAATGCGCAACGCTTCGCGAAAGCCCATCGCCGTTCGAACGCCGAGGAACTTCGCTTCGTAGCTCGCCGAAGCCACGCAGCCGCGCCCCACCAGGATGGGCTTGCCGCGCAGCTTGGGATTCAGCACCTGCTCCACCGACGCGAAAAACGCGTCCACGTCCACGTGCACGATGTTGGGAATGGGGGCACTCTTTGTAGTGGCGCAGCTAGCTGCGCCACTACAAGAGAGGTTTTTTTCCGTACGGTTTTTGCAAAGTCCCAGCCACGCCCAGGCGGACCATGGGTTTTTTTCTGCCGGCGGTTCCGTTTGTGGCGCGTCCGGCTTCGGTGACGGGTCTAAAGACCCGCCACTACAACTGCCGCTCGTCTCACCTGATTCGGGCGAATCCGCGGGGCTGAAGCCCCGCGCTACAGGTTCTTGCTCCGCGCCCGTCTCTTGATGCTCATGATGCGGGTCGAAAGATGCCGCGCGATCATTTTCTTCCGCGGTTGCTGGAGTCAGATTGATTGCTTCAATGGCGGGAGTGGGGAATACGCTTTCGACACAGACGTCCATGACGGCTCCTGTTAACTTTCACTGTGACCCCGACCCGGTCGGGGTCAACAAAGGGAAGCGGGATGCCTATACTGTCTCCGAGCGCTAGCCGGGATTTTGATCGACTCCGGGATCGAGGGATCGTCTTGCAGCCGACCCCTCCCCCCGCTTACGGCTCGGAACTTTCAACGGGCGGCGGCCGACTCGTGAGAGCCTGATCGGCAATGGAGGCGGCGCCACCCGTTTCCCGTTTCCTCTACCGCCCCGCACTATAGGCGAACAAAAAGCGAAAGTCAAGAGCGAAAAAATAGCCGGTAGTGGGTCAGTTTTCCGGTTAGCGTTAATCGGTACCTGGCTCGTCTCGCGCTGGAGTAAAATGAACAAAAGGCGGAAGCACGCAGCCTCGAAGCCCATGCCGCTCAAACGGTTCTTACTGGCACTCACTCTCCTGAGTTCTATTACCGGTGTTAGCCTTGCGGCTGAATGTGACAGTACTCCCGCGAAGGAAGTGAATCTTGACCTGTGGTCTAAGCGCTCGCTTTTATCCCCAGACCAGAGATGGGGATTTCTAAGCGTTGGCCCTCATTCTCCCGAAAAGAGGGCACCGCTATACATTCAGAACACCGAAATTTCTAAGAAATGGCTTGTCGGATGGATAGAGCGAAACGGGACGGCATTTTTGGAGCGGAGACAGCAAGCGGTTGTTTCTGCGCGATGAATATGCTGCTGACGATACGAAGATTCGGGTCTTTGATGTAACTGGAGCGGTACCTAAAGAAATCAAAGGCCTCAACGATAAAATCCAGAAAGCACTCTTCGCTCATATCCCTCAGGGCAAAACAACTCAATGGCTGTATTATCCTGAAGTATGTTTCGCTGCCAATGATTCATCAACGATAGTCGTGGTTGCAGACGCTCCTCTCGTTCCGCTGAATGCAAGCGGCAGCGGTAGGCCGTTTCGCGTCAAACTAAACGTGAATCTTGTCACCCGACAGGTCGTAGATGCAGCGCCAACTATCCGATAAGTGGTAATCGGAAACTGACCCGCTACCAAATAGCCCTGCCCCTCGTTGCCGAAGAGCAGGGCTATCCTTCATTTTTCTGCTTCCCTCACCGGGGGAAGTTTTACTTCTCCCAGTGAAAGCTTGGTTACGAAGCCGTAGCGACTTGCATTCGGCTCCGGTTCGGCCACCGCGATACGGCGGTCGGCGTAGTCGGTGCACTCACGCACGACGAAAGGCACCAGTCCGTTGGGGGTAATCATTCGGCAGAAGATTTCTTCCTCTTTTGCACGGAAACCCTTGCGGACAGTACCCCACGCGCACGTGGCACAAAGCCCGGCGCCCGCGTTGGCAGCAAAAAACTTCCACCGAATAACGGTCATGCTTCCTCCTTTCTTGGCCGAAGAGGCCGGCTTTGATGAAACAGGGCAGATCCAGCACTCTCATTCTTTCGTGGGCGCTGGATCATTTGCTGCGGGAAGAACGGCCGCTTCGGCTTCAAGTGCTCGAAGCTGTTCCGGGCTGATGAAGCCCACGCGGCGCCGGGGCATGTCCGTTCGCAGAATCCAGGCGATGTCTTCCATCTCGCGCTTGCTCGCCAATCGCCTGTCTTCGTAGAACGTGCACTCGCTCACGGGAAAATGAATCTCGCGTTCGAGATAGAAGTACCTGCAAAAAACTTCTTCCTCGGTGGCGCGAAATCCCTTGATGATGTGCCCGTAGCTGCAGGTCCGGCACAGCGTTTCGGAACCTTGCGGTGTTCCTCCTTTCACTTTGATGGTGACCATGACTTTCTCTTTTCTAAGAAGCGCTTTCCGCGCTTCGCGACGTGCTCATGGTTGTTCGAACGCATCGCGCGCGCACCAAGAGCGAGGACTCACGCGAATCGCAAAATTCGCGCGACAATGCGGCACAAAAATGGCCGCTCTAGGTCGGAATCATTCTTAAAATGTGCCGGAAGAAAATCGGGCTAGCTGAACAGCGTGGACGACGCCCGCCCGCTGCCGCGATAATCTCGATCCGGCAACGCCGCAAAACGGCCTATATGTTTCATCCGTTGCATGGGACGCAGTCCTCCTTAGGACAATTGGGAACATGCCATAGAAAGCGCGCAAGGAAAAATAGACAAAATTAATCGCAGCTGGGAAAAGTATAAGCGGTTAAATTCCTTTCCTTTAGAACACGCGCCCCAACTGGAAAAACCATTTGCGGTGGCCGGAATCGCCGGCGCTACCGCCGAGGAAGAAGGGGCCTACAACGGTTTCCGCGAGCACGCCCGCGGCGACGTCGTTTGGAAAGTCGCTGCGAGTAGTGACGCCGTACATTTTGCCGAACTCGTAGGCTCCGACGGCATAGACTTTTTTGCCGAGAAACGGGGGCAAGGTGAGCAAATCGTGGAGGTAGCCGGCGCGGACTAAATAATACTGGTTGCCTTGGAATTCGTTTTGGCCGTAGGCGCTGAGGCGCAGCGGCGCGCCGAGAAAAAACTGCGGAATCCCCGTGCTCGTCACGCCAAACGTGGTGCCACCCTCACTTTCCAAAAATACCGAAGCAGATCGTGTCACCGGCTGAAAATATCCGAGCTTCAAATCCATCGAAGGGAAGCCGGCTTTCGCGCCGGGACTGGCGTCAAACCAGCGGAAATTCGTCTCGACTTTAACTCCCCGGCGCGGAATCACGGGATCGTCGGTGTGATCGAGCAGATAGTGCAGCCGCGTTTGACCTACGCGCCCTTCCACGGATGGAATTTCCTGTTCGCCAAGCCGCAACTTGTCATAGAGCGAGCCGACTTCGTATCCGATTCGCAATTCGCTAAAGCGTCCGAAGCTGTATCCCAGGTCAACGCCAATGTCCGTGCGGTAGAAGCGGTAGTCCGCCAGCGGATCGTTTTTCGCATAAATCTGAAACGTCGTATCGCTTACGTCCGCGTGCGGCGCAAGAAACCAGTGGCTCTCCGCCGTAAACGGCCGGTACAGTTCCGTCTGAACGCCGTAGATATTTCCCAGCAGCAGGTCGGTGCGCCACTCCGAGCGGAACCCAGCCACGTCCATGAAGGTGAAACGCGTGCCCATAGTGAAATCCACGTTGCCGCCCTGTGAGCCATCCACTTCAAAGGCCGGCTGAAACATTGGCGGCGCATTCGTTTTCTCGACGACCTGGATAATCAGACCGGGCTGGCCATTTTTTTCAATCAGCCGGTAGCCGGCGGTGTCGTAGCGGCCGATGCCGGTCAGCCGCGTGAGAACGTTGTCGAGTCTTTGCGGATCGAGCGGCTTTCCCTGAAAGGATTTCACGTATAGGCCTACGTCCACCGCGCCATCCGGGCTGGCTCCTTGCACCTGGATGAACTGTGGAGCGGGAGCATCGGTCCGCTTCTTCGCCTCCCGCGCGTGCTGATACTCCTCCCAATCCGCTTCGCTCAGCGCGAACGCGTCGAGCAGGTGCGCTCGTTCCTTCGCGGCGTCATAGCCTTTCTGCATGATCGGCTTGTTTTTCTCGTAGGCTGCAGAGCTGTAGTCGGCCAAGGGCACGGAGACGACTGCGTCCGCTCGGGACAGCCCGCGCACTTCATTTTCCGCGAGCACCACGCGCACGGATTGGTTCAGCACGGTAAAGATAGATTTGATTTCTTGCGCCTCCGCCGGCGCCGTTTCTAGATGCACCGCGATCACAATGTCCGCGCCCATGTCGCGCACCACGTCGGTCGGCAGGTTATCCATTAAGCCGCCGTCCACGTAGACGGACTGCCCATCGTGCACGGGAGAAAACGCGCCGGGAATGGACATGGTTGCGCGCAATGCCTCCGCCAGAGATCCGGTATTGAATACGTGGGGCTTGCCGCTGACCAAATCGGTGGCCACGCAGCGGAAGGGCACTGGGAGCGCATCGAACGACGGTTCGTTGTAGTAGGGAAGTGTTACGCGATCAATGAGCAAGCCGATCTGGTGGCCGGGAATTAATCCGGCGGGGGCGGAAAGGCCTTGGCGCAATCCAAAAACGAGCGAGTTCGGATACGCGCGTTGATCTTCTTTTCTCCGGAAGGAAAGGTCTTCGTAGGGCGTGCGGTCGCTGAGAATTTTTCGCCAATTCAATCCCTCGATCAGGGATTGCATCTCCTCGGGATTCATTCCGGTGGCATAGAAACCGGCGACCAATCCGCCCATGCTGGTTCCCGCGACATAATCCACCGGGATGTGATGCTCCTCGAACCATTTCAGAACGCCGATGTGCGCCAAGCCCAGTGCGCCGCCGCCTTCAAGAGCTACGCCGATTTTTGGGCGTGAGCGCGGCGTGGCCATTGTCTGGGCGGAGGCTGTCTGTGGCGCGGTCGCGCTCTGCGCCGGGCTCGTCAGCGGCAGCAGAAGCAGCACGAGAATGGACAAGATACAGCGCATGAGAAGCCTCCTGAACAGAACATCGGCTCGCGCGAGTTCGAGAACGACGATTGAGTTTGTCTCAGGGTTGGAATCCGGGCAAGCAGAGAGCCGCTGAATCGCTCGCCCTTGTTCTTCTGGAGAACTTCGCCATCTCAAACGATTGGGACTTGCACGCTGAGGTCAGATGTTCCGGCGAAACGGGAAGCAGACCCAGCAAGCTCTCCTCGCGCCATCCGTTCTCGTATTGCTTCCCCTTGACACCACCCACAGCACCGGTATATCTCACACTCATGAGCGCCTCGTACGTTTTGATTCTCGCCTTCGCGATTGGTGTAGTTGCGGGTCTGCGGGCAATGACCGCTCCCGCGGTGGTTGCGTGGGCCGCGCAGCGCAGCTGGCTGCACCTTCACAACACGCCGCTGTCCTTCCTGGGGTCCACCGCGGCGGTGGTCATCTTCACACTGCTCGCCGTAGTAGAACTCATTACCGACCAGCTTCCTTCCACGCCGGCCCGCACGAAGGCCGTGGGCTTGACTGCACGAGTCATTACCGGCGGTTTTTCAGGCGCAGCCGTAGCGCTTTCCGGAGGGCAAGGATTCGCATTTGGCGCGGTGTTAGGCGCCCTCGGCGGAATCGTGGGAGCGTTTGCGGGTTACCAAGTCCGGACGCGTTCGGTGAAAGCGCTGAACGTGCCGGATTTCGTTGTTGCGGTGGTCGAGGATGCCGTGGCCATCGGCGGCGGCCTTTTCATCGTTACGCGCTTCTAATTCAAAAAAAACCGGATTCATCGTGGAAGTGGAAAAGTTTCCTTCCGTAGCCAAGCGCTATTTGCCTAATTCGCCGAAGCCGCCGATTCCGTCATCAGTTCGGCGCTGCTCACGCACACTTCGTTTCCGTGCAGGATGCAGGTGTCCGCCGGGTCATGAACGTCGCGCCGAATGGACCGCATTCTCAGGAGGGCTCCCGACGTGAGCGCCTTTGGCATGAGCGGCTCCAACAATGGGTCGCGCGCGTTGGTACAAGAAAAAATCGCCAAGACCGTGATGACCTCCGCGGAGAATCCGCCCCACTCGCGGACGATCTTGGCCATTACGCCCTGTCCCAAAGTCGGCGTTACGGCGACCGTCAGCGGCACGATGAGGCGCCCTTTCGGCCGTAGCCTTCGCAACCATTGCGGATGCGGATGAGTCGTGCCGGCGTTGATCAACAGCGCGTCGCACTCGCCGGGATCAAATGTTGCGCCATCGCCCTGATGCACGGTCACGTATGGATAGCCGGAGAGATTCTCTTTGGCGCGCGCTGCCAGTTGGGGGTGCAGTTCAATTCCCACGACGCTGCCGGTCGGGCCCACGACCTCGGCCATGATGGCCGTGTAGTAGCCCACGCCGCATCCCAGGTGATAGACGCGATCGCCTGGCTTCAAATCCATCGCGTTGATCCAACGGCCGAGCGCGCTGGGCTGGCCGTTGTTGATGTCGCGAGAGATGTCGAGCGGCACGACCAGATTGTGATAGACGTCGCGCGGGTCCTCGGTCGCGTGGTACAACATGCCTATCTTGCCGGTCATGGAGAGTGCGCGCTGCTCCGGGGAGCCCAGTTGCCACGGCGGCGGACCGAGATATTTTTCCCGCGGCACACGTGCGAACGCTTCCACCAGCCCCGGTGTGCTGAGGTTGGCAACAAAACGGATTTCCTGCGCGTAAAAACTTCGGCACTCTTCAATCGTCATCATGAGAGGACTCCCGAACAGCCTGCCGCAAGTACGCCCGTGCGGCCCACAAAATAACGCGTCGAGAACAGCGCTTCCTGGCCGCGGGCGCGCATCGTCGTCCCGCTTGCGTCATCCGCGATCACTTCTGCTGCTTGGCATCTAAACCACAGGCTCGGCATAGTCGTCAAATGAAAAGCCCCAAGGCCCGCTGGCAGCGGACCCTGGGGTTTCTCGAACCATGAATCCGAATTCAATTGACCTAGAAAATTTTGCGGAACCCCCAGAACAGGAAGCCCGACAGCATCATCGCCACCGGCAGCGTGAGCACCCAGGCCATCAAGAGATTTCTCACCGTGCCCCATTGCAAGCCGGAATGATTTGCCATCATTGTTCCCGCCACGCCGGAAGACAAGACGTGGGTGGTACTCACCGGGAGGCCATACATATCGGCTGCGCCGATGGTGGCCATCGCGGTGATTTCCGCCGCGGCGCCTTGAGCATAGGTGAGGTGGTTCTTTCCGATCTTTTCGCCGACGGTCACCACGATGCGCTTCCATCCGACCATGGTTCCCAAACCCAGTGCCAGAGCGACGGCCACTTTTACCCAGAGCGGAATGAACCGCGTGGCCTTGTCAATGTGCGACTTGTAATTCTTCAGCACCGCGACGTCCGCGGCGGCCAGAACGGGTTTGCCGCTCTTTTGCATCAGCCGCAGTGCTTCGCTAGCCAGGTACATGTCGTTCCGGAAGTTGCGCACGCGGTCGTTCGGGACTTTGGCCAGTTCCTTGAAGATGGCCATTTCCGTGCCGATGCCGTTCACCAACTCGCGCATTGCCAGCATGGTGTTGGGCTTGAACTCTTTCGTGCGGATGTACTCGGTCACGTCTTCGCGCGGGTCGCCGATGGATGCTTTGGCCTCGACATACTTGTCCAAAGTGCTCGCCGCCTGCGTCGAAACGGCGATGAAGTCCTGCGACTCGCGGGCCGTCACAGCATGGTTCAAAGCGTAGGTCGTCGGCACCGTGCCGATCAGGATGAGCATGATTAAGCCCATGCCCTTTTGGCCGTCGTTCGAACCGTGGAAGAAGCTGACTCCCGTGCAGGTCAGAAACAGCAAACCGCGAATCCAGAAGGGCGGAGGCGCGTCGCCTACGGGCGCTTCATACAAGCGCTTATCGCTAATGGCCAGCTTCATGATGGATAGCAAGAGCGCTGCCACCGCGAACCCGACGATTGGGGAGAGAACCAGCGACTTGCCGATGTTGGCGGCCTGCGCCCAGTCCACGCCGCTGGTCCCGGACCTCGCATTCATCAATTGGTTGGCAATGCCCACGCCGATGATGGAGCCAATGAGCGTGTGCGAGCTGGAGGCCGGAAGCCCGAACGCCCAGGTCCCGAGATTCCAGATGATCGCGGCAATCAGCAAGGCGAACACCATGGCAAACCCTGACCCGCTTCCGACTTGCAGAATGAGCTCGACCGGCAGGAGGGATACGATGCCAAAGGCCACCGCTCCCGTGGAGGTGACCACACCGGCGAAATTGCAGAAGCCCGACCAGGTCACGGCAATATGCGGATCGAGTGAATGTGTATAGATGACCGTCGCTACGGCATTGGCGGTGTCATGGAACCCGTTTACAAACTCAAATCCCAACGCCACAAGCAGCGCGACCCCCAGCAAGATGTATGGCAGCGCTGAGCCGCCCTGCATCGTAACCAAGTCCTTCGAAAGATTCATGCCGATATAGATGAGACCGGCGATGAGCACCACGGCGAAAATCAATGTCCCTAGCAAGCCGGGCCCCTTGGCAAATTTGTCGTGCAGGGTAGGGTTGCTCGATACGGTTGTCGCTGGTGTGGTAGTCGCGGCTGTGGCCATGGAGCTCCTGTCTCGTTGCGAAGTGGGCCAGCACAGCGGGGCGCCGCTGGCGTTTGGTGGGTGGTTTATACGAGAGCGGTGTTACACGCCGATGAATGCCTGATTGCGGTTTGTTCACACACGGCTCGCGGGAGTAAGCGCGGATGCAGACATTGCGGAACTTTTGCAGGGACTGCTATTAGTCTCGTACTCACGAGCGGCGGACTCAGGCGCCTTTGTTCTCTTGCAGGATGTTGCCGCCATCAACGACTAGAACTTGGCCGGTAATGTAGGACGCCTCCGGCGAAGCGAGGAAGCAAACGGCCGCCGCCACCTCATCCGGCGTTCCGCCGCGGCCAAGCGGGGTATGTAGCCCGGCGATCTTTTCCGACTCCGTTGAAGACGCCGTCGAAATCCACCCGGGGGCCACGCCGTTAATGGTGATGCCGTCGGGCGCCGTTTCAATCGCCACCGCGCGCATCATTCCATCCATTGCTGCTTTCGCCGCGCCATACGCGGCGGAACCCGGGTTGCTCACCAGCGGCCCTGTCACCGAAGTGACGTTTACGATCCGCCCGTATTTCTGCTGCGTCATTCCCGGCAAAACAGCGCGCGTCATTCGAAACGCTGTATGTAGCGTAATCGAGATCTGATTTTGCCATTCCGCGAAAGAGGTTTCCCGCAGCGGCTTGCTTTCCGTGGGCCGGCCCGTTTGCGCCATCCCTGCGTTGTTCACCAGAATATCGATCCGTCCCACGCGCGAGAGCACGGAATCTACAAACCGTTGCACGTCCGTCTCCACGGTGAGATCCGCGATGAAAGACAGCACCGCCTCACCGCCCGTATCCAGTTCGCGCGCACGCAGATGAATGCGGTCCGTCGTCGACGTGATCACGACGCGCACGCCCGCCGCATGCAATCGCCGCGCGACCGCGAAGCCAATCCCTTCGGCGCTTCCCGCTCCGGTTATCACTGCTGTCTGTTCGCTTAAGAGTGGAACCATTGGCGACCCGCAAGGGAATCATACATCGAGTGTAAAGAACCGCGCCGCTTTCCGGTTGGCTGCCGCAACGCGGTCGCAGTCCGCCGGCCCTCGCCCCTGCGAACAGGTGCCGCATTCGCCCCCTAAACGCGCGGTTCCCTTGTCGCAAACGCTTCGGAGGTCTACGGTTCAGAGATAGAGCGAAAGCGGCCCTGAATTCGTCCGCGAGCCGGACAAGGGCTGTTCGAGAATGGAATCGTGAACGCCACAATTCCCCCTGCTGAGCCGAATGAATTCGCTCACGCGAATCCCGCGCAGCCGCGTCCGTGGAAGCTCATCTTTCGAATTGTGCGCTGGACGACCTACGCCTTTGCTCTGATCTCGCTCATCCTGCTGTTCCATAAATCGCCGCCACCTCTGGTGGAAACCAGCCCGCAGGCCGCCGCGCGCGTCGAAGAAAAATTCCAACAGGTCGAACAATCGGTTGCCAATGGCCAGCCCGCGACTCTGCACCTGGACGAAACCGAATTAAATTCGTATCTCTCGTCCCACTTGGATTTGAAAGGCAATGTCAGCACGAACGCCGCTCCGGCAGGAGGGGCGCAACAATCTCCAAATTCAGCGCCCACGCCTCAGGAAGTCGAGCAAATGCGTTCGAACGTGCGGGACTTCAAGGTCCAGCTGATCGACGACCGCGTCAAAGCCTACGTGGTTTTCGATGTCCACGGAAAAGACATGACGCTTCAGCTCGAGGGCCGATTGGGCGCGCAGAACGGTTACTTGCGCTTTGAGCCGGTCAGCGGCCAGATCGGCGCGTTTCCCATTCCGCAGTCCGCTCTTGAATCCGCCGTGCAGCGCATGATGGATTCGCCCGAGAACCGCGACAAATTGAAGCTGCCTTCCGAGATTTCCGACCTGCGCATCCAGAATGGCGAAATCGTGGCCAGCTACAGGTAATCCTTCCTCAGATCCATCCCCACTCGGCGCAGAGCGCACCCTTTGCTCAGCCAACCCTCGGATGACAAGCCACATCCATGAGGAGTAGGCTAGCAGTGAGCAGAGAAATTGCCATGAACTACCGGCCCCGTTTTCCACTTGTTGTTCTCCTTGCACTTTTTGCTTCCACTTCTGTTTATGCTGGACACGGCGGCGGTGGTGGTCACTCCGGCGGCCATTCCGGTGGAAGAGGGGCCTCCGGGCATTCCGGAGGTCACACCGCAGGCCATTTCTTCGGCCACATTTTTGGCCATCACTCCGGAGGCAAGGACTCGCAGGTCCCGAAGACTCCTGATAACCGTCGATGCTGCTCTTTTGACTAGCGCAATCGCTCCGAATCGGCAGCGCCCTCATCCCGCTCCCGCCGTTTTTATCCCCGGCTTAACGCCGCGATTTGCGTTGCATCCGAATCGGCGGTTCGTCTCCGGCTTTTGTGGTTCGTTTGGCTTTTCCCGGCACACCTTTTTGTTTCGCGGTGATTTCAATTGCTTTGGCGATCCCTTTTTCTTCGATTCCTTTCTCGCCGGAGGATTCGTCGCCGGGTATCTCGGGTCCAATTCTTTTATAGCCGCTGGCGATTTGAGTGCGGCATCCGTGCCGATGGATTTTTCGCCGGCCACGGATTCTGTCGGTGAATCTTTTGAAAGCAGCACTCCTGTTCCGGCTGAAGACAAGGAAACGTCCTCTGACGCTCCCGTGACACCGGAAGCGCCAGTCATCCTGCTCCAACTAAGGGATGGTTCGATGTACGGCCTGACCCGCTATTGGGTTGACGATGGCCGCTTGTATTACGTGACGACCTACGGTGGCGAAAATAGCGTGCCGCTCGATCGCATTGATATTCCAAAGACCGTGCAATTAAACGCCGACCGCAATATGCCTTTCGTGCTTCCCGGCGCTGCGTCACTTCCTTAACATCTGATACCGCATAGCACTTCATTCTCGACAGCGCCTGCGTCTTTGGAAGCAGCTCAAGTTATACTTGCCCGTTTGACAGTGAGGTGAAGCATCCGCGATGGCCGAATCGAAAAAAGACAAAGAATTGGGTATGGACCGCGAAATCACGCGACGCGATTTTCTCAACGGCGTAGCCGTCGGCATCGGTGGCACCTTCGTTGGAGGGGCGATCGCGTCGGATACACTGCTTGCGGCTGCCGCCCTCGATGAATTCGCCCCAGAAAAAGCGCCCGATTACTACCCACCAGCGCGCATGGGCATGCGCGGCAATCACGATGGCACTTTCACCTTCGCGCACCGTCTGCGCGATGGAGAAGGCCCGGACTCTTTCGGCGACGCCGTTGACACGCGCGAGAAATACGATCTTGTCGTCGTCGGTGGTGGCATCAGCGGGTTGGCAGCCGCCTATTTCTTTCGCAAGAGTACCGGCAAAGACGCGCGCATTCTAATTCTCGATAATCACGACGATTTTGGCGGCCACGCCAAGCGCAACGAGTTTCGCGCCGGCGGCCGCATGGTGCTGAGCAACGGCGGGACGCAGTCCATCGAGAGCCCGGGAAAATACAGCGACGTGGCCATCGCGCTGCTTCAGGAGATTGGCGTCCAGACGGAGAAGTTTTACAAAGCCTACGACCAGAAACTCTATTCCAAGATGGGGACGGCGGCGTTCTTCGACAAAGAAACGTTTGGCGAGGACCGCCTGATCACCGGCATGAACACCACGCCCTGGCCGGAATTTCTGGCCAAGGCGCCGCTCTCGGAAGCGGCGCGCAAAGACATCGCGCGCGTCTACACCGAGAAAAAAGATTATCTCGCTGGAATGTCACTGGAAGAAAAAATTGCCCTGCTGACGAAAATCAGCTACGCGGAATTCCTGACGAAGCACTGCAAGCTCACCCCGGAAGCCCTGCCCTTTTTCCAGACGTTTCCCCACGATCTTTTCTGCATCGGCATCGAATCCGTGCCGGCGATGTACTGCTATGAAGGGTTCGACGATTACGGCTCATTCACCTACGCGGGGTTTCAAAGCTTGGGATTGCCGACGCCAGCGAAGGAAGAGCCCTACATCTTTCATTTCCCGGACGGCAATGCTTCCGTCGCCCGCCTGCTGGTGCGCTCCCTTATCCCCGAGGCGGTTTCCGGCTCGACGATGGAAGATGTCGTCACCGCAAGAGCCGATTACAGCAAGCTCGACCAGGCGGCCGCTCCCGTGCGCATCCGTCTGAACAGCACCGCCGTTCACGTGCAGCACACCGGCGTAACGAAAGAAGTGCAAATCGCCTACGTGCGCGGCGGTAAGGCGCAAACGGTTTCGGCGAAAAATTGTGTCCTGGCCTGCTACAACGGGATGATTCCTTACATTTGTCCTGAACTCCCGGAGAAACAAAAAGAAGCTCTGTCCTATTTAGTGAAAATGCCGCTGGTGTACACGCATGTTGCGCTGCGCAATTGGACCTCCTTCGCAAAGCTGAACGTCCATCACATCGTAGCTCCCGGCGGATATCACACCTACACCGCGCTGGATTTCCCCGTAAGCCTCGGGCAGTACCAATTTCCAAGTAAGCCCGACGAGCCAGCCGTCCTCTTCATGTTGCGAACTCCTTGTAAGCCCGGCCTACCTCAACGCGAGCAAAACCGCGCCGGACGCGCCGAGTTGATGCAGACGCCCTTTTCAAAATTCGAAAGAAACATCCGCGACCAATTGGCGCGCATGCTCGGTGGCGCGGGATTCGATCCCGCCAAGGACATCGAGGGGATCACCGTCAATCGTTGGGCGCACGGCTACGCGTTCACGCCGAATCCGCTCTTCGATCCCGATTGGAAAGAAGAAGAGAAGCCCTGGGTCGTCGGGCGCAAGATTTTTGGCAAGATTGCCATCGCGAATTCCGACGCCGGCGCCAGCGCTTACACCGACGTGGCCATCGATCAAGCCTGGCGCGCCATCGGAGAACTGCTGCACAGCTAACTCTTGCCGCAGCCTCGTCATATACGCTCGCGGCATTAATGAACTCCGGGCTATCCGCACCGCCAAGCGGTCTCAGGAATAAGTTGTGGATTGGTCTCCGAAGGCAACACCTTCAATCCTGCTGTTTGTGCCACCACTCTCGGAGCGATGTGCAGAGCCCCTGACTATCCAGAGAAATCACAAAGACTCCATCCAGTTTGGTTTTCAAACCCTGCGGCACAATTACAAATGCCGACCATCTGGCAATATTCAGCTCGCGATTCGCAACCAGGATCTCGTGTCCAAATTTAACGTTCTCTTCGGTTCGCGCCACGTTCGACCAATACTCGAAAATAGCTTTCCGGCCGCGCATCGGTTCGACAAATGGCGTGACCTGGTAGGTGCTGTTCTCCGCGTAGAGCGCCGAGGCCGCTTCCGCATCACGGCTCTCCCACGCCTTGCCGTAAGCATCTAGCCACGATTTAAATGCAGCTCGCTCATCACTCATGCGCAGTCACCTCGCGCCCTGCCTAGTCTATTCCAGCAGCTCACATTTGTTGTCGGCCCTGCTTTTCTGATGGCCGAGCGACTCGTCGGCGGCCCCCCGCTCTTTTCCTATTGACATTCTATACGTAGCCCCCTATCCTCCCTATAGAAAGCCGATAGGAGGTACACGTTGGGCTCTGAGCAGACCAGTCTTTTACAAGGCACCTTGGACCTGCTGATCTTGAAATCGCTGATCGCCGGCGAGATGCACGGTCTGGGAATCTCGCGCCGCATCCAACAGATCTCGGGCGGCACGTTTGACGTCAAGCCCGGCTCGCTTTTTCCCGCATTGCATCGCATGGAGGAAGAGGGCTGGATCTCCGCATTCTGGGGAGATTCGGAAAACAATCGCCGCGCGAAATACTACCGCTTGACCAAGCCGGGCCGTAAACAACTCGAAGCCGAAACCAAGCGCTGGGGCCGCATTTCCTTGGCCATCGCGCAAGCCTTGGAAGCATCGTAGCGAGGTATTCACCATGCGGCTCTTTGTGAAAGCGCGAAGTTTCCTGCGGAATCTCTTTCGGCATCGGGACGTGGAGGCGGACCTCGATCAGGAGCTTCACTCCCACCTCGAACTGTTGATCGCGGAAAACATTCGCGCGGGCATGCCGCCTCACGAAGCGCGCCGCGCCGCGCGCATCGAACTCGGCGGCGTCGAGCAAGTCAAAGAGCAAGTGCGAGATTCGCGCGCAGGCGCCTTTTTCGATTCTCTATTCCAGGACCTGCGATTCGCGCTTCGCCAACTGCGCCGCTCTCCCGGTTTCGCCCTCACCGCGATTCTGATCCTGGCGCTCGGCATCGCCGCCAATGTGATCGTGTTCGGCGTTGTGCAGGCATTAGTTCTGCGGACACTGGATGTGCCTCACGCCGACCAGGTGATGACGCTTCAGCCCAAACACGGCGGCCCCTTTCTTTCCTATCCGGAAGTCCGCGATGTGCGCGATGCCAACACTGCGTTTTCCGCCGTGGCCGCGTTTGAGATCCAGGATTTCGGCTTGGAAGCCAATGGCGTCACCCGGCCCGTCTGGGGAACCGAAGTGAGCGGGCAGTACTTCGAGGCTGTCGGCATCAAGCCGTTCCTCGGGCGCCTGCTGGGGCGTGCCGATGACGATCATCCTGGAGCCTCCGAGGCTGCCGTGATTTCCTGGTCGGCCTGGAAAAGTGATTTTGGCGCGGACCCCAACATTGTGGGAACCACCATCCGTATTGACAAACATCCGTACACCATCGTCGGAGTCACGCAGGAAGGTTTCTACGGCACCGAAAAAATTGCCCAGACCGACATTTTCATTCCCATGGCTAACGAGGCGTCCATAGATGGGTTCGACTGGCTCACGTCACGGAGCTACAGGAATCTCTTTTCGATCGTGCGCATCAAGGACGGGGTCACCATGCCCCAGGTCGAGGCGGAATTGAACACCATCACTGCTGCCATTGCCCGGCAATATCCGAAGGACGAAGAGGGATTGGCTTTGAAGCTTGCCCGTCCCGGTCTGGTAGGCGACTTCATCGGCGGTCCGGCGCGCGGCTTTCTGGCTGGTGTGATGGTGCTGGCAGGCATCGTGTTGCTGGCCGCGTGCGCCAACCTCGGCAGCTTGTTCGCGGCGCGTACCGCAGACCGCGCGCGAGAGATTGCCATCCGCTTGGCCATCGGTTCGAGCCGCTGGCGCATCCTTCGCCAGGTCCTTACTGAAGCCTTCGTCATTTCGATCTTCGGCGGCGCTTGCGCGTGCATGCTGGCGTGGACGGCCCTCACCGGCCTGGCCGGTTGGCATCCGCCCACCCGATATCCTCTCAAGTTTTATTTCGCATTGCCGCAGCCATCGTTGATCCTGATCGCGTTTCTTATCTCCACGTTCGCCGGCATTCTCTTCGGAGTGATGCCGCTGCGGCAGATTTTCAAGACGGATCCGAATGAATCGATCAAGAGCGGCGGAAGCCTATCTTCCGCGGGACGCCGCTGGGCGCTTCGCGATGTGTTGTTGGCCGCACAGATCGCGCTCTGCTGCGTCACCGTCACCGCTGCGTTTGTCTCCTTGCGTGGTCTCGGCAAAGCACTCACCATGGATCTGGGTTTCAATCCGAAGAATGCTTTGCTCACCCAATTCGATCTGAACCAGGCGGGCTATAAAGGTGGCGCGGCCGCCGACCATTTCCAGCGCCAGCTCCTGGAACGGGTCTCGCAGATTCCCGGAGTGGAAGTAGCAGGTTATGCGAATTCCACGCCCCTCTCCGGCGACGCCGCGGTGTCGGCGGTCTTCTCTCAAGAAAGTAGCGATTTCAGATCTTCAAACCGGGCGTTTGAAGCCTACACTTACGACGCCTCACCCGGATATTTGGCCGCTGCTGGCACGCCGCTGCTTGCCGGGCGCGATCTTAGCTTTGCCGATACGCCGAACACTCCGCGAGTGGCCATCGTCAATCAGGAATTCGCCCGGCAGCTGTTCCACTCGGAGCAGGCCGTCGGACGCTATTTTAAGAATGGCGACGGTGTCTCCATTCAGATCGTAGGCATCATCGGAGATGGAAAATTTTTTACGCTCAGTGAAGACCCGGAACCTGCAGCGTTCTTCCCGATCTCGCAGCAAGATAACACCAGCACAGCCCTTGTTGTCCGGACCCGGCGCGATACCGCCGATATGGTAGCCGCCATTCGCGAGGTGATTCGCAATCTGGACAGCTCCGTTCCGATTCGCGAGCTGAGCCCCTGGAACACCCAGCTTGGACTGAGTTTCTTTCCCATCCAGGTGGCTACCGTTGCCCTCGGCGTCTTTGGCGCGTTTGGACTCTTGCTTTCGATCGCCGGCACCTTTGGCCTCGCCTCGTACACGGTCAGCAAACGGCTGCGCGAACTCAGCATCCGTGTCGCTCTTGGTGCGCAGGCCAAGCAGATTCTCTCCGCAGCGCTCGGCCGCATGCTGATCCTGCTCGCCAGCGGTTCGGCTATTGGCTTGCTGCTCGGTATGGCCGCCAGCCGCGTCCTCTCGGCGGTCGTCTACCAGGCTACAGCGCAGGATCCCTTCGTGCTTGCTGCCGTTGCGCTCACGCTGCTGCTCACCGGATCACTTTCCGTCGCCGGTCCCGTCCGGCGCGCTTTGTACCTCGATCCGGCAACCCTGCTCCGCGAACAGTAACCTTCAGGCTAGTCACGGCTACCCAATTTGTACCTTCCCTAGACGTGTATACGTCCCATTAGTGTGGCCATTGTTGGAGCGCAGGGAAGGTCCAACCAACTGATCTCCACGGAGGGAACAACATGAAAGCCGCTCTCATCTTGTTTCTGCTTGCATCGCCAGTTTTTGCTCAAAACAAATCTAAAGATTCTGCGGCCGCGCCGGGCTGCGGCGCGGAAGAGGCTAGGTTCAACGTGAAAAAAGTCAAAGGCCAGCACCCCATTGCTCAACCCGACGCCGGAAAAGCGCTGGTGTATTTCATTGAGGACGACACCGATTTTGATTCGATCTTCAAGCCCACAACGCGGGCGGGCCTCGATGGCGCTTGGGTAGGCGCCACGCATGGCAATTCCTATTTCTATTTTTCAGTGGCTCCCGGGGAACACCACCTTTGCGCCAGTAAACAATGGACGGATGATCCGCAACAAACCCCCAAGAGGGCTGTCGCGCATTTCACTGCCGAGGCCGGAAGTGTCTACTACTTCCGCGTGAAAAATCGCTGGCACCGCGATTATGCCTTCGGTGACTATGAAATCGATTTTGCGCCGTTGGACAGCGATGAAGGCGTGCTTTTGGCGAGCACATATTCGTCCGCTACCTCTCATCTTAGAAAATGACGATTGCTCGCGACCACGCATGAAAACCGCAGAGGCCAAGCTCCTGATTGCCTGACGCTGGTGCTATACTTCGTCGGCTGCAGGCAAAAATAGAAATTCCCCCCGAGGTGTCTATGCTCTACCGAGTGTTTTTGGTTTTGGCGCTAGGGCTGGCGGCCGCGCGGGCTCAGCAGGTTACTCCCGACACTCAAGTGGCCTCGCAGCCGACAATCCCAGATTCTCCGGCTGGCCGCACGTTCAAAGCCTGGCTGGAAGCGTTCAACAGCGGCGACCGCGCCCTGCTCGACGCATACTACAAAAAATACGAGCCGGGCAAATCGGCGGAGAACGAGATGCGCTTCCGGGACATGACCGGCGGATTCGAACTGCTCAAAATCATGAAGAGCGAACCGCTTCATCTGGAATTCGTCGTCAAGGAGCGCCACAGCGACACAAAGGCGATCGGGAAATTGGACGTCAAAGAAGGCGAGCCGGCCGAGGTCGCCGACTTCGGGCTTCGGGCGATTCCTCCGGGCACATCGTTAGCGGATTTGGATTTCAAGATTGACGCGGCGACTCGAGCGAAGGTCATCGACGGCGCGATCGCAAATCTGAATGAGTCCTACGTGTTTCCGGAAACGGCAAAAAAGATGGCGGAGGCCGTTCGCGCAAGGCAGAAAAAGGGTGAATATGATTCGGTCACGGATGGCGACACCTTTGCCAAAATGCTCACCGATCATTTTCAGGAAGTGAGCCACGACAAGCACCTGCGCGTGGACTTCAGCCCGGCCAAAATGCCGGAACGTCCCGCGGGTCCGCCCGATGCCGAGGCCGTCGCCCGTCACCGCAAACAGATGGAGCGCATGAACTGCGAATTTGACAAGGTGGAGATCCTCCCCGGCAACGTTGGTTACCTGAAATTTGATATGTTCGCCGATCCTGACATTTGCGGGCCCACGGCGGTTGCCGCAATGAATTTCCTCGCCAACGTGGACGCCATCATTTTCGACCTGCGCGAGAACGGCGGCGGCGATCCGAAAATGATCGCACTCGTCTCCACCTATCTCTTCTCTAAGCCGACCCACCTCAATGATCTCTGGGAACGGAAGACTGATTCGACACAACAGTATTGGACTTTGCCGTATGTTCCCGGCAAGCGGCTGGACGACAAACCGGCCTTTGTGTTGACGTCAAAAGATACATTCTCCGGCGCTGAAGAGTTCAGCTACAACCTCAAGAATCTCAAACGAGCCACCATCATTGGCGAGACAACTGGAGGCGGCGCCCATCCGGTCTCGGGCCACCGTATCGATGACCACTTTATGATCGGTGTGCCGTTTGCCAGGGCCATCAACCCGATTTCGAAAACCAATTGGGAGGGAACCGGCGTCGAGCCAGATGTGAAAGTCGCCGCTGCCGACGCGCTCACCACCGCGCAGAAGCTCGCTCTTGAAAAAGGAGACTCAAAAACGCAGGGCTCTGAAAATAAGCCGATTGGAGTCAAATGATCTTCGCAGAGGCTAAACATCTCGTCACTCAGGCGTCCCCAACGGCAGATTCTTCCCTTTGACCTCCTCGCCGAATCTCTAGCGCTTCACACCCGTACTTTGGGTTCCAGCGCGCCGCGAATGATCTGGCTAAGACTCACCAGGCTGTAGGGTTTCTGCAGAATGGCCGCGCCCTTTTCCACCAGCGAAATCAGCGACGCCGCTTCCGGCGTGTAGCCGGTTGTAAAGACTACTTGCACGACTGGCCGAATAGCGCACATTTCCGCATAGGCTTCCGGACCGTTCACCAACGGCATCACCACGTCCATAACCACTAGATCGATCTGATCCCGGTTCGCCTTGAAGAGCTCGACTGCTTTTCTCCCATCGGGAGCCACCAGAACGCGATAGCCAAGCCCTTGCAGCATCTCTTGCGCCGTATCGCGCAGCCCGTCGTGATCCTCGGCCAGTAAAATTGTCTCAAACCCGCGCAGGGGCCGTTCGATATGAGTCGTCTCTCGCTGCTCGTGGTCGCCTGTGTGGGCTTTCAAATACACGCGAAACGTGGTCCCTTTTCCCACTTCGCTGTACACGTAAATAAAACCGCCATGCTGCTTCACAATGCCGTACACCGTCGCCAAGCCCAGCCCCGTTCCCTTGCCCAGTTCTTTGGTCGTGAAAAAAGGTTCAAAGATATGCTCCACCGTGGCCGCGTCCATTCCGATGCCGTTGTCCGACACCGATAGCAGCACGTAGCTCCCCGGCTTGCCGTACGCATGATGGCTGCAGTACTCGTCTCCGATCTCCACGTTTTTTGTTTCAATGAGCAGCTCTCCTCCCCTCGTCATGGCATCGCGCGCATTCAGGCACAGATTCATGATCACCTGGTCCACCTGCGTAGGGTCGGCCATCGTCACGCGAAGCCCCGCATCGGCATGAACCAGAATCTCGATGTTTTCTCCCATGACCCGCCGGAGCAGATTCATTTCTTGCTGCACCAGAACGTTAATGTTCACTTTGCGCGTTTGCAGCAGCTGTTTTCGCCCAAACGCCAGGAGTTGCGAAGTCAATTTCCCGGCACGCAGCGATTGTTCGCGAATTTTCCGAAAACGATCGTGCAAACGAGTCTGCGGCTGCGCCTCATCACAGCCTAATTCCGCCCAGCCCAGAATCGCGCCGACGATATTGTTGAAGTCATGTGCCACGCCTCCGGCCAGTCTTCCAATCGCTTCAAATCTCTGCAATTGGTGGACATGCTGTTCCAGCCGTTTCCGTTCGCGGCGATCTTCGGCCTCCTGCAATACGCGCTTCACTGCCGGCGCCAGCCGATTCAGATTCGTCTTCATTACATAGTCTTGTGCCCCGACTCGCATCGCTTCCACTGCCGCCTCTTCGCCGATCGGGCCTGACACAAAAATGAACGGCATTTCAACGTTTTGCGCCCTTACTATCTTCAGCGCCTCACTCCCGGATAAGTTCGGCATGGTATGGTCCGAGATCACGATGTCCCATTTCTTAGTCAGCGCTTGCTCCAGACTGCTGGCCGACTCCACGCGCTCGGACTCCACCTCGTACCCTGCCTGCCGCAACAGCAGCAGAAGAAGCGCAGCATCATCCTTCGAATCCTCCACCATCAATACTCGAATCGGGATTCCCATTTACCTTCTCCCAGGCGGCGGTTCGTTCAGCACCAGCCAGTACAATCTGAGTTGGCCGCCGTCACGATCGGATCGAAATCCAGCGGCTTGCGCACATAACTGTTCGCGTCCAAGCCATACCGAAATCACGCCCTTGCCACACCAGCCCGGTATTCCACTGGTAGCGGAATCCATGCGGCTGAAACTCCCGGATTGGAGCTTCCTAAGAAAAAATCCATGCGTCCCTTACGTGCGGGCACGCAGTTTTGCTTAGGCACCGCGTCAAATGCGCGTTTTGAAGAAGGGGAGAGGACCGCTTCCACAAAAACTATCGGCCGATTTCGGCCAAAGATTAGCGCAACCAAAGACTAGAAAATACCGGAAGGGAACTCCATTCTGACCCAATGCAAACCGATGTCAAGGCCGCAAACGTACCGGCGGCGTTGCGGTTATCCTCCTCGGTGTCTTCTGGAAGCAATTCCTGTGGGTTCAAGGCTCACGACTCTGTATCGCGGAGCCTCTTTCGTACCTCTGAGTCAGTTGGGTCGCTGAGATCAGCTCTTGTTCACCAGGCACTCCTCTTCCAACACGGGCATTCAAACCTACCCGGACTTAGCAGAAGGTGCAGGCTGAGGGTTTCATTCCTCGCGCAAGGCGGCGAGGGGATCCACGCGGGTGGCGCGCCGTGCAGGGATGTAGCATGCGAAAAGGGCGACCGCGGCAAGAACGGCTGAAACAGTTAGATATGTGCTTGGATCGGCCGGCGCAACGTTGAAGAGCATGGAACGGAATACTCGCGTCACAATCGCGGCTCCCACGAGCCCTGCAACCAATCCGATGGCGACAATGCGCATGCCTTCTCCTAACGCCATGCGCAGAATATCCAGGCGCTGCGCGCCCAGAGCCACGCGGATCCCCACTTCGTGCGTGCGCTGGCTGAAGGAATACGACATCACGCCGTAGATGCCGATGGCGGCGAGCAACAGCGCCACGGCCGCAAAAATACCCAGCAGCTCAAGAGCGAAGCGCCGGTTCGCCACGGATCTGGCAATGATTTGATCCATCGTACTGATACTGTGCACCGGAACGTTGGGATCAACGCTTTCCACCTCGTGCCGCACCGCTTCGCCGAGATGTTGCACATCGCCCCTGCTGCGCAGAAAAACCACCGCATTGACGGGCGCGAACTGTCCAAGCGGAACGTAAATGTGCGGCACGCTCGGAGCTTCAAAACCGTCCGACTTGATATCGCCGGCCACGCCGATAATCGTCACCCCCTGCGTGCCTCGTCCAAATCCAAACTTGATCTGTTGGCCGATCGGATTCTCATTCACCCAATACTGCCGCGCCAGCGTCTGGTCAATCACCGCAACCGGCTGCGTCTTGTACCTATCGAGCGAGGTGAAATTGCGCCCCGCGATCAACGGAACTTCCATGGAGCCAAAGTATTGCGCATCCACCACCGCGATGTCCGCAAACGGATTGCGCTCCGAATCCGCGGGATGCCCCGGAATGGAAAAAAGAGAGTAGTTCCTTCCCGAGTTCATCGGCAAAGTATCGTTCCCGGAAATCGATGCCTGTTCCACTCCGGGAAGCGCCGAGATGCGGCGATAGAGTTCGAGAAGAAAATCCGCGCGCTTCTCCTCGACGCTGTAAGGATCATTCGCCGGATTGTTCGATATCGGAATCCAGATTTGCACCGTGCTCAGATGCGCGGGATTGAATCCCGGATGTACTTCGAGCACGTGCCAGAAGCTACGAAGTAGCAGTCCCGCTCCCGCCAGTAAAACAATCGCCAGCGCGATCTCCGACACCACAAGCATCCGCGAAATTCGAGTATGGCGTCTGCCCGTCCCCGAGCCGCGGCCGCCTTCCCGCAGATTTTCCACCTGGTCAGGATGGGCAGCTTGCAGGGCGGGTGCCAGACCGAAGAGCACGCCCGCAACGATGGAGATCAGGAACGCGAAAAAAAGCACACTGGCGCTGATGTCAACCTCGTTGAGGCGTGGGATATCCGCGGGGGCCAGGCTAATGATCGCCTTCTTCAAAAAGACAACGGTAACCAGGGCCAGGACACCGGAAATTACAGACAAGAGGGTACTTTCGGTGAGCAGTTGACTCACCAGGCGGCCGCGACTCGCACCCAGCGTCAACCGAATCGCAATCTCCCGCCGCCGCCCCGAAGAGCGCGCCAGAAGAAGGTTGGCAATGTTCACGCACGCGATGAGCAGCACAAATCCCACGGCACCAAACAGGATGAACAATTCCGTCCGCTGCGGGCCCACCAGGTCTTCTTTCACGGGAACCAGCCGCACCGCCCATTGAGAGGAGGCGGGGTACTCGGTCGGATACACCCGGCTGAGTTGCGAAACATAGGCATCCAGCCGCGCTTGCGCCTGCGCCACTGTCAGGCCCGGCTTCAAGCGCCCAATGGCTCCCGGAAGCATTCTCTGTGACCTGTCCGCCGGAACCGGAAATGGCGCGCCGTTAAAGCCAGTAGCGACCCAGACTTCCACGTCGGTATCCAGCGTCGGCCCCGGATGCCGGAACCCCGGCGGCATCACTCCCACAATCGTGTACATATCTTTATCGAGGTGCATTTTGCGGCCGATGATGTTTGGGTCCGACCCGTAGTAGGTCCGCCAAAACCCGTCGCTGATCACCACCGACTCCAGGAATCCCGGGACGGTATCCTGCGCCGAGTACACGCGGCCTTTTTGCGCGTTCGCTCCCAGCAACGCGAAATAATCCGGGCTGGTGATGAGACTCTCGGCACGCACCGTCCGCTCTCCGCCAGCGACCGCCGAATTGCTCGGTGCCACCGCCGAAATCTCCTGAAACACTCCGGAGCGCTCCTGCAAATCCCAAAGCTCCGGCGCGGACATGCCCACATCCTGCTCGTTCGGCCCGCGAAGGTCGTCGAACACGCGCACGAGCTGCTCGGGATGCGGGAAGGGCAGCGGCTTCAGCAGAACGCCATAAACCACGCTAAACGTTGCAACATTGGCGCCAATTCCCAGCGCCAGCGTCAGCACCGCAACGATCGCAAAGCCCGGGCTCTTGAACAACATGCGCAGCGCGTAGCGCAGGTCCTGGACGAATGAGAACACGGCCCCTCCCCAACGCGCCTCCGTTCACCGGGCAGACGCGATTCTAGCTTTGCGTATATGGACGAGGAAGTCACACCATTGTTAGCAGGGGGATTGCCTGGGATCAGCGCCCGGTAGGGACTGGTTAACGGCGCGACGCCACATATCACATATAGGGTTAGGGACGCGCGGGAAGCAGATTGGTCCAGTTTTGAAGAACCGTAAGGGGACGATTGTTCTCGTCCGCGGCCACAACCAGGAGGAACCGCTTGCCGTCGGGACTGACATCGTAATTGATCATGCCCACGCGATAGATGCGCACCGAAGGGCGGAAAGTGAACAGCCGGGCAGCATGGCCGACCTCGATGTTGTTGCCTTGTTCGTGGACGTCAACGGACATCATTTCGTTCCGCATCGAAACGAAATAGATCTGCTTGCCATCGTGGCTCCAACGGGGCCAGCGCCCGCCATCGGTGGAGGCCTGCCACATGCCGTTTCCGCCCGAAAATGGAACAACAAAAATCTGTGGAGTGCCGTTCGCCAGCATGGTGAAGGCAATAAACCTGCCGTCTGGTGAGAATTGTCCGCTGGTCTGCGTGCCGGTGTTGGCGATGGGCAGCAGACGCGGTTTCTCCCCGGCAGCGAGGGGAACAACGCTGATTTCCGAATCTCCGCTGCTGAGATTGGCGCTTTCCGTCAGCACATAACGGCCATCGGGAGACCAGTCCGTGGCGCTATCGGCGGAAGGGAGTTCTTGCAGGGAAACCGATTCGCCGGCGCCGGTCGAGGAACGAGCCACAATGCGGAACATGCTGTTGGGCATGCCCAGAGTGACGGTAAAGCGAGAGCCGTCGGGAGACCACACTGGTTCGCCCGCGATGAAGCCTTCAAACGTGAGACGCGTTTTTTGCGGCCCGGACGAATTGTAGAGCCACACGTCGTGCGTCGGATCGCCACTGCTCACCAGAAAGCGCTGGCCGTCCCTGGAAAGCCGGGGGCCCAGAAAAACGCCTTGATCGCCGACAAAGCTGAGATGTTTGCCGCTGCGGTCAACCCACTCCAAGCGGGACTGCGCCGTGGCACTGCCAGTCTGAAAGATCAGAGTGTTTGAGAGTTGCGAAGCCGTAAAGGTGGAGTGCCAGACGCCCAGGTCCAACACCACGCCGTCCGCTACCGGGTGCGGCGAGCCGGATAGCGAAAGCGACTTGAGGTCGAACGGTTGCGCGAGGAGCGTGGAGTCCCTGACGAAGAGCAAATTGCCTTGCGCGTACGAGGCGCCGGCAAGAGAAGCAACCAGAAAGCGATTGACTTTGCCATCAAGCGAGGCCACGAAAATGCCGTTTTGCTCGGCCTGCGGAGAAGAGTGATTGGTAGCAAGGTAGAGGAAATGTTGGCCGTCGGGAAGAAAGAAAGGCCAGCGATGGGTGGAGTGAAGTTTGGTATCGAGCTTGGTGATGGGAGCGGAAACTCCGCTGCTGACGGGAACCTGATGAATAACGTCACGCGGGCCGGGCGTGAAGACAATGACGCCGGTGGAACCCCAGGAACCGCCGCGGCCCGCGGGCGCGTTGCACAAACTGCGGATCACCCCCGAGTTGATCTCGAGGGTCTTCAATTTGCCGTCCGTGAAGAAAGCCACACTCGAGTTGTCGGGAGCCCAAAAAGGATTCATGGCCCCATGAGCCCCGGGAAGAGCGCGTTCCGATCCGGTGCGCAGGGACCGAAGCCACAGTTCGCCGCCGGCGCCGAAAACCAGTGAGCTGCCGTCGGGGGAGAGAGCGGGCTGCGTGCCCATGTCGCCTTCGATCTCGAAGGAAGTTTCGGCCGGCGAGATGATCGACGAGAAGACCGGGAACGCGGGATCGGCGGCAGCCGGGCGACGCAAAAAGAAGGCGCCGAGTGCGGCGACCGTAGCGAGAACGGCGAAAGACCAGGCAAGCAGCTCGCCGCGATTCTTTTTGCGGATGAGCGGAAGCGCAGCGGCGGAAGATTGCGCTGAGGAATCGGCGCTGGAGATGGATTTCAGCTCGAGGGCGAGGTCACGGGCGGATTGCCAACGGTCGTCCGGATCTTTTGCGAGGCAGCGGAGGACGACGTGATCAAGCGAGCGCGGCGTGAGCGGCTTGATGGAGGGAATGGGCGCAGGCTCTTTTTCAAGGATGGCAGACGCCACGCTGAACGGGCTCTTCCCCTCGAACGCGCGTTTGCCCGTGAGCATTTCATAAAGAACCGCGCCGAGAGAAAAGATGTCGCTGCGGCCATCGAGTTCTTTCCCCTCGACTTGCTCGGGCGACATGTACTGATAGGTGCCAACGATGGTCCCCTGCTCCGTGACCGGAGAGCTGCCTGCAGTGTTAGTCACAGTCACGCCGGTAGTCGGCGCGATGGCGGGCTTGGCGAGCCCGAAATCCAGGAGCTTCGCCCCGGATTTCGTGATCATAATATTCGCGGGTTTCAGGTCGCGGTGAACCACGCCTCCGCGGTGTGCTTTGTCCAGCGCGTCGGCGATTTCCGTGCCAATTTTTAGCACCTGCTCCGTGGGCAGCGGGCCTTTGGCGAGACGGTCAGCCAAGCTCTCGCCCTCGATACATTCCATGACCAGGAAATCGGTGCCGTCCTGTGAGCCGACGTCGAAGAGAGAACAGATATTCGGATGATTCAGCGCGGAGACCGTTTTGGCTTCCCGTTCAAATCGAAGCTTGCGCGCAGGATCGGTGGAAAGATGCGCCGGCAGAATTTTGATCGCCACCGCGCGTTCCAGGCGCGTGTCCCGCGCGCGGTAGACCTCACCCATGCCACCTGCGCCCAGGGGAGACAATATTTCATATGGACCGAACTTCGTGCCGGGAGCCAGAGGCATGGTTGCACGCGATTATAGAATGGAACACACGGCCAATGACAGGGCGCCAGTTCTGACGCTCTGGATGGACGTCAATGTGTAGGATATATGACGCTGGGCTATTCTCTTTTCCGAGGTGAACATGAGCTTGCACCCGATCGTCCGCTCCATATCGCCGCCGTTATTCGCAATCCTTCTCTTCCTTCCGGCCCTGGCCCAACAGGCGGCTCTTTCCATCCCTTCTACTGGCTTCCCGGGGCTGGATGAATATCGAGCGTCGCGGGTTTCCATCTACAGCGACGATTTCGGGCAACTGGCACGCTATCGGGAGGCCGACGCAGCGCTCGCGCCGCCGGCGGCGGGAGAAAGCCGAGTTGTATTTCTTGGCGATTCCATCACTGACTACTGGAAGCTGCCGGGCTATTTTCCCGGCAAGCCTTATATCAACCGCGGCATCGACGGCCAGACTACGCCCGAGATGCTGGTGCGCTTCCGCCAGGATGTGATCGCTCTGCACCCCAAAGCCCTGGTCGTGCTCGCGGGAACCAACGACATCGCTGGGGTTACGGGGGCCACGATTAACGAGGATATCGAGGCCAACTACGCTTCCATGGCCGAACTGGCGCGCGCGCACCGCATCCGCATAGTGTTTGCGTCCATTCTCCCCGTGCACAACTACACGCACGATGCGGAGGAGTCTTTTGCATTGCGTCCGCGCGAACGAATCCTGGCCCTGAACAAATGGCTCAAGGGCTACTGCGCCAAAAACCGCTTCGTATATCTCGATTACTTCAGCGCCCTGGAAGACGAGCGCGGCATGCTGAAGCGCGCTCTGTCTGACGACGGGCTGCACCCCACGGATGCTGGGTATAAAATCATGGCGTCCCTGGCGGAGAAGGCTATTCAGAAGGCGGTGGCGGAAAACAGAGCCCGCTAAACTTCATCCAGTTGTCTTGGGCTGGTCCCCGGAGTAGTGTCGAGCGCCGAATCGACAATGGCTAAGACACCTCACCAAAAACAGGGCGTCCCTGCACTCTCTTCCTGCTCTTGCATTCCCGCAGGTCGAATCCCATCTAACGGAACCACCGTTCACTGATGGGAGTGAACTTGTTTGGCGATTCAATGGGCGTAGCTTTTGAAATGGTCGAGCGCCATTTGCGTATATTGGCCGACCTCGATCAAGTAGCCGTCGGGATCGCGCATATAGCAACGCCACTCCGCCCCATGATTGTCTAGCGGCTCGGTAAGAAAGGACGCTCCTTTGTCGCGCCATTCTTTGTAGCAGGCCCAGATGTCGGCGACGCGCAAATTCAGGAAGCTGTTCACTCGGTTGAGATCCGAAGGCGTTTCGAGGAGCACCTCTGGCTTGTCGGGAGTCGGGCCACCACCCGAATTAAGAATGATCCAGCTGTTGGCCAGTTTGATGTAGCAGGGATTCTCCGGCTTGATCACTTTCCCGCCAAGGATTCGAACGTAGAAGTCCTTCGATTTTTCCTGATCCTTTACCGTAAGGAAGTGTGTGACGAAGAACCCTTCGTGTGCAATCGGCGCATCCGGCAGATTCATGCGATGCCTCCCGTTGGCGATAATTAGGATACCGCAGGGATCGACTTGGTTCTAAAGAAAGCCATTCGTCTGCTAAGAACCCTCCCTGCAGACAATTCCGGCCAAGTCTTGAGTAACGCCGCAATCGTGCATGTGGTTTTCGAGGCTTTGTCGTTTTCAATTAGGAGAGTTGTCGCGGCATTTTCCTGCTAGTCTTCTCTTCAAACCTCAAGGGATGTCATTTTGGGAAGCAGCCTGCGTGGATAGCAAGAGAAGGAGAAAATGGGAGCGCAAGTCAGCGCCGCGCCGGTACAGGCGAACGACGACGTGTTGACAGCGTGTGCGATCAGCCTCTTGGCTGAGATCGTTGCCAATGTCCTGCACGAAGGGTTGGGTCACGCTGCGACGGCTCTCCTCACCGGCGCAAAATCGGGTGTGTTGACGACCGTCGCGTGGTCCAGCGACTTTGACTCGCGCCTGGTTGCCGCGGGCGGAACGTTGGCGAATCTCGCAGCTGGCATGGTCTTTTGGATTACACTGCGTAGCGCAAGAGGCGCGTCGGTTCGATTGCGCTTTTTTCTGTTCACCAGCCTTGCGTTCAACCTCTTTGCCGGCACCGGGTATTTCTTCTTCTCCGGCGTCACGAATTTCGGCGACTGGGCCGTGGTAATCGCTGGCTTGCACGCGCACTGGTTGTGGCGCTCACTCCTCGTCGTCGCTGGAATCGCGTCGTATTACGGCGCCGTACTGCTCGTCGGCACCGCCCTGGTTCGCTACGTCGGAGTTCCTCGTAATGCCCCGCGTCGGCTGATGAAACTCACGCTCATTCCTTACATCTCGTCTGTATTCCTTCTATGCGCGGGTGGCCTCCTCAATCCGATTGGAATCCAGCTCATGTGGCAATCCGCTCTCCCAGCAGCCGCCGGCGCGCACTCCGGGCTTCTGTGGTTGAGGTACTACATTCCGAGAGGAACCGTTCCCGAACGACAATCAGATCCCATTAACAGGAACTATCCGTGGATAATCGCCTCCGTCGTCCTATCGCTGGTTTTCATCTTCGTGCTGGGACGCGGGATTACCCTGCACCGGTAGGCTCCGCCCGCCGCATTGCGAGGACGAGAATCCGCACGTGGCGCTTACACTGGAAGGACGATGTAGAGCTGCTTTATTAGTGGCTCAGTCGTGTAAACGCGCTCACCAGAAACTTGACCCCATTGCCCGGAACCTGCCTTTCTGGCGTCACCGCCTCAGATCCATAGAATTCCACGGACTGTATAGAAGTGAACAGTACGCAACCTCCCCAGCCTGTACCCTCCGAGGCCATAGCTCCCACTTTGAATTTCCGGGTTCATTGCGAACCCCGGGCTATTGCTCGAGGACGCTGGGAAGGCAAACCATGGAGGAAAAAGAATGTTTCACTTATTCTGGTATGTGCTTATTGGGCTAATCTCCGGGGTTATCGCGAAAGACGTCATGCACGTGCACATAACTATTTTCTGGACGATCGTCCTCGGCATCATTGGAGGGATCATCGGCGGCGGCGTTACCCACATGTTTGCACGCCCGACCAACGAGCGATATCATCCCGCCGGCCTCATCTTTTCCACCCTGGGCGCAATGCTCGTTCTTTTTATTTGCTATAAGCTGAATATTCATTTTCCTGCGGTCTAGCCGAACGGAAGTGACCGCAAATAGCGTAAGTCCTGGCGAACGCTGTTACTGAAATATGTCCTAGCTTCTCCAGAGGCCTCTCTTCAGAAGTCTCATTGCTGCTTCCGTTGTGAGCACAAGACTTCTATCTTGCTTCCGTTGAAACACTGGTTGCCCACAGTCTTTAATCGGCGGCCTTCTGCAGCGCTCTTCGCGCAACGTTTTCAGCCCTCATTCATTGTCCGGTGCGGCAATTACACGGTTTCATGTGTTCCACTTAGAAACTGGATAGCGCTTCTGGAACGACTCCTGATCTCAGTCATCCACTTATCTTATTGATTTCCAGCGCCCTACCGAAAGCAGGAAAGGTGCTCCACGTGCCAGACAAAGCAATCGGCAAGCGGACATCTACCGCAAGAAAGCCGTCTATTCAATTCAATGGGGATTAAATGAAAAAGGACTTCTTTCTCGCGACAGCAATCCTGGCAATGTTCACCGGAATGCGGCCATTCATGTTTGAACTCCTGGCCGTTTTGAGATCGGCCATTCTAAGACCATCTCCCGAAATAATCTCCCTTCCCTGTTCCCATTGTCGTGAGGCGCTGCAGGCAGAGGCTATCACGTGAAGGTAATTCGCAAAAATCAACTACCGCGTGAACCGAGCCTGTCCATTCCACTTTCTAGCCGTGCAATTTATTTTTTCCAGGAGAGAAAAACCGGAGTTTCACGGTTTCACGTCGAAGCCGGTCCGGACGGCCAGTTTCCAGTAGAGGAAGCCGCCGGGCTACTAGCCATGCATTGCATGGTCCTCGGCCAGTCCCCCCAGGACTACGTCGTTATGGTGCAATCCGCTCAGGAATCGCTGGAGGTCGTTGCCGGGAAAGTGGAAAACTTGCTGCGGGCCGGACGTTCACTGCGCAACTCGGTCAACTTGACGCGCCGTCAAGAGGAAGTACTGAGTGGTGTAATGAGCAGACTGGCGAACAAGGAGATTGCCAACTCGCTGAATCTGTCCGAGCGCACTGTGAAGTTTCACCTAAGTTCGTTGCTGGCAAAGTTTAGCGTGCACGGCCGCGTAGAGTTGGCGCTTGAGGTAACGCGGCGTACGTTGGGACCGATGGCAGGGCCGCAGTCTCTCGTGACTCGCGGCGCGCGGACACATGCCGAAGGCCTGTCCAGCCACTGCGCATCCCGTGGGGGTCTAGTTGCGCTTGCCAAGCGCAATCTGATCGCGCGAGTGCCTCGGCCTGGTGCCTGACTAACGCGCTTCCCTGACAAATGCGGGTCTGCCACTTCACATATCCACGTAGGCGGCCAATCAGAACGCAGCCGGGTACTTGGAATAATCTGCAAATATGCTCGTGAATGTAGCGCAGAAAACTCGCCCAAGGAAAAATGCTGCGAGCGCGTTTCCTTCCGGGTCCGTTGGTTTTCAGAGTAGCTTGAACGTCATTTGGAGTCGACGCTAGACACTGCACACTGCTCGATTGACACAGAATCGGAGACCGGCCCACTCCGAAATCCGCAAGGGGATATTTCCCCCAAAATGTGTTACTGTCGGTCGGTAGACTCCCGAAGTAGGATTGCCTGACTTCCTTGAAGGGCGCGCTTTGCGGCCCTCCCTCCACCGACTTCAGCCAATTTGGGGTGCCAATTTTAGGCAACGTCCCGTAGTGTCTGGGAAGCGGCACACCGCCGAACTCCTGCACTCGTGGTGCTTCGAAGAGTACAGGGAGAACCAAGATGAAGAGTTTGTTTGTCGGTAACATGAGCTTCCAGACGACGGAAAGTGAATTGCGCGAACTGTTCGCCCCGTTCGGCCAGGTCACTCGCGTGCACATGGCCATGGATCGCGAGACCGGCCGCGCGCGCGGTTTCGCTTTTGTGGAAATGCCCAACGATGCGGAAGCGGCGCAGGCCATGACCGCGCTCGATGGCAAGGAACTCAGCGGGCGCAATTTGAAAGTCAATGAAGCGCGGCCCAAGGGCGAAGGCGGCGCCCCGCGCGGCCCCAGGAATTTCAGCGGCCCCAGCGGCGGCCGCGGTCCGGGCGGCGGCAGTGGCGGCGGGGGACGGGGTAAGGGCGGCGGCGGACGCGACCGGTTTTCGAACGAGGATTACCGCGAATCCGCGCGGCAACCTCGCGAACCGCGCTGGTAATTTTTTTCATAGAAATGGTCGCACGGTCCCGGCCCAGCCGGGCCCGCAATTTTCCGTCGAGGAGACCCTATGACGACGACATTCCAGAAGCGTCAAAAAGAAATGAAGCGCATCGAAAAGCGCAAGATGAAAGAAGAAAAGCGCACCCAGCGGAAGGCCGACAAAACCACCCCGAAAGAAGGCGGATTCGATCCCGCTTCCGATCCCGCATTGGATCCGACCATCGACTGGAATCACTCCAACGAAATGAACACCCCGGAATAGCTCTCAAATCCGTGCGCTGAAAATCATCACGCAATTTCGAACGGGCACCCGCACTCGCATGGAAAATTTCCGTCCTCGCACCACCATTGGATTGCGATGGCAATCCGCCAGCGCTCCAGTATAATTTTCTCTTATTCGTCTGTGCCGGGTATTCACGCAGTTTTTTGCCCTTCAAGGCGAAAGGGAAGGCAATGTTCTCAGGTCGCCGCAGATTTTTTGCACCCGTTCTGTTTTTCGCAGCCACACTCTTGCTAGTGGTTGCTTCGGCCGCAGCGCACGCCGTCCTCCTGGAATCCACCCCGTCGTTGAACGCCTCTGTCCCCGGCCCCGACGTTCTGATCAAACTCCGCTTCAACGTTCGCATCGACGCTTCTCGCTCGCGTCTCACGCTGCTGCGCCCCGACAGCTCCTCAACTCCACTCGAGCTCGCCAAAGATTCTCCCGCGGACACGCTCTCCGCGCACGCCACTGGCTTGGCTCCCGGCGTCTACCGCCTCCGCTGGCAAGCGCTCGCGTCCGACGGACACATCACCCGCGGTGAAATTCCCTTTATCGTTTCGCGCAACTGATTTATCGGAATGGCCCGCCTCCTCCAAATCTTCGGTTTTCTCTCCGTGTTGTTCCGCGGCGCCACGCTCACGTTCCAATCGCTCAGCGTCGGCGGCATCGTATTTGTGAATTTTATTTTGCGCACCGCGGATCCCGAATCAGATTCCATCCGGGAAGCGTGCCTGCGTTGGATTCGGCGTTCGGCGCTCGCGCTCGCGGCCATGCAACTCTCCTACGTTCTCGCCAATTCGCTCATCCTGATGCAATCCACGGACATGACCTTCGCCGACGTAGTCGGCGCTAACTACATCATCGCCGGTTTCCTCGGCATCGCTTCCGCGTTAACAATCGCCGCTCTCTCGAACGCACGCCCATCGCGCAGTTACACGCATTTGCTTTTTCCTTCAGCCGCCGTCATTGCTTCCTCCGTGATGACCAGCCACGCGATGGCGCGTCTCGATTATCGCGCACCGTTAGTCGCGTTCACGGCGCTTCATCAAGCAGCAACGGCCACTTGGCTCGGTGGACTCCCGTATTTGCTCATCGCCATTCGGAGCGCTCGGAAGACAGATTTCGCGCAACAACTTTGCGCCCGCTTTTCAAAACTCGCGGTCGTCAGCGTTTGCGTGCTCGCCGCCGCCGGTTTCGTGCTTGCCTTTGTCTACGTCGGCTCCTTCAAGGCTGCGTACGGTACTTCGTATGGCGCGATGGTCACCACAAAAATAGTTCTCTTCGGCGCGCTGCTGCTGCTTGGCGCGTTGAACTACCAACTCGTTCGCGCAGGATCTTCCAGCAGTATTCTCTCCAGCCTCAAACGGTTCGGCGAAGCCGAAATCGGCATTGGCATCACCATTATTCTTACCGCTGCCTCGCTCACGTCGCTTCCGCCGGCCGCCGATCTCACCAGCGATCGCGTGTCCGCCGTCGAGATTTTCGCGCGCATGGCTCCGCGCGTCCCGCGGCTCGGCAGTCCCACAATGCAGGAACTTCCCGAAGACATTTACGCCGCGCAAAGCAAAGCTTTCGAGTCCGGCTCACTCACCACGGAATCCTTCGTCCCCGGCCAGGCCGGCACGCGGCCCAACACTCCCGCGGAAAAAGCCTGGTCCGAATATAACCATCATTGGGCCGGCATCATTGTTTTGTTCGTTGGGCTTCTCGTACTCCTCGCGCAAGCCGGCCGCGTGTCGTGGGCGCGCAACTGGCCGCTTGCGTTTTTTGGACTCGCCGTTTTTCTTTTTCTGCGCAGCGATCCGGAAGTCTGGCCGCTCGGCCCTAACGGTTTTTGGGTCACGATGGCGGACCCCGAAGTCCTCATGCATCGCATCTTCGTCGTGCTGGTCATTGCACTCGCGATTTTCGAGTGGCGCGTGCAGACGGGCCGCGTCACCACTCCTAGCGTCCGACTTGTATTTCCTCTGCTCGTCGCCGTTTCCGGAGCGCTCCTGCTCACGCATTCGCACAGCCTCGGCAACATAAAAGAAGAAGTGCTCGCCGAACTCAGCCACATCCCGATCGCGATTTTCGCCGTCGTCGCCGGGTGGTCGCGCTGGCTGGAACTGCGCCTCCCCTCCGAAAATCAAACCAGCCACCTCGTCGCGCGGCTGTGGCCCGCGTTCATCATGCTGATCGGCGTCGTCCTCTTGAACTATCACGAGATGTAGCGCGTTTGTAGCCCGGTCCTCCTTTTTTTGTGACAAATGGCACATTCCAAATCCCCGAATTCGCAGGTATAATCGCGCTCCATGGCCACCGAGCAGGTAGTCACCAAAGCCCCAGGAATGGTGCCCGACGAGCAGAAGTTTGAGCCGCGCTCCAAGGGCATTTCCACCGCGCGCAAGAAAAAACCCAAAGAGCTCGCCGTCATCACCGAATGCTGCACCGGTTGCGCCGGCTCGCCCGCGTGCGTCGAATACTGCCCGGTCGAGGACTGCATGTTTTGGGTCCCCGACGAGGACAATCCGCCCTTTGGCCGCATCCAGATCGATCCGCTACAGTGCATCGGCTGCAAGAAGTGCCTTAGCAAGGGCCCCGACGGCAGCTTCCTCGACGGCTGCCCGTGGGACGCCATCGTCATGGTGGACATCGCCGAAGTCGAAAAGGAAGTCGGCCCCATGTCGTACTAAACGCCCGCCTGCTCTTCTCCTCCGAAGGAGGGCGTCGTGATCCCGTTTCTCGCCAAACTCTTCCGCGGCTTCCACCTAATCTTCGGCGTCTCTGCGCCCCCTCCCGGCCAAAACGAGCGCCAATTCGTCTTCGCCTGGCTCGGCATCCTCGCCGCCCTTGCCGCCTTCTGCGCCGTGCTCTTCTATCTCATCCCGCTCCTGTACTTTCGTCAATGACGTTGACAGGTCGGCAGGTTACACATCGGAAGAGTGAAATTGGGGAGGGAAGCCGGAAACTAGAAATTGGAAAAGAGAAAGACGAAGCGGATAATGAGCACAGCAAACGGGAGCCACTTCGAAAAGGAATTCGGCAAGCTTTTTGGTAAAATGCGGGTAACGCAGTTACTGGAAGGGGAAATCGCGATGAAACGAATTTTTGTCGTGGCGCTGCTGGTGGTTTTGAATGGATCGACGATCCCGTCCGTAGCTCGCGGCGCGAGCCCGGCGGACGATACCCGGCAATCGGCCGCGGATAAGGAAGAGTTGAAGAAACAGAGAGCACTCGCGAAATACCAGAAAGCGCATGAGAAAGCGCAGGCGAAGGCGCAGCGCAATGAAGACAAGAGGCAGCGAAAGGCAGCAGAGAAATACGAAAAGGAGCAACGCAAGCTGCTCAAGGCCTCCAGCCGTCCGCAGAAAGAGGCGTCTTAGCAAAGGCAAACTAGAAACTGGAAATTGGAAAAGCGGAAATAGCTGGACGTGGCGCGAAAGGCACTCCTACCTGCTTGGCACTATGGTTCACCTCGGCGTGAGTCACGATTCTAAGAGCTGACAACTCGATAAAATCTGCGGTGCGTGTCCCATTACGGACAGACTGTGAAGGGCGTCGTCTGTTTAAATGGAGATGAAGACTTAGAGCCCATAAAGATTCACCCAATGGATGCAAGGCACGCGGGTGCCGTTCAGGATTGAGATGAGTGGAAAAAACTTTCGAGCGGCACCGCCAGGTCAACGGACCAATGGCGAGGGAAAGCAAGTAAACAACAAAGTCCTACTGGCAACGCCCGACAATGAGTACGAGTTGATGCGTTCGGACTTGACCTATATGGATCTGCCGGATCACCTCAGCCTGCATGAGCCGACACAGAATATCGAGTTTGTGTATTTCCCGAACCGGGGAATGGTTTCGCAGGTGGTGGTGACGAAGGATGGCCGGACCGTGGAAGTGGGTGTTGTGGGGAGCGAAGGCTACGTTGGTGCGGGATTGGCGGCCGGCTTGAGCCGAAGTTCTGTGCGCGAAATCATGCAAGTCGCCGGCGATGGTTTCCGAATGATGGGGAACGCGCTGGAACGCATTCTGCGGACAGCGCCGCAGTTACAACTGCTCTTGAACAGGCAGACAGGGCTACAAGGAATGCAAGTGGCGCAGACCGCGGCGTGCAACCGGCTGCACGACATACAACAGCGTCTCTCTAGGTGGCTGCTGATGACGCAGGACCGGGTGAACCTGGCAGTGCTTCCGATCACACACGATTTTATTGCGACCATGATGGGCACCGACCGTTCCACGGTGAGCCTGGCGGCGGCCGTGCTGCAAAAAAAGGGAATTATCGATTACGTGCGAGGCGCGGTGAAGATTGTGAACCGCAGGAAACTGGAAAAGTCCGCCTGCGAGTGTTACGGAGTCATTCAACAGTTCGAGGACGACCTCGGTTTGAGATAAATAATTCCCACCAGTGTTGGGTATCCCACAGACAGCAACCTCTTTGTGCCGTTACTGTTCCGGCCGTGAGTTCACTTCGATTCTAATTTGTGCTCAAAAGCGTTGACGCAAACAGAACCTCGTTCAGGGCGGGGAAAGCGCCGCTTTTGCGGTGCCGTCGAAGACCAATGCTAGACCTTCTTTCACTCGGGATAGCCGCACCAAATCGCGAGGAGGCTATGGAGCCGATGCATCGCAAATTGGTATGGGCCGAAAGACCGGGCTTTCAGGGCTGGGTCTGTACGGAATGCGCCTGGGTGTTTAACCCAGCGGGGCCGCTGGTTGGCGAAACCATTGACGACATGAAGAGACTCTATGAAAAGCAACGCGACGAGGAGTTCAAATCGCACGTCTGTGCCGAGCACCCAAGACCCCAAAAGGGTCCGCACTAACCAAATCCTTGGGGGAGGCGGGGCGGGGGAAAAGAGGGAGTAGCAGGGAACCAATGTCCGTGCTATAAAACTGACATGACCAAAGCAATTGAGAAGTGGCTGCTGTACACGCATATCGCCGGGGAGTTCACGCCGCTGTCGAAGCCGTTTGAGACGAAGGAACAGGCGGAGAAGGCGCGAGCGAAGTATCCCGAGCGCAAGCGCAAGACCATCGGGCTGGGAGTGATTCTGGTCGAGAAGTAGGCATTGCGCCGCGTGGTAGCGGCGGCCAGCCGGTCTGTCTCCGTTCCGAAGAGTGCGGGTAGCGTTCAAAATTGCGCCCATTCTGATGGCCGACGCCGTGACGCAGAACACGCGGAGGAGACGCTGCTCCACGCACGAGGAAATGAAAGCTGCCCGCCTGCAATGACCCCGCGGGAGTATAGTAGTTTTCAATTGCGGGTTGTCACTTAGGTAGCATTCTTTACTTGCATCCCTTGTCAAGTGCCGAGCGGTGAAGAGAAACTTGGGGTGACCCTCCCCAAGGACGTGCCATGGGTATTCTCGCCTACCGCAAGCAGCGCAAAATTCTAAATTCCGCCGTGCAAACGATGCGCACGCATGGGATTGCGGTGAGCGGACCGTACCGCAGGCAGGACGGAACGCTGCTCTTCAGCGTGGCGGATTGCGTAGTCACGGAAGAGGAGCTGCTGCGCTTGCGGCGAGACGAACGGCTGGAAGCGAACAAGGTTCACGAACTGCTCGCCGAGATTAAAGAGCGGCCGGTATGAAGAGGGGAAAATATTTCGGATTGTGTTTGGCGGCGGCATTCCTGGTGGCGGGGAGTTATTTGCTGCGGGAATCGTTGAACAATTCCGGACCGAATGCGGAGGAAGGCGTGCTGGCTGGCGCGATACTCTCCGCGCTGGCGTTTGTAGCGGTGGGGTGGTCCATCAAGGCGCACCAGGGAATGAAAGCGCTGGAGAGGCACATGAAAGGACGCTGAAAAACATTCGGCGATCAAGAGGAACATAAAGGCGGCCCTGATGGGCCGCCTCTACATTTTATTAGGTTGTGCGCGAGGTTATTCGCGGCCGCCGAAGAGACGGAAGACGACGCCGGTAGAGACCCAGTAGTTGTTTTGGTGCAAGCCGGTGCCGAAAGCGGTGCGGTAGTAGTCCGCGTCGAAGACGCGAATGTCCCAGTGGCGGGAAGGGTGAATATCCAGGCCGCCGCCCACTTTGTAGGAGATGCAATTACTCGAAGTGGTGTAGCCGCCGACACCGGTGATGGTGGTGTCTTCGCGCGAGCCGCCAATAAGGGCTTCGCCAAACGGGGTGATGCCCCAGCGATTATGTCCGCGACGGAAGAAACGCGGGCCGTAATGATTCCCGTAGATGACATCTTTGCCGCCGGTGACGTTGACGTAGTTGTAGCTGGTGTCGGCGGTGAGCTGCAACCAGGGCCTGAAACTCCAACCGAAGGAGCCGAGCGCGCCATTGAGATTGTTGCCGGGACCGCTGCCGGGCAAACGGGCGAAGGAGTAGCCGCCGAAGAATTCCATTAAAGGTGTGGTTCGAACGCTGGGGAGAGGCTTCTCCCAGCTGGTTGGGGAGCTGGCCGGTCGGATGGGCGCAGGAGCGGGTTCCGGTGCAGCCGCCGGAGCGGGGTCGGGTTGCGCGGCCGCAGGTTGAGCTGGCTGTGCAACCGTGGCGGCTGGCTCAGGCGGATTTGAAGCAGGCGTGGGCGAAGTCGGCGCGGAAACTGGAGCCGCAGCCGACTGCGATGGCGCGAGAGGTTTCGCGGAGACTGTTTGCGTTGAAGACGCGGGAGCTGATGCCGGTGGAGGTTGCGCGGGTGCGGCTGGCGCGGAGGTCAGAGTGATTTCCGCGGTGCTCGAGTCCGATGCCGAGGCAACTGGAGCGGACGTTGAGGCTACAGAAGTTGCGGGCGTCGACGGTTGCGACGAGGCCGGCTGCGTTGCGGCTACTTGTGCTGGTGCGGGCTGAGGCTGCGCGGGTGGATTCGGCTTGGCAACGGGTGCAGGCGCAGGCGTGCTGGGGATTTTCGTTTTGACGGAAGCCATTTGTATGGAGCCGGTGCGCTGGACGGACGTGGCGAGACGGTCGAGCGCGATGATGTTCGAATAGACGTAGCCTACCGTTCCATTGCTCGTCTGAATCTGAGAGAAGACAAACCCGTAGACCAGGATGGTGAAGCGCTCGCCGCAGGGCACGGTGGCCACAACGTCGGGAGACTTCCGCGGTTTGCCGAAAACCTGAGTGCCTTCGGAATGGGCGGAACAGTCAATGTAGCCCACGTCGTCAGCCCAAGCGGCTGAGGCCGCCAGAAAAGAAAGCCCCAAGAGAATAAGGATACGTATGCGGAACATCGCCCCCTCCTCGGCTCGCCCCACACCGCGAGCCCTAAGGAAGCATAGCGAGGGTGAGGAAGGGTACGTCAGATGGACGGAAGGGCAGGGTGTTCCAAAGCGGTACTGTCCGAAATGCCGGGCAGGGCCCGTCCTGCCCTGATCAGGGGCTGCTGAAGAGGAGCAATTAGCCGGCAGCACGACGTTGGGTAGGCTCCCGGACCGTTGCGCGTCGGGAAAAATCTGTGAGTCAGGGTTCATCAGCAATTGATGAAATGTTTGCGAGATTTTAATCCGTCCTGCGGGAAGACGTGTGAAGTTGGCAGGCCCGTAGGAGGGACACTTGAACAAGAAATTCTTTCCAGCCACAGTAGTAGTAGCTCTAGTATTTGTGGGAACCGCAGCCGGGTTGCTCACTGGTCACGACAGACGCGATAGAGACGACCGGCGCTCCGATCATTTTGAATTTCAAGACGATAGTTTAGTGTTGAGCCGAAGCGTGTATGAGGGAACGGCCGAGACGGTGACGATCGGAGAGACGTTGCCGCTGGGGTGCCCCGGTGGTCCAAACGGCAGCACCAACGTTGCAGTGCCAACGACGACGAATGGAGTGGTTGAGGTGGCGGTCCCATGCGGCGTGGCGAGCGACAATGGAGAATTTCCGAACCTCAACGACTCGCACAACGTCTGGAACAATTCCGGTTCCGACGGGAGCTTTGGAGTCACTTCGCCGATTTTCCTCGACAATCTAACGACGGATGGGCGGCATTTGGGCACGCTGCGCATTCCGAGCGATCGGATTGTAACGAGCTTCAGTTCGAAATCCGAGCTGGCGCTGAACCGCTCGATTGACGGGAAATCCATCACGTTCATGGCGTATCAAGGCGGTCCAGGCTGCGGAGGTTTTCCGGTTTCGCCCACGGCGCCGAATTTGCTGGATGTGTCGGCTTCGAACACGCCGGGCGTTTGCGACCTGACGAATCCGGTGATCACGACGGATTCGAATCTTCCCGTTGTTCCGACGGCGTATTACCGGGCGGTGGCGGAAGTGGATGCACACGGTCACCTGAAAATCACCGATGGTAACGCGTACAGCGGAGATAACGGGCGCGCGGCGATTAAAGGTGGGAATGGCCAGTATTACATGGTGGGGAACGACAACAGCGGAAACCTTTCGAAGAAACAACTTTCGACTACGCCGAGCGGGATTGAGCTCGTCAATGCGACGGGTTCTGAGACGCTGGTGCCTAGCGGGACTCCTCCGGTGCCACCGAACATCGGCATGATTGGGCGACTCCTATTCGGATCGGACAAGCCAGGTAAGGATACAAACTTCCGCGGGATGACCATCTTCAACAACACGCTGTACATCACCAAGGGCAGCGGTGGAAATGGCATCAATACCGTGTATCAAGTGGGAACCGCGGGGACCCTGCCAACGGGTACGGCGGCGGAGCTCGCGACCGTACCGATTACGATTCTGCCGGGATTCCCGAACACTTTGGCGAGCACTTCGACGGACTTTCCGTTCGGGATTTGGTTCGCCAACGCGACTACGCTGTATGTCTGTGACGAGGGCGACGGGACGCTGGTGACGCCGGCGGTGAATGGAAATGTGGCGGACGCGCAATCGTTGGCCACGGCCGGCTTGCAGAAGTGGAGTTTGGTGAACGGAACGTGGACCATGCTCTACGTGCTGCAAGATGGATTGAACATTGGAGTGCCCTATGGAATCGAGAATTATCCGCCAGCGATAAACCCCGCAACGGGCGGATGCCGGAACATCACCGGACAGCACAATCATGACGGGACGGTGACGATTTACGCGATTACGTCCACGATCAGCGCGAACGGCGATACGGGGGCGGATCCGAACAAGCTGGTGAAGGTTACGGACCGGCTGGATGCCACGACGTTGCCTACGGGTGATGGCGATCACGACAGGGATGACCGGCTGGGCCATTTCGTGACGCTTCGTTCCGCAAAGGCGGGGGAAGTGTTTCGAGGAGTGGCGCTGGCTCCGAAAGAACATGGTGACGACGACACAGATAAAAAGTGAATTGAAGCAGCAACCAAGTGGCTGAGCCGGGTGGTGCGCCGGCTCAGTTTTTTTTCTGCGGCTAGCGATCTCGGTCCAACGTACGCTCGCGGTCAGCGGCAAAGGCCAGGCAAGCGCGATATCTGGTTCGGTCCGATAAGGAAACTCGCGCGAGACGGACAAGCTTCACTTTGGACGGACCTGGATCTGAATCTTGTTGCTACGAAATTCGCCGTCGTCGGATGTGAGCAACGACAAACCAAAACCCTCTTCCTTCGGATAATTGCTCCGATATGAAACCTGAACGTAATAGACCCCGGGGTTCAGCGCGTAATGAGAAAGGTCAAAGACCATGCGCGTACCAAAGAAATATCCAGGAGCCAAACCTACCAGTTGAGATTTGTCATATATGGGCGGAGGAGGGAGTGGAATAGGATATTTCTGCGGACGCACAACATCCCCCTTCTCATTCGTGAGCGTAAATCCAATCCCTGCCCAGCCCCACTCCAATGTCCGGTAGACGTAAACGCCCGATGAGCCGCGATTTTCTAGAGTGACCGTCAGATTTAGGGAGTCGCCTTGCATGAGTGATTGCTTGTCTGCGGTACAGGACACGGCAACCACTGGCCTCTCTGATTTCTGACCCAATAATGGGGAGACTGCGATAAACGCGAAAAGTAGAGTGCAAACGAAACGTCCCATGCCTGCCTCCGCTGCCCAAATGGAACACCTTGGGACATTGTAAGCCTTGTCCGTATCGCGTAGTGCCTGGTTAGCGCTAATCGGAAACTGACCCGCTACCCACGTTTGGGATGTGCTGTTTTGGTGTAATCGCAGCTCTGAATGAGTTAGCGCGCGGCGCGGTCGCGGATGGATTTTTCGGTGAGGAGGGCTTGCTGGCGGACGCGGCCGGAGATTTCGGGGAGTTCGCGTTCGTAGATGCGGATGGAGGGAAGGTCGTCGAGTTGACCGATGAGATAGAGGGCGCGCAAGGCTTCCCAGACTTGCTCGTCGCCGGGATCGACGGTGGCGATTTCGGTTCCGGCGGCGACATTCGTTCCCGGAGCTACGTCGAGCGAGCGAATTCGGCCGGCGATCGGTGTGCGGACTTCTGTGGTTTGATCGCCGTTTTGAATTTTTGCGATCAGGCCGTTTTGATGGATGGCGGTACCGACTTTGTCGGTGTCGGTGACGCGGCCGGCGGTGGGGGCGGTTAGTTTTGCGGGTTGCAGGAGAGCGACGATTTGGAGGCGGCCGGAGGCGTCGCCGAAGCGGATGAGGGAGAGAGCTGCGTTGCCGCGGACCATGGGGGAAGAATCGTTCAACATTTTTAGGAGGGCTTCGTGGAAAGCGGGTTGGGAGGTGTCCTGGCCCATGACCCAGGCGTCGGTGTTGCGGACTTCCTCGACGGGATGGGTGGAGAGGCGGATTAGATCTGGATACAGAGGAACGACGCGGGCATCGTGGCGAGTCAAGTGTTCGCCGAGCTGGACGAGCGCATGCTGGATGTGGCGGGGGTGCTTTTCGTCGGCCAGGTATTCGGAGATTTGTTTATCGGAGAGTTGGCGGCCGAACCAAGTGTTCCACCAGAAGAGGAAGGGCATGAGGACGATGAGCCAGGCAGTGAGGAAGAAGAGGGCGCGATTGCGCGGGGACATTTTGTGATGCGGGGAAGAGGAGGGGGAGGTGGATTCAGGAGAGGATGGTGAGGTGGACATTTCGTGGCGAAACTGCTCGCTCCGTTTCTGGGATGCACTATAACCTGAATCGGATGTTAGTGGCGGAACATGAGGGAGAGATCATTTTGATCGGGACATTGCGCGCTCAAGAGAAACTTTTGAGCGCATCTTCAAACGCAAAAGCGGGAGCTGGGCTCCCGCACTCCAAATGGGCCGTTAACTATCTTCGGAGGGCGGCGCGGGCTTGGCGGTTGCTGGTGCGGCTTTGGGTTTTCCCAGGAAGCCGTGGTCGCGGAGTTCCCAGAAGACATTTAGGAAAAAGATTCCTGAGATGCTTAGCATGATGAGGCTTTCGAAGAGGCCGTCGACGGTGGTGATGGTGCCGCTGACGATGATCCACGCGATGCCCGCGAGGGGGATTAGGCCGAGCAGGATGGAGATTAGGAGCATCAGAGGGAGCAAGAAACCTCCTTACAAAGAATGTTCACAGTGGTCAGTTCTCAGTTTTCAGTAAGAACAGAGAGATTTTGTTTTTGTTCTTGATTCTTTTGCTTTGCTCCCGTAATTCAAATACTTGGCCTCTACTAATTTCACCAGCAAAGCCAACTATGCGAGCCGTGGTTACTTGTAGTGGCGCAGCAAGCTGCGCCACTACAAATAGAGACAGCATACGTCAGGGTTTGAAGGTGGCGTCTAGCGTTTTTGTGTCTTTGGCGGCCAGGGTCACTTTCACGTCTTGTTCGCCGAGTTTTTCCTGGACGAAGGCGATGGTGTAGTCGCCGGGCGGCAGGCCCTTGATTTCAAATTTTCCGTCGGGACCGGTGACGGCGTAGAAGGGGCTCTTCACGACGTTGACGAACATGCGCATCCAGGGGTGCTGGTTGCACTTGACGGGGAGCATTATTTCTTCGCGGGCGAACGTTTTTTCGAGCGGGGCGGATGATGGCGGTTGCGACTCGTTCCACTCGCGATTGTCTTTTGGCGTGGGATGGATGTTGTGCGTGGTCGGGTCGCTGTTGACGATTTTGATGGTCTGGCCGGTCATGACGCCGAGGACGTGAGGATGATATTTGCAGCCGCTCTGATCGAGAGTGATGACGGCGGTGGGAGCGTCGAAGGTGCGCGAGCCCAAGCCGTCCTTCACGTAGACGAAAACGTTGGAGAGATTGCCGCCGCCGGCGACAACGTTTTCGGCCATGTTCATGCCTTTGCAGGCGGGGTCCTGGCTCATGTCTATCATGGCGGCCTTGGGAGCGGCGCCATCGAGCTTCACGGTGCCGCTGATGCTGGCGGCCGTGGCGGGATCGATGGGCGTCGCGGCGGGAGCGGAAGATGCCGCAGGGGCTGCGGGTTGTTCCGCGGCGGGTTCCTTATTGCCGCAGCCTGCGAGGACGAGTCCGAGCAGTGCCAGCATACAACAAAGTTTCATCCACGTTTTCGTATTCATTTTTTTGTGCTACCTCTCCTAAGTTTTGAAAACTCACAAAAATTTATTTGGAACCGCCAGCACCGCCGGCTGTCTTGCCGGTAGATGACGCGCCAGAATTTGACGCGCGCGCGTGGCTCATGGCCGCGCCCACTCTTCGCTGTTCCTCGGGAGTGAGCTGGAGAATGTAATCCACGAGGAGTTTGGTTTGATCCTTATCATAGCCCTGAAAGGAAGCGGGAGTGGGGCCGGAGAAGACCCAGTGGCCGTTGTCGCGCTTGAAGAGGCCGGAAGGCATGGAGGTGCCGGGGCTGATGGCTTGCGGATCGATGATCCAGCGCTCCATCCAATCGGGTTTCAGGCGGCCGCGAGCTTGCAGGAAATTCGGCGCGGTGGCGAATTTATCGTGGGCCGGATCGCCGGTGGCGTGACATTTCAGGCAGGGCGCGGCGGTGCTGCTGAAAAGGCTGCGCGCCATGTCCGTTTCTTTCGCCGTCAGAAGAGGAACGTCCTGCGGAATGTACGGGAATGGCTGGCGCGAAAGAGCCTGGAAGAAGCGCACGAGTTTGCCGAGCTCGTTTTCGGAGAAGGAGAAGGTTGGCATGCGGACTTGCAGATAGGAACGCACGCCGTTGCGGTTGGTGTCTTTGTCGGTGAGCGAAGGATTGTTCAAGAAATGGAGCAACCATTCGGGCTCGACGCGCGCGCCTTCGGTCAGCAGCTTCGGAGGAAGCTGTTCCTGCGCATCTTTGTAACGGGCCATGGACATGAGCGAAGTGCGCTGGCCGGGAATCAACTGGTGGCAGCCCATGCAGTTGTATTTTTTGACCACCCACCAGCCCTCTTGAATATCGCGGCGATAGTCTTCGGGGCGGTATAGATAGCTTGGGGGAAGCGGATTTTCCTGACTGCCAAGGAGGAAGGTGGTGAGTGCGCGAACCTGTTCCTTGGTGAGGTGCAGGTTGGGCATTCGCAACTTTTCGGTTTCGGGCTTAATTTTGCCTTTATCCCAGATATTGGGTTCCGCAAGTTTGTGCTCGAAGAATCCTTTTTGGTTGTACCAAGGGAGCTTGGCAGGGCCTTCGGGCAGACGCGCCAAATCGTCGGCGTCGGTGATGGGTTCGACGTTGCCGCGCTGGGCTGTTTCGGTGAACAACGCGAAGTCCAGGCGCTCGATGGGCTTGCTGCCTTCGGTGGTGAGTTCGGTGCCGATGCGGCCTTCGTCTTCGAGGCCGGAAATTTCATGGCAGCCGGCGCAACCGAAATGGCGAATCCACTTTTTCCCTTCGTCCTTGAGCTTGGGGTCGTTCATGAAGGAGGCGTCGGGATAGGCCGAGGGCTCTTGTTTCTTCAACGTGATGAGGTAGCTGGCGATGTCCTCGGCATCCGAGGGAGAGAGACGCAGGCTGGGCATCACGGTCATGTTCTGGACTTGCAGTTCGTGACCGTCGTTGGGGCACTTGCTGTGGTCCAGATCGAAGACGTAGGGCAGCCCCTTCTTCTTGTAATCGTCGGGGCCGATGTCTTTTTTCTCGTAGGGGCAATAGGGGCGCGTGCGTTCGCGGGCGTTGTGAACCCAGCGGACGAGATAGTCGTAATTATCTTTTTCGCCGACGCGGGTGAGATTGGCGGCGAAGGTTCCGCCCTCGATTTCGTCGCCTTCCTTGATGGAGTGGCAGGCGAGGCAGCCGCGGGTTTCGAACAGCTCTTTGCCGTGAGCGGCGTCGCCCATTTTGTGCTTGGGCAGGGGATCGGTCAGGCCGGATTGCCAGATGTAGGCGGAGATGGCTTTGATCTGGTCGTCGTTGAGGCGGAAATTCGGCATCTTGGTGGTGGCGCGGAAATCAGTGGGCTTCTTGAGCCAAACGGGAATCCAATTTTGATTTAGTTTGAGGCGCACGTCTTTGAGATTCGGGCCGACCTTTTTCAAGTCTTGCAAGAGGCTCTTGGTGGAGCGATCTAGCTGGACGATGCGCAGGTCGAGTTTACTGTTGGTCACACGCAGAGCGACGGCGCGGTCGTTGAGCCGATTGGCCTCATCGTTGGTGTCGGCCTTATCGGCCTGCTTCATCAGATCGTCGGCTTCTTTTGTGTTGTCCCTTTTTTCCTGCTCGATTTGCTTGATCTGCTGGCCGATGGAGAGGAGATCTTCGGGCTCCTTGTCATAGCCTTCGTAGCGGTGACAGCCCATGCAGCCGCGCTGGCGGAAGAGATCTTTGCCTTCGCTGAGCGTCCAGCCGACGTCGTTGCTGACGAGGACCATGTCCGCGGAGTGGCAAATCTGGCAGCCGGATTCGTAATTTCCCTTGGAGAAAAGAGGCCAGAGCCAGTGCTCGTAGTTGCCGTGGGCTTTTTCAACGCTGGTGGTGGCGCGGCCATTACCCTGGTGGCAGGGCGTGCAGCCGAACTTGTCCGGGTCGTGAATTTTTAGAAGGCCGGGCTCGGGATGGCTGGTGAAGGCGCGCGCATATTCGTCGGGCCTCTTGCCCTTTGCGGCCATAGCAGCGGCGGTCAGTTTGACCGGCTCACGAATATCCATGTGGCAGGACTCGCAGCGGTCGACGATATTTGAGCTGTCTTCCCGGACGAGATCGGCGTTGTGCTCGTTGACGTTTATCTGGCGAATTTTCGGCGTCCAGGCGTCCACGCCGTTGAGCAAGTTCGTGAGCTGCGAGGGCGTCAGGCTCACCATGTGATCGGAGAGGTAGGAATCCACCAACTGTTTTTTCTCGTTGACGGGCTTGATGAGCTCTCCGAGTTCGGCGCTCAATTGGGTGCGCTCGTTTTTCAGATCGTTGTAGGTTTCTTCGAGATGGTCGAAGTCAAAGTCCTGCTTCTTTCCGTCGGGCATTTCGACGGTGGTTTTTTTCTGTTTGTAGGCGGCGAGGTCTTCTTGCTTGCTCTTCTTCGAGGAGGGGCTTGTTTCCGTTTCGATGATATACGTCAAGGCGTTGACATACGCGCGACGGTCGGTGAAGACGTTCTGCACGGCCAAAATTTGGGCGCTTAAATCATGGAGCTTTTCATTGATTTCCTTGATGCGCGGAGTAGCGGCCTGCCTGGCACTATCGTAATCCTGCTGGAGTTTCTGATAGTCGGCGCTGGACTGGACTTGCTTCTGCGAATCGCCGGACTGAACGACGGCGCTCTTCAAAAATGCGGAATAGCGATTTTTCCATTCATGCTGGAAGGTTTTCCACGGGCGCTGGCCGAAATCTTCGTCCCACATGGCCCAGAAAAAAGTGGCCATGAGGATGACCATGCAAATCAGATAATGCGGCGCTAGTGATTTGCTGACTACCGGATCGTCTTCGGGGATGGGCTTCTCGGGCACCAGTTCCTCCTAAACGTTAAACCAGGGCGTAATCCAGACGTACTTGATGTGAAAAAGCAGGCGCAAGAAAATTTTGATGGGCAAGCCGAGCATGGTGAGAAAAAACGTCATCATGATGGAATACTGCAGCAGGCTCATGCGCTTGTAGTCCTTGGCGTTGTGCCGGCGGAAAAAGGCGTGAACCAGCAGGCCGCCGATGGCGAAGAAACCGCCGACGACTATGGCGCCGAAAATGCCTTTGCCCCAATTCGATGTGATGCCGAAAAGATCGGGCAAGTCGCGGTTGACCTCGTAGATGAGGCGGTTGTGGTCCCAGGTTTGTCCGGGCCAGAACCATTGCCATCCAGGGCCGCGGATGAAGGTGCCGATGAAAATCATGGAGACCCACAAAATGATGAAGCCGAATAAAAATGTTGAAATCGCAAATTTGCGCTGCTTCCAGGTGTAGTAGCCGGCGCCCAGAGGATTGGTATCTATATAAGGTATAACCATCAAGCCGACGATGATGAGGGTGGGCATGACCACCCCCGCGATCCAGGGATCGAAGTACACCAGCATTTCCTGCAAGCCGAGGAAATACCACGGCGCTTTCGCCGGGTTCATAGTCAGGTTGGGATTGGCCGGCTCCTCGAGCGGGGCGTTTAAGGTGATGGACCAGATCATCAGGATAATGGTGACGATGATGGCCGCGAGGAATTCCACGCGCAGCAGGAATGGCCAGACGTGGACTTCTTTGGCCCAGCCGGGTTTGAAGGGCCAGGCTTTGCGGTGATGCGTTTTTGCGAGCGCGGCATCACCGGCGAGCTGCTCGATCAACAGATCATTTGCATGCGCTTGCTTCCAGGCGAGATAAATATAAAACGCCAACAGCGGAATCATGGCGATGATCGGCACGTTGTCCGCAGCAGAGAGGATTTCCCACAGTTGCTTCCAATCCATGGCTACTTCTTCGCCTCCTTTACTTCGGAGTCGAGCACGACCGCCGCAGGGCCCGAGATGCCGCCGTCCTTACGCACGCGCCAGAAGTGCAGGATCATGAAGATGGAAGCGATGATGGGGATGCCGATGCAATGCCAGATGTAGGAGCGCAGGAGCGCATTGGCGTCCACGATGGAGCCGCCGAGCAGGCCGAAGCGCACATCGTTGTAAGGAGTTATGAAGGACGGGGCGAAGGGGCCTTCATTGCCGAGGCCGGGAGTGGCGCGCGCCATGTTGGTGCCAACGGTCACGGCCCAGAAGCCGAGTTGATCATCGGGCAGCAAGTAGCCGGTGAAGGAGAGGAGCAGCGTCAGCACGAGAAGGATGACGCCCACGTTCCAGTTGAACTCGCGGGGCTTTTTGTAGGAGCCGGTCAGGAACACGCGGAACATGTGCAGTTCGACGGCGATGACCATCAAGTGCGCGGCCCAGCGGTGCATGTTGCGAAGGAGTTTGCCGTAGGGAACGTCGTGTTCAAGGTAGAGGACGTCGCGGAAGGCCTGCACTTTGCTGGGGTGATAATAGAACATGAGCATGACGCCGGTGAGCGTCAGCACGATGAACAGATAAAAAGTGATTCCGCCCATGCCCCAGGTGTAGCTGTAGCGCACGGCGTCGCGATTGATTTTGGCGGGATGCAAATGCAGGAAGACGTTGGAAAGAACACCGAGGGCACGGTTGCGCGGGGTGTCGTCGTGCTTGTGGCGAAAAATAGAGGTGAAGACCTGGGTCTTGGTGGGCTTACTTAGAATTTCCATCTGCTCTTTGGCTTTGGCAGGCAGGTCGGTCTTCAAAGACTCGAGGTCCTCTTTCACGCCGGTGGTGACGCGTTCGACCAGGCCAACGGACTTGCCATTCTTACCGTTCGGGCTTTTTTCGTCGGGCATCGTTTGCTCCCCCTGGACCGGTTCGAAATCTCTACTGTCTTAGGCGTTCACTCGCGCTCGCAGATCCGTTCGGTGCTCAGTTACACCGACAGAAACGAACCGGGATCGCTGAAATGACTCGGTTGTCCCTTGGGCCACTGATAGAGCCGGGAAGTATCCACGATAATTTGGCCGTCGGGAGCTATCTCGACATGCGCGCGGTCCATCGGACGCGGTGCTGGCCCTTCGAAGTTGACGCCTTCGCTGTCGTATCCGCTGCCGTGGCAGGGGCACTTAAACTTGTTCTCGCCGGCCTTCCAGTCGGGCGTGCAGCCGAGATGCGTGCAGCGCGCGTAGATCACAAAGACGCGATCGGGGGTGCGGTCCACCCAGATGCGGTACTTCTGCTGCCACTTGGTATCCACCCCCAGAGCGTAGTCCGAGGCGTAACCGATTTTGAAAATGGTGGGAGGTTCGAACAGGGTACGCGGAAGAAAGAAACGAAGGAAAGCAATAAACCACGCGCCGAGAAATCCGGTGACCGCGCACCACACGAGGCGGCGGCGATGTTCGTTCACCTGGCTGGGAGGCGGGCCAACGGTGGCCAGACCGCCCGCGGCTGCGGCTTTGGAGGTACCGACGGCAGGCGTACCAACATACTTCGTCGCGTCTCCGCCACCGGCAGCTGGTGTCTTCGCTGCTTCCGGCTTCGGTTTGGCCGAATCGCTCTCCGAGCCCGCCATGCGATGCCTCCTGGTTAACTGGTCCTCGAAAAAAATTGGCGGCCAAGGAATGTGCCGCCCGATCCCCCTTACGTTTTGGCCCCCTCGGCCCCGGCAAAGCCGGGCTCGAAGCTAAATTGGTCCGGATTTGCACTTCGCAGGAACAATGATTTTGATCTAGTGCGCACAATACAGCGGAAATCTCTGCGTGTCGCGGAAACTTCTTCGAAGGAACTGGAAAAATTATAGGGAAGGAGCGCCACCGCAGCAGGCGTCCGGGGCCCGACGGATTGGAGAAGTGCTTCTCGAAAACATCGCGAGGTCCTCAACATTTTCGCTGGACCCCCCTGAGACGAAACGGATATTACTCAAATCAAAAAAATTCGTCAATGCGTCTTTGCGGTGTTGGCAAAGAAAAATTTAGGGCGCATTTCGAGGAGAAAGTTCGCGGAGAGAGAAAGAAGAGATTCAAGAAGCCGCTTGCGCTCAGAAAAACCTGTGATATATTCGCCCCGGTTTCCATCCCCCACTTCTCTGATTTTGGAGAATTCGAGCAGGGCCTCAGTGGGGAAGGCCGAGAATCCAACTCGGGGGTCTCGCGCAATGGGCCTCGTTCTTCTAGCAGTCATCTGGCTGATCACCTTCATCAGCACATATTTTTTCATCGCGAAAACGTGGTGGTTGCCAGTGGGAGCGTCGGCGGCGGCCGCGGGCATTGACCACCACTTTACAACCACGTTTATTTTGATGGGGATTGTGTTTGTGGCGGCGCAGGTGGCACTGGGGTATCTGGTGTGGAGCTTCCGCGATCGCGGGAACCCGGCGAAGGTTTCGTATTCGCACGGGAACACGACGCTGGAGATTGTGTGGACGGTGCTGACTACAATTCTATTTGTGGGCTTGAACCTGACCAGCAGTTCGATCTGGGCGTCGGAGCGATTCCGTCCCGCGGCGGCGGATTCGGTGCAGGTGGAAGTGACGGGGATGCAGTTCGCGTGGTATTTCCGCTATCCCGGGCCGGATGGAAAATTTGGCGCGACGAATCCCGAGCTTGAGGATGCTTCGGCGGGCGGCGAGGCGGCGCTCGGCCTCGATACCAAAGACCCGGCTTCCAAAGATGATGTGGTGAGCGGAGTGATGGTGGTGCCGGTGAACCGCGAGATCGAAGTGATTTTGCGCGCCCACGACGTGATTCACAGTTTTTTCATTCCGCAGATGCGCTTCAAACAGGACGCCGTGCCCGGCCTGGCGATTCACATGCATTTCACGCCCATACAAACGGGAGAGTATGAAATTTTGTGCGCGGAACTGTGCGGGCTGGGGCATTACAAAATGCACGGGATCGTGAGAGTGGTCACGCCGGAAGAGTTTGATAAATGGCTGGCGGCACGGGAGGCGGAGAAACTATAACCATGTCTACTCACGAATCGGCTGTCCAGGCAGCTCACGCGCACGGGGCACCGCAGGGATTCATTCGAAAGTGGGTCTTCAGTCTCGATCACAAGGTGATCGGGCTGCAATATTATTTTCTCGCGCTGGTGGCCGTTTTCGTTGGGATGTTCCTCTCGCTGCTGATGCGCATACATTTGATCTGGCCGACGGTGGCGCTGCCGCTGCTGGGGGACATCAAACCGGAAACGTACCTGACACTGGTGACCATGCACGGCACCATCATGGTGTTTTTCGTGCTTACGACTGCCCCGCAGGGCGGCTTTGGGAATTATTTCCTGCCGATTCAGATCGGGGCGCCGGATATGGCGTTCCCAGTGCTGAACATGCTGTCGTTCTGGACCACGCTTGTGGGCTTCATTGTGATGATCGCGGCGTTTTTCGTTGCGGGTGGAGCGCCGCTTCACGGTTGGACTGGTTACGCGCCGTTGAGCGCCGTGCAATCGACTGGGCCGGGCGAAGGACTCGGGGCGGATTTGTGGATCATCAGCATCGCGATTTTCTGCATCGGCGCATTGATGGGTGCGCTGAACTTCATCACCACGACGCTGGATATGCGCGCCAAAGGCATGACCATGATGCGCATGCCGCTGACGGTGTGGGCGTGGTTTGTCACGGCGATTCTCGGTTTGCTGGCGTTCGGCGTTCTGCTCTCTGCTGGCATTCTGCTGCTGATGGACCGCAATCTGGGGACCAGCTTCTATGTACCGCTGATTACGGTGAACGGGCAACTCACGGGGCACAAAGGCGGCTCGCCACTTTTGTGGCAGCACCTGTTCTGGTTTTTCGGGCACCCCGAAGTTTACATCGCCATTTTGCCGGCCATGGGCTTGGCGTCGCAGCTGCTTTCCGTTTTTTCGCGCAAGCCCATCTTTGGCTACAAGGCGATGGTGTACGCCATTCTGGGCATCGGGTTCCTGGGCTTCATGGTCTGGGGCCACCACATGTTCATGAGCGGCATGAGCCCGTATACGGCTTTTGCGTTTTCCATTATGACCATGGGAATCGGCGTGCCTTCGGCGATTAAAACGTTCAACTGGCTGGGGACGATTTGGGGCGGGAGGATTCGTTTTGATTCGCCGATGCTTTTTGCCATCGGATTCGTTTCGCTTTTCGTTTCCGGCGGAATCAGCGGGCCCTTCCTGGCGCAGCCGGTGCTCGACATTCAACTGCATGACACCTACTTTGTGCCGGGGCACTTCCATTTGATTATGGGTGTGGCGTCCATCTTCGGGATTTTTGCGGCAACCTATTATTGGTTCCCAAAAATGTTTGGGCGCATGATGAACGAATCGCTGGCGCGGTGGCACTTCTGGTTCAGTTTTATCGGCACGTACGCGATCTTCATGCCCATGCATTATCTGGGAATGGCGGGGATGCCGCGGCGCTATTCGCAGATGACCGAGGTCGGTTATCTCCTCGACCTGATTCCTCTGCAGAAGTTCATCACGTATGCAGCGTTCATCACTATCGCGGGTCAATTGATCTTCCTCGTCAATCTTTTCTGGAGCATGTTCAAGGGGAAGAAGGCCGTGGACAATCCGTGGGAAGCGACGACGCTCGAGTGGACGACCGCGACGCCGCCGCCTCACGACAATTTTGGCGGGCATACCCCGGTGGTGCACAACGGGCCGTACGAGTACGGCGTGCCCGGCGCGCCGCGTGATTATGTGATGCAGACGGATCCGGAAATCGAGCCGGCGCACTAACCAACCATGGCCAGTTTTTCCACCACTGCGACGGTAACAGACCCCAGAGTTGCTCTGGGCGACGACGGCATTCTGCCGCCGGCTTTGGCGGGTGGCAGTGGCGATCGCCCCGATTCTGGTTTGCCGGATTACGCCACACGTTTGCGGCGGGCGCGGCTTGGGCTACTGGTGGCGCTCACGCCGGTGCTGATGCTGTTCGTTTCGTTTACCAGCGCGTATGTGGTGCGGCAAGGGTTGCCGTCGCTGGACCCACGCACGGCGACGCTGGTGCGCGATTGGATTCCAGTGACGCTTCCCAAGTTGCTGTTGATCAACACGGGCGTGTTGGTGTTGAGCAGTGTGTTCATGGAGCTGGCGCGGCGGCAAATCAGAGGTGAGGCTGTATTTGCTTCCGCTGATTCCATTCCGGGCGTTCCGCCAGCCAGTGAGAGCAGGATTCCGTGGCTGCCGATGACGCTTGTGCTGGGAATTATTTTTCTTTTCGGGCAGTGGATGGCGTGGCGTCAGTTGGCCGCAAGTGGGTTTTACGTGGCCACGACGCCCAGCAGTTCTTTTGTTTATTTGCTGACTGGCACGCACGCGGTTCATTTGCTGGGTGGTGTTCTTGCGTTGCTTGGGGCGGGCGTCGCTTCGCTTCTGGGCCTCTCGTTGACAAGGCGCAGCATCGTGGTGGATGTCACGGCGTGGTATTGGCATTTCATGGCCGGGCTGTGGGTTTACATTTTGTGTTTGCTGGAGTTTGCCAGCTAAGAGCAGATTTTTGACCAGGAGGCCGAACGCATGGCTGAATCCGCGCTGCACGACATCCCGTCGGTCTACGAACCGTCATTGTTCGGGACGTACTCGAAGAAAATCGGGATGTGGCTGTTTCTGCTCTCCGATTCGCTGACGTTTGGCGCGCTGCTCTACGCGTACAGCTACGGGCGGATTTCCACGGCGAATTGGCCCACACCCTTTCATTCGGCGAGCATTGTCAACGCCACCGTCATGACGGCGTTTTTGCTCACGAGTTCGCTAACGATGGTGCTGGCGGTGCGAGCTTCGGTGGACCGTAACGCCAAGGCGCAGACGCTGTGGCTGCTTGCGACCATGGTTTGCGGAGTCGGGTTTATCGTTCTTCACGGGCGCGAGTGGAGCAATTTGATCGCGGAGGGGCTGACGCTGCCGATGTTTCCAGCGGTTCCGGGACATGAAGCGGCTAGCGAATTTGTGAACGTTTCCAAGACGGTTCCGCAATTTGCGGCTACATTTTTTGGACTGACCGGAATGCACATGCTGCACGTCACGCTGGGCGTGATTTATCTTGGAGTCGTCGCGCTGCGGCGAAAATTCATTCCGATTCTGCTGGTGCTCTGGCTTGTCGCCTGGCTGGGAACGCCGGTGTATAGCCCGTTCCACTATGGCGCGCACGTGCTTTTGATCGCAGCCATCGTGATCTCGATTATTTTGTGGCTGAAGCCCAAGGTCTACGATTCGTCCGACGTGGAAGTCGCCGGCTTGTACTGGCACTTCGTGGACCTCGTCTGGATGTTTATTTTCCCGCTGGTCTATCTGATGTCGGCAAAGATTCTCTAGGAGCCTGAGAGATATGGACACTACTCAACTCGCCATTGAGGAACGGGTTGCCGAGGAGCATCGGCATCACAGCAAGCCGCTGTTCTTTTATGTGTGGGCCGCGCTGCTAGTGATGACGGCGATCGAAGTCTATCTAACGTATCAGAATCTGCCACCGGTGAAGATGCTGACGATTCTGCTGGGATTGTCGTTTATCAAGGCGGCCTTGATCATCGGCTACTTCATGCACCTGAAGTACGAGGTAAGTGTCATGAAGTGGGCGACGATATGTTCCGTGGTCGGTTGCCTGATCATCATGACGATTTTTTTCTTCCCAGACGCGTTTCGCATTTTACATATTGGGGTGAAATGAAGGTACGCGCGGCACTGTTGCTTCTGGGAATCTTTTTGTCTGCCACGCCGGCGTTCAGCCAGGGCTGCGCGATGTGCCGCAGCTCGGCCGCGGCGACATCCAAGGAAGGGCAGAGAGCTATCGGCAAAGGCGTCCTCGTACTTGTGGCTCCTCCGATTGGGTTTATGACCCTAGGGGTCGCGCTGGCGTTTCGCTACGGAAAGAGACGGGATTTAGAGAACTGCTGAGGCAGCTATTTTCTGGGTGGGCCGCGAGCGTCCTGCTCAGCGGAAAAACAAGCGGAGTATACTTCAACGCGTGCGGCGCAGGCCTGATTGCTGCGGCGGGTTACTAAGTTGAGCCAGCCTCTAACTGGTTTGGAGAGAAGGCCTCCGCAATCTGCGGAGGGAGGCCTCTATCCGGGCCAGGTAGTTTTACTTAACGCGCGAGCAGGGGAAGCGCTCGCCAATCTTCGAATGGTAGTATTTCTCAACGGAAGCAGAGTGAATTAATTCGTCGTACACCTTCGAAGGCACGTTGAAAAACTGATAGATCCCACCTTGCACAAACTTGATTTCCAACGTCTCCGAGTCTTCGTGATAGCCCACCTGGGTTATTTCCGTCGAGGGAACCGGGATCCGATTCATTTTTGAGAGCCCCCTTTCTGGTGAGAGACGCTTCCATTGGATGGCGTTCGAGCCCGCCATCGTGTCATGGCCTAAGTGGTATTGGGTCTATGTTTTCGAGATCCGCCATCCCCCTGGCCGTGGCCCCGGAACGTCGCTCGTTGGTAGTGGCTCAACGTGGCGCATTCTAGCATAAATAAAAGTGATGCGATGCAGCTTTTCTTCGAATCCACGCACGATATGTTGCTTGGGAGCAAAGGCGATTGCGCCGTTGGGTGAGCATCCAGGACCACTAGAACTCAGTGGCCTTCCGTACCGGAACCTTATTTAAGGCTAGAGAACGAGCCTCCATGCTACATCTCGGAAGGCCCTGCGTAAGAGTAGAAGAGGGATGGTTCCGGGACGTGGACTCGAACCACGATACTCAGCTCCAAAGGCTGATGTCCTACCGATTAGACGATCCCGGAATTGATTTCAGAATTGTAGCAGAGGCGCGCAAATGTGGACAGGTGCGGATAGGTGGCCAATTCGTGAACATGGTTTGCGCGGGATTCGCGTAGAATGCACGCAGGAGAGTCCGTACCGATGAGAGGGCGTGTGCCGCTGCGGGAACCTATCGGGGTAGCGCTGGAGACGCTGCGCGTGCATAAGATGCGGTCATTTCTCATGCTGCTGGGAATTATCCTCTCGGTATCCACGCTCATCGTTGTGATTGCCTTGATTTCAGGAGTGAATCGCTATATTGCCGAACGCGTTGCCAATCTGGGTTCGAATGTGTTTCTGCTCACGCGCTTTCCACTGATCACCGACGTGGAAGAGTTTGTGAAGGCCAACCGGCGGAATAAGAAGGTGACCTGGGACGACTACGAATCGCTTCGCGAAAACATGAAGCTGCCCCTGCGAGTGGGTGTAGAGCTCCGCACGGGCGGAAAAGTGCGCGTCGGCTCGCAGAGTATTGACGACACCAACATTCGCGGCGTGACCGCCAATATGGTGGATATTGATATCGTGACACCCGCGGACGGCCGCTACATCTCCGATGGCGACGATCAGAGCCGCGCGCAGGTAACGATGATCGGAAATGACCTTGCCAAGAAACTCTTTCCCAGCGTGGACCCCATCGGTCACGAAATCTTGATCGAGGGGCGGCCGTTCCAGGTGGTTGGCGTGGCGAAAACCATCGGGACCGCTTTCGGTCAGTCTCAGGATAACTTTGCGTATATTCCAATTCAGATGTATTTCAAAATGTATGGCACCAACGACACGATTTGGCTGAACATCCAAGCACGAGGGGCGGAGTGGATGGAGCGGACGCAGGATGAAGCGCGTGCGCTGATGCGTGCGCGGCGGCATTTGTCACCGAACGAAAAAGATAACTTTGGCATCTTTGATTCTGCGACGCTGATGGACCTCTGGAAAAACCTCACAGGTGTGATCGCCACGGCGATGGTCGGTGTCGTTTCGGTTTTCCTGGTGATTGGCGGCGTGGTCATTATGAACGTGATGCTCGCCACGGTCACCGAGCGCACGCGCGAGATTGGCATTCGCAAAGCGATGGGGGCACGGCGGAGTGACATCATGCTGCAATTTTTGGTGGAAGCGACGGTGATGGCGGCCATCGGCGGGGCTATGGGCGTGACCCTCGCCTACGCCATCGCTGGGCTGACCAAGGCGACCACCTCCGTGCCCATGTCCGTCCCGTTTTCTGCGGTGGTCATCGCTGAAGTCATCTCCGCTGCCGTGGGCGTGTTCTTCGGCGTGTATCCCGCAAAGAAGGCCGCTTCCTTGCCGCCCATTGAAGCGCTGCGGCAGGAAGCCTAGCGACAGGTGATATTGGAATGAGCATGCACATCCGCGAAAACGCACAGATGGCTCTCACCACGCTGCGTGAGAACAAGATGCGCTCGTTTCTCACCGTGTTGGGGGTGGTGATTGGCATTACCGCGTTGCTCTCCGTTGTTTCTATTCTCGTGGGTGTGTACGGGAACGTGAATGCGTACCTCTCCGACTACGGCCCGGAGACACTGTTCATCTTTCGCTTCGATCCGGGCATCCATTCCGGCCGGCTTACTGCCGACGAACGCGCGCGCAAACCTCTTACCTTGGAGGATGAGGAAGCCATCGGGCAGTCCTGTCCGGCGGTGAAGTCCGTCACGGCCACGGTCTTCCCGCGAATTGTCCAGACGGAAGGCCCTCCGCAGAGGATCGTGACCGCCCGCTATTTGAGCAAGGAAGTGGCCGGCGTGGATTATTACGGGACGCTTCCGTCCAATGAGGAAGTCTTCAACGCTCATCCGGAAAAGGGACGCTTCTTCAGCGACGCGGAAAACTTGCACCGCGCGGACGTCGCCCTGATTGGCTCGGACATAGCCAAGACTTTGTATCCGGATATGGATCCGCTAGGAAAACCCATCATGATCACGGGCGTGACCTACGAAGTGATTGGCGTCCTGGAACCGCGCAAGGGCGGGTTCGTCAAGGATCAGTCCGCGGACAGAGCGGTGATGGTGCCGTACCGCAGCTATCGCAAACATAACCCTGAGGACGACGAGCATTTCATCGGCGCAGTGGCGTACCCCGGTCAGATGTCGGAAGCGGAGGACCAAATCCGCGGCGTGTTGCGCCGCCGCAGAAACGTGCCTTTCAGTAAGCCCGACAATTTCGGCATTTCCAGCGCGCAGCAGATCGCCGACCAGTTTCGGCAGATTACGTCGTCCGTGGCTCTCTTGATTTCCGTGATCAGCTCGATCGGGCTTCTCGTTGGCGGCGTGGGCGTAATGAACATCATGCTGATGTCGGTCACGCAGCGAACTCGCGAAATCGGCGTGCGCAAAGCCATCGGTGCACGCCGTCGCGACGTCATCTGGCAGTTCTTGACGGAAGCCGTCGTGCTCACCGGTGCGGGAGGCGTCATCGGCGTTTTGCTCGGCGGTGCTATCAGCCTTCTCATCAATCTCGTTGTGCCCAGCCTCCCATCTTCCATCCCACTCTGGTCCATCATTCTTGCCGTGGCCGTCTCCATGAGTGTCGGCCTCTTCTTCGGCATGTATCCCGCCATCAAAGCCGCCCGCCTCGACCCCGTCGAAGCTCTCCGCTACGAATAAGCGGTCTGTGCAAGAAAGAAGTGACTGCTGATTACCGCTAATGTGCGCGGGGACATAGTTTCTGCTAAATTGGTAAGGTTGCTTCCATCGCGGGAGAGGTGGCCGAGCGGTTTAAGGCGCACGCTTGGAAAGCGTGTGTAGGTTAACCCCTACCGTGGGTTCGAATCCCACCCTCTCCGCCATTTTCAAGTGGGTCCGACCCGGACACATAGGTAACAGAACGTACCGGCTACATCGGTAACACTTTTGGGCCAAAAGGGTTGTCGAGAGGCTGCAGAGTTTTTTCCTCCAGATCGATGTAGCCGAGATCGTACTCCATAAAGCTGACCAGCCAAATACCTTCTTCCACTTCTTTGATCCCCAGGGCTTGTCCCGCAAAGACCGTGCTGAGATTAATTTTTTTGCGGTGCAGACAAATACGCCCACAGTGGGTGACGTGGATGGTGTGGTCGTGAAACGGGTAAGCAAGTTCCGGCAGGCCGCGATAGGGGCGGATGGCCGGCGTGTAGATTTCCGCGGGACACTTCATGGCGAGCGCCTCATGAGGCCGCTCGTTGTTGAACTCTTCGAGAAAATCATCGAATTTGCTTTGCTGCTGCAGGCTGTTCAGACCCGCAGGCGAGTGGTTTGCATTTTGAGCGTAAGGTGCATGCGTTCATGCCGCCCGTTCTGCTGCGGATGACCAGGCTGGATGCGTTCGATAGTGATGCCCAGACGCAACCACCAGACGGAAAGTTTGGAGAGGTTGAACAACGAATTGGGCGAGGCGAAGGGCACGCCGTTGTCCGAGCGGATGCTGGCCGGCAGACCGCGCTCTTTAAACAAACGCTCAAAAGCCGTAAAAGCGAGAGCTTCACAGGTAGATTCCAGAGCTTCACAGAGGAGCAGATAGCGTGAAGCGTGATCGGTGACGGTCAGTGGATAGCAATATTTTTTGTTGCCCAATAGAAACTCGCCTTTATAGTCGGTGCACCACAGCTCGTTGGGCTTCTGTCCGAGTGACAAGGGTGTGCCCTGCGCATGGTGGCGCTTGCGCCCACGGCGTTGAACTAGCCCATGACGATCGAGCACGGCGTGGATGGTGCTGCGGGCAGGAACCTTCACCTCACAGGAAAAGCGACGCAGCAAACGTTCGCGAATCTTGCGCGCCCCCCAGTAGGGCTTGTCCCGTTTGAGATTCAGGATCGCTGCCTCCACCTGCTGGGGCAGTTGGTTGCCGTAACGCCAGGGCCGGCGGGAAAGATCCGTCAGCGCTTCCAGACCGGACTCTTTATAGCGCTCGAATATCTTATAACCGGTCTTGCGCGAGACGGCGAACTCGCGACAGAGCGCCGCCATCTTCTCACCGTCCAGCAAGCGCGCCACAAAACGAACACGTTCATCCATAACCGAACACTCCTTCCAAGCCATCACTCCCTCCCCTAAAGGGAAAAAGTGTCACCCATGTGTCCGGTACAAACTGTCACCTATGTGTCGGGCCACTCACAGGCTGCACACCATCGATATAAATGATAAAGGCCGAGCATCTGCTCGGCCTTTGACAGTTATGAGTTTTGCGATTTCTTCAGAAATGGCAGGACGCGGCACCGCGTTTTTGCAGGTACTTCTGGTGGTATTCTTCGGCGCGATAGAAAGTATCCGCGGGCGTGATTTCCGTGGCGATCGCGCGCTTGAACTTGCCGCTGGTTTCCAGGGCCGCGCGGGATTTCTTGGCGATAGCTTCCTGCTCGGGCGAGTGAAAGAAAATCGCGGTGCGGTACTGGCTGCCGAAGTCCGGCCCCTGGCGGTTCACCTGTGTGGGATCGTGCGCCTTCCAGAACACGTCGAGCAGTTTCTCGTAGCTTACTTTTGCTGGATCAAATGTCACTTGCACCACTTCCGCGTGTCCCGTTTCGTCGGTGCACACATCTTTGTAGGTCGGATTAGGCGTTTCCCCGCCGCTGTAGCCGACCGCGGTATCAATCACCCCAGGCACGCCCTGAAACGCCGCCTCGACGCCCCAGAAGCACCCGGCCCCAAATGTCGCAATCTCTGTCATGGATATATCCTTTTGCATGGGATCCTCAATACGCTTCTAGTACCGGTCTTAGATGCACCAGCCACCTCCAAAGTTTCGGATGGCGAGCTAGGACGCTTTGCGTTTTGCCGGCGTCGCCATGGCCTTTAACTTGTCCTGGGCCGGGCCTTTGTACGGGCTATTCACCGAGGCCGCCTGCGTAAAAGCGTCCTTGGCCTCGGCATTCCTCTTCAAGTTCAGCAGCGCAAAGCCCAGGCGATACTGATTTCGAGCATAACTCCCGTCATCAGACTTCAACAAGGGTGCCGCCGCCTTCAAGTTGTCCACGGCCTTGGCGTTGTCTTTTTTCTGAATATTGACTTGGCCCAGCGAGCTCAGCGCGATCCCCTTTTGCAGCGATTTCTGCTGCGCCCATTGGTCGTCATCCATACCCTCCGGCTTCTGGGCCGTGTCCAGCGCCGTGATCGCCTTCTTGGCATAAGCGTCGGCTTTATCAAGTTGCTCGCCTTTCTCGCTGTAATAGTCAGAGAGCAGGAGCAACATCCCTAGATTGTTCGGATCCTTCACCAATAGTCCGTTTGCCACTTCGAGCATTTTCGGCGCGTTCTGCGCCTGCTGATAGGAGGTCGCGGCGACTCCGAGGGCCTGGTTCGCGTAGTGCGAATCCGTGAAGATCTCCGCGAACTTGGTCAGCAGGGCCGCACGTTTCGCGGCATCCTTCACTTGATACGCGCCGCTGATGGCCGCCTGTTGCATGTAGGCGATGCCGTCCTTGTTGGCCTCCAGGGTTTGCGCTTTCTGCTGATCCCACTGCGGAGCCTCCATGCCCGCAGGCGCGGGTGCGGCTTTGTATCGCGTCAAGATTCCTTGGGCTTTCTCGGCGTAGGAAATCAGGCGGTCGGCGTCGCCTTTTTCCGAGGCCGCGCGAATCATGCTCATGGCATTCGTGAAACTTTCGGGGTCCAGCGCGAAGAGTTTGTCGCCATATTCGAAGGCTTTGTCGTAATTTTTCTGCGCGATGTAATAGTCCACGTACAGGCCATCCACGACCAGGGGATAGTCGCCCTCCTTCCCGGCCCCGGCGGCGAATTTATCAATAAGCACGAGCTTATGGGCCGCGTCGGTTGTCGCACTGATTTCCGTGAGCGCGTGGTCCGCGTCCGAGCCCGCCTGGATCGGGACGTATTTGCCAATCTGTTGCGCAATCGCTGAGTTCGTGGAACACACCACCAGAACAAGAATCCCTATCAACCACCGGGTCCGTCGCATAGGCGCCTCCACAGTCACTAAATGGAATGCATCTTAGTGCCGCACCCCGCGGCAGGCAAACGAATTTTCCGTCGGCATACTCAGAGGCCCCAGTTTGAAGCATTTCCGGTTTCGCGAGACGATTGAAGTTTTGGAGAAGGTGCCAGGATGCGTCTGGGAGTTGCATGCTACCGCGGTCCCGTCGCGACCGCCAATCGAGCAATTGTTCGTTGCTCTGCTCCCGCTGCTCATGGCACAAGCAGTCTGGGTAGCTCAGCCAGGATTACGCCACGAGTTGTCTCCGGCAAGACCTTCGGTGCTGCCACCTATGTCGCTGAATCTTCAATAGTTACATACGTCGCTTCCACCGTCAGAGCTGTGCCCACGCCGCTCCCGCCAGGTGTTACCAAATTGGCCGGGCCTCCGTCTAAGTTGGATAGTGAGCTCCATCTGGATTTCTGGCGCCCCGACCCCGGCCAGCTTCCGATGAATAGTGTTTCTTGTGAGAAGGGAATTCTTCCGCGCATGCAGAGGAATAAGAGTTGTTGTCTGATTACCACCGCCTCGGCTGCCCCACAGCAGCACGCGGTGAATGGCCCGTTGAGAGGCATGTTCTAGCTCTCTATGGACGCTTCGACCCGCCGCTTCGAACTCACTCTTCTGCCTGAGCGCTTCGCCATTTCGCGGTTGGCCGCCGATGCCCCCATTCCCAACTGGGCGACACAAGGCCGCTTCTTCTCTGTGACGCGCACCGGGGATGAGCTCTCGATTGTCTGTGAACTCGCGCTCGTTCCTGTCGGCGTGCAATCGCAGTCCGGCTGGCGCGTCTTCAAAGTTCATGGTCCATTTGTATTGTCGGAGATCGGTGTTCTCTCCGCGCTCGCCGGGCCTCTTGCCAAAGCAAGAATCAGTTTGTTTGCCGTTTCCACGTTCGATACGGATTACCTGCTGGTAGCTTCCGCAACTCTTTCGGCGGCCATCGCCGCATTGGAACAGGCAGGACACACAATTCACAGGAGCAATGCTGAATGATCATGCGATTCCTTCGTAGCACCAAGCACCATAGCAGTCGCCCAGGGTTTCTGGGTATCGCCGCGCTTCTGGCCATGTTCATCACCGCGCCACAAGTGCACGCTGACGAACCTTACGCGCGCAGCCGCGAGTACGATTTGCAGCACTCGAAAATTTCATTGCGATTTGATCTCGAGCAGAAAAAAGTTCTCGGCGATGTCACGCACTCTCTTATTATTCTCCGCGATGGCACCATGAAAATTGTTTTCGATTCCGTCGGGCTCACCATCCACAGCGTGACGCTCAACAAGTCCGCGGCAAAATTTGAAACCACGGCGGACAAATTAATCATTCCGCTTAGCGCTCCTGCAAAAGCCGGAGACAAATTCGACATCGCCATCCAGTACGAAGGCAAACCTTCCAAGGGTCTCTACTTCATCTTGCCGGACAAGGACTACCCGGATCGACCAAACCAAATCTGGTCGCAAGGAGAATCCGAAGACACACGCTACTATCTGCCGACCTACGACTACCCCAACGATCGGCTCACGACCGAAACGATTCTCACCGTTCCTGCATCATGGATGACGGTCGCCAACGGCAAGCTCATCAGCGTGACGGAAGCCGGCAAAGGTCTCAAAACGTGGACCTGGAAAGAATCCGTGCCTAGTTCCACGTATTTGATCACCGTCGTCGCGGGAGAATTCGAGGAAACGAAGGACAGTTGGCACGGTATTCCCGTCACCTACTACGCACCGAAGGGCCGCGGCGACCGCCTGCCCCTGAATTACGGGCGCACCCCCGCGATGATCGATCTCTTCAGTAAGAAGATCGGTGTGGACTATCCCTGGGAAAAATATGCGCAGGCCATGGTGGATGATTTTGTTGCCGGCGGCATGGAAAATTCCAGCGCCACCACCAACACCAGCAACTCTCTCGTTCATCCCAAGCTTGCTTCCGAATATCCCACCGGCCAGGATGATTTGATTTCTCACGAGCTCGGCCATCAATGGTTCGGCGACTTGGTGACTTGCAAGGATTGGGGAGATATCTGGCTCAACGAGGGCTTTGCCACGTTCATGGAAGCGGTGTGGACGGAGGCGCACTTTGGCAAAGACCAGGCCGACTACCAGCGCTGGAATGGCGCGCGCGGATGGTTCGAAAACAGCAATGTCTGGGGCAAACCCATCGTGCGCCACGATTTCGACGACTCCAGCGAATTCGATGACAACGCGTACGACAAAGGCGGCTGGGTCCTAAACATGTTGCGCCATCAACTGGGAGAAGATGCCTTCTATCATGGGCTGAAGCATTATTTGGAGGTCAATCGCGGAAAAAACGTCGTCACCGCGGATCTCACCAAAGCCATGGAAGAAGCCACGCACACCAACGTGGACCAATTCTTCAGCCAGTGGATTTACGGCGCTGGCGCGCCGAAATTCGATTTGAGCTATGCGTATGACAGCGAAAAACACCAGGTGGCTTTGACCGTGAAGCAAGTACAGAAAGTGGAAGGACGCGTCGGTATCTTCCGCGTTCCCACAGAAGTGGAAATCACCAATGCCAGCGGGCCGAAGCTCTATCCCATCACGGTTTGGAAGACCAGTCAGATCTTTACGTTTCCTTCGGACACGGCTCCACTTATGGTGCTGTTCGATAAAGGCGGCCACGTTCTCAAGAGCGCCGATTTTCACAAGGAAAAGAAGGAGTGGCTCTATCAGTTGAAAAACGCCAGTGAACTCGCCGATCGCGCCGATGCCGTTGTTGCACTGGGGAAAATCAAGGGCGATGACGAAGTGATCGCCGCGCTCGGCGCCGCGCTGCGCGATGACAAAACATGGGAAATCCGCGCCCTCGCTGCCGACGCGCTGGGAAAGGTTGGCGGCTCAGCCGCGTCGAAGCATCTTATCGCCGCGCTCGATAACGCCAAGGAAGCTTGGCTTCGGAATCGGATCGTCACAGCGCTGGGGAATTTCAAAGACGACCCGGCGATAATGGCGAAGCTTAACTCGATCGCGAAAGAGGACAGCTCGTATCGCGCCCGCGCGGCTGCTTTGCAAGATATCGGACGCCTTAAAACGCCGGACGCGTTCGCCACACTCGAAGCCGCCATCGCCGCTGATTCTCCGGACAACTTCCTCCGCAACGCCGCGCTTCGCGCGCTTGGCCCGCTGGGCGAGGATAGAGCCGTACCGCTTCTCCTGCAATGGTCCGCCGTCGGCAAGCCGGTGGAAACGCGCACCGCCGCCATCAATAGCCTGGGGCGCCTGCAGAAGGACAACAAAGAGATCACCAAGCAGCTGGCCTCCTACCTCTCAGAGCCACGTTTCTCCGTCCGCATCGCTTCCGTGTATGCGCTGGGAGCTCGCGGCGATGCCACCGCCATACCGGCGCTCGAAGCGCTTCTGAAAAGTGATGACCTCAGCATCGAAATGGTGCCGATGATCAAAGGGCAGCTTGCGCGCCTGAAAAAACCTTCCGATGGAAAACCAAGTCCTCGCCACGAGAGAGGCGACGAAGACCAAGCGTACATGGACTCGGAAGCAGATGAAACGAAGTTAACTACCGACCAGCGTCTGGAAAAACTCGAACGGCTCGTTCAAGAAATGAACGACCGCCTAAAGTCCATGGAAACCCGTCTCCCACCTCCGAAGCAATAGCGAGCTGCAGTGGAAGAGAAGGGCCGGCGATGCGGTCTGTCCCTTCTCTTCTCTGTGAACTCTGTGTCCTCTGAGTTCTCTGCGTTAAGCATTTCTCTTGGGATTTTTGCTGTCACGACTCCGCAATCAATATTCGCAAGTCCCGCAAATTGTTCCCGGTCGGACCTGTAACAATCACATCCTCGAAGTGCGCAAAAAATGTGAACGCACCGCTTCGTCGAAACGCATCGGCCGGATCAAGGCCAATCGCCCGCGCCATCTCCAGCGTCTCGCCGTCCGCAACCGCTCCCGCGGCGGGACTGTTCCCATCAATCCCATCCGTGCCCGCGCTGAGCACGGCAATCTTTTTCCCTGCAATCTTCTCCACGCACGCCAGCACAAACGCTGAATTCCTTCCCCCAATTCCGTCCCCAGTCACCGGCGAGCTCACCTCGCCATCCGCGAGTATGGCCACGCGCTGACCCGCATGCGTCTTGCGCAATTCATCGAGCTGCTCCAGCAGGAACTTTGCTGCCTTCTCCACCGGCCAATCGTCGGTCGCATTATCGCAGCACGCGATGAATCCCTTCGCTTCCGCCGCGTGATGAGCGGGATGAAACAAATCGTCCATTCCGAGCAGCAGCAAGAAGTGCGACTTTCCAAATGCCCGGTCGCCCGCCTTCGGCGTCTCCGGCATTTTTCCAGCGTCCAACCAACGCCGCAGCGTTTGCGGAAATTTGTCGCGCAGCGAGTATTCCCGGAGGATGCGCTGAACATACGCAATCGTTGTTGGGTCGGGGAGCGTCGGCCCCGAGGCCAGCGCCGTCTCCCGTCCCGCAGGCACGTCGCTGACAGCCAGCGTTATCTTCGTAGCACCATTCGCTGCAGCCGCGAGCCGCCCGCCCTTCACCGCGGAAATATGTTTTCGCACTGTATTCATTTCTTCGATCGGCGCGCCGCAGGTCACCAGCGCGCGGTAAACTTGCTGCACATCACCAAGCGTTTGCGCAGCGTCCAGCGGCAATTCCACAAGAGCCGATCCGCCACCGGAAAGCAGAAAGAAAACCAGCGTCTTTTCATCGCATTTCTTTAGCAGCGCCAGAATCGATTCCCCGGCTTTCCAGCTTTCTTCATTGGGGATCGGATGCCCGCCCACAAAATATTTCATGCCTGCTACGGGCTTCTTCGGTGGTGTCGGCGCGGAAACGACTCCTTCGAATTTCACGAACGGCGCCAGCACTTGTCCAAGGCCGTTCACCATCGCGTGCGCCGCTTTTCCGATCGCAACTACGCGCAGTTTCTCGAAGTTGTGCAGCTCGATGCTCGTCCCATTAAATAGCAATCGCGTTCCCTCGCGCCGTAGCTTCCGCTGCATGGTCGCGGGAATATCAATCGCTGCCAATGTCTCTTGGAAAATCTGCCGGGCGAGTTGCTTCAGATCCGCCATGGGAGGTCAGTCGAAGAACGCATCAAGTTGCTTTCAACACTTCCGGATTGAGAATGTTCGGTGGCCTTTGCCCCGCGAAGAGGGAGACGACATTGTTGGCCGCGATGCACGCCATTTTCGTCCGCGTTTCCAGTGACGCCGAAGCAATATGCGGCGCCAGCACTACGTTCGCGCGTTTCAGTCCTGGGTGGATGAACGGTTCATTCTCATACACGTCCAGCGCTGCGCCCGCGATTTTTCTTTCCTCCAAGGCTGCCACCAGCGCTGCCTCGTCCACCACCGGCCCGCGCGACGTGTTAATCAAAAATGCCGTCGGCTTCATCCTGTAAAATTTCGGGGAGTCAAACAGGCCGCGTGTCTCCGGCAGCAGCGGCACATGCACGCTGATAAAGTCAGACTCCGCTAGGAGGGTATTCATGTCGCAAAATGCGGCATTCAATTCCTTCTCCACGCTCTCTGGCACTCTGAGTGCATCCGTGTAAATCACTTTCATCTGGAATCCGCCGGCTCGCCGCGCCACCGCTCTTCCGATTCGCCCGAATCCTACGATCCCCAGCGTCTTCCCCCACACGTCGGTTCCGACCAGCTGGTCCAGGTCCCAGCCTTTCCAATTCCCAGAGCGCGCCAGCGCTTCTCCTTCTCCCAACCGTCGCGCCACGGCCATCAACAATGTCCACGCAAAATCCGCCGTCGTTTCATCCAATACTCCCGGCGTATTCGTCGCCGCCACGCCGTGTTTGGTGCACGCAGCGACGTCAATATTGTCAAATCCCACGGCCACGTTCGCCACAATCCTAAGCTTTGGCGCCGCTCGCAAAAACTCATCGTTTATTTTTTCCGTTAGCAGGCAAATCAGCCCCTCTTTGCCCTGCACCCGCCGCAACAACTCCTCCCGCGGCGGACGTTCCGCCTTGGCCCAATACTCCATCTCACAGTTTTCTCCAAGAATTTGCCGCGCATCTTCGAACAGCTCGTGGGTCGCAAACACTTTCGGCTTGGCCATCATTTCCTCGTCTCAAATTTTGGGAAAATTACACTAACACACCCTTATCCTCCCGGCCTATCTTGCCGTTGCGCCAGCCCCGCATCTCTCACTATAGTGCAAGTAGCGGATCGGCTTGTGTGCGCGCTATGAATCCCGGCATCGTCGACGAACTCGAAAAACTGCTCGGCTCCTCTTCAGTTCTTTATCAGCCGGAGGACACACTTCTTTATGAATTCGATGGCTCCGTCGAAAAAGGTCGCCCCGATATTGTTGTTTTCCCTGAATCCACGGAAAAGGTTTCGGAGATCGTCAAGCTGGCTGCCAAATACAATGTTCCCATCGTCGGCCGCGGCGCCGGCACCGGCCTTTCCGGAGGCGCGCTCGCCCGCACCGGCGGCGTGATGATTGTCTTCGCGCGCATGAATCGCATTCTCGAGCTCGACGCGGAAAATCAGCGCGCGGTTGTCCAGCCCGGCGTCGTCAACTACGAACTCACGCGCGCCGCCGAGCCTCACGGCCTGTATTTCGCGCCCGATCCCTCGAGTTGGAAATCCTGCACTATCGGCGGCAACGTTGCCGAAAACGCTGGCGGCCCGCACACGCTCGCCTACGGCGTCACCACCAATCACGTCACCGCGCTCGAGCTTGTGCTTCCCGATGGCGAAATCGTGCGGGTCGGCAGCAAAGACGGTCACACTCTCGGTTACGATCTCACCGGCCTCTTCGTCGGCTCCGAAGGCACGCTCGCCCTGATCTCCGAAATCACCGTCAAGCTTTCGCGCAAACCCGAAGCCGTCAAAACGCTGCTGGCGATCTTCGACACCGTGGATGACGCCGCGGACACCGTTGTGGACATCACCGCGCGCGCCATCACCCCTTCCGCGTGCGAAATGCTTGACGGTTGGACCCTCCGCACCGTCGAAGACTACATCCACGCCGGCTTTCCGATGGACAGCGCCGCCGTTCTTCTCATCGAGGTCGAAGGCCTGACCGAAGCCGCCTCCGAGCAGGTCTCCGCCATCACGGAGGTTTGCAACGCGCATCACGCCCGCGAGGTTCGCGTCGCGAGCGACAATGCCGAGCGCGATCTCCTCTGGAAAGGCCGAAAAAACGCCTTCGGCGCGCTCGGGCGTATGGCACCCAGCAACTATGTCCTCGACGGCGTCATTCCGCGTTCGAAACTTCCGCAAGCACTTCGCCGCATCCAGCAAATCGGCGAGCAATCCGGCTTTCCAATCGGAAATATTTTTCACGCCGGCGACGGCAACCTTCATCCCATCATTCTCTACGATCCGCGCGATGCCGCTCAATTCGAACGCGCTCGCGAAGCTGCTGCCCACATCATCCGCTACTGTGTCGAAGTCGGCGGAGCACTCACGGGCGAGCACGGCGTCGGCATGGAAAAATCCGAACTCATGCCTCTGCTTTTCTCCGACGCCGACTTCGATCTCATGCGCCGGATCCATGACGCCTTCAATCCCGATTCCTCCTTGAATCCTGGGAAGATTTTCCCACTCAACAAAGGTTGCGGCGAAATCCGCGTCCGCAAACACGTTGGCGCAATAGCAGTCCATCTATGACGACGACTTCCGCAAACTTCGCCGCGAATCTGGAATCCATCGTCGGCGCCTCCCGGGTTCTCACCGATCCTGCGTCGTGTGCTCCCTATGCCGTCGATGAAAAGATTCCAGCCGCTGTAGCAAAACCCGCCAATGCCGAAGAGGTCGCCGAACTCATTCGCTTCGCCGCTCTCGAAAAACTCGCGGTCATTCCCTGCGGCAATCGCACCAAGCTCGGCATTGGCATGCCGCCTTCGCGCTACAACATCGCCCTCGACATAACCACGCTTAACAGAATCGCCCATTACGACCCGGGCGACCTCACACTCGGCGTGGACGCCGGCATGCCTCTGGCAAAATTGAACGCTGCTCTCTTCGAGCACAACCAATTTCTGCCGCTGCTCGTTCCCTGGTATTCCCGCAGCACCATCGGCGGCACCATCGCGTCGGGAATCGATTCGCCTCTCCGCCAGTTTTATGGCACCACGCGCGACTTCCTCATCGGCGCCGAATTTGCGGACGGCACCGGAAAACTCTGCAAGAGCGGCGGCCGCGTGGTGAAAAACGTCAGCGGCTACGACCTCCACAAGCTCCTGATCGGCTCGCTCGGCACGCTCGCCATTATCACGCGCCTCAACTTCCGGACATTTCCATCGCCGCTCGCGAGTCGCGGTTTCGTCGCCTCTTTTCCGAACGCAGAAGGCGCGGTGACTCTTCGTCGCGTAATCACCGAGTCTCCCCTGACACCGCTCACATTGGACATTGTGAGCCCCGAACTTGCCCAACTCTTCGCCACGCGAGCGCCTGCAACTCCCGAAGTCGCTGTCTTCGCAGGAGAAAACCAAGCCTTAGCATCGAAATCGCTTCCGCCTATCGGAAATTGGATTCGCTCAAACGAATGGCAACTCTGCGCTGCCTTCGCCGGCACTCCGGAAGTACTCGCACGCTATGAGCGCGACCTCATGCGTTTTGCAGCCAACTCCAACGCCACCAGCACAAACGTTTTGGATGACACCACGCGCCCCACGCTCTGGGGCCGCCTCCGCGAAACTCTCTCCATGCTTATCGAATTCTCTCCAGCGTCGCTCATCTTCAAGATCAGCATTCTTCCCAGCCATCACGCCGCCGTCTTCGCAAGCCTGCGAAAAGTCGCCGCCGACGCCAGCCTCCCACATGCATTCGTCGCGCGTGCTAGCAGCACCATCTATTTTGCGTTGCTTCTGGCCGCCTCGGACGAAGACACCTCCGCGCGTCTCTCGCCATGCATCGCGCAAATCTTCGATTTCAGTTCCGCCTCGGGTGGCCGTGCTTCGCTTCTCTTTGCTCCGGCAAGCATCAAGAGGGGTACCACGGTCTGGGGATCGCCCGGCTCCGACCTCGCCCTGATGCGCCGCCTCAAATCCGCTTTCGATCCGCAAAATGTCTTCTCCCCCGGCCGCTTCGTCGGGGGAATTTAGTAAAACGGCAGTCTGTGGAGAGTTAGTTCTTCGCGGCTGACTTCTCGTGTTCGGCCTTGTAGGCCTTCCAGGCCCCATCAATCACGTACGCATGAATCGCATCTGCATCGGCTACGGTCATCTTGTCATGAGGAAACGCAAACTTTGGCGGATCGGCAAAGCCCGGCATGCCCTTGTCCCAATGCGACCCGCCCAGCACAATTTGATACCAATCTTTGTGGATATCCGGCGGCATGTAACGAAGATCGGGAATCGCGCCATTCAGCACCCACGCTCCGCTGCCGTCCAGCTCCGGCGAATGACAACCATCGCAAACAAAAGTCGCGTAAAGCTTTTCACCCTTGCGAATCACTTCCGCGCTCGCTTTTTGCTCCGGCGGCTTCGGCACCGGCGGAATCGTAATCTTCGGATAGGGAAATGGCGTGGTAGCTCCAAGCTTGAACGCCAGCAACCGCACCGGCCCACGCTTCGACTCCGGCGTAGCCATCGTGCGCGCGGGAGCAAATAACCGCGAACCTGATCCCCATCCCACCGGAGTAATCACATACTGTTCGCCCTTCACGGAAAAAGTCACCGGAATCGATTCGATCGCCGATCCCGTTTTCACTGACCAAACTTTTTTCCCGCTGTCCGCGGCGTACCCCGCAAATTCGCCCGTCCCCTGTCCCTGAAACACAAGATTGCCCGCCGTGGAAAGCACTCCGCCATTGACAGCGATCTCCTCGTCAACCGACCATCGCGCCGACTGGCTCACCGGATCCCACGCGATCAGCCGCCCAAAGAGGCCCGCGCCGCCTTCACCAGCTTCCACCTCCGCTTTCGAATCGGCGTGCCGATCGGTCGTCGGCACGTACACCAATCCTGTGAGTGAGCTATAGCTCATCGGCCACCAATTGTGGACCGTCCATTGCCGCCCGCCGCCTTCCGAGCGCGGCACGAGCACCGCACGCCCCGTCTGTAGATCAATGGACTTCGCCCAAACCACGTTCACGAGCGGTTTCGCGGACAGAAGTTTCCCGGTCTTGGCGTCCAGCACGAAAAAGAAACCGTTCTTCGGTGCGGTCATCGCCACATGCCGCTTCTCCCCATCAATCACCAGGTCCGCCATCAAAATGTGATTGTTTTCCGAATGAATTCCTTCCGTCCCGGTCTGGTAGTGCCAGGCGTATTCGCCGTTGTCGGCCTTCACCGCAATAATGCATTCGCCAAAAAGCCGGTCACCGGTCGCCTTGATATTCCGGAACTCGCCGTAGTCCACGCCCACTCCTGCCGTCCCGAAAAGTACCAGGCCCGTCGCGTCGTCATAAGTAATCGCGTTCCAGACATCACCGCCGCCGACCTTCCACCAATCCGTGCCTCCCCAGGTCTTCGCCGCCATTTCCAGCGCCTTCGTTTCGAACGGCTTCGACGGATCGCCCGGCACCGTCCAGAAGCGCCACGCCTCCTTTCCAGTTTCCGCGTCGTAAGCAATCAACGCGCCGCGCACGCCGTCGTCCGAACCGTTGTAGCCCATCAAGATTTTTCCCCTGGCCACATGCGGCGCCCCGGTAATTCCCGTTTGTGTTGGCTCGCAAACTTGCGCCTCCCAAACCTGCTTCGCCGTCGCCGCATCAATGGCCACCAGCCGGCAATCTCCCGTGCCGACGTACACTTTTCCGTTCCACACCGCCACGCCGCCATTGGTCCGCGCCGAATACGATCCATTGATCGCCTGATTCAGCCGCACTTTCGGATCAAACCTCCACAGCACTTTTCCCGAAACCGCATCCACGGCGTACACAATCGACAGCGGCGCGCTCACGTAAATCACCCCATCCACAACGATCGGCTCCGACACCACGCCCATACCGCTCTCAATATCCAAAGACCACGCCAATCCCAGTCCCCCGATATTTTTGTCCGTGATCTGCTGCAACGGGCTGAAATGCTTTCCGTCGTTTGTGCGGCCGTTGAGCAGCCAATTGTTTCCGCTGGCCGCGTCCGAAGCGACCCTCGCCTCCGTCACATCGCCCGCTCGCGCACCGGTGTCCGCCGAAGTATGAAGCGCAATCGCCGCCCCAATCGCCAGCCCCAGATATGCCAAACCACAAACCCGCCACGTTTTCATTTGCGTCCACCTTCAAAAGGAGTCCATCAAGCGCGGGAATTTCCGCTGCCATGGTAGGTGCCAACACGAAGGAATGTCAACGCATCCTGAAAGCGGCAACATGGCGGTAAACGGCGAAACTATTCCGATGAATTATAATTCTCAAATAGGTGCTGTAAGGGACATTCATTGCCGTTCTAAAAGTGCATAGTCCTAATTACCGGGATTCCGAATCTGAGTCTCTCGGATTTGGAGGAATTCATCGTGAACAATTTGAATCGATACATCAGGTCACTGCTCTTCGCTGCTGCCCTAGTCGTCCCGGTCGCCCTCGTGGCGGCTCCCAAGCCTCAAGTGGGTGTGCAGGTCCGAGTTTATGACCGGGACCACCGCGACTACCACAACTGGGATGACCGCGAAGACCACGCCTACAGGGGTTACCTCGTGGAACAGCACAGATCCTATCGTGAATACGGCCACCAGAATGTCAGAGTGCAGAGAGGCTACTGGAACTGGCGCCACAGCCATCCAGATCACGATTAACGCGTCGCTAGGAATCTAGGCAGAGGCGAGGCCAGCGCTACGCTGAGCCGCTCTGTCTAGGATTGCCTATCAATTGGAACCGCAGCGCTCTTGAAGTTCGTCAGGAGCGCTGGCGGCTGTTTGCATCGCAATCTTCGACTCTCTCGCAAACCGCTTCTGCAGCGATCTTGCCAAGGGGTACCCCAAGCGGGCCAACAGATTTGGCCGGGAAATCGCGTAAAGGTCGTACCATACCGATCCGTCGTTGGTATGGTATTCGACAGAAAAGCGTTCCTCGCCCTGCTCGCCGTGTTCCATCAAGGTTCCGTAGGCAAAGCCGAACCTTTCCGTCGCCCCATGTTCCTCGATCAGGTACACGATTCGGCAGGCATTTAGTGACCAAAAACCGAAATGCGAGATTAACACAGCGACCGTGACGCCTTCCTGGATCGGCGTGTCTGGCCAGCAAAGGTTGACCCACGGCATGTCAAACATCTTCCACTGCCGGATGGCTTGCGCCGCTCTTTCAAAGCACTCAGGCCCGTTGCCAAGCAGCAGCCGGTTGTGATCGACGGTGTAACCCTTCGGCGCACTTTGCCGTGAAGCTCCTACTTGGGAGTAGGAAAAGGAACAATTCCGCTGGTCAGCAAGGAAGGCCTGGATGAACTCCGTGTTCGGCCTCTTTAGAAAATACATGTCGCTCGCCAGCTCCGTTCGGCCGCAGCAGTACGGGAGTTTCTTGACTCGACTTTTTCCTATTGTGCCGCTGTCGTCGAAGGGCTTGCCGCGCCGTTGTCGGCATTTTTCACAAATTTGTCAAACCAAGTCAGCATTTCCCATATCGTGTCTTCGATCGATTCTCTCGCCGAGTATCCATGCGCCTCATCCGGCAACGTCACGTAGCGCACCGCGCCTCCGTTCCCTTTGATCGCCCGGTACATGCGATCCGACTGAATCGGAAACGTCCCGGAATTGCTGTCCGCTTCTCCATGAATCAAGAGAATCGGCGCTTTGATTTTGTCCGCGAACATAAACGGCGAAACCTTCAGATACAATTCCGGCGCCTGCCACAAAGTCCGCCGCTCGCTCTGAAATCCAAACGGCGTCAACGTTCGGTTGTATGCGCCACTGCGTGCGATCCCCGCGCGAAATAGCGTCGAATGCGCCAGCAGATTCGCCGTCATAAATGCGCCATAACTATGACCGCCCACCCCGACGCGGTTCGGATCAATCACTCCCATCTCCGCAGCCTTATCAATAGCCGCTTTTGCGCTCGACGTGATTTGCTCGATGTAGGTGTTGTTTACCGTCTCCGGATTCCCCACCACCGGCATCGAAGCGCCGTCCAACACCACATATCCATCCAGCAAGAAAAACAGCGGCGACGGCCCAGTTATAGTCGTGAATCGATACTGCGACCCGCTTACCTGGCCCGCCACGCTCGCGTCGGTGAACTCCAACGGGTAAGCCCAGATCACCGCCGGCCGCCGCTCACCTTGCTTGTAGTCAGGCGGCAAATATACCGTCATCGAGAGATCCACACCATCCGCCCGCTTGTACGTGACGAGTTGTTTCTGGATCGCTCGCAGCGACGGCGTCGGATCTGGAAATTTCGTGAACTCCGTAACCTTATCCAGCGATCCTGGCTGGCTAGCATTCCCTGCGGAGTCCGGCGAGCGGCGAATCAAGTAGTTCGGCGGATCCGTCGGAGTCTCACGCCGCGTCAGCAAACTCGAGCCGTTCGAAGAGAGCAGGGCCACGATCTCTTCATAAGTCTTCGCTTCTCCCTGATAAATCCTCTTCACCTCCCTGGTGTTGATATCGAGCCGGTCCAGGAACGGCCGCTCCCCATCTGGTGAAGCTCCCGCTCCAATCAAGAAAATAAAATTACTGTCCTGCAGGATCGCGCTGTGCCCATTCTCCAGCGGCCACTGCACCGGAGCCCCCGGATTGTGATATCGGTCTTGTGTGCTCAGGTCCCACACCAGCGTCTTTTCACTCGGCTTATCGGCGTGAAACGTCCCCGCTTTGCCTGGCGTCGGCTCCGGATTAAAAAACCAAGCCCGCCCCCGCAGCGTGTCCCGGTCAAAATCCCGCAGAATCGCAAAATCCCCGCGTTCGCCAAACGCCAGCCCCGCAAAGCGCTTCTCCGTCCGCGCCAGCTCCACCGGCTCGCCCGCGAACGGTTCGTGAATCCACATCACCTTGTCGCGTTCCTTCACCTTTTTCTTGGGATCGCCGTCATCCAGCGCTTCCACCCAAGCCACCGTCCCCGGCTTGTTCGGATGCCAGCTGATGTCTCGCGCTCCCGTCGGCACTCCGCCAATCGGGACGTTCTCCTGCAGCGGCAAGCTCGCCACCTTGTAAACCACATGTCCCGTCAAATCCCAAACCTCCACATCGCGCGGGAAATTATCCGCCGTCACGATGTAGGAAAACGGGCGATGAATCCGCCCCACCAGAACATGCGTTCCATCCGGCGCCGGATCAGCCATCCCGAAAATCCCCGGCGCGCCAACCGGTGTAATGCTTCCGCTCTCGATATCAATCACCGCCAGCTGCGACGTTGCGTAGTACTCGAAAAGTTTCGCGTCGTATTCATTCTCCAGAAGATCTTCGAAGGTCGCCACCGGCGCGGCCTTTCCGAAGCTTTGCTGCACGCGCGGCCCCACCGGCACCGTCGGCGCCTTCGGCAGCGCTCCTCGCCCCGCGGGGATCGTCTGGCAGAGCAGCGTCTTGCTTCCCGGCAACCAGTGGCACGGCGGATTCTCGTCGCGGAATCCCGGCGTGCTCAGCGCGGCGTTCAATCGCACGCCCGAAACCGGACGCGCCTGCCCCGTTTTCGCATCGGCAACCCACAGCTCGATTTTATTGTCCGTGGCCAGAGTGAACGCGATCTTCCGTCCGTCCGGCGACCAGAACGGCTGCGAGACAAACATTCCGGCGGGGAGAACAATCTTCGTCTCGCTTCCGTCTTCCACCTTCTTCAGCACCAAATTGTCAAAGCGCGGGGCGTTGTGTGGCCCGTTCGTGGCCTCGTCAATCCGCAGCCCCGCCAGCCGCGCGAACGGCTGCGCCACATCCGCAATCGGCGGATACGGTTCAGGCGAATACAGCAGCACCACATCGCGCGCCCGCCCAACGCTAACCCGCGGCGTCACCGGCGCATTCAACACATCCAACACCGCCTTCGGCGGCTTCTGATAGCCCTCTTGCCCGCGGGCCGCCGCGCCAGCCAACAGCATCCCAGCCGTCACACTCACGAGCGCCACCAACATCCTGAAGTTCCGGCGCACCACACTCTGTATCACTCGATTGCTTCCCATGATCTCGACCTCCTCGCAAGCTCGCCCCGCGATTCTACCTCACCCCGGAACCAGATACCGCGTAAACTCTCCGGCAACTCGGGTCCATCGTCCTCGGGCGGTGGCAGCGACGATAATTTCTAGGCGTCTTCTGAGCGCCACATGCTCCGAGGGCGTCTACCTCGAAGCTACAGGGCATGAGACACCATATTCGGTGCTGGTCTCCAATATGGTATAATCAAAGCCACGATGGAAACTGCACGGAAGATTACGGTGGAGGTTCCGCTGGCCCTTCTTGAAAAGGCGCAGCAAGCTAGCGGTACCGGTGTCACCCAGACCGTCCGCACTGGGCTGCAACTCGTTGCCGCTTCGCGGACGTATGCTCGCCTGCGCAAACTCCGGGGCAAGGTGCGCTTCTCGCGCACCTCGGCAGAGCTGAAGGCCGACCGGTGATCGCCGCCGACACCAGTAGTTGGATTGCCTTTCTCGAAGGGAGCGGCGGTGAGGACGTCAACCTGCTCGATCGCGCCTTACAAGATCGCCAGGTGGTAATGGTCCCCGTGGTGCTCACGGAGCTCTTAAGTGACCCGCGCCTCCCTTCCCATGTCGCCGAAACAGTTTCAGATGTACCTCTGCTCGAAGTCGCCTCTGGCTATTGGCAGCGGGCCGGAGCGTTGCGGGCTAAGGTACTCGCGACGCGACGCAGAGCCCGTCTCGGTGATGCCCTGATCGCCCAGAGTTGCATCGACCAAAGCATTCCTCTCAAAACGCGCGACCGGGACTTCCGCTCATTCGCCGTGGCTGCAAACCTCAACCTTGTACTTGGTACTGGCACACACCAGCCTTAACTCAGCGGAGACAGACCTGGAAGCTACCCCATTCGGAAAATCTCCACTTAGCCGCCATTCGGTAGCGGATGAAGTTGCAGGAAGGCGGCTGCGGCGTCGCGGGCACGCCCCGCGATTTCGCGGGGGTTCGGTCGCTTGGCGACGCCGAGCAGCAGGCTGACCATCAAGTCGCGCCAGAGCAGCCCGGCGAACTGCCCGGCAAGTTCGGCAGGACGGCCCGTGAGCAGGCCAGACGCCTGGGCCTCGGCCATGATTTTGCGCAGGGCGGCGCGGCCTGCCTCGCGTCCTATGGAGTCGAGCGCACGCGCCACTTCGGGGGCCTGGACCGCCTCGCCGATCGCCAGTCGGAATACCGCAACGACCGTGGGATCGCTCACCTCGCGGACGAACTTCGTCCCGAAAGAAACCAGCACCCGCTCCAGGGTCTCGCGATCGCGCAGCACGGGCAGGTCTGCGGGCGCGACCAGCCGCTTGGCGCGCTCGCTGATACAGGCGATCAGCATTTCCTGTTTGTTGCCAACTAGCGCGTAAAGCTCTCTTTTCGAAACGCGCGCGCGCGTCGCGATCTCAAGCGTGCTGGCCGTTGCGTAGCCGCTCTTCATGAACGCCGCAAAGGCCGCCTTAAGGATGCGCTCGCGCACCGCGGTTTCGTCCACGCCTTCCCGGCGGCGTTTTGACACCGATGCCTTAGCCACCACCCTCTCCTTCACGACTCTGGTACCTCATAGTACCACAGGGGCTTGCGTTTGGCCTGCCGGCAGAAAACACTTTTGCGAATCATGAAACTTTCGCCAAGCTCTTGCGTCTTATCAGAGTGTGGTACCCAACGGTACCAACACAGCATCTAATTCCGCGAGGGAATCAAAGGAGCTGAACAATGAAGATTGCAATGTTCTACACGCTGCTGGCGTTCGCGACGGTCCTGGCGACAGTGGCGCAAGGTCAGTCCACGCCGCCCCAGCCAAAGATCACCGCCGTGCTGGCGATGCTTTCGCCAAAACCGGGGGTTACGGTCGAGCAAGTCATGAAAATCATGCCCGCCGAAATTCGTGCCACCGTTCCCCTGTATCTCGAAGGCAAGATTCAGCAGTGGTTCACGCGCGGCGACGGCCGCGGCGTCATCTTCATAATGAACTGCAAGGACGTGGCGGAGGCTCGGGCCCTCATCGAAAGCCTGCCTCTCTCGAAGGAAAACCTCATGGACGAGCAGCTCATCCCCGTCGGGCCACTCTTGCCGCTCGGGATACTATTGCGCGATAACCCAACCAATAAGTGAACCCATCAATCCGATAGGAGGCCAAAATGTCGCCGCAAATCATCTTCAATCTGCATCTCATTCTAGGCTATGTCGCGTGGCTGCTTTGCTTCGGCGTGTACATCCTGCCGCGATTCAAGTCGATGGACCTGGTCGCAGCGCAACGCGCCATCGCTACGTTGCACAGCTTCCGCTTCTTCGGGCTCGTCTTTATTCTTCCAGGCATCGTCGGCCCGAATCTGCCCGCCGCTGGCTTTGCCACCTTCGCCGCCTACTGGGACCTTGCAACCGGGGTGCTCGCCATCCTGGCGCTTCTCACGGCAAGGATACGTCCCCTCTTTTGGCTGTTCGTCGTCGCCTTCAATCTCGTTGGGACGATTGACCTAATCCTCGACTATTACCACGCCGTCCAGGTCGGCCTTCCCGCCCTGGCGGGACAGTTGGGCGCGACATACGCCATCCCGATCATCTACGTGCCCCTGCTGATGATCACCCACGTCACCGCATTCTATTTGCTGCTGCGTCCTCAGCCCCAGGCGATTCGAGTCCTTGCCAGCGACGCGGCGGCATCTTAGAGTCCCAGCGTGTGTGTTCAGAAGCGCTTGAAGGCGGGTTCCCCAGGTGCCGGTGGCGTTTACCCCGACCGCGTCACGGCACCTGGGGTTTTTGACTTTTCCATAATCCCGAATCAAATAGACATCCCGCCATCCCATAGCATCTAAACCGCTTAAACTAATCCTTGACTAACTGTACCTATATGTTATAATAAATGACGTAGTAGGCGAGATTCTTTTTCGCGCTACAGTCACAATGTGCGCCCGCCCGGTAGTCCTTGCAGCTCCCTCAAAATCTTCGAATCCAGGAGCGTTACCTTCTCGCCAACAATCCGTTCGCCTAAATCCTTTAGCTACAACACTTATAGACCTCCCCGCAAGTGTTGCAAACAAAAGACTTACGCAAAGGCTAACCCCTTTAAATGCAACACTTACAAAAAACCGGGGGAATGGGTCCGCCGTGGTCTTGAAACCCGCAATCCTTCCAATTTGCAAACCTGCAAACGATCCTCGCCCTAACTCCTTACGCTGCACATTCTTAGCAACCCCCACACCCTAAAGTCTTACCCCTCAACATCTTATAAAAACCATAGGGGTGGGGTCCCCGGGAGCGCCAATCTCCCGATTGGCGTTCGGCCCTCCAAGCAAAATCGGAAGCCCGCTTTTTCAACCCTTTCTTTTCATCACCTTACCCACTCTTCCAAGCTACGTATCCCGCCTGCCCGCCGTGGCGGGTAACTCCTGTATTTGCCACTCTTATGCGAATTGTGCATCCCGGACGGTTCTGCGGGACGAAAACTGCCGGGTGTATGCCAAAGCTCCCCATTTCGAAACCGGCTCCTGAAGCTTTTGTAGCACAGCCACTCCTGGCGGTGCGCCTTTGCCAACCCAGCCCCGCACACGACCAAGAGTTCTTCCTATCCATCCGCCACAGCCTTATCATCCTTCCTTCACCGCAACCCGACCCATGCCCACGTCCCCCATCCCTGGCCCAGCCCCCGTCTACGAGGACTACGCCCGCTGCGTCCACTGCGGGCTCTGCCTCAACGCTTGCCCCACCTACCGCCTCTGGAGTCTCGAAGCCGACTCCCCGCGCGGCCGCATCCGCCAGATGATGAACGTCTCGCAGAACGGCACTCCCATCACCGACTCCTTCGTCGATCACATTGATAAATGCCTCGACTGCCGCGCCTGCGAAACCGCCTGCCCCTCCGGCGTCGAGTACGGCAAGCTCGTCGAGGACGCCCGCGCACGCATTGAGCGCGACCATGAGCGCTCCTGGCTCGCGCGCACCACACGCAATTTCGTTTTCCATCATTTACTCCCCGATCCGCACCGCATCACGGACTTCGCCCGCGTCATTCGCCTTTATCAGCGCTCGGGTTTGCAAGCCATCGCGCGCGGCATCGGCGTCCTCAAACTTCTCGGCCTCGCCGAACGCGAAGCGCTCCTCCCGCGCATCGACGATCGTTTTTTCTACAGCCGCTTCGGCTGGACTTATCCCGCGGCCGGACCGCGCCGCGCTCGCGTCGCATTCTTTGCCGGATGCGTCGCCAACGTCACCTTCTCCCAGCTCAACGAGGCCACGGTTCGCGTCCTCACCGCCAACGGCTGCGAAGTTGTCGTCCCCGCGGGACAGCGCTGCTGCGGCGCCCTCGCCGCGCATTCCGGTGTTCGCGATGCCGCACGCGATCTCGCCAGAAAAAACCTCGCCATTTTCCTCCGCGAAGATTTCGACGCCATCATCACCAACGCCGCCGGCTGCGGTTCCACGCTCAAGGAATACGATCACCTGTTTTCGCCCCACGAAGAAGAGTTCGCGCCGGCGCGCTCATTTTCCGAAAACGTCCGCGACATCACCGAATTTCTTGCCACGCTTGGCCTCACCGCGAAACTAAACCCGCTCCCGCTGCGGGTTACCTACCAGGATTCCTGCCACCTCCTCCACGGGCAAAAAATCCGCGAAGCTCCGCGCACACTTCTGCGTGCCATCCCCAATCTCGATTTTGTGGAATTGCCCTACTCGGAAATTTGCTGCGGCTCCGCCGGAATCTACAACGTCACGCAAACCGAAACCTCGCTGGAGCTACTCGCCGAAAAAATGCATCACGCCCAATCCACCCGCGCCCAAATCATCGCCACCGCCAACCCCGGCTGCCTCCTCCAACTCCGCGCCGGCGCCGCCCTCCATCGCACCAACCAGGAAGTCCTCCACGTCGTCGAACTCCTCGACCGAAGCATGCGCGCATGAAACCGCAGCGCACAGGTCCATCCGCACGCTGCATTTCCGCTTATCGTTACCTCGTTACTTCTTTACTTCATTTTTTCTTCCTGTCCAAAAACGGCAACGCCCTTCTCGCAGCGATGGGGGCTGCTGCGAAAAGGGCATGCCGTCTTCAGGAGAGAAGATCGTTAAACAGCTCGCCGAAAACTTCGGCGTTCTTACTGCGGATCCGTTGGAGGCGCCTGTCTCGCACCGCCATGCGCATGGCCGCCGCGAGGCCCGCCTTCCGTAACCGAGTAGTCCGAAGGCACGGCAAAGAGCGACGCCGCCGGCTCGCTCCTCTGAATACTGGTGACGGTGTACGTCGTGGTGCCCGACCGCGGATCGGTTCGCGTGCTCTTCACCACCATTTGCAGATCGGCGGAATACCACTGCTCGGATACCACCGAGATAGGCTTCTCGTTTCCGATTTGCCCCGCCACAATCGTATGCGTGTAGCGCGTTCCCGTCGCCAGCACGCCATCAATAGTCTGCGTGCCGAGTTCTTCTTTCTTCAAGGTTCCGTTGGCCAATTCTTTTTGCATGCGGCTCTCGAATCGGCTCTGCCCATTGCCGCCTGCCGCGGATCTGGGACCGGAAAACGCCATCTTGTGCGCCACTTTTTGGTCGGGCTGCAGTGCGAAAGCTACTTGCGCCACCGGATCGTGAATCATGATAAACGTTCGCGGCTGTCCCGCTTCCGCCACCGTTCCAATCGCGGAAAAATTCACTTCTTTCCGGAACCGTCCCTGGCTGTCGCGGAAAAGACTCGTATGCGTTGTCCTCGTGATCTGGTTGCCATCCGAGAGAGTTTGCGTCGAGACGGAAACAGCCACAGCGCTGAACGGCGCGCCCGTCACGACCTTGCCGCCGTGCATGCCTTCAAAGCCCAGCAATTCAATTCGCTCGCCAATCGGCGGCGCCATCCAGCCGCCACCCGGACCGCCGTGCGCCATCTCCCCGCCTGGAGGCGGCCCCTGCTGTGCGCGCGCCATTCCAGCGGTCAACATCAGTGTCCCGCCCAGAAACAAGCTCAAGGTTAATCTGTGATTCATCATTCTTTCTCCTCTTCTCTCCCGAGCCGTTGTGAACTCTTTGTTGCGGCGATGTCGGCTACAGCCGTCTTCACTCGCGCCGTCCATTCCGAAAACCAATCTCGCTGCTCATGCACTTCATTCCGAACCATGGGGCGTATCTTTTCCCAGAACGCTGGCGCTCCCATGAGTCCATCCCTCTCCGAAACGCACTGCTCGCCGCCCTGCAATCTTCTTCGGCGAATCTCTATTGCAGCAATCGGACTGCCTGCGGCAACCCGTCATTTCCCACCAGCAGATCCACTTGAATCCATTCGCCCGCGCGCTCTTCGTTCACCGGTAAACCCAGCGCACCCAATGTGCTGCGTTGCATGCGCACGCGCACGATTGCGGCATCGTCGGTATCCGCGGGCAAAGCTCCGGGCAAAAACGTGAAATCATTCATCTCGTTGTCCGCCACCAAAGAATCCGCGCTTGCAGCGGCGCCCGGTGACAGAGGTTCGTGATTCCCAGCCGCTGCGTTCGCAATCTGCACGGAGTTCGCGTGCTTCGCGGCTTCCTCTCGCTGGCTGATTCTCCAATCTCGCCAGCTCACCGCACCCACAAGAACCGCCGCGGTCGCCAACGCCCACGTGGCTATCACCGCCGCGCGCCGCACTTTCAATGTGCGATGCCGCGTGCGGAACTCTTGCCGCAAGCGCATCTCAACACGTGCCGGGGCCTGCGCCAAATCCGTATCTTCCGCAAGTGCCACCATCTCCAGGCGCGCCACCTGCCAGGAATCCTGCAACGCCGCGCACCGTGAACACGTGCTGGCGTGCTCCCGCGCCGCCGCCCACTCCACTTCGCTCACCGAAGCGTCGCGCTCCGCATCCAATCCAATCGCTTCAAATTCTTCGCACTTCATTTTTCACTTCCCTTGCTCTCGGCACCGCAAACCATTCACCAAACTTCATTCGAAAATTCACCGCGCCGCCGTGGCTCGCCGCGGCACATCCCGCAGCATCTCCAGCTTCGCCAGCAGCAGCGCGCGCCCTCGATGCAGCCTCGAACGGATTGTCCCGATCGGGCATCCCGCCGTCTGCGCCGCTTCTTCGTAGCTCATCTCTTCGAGCTCACACAGCACTACAGCCTCGCGGAATTCCGTGGGCAGCTCCAACACCGCGGCTCGCACCTGTTCGCGTCGTTCGCGCTGCTCCGCCCACATTCCCGGGGTAAAAACATCCTGCAAAACGATTCCCCCGCCGCTGCCGTCTTCATTCTTTTCTTCCAGCGATACTTCTCGAGGCAGGCGTTCCAGGTACTTCATGATGCGGTTCCGTCCAACTCCATAAAGAAACGCGCCCAGCGTCCCACGCTCGGCGTCATATTTCTTTGGGTCGCGCATCAAGGTCATGAATATGTCCTGCACAATCTCTTCCGCGGCCCAAGCGCTTCCCGTCATGCGCAGCGCAAAACGGTACAGAGCCGCCTGGTGCCGCCGGTAGAGGAGCGCAAATGCATCCTCATCGCCTTTGGCAGCCCGCCGCAACAGAACGCCGTCTCTCTCTTGCTCAGCGATCCCCATCTCTCCTGGTAAGACATTCTGCCCGGCCTTATCTAACATTTCCTCGCCCCGGAGTAAAAAGTTCCCGCCAGATCTGTGCGCACCTGCGCCCAGGCTGGAAGTCTTTGATTCCACGACGGGTTAGACGTGGCAATGGCCGGATGCGTGTCGGGCGGCAGAAGACGAACGGCTTCAGCCAGCCAGCTTCCTAGTGCGAGCATCTCACAAACGGAAAGATAGGAACCGCTATTTTGTTTTCGGCTTGAACATTCCCGCGGCCACTTTGGTGACGAAGCGGCGCGGCACCAGCCGCTCCCCGTGGGCGCCGAGGTAGTTGCCGAGACCCGAGATTACATAGCTCTTTCCTGCCGCCAGCGCTTTGAGGCCGGTATGCGCTACCTTTTCCGCCGTCTCTGCGTTTGGAATGAACTTGTCCTGCCCTGCAACCACATGAAACTCGGATTCTGTCGAGCCCGGGCACAACGCGCAAACGCGAATGCCATGTGGCTTCATCTCTTCCGCGAGTCCTTCCGCAAACAGAAGATCGAACGCTTTCGTAGCCGCATACGTCGAAATATATGGCACCGCCTGGAAAGACGCTGTAGATGCCAGAATCAGCACATCGCCCTTTCGCCGCGCGATCATCGGCGGCAGAAACAGCCGCGTAAGGTGCACGACGGCGCTGCAATTCACTTGCACCATATCCAGCAATCGTTGCGGGTCGACCGACGGGAGCTCACCATATTGGCCAAAGCCGGCATTGTTAATCAGAAGATCGATCTCGATTCCTTTTTCTTTCGTAAACGCAAAGATTTTTTCCGGCGCACTCGGCTCCGCCAAATCGGCGGCAAATACTTCCGTCTGAACTTTGTAGCTTTCCGTTAATTTTTTCGCCAAGGCCTCCAGGCGATCCTTGCGACGCGCGGTCAAAACAAGCTTCGTTCCGCCAGCAGCCAACTCCTCGGCGAAGGCCACGCCAATCCCCGCGCTTGCTCCCGTAATGAGCGCCCATTTGCCAAACCAGTTGCCCGCCGTCGGTGTCATCGCCTGTGACAAAGTGACCTCCAAGAAGGTGTTTTGTTTACTTCCCCTGGCGCAGGACAGCATCTTTCAGGCGCCCGCCCTCATGCTTGATGCGATCCATCAACCGACGCGCCCATACAAATTCCGCCGCCAGCAAACCAAGCCCAAGAAGGATCACCAGCATCCCCGGGCCCGGTGTGACCAGCATAACCACACCCGCGAGCAACAGCGTAAATCCAGCAATTACAAGAAAGACTCGTCGGACCTGTTCGACCGTGCGCAGGATCATCAATTCCTAGAATAGCGGATTTTTGCAAGGAAGGTGGGATTCGAACTTGAGCCGCGCTGAGAGCATCGGAGCCCGCAGGCGAACTCCCGCGGCAACCGGGACCACTTGAAAATGGCGGAGAGGGTGGGATTCGAACCCACGGTACGGTTTCCCGCACGCTCGCTTTCGAGGCGAGTGCTTTCAACCGCTCAGCCACCTCTCCGCGGTCGTTCGAGCCTTTATTTTAACAGAGAGAGGGAGTGCGGGCTATGACCGTCTGCGCGGCAAGATACTGCTCAACGTCGTTCTGCGAAGAAGGACTGGAGGATGGCGGCGCAGTCTGCTGCGAGGACACCGGAAGTGATTTCGACCTGATGGTTGAGGCATGGATTGGAAAGAATTTCGAAGCAAGAGCGGACGGCTCCGCCTTTGGGGTCGTCCGCACCGTATACCAGACGCGGGACGCGGGCTTGAATGATCGCGCCGGCGCACATGCTGCAGGGCTCGATGGTGACGTAAAGGGTGGTCTCGGCGAGACGATAGTTGCCGAGCAGACGCGCGGCTTCACGTAGAACGGTAATTTCAGCGTGGGCCGTGGGATCGCAATCACGGATGGTGCGATTGCCGGAGCGGGAGAGAATCGCGTCGTTGTGGATCAGGACGGCGCCGATTGGGACTTCACCGGCCGCTGCCGCAGCGCGCGCTTCGGCCAACGCCTCCTGCATGAATTGAATGTCAGCGTGCATCTCGCGAGAGAATAACATGCGGAAGTAACTTACACAGAGGGCACTGAGAACACAGAGGGCACGGAGAAGAGAATACGCAACTCGGAAGCGCCAAGCGTCCCAGGGACAGAGAAAGAGCGGGTCGTCAGTTTGCTTGACAATTGCGTGGGGGAGAAACAAACTACAGCGCATGAGAGAACTCCTGGAACGATTGTTTCAAGTGGATTTCTTGAAGGGGCTTGCGGTCACATTTCGCGCCCAAAATCCCAAGAATATCGTCACGGAACAATATCCGCTCGAGCGGCCGATGGTGGCGGAGCGCTATCGCGGCGCGCCGCGGCTGAACAATAACCCGGAGACAAACGAGACGCTTTGCATCGGCTGCAATCTCTGCGCGCTGGCTTGCCCTGAAAATCTCATCGTGGTCGGTTGGGAGCGCGATGACGCCACGCGCCGCAAAGTGCTGACGACCTTCACGTATGACACTTCGCGTTGCATGTTCTGCGGGCTTTGCGAGGATGCTTGCCCAACGGATGCGCTCGAATTAACGCAAGATTTTGAAATGGCCTACTTCACCCGCGAAGGCGCCATTTGGGACCGTCACCGCCTGGAGCAGGGCCCCACTCCCGCGCGCTATACCCGTTAAAGATACGGCATGGAACTTCGAAGAGATCCCATCACACAGAGCTGGGTCATCCTGGGGCAGCGAGACACACTCAGCGAATCGGCCGAGGAATGCCCGCTGGAGCCGGCGAAAATCGAAAAGCAGCGGACGATCCTGACAAGGCCGTCGGAAGGCCCATGGCAAGTCTGCGTGTTGCCGCATCCCCAGCCGCTCTACCACGTCGAAGGTGAGCCGGGGCGATTGGCTGAAGGCATGTACGACAAAATGGGCGCCATCGGCGCGCATGAAGTGGTGGTGGAAACGCCGCTGCACGACAAACGCATGTCGCAGTTCAGCGACGAGGAGATTGAGCGCGTCCTGTGGGTCTGGGTCGCGCGCATCGCTGATTTGAAGAAGGATCCGCGATTCAAGTACGTCAGTGTCTTCAAGAATCAAGGCGCGTCGGCGGGAGAAGAATGGACCCACGCCCACTCGCAGATCACCGCCACCATCTTTGTGCCGCGCAGGATTAAATACGAGCTGAGCTCTGCCCATGAATGGTTCAAAGACAAAGAGCGCTGCATATTCTGCGATACGGTCCGCCAGGAAGAAAAGCAGGGGAAGCGAATCGTGGATGTACAGGGCGATTACTACGCGATTTGTCCTTATGCGTCGCGAGTGCCCTATGAAATCTGGCTATTGCACCGCAGGCATAATCACCTGTTTGAACAGCCGCGCCCGGCAGCAAATCGCAAGCAGCTCGCAGCGTTATTGGGCCGCGTTCTGCGGCGCGTGGAAAAGGTAGCGCCGGCGTTTCACCTGGTTGTGCACACGGCTCCCAGCACGAAGAGTAAAAAGGGTGAATTGGCAGGGTATTGGAAGACACTGGCGGAAGACTATCATTGGCACATCGAAATCCTGCCGATCGTGGAGAGACGCAGCAAGTCCTACAGCATCAAAGAAGTGTACTTCAATGGAGAGCTGCCGGAAGAAGCGGCGGCCCAATTGCGCGCGCTGGATCCGAATTCATGAAGCATGCAGTTTCGAAGACAGCCGAACAGGGCGGCGCGTTCGTCAACCTGATTATCGTGATCTGTCTTGTGGTGTTCTGCGTCGTTCTGTACCTCGTGCGGCGGCCCATGCTGAGTTCTGTAGGCGAAGCGTGGATTGTCGAGGATCCCCTTGACCGCGCGGATGTGCTCATCGTGCTCGGCGACGACAATTTTTATGCCGATCGGTCTACAAGAGCTGCTGAATTATTCAGGGAAGGGAAGGCGCCGGTAGTGGTGGCGAGCGGAAGGCGCCTGCGGCCGAACGCTGGCATCGCGGAATTGATGGAGCATGATTTGATCGAGCGCGGCGTGCCGAAAGACAAGATCGTGCGCTTCACCCACGATGCAGACAGCACGGAGGAAGAAGCAGAGGCGCTCAAGAAGCTCGTGAGGGAACGAAAATGGCGGAGCGCAATCATCGTTACCTCGAACTATCACACCCGACGCACACGATATATTTTTCAGAAAGTTTTTCCACAGGGCATGGAACTGCGCGTGGCCAGCGCTCACGATGGCGACTTCGACCCGCAGCATTGGTGGGAAAAGCGTAAGTCTATCAAAGAGTTAACGCACGAATTCGCTGGCATGCTGGAGGCCATTTGGGATTTGCATGGCAAGGGTGAGACACGTGAGACAACGCAATCCGTAGTGGGTTTGGGAGCACCAATTCCGCAATTACTAGTATAGCCTTTCAGGAAACACCCCACATTTGCTACCCTCCATACTTGTTTACAGCGGTTAAGTGCTGTACTATGTTGACACTTCAGAGTCGCAGTCTCAACCCAACCCTGCGAACAGCGGCTTCGAAAATCCAAGTTTCGATGTCGAGGTGTCAGATGTGGAAAAAAGACGATGCGAAGCCTCAAGGGGTTTCCGACAATCCACCAGCTCCCCTGAGTTCTGTGCCTGCGTCTGGCGCAACTCCTGGCGGCACTCATTCAACGCTTGGCACACTCCCCGTTTCGTCGCGCGCCTCGGCGTGCATCAGCCAGGGTATTAAAATCAAAGGCGAGGTAACCGGCAGCGAAGATCTTTTTGTTGACGGCGTCGTGGATGGAAAACTCAGCCTGACGAATGGCAGCTTGACTATCGGACCGAACGGAACGGTGAAGGCGGACGTGACTGCCCGCGAAGTCATCGTGCGCGGCAAGGTTGAGGGAAAAGTCACAGGCCGCGACAAAGTGCAACTGTGGAGCACCGGCGAAGTTACCGGCGAAGTGCAAACCGATCGCCTCGCCATTGAGGACGGGGCACTGTTGCGCGGCAAAGTGGAGGCCGGCAGGCAGCCAAGCAAGATTTCCGAAACAAAGGCGGCGATCGCCACGGCTAACAAATCTTCTGACACCAGGGCCCTGAGTTCCGGTACAGCGGCGGATTAATCGATGAGCTTCCTGCATAAACTCGGCCTCAACATTGGAATCGCGGGTGGGACGGGCCGCGATGTCTCCCGACAGGTGCTTTCAAATTCACGCTCTCGCACACCGGGACCCCCGGTGGGTGCGGTGGGCTCCGCTCGTCCACCAGAGCCGCATGAGTCCACGCGCGTTTCCAATGGCTTGAAAGAGTTCTTGTGGAACCTCGACGGCCTGGGCCGAGGTACGCTGCTCGACTTGGGGCCCGCGTGGCAAACGACTCTGAGCTTCTTCATCGAACGCGGGTTCCGTGTGTCTTCGGAAGACATTCTTCGCGGATGGAAGGGTTTCCTCACCGAAGAAGAAGCGCGGCTGCGAAATGACGTGACGGCCATCGAGACGCTTGATATGACGCCGACGGGCCGCGCGACACGCTTCCTGGCGGACAATCTTCAGTACTCCCGCTCCACGTTTGATGCCGTGCTGCTGTGGGATTTGCTGGACTATCTGGAACCTACGCTGGTGAAGCAAATCGTGGCGAGTCTGACGGAATTGCTGCGGCCTGCCGGCGTAGTATTTGCGATGTTTCACAGCAAGAAGCCGGAAGGATTTCAGCGCTACCGCGTTGCGGATTCGAACACCCTGCAAGTGATTTCGACGACGGTCATCTGTCCGGCGCAGAGGGTTTATCAGAACCGCGAAATTCAGGATCTCTTCGGCCGCTACCGCACCATGAAATCGTTTGTCGGCCGCGATCAGCTCCGCGAAACTCTCTTCATCAAGTAATCAAAAAAAGAATTTGCCACGTCGCGCGAAGTCTGTGGATTTCGCGTGTTCACCAACTCTTCGCTTGTGCTCGGCAAAACGCAGGAGTACAAGCGAAGTGCGAGCTCAAGGAGCTCCGGAGGGACTATGACTCCACCGGGCTTAGAGCTGCACCAAAGCTGATCACACCGCTTTTGCGGTGCGCGTCGTCCGCGAAACATACGTGCTTCTGGCGCGCTTCCGAGGCGACACAGCAAATTAGCAAAAAAGGGGAGCCGCCAGGCTCCCCTTTTTGCGTTTTCGAATTCAATTTCCAACTAACGATGCGAAGAGGTACGGTGGCGGCGATGGCGCTTGCCATGGCCATGTCTGCGATTGTGCCGGTCATGGGAAGACGCTGGGTTGCTAGATTGCGGCTGAGCCGCACTGGCTGTGCTTTTTGGAGCGGCGGGCGCGGCAGATACCTGGTGAGCAGAAACAAAGAGCAACGGTGTCGCTGCTAACAATAGGAATCTCAAGGTTTGTTTCAAGTTGGATCTCCCAAGAAAATGAAATCCCCTGTGGCACCATTGAATCACAGGTTGCGAAGAATGTCAGGTGGGAATGTGCCGTAATGTATCGGGAATTTCAGAGGCAAGCCCGCGGGAAATCCAGGAGCCCATTGAACCCGGGAATGGGGGCGCAGACAACATCGGGACAATCGGCAAATCGCCAGCGGCTAGCCACCGAATTTCAATTGCTCAAGCCACTGAATTGCTTCGCGCTGGTTGGCGATGATCTGCGCCTGCCAGATCAAAGCGACAGACATGAAGCACATCGTGACAACGCAGCACACCAGCACAAGACCTACGCTGGACTCGTGAGCTGGAACGCGAAGGGCGCGACGAAGCCAGGCCATGGTTAGGGTTCTCCTAGTACTCGGTTGGGTCTTTCCAGTCCTTCCCCAAGCGAATCCGAGCCGGCAGGTCTGGGACACGAGAGGCTGCCTGAGGAATATATGGCAATCCGAGGGCCACGAAAGAACTGAGGAATAGGATGAAGTTATCGCGCGGAAAATCAACGGATTTATGAATCCGGCCCGCATTTTCCGCCTGACCGCGGGGTGAAAGTGTGCAAATTCACACTCATTTCCGTCAATTTGTTGCCAACTGCGGCTAGTGCGGCACAGTAACCACTTCAAGCACCTGCTCCCACAGGTCGGGGGAATGGAGGTCCATGTGGCGCACGCCACGACCTTCGGAGGCTTCCGTCGTTTGAGGTTCTGCCTTACGGTTCGTGAGCAGGATCTTGCGCTCGCAGGACGGGAAAAGCCCGTCCGCAAGCTCCGGCGTGGCAATGCCCAGCGTGTGCGCGTGATAGCGCAGCGCGCGGTCATAAAGTCTCGAGAGATCCCGGATGCACCGGGAAACGCTGGCGCCGATAGCCGCGGACCAGAGCACGCCATGCTGGCGGAATTCCAACTTCCGCGCGCGGCCCTCCGCCAGAAATCGCTGAATATTTTCCTCGGAGACTCCTGCGAAAAAGAACAGATCATCAAAATCGCGCTGCCTGGAAAGTTCCGCTTCCCGCGGCGGTAGCCCCGTGTTCTGGGAAAGCTCACGTAGCGAGAGTGAGCGCAGCGTCACGATGGGCACCCCAGTGTCCTCCGATAGAGCTTCCAGGCCGTCGGCTGCCGCCGGGAGCGCCTCCGCGACGGGTAGGCATGTAAAACGCCCGAGGCGCACCGTAGCAGCCTTTTGGGCCTTGGAAAATGTGGATTCCGGGCGCAGGTGGAAATAGTCCTCGGGCAGGTAGACAGCGCAGCCGTCTTCGGCGATGAACGGATGAGTATGCCCGTTTTTGCGGCGTGCCTCGTCGAATTGCAGCCGCGAGCGACTGGTGAGCCACACAGCGGGAACGCCCGCATGATCGAGCGCGGCTGTGAATTCGTCCAGACCAGCCAGACTCTTCCCGCGGGTAGGAATGAGTTCGTCAACGGCAATATAAAGAATGTTGGAAGTCTGGCGCAGATCGGGCTCCGAAATTAGGAGACCTCATTCTATCGGAATTCAGCGGGAACCGCGCCGTGGACAAAACAAAAGGCGGGCAGAAGATTCTGCCCGCCTCGTCTTGCGCCTGGCTGCTTCAGCCAAGGAACGCTTGTGTGGGATTAGTTGCCAGACTTGGCTGCCCCAGTGGAAGCGACCTGCGTATTCGCCTTTGGAATGCTGATGTATCCGCTGACGGTGTCCTTGCCAGTCTTGTTGATGACCACTTCCTCGGGAATGTGCGTCCCGGAAGTATAGAAGAAGATCGGCTCGTTGACAGTGCGGTTCTTCTTTTCGGAGCGCTTATCTTCAACCGTCATGGCGATGCTGAACTGATTGCGCTTTTCGTTGACGCCCTTCAGTTCGACGGTGACGTTGCCCACCTTGGTCGGCTTGTTCTTGCCGACGATGGTGAATTCGACGTAGTCACGCTCGCCGAGGCGGCGGAGCTGGTCGATTTCGTCGTGATTGCGCGCGATGAGGGTGCCCATCTCGCTGCGGGCCATTTTCAGGTCCTCGCGGGTGGCATCCAGGTCGGTCTTGACTCCAACAACCTTGGTGTCCACTGTCTTCACGTCGTCGCTGGAGGCCTTGGTCGCCAGTTCCGAGTGCACCGAAGTATCGAGCGCGGCCACCTTCTGCGTGGTTTCGTCGATCTGTTTAGCGGCTTCTAGCCGCGCCTTCTTGAGCTGGCCCTGGGTAATCTTGAGCTTGTCGGTAACTACCTTCAGGTCGCCTTGCAAATCCGTGTTGGCCTTTTCGTCCTGAGCCAGGCGGTCCTTCAAAGAGGACATATCCTGCTGAACCGATTGCTGAGTCGTCTTCAGTTGCGTCGCAACCGCTTGCTGCGTGCTGTCGAGCTTCGAAGATGCATTCCAGCCAAAATAAAGCCCTCCGAGAGCAATCAGCCCTAGCACGATGATTGCGGGAAGCTGCCACGAAGAACCTTCTCTTACTTCCACTATACGATCCTCTGACATAGTCAATATCTCTCCTCACCCCGAATTTGGGGATGCCGTTTTAATCGGCCCGTAACACAGAGATTGCATGCAGCAAGCCAAACGGACAGTATGGAGAGCGGCTGTAAGTGATAGAAGAATGACTGGTTGTACCGATCCAAAAAGGGGAGGGCGGTACTAGTCCTAGCAAAGTTTACGCGAACAGAGAGCGAACAACGGATTTTTTGCTTGGCGCACGATCAGCCAAACTCTACACCGGCGTTTTTGAGGTCCGATTGCAGCTGCTCGGGCGACTGGAAAACAATCCCCATCATTCCCAGCCGTCGCGCCGCTTCCGCGTAGGCCGGGACATCATCAATATACACAGCTTCCTCCGCGTTCACCTTGCAGGCGCGAAGGGCTTCCCGATAGATCAGCAGATTCGGCTTGCTGGCCCCGACGGAGCAGGAGTACACGCGATTGGGGAAGTAGCGCATAAAGTCATAACTACCCTCGAGATGCGCGACATGGATCGGGTCCGTGTTTGAGAGCAGTGCAAGCCGGTACCGTTTGCTCAGGTTTCCCAGGAAGCCGTCGTCTTGTATGGGTTTCGGATCGAGAGCACGATTCCACACTTCCGTGAATTGTTCGAAGGTCAACGAACCACCCAAACGCTTGGCAACATGCAAGTGCCAATCCCGCGGCGTCATGCGCCCTTCCTGCCAATCCGGCCAGCGGGGACCCTTTTCCAGGGACGCCCAAATTTCCTCTGGGGTCATATTGATGCCGTTGGCGAGGCCGCTCATGGCGCGGGAAATATCCACGCGAACCAACACGCGTCCGATGTCAAAAATGACGGCGCGGAACTTGTCTGCCGCCATGGGCTATTCGCCCTTGGCACTGGAACTGGTGCCTGCACTGGAAGAGCTGGCAACGGGAACCGCACGCCTCGCGCGGAGGATGCTAATAACAGCCGGAAGCACCGACAACACGATGACGACGGCAATGACGTAGTGAATGCGCTGGCCGATGTTGGGAACCGAGTGGCCCAACGCATAGCCGCCGAGGATCATGGCGCCAACCCAGAAGACGCCGCCAAAGATGTCAAAAAGAAGATAGCGGGAATAGGGCATTTTCGCGGCCCCGGCGACGGGAGGACAAAACGTTCGAACGATGGGAATAAAGCGCGCGAGAATCACCGCCCGGCCGCCGTACTTTTCATAGAAATCGTGGGCGCGCTGAAGGTGGCTGCGGCGGAAAAAGAGTGAATCTTCGCGGCGGTACATGGCGGCTCCCGCGGAGCGGCCAATCCAGTAGCCAACTTGATCGCCGACAATCGCGCAAAGCATCACCGGGAGTAATAACCATTTCAGGGGAATACCGTCCGGCAATGCGGAGAAAACGCCGGCGGTGACCAGCAGGGAATCACCGGGAAGAAAGAAGCCCACAAAAAAACCGGTTTCGATGAAAACGACGGTGCAGACCAGCGGTGCGCCGCCCGCCCGGACTAGCTCCTTAAGTCCTTCTGGGTTATACAGCGCGTGGAAGAAATGAAGGATGGCGTCGAGCACTCAGAGTTATTCCTCGTGGCAAATGGATTGTTCGCTTCCCTTACAGGCACTGGAACAAGCGCGCGGGAGCGTAAGTTCTTGAACACGTCCAGACCTATACGGTAGCAGAAAACGCCAAAATCCCCACCGCAATCGTGCCAAAGAAGTGCTGGTAGCGCGAGAGCAGCGAGCCATGCAGTCAAACGCATCATCGGACGGCCTCCGCAAGCCACAGATAGCTTTTGTCTTCTGCTTCCATCCGGGCTTCCAGATTTTGCGCGGATTCTTCCTTCTGCCCCAGGAGCTTCTGGATGCGCGGCAGCGCGCGCCGGGCGGCATTCGCCCCTGCTTCAATGGCCTCGTCGGCGCGATCGAAATCGTCCCAGGCGATGGATTTCACATCGGGGCGAAGAACGAAATCGGCGTCGCGTTCCCAAATCTCGAGTTGATGCTTTTGCGCGGCACTGACGGCGCGGCTGACAACCTGAAAAATGTTTGTCGGGGCGCCCAGATAACCATCCTGCATTCCCACCGATATACCAAGGACGGAGGTTGCGCCAAGTTCGCGCGCCGCGCGTGTAGGAACGGGCGCGACGAGACCGCCGTCCGCCAGGCAGCGCGTGCCGATCTCCACCGGTTCGAACAAGCCCGGAAACGCGCAACTGGCGCGAATGGCGTCCACCAGATTCCCCTGCGTAAATATGACCGGCTCGCCGGACGACAGGTCCGTCGCGACCGCTGCAAAAGGAATACGCAAATCTTCAAACTGTCTGGATTCGAAAACGCGCTCGATCAGTTCTCCAAGACGATTGTTGCTGGCAAGGCCGAGCCGGGAGACTCGCCACCGAGCGATGTCACGAAAGCGAAGAGTGCGGCAAGTCGCAATGATGCGCGCAAGAGGTGCGCCGCTCGCGTAAGCGGCGCCAAGAATGCTGCCCACACTCGTTCCTGCGATATGAGAAATGGGGATTTTATTTTCTTCGAGAACCTGCAAAACACCGAGGTGCGCGAACCCACGCGCGAATCCGCCTCCAAGAGCGAGCCCAAGCCCTGCCCGGGCGGACGGGGAGGCTGAACTTTCGTTCAGGGCACTACCGGGAACGGAGTCGTGCCTCGTCATGAGCCAAGGATGGCAGTCGAAACCATTCCGACCAATGGGCCGCGCGTCCTTAGTTAGCAGTACCGATGTACCTCGGTGGAAACTCGGACAAAAAATGGAAGAAATTGCCGCGCCAGCGCCAAACAGTACCTTCTTACTAGTCCCGTACCCTCTCTGTACCATTGTTGGCCGCGGTACCGTACGGCATTCTCTCATTGTCACGCTGCAGTATGAGGGGGCCAACGGTGGACAGCGCGTTCAAAAGTTGGATCGGGCAACCGGTTGTCCTGCAAGTCGCGCTCGGCGATATCAAAGTGCCGCTGCGCGGGAAGCTCCTGAAAGACGGCGGCGAAACAATCCGGATGCGCATTGGTGAAGGCTGGGATGTGGACATCTATAAGGCGATGATCCTGGCCGTGGAACAAGATGCCATGGTTCTTCTTCCAGCGTGAGGGATGCCACGATGAAAACGCAAGAGCTTAAGTACGTCACGCGGCGCCGCGCGGCAGTGCTGCTTGGCCTTTCGGAAATGGAATTGAGCCGCATCTCGAGTGAATCGGGCCTCGGCCGCAAAGAGACCGCAGGCGAACAAGAAGAGACCTATTTCACCTACGAAGAACTGCGGCAGATTTGCATGCTGGCTGTGCACCAGGTGAACTAACAAAACGAGTTTCCTCCGGCCCCCCTCAGCAATACCCCCACCCCGGGTCGCTCCCCCCAGCGATCCGGGGTTTTTCTTTCTGCACTACCACCAGCCAACACGATTTCCGCGTCTTTGAATCGGTTCAGAAATCCTTTGACACTCGGCGTCTCTGCGAAGAGACTTAGCGCCACGCGGAGGGACTCCCCCAAATGGCGCATGGGAACGTTCGAGGATGGTGGAAGTGCGCGGGAACGGTCCTCGTACTCGGTGCTTTCGCCGGAATCTTCCTGAATATCGCTGCAACCCACGGAACCGAAACCTATGACGTGGTAATCGCCAACGGGCGCGTGATGGATCCTGAATCGGGACTGGACGCTGTTCAAAACGTCAGCATTCGCGCTGGAAAAATTGTTGCGATCTCGCGAGAGCCACTGCAAGGGAAGAAGACGATCGAAGCAAAGGGGCTCGTGGTCGCCCCGGGCTTCATCGATATGCATGAACACGGGCAAGAGCCGCGCAACTATCAATTTCAAGCCCATGATGGTGTGACGACGTCGCTCGAACTGGAAGGCGGAACTGCGGATATTGACCGGTGGTATGCCGCGAGAGAAGGGAAGTCTCTGATCAACTATGGTGCGAGCATCGGCCACATTCCGGTGCGCAGGAACATCCTCTCGAGAACCTATTCGGAGCTCGGGTTCGGAGAAAAGCTGAATCCCGCCGAACTGGCCGTGCAAGATGCCGCGGCGCATCGTCCGGCCACTCCCGCAGAACTCATTCAATTGAAAGAAGCCTTGGACCGCGGCTTCCGCGCCGGCGCCCTCGCCGAAGGCATGGGAATCAATTACACGCCCGGTGCTACCCACTGGGAGATTGTCGAAGCATTTCGCGTAGCGGCAAAGTATGGAGCTTCGGTGCATGTTCACCTTCGCTATGCCGGCGGGAAAGAGCCGGAGACAGGCTTGAGCGCGCTGGAGGAGGTAATCGCCGCTGCTGCTGCAACGGGTGCCCCGCTTCACGTCGTGCACATCACCAGCATGGGATTGAAGTACACGCCGCAATTGATTTCCATGGTCGAAGGTGCGGAGAAACGCGGCCTCGATGTGACCACTGAGTGCTATCCCTATACTGCGGGCAGCACCTACCTCGAATCCGCTGTTTTCGATCCCGGCTGGCAGGAAAAACAGGAAATCACCTTTCACGACGTGCAGTGGGCCGAGACGGGGGAGCGCTTGACGGCTGAGACCTTCGAGAAATATCGCAAACAAGGTGGGGTCGTGGTCATCCACTCCATCCCCGAGGAGGCCGCGCGTACCGCGATTGCCAATCCCGTGGTTATGATCGCCAGCGATGGCATGCCCATCACCGGGCCGAAGGTCCATCCGCGTGGACAGGGAACATTCTCGCGCGTGCTGGGGCATTACGTGCGCGAGGAAAAGACGTTGGATCTGATGACGGCGCTCCGCAAGATGACACTCATGCCCGCGCAACGTTTGGAGAAACGCGCGCCGATATTCAAGGACAAAGGACGGATTCGCGTGGGGGCTGACGCGGACATCACTGTGTTCGATCCCAATCGCGTGATTGACAAAGCAACCTACGAAGAACCGTTGCAATATTCCGAAGGAATTCAGTTTGTGCTTGTCAACGGTGTTGCGGTCGTCAATGATGGGCGGCTGGTGGATGGAGTATTTCCGGGTCGGGGCGCACGCGCTCCCATTCTGCAATAAGCAAGTAGATTCAGGACGTACACACTTCTTTCCAAGGGGACGATCAACTTGCATTTAACACCTGCCGATTGGGCCGCGATCGTTGGCTACTTGCTCATCACTCTCTTCCTGGGGCTGTATTTTCGCGGCCGCTCTGGAAAGAGCACCGAGGACTATTTTGTTTCGGGCCGAAACGTTTCCTGGTGGCTCGCCGGAACCTCAATGGTGGCGACGACATTCGCCGCCGATACGCCGCTGGCAGTCACCGGACTCGTGTACGCCAACGGCGTAGCAGGGAACTGGTTGTGGTGGAGCTTTTTGCCCTCAGGGATGATGACGGTGTTTTTGTTTGCGCGGCTGTGGCGCCGCTCCGGATTGATCACCGACGTGCAGTTCGCCGAGATGCGTTACCACGGAAAGCCCGCCGCGTTCCTGCGCGGATTCCGCGCCGTCTATCTAGGCTTGCTGATGAATTGTCTCATCCTCGGTTGGGTGACCAAGGCCATGGTGAACATCATCAGCACCGCGATGGGCGTCAGTGACGCCAAGGCGCTGGCCATCTGCGTTTTCTTTCTGATGCCGTTCACCGGAATTTACGTTTCGCTCGGCGGCTTGTGGGGCGTGCTCTGGACCGATCTCTTTCAGTTTGTTCTGAAGATGGCCATCGTGATCTCCGTCGCCTGGTTCGGCATTCGCGCCGTTGGCGGGATGCCGCAGCTTCTGGCCACACTGGCCGCCAGGCGCGCGGCGGCAGGCTCTGGCGCAAGTGACATCACAGCCCTCTTGCCTGATTTTTCGCGCGGCCTGACTGGCGAAGCATTATGGACGCTGCCAGTCATCACCTTCGTTGTTCACCTCGCCGTCCAATGGTGGGCCTTCTGGTATCCGGGCGCCGAACCGGGCGGCGGTGGCTACATTGCGCAGAGAATTTTCAGCGCGAAAGATGAACGAAACGGATTGTTGTCCGTGCTCTGGTTCAACCTTGCGCATTACGCGCTGCGGCCTTGGCCCTGGATTCTGACGGCACTCGTAGCCGTTGTCCTCTATCCCAACCTGGCCCAGCCCGAGCGCGGCTACATGCTGGTGGTCACAAGGCAGACCCCGCATGCGTTCCTAGGAGTCCTGCTCGCCGGCTTTATGGCCGCATTCATGTCCACCGTTGCGACGCAATTGAACTGGGGCAGTTCCTACCTGGTCGAAGATTTTTACCGCCGCTTTCTCAAGAAAGATGGAAGCGAGTCGCATTACGTAAACGCCTCGCGGCTGGCGACGCTATTTTTGGTCGTTGCCGCTGCTTGGGTTTCTTCGCAGCTCACTTCCGTATCGGAAGGCTGGAAAGTCGTGCTCGAATTGGGCGCGGGCACCGGCGGCGTCTACTTGCTGCGTTGGTACTGGTGGCGTGTCAACGCCTGGAGCGAGATTTCCGCGATGGCCGCGGCGCTGGTAACCACCTTGGCGCTGCACTCCAAAGCCCTTTGGCTGGCCATGGCAGGTAGGCCGCAGCCCTTCAGCGGTTCTGACCCCGTTGTTTTCGCGAAGACCACGTTGTGCACCACGGGAGTGACGACGCTCGTATGGCTGGCCGTCACGCTACTCACACCGGCGGAGCCGTCGGACACCCTCTTGAAGTTTTACCGCAAAGTGCGGCCGCAAATTACCGGTTGGAAGCCTGTTGCGAAACTGGTCGGCGACGAGCCGGTTACCCGCGACCTTGGAAAAAATCTCACCAGCTGGCTCCTCGGATGCGTGCTGATCTATTCCGCTCTTTTCTGTATCGGAGAGATTTGCTTCGGCCGCTACGGGCAGGGACTCCTTCTTGGGTGCATCTCGATTGTGTGCGCGATAGTCATCTCGCGCCTGATGCCTAAAGCAAGCGAGTGGCTCGGCAGCTAAATGCCTGATTCGAAACAATCGGCTCCCTCTGGCACGTACCACGCGGTCCTCGCCGGCTTTCTCGGCTGGACCCTGGACGCCTTCGATTTCTTCATCCTCACGTTTGTCCTGGCCCCTATCGCCAGGGAATTTGGCACCAGCATCCCCGCGCTAGCTTTGACGATTACCGCGAGCCTGGCCACCCGTTGGATTGGGGCGATCGTTTTCGGATTGTTTGCCGACCGGTACGGGCGGCGCATTCCTCTCATCGTCAATATTTTGTATTTTTCCCTGATTGAAGTTCTCTCCGGCCTCGCGCCGAGCTACAAAGTTTTCTTTTTTCTGCGATTGCTCTACGGCATCGGCATGGGTGGCGAATGGGGCGTGGGAGCCTCGCTCACCATGGAATCCGTTCCGGCGAAGTGGCGCGGCCTCGTCTCGGGCTTTTTGCAGGAGGGCTACGCCCTTGGTTTTCTTTTAGCGGCAGGAGTTTATCGCTTCGTTTATCCGCATTGGGGTTGGCGGCCGCTTTTTTTCGTTGGTGGACTGCCAGCGCTGCTCACATTGTTCGTGCGTGCCAAAGTGAAGGAGCCGGAAGCGTGGCACCGTTCGCGTACGGATTGGCCAACCTACCGGCGCGCCATTTTTCGAAACTGGAAGCGGTTTGCTTATCTCGTGATCTTGATGGCCATGGTGAACTTTATCTCGCATGGCACTCAGGATATGTACCCGACGTATTTGCAGCAGCAGCATGGATTCAGCCCTCAGCGCACCTCCGATTTCACGGCGTTTTCCATGGTTGGAGCGATCTGCGGCGGGCTGGCGTTCGGATATTTTTCCGACCGCCGCGGAAGACGCAGGGCCATGGTCACGGCCGTGCTCTTGGGAATCGTGATGATTCCTCTGTGGGTGTTTGCTCCAAACCTTCCGCTGATTCTGATGGGCGGGTTCCTAATGCAATTCATGGTGCAGGGGGCATGGGGCGTAATCCCGGCACATATCAACGAGCTCTCGCCGGATCAATTGCGCGGATTTTTTCCGGGCTTGGCCTATCAGTTCGGCGTGTTGATTGCGTCCGGCAGCGCTTATTTTGAAGCTCGAATGGCTCATCTTATGAGTTATGGCCGGGCCATGGGACTTTTTGCCCTGGTAGTTCTCTTGATCGGAGCCATCGTGATTTATTTTGGCCCGGAAGACCACCGCGCGGAGTTCGGCAGGAGCGCGCCCGCAGGAACTTGAACTGGCTCGCTCGATGCGGCGTGGCGTGGCCTTGCAGCAGTATGTTAATATTTCTGTACTGTGCGCCCGTAGCTCAGTTGGATAGAGCGTCTGGCTACGAACCAGAAGGTCGGGAGTTCGAGTCCCCCCGGGCGCACCACTTTTCACCGATGTATTTCGTTTACGTTCTTCGAAACCAATCCAACGGCCGCCACTATACGGGGCATACAGCTGACCCTGTGCAGCGACTAGGCCAGCACAATCACGGAATCACGAAATCAACAAAGAATCGTGGCTCCTGGGAACTTCTTCATCAGGAGGAGTTTGCCTCCCGCTCCGAGGCAATGAAACGCGAGAAGTTTCTAAAGTCAGGCCAGGGTCGTGAGGAATTGGCGCGAATTCTAGCCCGTGCAGCCCGTAGCTCAGTTGGATAGAGTCCGCCTGCGGCGGAAACCAGAAGGTCGGGAGTTCGAGTCCCCCCGGGCGCACCACTTTTCTGCAGATTTCGCTCCGCTAGTCAGCAGTTCCCGCTCATTCGTGCCACACGCATCGCACGCATTTGAATAGTTACGTTGACGTGTGGGCGCGCTCGGCCTATAGTGGCGCACCTTTTTAGGAGGGAGCCGCTCGCTTGCTCGAACAAGTTTTTCACCTCCAGGAAAACCAGACCAACGTACGCCGCGAGCTGCTCGCGGGTCTGACCACCTTCATGACCATGGCGTACGTCGTGGTCGTCAACCCAAAGATCCTTGCCGAAGGCGGCATGCCCGTCGAAGGCGTGCTCTTCGCTACTTGTATTTCCGCCGCCATCGCCACGCTCATCATGGGCATCTGGGCCAACTATCCGATCGCGCTGGCTCCAGGCATGTCTCTGAACGCGTATTTCACCTATTCGATCGTCCTCGGCAGGCACGTGCCGTGGCAGACCGCGCTCGGCGTCGTCTTTCTTTCCGGCTTGCTCTTTCTCGTTCTGACGCTGACAAACGTCCGCGAACAAATCGTCAACGGCATTCCCGATTGCCTCAAATACGGCACCGCCGCTGGGATCGGTTTATTCATTGCCTTTATCGGTTTGCGCAACGCGCAAATCATCGTGGCCAATAAAGCCACTTTTGTCGGGTTGGGCAAAATGGCGGACCCGGAAGTTTTGCTTGCGGCCGGAGGCCTTCTTCTCATTGCCATTCTGATGGCCCGCCGCATCGGCAGCGCTATCCTCCTCGGCATTGTTGCAATCACCTTGGCGGGGATTCCGCTCGGTCTCGCGCATTGGCCCGAGCATTTTTTCTCGCTGCCGCATCCGTCTGGCACATTTCTCAAGCTGGATTTGCGCGCGGCCACAAAACTCGGCTTCGGCGAGCTTATCTTCGTCTTCTTTTTCGTGGATCTCTTTGACAACGTCGGCACGCTCGTCGGCGTTTGCGAAGAAGGCGGCTTCCTGCGTGACGGAAAACTTCCGCGCGCCAGCCGCGCGCTTCTCGCTGATGCCTTCGGCACCATGTTCGGTGCGCTAACGGGCACCTCGACGGTCACCAGCTACATCGAAAGCGCCGCAGGAGTGGCCGCGGGCGCGCGCACCGGCCTCGGCAATATCGTCATCGCCGCACTCTTTCTTGCCGCCATGTTTTGCGCACCGCTGGTCGCCGCGATTCCGGCATACGCCACCGCTCCGGCACTGATCCTCGTCGGCGCGCTAATGTGCGGCGCCGTCGCGCGCGTTCGTTGGGACGATTTCAGCGAAGCCTTCCCCGCGTTCCTCACTCTGGTGGCCACGCCGCTGACCTTCAGCATCGCCACCGGCCTTAGCCTGGGCCTGCTCTCCTTCACCTTCATTAAACTCGGCACCGGCCGCCGCCGCGAAATCAGCCCGCTCATCTGGGTGCTGAGCGTACTCTTCCTCCTCCGCTATGCCTTCCTCTCCTCCGAATAAATGAATCCACCCGCCCCGGTCGGCGCCTTCACTTCGCTGCTCCTCCCGCGCCGCCCGCATCAATACCAGCGTTTGAATTCGATTTTGGCATCGGCACATGATCGCCGATATTTTTGGTTTACAATCCTGCAGTGGACCACCATACCGTCGCGCTCATCAGCATTACAGGTACCTCTTTTGATGTGCTTGGCAGTCTTTATCTGGCCTACGACCTGTTGGGCGGACAGCACGGGCCGTTGCGCCTGCTCACCCGCGCGGTCACATACTCCATTGTCTTCGGCATCGGCTACGGCCTGGGCCTCGGTCTCTTCTTTGGCCTGGCTTCCGGCATCGCCACCGGTATCACCCTCTCGATTGAATTCAGCCGGGCCTCTCGCGGCCTCGATCATTACTCCCTGTTTTGGGAAGGGCTCTTTGCCGCTATCCGGGGATTCGCTTTCGGAGCTGGCCTGTACCGGAGTTTAGGTTTCGGATTCGCCATCGCCTTTGCCATTCTTATAACCATCGGCCAAATCCTCGCCTACACTCGCGGCATGCGTCCCGCCGCCGACTATTCCGCGTCTCGACGTCCGCAGGTTACGCGCCGTCAGTTCTGGGGAACCGTGGTCCGTACGCTCGGTTATACGGTCACGGCCCTGATCTGCAGCGCCTTCATCCATCACGTGGACCACCCTTGGCTTTTTGCCATTCGCGTTGGGCTAGTGACCGGCATCGTCACCGGCGTGGGCGTGACCCTCTATCCGTACATCGAATATTACGCCGACAATCTCCCGGAGCGCCGCCTCGGCGTCTTCGGCATCGCACTCATCTTTTGCGGTTTTACTCTGCAATCCCTTCAGTATTGGCTGACGCTCTTTGATGTGCGTCTGACGTAGGCAGTCGTCCCCTTACGCTCCTTGCTTGTGTGGCCGCGACGCGGAGCTCGCTGTTTTTTCCGCCCGGGGATGATAGGGGCTGAGGTGGCGGGCGGGAGCTTCGCGCGAGCATTGGCTGGAGCGGTGGCCAGTCGCTAACGCGACGTCCAACAGCTACCTGTCCGGAAGGCGCGATCTATCAAGAGTTGAGCAACATCACCCGACGGATTCAGAGGGTGCACCCCAAGGTCGGTAGTCGTCAGCAATCTGGTCCATCAATCGCTTCTCAAGCCAAGCAAACGTCCAAATTATGAAGAGAAACACAATCGGGTTAGGGGCAAGAGAAGGCGCGACCCGGTCGATTGCGATGACCAGCCCAAAAAGTGCCACTAGAAATGGGAGCGCTACCAAAGCGGCCGCCCAAAGCCATTTTGATTTGAGTTCATCTTTTTCTTCCACATACAGGAGATGGCCGTAGCAAAGCATTGCCAGGAGACTTCCTTTAATGAAGTAGATCCCCGGCCCGCCGATGGTTACGCCTCTCAGTAGGTAAGCCACAACTAAAAAGGCGCTTACACCCAAGAAGCTCCATTTCAAATAGTTCTTCCTTGCTTCTTTTGCAAAATCCAGGTCTTCTCCATCTTCATCCGGCATTGTGATTGTTTTTCTTGTCTCTCGCCTTTGTTTACTGGTCCAATTCAGAAACCTAGTAAGTTTCCGCCGGGGCTCGTCGGGTGACGCGCTCGCCTTGAAATGGTCGATGACCAATGTGAAAACGACCATCTCAGCTACGAAGAATGGCCAAACCCTATAAGCAAGAGCGTATCCCGGACTTTGCGGGCTCTTCGCGTCCCACCAAAACAGACCGGCTACACACATTATGTGCAGCGGAACCGTAGCAAGGACGCCCTTCCACAACCACTGCCGTCTGAGGTGCTCAAATTCCTCGACGTAAATGAGGGCTCCGTAGGTAAGCATGGTGAGCGTGTAGGCGTGAAGTACGCGCAACTCGACTCTCTCCTGCATATAAAACGCGCACATGACCAAGAGCATAGCGCCGACGCCATAGAAGACCCACCCCAGGCGCTCGCCTCTTTGCTCTTTCTCTAGGTCGAGTTCTTCCACAGTTTCCTCAGGATAAGTGACTGCTCACCGCGAGTTTACACCCTGTTGCTGGTCCGTGCATGCAAGTCGGTTTACCGGCCAAGTCCCTTCAGCCGGTCACAAACGGGGTTCTAGCAAGTGAAAGACCGGCTCGGGAAGGATGGGCGCGCACGCGGTAACCGTCTCGCCATCAAACGCGAGAGCTCCTTGACTACCAAGAATTCTTCACCTACCATGTTTTCTAGGGAAGAGTGCGGAATCTATCTCGATGCGGCGGCTTCTATGCCGCATTTTTTATTTTCATTGTCCGCTGACGCTGCCCGCGCTCCATCTCGCGAGTTGAGCGGGATGAATCTCCCGATTGGCGTGCGATGTATTTGAATGTTAGAGGCGCACTTCTCTCAACCGCCTTTGCCCCTAGAGCGCGCTCCAGCTCTCAAAGTCGTCTAAGTTGCTTAGAATCAACATCTACAAAAAAATAGCAAGATCGCGCCTATAACAGCCTTTAAAATCAACACTTACTGGGCATCTTGTAAGTGTTGAAAACAAAGAGCTTACAGAAACTCTAACCCCTTTAGATGCAACACTTAGAAAAAACATAGGGGGGTGGGGCCGTTATGGTTAACCAGAAAGTGGGTCCTACCTGACTGTAGCCCACCCCGGAATCTGTTCCGACCGGGTCGGGACGGGTGAGGCTTCTCTCGGAAGCTTCGCGGACGAACGGTGATGTGGGTCTTCTTCTCCTACGGAGCACTGACAACTGATCACTGAGAACTGCTAGACAGCTTCGCTAGGGCCTCCGCCAGGACCAGCGCTCCGCGGGCAATGTCTTCGGGCGCAGCGTACTCATCCGGCCGATGGCTGTATCCATTCCGGCACGGAATAAAAAGCATGCCCGTGGGAGCAATTCGCGACATGAAAAGGGAATCGTGATACGCCCGGCTCACCATCTCGAGAAAAGGGAAGCCACGTTTGCGGCAAGCATCAGACAAAGCGGCACGTACTTCACGGGCGCATTCGGCCGGCGCGTCGGCGTTAAGCAACTCAGATTGAATCGAGACGCCACGCTTCTGCGAAAGACTCAGTGACGTCTGCTCAATCGTTTGCATCACGCTGTCACGCCGCGCGAGATCCGTATCTCGAATGTCGAGCGTTATCTTCACACGGCTGGGAATGCTGTTGATGGCGCCGGGAAAAACTTCGCAGATGCCGACAGTCGCAACGGTGTCCACAGCGCCGCTCGAGCGTGCCGCATGTTCCGCAGCCAGAATCAGTTCCGCCGCAGCGCAGAGCGCATCCTTGCGATCCGGCATCAGCACGCCGCCCGCATGCCCGCCCGCGCCTTCGATGGAAACGCGCAAACTTGCGGGAGCCGCGATTCGCGTCACGATTCCAAGCGAAGTCTTGCTCCGCTCGAGCAGCGGACCCTGCTCAATGTGCAATTCCACGAATGCTTTGTAATAACCTTTCTGGAGCTGCACATCCTCAAGCTTTCCACCGAAGCCGGCCTTCCGACGAACATCGTCCACCGATTCGCCGTCACCATCTTTCAATTTTGCAGCGGCTCCCGCGGAAAGAGTTCCCGAAAGCAACCGGCTGCCCAGGCAGCCGATGCCAAAGCGTGTTGGCTCCTCCGTCGCAAACACCAGCAGCTCGATGGAATTCTTCGGTCGCAATCCGCTCCGTTGCAGCGCGCGAATCGCTTCGAGTCCGCCAAGGACACCGACAACGCCATCGTATTTGCCGGCGTTCGGAATCGCGTCAATATGCGAGCCTGTTCCCACGGCGGGCGCGGCAGCATCGGCGCCGTTCCACCGGGCAAGAATATTTCCAATCGCGTCTTGCCGCACCGCGAGCCCGGCTTCTTCACACCGTGCGATGATCCATGCGCGCGCTCTCAAGTCTGTCGGCGTGAAAACTATTCTGGTAACCGCGGGAGGCACCGCGTCCGAAATAGTAGCCAGCGTCTCCAATTCGGAGAGCAGCCGCTTCTGATCGATTTCCAGGTTCATTTTTTCGCGTCGCCGAGAGGGTGCCGGTTCCAGTTTTTGTAAATCAGATATTTAGCAGGTACTTTCCCAATCGCCCCAAACCACTGCGGGCACCACGGCGCCATCCAAATAAAATCGCCAGCTGTCACCGGATACCACGAATCACCCAGCCGGTAGATGCCGCTTCCTTCGAGCATGATCAATCCATGCTCCATCACGTGCATTTCCACCATGCGCAGCGCCGCGCCAGGCTGGTACACCATCGTGTTCACCGCAAAATCAAAATGCGGTTCGTCGGGCAGCAGGCACTTGACCTGTAGATCGGAATCGCCGTCGAGCGCATGCGAGGAAATCGAATCCTCGCTCGAAACAATCAAGCGGGGCAGCTGGATTTTATCGATTTGCTCGTAAAACTTCTCAACGACCGCAACGCTGCTTTTTTGCTTTGCGGCAATCTTGTGCGGAAAATCTTCAGGCAAATACGCATAACCGCGCGCGCCGAGCTCGTGCCGTTTTCCCTTGACCTCCAGCGTTACCGCTCCGTCCATCACGTAAATAAAACGCTGCGCCGCCGTAGGCCCCAATTCGCCCTTCGGTTCAAACTCAACCGTGTATTCTGTGAACGCCGCGCCGAGTGCCGGGCCGACGTGAACGTTTGCGAATGCATTCTTCATTCCGGGCAACGTGGTGCGCACAAACGTGTCTGGCGTGAGGAGCAGATGATTGCGTTGATGAGAGCTGCGCGTTTGACCGAGATTATGCACGGCACGTCCTTCCAAGAAATTCCCGCGAAGCCGCAAGCTGCATCAGCAAGTGCCGCCCGCACTCCAGCGCTTTCGCGACGTCATCGAGATGCACCGATTCCGACGGGTCGTGGCTGATGCCCCCGGGTGATCGCAAGAAAATCATCGCCGCGGGAACTTTTTCCGCCAGGATCATAGCATCATGCCCCGCGCCGCTGGCCATGCGATGTGGCTCGCAACCAGACTTTTGTACGGCTTTCTCGATCTGTTCCGTCATGAAAGGATCCATCGCCACGGCATTCTGAGCGAGAAGTGTTTTCCACGTTACCGTGAGCCCGCGTCGTGCCGCGATCGACTCTGCTTGCCGGATCAACTCATCCAGCGACTCGGTTCGCACACGATCCGAAGCGTGCCGAATGTCCAGCGTGGCGCGCGCAGCTCCGGTAATTACGTTGGTCGCGCCGGGCTTCGCTTCCACGAATCCCACCGTCGCCACCAGACCCGGAGCGCGCTGCGCAAGAGTTTCAACTGCGACAATCCACTCCGCCGCCGCGGCCAGCGCATCGTGCCGCAAATTCATTGGCGTAGTGCCTGCATGATTCGCTTGCCCTGAAAAAACAAATTCCAATCGGTTCTGCCCGACGATTGCTTCCACAACTCCCAGTGGCCTCCCCAAACTTTCCAGCACCGGTCCTTGCTCGATATGAAATTCGAAGTAGCCCAGACAATCGTCACTCAGCACCGCTCTGGAAATTTCATTCGGATTCAACCCAAAATCCTGAATCGCCTTGCGGATCGAAATTCCATTCGCATCCTTGCGTCTCAACAGTTCCTCGTCCACTCGGCCGACCAGCGCGCGACTTCCGATAAAAGGAACTCCGAACCGCACTCCTTCTTCTTCCGAAAAACCAACAACCTCAATCCCGAACGGCAGCTTCTGCCCATCCAGCGATTCCACAAGCCCAATTGCAATCACCACCCCAAGTATCCCATCGAACGCTCCTGCATTCGGTACCGAGTCCAAATGCGATCCAATCAAAATCCGCGGCGCTCCCGGCGACGCTCCTGGATAAATCCCGCGCAAATTTCCAACCGCATCCACGGACACAGTCATGCCAAGAGGTTTCATCCACAAGGAAACTTCGCGATGGCAATCGCGCAATGGTGCGGAAAGAAAGGTTCGTCGCGTGCCGCCCGCGTCTTCTGAAAACGTCGCCAGCTTCCGGCAGCGCGCGATCACCTCTTCCGCGAGTTTTGAAAAATCTTCGGTCATCCACACTCGAATTCGCCGTCACGCTTGGCTGAGATTTTGGGTCACTCAGAATTCTCGAATAAACTTCGCGGCGATCCATCCCGCGACGATGAGAGTCACCATAATCTCCCAGTTGTAATGATTGCCATACGTCGCGACCGGGAAATGAGTGCTCAGCATCAGAAACACAACCGGAACTGCCAGAAACGTATTGTGTTTCGAGCGCAACTTCGCTTGCGCGCCGAGTGACGGATCGAATTTCTCGCCCGCTGCGGCCACCGCGATCATCTTGCGCTGCGCGGGAAGAATCCGCATCCACACATTCAGCGTCATAATCGTGCCGAAGACTGCGCCCACGTGGATATACGCGGCGCGGCCGCTCATCACGTGCGTCAATCCCCACGCCGTCGCCGCCGTCATCACCAAACCAAATCCCGCAAACGCGCTCTGCGATTTTCCCAACGCGGACCGTACCGCCAGATCGTAAATCAACCACCCTACGATCATCGAGCCAGCTCCGATAGCAATCCCCGTTTGTTTCGAAATGTCTGCAACGTCCGGATCGATGAGCCCGTCTCCTAGGTAATAAACAAGCACTAGAAGAATCACGCCAGCCAGCCAGGTCATCAGCGCTTCCCAGCGAAACCACCGCACTTGTTCCGCGGAAACTCCCAAAGACTTTTGTTTTTCGACGGCGTAAAAGCCACCGCTGTGCACCATCCACACTTTTGAATCGGCTGCACTCGAATCGGCTTTCTTTTCGAGTTTCGTGAATTGGCCGTCCAGCCAGGTAAAGTAATATGTTTGCCCCACCCACATGATTCCCGCGAAAACGTGAATCCACCGCACGCTGAGATTCAGCCATTCGCGGATTGCAGAACTCATCTCAGCTCCCTCGATACGTGGTGTAACCGTTTGGGCTCAACAGCAGCGGAATGTGAAACTGCGATTCGCCGCCCCGGATTCGAAACGTGATCTCCACGACCGGATACAATCCATCGGCGGCGCTTGCTGCGAAATAAGTCGCCGTCTCGAACGTCAATCGATACACGCCTTCGGCGAGCGTTGCTCCCGCCGGCAAGAGTTGACCGCAGCGTCCGTCCTGATCCGTTCGCGCAGAACCGAGCGGAGTCCACGTGCCGGAAGAATCTTGCCGCTCGAGGCGCACCGGCACACCCGCGGCGGGTTTGCCTTTGGCCGTATCCAAAACGTGCGTAGAAATGCGATTCATTGTGCGAGCCATTTTCTTATTCGAATCTGCATAATCTGCCGCTGCTCCTCGGCCGCCCGGCGGAGTTCCGTTACTGGATCATTTTGCAACCGGCGCCGCAGAATCTCCAGGATTTCGCCAGCCGATTTTCCCGTCGCGCACACAATAAAAATCCGCCCGAACTTCAGTTCGTACTCCCGATTGCCCCACCTCAGCGCAGTCTTCATGGCTTCTTCGGCAGCTGCAGCTTTTTGTTGTTCCTGCTCCGACCACGCAGAAGATTGTGCCGTGGCGACCTTTTCCGCGCGCGACTCGCCGATTCGTGGATGACTCTGAAACGCTTCCAGCCAATCCGCTTCTCCCAGACTTCCCCACATGGTATCTGAAGTTGCAAGCAAGGAGCTTTCATCCAGGATTGGCCGCTTTGCAGCCATTTTTGCTGCCCAAGTTTTCGAGCCGCAGCAAGGCAAAATCTCTTGCACAGCTTCCTCTTGCGACAATCCGTTCCAGCGAGCGAGAACCTCGCTCACGAGCGCGCACTCTCTGCCGTAAGCTTCCCCAGAAACTCGACGACCAAATTCCCCGCAACTGCCGTCCGATAGCGAGCCGTGGACCGGATGTCGTCAATCGGGCGAATTTCCTGGATCAGTGTTCTTCTGACCGTTCCGAATAGCGATGAGTGGATCTTTTTCGCGATGAGCAGTTGCTCCGTTTCGGTCAGACGAAGAGGAATTGGCGCGACGCTTCCGAGAGCGAGATGAACATCCTGAATCACTCCGTTCGCGATTCGGCCCAACGCGGCAAGGCAGACCTTCGAAATGGCCTGCGCGTTGCGTGCTCCAACTTTCCGCGTATATGTGACATATCCGGAAAATCGTCTGGGCAGCGAAATGTCGCGAATCAGCTCGTCGGGCGCAAGCACTGTCTTTTTATATCCGGTATGAAATTCCCGGTAGGGAACACGCCGCTCGCCGCGCAACGAAACCAGTGTCAGCTCGGCGTCATAAACGAGCAGGGCGGGAAGGGAATCGGCGGCCGGTGATGCGTTCGCGATGTTGCCGCCGAGCGTTCCGCGATTCTGGTTCGCAATTCCACCGGTCCAGGATGCGGCCGTAGCCAGCAGAGGGAACTCCCGCGAAACAATTGCATGGTTGCGCAAGCTAGAATACGTGCATGTTGCGCCGATTCGAATCCGATCAGGGAAGACTTCAAGCTGTCGGAGCTCCGGGACATTCCAGAGGTTGACCAAATTTCGGTTCGGCAGTTTCCCGGCTGAATACAAAACCATCACGTCGGTTCCGCCGGCAATGGGCAGCCACCGCTTCGGTTCGGCAGAGAGCAGGGAGAGCACGCCCTGAAGACTCCCCGGCGAAACCAGTTTGTAATCGGTTGGATCGGCTCTCATCTTGCGACCCGCGGCTGCACGGCCTTGGCCACCGCTTCAAAAATCTGCGTGTAACCCGTGCAGCGGCACAAATTGCCCGCGAGTCCTTCGCGGATTTCTGCCGGCGTTGGTTGTGGTTTTTTTTCGAGGAGGTGAACTGCCGCCAGAATCATTCCCGGTGTGCAGATGCCGCACTGTGCGCCGCCACTTTCGAGGAACGCTTGCTGCAGAGGATGCAGCAGCGAGCGCGCCGCGATTCCCTCGATGGTTACAACGTTCGAACCGTCTGCTTGCGCCACGGGAACGAGGCAGCTATTCACTAGCAGCCCGTCCATCAACACAGAACAGGAGCCGCACTCGCCTTCGCCGCATCCTTCTTTTGCACCCGTCAATCCGAGTTCGTTCCGCAGCACATCCAACAATCGTTCCATCGGGTGAACGCGGACGTTTCTCAGTTCTCCGTTAACGGCGAACGAAACTGTGGACGTTGCCCTCGCTTCGTGGGATGGATTCATCGAGTCCCTCGCGTGGAATTCGACGATGAGGTGACCGCCTCAAGAGACTCCCGTTGGAGCGCCTCAAACAAATCTTCAGGTAACAAAGGAATCGAATTGAAGCGCACGCCGATGGCATCTTCCACGGCATTCACGATCGCCGGAGCAGGGCCATCCATGGGGAGTTCTCCGATGCCTTTGGCGCCATGCGCGCCGTGAATGTTGCCGTTCTGTTCGAAGAAAACGCGGATGGGCGGCAGATCCGCCGAGGTCGGCATGATGTAATTCGTCATCTGGTTGTTGACCATGCGCCCGTCTTGCCAGATCACTTTTTCGTACAGCGCGAAACCAATCGCCTGGGCAACTCCGCCGGTGATTTGCCCTTCCGCCAAAACCGGATGCAGGACCTTGCCGACTTCTTGAAGCGCGACAAAATCATCCACGGTCACGCTGTACGAGGCCAGGTCCACGGAAACTTCCGCGACGTAAACGGCCCATGCGAACGCAGCGTACGCCTCACCGCGATATTTTTCATCGTCCCAGTAGACGCCGGGGGGCGCATCGTAACGCACTTCGGATTTCAGCGCGCCGTGCGCGGCGATGAATTCGCGGCAAGCTGTGCGGAATTGTTCTGGGGTGTAGCTGTCACCGAGAAGTCCTGCATTCGAAAGCGTGCGCTTGATTCCGACGGCGGCGGACTGCACAAGTTTTCCGACGATCATCGCCGTGCGCGAAGCTACCGTTGGTCCGCTATTCGGAACGACCGTGGTGTCCGGTTGCGCGATCATTACATTTTCGTAAGGGAGATCGAGCGCCTCCGCCGCAATCTGGCAAAGCACCGTGTTGGTTCCCTGGCCGAACTCCGCGCTGGACACCAGCACGCGAACAACGCCATCGGCGCCGGCCTCGACGCCAACCAGCGAGTTCAAGTAGCGCTCGCCGGAACCCGTGAAGCCTGCACCATGAAGAAAAGTTGCGATTCCCATTCCTTTTTTGCGTGTTCCCGTTTTGTTTTCAACGGCAAAGCGTTTCTTCTTCGCGTGATAGTCAGAGAGTTCGAGCGCCCGGCTCAACAAAGAATCCAGATCTATTTTTTCGTGGATGGTTTGTTGCGTGGTCGTGGTCTGACCCGGCTTCAGGAAATTCCGCCGCCGGATTTCAATCGGGGAAATCCCCACGACTTCAGCGATGCGGTCCATGTGCCGCTCCATGGCGAAGAGACTCTGGGGCGCGCCAAATCCGCGAAACGCGCCGTGCGGGGGCGTGTTGGTTGCCACCGCCTTCGTTCGAATGCGCACGCTCGGCCAGTAATAAGGACCGCCGGCGTGGATGGTACCGCGCGAGAGAACCACCGAGGACAACGTGGCATACGCGCCGCCATCAATCACAAACTCGATTTCGCCACCGAGAATCTTTCCATCCTTGCTCACTGCGGTGCGATGGCGTGTTCTCGATGGATGTCGCTTCGTCGTCGCAACCATATCTTCCATCCGGTCGTATACGATTTTGACGGGCCGGCCGGATTTCATCGCCAGGAGCGCCGCGTGCCCCGCGATCATCGATGGATACTCTTCCTTCCCGCCAAACGCGCCGCCTGTTTCCATTTGCACGACGCGCACTTTGTTTTCGGGGAGCCCGCAAAGCGCCAGCAACGCTTTATGAACGTAGTACGGACATTGCAGCGAGCCCCAGACGGTGACTCCATGCTGCGGGTCGAACGATGCAATGACTCCATTGTTCTCGATGTACAGCTGTTCCTGCGCGCCGGTGAAATACTCGCCTTCGACGATGTGAGCCGCTTGGCTCCAGACGGAGTCCACTTCGCCTTTTTCCACCAGGAATTTCTTGAAGACATTATCGGTGCCCCAAATGATGGTGGATTGTTTCTCGCTCTCCTCGAGAGAGTGCACGGGCGGGAGTGATTCATATTCGATGGTAACCGCCTCGACCGCTTTGCGAAGTTTGTGACGATCGGCATGGGCCAGCAGCAGAATAGGTTCCTCGGGATGATTGATGGTTTCGGCGGCGAGGCAAGGCTGGTCGTCGAGGATCAGGGCGATGCAGTTCTTCCCGGGAATATCCTTGGCTGTCACCACGACAAAGTCATCCCAGAGCACGCCGGGATCAAAGGAAATCTTTTTTATTTTGCCGCGCGCAATCTTGCTGCGCACTGTGGCGCCGTAGAGCATGCCGGGCAAGGTCATGTCGTCGACGTAGCGCGCCGCTCCCGTGACTTTGTCCCGGCCTTCCTTGCGTGGCACAGAGGTCCCGACGATGTGGCGTTCGTTCGAGCTTGCCAATACCACTCCTTCGCCCGCTGATTGGATAGACGTGTCCGCTCCGGAAAGTTTCTTCGCGGGAATTCTGCGACCGAAACGCCTCGAACGCGGACGGTTCTAAGTGTATTTGCTGGCAGTATTCTGTATGAAATGGAGAAAGTTTCAAACGTCTATTTGAGAGTCACGTTGGCTAGCTACCGACGGATTTCGCGCCCGGACGGCTCTCCGGGGAATGTCCCGCTTTCAAAGACGCAGTTTCCGCGCAGATAGGTCGCCTGCACGATGCCGCGAAGTTCTTCGCCGAGATAGGGCGAAATGCGATGCCGATAGTGAAGGTGCTCTTGCTTCGCGACAAATTTAGCCTCCGGATCAAACACCACAAGATCGGCGTCGTAACCTTTCGCGATGCGGCCTTTCTGTGATTCGCAGCCAGCCAATTTCGCCGGGCCTTCGGCCGTCCAACGCGCAATGTCCGCTAACGTAAATCCCCTGCGGCTGGCGTCGGTCCATAGCACCGGGAGCGCCAGCGAGAGGCTGGCAATTCCTCCCCAGGCCGTTCGAAAGTCCCGCTCGTCCAGCCGCTTCATCGCAGGCGGACAAGGAGAATGATCCGTCACCACAAAATCGATGACTCTCTCTCGTAGTCCTTCCCACAATCTTTCGCAATTCTCGCAGCTGCGGATGGGAGGTGCACATTTGAAAAGAGTTTGTCCGTCGGCAATTTGCTCGGAAGAAAAATGCAAGTAATGCGGGCAGGTTTCGACGCTTACTGGCAGCCCTTCTGATTTGGCCGCGCGCAGCATGTCCAGCGCCAGAGACGTGGAGAGATGCACGATGTGCAGACGGAAGCGAAATTCCCGGCAAAGCGAGAGCAGCAAACGAATCGCGGAGAGCTCCGCTTCATCCGGCCGCGAAGCCAGATACGTGGCATATTTGCTCCAGTCCGCTTGTGCGAGGCGCTGCGTGGCTGCGTCCACGGGACCCGGTAATTCCGCATGTACCAAGAGTGGCAAGCCAGTTCGCGCCACATGCGGCAGTGCCGCGCGCAGTTGCTGCTCCGTGACCATGGTGAAGCCATCGATTCCGGGATGCACGAGAAAGCATTTGAATCCGGGCACGCCCGCTGCCGCCAAATCCTCAATGTGCCCCTGGTTGTCGCTGACCACGCCGCCCCATGCCATCCAGCCCACGGTACATTGACCCGACGCGGCGTTGCGCTTGGCTTCGAGGGCCGCAACCGTGGTGGTCGGTGGCAAACAATTGAGCGGCATGTCCACAAGCAGCGTGTAGCCGCCGGCCGCGGCTGCTCGTGTTGCCGTTCGAAAGCCCTCCCACTCCGTGCGCCCCGGCTCATTGATGTGCACGTGAGAGTCGACGAGCCCGGGAAGAATTGCGAGGTCGCCAAAATCTTTCAGTGGAATTTCGGCGGAGAGTGGACCTGCGGGCGTTACATCAACAATTCGCCCATTTTCGACAAGCACCGCCGCCGCTCGGATTCCTTGCGGCGTCACGACTCGTCGCGAAACAAAAGCCTGAACGCTCATGAACGGAACCTTCTCAGAAGAAAAGACTCAGCGCGCTATTCGAGAAGAATATCGCAAGACTCATTAGCGCCCAAGGTGGTGTCTCCGCGCTTGTAATTCGAAGGTTAGTTGTCGCATCGCCCGGGGACGCGAAGAGCGTTCCCGGGACTCGATGTTTTTTGCGTGGTTGCAGAGGCCCCGCGGGAAAAATCAAGCTGGCGGTGTGAGCGAATCTGGTCGACAATTCTTTATTATGAGCGGATTCGAAGGGTTGCGGGTTCTCTCGTTGGAAAGCCGCCGGGCAATGGAACTCGCCAAATTAATTTCCACCTATGGCGGCCAACCTATGGTCGCGCCCTCGATGCGAGAAGTGCCGCTCGAATCCAATAGGGAGGCGCTGGCCTTCGCCGCGGCCCTTTTCGCCGGCGAGTTCGACATGATCGTTTTCTTGACCGGCGTTGGCGCGCGCGCCTTGCAAGCTGTTGTTGAGACTGCGCACCAACGGGAAGACTATCTTGCGGCGCTCCGCCGGATTCCCATCGTGGCGCGCGGGCCGAAGCCTGTTGCGGTGCTGCGCGAGCTTGGCATCACTCCGGCTTTGACCGCGCCTGAACCGAATACCTGGCGTGAACTCTTGGGCGCGTTCGATGAAGCCGCCGGTTCGAATGGCGCAGTTCGCTTGCAAGGCGCGCGCGTCGCCGTTCAGGAATACGGGGTTTCCAATCCCGAATTGCTCAGCGGTCTTGCTGAGCGCGGCGCGAAAGTAACGCGTGTGCCCGTCTATCAATGGGCGCTGCCAGACGATCTTGCGCCGCTCCGCGCAGCCATCACGGCCATTGCGGAAGGAAGCGTCGACGTCGTCCTCTTTACCACGACCGTCCAAGTGATCCATCTCTTCCAGATTGCAGGGGAGATGAAGCTGGAAGAGAAAATGCTTCTCGGTTTGCAGCGCGCGCTCGTGGCCTCCATTGGACCGACGACCACGGAAGAATTGGTGCGGCGGGGAATCCCGCCGGATCTGGAACCTTCGCACCCGAAAATGGGATTCCTGGTAAAGGAAACTTCGGAGCGCGCCAGCGAACTTATTCGCGCAAAGCGAAAAGGCGAAGTGCCCGTCTAGAAGTGGCGGCGATTTCTCGCGCATGCACGCAGCGTGGCGGTTACTTTCTTCGTTCTCGTTGCCCGCGTCTTTGCCGAAAGGCCTCGAACGCTTCCGCGCTGGCTTGCTCGTGCCGCAGGCGCTTGCGTTCCTCCGGATCGGAGTCTTTCGCATCCAGCTCGTCCCGCGCGTCTCCCAGCTGCTCCATCCACTCCTCGTATTCCGCTCCAAACTGTTCCTCGAGTTCTTTGCGCAGACGCTGTGCCAGTGCCGGGCTTCGACCCGAAGTCGAAATGGCGATTTGCAGCGCCCCGCGCTGCACCACCGCCGGATAATAAAAATCGCACAGCGCCGGGACGTCCACGATATTGCAAAGGACTCCTCGGCTCCGGGCCTGCTTGAAAATTTCCTCGTGCAGTTCCTTCGAGGAGGTCGCAGCGACCACTAGAAACATCCCCGCTAGATCTTCGGTCTGGAATTTCCGCCGGTGCCACTCGATCTTTTTCGCTTCGGCCCACGAACGAACTTGCTCCGTTGCTTCCGGGGCGATCACCCAGACTTTGCCTCCGGCCTCCAATAGGCTCACGATCTTTGACTCCGCGATCGTCCCCGCGCCCACGACCAGGCACGAGCGTCCCGCTATCTTCAAAAACATCGGGAACAGCTTCGCGTTATTTTGGTCTTCGCTCACGGAATGCCGTTCTCCTGATGGAAAGCAGTAGTGTAGCGCAGGGGAGTCGTCGGACGGAGGACAGACAGGAATGTCTGTCCTACTGCGGAAGATTTACCCAAGTGGAGTTTTGGCGAGAGGACTCCAGAACCGCGGAGATAAAACGAACGCCGGCTACGCCGTCATCGACGGTGGGCACGAGCAGCGACGAGGGCGAAGGCGCGCGGCCTGCGTTTCGCGCGGCGATCTGCTCTGCCAGGTCTGTGTAAAGTTGGGCGAAGGCTTCGAGGTATCCCTCGGGATGGCCGGAGGGGATGCGGCTGGCGTGCTTGGCGGAATTTGTTGCACCAGCTCCGGCGCGGCTCATCGTCTGTGTCGGCTTGCCGTACGGAGTGAAACGCAAATAGTTGGGATTCTCCTGGCCCCACTCGATGCCGGCTTTTTCTCCATAGACGCGCAAGCGGAGATTATTTTCGTTGCCGACGGCCACCTGGCTGGCCCACAACATGCCGCGCGCTCCGCTTTCGAATCGCAGAAGGGTTTGCACGTTATCGTCGAGGCGGCGCCCGGGGACGAAAATGGAAACGTCGGCAGCGAGCTGCTGGCAGCGAAGACCGGTGACGAAAGAGGCGAGATTGTAGGCGTGGGTTCCAATGTCGCCGAGGCTGCCTCCGGGGCCGCTTTGCGCAGGATCGGTGCGCCAGACGGCTTGTTTCTGGCCAGTTGCTTCGACGGCAGTGGTGAGCCATTCCTGCGCGTACTCCACTTGCACGACGCGGATGTGGCCAAGTTCGCCGGTTGCGATCATCTCGCGCGCCTGCCGCACCAGCGGATAGCCGGTGTAATTGTGCGTCAAGCCGAAGATGAGGCCGCTGTGGCGGACGATTTCAGCAAGCGCCAGCGCATCTTCCACGGTGGTCGTAAGCGGCTTATCGCAGATGACATGAATGCCTGCTTCCAGGAATGCTTTTGCGGGCGCGAAATGAAGATGATTGGGTGTGACTATAGAGACGGCGTCGATGCGGTCGGGCCTTTTTGATTCCGCCGCGGCCATTTCCGAAAAACTTCCGTAGGCGCGTTCCGGAGCGATATGGAGTCCGAGCGCTGCGGCTCGGCTGCGTTCGGGATTGGAGGACAGCGCTGCGGCAACCAAATCGAAACGATCGTCGAGCCGCGCGGCTATGCGGTGCACTGCTCCGATGAAGGCGCCCGGTCCGCCGCCAACCATTCCTAGGCGGAGGCGCCGGTTGGTCCCATCGGTTGCTTTTGTATTTGCTGTCATGAGCCTCGTCTCATTTCAATCGAGTCCTAACATACGCCGATTGGCTTTTTGATCCGCACCGGAACTCGCAAAGTCATCAAAAGTGCTGGTACCAGCCTGAATGATGTGACGCTGGATGAAAGGAGCACCCTCGGCAGCCCCTTGCTCGCTGCTCTTGATACAGCACTCCCATTCCAATACAGCCCATCCGGCAAAATCATACTGGGTCAGCTTGGAAAAGATAGCCCCGAAATCTACTTGGCCATCTCCGGGCGAACGAAACCTGCCGGCCCGGTTGATCCAGGACTGATAGCCGCCATAGACGCCCTGGCGGCCGGTCGGACGAAACTCTGCATCCTTGACATGAAACATCTTGATGCGGCGATGATAGAGATCGAGGAATGCAAGATAATCGAGCTGCTGAAGCACAAAATGACTGGGGTCAAAAAGCAGGTTACATCGCGGGTGATTGCCGGCGCGCTCCAAAAACATTTCGAAAGTGACCCCATCGTGCAGATCTTCGCCGGGATGGATCTCGAAGCAGAGGTCCACTCCCGCCTGATCAAATGCATCGAGGATGGGACGCCAGCGCCTGGCGAGTTCTTCAAAAGCGGCTTCAATCAGCCCCGCGGGCCTTTGCGGCCATGGATAAATGTATGGCCAGGCAAGTGCGCCGGAAAAGGTGACGTGGGCGTTGAGACCGAGATTGGAGGACGCTTTGGCCGCGAGCAATAACTGTTCGACGGCCCAGGCTTGCCGCGCTCGCGGGTTGCCGCGTAGTTCTTCCGGTGCGAAGCCGTCGAAGGCCAAGTCATACGCGGGATGCACGGCTACCAGCTGGCCTTGCAGATGGGTGGAGAGTTCGGTGATCTCCAGGCCGTGGTTCGCAACGGTGCCACGAATCTCGTCGCAGTAGGTTCTGCTCTCCGCCGCTCGCCGCAGATCGAACAGGCGCGCATCCCAACTCGGAATTTGTACGCCCTTATAGCCGAGATTGGCGGCCCACGCAGCGATGCTCTTCAAATTGTTGAACGGCGCCGCATCTCCAGCAAACTGCGCCAGAAAAATCGCCGGGCCTTTGATGGTTTTCATCGATTTCTGGACCTCACACGATGCAGTGCACCGATACACAGGTTCTTTATTCAGCGCAGACCCGCGAGAAGGTCGACGGTGAGTTGATCCAGTCGCTCGTACGGCAAGCGCTTCTTGCAGATGGCGTCTTTGTCGAAAACGTGGGCGAGCAAGGCAGCCGCGCCTTTCTTCGAATACTTCCCAAGCTTCGGAGTATCCTTGCTCCCACGCGAAATCTCCTCGAGAATTGACTGAATCTCTTTGTCTTCATTCCAGCGCGCCGCTTTTTCCTTGAGGATCAGATAGGTACGCATGCAGCCGCGCGCAAAGTCTTTCACGCCGCAATAGTCCTCGGTGCGATACGCGTGGGCGTCAAAGTGACGCGGGCCATCGTAGCCGACGTCTTCCAGGAACTTCACGAGCCAAAACGCGGACTTGAAGTTTGCGGAACCGAAGCGCAGGTCCTGGTCGTAGCGCCCAGGCATTTGGTCATTCAAGTCAATGTGGAAGAGCTTGCCGGCTTCCCACGCCTGCGCTACTCCATGCACGAAATTCAATCCGGCCATTTGTTCGTGCGCGACTTCCGGATTCACGCCAACCATCTCCGGATGATCGAGCGTGGGAATGAATCCGAGGTAATGTCCGGTGGTGGCCATGTAGATATCCCCGCGCGGCTCATTGGGTTTGGCTTCCAGCGCGAACTTGAAACCATACTTGCGCTCGAGATTGTATTCGCAAAGATAGTTGACCGCCTCGCGCAGGAGTTTCACGGCCTCGTCCGGACGGCGGCAGGCGTCGGTTTCGACGCCTTCGCGGCCGCCCCACAACACAAATATTTGTGCGCCAAGATCGGCGCCAATATCCATCGCGCGCATGGTTTTTTGCAACGCATAAGCGCGCACCTCCGGATCGTTGGCGGTAAAAGCACCGTCGCGAAAAACGGGGTGGAAGAACAGCGAGACGGTGGCCATGGGAACGACGAGCTTGTTTTCGACGCAGGCCTTTCGGAACTCGCGCACAATCGCATCTCGCTCGGCAGGAGTGGCGTCGATTGGCACCAAATCATTGTCATGAAGGTTGACGCCCCAGGCCCCTACTTCGCCAAGCATTTTGACGATCTCGATGGGAGAAATGACCGGGCGAACGAAATCACCGAAGGGATCACGCCCGCGGTTGCCCAGGGTCCACAGGCCGAACGAAAACTTATGTTGTGCTTTCGGCTGATACGGCTCCTTGCTCGTCATGGACTTGCTCCTTGGCTCAGGATGGATACAGCTATGAAGCGAAAATGGATTTCATCGCCGGATAGATTCGGCGGTAGGCGTTGCCTGCGGCGCTCATCACGGAGACGTTCGCTGCGATAGGAGAAATGCATTGCACTACTCGCACGACCGAATCGCAAGCGGCATCAACCGAAGGCCACATCCCGGCTCCCACTGCCGCGAGAATGGCTGCGCCAAAGGCTGCGCCCTCGTCTGCTTCGACAACCTCCACATCTTGACCATAGGCATCGGCTTGAATTTGCCGCCACAGTGGCGATCGCGCGCCGCCTCCGCCTAAACGAATATTTCTCACCGGTACACTCATCTCCGCGAAGATACCAAATGTATCTTTCAAACTGAATGCGACGCCTTCGAGAATCGCTCGGACGACGTGAGCGCGCGTGTGCGAGGCCGTCAAGCCCGCGAGGACTGCTCGCGCAGCGGGATCCAAATGCGGCGTGCGTTCTCCCATGAGATAAGGAGCCCAAAGCAGACCGTCGGCGCCGGGCGGAGCGGTTGCAGCCTCGGCAGTGAGCAGTTCGTATGGATCTTGCCCGTCTGCGACTGGAGCGCGTGAAAATTGATCGCGAAACCAACGCAAAGAAAGGCCCGCAGCCTGCGTCACGCCCATCACGTGCCAGCGGCCGGGCACGGCGTGGCAAAACGTATGCAAACGCCCTTTGGGATCCAGCGCCGGCCGGTCCGTCGCCGCGAAGACAACTCCGGAAGTTCCAATCGTGGCGCTCACCGCGCCGGGAGCGACGACGCCCATGGCGATGGCGCCTGCCGCCTGGTCCCCTGCACCCGCTACGACCGGTGTTCCCACCGCCAGTCCAGTAGCTTCGGCACCTATGGCAGAAACTTCTCCGCAGACCTCCGGCGACTCATGCAGAGTTGGAAGCAAAGACCGATCGAGTTCGGCGGCCTGCAGAACTTCTCCAGACCATTCGCGCTTGGCTACATCTAGCAGCAAGGTCCCGGAGGCATCCGCGACATCCGTAGCTTTTTCTCCGGTCAGCCGGAATCGCACGTAGTCCTTTGGAAGCATGACCGAACGGACGCGCGTCCAGTTTTCCGGCTCGTTCTCGCGAGTCCAGAGCAATTTTGTAACGGTGAAATTGGCGAGGGCAGGATTGCAAGTCAGGCGGATCAATTGCTCGGCGCCGATGCGCTCGGTCAATTCGCGGCATTGTTTCTCGGTGCGAACATCGCACCAGATCAGCGCAGGACGAACCACGTCGCCACGTTCGTCCAGCATAACGGCTCCGTGCATTTGGCCAGAAAAGCCGACGCAGGAGATCTGCTCTCCCCGCAATTGTCCCTTCGCGAGTGCTTTGCGAATTGCGATTCCCGCTGCGCGCCACCAATCTTCCGGGCGCTGCTCGGCCCATCCGATCTGCGGGGATGCAAATGCTTCGTGTTCCTCGGTGGCGGAGGCGAAGACACGTCCGTCGGCGCCCATAATCAGAGCGCGAGTGCCACCCGTACCGACATCGATTCCGAGAACGTAGGTTTGCATAACTTGCAGTCGCCTTACACTCTGAGAAGTGTGCGGCCCCAACTGCGACTTCGAGCGACGCCAATAGTACTCCTGATAGGCGCACTGCACCCAGAGGGGATGTTCGCGAACTAGGAGAGGCGGTCGGGCGTGAGAAGGGCGGTCATTTCGAGGACGCGCGTGTAGTAGTCTCGCTGGGTAAGCTGGGCGGCGGCGGGATCGTCAATGATGAAGGTGACGTCGGGGTGGAGCTGCAATGCGGAGGCCGGGACGGCAGAGGTGACAGGGCCTTCGATGGCTTTTGTGACGGCGGCAGCTTTGGAGCCGCCGGTTGCGATTAGGAGAATTTTGCGCGCTTCGAGGATGGTGCCGATACCCATGGTGATGGCGCAGCGCGGGCTTTCTTCGCCGGGAGCGAAGGATTTGGCGTTGTCGTCGATGGTTTCTTTTTCGAGGACCTTTAAGCGCGTGCGCGAGCCGATGCTGGAGGTTGGCTCATTGAAGCCGATGTGGCCGTTGCGCCCGATGCCAAGTAGTTGCAAGTCAATGCCGCCGGCCTGGTGAATGGCGTCTTCGTAGGCGGCGCAGTATTTGTCGTAGTCGCCGCGGATGGTGCCGTCGGGAGTGTGGATGTTGCGAGAACTGATGTTCACGTGGGCGAAGAGATGCTGCTGCATGAAATGATGGAAGCTCTGCGGATGCGTCGGGGCGAGGCCGAGATATTCGTCGAGATTAAAGGTGACCACCTGGGAGAAATCGAGCGAGCCCGCTTTGTTGAGGCGGACAAGTTCCTGGTAGACAGCGATCATGGTGCTGCCGGTGGCCAGTCCCAGAGTGAGCGATGGATTTTTGCGAACGGCACTGGCGACAAGTTGCGCGGCCTGGCGGCTGATCTCGCCGGCGTCACGTTTCAGGATGACCAGCATGCGGCGTCCCCTCCGGAAGTGCCGTTCGATTATGTGAGAAAAAGATTCGCACGGGAAACGAAAATCATGCGTTTTACCGGAACCGGCGAATCACGAGATTGTGGCGGTCCGAGCGGTAAAAACCCAGGACGTACATAATGGCCTTGCCTTTACTGGAATAGATCACTTGGCGGATGCGCAGCAGCGGTTCGCGACGCGGAATGGAGAGTAATTCGGCAATGTGCGGATCGGCGGCGGTGGCGTCGACTTCTTCGTCGGCGTAGCCGAGTTCAATTTTGTAGTTGCGCTCCAGGATGCCAAATAAGGACTCGCGTCCGAGGGGAGTATCCAGCAGCCCAGAAAATTCCGCGGCATTCAGGTAACACGTCTCAAGCGCAAAAGGTTCGCCGCCGGCGTGACGCACGCGCTCCAGCTTGATCACGCTGCTCGTGGGCGGAAGGGAAAGACGCGCCGCGGCCTCGCTTTCGTTCTCGCTCACTTTTGCGAAGAGCACTTTCGACGCGGCGGTAAGGCTGCGGCTGGCCATCTGCTCCGTGTAGCTCATCAATTTGTTGAAATGAATTTTCGGCGCAGCGACGAAGGTGCCGATCCCGCGGCGGCGTTCGACGATGCCTTCGCGCTCGAGATAGGCGAGCGCGTGGCGCGCGGTCATCAGGCTGACCTGATGGATCTTGGCGAGGTCGCGCTCGGAAGCAACGGCGTCCCCGGGCCGCAGTTGCCCAGCATCAATGCGCTTGCGGATCACAGCCTGGATGCGCTGATAGGCCGGCATGCCGTTGCGGTTTTTGACTGGCATTCTGTCTCCCAATGCGGGACGGGTCGTTCTTGCAACAGATTTCATAGCGCGAACCGTATTCTAATCCGGACTTAGGGCAAGATTGGAAGGCGCGAGGCCGCTGTTCCAAGATTGCACCGTGTTATAGAGCGGACGCTGCCAGGTGCTATAGCCCGCTACTTTGGACACCCATTCTAGACCGCATTTCTTGCTTGACAACAGAAAAATAGTGCTATATAGCTATATGCAATCGGCCCTATAGCTGGACGGCGGTACCGGTGCACCTTTCGCGGTTTTCCTGCGCGAGGGGGTTTGAACGACCAGTGAGGCTCTTCCAAGTCGAGTTCGAGACCTGAAGGAGAAGGAAATGAGAAACACGAATACTGCGCCGGGCGTGGAAATCCAAACGAAGCGGCCACGAGCGATCGCGTCCATCAGCTACGAGCACATTGCCGGCGGCCTCGCTTCTGAAATGGCGGGTTGCATCCATGCGAAGGAACCGCAGCAGTTTTGCCCTCCCTACAATTTAGTGATCCTTAGCAATGACGGTGCGGTTGTATTCGATTGCGAACTGGACAAGAACTGGAACGCTTGCGACGGGGGAGCGGAGCGCAAGGTGCGCCGGTCGCACTTTCCAGCGACCGCGTTGCTAACGGATAGTGCCAACGTCACACGGACATTCCTCATCGAGCGCGCGCCGCGCCGGAACATCTGCGAATAACTGGCTTTCGCGATCGCCCAAGAATAGTTGTACCTCGCAACTGTGAGGCAATGGTCCGCTTGGCTTGCGCGCAACCGCAGGCTCCTCACAGATCCAGAAAAGCTCTAACCTCGCGGTCGAAGCGATCGCGGTCTTCGATATTGGAGAGATGCGCCGCGTTGAGCTCGACATAGCGAGCACCTGGAATTTGCGCAGCGAGGAAACGGCCGTCGGCTGGGGGCGTGGCAGAATCGTTGGCTCCGGCGATCACTAAAGTTGGAACTCCAATTCTGGCAAGTTCCTCACGACAATCAAATCGCGAACGGCCGCGCAACACGCTGCGTAGCCCTCCGGATTTGTATCCTCGAGCGCTTTCTGGATGCTTGCGACGGGCGCAGGATTTTTCTCGCGAAACGTTGTAGTGAACCATCTTTCCATCACCGCGGGGGCGATAGCCCTCATTCCCTTCGTTCGAACGGTTTCGATGCGCGCATTCCAGTTTTCCAAGGTTCCAATTTTCGCGCCGGTATTGCAGAGCGCGAGCCTCTTCAGCCGATGCGGCGCGTGGAGCGCCAGCCACATCCCGATCATTCCGCCCATCGAGAGTCCGCAAAAAAGGACGCTCTCGAAATGCAGTCCATCCAACAGCGCGAGCGCGTCTTTTCCCAGCAATTCAATTGAATAGGTTCCCGGAGTCGTTGAGGATTCGCCGTGCCCTCGGGTGTCGTAACGTAGGATTCGAAATTTCCTTCGAAATTCGGCGGCTTGTAAATCCCACATGCCGTAATTCGCGCCGAGGCTATTCGAAAATACCAGGACTGGCGCATCCGCGGGGCCTTCCAGCTGATAGTGGATAAGGGCAGTCTCGGTTTGAAGGAAGGTCATTTTGTTTTGGTGGTCTTGAAAGTTCTTCGCGGCCCCGCAGACCTGCGAATCGTTCTAGATGCGCTCCAGAATCACGGCAATTCCTTGACCGACGCCGATGCACATGGTGCAGAGGGCGTATCTGCCTCCGGTTCGCAGCAGTTGATAGACCGCCGTAGTTACGAGCCGCGCCCCGCTAGCTCCCAAAGGATGTCCAAGCGCAATCGCGCCGCCATTGGGGTTCACGTGCGGCGCATCATCTGGGATGCCCAGCTCGCGCAGCACCGCTAATGCTTGCGAGGCGAAAGCTTCATTTAGCTCGACAACGTCCATTTGGCTCAGGGACAACCCTGCCTTCGCCAGAACTTTGCGCGTCGCAGGCGATGGCCCCATCCCCATAATGCGCGGCGCGACTCCCGCAGCCGCCGCGGCAACGACCCGCGCTTTGGGACCCAACCCATGGCGTTTTGCGGCCGCTTCGGAGGCGATCAACAGCGAGCACGCTCCATCATTCACACCGGAAGCGTTTCCCGCGGTGATGGTGCCGTTTGGTTTGACGATGGGTTTCAATTTCGAAAGCGCTTCCAGCGTGGTGTCTGGACGCGGATGTTCGTCATCCGAAAAAAGAATCGGATCGCCTTTTTTCTGAGCGAGGGGCACGGTGACAATCTCCTGCTTTAAGCGCCCGCTGCAGATCGCCTGCGCCGCGCGCTGCTGGCTTCTCAGCGCGAACGCATCCTGATCCTCGCGCCCAATGCGAAACTCTTCGGCAACGATCTCCGCGGTCTCCGGCATGGAATCCACGCCGTACTTCGCCTTCATCAGCGGATTGATAAAGCGCCAGCCGATGGTGGTGTCCTCCATCTTCGTCGCGCGCGTGTACGCCTCCAGCGCTTTTCCCACCACGAACGGCGCCCGCGACATACTCTCCACTCCGCCGGCAATCACCAATTCTGCTTCGCCGCATTTGATCGCGCGCGCCGCGGTGGCCACCGCGTCCATGCTCGAGCCGCAAAGCCGGTTCACGGTATTGCCGGGAACTTCCTTCGGCAAGCCGGCGAGCAGCAGCGCCATTCGGCCCACGTTGCGGTTATCTTCGCCCGCCTGATTGGCACAGCCATAGACGACATCGTCCACCGCGCCCCAATCCACGCTAGCATTGCGCTCCAGCAACGCCTTGATCGGGATCGCCGCCAGATCATCGGTTCGAATCGTAGCAAGCGCCCCGCCATACCTACCAATGGGCGTGCGAATCGCATCGCAAATGTAGGCTGTCTCCATGGCCATCCTTCGGGTTTCTCCGCCCCTATCTTATCCGGAAGGCTTGTGATTTGCGAAAGCAGACCCGGTCTTCATCCTTCAAAAAGAGAAGGAAAGCGTCGCCGCTCTGGGGATGTACTATCCGCCATCGGCTCCACTCATTTCCTTGACACTCCTCCGGCTTCCCCCCACACTAGTTTTACCCCTTCCAAAATCTACGCGGTTTATGTGAGCCCATGCGCATTCTTGTCGCTGAAGATGATGCGCCGTTCGCCGAATTTCTACACGAGCGGCTGCAGCAAGAGAAATTCACGGTACAGGTTGTTTCGGACGGCACGGAAGCCCAGCGGTTGGCGTTGGATCAGCCGTACGATCTTGTGATTCTGGACCTCAACCGGCCCGGTGTGGCCGGACTGGAGGTGTTGCGCGGGATTCGTTCCAAGAAGCCGGATTTGCCCGTGCTCATGGTGACGGACACCACGTTAGTCGAGGAGCGGGTACGCGGACTAGACGCCGGCGCGGACGATTTCCTCGCCAAGCCCTTTGCATTTGCGGAACTTGCCGCACGCGTGCGAGCGCTTCTGCGGCGCGGCAACCGTCCCGCGCGCGCGGTATTGCAAATTGATGATCTGGAACTCGATCGCATCACACATGCGGTGCGGCGAGGAAGCCACGACATTGGGCTCAGTCCGCGAGAATTTGCTCTACTGGAATTCCTCATGCGCCATGAAGGGCAACCCGTTTCCCGCACCAGCATCGTGCACGAAGTTTGGAAACTTGATTTCGACACCAGCACCAACGTCGTGGACGTCTATATCAACTATCTTCGCCGCAAAGTGGACTCCGGCAACGGCCGTGCGCTCATACGAACCATTCGCGGAGTTGGTTATCAGATCGGTGGCAACGGCCGTCCCAGCTTGCCTGTGTGAGAGCTGACGACAGCAAACGATTTGAATGCGCTTCCTTTCGCGGAATGCTTTTTGAACGCGCTGGTTCCTCATCTTTGCTATTCTACGCCGCGTGAAACCCACCTTCCTGATTGATACCGATACGGCTTCCGATGATGCCATGGCCCTCATCATGGCGCTGCGCTCTCCGAGCATCGAGGTTTTGGCCATCACCACCGTTGCCGGAAATGTCGGCGTACAGCAAGGCACGCGAAATGCGCTCTACACTTCCGAGCTTTGCGGCGCTGATGTTCCGGTTTACATGGGTGCGGAAAAACCGCTGACCCGCGCGCACCAGAGCGCAGACTGGTTCCACGGGCGAGACGGCTTGGGGGACCATGGCTATCCGGTGCCAAAGCGGGCGGCGCGAACGCAGCACGCCGTGAATGCCATTGTCGCGGCCATCGAATCGAATCCCGGCTTGGTGCTAGTGACGCTGGGACCACTGACCAACATTGCGTTGGCGCTGGAACTAAAGCCGGGAATCGCCACAAACGTGAGTCGCTGTGTGATCATGGGCGGCGCACCTTGCTGCGAAGGAAACGTGACGCCCGCCGCCGAGTACAACATTTGGTGCGACCCAGAAGCCGCGCGCATTGTGTTTCGGAGCGGGCTGCCTGTCGAGATGGTCGGCTGGCATCTGTGCCGAGGCGAAGCCGCGTTGAACCTGAAAAACATTGATGAGGTGCTGGGCTTTGGCACTCCCGTGGCGCGTTTTGCAATCGAATGCAACAGCCGCGCGCAAGAAGCCTACCTGGAACAAACCGGCGAGCACGGAATTTCGCTGCCGGATCCCGTGGCGATGTCCATCGCGCTGGACCCTACGATTGTCACGCAGCAAAGTAATCACTATGTAGATGTCGAGACAGCCAGCGAGCTGACGCGAGGAATGACCGTGGTGGACCGCTTAAACGTGGCAGGAAACGATCGTAACCGTGCGGTCTGGGCTCCGCTTCTACGAAAGGAGACGAAAGCTAAAATCGACTGGACGATTGATATTGCCCGGTGGAAAAAAGCGCTGTATTCGGCTTTGCGCTGAGGCCGATCCACGGGCCGCCCAGCGGCAATGAAAACAGAAGAGTCTCGGCGTTGCAGACCAGTCTCGATCCGGTCTTGCTTCGCGGCGCAAGCAGATCTGCATTCATTTGACTGAGTCCGCGGCGCAACATTTCGCGAGAAGGGCAGAGGCTTGCGCCTCGAGCGATTGCGCTTCCGAGGGCCGATCCAATTTTCGCAACAGTGCAGCGTAGTTCGTAAGCGTCTTAGCGAATTCCGGATGTTCCGGATAGCGGCTCTTCGTCCAAGTATCGAGGGCGCGCTTGTAGAGGGGTTCCGCCTCCGTGTACTTTCCCTCGTCTCGCAGCAAGGTCGCATAGTTGTCGAACAGCTGCGCAAGTTTTGGATGCCCCGGCGCCAAGGGGAGAGTTGGCGCCACCTCCACGGATTTCTGGAAGAGAGGTTCCGCTGCGGCGAGATCGCCTTTTTCGCGATAAATCTCCGCGAGTTCGTTTTGGCAGAACCAGGACCAAGTGGGTCGATGGCCGCTAGCGGCCTGGGACTTTTCAAACTTTGAAGTGTCAACTTCGTCGCCAACCGCCGATCGTTTTATGGTTTCCAAGGCTTCATTGTAGCGGTGTTCGTCGCGGTACACTCTTGCCAGTCCCCGCAAGTCTTCGGTCAGAGACATTTCGTTCAGCACGCGCTCTTTCTTGGGGTCGGTCTCCTCCATGGAGACAAGGCGCTTGTACAGTTCTTCCGCCTCTCGATCTTTGCCTGATTCCGCGTACGCCTCCGCCAGTTGTCTCTCGACACGGGCCAGGTGCGATGCGTCGAATCCTTTGTCAATCTTCGATTCATGGGCTGGCGGCGGGCTCTTTTGCAGAATATCCAGACTTCGCTGCAAGAGCGGCCATGCCGCGGCATAGTTCCCCTCTTCCGCATAGAACTTGCCGAAAGATTCCAGGTCGCCAGCGGCCGCAGGGTCATTTGGACCGTAAACGCGCTTGTCGATATCCAATATTCGCGAATAGCTTTGTTCCGCATCAGGGCCGCGCTGAGCCTTTGCCAAATGGAACAGCGCAATCCTCAAATCCTGGTCCGATACGCCCGTGGATTCCTTGAGCTCCAGAAGGAAGCGAAGAATTTGTTCCGCCCCGGCGGATTTGCCCATCATCTTTAGGTTGGCGGCTACAAAATCAAGCTTCTTCTGCGCTTCGGGAGGTAATCCCCCTGCCATCTTCAGGATCGCCAGAGCACGCGCCCAGATGGGAGCGGCCTGCTCAGTTTTGTCTTCTGAGGTGTAGATCAACGCCACACCGACCAGCGCGTAGCCTAGCCGCGGGTCGTCCGGCTGTAGGGAAGCTTCCATGGTCGTAATGGCCTGCTTCCCACGGTTTTCTGCCTCGGCAAACTTGCCCTCCTCCGAGTACGCATCTGCGAGTTCGCCGAGTGTTGCTGCGATCCGCAAATCTCCGGCGGGAAATGCCTGGGCGGCAGCAAGGGCGGCTAAGAATTCTTCCTCCGCTTTCCCAAACGATGGGTACGGCCGAGCGTCGCCCCAGGCGTGAAAATACTTTTCTCTCATGCCTTGGACGAACTCTTTGCGCCCGGCCTTCATGTGTTTGTCCCATTGGTCTTCTTGAGCCCGCAAAGACGGCGGCGCCCCGACGAATAGAGAAATCAGGGCGAGCACCAAAGAACCTCTGGAAGTTCGAGTGCCAGTCATCAAGAAGGTTCCTCCTTCGCTATTTTGTCGTTCTTGAAAATCTAGTCCCCCTCAGTAGCCCCGGCAAGCGACAAGCCCTGACACACTTCGACATGCAAATCTCCGCCTCCAGATGCATGCCGTCGCAACACGGCGGCGACCAGCTTTTACGGGGGCTTCCCCTAGGACTCGTGAACAGTACCTGTCCGAAGGTGTAGATTCCATGTACCTTATTGGAAACAATGGAGTTACGAGTCTCGAACCGGAGTGTGAGGTTGCCTTATTCTTCACTAGGGCAACTTCTTTCCCCTAGTCGGGTTCTACCCTATGGGAGCCATAAAATGTTACGCTCCTATCCGTCGGACCTCGTGTTTTGGCGACCGCCGGGCGGTCAAGGTCGGCGGTGAACAGGGGACTCGTCATGAAGACGGCATCATTGGCAGGTCAGGGCAAAGTGACGCGCACAGGCATCGTGCGAAAAGCCGTCCTGTTGCTGGGGCTGGCCGTTGTTCTGAATTTTGTTGCGCCGAGAGCGCAAGCGGACGAACAACGAGACCCGCCGACGCGCGTTGCGCGCATCAGCTTTATAGATGGCTCGGTTTCTTTTCAAGCAGGCGGAGAAGGCGATTGGGGCAACGCCGCAAAAAATCGTCCCGTAACCGTCGGCGACAAAGTCTGGGTAGACAAGGATTCTCGCGCTGAGCTGCAAGCAGGCCAGGCCTCCATCCATCTCGGCAGCATGACCGCTCTCTCCTTCCTCAATCTCGATCAAAATATCATTCAGATGCGTCTTGCCGAAGGCAGCCTCAGCTTCCGCGTGCGTGAATTGCGCGAGGGCGACACGTATGAAGTGGACGCGCCCAACCTGGCGTTTATCGTAAAGCAGGCTGGAGCGTTCCGCATTGACGTGACCGAGACGGGTGACGCCTCACGCGTCACGGTGTTGCGCGGGGAAGGTGAAGTAGCCGCCGCAGGCAAGACCTATCCCGTTCATGCCGGCGAGCGCGCCGAGTTCTCCGGCACGGATAACATTCAATACAAAACAGAAGCAGCACCCGGCCCGGACGGCCTTGACAGTTGGGCAGAGCAGCGCGACCTGCGAGAGGAAAATTCCGATTCCGCGAAGTACGTTTCGCGCGACACCGTGGGCTATTCCGATCTCGATGACAACGGCACCTGGAGCCAGACACCGGACAACGGTCCCGTGTGGTATCCCAACGACGTTTCGCCGGACTGGGCGCCCTACAGTGAAGGCAATTGGGACTATGTCGGCCCTTGGGGCTGGACTTGGGTTGGCTATGAGCCTTGGGGCTTCGCTCCGTACCACTACGGCCGCTGGAATTATTTTGGCGGACGCTGGGGCTGGTACCCTGGCGTGTACGCTGGATACCCGGTTTATGGCCCCGCGTTCGTAGGTTTCTTTGGAGGCGGTTTCGGCTTCGGGCTGGGTTGGTTCCCGCTGGGATTTGGCGAACCCTTCTATCCGTGGTTCCGTCACAGCCCCGGCTTTTATAACCGGATCAACATTCACAACACGGTGTTCCGCAACTCGGCCGTTTTGAACTCCAACATTCACAGCGTCAATTTCGTGAACTCGCACAACGCACACGCGGTGACGGTCGCGAATCGCAACGCGTTTGCGAACGGTGAGGCCATTCATGGCGGCGCCAACCGGATTTCGGAGGCATCGTTGAAAGGCGCGCAGGTTTCGAACTCTCCCGGTTCGGGCCTCAAGCCCGGTTCGAGCAGCTCGCTGGGCGCGGCCAACATGAATTCGCACGCGGCTCGGCCGTCCTCTTCCGTGCAAAGCCGTTCGGTGGTCGCACGTACAAGTCCTTCGCGAGGCGCTTCGAACGAGTCCGTGCACACCATGAACACGCGCTCGCTAACCCCCGGAGGCGCAGCTTCCAATCAGCGCGCGGGGAACAATTCCCGCAGCTGGGAAGCGCAGGGCAATACGACTGATCGCGGCCGCGCGCCAAACGGTTTCGGCAGTTCGAGTTCATCGGCAAACGCGTCAACGCAATCGGCGCGTGCGACACCAGGTAATCGTCCGCCGTGGGCAAGTGGCGGTGCGCAATCCAATGCGAATGGTGCAGCTTCCCGCCAGGGAGCTACCATCAACAACGGGCGCTCGTATCAACCGCCTTCAAACGCCAATCGCGGGTATTCGCAGCCGCGAACTTCTGCCGCGCCGCGCACCTATTCCGCGCCCAGCCGCAGCTATCCCGCGCCATCGCGCTCCAGTCCTGCGCCGAGCCACAGTTCCGGCGGCGGAGGTGCGAGCCATGGCGGTGGTGGCGGCGGTTCACACGGTGGTGGTGGTGGTCACGGCCATCGCTAATTAGAATTGATGCAAACAGGCCCGCTGGATTTTCCGGCGGGCCTTTTGCTTTTTGCGGCGACCAACCCTACGCAACTGTTTCTGCCACCGAGTGTTAGAAAAAGTAGAGTACTCAAGCTCGCGCAGTTCCTGTTTCGACATAAATTAAAGGACCAGGCGAGTGCTCTGCAACACAAGGTGCTATTGTTTTAGGCAAACCCAGGCCCTCCATCACAAAAATTAAAGTGTCGCGGCGCACTTACCAAACTGCCGTTCAAGTTTCAGGAGAGACTTCGATATGAGAAAACATGTGCTCAAAGCTGTGAGCATCCTCAGCGTCGCGCTTGCGCTAGCTCTTTTTGCTCCGCAACGCGCCGCTGCCGATGACGATGATCCCCCGAGCCGCGTCGCGCGCCTAGGATTCGCCCGAGGCTCCGTTTCCTTCAATCCTGCAGGCACCGACGACTGGGTTTCCGCCGTCGTCAATCGCCCCGTCACCACCGGTGACAAGCTCTGGAACGATAGCGACGGCCGCTCCGAATTGAGTATCGGCTCGGCTGTGATTCGCCTAGGCAGCACCACCGGTTTTTCGTTTCTCAATTTGACGGACAACACCACACAGATCCGCGTCACCGAAGGCACTCTGAACATCCGTGTGCGCAACCTCGGCGACGACGAAACATTTGAAGTGGATACTCCCAACCTGGCCTTCACCGTCCTCCGCCCGGGCAACTACAAGATCGTCGTGAACGAAGCTGGCGACACCACAACGGTTGTCGTCCGCGACGGCCAGGGCGAAGTCACCGGGGGCGGTTCAGCTTACACAGTTCATCCCGGCGAAATCGGCGCGTTTGTCGGCACCGATCAGCTCGACGCGGATGTCGAGAGCTGGGGAAATGACGACGATGATTTTGATGATTGGTGCGCCGATCGCGATCGCCGCATCGATCATTCGGTTTCCGCACGCTACGTTTCGACCGACGCCATTGGCTACGAAGACCTCGATGAATACGGCGGCTGGCGCCCCGTGCCCGAATACGGCACGATCTGGTTTCCGCACGTCACCGTCGTTGGCTGGGCTCCCTATCACTACGGCCATTGGGCGTACATCGCGCCGTGGGGCTACACCTGGGTCGATGATGCGCCGTGGGGCTTCGCCCCGTTCCATTACGGCCGCTGGGTAACCGTCGGCGGAGTTTGGGGCTGGGTGCCGTGCGCGCCGCGTCCCGTCGCCGTCGTTGGCGTTGCGTATGTTCGTCCCGTCTACGCGCCCGCGCTCGTCGCCTGGGTTGGCGGTCCGCATTTCGGCGTTGGAATTGGAGTCGGCGGCGGTGGCTTTGCCGCCGGCGTCAACGTGGGCTGGTTCCCCTTGGGACCGCGTGAAGTATACGTGCCGTCCTATCCCGTGAGCCGCACGTACGTGAACAACGTAAACGTTTCGAACACCACCGTGAACACCACCGTCGTGAACAACTACTACAACACCACGGTCGTCAACCGGACCACCAACGTGACCGTCAACAATCAGCACTACATGAACCAGGGCGTGCCTGGCGCCGTTTCGGCGACCACGCCGCAAGCCTTCACCTCCGCGCAATCTGTTTCGAAGAACAGCGTGGTCGTGAACCAGAGGGAAGTTGCTTCTGCTCCTGTAGCGGCTACAACGCCCCCGGTTGCGCCTGCACGTCAGGCCGTGCTCGGCTCCGGCGCTCCCGCGGCTGCGAAGCCGCCCGCTGCTCTGGCGAATCGTCCGGTCGTGGCGAAGACCGCGCCGCCACCTCCTCCGGTTTCTTTCGCGAAGCAGCAACAAGCCATTCAGGCAAACGGCGGCAAGCCACTGGCGGCCTCGCAAGTCCGGCAGATTCAGCCGGAGGCCGCGCAAACGCGTCCGAATATTAAGATCGCGCCGCCGTCGAAGCCTGCCACGCCCCGGAACGTGCAAGCCAACCAGACAGGTGGCCCGCAGCCGGCAGCCAACCCCAATCGCCCGGGCACTCCGAACAACGTTGCCCCGCCGGCGCAGGTCAACAAGCCAGCCGCTGCGCCAGCGAACACCGGCTCTCAGAACGCCAGCCAGAAAACGTACACCGACCGTCCGGCTGCCGCGCGGCCCAGCAACGCGAACGCCCCCACCAATTCGAACGCCGCCAACGCTGCGAACGCGCAGCTCGAGCAAAAGCATCAACAACAACTCGAGCAGCTCCGCTCGCAACAGGACCAGGAACGCCAAAAGGTCGAGCAGCAGCAAGTCCAGGAACGCCAGAAAGCCCAGCAAGAGGCTGACGCGGCGAAACAGCAGAAACTCAATCAACAGCACCAGCAGCAGCTCGAACAGCTGGAACAAAAGCACGACCAGGAAGAGCAAAAACTTAAGCAGACGCAACAGCAGGAAGCCCAGAAAGCGAAGCCGGCCAAAAACCCTCCCAAGGAGAAGGACGACAAGCCACCGAAGGCTAAGCCCTAACCAATCTACAGCCGTTAACTCAGAGGGGCGCTTGCTGCAGTGCAAGCGCCCTTCTTTTTTTCAGCCGCGCATCTTCGCAGGTGAAAGGAGTTCGCGTGTCGCGTAAGATTCCTTCTCTGCGCTTATGTCGAAACGAACTTCATCCCGTTCTGCCGCAGCTGGCAAGTCCAAGGCTGCGCCGGAGCTGCGACTGTTCTCGCTTCCGGGGATTCCCGAGATTCAAACTGGCGATGATCTTGTAAGAATAATCGCCGATGCGGTGCGGCGAGCTTTCATCCGCTTTGAAAACGGCGACGTACTGGTCATCGCGCAGAAAATTGTTTCCAAGGCAGAAGGCGCGCTTGTTGATCTCGCGAGCGTAGCGCCTTCGCCGCAGGCGCTCGCCCTGGCCGAGCAGTTGAAGAAAGACCCTCGCGCCGTGGAAGTTGTGCTGCAGCAATCGCGGCGCATCGTCCGCACCGATCACGTCCTCATCACCGAGACGCACCACGGCTTTGTCTGCGCCAATGCCGGTGTGGACCATTCAAACGTTCCCGGCGATGATATAGTCACGCTGCTCCCGAAAAATCCAGACCGCTCCGCAAAAAAACTTGCCACTGCGTTCCGCAAACGCACGGGGAAACGCGTGGCCGTCATCATTAGCGATACCTTCGGCCGCCCTTGGCGTCTGGGACTGACAAACGTAGCCATCGGCGCGGCAGGTGTCCCTGTGCTACTCGATTTGCGCGGCACCCCGGATCGCCACGGAAAACTCTTGAACGCCACCATCCTCGCCGTCGCCGATGAACTGGCCGCCGCCGCCGGCCTCCTCATGGACAAATCCAAAGGCTCCCCCGTCGTACTCATTCGCGGCTACCGCTACAAACCCGTATCAGACCCGGCCGCCCGCATCATCCGCCCCGCCGCAGAAGATTTATTCCGTTAGTCTTCTCCTCTCTGCGCTCTCTGTGTCCGGAGTCTACCCCGACCCTGTCGGGGTGCCCTCTGTGTTAAATTCTTCGTTGTACTCTTTGCCACTCAACCCATGAACGCGCGCCAGCAACTAATCGTCACACCTCCCTCCTCAAATCCCGAAGTCGAGAATGCCCTAACCCGCGCCCGCGAGGGCCTCACGCTGGATCGAGCCGCGGCGTTATTGCTGGCCGAGCATGCGCCTCTGCAGGAATTGTTAAGCGCCGCCACCAAGCTGCGTGCCCGAGGGAAGGGAATCGTCGTCACCTTCTCGAAAAAGGTTTTCATTCCGCTAACGACGTTGTGCCGCGATTACTGCAGCTACTGCACCTTTCGCAAAGACCCCGGCCAACCCGGTGCCCACTTCATGACCCCCGACGAAGTCCTCGCGCTCGCCGAACAAGGCCGCCGCGCCGGCTGCAAAGAAGCGCTCTTCAGCCTGGGCGACCAGCCCGAGCGCATCTTTCCCGAGGCCCGCGAATTCCTTCGCCAACAAGGATTCACGCGCACGCTCGACTATCTCGCCGCCATGTGCGAGCTCGTCCTGGAAAAAACCGGCCTGCTTCCACACGCCAATCCCGGCGTCATGGACCGCCCCGCCCTTGAGCGCTTGAAGGATTCAAACGCCAGCGTAGGCTTGATGCTCGAAAACGTCAGCGCGCGCCTGATGCGCAATGGCCTGCCGCACGCCAACGCTCCAGACAAAGTGCCCGCACTGCGTCTGCGAACGATCGAAGCAGCAGGGAAGCTCTCCATCGCGTTCACCACGGGAATTCTGATCGGCATCGGCGAAACAATGGAGGAGCGCGTGGACTCGCTCTTTGCCATTCGAACGCTCCACGAATCCTACGGCCACATCCAGGAAGTCATCATCCAGAATTTTCGCGCCAAGCCCGAAATTCCCATGGCCGCGCACCCCGAGCCTTCGCTCGACGATATGCTGCGCACCATCGCCCTGGCCCGCCTCATCCTCGGCCCGCACATGAACGTCCAGGCCCCGCCCAATCTCAGCTACAACGATTTTCCTCGGTTGCTCGATGCAGGCATCAACGATTGGGGCGGCATCTCCCCGGTCACCAAGGATTTCATCAACCCCGAAGCCGCCTGGCCCCAAATTTCCCGCCTCCGCTCCGAAACCGAGTCGCGCGGCTTCACCTTGCGCGAACGCCTAGCGCTCTATCCCGAATTCCTCCGCCGTAATGGTTTTCTTTCCCCACAAGTGCGCGCCGCAGCTGCTGTCTTATCCATCGAGGGAGGCGCAACGTAGCGGCGGGGCCTCAGCCCGGCCCTGTGGAGTGCGGCAGCCCAGCTGCCGCTTTTCCTACATGCAACTACATTCCGTAAAGCAAAAAATGAAACCACCCCGAAAAATCACCGCCCTAGCCGGCGGAGTAGGAGCCTCAAAACTCCTCCTCGGCCTTTACGGCACAATGGACCCGCGCGACCTAACCATCATCGTCAACACCGGCGACGACATCATCCTCCACGGCCTGAAAATCTCCCCCGACCTCGACATCGTCACGTACACACTGGCAGGCGTCATCGATTCCGCGAAAGGCTGGGGTTTTCGCGACGAAACCTTCCACGCCCTAAAGCGCCTCGCCGCCTACGGCCGCGCCAACTGGTTCAATCTCGGCGACCGCGACCTGGCCACCCACATCCATCGCACCGCCCTGCTCGCCGAAGGAAAGACCCTATCGCAGGCCGCCGATTCCATCCGTATCGCGCTTGGAGTGAAGTCCCGCATCCTGCCGATGTCCGACGATCCCGTCCCGACCATCATCGACTCGAACGAAGGGGCACTGCATTTTCAGGAATATCTCGTCAAGCGCCGCGCCGAACCGGTAGTGCGTGGCATTCGCTTCGTGGGTGTCGAGTCCGCGAGGCCCGCGCCCGGAGTCCTCGAAGCCATCGCCAGCGCCGATCGCATCATCATCTGCCCCAGCAATCCGCTGATCAGCATCGGCCCAATCCTAGCCGTCCCCGGCATCCGCGAGCAGTTGCAAGCGCATAAGCAAAAAGTCTTCGCCGTCTGCCCCATCGTCGCCGGCAAGTCCCTCAAAGGCCCCTCCGACAAAATGCTCGCCCAACTCGGCCATGCACCTACCGCCATCGGCATAGCAAAACTCTACGCCCCCTTCACCGCCACCTTCATCATCGATCCCGCCGATAAAGCCCAAGCTTCTGCAATCACCGCCCTCGACATGAAAGTCGCCGTCTTTCCGACCGTGATGAAAACGCTCGCGCAAAAGCGCAAACTCGCCCGCGCCCTACTCTCCTCTTCTTTTCCCGTCTAAGGGGCAACCGAACTGAGAGCGGTCTGTTTAACGTTGATTTTTGGACGGCGTTTCTGGAGTACCCTGGGTTTTATTTTCCGGGGACTTTTTTTCAGCCTGCAAGCAGTCCAGCACTTTCCCTAGAGAATCTGTAAAATCTTTGAATGTCACTTCTAGAGTCGGAGCCGATGGAATCTCGCCGTTAGCGCTTATCACGGATCCTCTGAATCCCCGAACTATCGCTACATAGCGGCTTCCCAGAAGGCCTTCAGAAATCACAGTTGCAACCGAGTCACTACGGATCGCGTCCTGGTAGCTCCTGTCGATGCGCAAAGTTAACTGAATCCTTCGCTCAGGGCTTGCCGATAATTCGGCAGGTTTAATCGCAGCAATGGAGCCGACGGGAACGCCATCGAGCCTGACTGGGGCACCTACGCCCAAACCGGAAGCTTCTGGAACATAGACGAACAACCGATACTTTGGAACGAAAATTCCTGAAGCCCATAAATACGGCCACACCCAAGCTAGAAGCACAGCGGCCAGAAGAATACCAGCAATCTTCAATACTCTATCCGAAATACGAATTGTGATTTCGGCCATATGTAGATAGCTCTCGCACACTTCTACCTTCAAACAGGCATCAAAGCAAGTAACAACGAAGCTATATTAGGCGGAAAGAAAGATCGTCATTTCAGGGGAAGCCCGGTGAAGCGGATTCCCGCACCGTGAACTTTGTAGCGGATATTCAGGCCGATCAGGAGCGCGGTCAGCGATTCGACAATGCGCGCGTTCTCGAGCTTGCCGCCGTTCAGGGCGCGCGCACCGGGGATTTTGCCGACTAATTCGGACGCCAGCTGCTTGGCTTTTTCGTCGTCACCGCACACCAGGACGTCGCACTCCACTGGCCCGTCTCCAGCGAGCAGTTCCGCTCCAAGGTTCTGAAACGCCGCGGCGAGGCTCACTCCCGCCGGCAAGAGCTCGCGCGTTTGTTCCGCTGCGGATCCTTGCCACACGCCGAGCATGCGCGTCGCCGCTCCGGCCACCGACGCGGCCAGCGGCACGGTCGTATCAATCACCACTGTCCCCGGCTTCCACACGCTCTTCAGCTGCTTCAGCAGCACCGGCGCGCCGGAGAAGGGAATCGTGAGCACCGCGACATCGCACGCCGTGGCCGCTGACAAATTGTCCATCCCCTCGATCTGCGCCGCGCCGCCAATGCGTTCGCGCAACTTCTTCGCAGTCTCCTCGGCGCGCGCCACGTCGCGGGAACCAATCAAAGTGTGTTCTCCCGCTTTTGCCAGCCGGTACGCTAGCCCGGAGCCTTCCGCTCCCGTTCCCCCCAAAATTGCAATCTTCCGCGCCATGCTTTTCGCTCCGTCCTAAGCTATTCGTGCCGTCCGATCATACACGCGCCGAATCCCCCGCCGCGTCGCTTTCGCGGCGCCCAGTATGGTATCTTCAAAAACTTCGATGATCACCACTCCTCCACTCACCACCCTGCAATTTCGCAAAGCGCTTGGCCATTTCTCGACGGGAGTAACCGTGGTCACCGTCGAGCGCGCGCCCGGCCTGGTCCACGGCATGACCGCTAATTCGTTCACCTCCGTCTCGCTCGAGCCCATGCTCATCCTCGTGTGCGTGGACCAGCGCGCCAAACTCCTTCCTCTCCTCGAAAAAAAACGCCGCTTCGGCGTCAGCGTTTTGAAACAAGGCCAGGAAGCCATCTCAGAATACTTCGCCAAAGGCGACCAAAGCGCAGAAGCCGAGGAGCGCCTCTCCATTCGCTACGACTGGAAGCACGCCGGCGTTCCGCTTCTGGAAGACACGCTGCTGCGCCTCCCTTGCAGCGTCGTGGCCTCCTACATTACCGGCGATCACACCATTTTTGTCGGTGAAGTGGAATCCGCGGAAATATCCGAAGGCGAGCCGCTGCTTTTCTACCGCGGCGAATACCGCAAAATCGCACACCAGAGCTAAGCCGCGAAAAAAGACAAAAAGTTTACTGGATTATCGCTCAGGGTTGCCGGACGGTCGCGTAGATTCCGTCGAATCGCCCATCTCTTTGCGGTGGCTCTTTACTTCGCGCAGCGCGTAGATCGGCTTGTTCTGCGATTCATAATACGTTCGCGCAATGATTTCTCCGAGCAATCCCATGGAAATGAACTGCACGCCGCTAACGAACAGCGCCACGGAAAGCAGCATCAACGGCCCGTGCTCCGTCATGATGGCTTCATGATGGAAAAACTTCTCATACGCCAGGAAAACCGCCAGCAGCGATCCAATCCCAGCCCCGCCCATCCCCAACAACCCAAAAAACTGCAGCGGCCGCGTCGAGTAATCCAGCAAAAACTTCACAATGATCAAATCCAGAAATACGCGAATCGTCCGCCCAATTCCATAATTGGACTTCCCGCTTTTCCGCTCCAGATTCTCGATGGGCACTTCCGCAATTTTCGCCCCCGTCGAACTCGCCAGCGCCGGAATAAACCGGTGCAGCTCGCCGTACAGCGGAATTTCCTGAATAATTTCCCGCCGGTAAGCCTTGAACGTCGTCCCGAAATCGTGCAGCTCGATCCCCGAAAGCTTCGCCATCATCCAATTCGCCGTGCGGCTAGGAATCTGCCGCATCAGCCAGTGATCCTTGCGCTGATGCCGCCAGCCGCTCACCAGGTCGTAGCCTTCCGCGATTTTTTCCAGAAACTTGGGAATCTCGTCGGGATCGTGCTGCAAATCGCCGTCCATCGAGATGATGACTTCGCCGCGCGCGAAATCAAATCCCGCCTTCAGCGCCGCGGTCTGCCCAAAATTTCTTCGCAGCCGCACCAGGTTCACGCGGCCATCATGCTCGTAAATATCCGAAAGCACCTTGAACGTATTGTCTTTGCTGCCGTCATCCACAAACACCAGTTCGAATGGCTCGCCAATGCCGTCCATCACTTCCGTCAGTTTCATGTACAAAGGTGGGATGTTTTCCTGTTCGTTGAAGAACGGAACGACAATCGAATACTGAATGAGCGAATCGCCCTTCATTCTTTCTTCCGCGGATGCCATTTACGCTTCCTGGGTTATGAAACCATAGTCTATCAGGCGAATCCCCTGCGATGCGACAAGATTTCGAATCGCCGTGTCTGTCAATATCTCCAGTTCTGTCCGCCGCGAATCCTGCAGCCGCGTCGCCGTTTTCAGCAGCGCCGCGTCCACGTATCCTGGGTGGCACATCAGCTCGGTCGTTCCGTCGGGCAGGTTCTTCAGCAAGCGCGCCACGCCTTCCTTGGTCAGTTCGCCGGTTTGCGCGATTCCGCAAAAATAATCCGCCGCACCGATGCCCGCCCGTTCAGCTTGCTCCCGCGCGTCTCGCGCCAGCAGCTTCAGTCCCCGCGCCTGCACTCCCTGCTTCAGAACCACGGCGCCGCGCTGTTTCTCCCCGGACGAAAGCGCCGCGCGCAAGCTCGAAGCCTCATGCGCAATTCGAATCGCCCCAATCTCATGCCGCTTGGCCAATTTCAGCGCAATCTCAAACAGCCCCGGCAGCATGTGCACGTGTTTGTGCCCGTCCAGATGCGTCGGCTCGATCCCCGCATCGCGCACTTTCTCGATTTGCGCTTCCCACTCACGCTCCACTTCGCCCAGCAGCAGCCCGCGCCGCGCCCGGCGCAGCAGCAAACTCTCCGGCCCGCCCGCAAACTCGCCCTCATCATTGAGCAAACTCGTCACGCTCTCCCGATCCGCCACCGGCGCGCCATCGCTCAAGTTCAAATGCACACCCACGCCCAGCCCCGGCGCGGAGCTTGCCTTCTCCAGTGCGTCCGCAAAGGCCGCACCGTTCGCCAGCAGCGACGTGCTGGTCACAATCCCATTGCGAAACGTCTCGACGATGCCCCGGTTGACCCCTTCCGTCCACCCAAAGTCATCCGCATTCACGATCAGATTCTTCACGGCCTGTCCTTGCCCCCGTTGCTACCCCTGTCCTTACGGACAGCTACCCATTTGCGCCACGGCCCGCGCACGTACCATTGACCGTTTTTCCCCTAAAACTCTAGCATGGCTTCATTGAGGTAATCATGCCCGTTAAGGTGCGCGAAACCAAAAAGATTGGCTCGCGGCACCGCGAGAGTCGTCGCGGCCGCCGCATGAATTCCCGTGTTCCCGTGCGCCTGGAGTGGGACGGCGACGCCGGCAAGCGCCACACCGTCGAAGCTCACACGCGCGTGGTCAATCCTTACGGCTGCATGGTGGTGCTCTCCAGTTCGCTCGACCTTGAACATCGCCTGGCGCTCACCAACCTGGCCACCGAGACCAGCAACGCCGCCGTCATCGTTTGGAAGGGCAATCAGCGCCCCGACGGCTGGGAATATGGCATCGAACTCGTCGCACCTGAGATGGACTTTTGGGGGCTGGAACTGTGATTAAACCTTCACCGAATGTGCATGCCCCCGCCGCAAGCCCTGCGCGGCCCGCGTTGCAGCGCCAGCCGACCGCCGAAGAGCGCCGCCGCGCCCAGCGGGTGCTGCTGCGTATGGCCATTGTCGTTCACGTCGCCGGAAAGCCGGAACCCATCAAGGGCTTCACGCATACCGTCAGCGCCACCGGCGCCATGATTATTCTTCCCGAGGGCTTTGCCCAGGGCACAAAGTTCACCATCGAGAATCCCAAGTCTCAACAGAAGGTGGAGGTCAGCGTCGTGCGTCCCGGGCAAATGAATCAGGAAGGCTCGCTGCTGCCAGTCGAGTTCCTGACGCCAGCGCCGCTCTTCTGGAACATCGTTTTCCCACCCAACATCAATTGACGATCCGACAAGGATCGTCATCCTGAACGAGTGCAGCGAGTCGAAGGATATCTCTTCGCATCTGACGATGTCCGGTGTTTGGACTCCGGTGCTGTCCGTCCCACCTCCGTAACCGGAGATGCGTCCTCCCGAGCAAAGCGAGGGACCTGCTTTTCTCTCCGGATTACCTTGGTTCGTCAAAAGTTTCACGTAGGGGCACAATACATTGTGCCCCTCTTTCTTTTGCGCCCCCTCCGTGCCCGGCGTTTCCCCCGATCCTGTCGGGACGCCCTCCGTGTGCTCCTTGTAAAATCCCGTTCCCCAAAAAAGAGCGGCCCCGAAAACTTCGGAGCCGCCCGTTCTCTTTCCACTAATGCTTGCTAATTGATCGTCAGGCTCACATTCCCGTTTGCGGTTGTGCCGCCCGATGTGCCCGTAATCGGCAGGTTTGCCGTCCCAGTCACGGTTACGTTGAGCGTCCCCGAACTGGACGCGGCCGTAGTTGCGTCTCCCAGGTAATGCGCGCTCAACGTGTGCGTTCCGATTAGCTGGAACAAAGGTGGCGCGCTCGCTGCGGTCAGCATGATGTTGCCGGTCGTTCCTCCGGCTACGGGAACTGCATTTCCCGCCGCCGCGCCGTCTACGATGAACTGTACACTGCCGGTGGGTGTTCCCCCCGTTACCGTCGCACTGACGGTAAGCGTTCCCGTCGCCGCAACTTTTGTACTGGATACCGTCAGGTGCGTGGTGGTAGCCGTAGTTCCTCCACCCCCGCCTCCACCACCTCCGCCGCCGCAGCCAATCGTAAAGCTCAAGAGGCAAATGAGCCCCAGTCCTAGCGCTGCCCGGCTGAGCTTCCTGCCCGGCAAGAGAAGGAGAATCAATGCAGCGAGCCCCGTCCCGCCGCTGAGAGTCCACCACCCACTTCTCCACTTAGGTGCAGCGGGAAGGCTGACAGCCCAAAGGTTTCGTCCGTTTGACAAGTTCATAGCAGTTGTTGAAGAGGACGGAGCGGTCACGTTGATCGCCAGTGAGCCCGTTCCGGGTGGGACTGTCACGTTTAGAGCTGAGCAGGTCACCCCTGGCAAGGTGGTTCCACAGGTGATTGCCACTTGCCCCGTAAATCCATTGATTGGTGCCACCGTAATCGCAGAGTTGCTGCTACTGCCCGCAGTTACAGTTGCAGCGGTGCCAGCCACCGTGAACGAACCCCCGCTTGTCACGGTGAAGTTCACCCCGTTGCTTTGGCCGCCTGCCGGCACACCCACGAACACGTTGCCGGTCGTAGCGCCTACCGGAACTGGGACGACAATGCTCGTCGCGCTCCAACTCGTCGGCGTTGCGGCCGTTCCGTTGAAGGTGACTGTGCTCGTTGACTGCGTTGCACCGAAGTTCGAGCCCGTAATCGTCACGGGGGTCCCAACTGGCCCTGAGGTCGGCCTCAAGCTGGTAATGATTGGTGCCGGGACGATTATCGAAGCGGACAAGTTGAATACGGTCTTCCCACCGAGAGCAATCGGATTGGGATCCGCGGGACCGAAAGAGCTGACCATGAAGTAGTACGTCGTTCCCCCAATAAGACTGAGGTTCGTCAGTTGGGACTGTGTGACGATCCCCGGAACGATGTCGTCGTTGCAGGCGAATGCGGTCAGGCTACCTGCGGAACCCGTCCAAATCGAGAGCACGGTGTCATAGCTGCTTCCGATGGTATCCACGTCATTGAGTGTTCCGTTGGCGGCCGGTGTGAATTTGTACCAGATGGTATTTGTGATTCCAGTCGTAAACGGAATCTGTGTCGGGTTCTGCGCGCAGGCTGGCACGGGATCGGACGTTTGGCTGGTCGCCCCAGAACTGTCCTCTATGTCGGTAAAAAAGCTGGCGCCCGCTGGTGTTGCCACAATCGCGTTCGCAAAATTGTCATTCGGCGGAGGCGGAGCGATCACTGTGAACGTCGGCAAGGTTACCGTTTGCGTGGTGACTGTCGTTCCGCCGCCAGGCGGCGGATTCTGCACGCCAACGGAATTCGTGCTTCCAAATCCGGCCATGAAGTTCGCCGGAACCGTCGCGGTCAGTTGTGTAGCCGTCACGGTAGTGGGCGTAATGGTCAGAGTCCCGCCCACGTCCGGGTTCATAATTACTACAGCATTGGAGGCGAACCCTGTTCCCGTCACTGTAATTTGGGTAGCCGCCGCGTTTACTAGCGCGCTGGTCGGACTCACCGCCGTAATTGTCGGCGCACCGCCGAGCACTGTAAACGTCAGCGCGTTGCTGGTGCCCGCCCCCGTTTTCACTGTGATTTGTGGCGTTCCTCCGCCCCCGAGCAACGTAGTTGCAATTGTAGCGGTCAAGGAAGTGTCGCTGCCGCCGCCTTGCGTGACACCCGTGGTGGCGCCATTCCACTGCACTGTGCCGCCTGTCAAACCGATTCCGTTCACGGTCAGAGTAAAAGCAGTGGCACCTGCAAGCGCCGAAACCGGCGAGATAGACGCAATATGCGGATTGGTGAAAGTGAAGTTATTGAGAACGATGTCCCACACGCCGCGTCCATGCGTCGCCGCGCGTAACGTCCGCGAGGCATGATGCAGTTTTAGAGAAAGCACTGCCACCCGAGGGAGCCCCGTGCTCAATGTCGCCCAGGTGCAAGTCGTCGGCGAGGTTGTTGTGCAGGTACCCTGGAAAACTCCGACGTCTGTCGCAGCGTAGAGCGTTCCTGGGATATCCGGATCGACTACCACGTCGTTTACCGGACTATTTGGCAAGTCGGTCGTGGGCAACGTTGCCGAGCAGTTTGCGACCGAGCAACTCACATCTTTCCACGTCACTCCGCCGTCCGTGGTCTTGAAGAGATGTCCGATCGGGTCATTGATGCCACTGCCCACGAACGAGAACCCAGAAAAGGCTGCATAGGCCGTCATTCCCGTTGCGTCCGCTGGATCTACAGCAATATTGCTCACACGGCGCGGTGGCAGGCTCATCTGGCCAGTGACTGGATTGAAGGTTGCGCTCCCCGCGGTAACATTGGTGGCGACGAAAAGGGCGGCTGCTGGCGCTCCGTTAAGGGTAGTGGGTGTCCCCCCTACGTAAACAACTTTTGAATTGTTCGGGGCCACTGCGATTGCCGTCAAGTCCTCGCCATTGTTTTCGTTCACGAGATGCTGTGCAACGCGTACCCAGGTGCTTCCAGCGTTAACCGATTGATAGACGCTTACCGTCCCCGTATAGAGGGTGTTCGCCGCGTTCGGATCCGTCACCAACGGCGGAACGAAATCCGACAACTCTGTAGGGTCAATGCCATTCACTGCCGTGAAGAAAGTGTTGGGCAGGCCGTTCGAGGTTGAAACGGCGATGTTAATCCCGTTGCAGGTCACATAGACCGTGCTGGGAACGATGTTGTCGATCGCCGTTCCCGTACCATCACCGCAGATTCCGTTGTCCGTCCAAGTCGTGCTTGGTCCTGCGTAGATTTGGCTGCCGTTATCCTGCGCTCCCGCAAACGCCACCGCTTGCGACGAGGGATGAATGGAAATCGCGGGATAGAATTGCGTCAGCGTCAAGGTTGAGTCATTCAGGTTCGTCCAGACCACAGGCGTTGCTTCCGCATCGTCCGTTCTCCAGATTCCGCCATCGTTGCCCAGGTACAAGCGAATCTTCCCCGTGCTCAGCTTCACGAACGCCAACGCGTGGGTGTCCACATGTGGAAGCCCGGTTCCCAGCTGGTTGGGAATCACCGTGGCCCAAGCGGCGCCCGTATTGGCGGTGCGCTCCACCCAAATTGGGTTCCCACTGTTGTCGGTAACCGCAGCGCCCCCATAGAAGGCGTGCGCTCCGCCGTTGGGATCCACTTTGACCACGTTGTCGTACCAGCACTGCGCATTGCACACGTCCGGCGCGGTTGTTTGTGTCCAGCTGGTGCCGCCATTGGTAGTTACCCAAACTCCGAGATTCGGCGACGAAGCGTTCTGGCCGCCGCCATTCGCGATGGACGCATAAACTGTGTTGTCGGTGGCAAACAACGGCGAGATTCCCAGGTCAATCCGGCCCATGGTGTTTTCCGCGGGGAGGCCGGTCGTAGCACTGCTGGGAATCTGCGTGAAGGTTAGCGAGCAACTGCTCGCATTCGTCGACTTATAGATTCCATTTGTGCCGGTTGTACTTCCAAACGGATTGCCAAGCGCTGCAAATGCTACTGTCGACGACGCGAATCCTACAAACGTCGCCATTTCCCCCGACGCTGTCGAGACCAGGCTCCATGTGTTGCCGCTGTTGTTCGTGCAATACACTCCCTCGGTAGCCCCCTCACCAAATTGCGTTTGCGCGGCTACCAGTACCATCGCCGGGTTGCTCGGATTTACTGCCACGTAGCTAATCCGTGTTCCTCCCAACGTGAAAAATCCAAACGGCGTTTCGTCGCTGTAAGGTCCGATGAAAGGGCAGGTCGCGCTGGGAGTCGTGCAGGTCGGCGTCCACGTTGCACCGCTGTTTGTGGACATCAGCACGCCTTCGCCGTAGTAAATGTCAAATCCAATCGAGGCTTGTTCGCCGGTCCCTGCGTAGACAGTAGTGGGTGAAGACGGTGCGAAGGCGATCGAACCCATCGAAAGGGAAGGGTTTTGATCCCCGACGGCCGCCCAGGTTGCCCCGGCGTTCGTTGTTCGCCAGATGCCGCCTTGAGCGCCACCAATGAGCAGGGTATTTCCCGTTGCATCGCTTGGGTCGATTGCGATCGTGGTGATGCGACCTGTCACTGGGCTAAATTCTCCGCCAGTGGTAGGGGTCGGCCCGATGGAAGTCCAAGTGTTCGTTACTGAACCCGCGAAGGGAGTAACTTCGGCGACGGAGCCGTCCGGGCGGTGCACCAGCTTGCCCTCCGCCTCCATCATGCGTTGCATGTGGGCAAGAGACTTCGCGCGTGCCCCGGCGGGGATGTGGCCGTTGGCGGAACTGCGCTGTTTGTAGAACCATTCGTCGCGCTTGCGAAGTTCGTCCGGGCCGTCTTTGTCTTTTTCTACCGCTTTTTGCTTCGGAGCGTCCGCATCCGCATCTTCAGAAGCGGCCGCGGCCTGCGCCTTCGCTGCCGGGAATTTCGACCTAAGCGTCGCTTTCTTCTCGGCCTCAGGATTGTCCTGGGCGTTGGCCACCGCGGGAAGGCCCGTCAGCGTCAGAATCAGTGCAAGGATGAAAAAGGAATTGCGAATTCCAGACGTAGAGAGTTTCATTGTTCGCTCGCGCCGAAGATTTGAATGGGCCCGGGGAAAGCGTTGGCGGTCGGAGGATTTCGGCCATAGGAAGCAGAGAACCGCTTCCACAGATAGTTCCTGGCCGAAGGGGGCATGGACCGTGAACGATTCACCTTAAAACGCGTAAAGCCTATCACAGAAATTTATTGAACTCTCTAGTACCTAGCCGGCGGAGATTTCCTGCGAACAGCACCCCAACTTCCGAATCACGACCCGCCACCGATCCCCATGCTCATTCCGATGCACCGCTGATTCCGCAAGATGCTTCGCGACTCTTCAATGGAAAATCACGCCCCGGCACTTCCGACTCGAAGGCATTACTGCACAAATCTCCACTACACAGGTCTAACTGTTTTGGCGCCCGCTTTATTCCGCGCCGCTCTTTCTTAGAGGAGCAATTCCGCAGCGATGGGAAACTCCGAGGTCACCTTATCTACTCTTCCCCTCATCTGCGAGCAAGGTTCCTGGCCTGAATGGAATGCTTCAGTTGCGATCAATTCGGCCGACTTTTCCTTGACTTTTGTTATCCCTTTGGTACAATACAGCTTAGAGAAAACTCTATGTCGAGCGCGGAAAGTTTACCCCGACCCGGTCGGGGCGCTGCTCCCTCATCGCCCCTTTCTCATTTTGAACAAAAATGAACGCGCCCTTTAGAATCAACTACTTACAAATTGCCCATTTTCTATCCCCTTTGTTTTGATATTCATGCATGTAATGGGGGGTGGGGGTACCTAGCCACTCCCAACCTGCGTTGTTTGCGTCCCGGAACGGAACTGCGGGGCGAGTTTTTAATCTATCCCATTTATTTTCATGTTATTGCAAACTCTTCTGCGCTCTCTTGCGAAAGAGTGAAGAGTAAGTATTGTTTCCTCAGGGATTTGCACTCTTTCCTGAAAAGGGGGGTGTATATGCCCCCTGTCGAAACTGTGGAAGAAGCTCACCGAGGCCGGACTGATCTAAGGCCGGAACCCACGCCGACCGTAGTAGCCGCCGTAATAGCCCGGTCCCCAGCCCCAGCCATAGCCACTGTAGACGCCGACGTACCCGGGATAGACATAGCCCGCGTAAGGATAGGGGTAGTAGCAGGGAGCATAGTAGCCGCACGGATAGGGCCCCCCGGCATACGGCCCGCCAACGAGGCGCGGCCCTCTGCGTTCCATTCTCCCGGCTTGATAATCCTGTTGCGTGACCGGCAGGAACGCCTGCTGGCTCTGCGTGGTGTCAATCGAAACTGGGTCGACCAGCTTAAAGGTCAGTAACGCCTCGGGCCCCAAAATGGTCGGCCGACCGCGCGTGAGCAGCACGGTAGCAAGGCCCGCTGCTGCGCCAGCTCCCGCGCCGATGGCTGCGCCGCGGCCCCAGTCGGCTGCCGCGCCGATCGCCGCGCCCAAGCCCGTTCCGCCCGCGATTGTCGCAGCGTCCGCGCCGTGGGTAGTCCCGCCGGACGCTTTCCACGGTCCGGTAAGCACGGGAATTTGATGCCCGTCAACAATCGTCACGTTCGTGAGTTCAAGTCCCAACTCTGAGGTGCCCTTGACCCGGCCGGCCTTCTTCGCATCTTTTACCGTGCCGGTAACCAACTGGCCGCGGCGCGCGACGACCCAGCCGTTCACGATGAGCGGCTCGCTCAGCACTGCGGTGAATTGATCGCCTACTTGGCTTTTGTCGCTGGAAAGAAAGTCGTTCAGCCGAACCATGACAACTGTTCCCGCAGGCAACGTCAAACTGCCCGGAACTGGCTGAGAAGGTTGAGGCGGCGGAGCATATTGCCTCGGGGCAACCTGCGGATTCGGAGCGCTCGGTGAGCCTGGCCCGGACCGGTCGCGCGAATAAGGTGGCCTGTCCGCATCCTGCGGTGCATAGACTGGCGGCGGAGGCGCTTGTTGCTGCGCCGGTGGCTGGTCGGCAGGCTGCTGCCCTTGCGGCGGAGCGGGTTGTTGCGGCGGCTGGTCCGCCGGCTGCTGTTCTTGCGGCTGAGCGGGCGGGGGCGGCGGAGCAGGCTGTTGTGGCGCATCCTGCGCGAAGGCCCCTACGCTTAGGCACAGGGCCAGAGCCACTGCTCCGGTTCCTCTCAAAACAGCTTCAAATCCTCTCGATTTTGCCGGGTAATTCTTCATGATCTCTGTCTCCCTCGACCTGCGATAGCCGCGAAAGCCGCGAGCCCATCGCACCCTACCTATTTGGATGGCACCCCTTCTACAGGGGGATGCCCAAACCAATCCGAGCCTCACCCAATGTGGTAACCCCGTAGCGCCATTTAAGTTGCGCGCGGGCTGTCCTCGGAAACCCCGTTCTTGCGCTGCTCCAAAGCCTCCCAATATTCTTCGCCCATCTTTAGCAAACCCGCAATTCCCAACTCCCTCCCATCACCCTGCGTGAGAGTCAGCCGCTCGGCCCGCAAAAAAAGCTCGTGATAAGCCGTGTAATTCAACAACCCGCTTATACGAAGCGCCACGGAACCGTCCGGCGCGGTAGCGAGCGTCGCGTCCGCAATATCAATCACCTGCTTGCATTCCGTGGTGACGGCCTTCTCCAGTTCGCCCCAACTCAACGATTCCTCGCGCCACTTGGCTTGATACTCCGCGATGAGCCGCGCCTCCTCTTCGCCGGAAACGCCAGCGGGAACCAAAAACTTTCCCGGCCACACGGCGAAGTGGAGCACGCGCGCGGATTGCACGCCTTCCAGCTTCAAGAGAAATTGCATATCGAGAGGCAGTTTGTGAAATTCCAGCAAGTGATCGCTCTCGAGATGGAGCGTGATGGTGCGCTCGAGCAAGCTGGAGCGGATGGAAACGATTTGCACGTCGTGCAACGCCGGCCACAGGTCCAGCGACGTAGCGCCTTCGGGAAGATTCACCCAATCCACAATTTTGCTGTCATGTTCTGTCACAGTTCATCCCCTTACGCGGAGTTCTTGCACAGACCATGCATTCGAAACAAAATTCTTGGACGTGTTCGAAAATCCGTCGCACTCTCGTTTTTTCGTCCCTCACAACTGGCGCGATTTATTTGCTGGTTGGACGAACGTCTTGCGGGTGAATTTTCGCGTCCTGCCAATGCAATAGCAATGGTTTTGGGTCGTAACTCGCGAGCGTTCCATTGAAACGCACCAGGCTGCCGTCAGCGAGGCCGCTGGCTTCAGGCTGGTCGGCGATGGTGACTTCCATGTTCGCCAGTTTTTTCGTGCTGAATTCCAGCTCGTTGGTGACGAAGGCCAGTTTCAAGATCAACGGATCGCCTGGCGTAATGCTGATTACTTTGCTGGGAACGTTTGTAAATTGCATGCCGCAGGCGGCCAGCCAGGTGACTTTGGCCTTGTCTCCACCAGTGCCCAAATCCGACATGACGGTGGCAATGGTCATGGCGTTGCGCGCGGCAGCCATGTCGGCTTTGCCCGGCAATTTGAAGGTTGCGGGGCGCTCCCACGAGCTTGCCGCAGCTTGCAACAAATCGTTTACTTCCGAGTCCACCAGCGTGTCGCAACCCGTTTGCTGATAATTCGCGATGGTTTTTCGCAGATACGCTCTGGCGTCCTGGGTGCGCGGATCCTCCTTGCTTTTCGTGGCTATGAAATGCGCGAGCGTCCAGAATCCGTCCAAGTGTTGCGGCGGATTTAAAGTGAAGTAGGCAAGTCCAAGGCGGTAGGTGGTGTTGCCATCGTTGGGATCGAGCGCGAGGGCCGCTTTGTAGGATTCGACGGCGCCAGCGTAATCTTTGATTCGAATGGACGCGGTTCCCGCGGTCACGTTCAGATAGGCGATGATCGGTTTTTTCTGCGCTTCGAAGGCTTCTTCGGACACGTTGGCGGGCTTTTTCAGTTCGTTCAGCAGGCTCAGCCCGGCCGCGGCGGCGTCCCGCGCCTGCATTGCTTGCGCGGGATCGTTCGATTGCATAGCGTGATAGGCGATGGCGCGTTCATAGAGCGCCTGGAAACGCGCGTGGGCATCGGCTTTGTCGCCGAGCGCGACGAGTCTGTCGGAGTACTCGATCACCTTCGGGAAATTCTTCAATTCGCGGTAATCGCGGTAGTAGAGCGCATACACATCGGGGAGTAGCGCGGAATCGGGGAATCGGGAAAGAAATTCGTCGAGACGCTGAATCTGGTGGGTCTCATCTTTCTCGGATTGCGCCGACTTGTAGGCGTTGTACTCGGCGGGAGAGTAGGGAGATGAGCTGCCAACTGCACTCGCGCGCATTCCGCCTTTTGAGCTTCCCGAATTGCTGGAAGATTTGGCAGGTGTCGCGACGGAAGAAATGTCTCCGCCATTTCCCGCGGGCGCCGGAGGCAAGGATGGAGCGACCTTCGACGCCAGGGCCTCTTGCGCGGAGGGGGATTCCGCTTTCGAATCGGGGATGTCCGGACTCGGCTGCGGGTCGGTCGCAGCAGCGGAAGGCTGTTGATCGGCGGGTTGCGCGTTCGAAGCGATTTGCTTACTCGCAAAATAATTGGTACGACGCAGATACCACGCCCCTGCCGCCGAAGCCACCAACGCCACGGCGAGCAGCGCCCACAACAGGCCGCGACTGCGCGGAGGAGTGGCGACGTGTTGCGCCATAGTTGGCGCCGGCATTGCTTGCGTGCTTCTGGCGGAGGGCACCGGCGCGGGAATCTGGACGGTGGAGCGCGGCGTGGACGCGGTGCGCTGGGGCGCTTGACGGTGCGTGGTCATGACCGTCGGGCCGTCTTCTTTTTCGTGGCGCTCCAATTCCCATGTTGCCAGCGCGTCAATGAGCGCTTGACCGTTCGGGGGACGAAGCTGGCGCTTTTTCTCCAGGCACTTCATCACCAGCGCGGCGATGGGATCGGGAATTTGCAAACGCGGGCGCGCCTCTTGAATCGGGATCGGAGGAATTTGAATGTGCGCCATCACGATCTGGAGCGAGGTGTCGCCGCGGAAGGGGAGCTCGTCGGTCAGCATCTGGTACATAACCACGCCGAGCGAATAAATGTCTGACCGGCCGTCCAGGTTTTCGCCGGGAGCAGCCGTCGCTTGCTCGGGGGACATGTATGCCGGTGTGCCCACGACCATTCCCGTTTCCGTGAGCGAAGCGCCTTTGTTTCCCTGCAAGCCGTTGTTTAGTTTGGCGACGCCAAAATCGAGGACCTTGGCGAGCTCGCCTTCAGTCGTTTGAAGAAGAATGATGTTTTCGGGCTTGATGTCGCGGTGGACGATGCCCAGCTTGTTTGCGGCGTCGAGGGCAGAGGCTACTTGCTTGACAATCGCGCAAACGCGCTGCGGATTCATCGGGCCTTCCGTGTTCATGACGCTGCGGAGGCTTTTGCCTTCGATGAATTCCATGACGATGAAGGGCTGGCCGTCTTCGGTTTCGTCAATGTCGTCGACGCGGACGGCGCTGGGATGCTGCAGCCTGCGCGCCAGGATGGCTTCCTGTTCGAAACGCTTGACGAAAGTTTTGTCCGTGGAGAGCTGCGTGGCGATGACTTTCAGCGCGCGGATTTCGTCGAAGTGCATGTGCAGCGCTTTGTACACCGCGCCCATGGCGCCTTGGCCGACTTTTTGGATGATTTTATATTTTCCGCGGATCAGCGTGCCGTCCGCCCAATCGTCGGATAGCAAGAGGGGCGTGCCGTCCTGAGGACAGTTCGCGAAGTGCGTGGAATAGGTCCGCTGGCACGTCTTGCAAGTCTTCATAAAGATTCCAGCAGTGATTTCGTGGCCGCAGTCTACCACGAAGAGGATGCCCCAAGACGGTTCGCAAAGGCGTTGGTAGGGAGAGAATTACGGTGCGGAGACACTGTATAATCCCTGCCTAACTTGAAGCACAGTTCGAAGGATAGAAGGAGAGGCCATGGCCGAACCATCGTATGAGGAACTGAAAGCGAAGCTCGCGGAACTAGAGAAACAGGGAGCCGGCCGACGCACGGGGTCGCTGGAATTTCGCGTGGGGGAAAAGGGCGGCGTCAGCGTGTATGGTCTGGGACGTTTTCCGGTGACGCTGTATTACGAGCAATGGGTGCGGTTGCTGGAGACCGCTCCGCAGCTTCGCGAGTTTCTGGAATCGAATAAGGCTAGCGGGAAACTCAAGCTCAAGGACAAGTAAGTAGGACGAGCATTTGGTGCGGGCCGCGCTGAAGCGCGCCGCCACGCAGGTTTCAAACCTCTCAGCGATTAAACTTCTGCGCTAGGTGTTGTTAACACTCTCCCCTCAGAGTGCGTCTTGGTAGACAGTTGGAACAAGACCAATGCTGGCTCTGCCGGGAGGGTTATTCATGCCGCCAAAACCATCACGATTGCTGGCTTTCGGTTTGCTGATTTGTTCGCTGACTTTGGCTACCTTTCTGTCTGGCGGCACGGTCGCGCGGCCGACGTACGCTGGACTCACGGTGCATGAGTGGGGCACGTTCACGTCGATCGCTGGCGGGGATGGCGAGGCCGTCGAGTGGTTGCCGCTGACGGGCTCGACGGACCTGCCCAACTTTGTGGAGCACTTTCGCAACGCGGCGTTTAAACGCGGTTTGCGCGGGACGGTCCGGATGGAGACGCCGGTACTTTATTTTTATGATTCACGCGAAGAAACCGTTTCGGTGAAGGTCGCGTTTTCGAAAGGGTTGATCACGGAATGGTATCCGCGGGCCAGCCGCGTCGAGCCCACGGCGAATGTTTTTGATAGGACGCTCGATCAACCGAGCTCCGATGGCACCATCTCCTGGGACTCCGTGACGCTGGCTCCAAACTCACGAACGGAGCTTCCGCAGGACAATTCTGGTAATCACTACTATGCCGCGCGGGCTACATCTTCCACGCCACTGAGAGTGAAGACGAAGGCTGGTGAACAACACGAGAAGTTTCTCTTCTATCGCGGCGTTTCTACTTTTCGCGTGCCCATTTCGGCGACGCTAGCGGCAAACGGGCAGGTGCTCCTTGGAAATCGCAGCGGGGAGACCGTTCCGCATTTCCTGGTGTTCGAGCGGCGCGGTGAAAACGTGGGCTATCGCGTGGGCGAAGGAATGCAGGACGAAGCCCGGCTCGATGCGCCGGAGCTCACCGCCAACATCAACGATTTGTACCGGGACCTGGAGGGAATGCTCGTCGCGCAGGGCCTCTACCAGGATGAGGCGCACGCCATGGTCGAGACATGGAAGGATTCCTGGTTCGACGAAGGCAGCCGGCTCTTGTACATCGTGCCCAGCTCGTTCGTGGACGGGATTCTGCCGCTTTCGATCAATCCAGCTCCGGCGCAAACCACGCGCGCCTTTCTTGGGCGCCTCGAACTCATTACGCCCGCAACGGAAAAAGCAGTGCAGCAGGCATTGTTCACAAAGGACGGCGCCACGCTGGCAAAGTATGGCCGATTCCTGGAACCGATCTTGACTGCCATGACCCAGAAGGAAACGGATCCGGCGAAAGCGAAAGAGCTCTACGACGCGCTGGACTCTTTTTACAATTCAAAACTTGCGGCAAAATTGCTCGGAAACTGAATTCCCGGTTTCTAAATCTTGCGCAAATCGAATCGAGCCAGAAGATTGAGATCGAAAAGAGCCAGAGTCCGCGACCACAAAACCCAGGACGGTACAGACATAGGGCACAGCCGATTAATTGCTTTGAGATTCTTCGACGAGTAGCACAGCATCAATGTCCACCGCGCCGCCCAGCTCACTGACCAAGAGAATTGTCTCAGCCGATAGACACAAGCCTAGAGGATCATCGCCTTGGGCATACCGAACGACGATTTCCAGGTAGGCATCAGTGTTTGATCCCACGTACTTCCTAATGATGGGGAAGATCGGCTTATGCGCGTACAACATCGCTTTTATTCCATCATCGGGATTGTCGGTATCGATGGTTGTATACGGTGTTCCCCAGTTCCACCAAAAATCTTCGCCGAGCTTGCCCCTTCGAGCCTTAAGTCGATTGACGCTTGCGGATCGAATGTTTGTCTCTTTATGAATCGCATGAATCGTAGCTTCATCACTGAGAACGCGAATATATGCTTGAATCACCAAGGGTTTCTGCTCCCAACTATATCTGGAGTGCGATGCTTTAGCAGGGCGAGGACGGCCTAGGCCGGCTCACCTGCTTAGGTCATGCCGCCTGCCAGGGCAAGGTCGACAAGTCCACGTTGCCGCCGGAGAAGATGATGCCCAGTTTTGGGGCGCTGCCATCGGCGCGCGGCGGCAAGTTTAAGGAGGCTACCACGCCGGGCTTGAGGAGCGGGGCGATGGCTACGGCGCTAGAGGGCTCGATGATGATTTTCATGCGCTCCCAGACCAGGCGGGCGGTGGAAATGATTTCTTCTTCGCTGACGAGCAATACGCGGTCGACGTGGCGGCGCAGGATGGCGAAGGTGCGCGGGGCGAGTGAGGCGCGCAAACCGTCGGCGATGGTGTCGCTCGATTCGAGCGATTGCAGCGTCCCGGTGGTGAGCGAACGGTAGGCATCATCGGCGCGTTCCGGCTCGCAGCCGAAGATGCGCACGCCGGGGCGAAGGCCCTTGGCTCCCAGGCACGTTCCGCTCAAAAGGCCACCGCCGCTGACGGGCGCAAATACAGCGTCCAGATCGCCAATGTCTTCGAGCAACTCTTTCGCCGCGGTGGCCTGTCCGGCGATGATGCGGTCATCGTTATAGGGATGGACGAGGTGCGCGCCGGTTTCTGCTTGGACGCGATCGCAGACTTCCTGGCGCGAGGAAACTTTCGGCTCGCAGAAAACAATTTTTCCGCCGTACGCTTCGATGGCTTTGATTTTTACGGCGGACGAATTCTTTGGCATGACGATCCACGCGGGAACGCCGCGCCATGCGGCCGCGCAGGCCACCGCTGCGCCGTGGTTTCCGCTGGACTGGGTTACAATTCCGCGGGCAGCTTCCGCTTCGCTCAGGGAAAGGATGGCGTTGGAGGCGCCGCGAATCTTGAACGAGCCGGTTTTTTGCAAATTGTCGCACTTGAAAAAGAGACGCGCTCCGGCGATGGCGTCGAGCGAGCGGGAAGTCAGAACCGGCGTGCGGTGAATCCTCGGCGCAATCCGGGCGTGGGCGGCGAGAATGTCTTCCCAGCTCGGCGGCTGGTACGTCGTGCTCTCCACTTGAGGTGCAGTGCTCATAAGATTGTCTTCACGGCAGTTGGCCTCCGCGACAGGCTCTTGTTTAGCGCACCTTAGAGGCGTATGAAAGAGGCATTATGGCATTCTGAGGCCCGAGCTGGCGTGGGATGGCAGCGCAAGCGATGGTCGAAGAGGGGTACTGGTATTCCTTGGCTAGCAGGGGTTTGGTACTTGACCCCGGTGGCTGCTCTGTTACGCTGGAAGCACTTCCTACCGGGTTGTGAGAGTCCCCGCAAGGCTTTCTCTCGCATCAGGGAAGCCAAAAATGAAAGCCTCAGAGCGCCGCCAATTGACCCGTTTTCCTCTTCGCACCCCGCTGCGGTTCCGGGCGCTGGGGCTGGCGGCGGATAAGACGGTGCACTTCACGGAGGCGCTAAACGTCTCAAGAGGCGGGTTTTATTTCGCGTCCTCGGCTCCGCTACAGGTCGGAATGCCGATTGAAGCTACCCTGCACATGCCTGCGGAAGTGACCGGGAGCGAGCCGCAAGAGACGCGCTGCACGGCGCGGGTCGTCCATGTGCGCAACGAACCGTATGGGGACGGGCGGATTGGGTTTGGGGCGGAGATTGAGAAGTTTCAGGCGGTTCCGCCGCAGGAGAAGTGGGCGAACTGAGAAACAGTTTTCGGTTGTCAGTCTTCCGTTGTCAGTCTTCCGTTGTCAGTAAGAAATCTACATTCAAGAAAACTTCGACCAGTTAGGGTTTTGTCGCTGGAACCGTGACAGTGGTTTTTGCGCTTCCGACGTTTTCGAAGCGGTCGTAAGCGCGGACGGCGATGGTGTGTTCGCCGGCGGCGAGACCGCTGATCGTTAATTCGTATTGTTCTTCTGGTGCGTCGCTGATGCCGCCTTTGGGGGCGACCAGAATCCAATCGGCGCCGTCCACGCTGTACTGGGCGCGCTCGATGCTCGATCCGCTATCTCGCGCGGTGAATTTGGCGATGACGGAGACGAATGCGGGGCTGCCTCCCTTTGTCATAGCGGTGACTGCTTCGAGATGTTCGATGACTGGCGGGGTGTTGTCTACTTCGAAGCGCTCGCTTTCGCGTTCGGTTTTTAGGGCGAGGGCGGGAGGATTCGAAGGCGCGTCAGTGGCGACGATTTTCAAGTAGTAGGCGCCGTCCGGGAACGTGGTGGTGTCCCAGGAATAGAATTTTTGATCGAGATTGTCTTTCAGTAGCTTCCACTCGCGTTCGTTTTCGCCGCGAAAATAAACCGTGTAATGCAGTTCATCTTCGTTGTCGTCGTGCGCGGTCCAAACCACGGATTGATAGCCTTTTTGAATGGTGCCCTGCGGCGGCTGTTCAAAATGCGCTGGATTGCCGCTTTGCGTGATGATCAAGCCCATGGCGCCGGAGGTGTTCGGAGCGGGCGGCATCTTGAGCGTTACCGTCGCGGGCTGGTTTGCAAGGATGCCCTGTTGGCCCTGCGCGCGCACGCCGGGATCCTGAAGGGCGATGCCGTCAATCACGGGCGCGACATTACGCGGGAGGTAGGCCAGGCTGACCCAGTCGATTCCATCGCCGGGGCGGCCATCGTGAATCACGGCCTTCCACTGGATGAAACGCGCAGAGGGTGCTTCCACGGGGCTGCTGGATTTTGTGTAGGGACCGAACCAGCGAGACCATTCGTGGCCGGGGTCTTCCGTATTTCCGGCGCGCACAAAAAATTCCAGGCGAGGTTCGCTCGATGCGGCTGTAGATTTCGCCGCGGCGGCGGGCGGTGGACTCCACCACTCGAGGCGGCCCCATTGCGAAAAATGCTGGGCGTCGAAGGAACGGGATTCGTAGGTGCCTTCGGCTTCGTATTCCGGACCTAGCGAAAATACTTTTCCGGGATTGGCGGTGCACAAGAAAATTTTTCCGGCGGCGTTGCGCGCGACTCCGGTGATTTGCGCGGAGCCTGCTTTGGCGAGTTGCGCGAAGATGCCGCGGCCGTCAATGGCGAGGAGCGCGCCGTTGTTGCCGGTGCCGGCGAGCAAACGGCCGTCCGAAGCGAGACCGAGCGCGTAGACAACGTCCTCGCGCGAAGACCAGAGTTCTTCCGGAGCGCCATCCGAGCTAATGCGATAGATGCTGCTGGAAAGCAGGGGAGGGAATGCGACGAAGGGCTGTTGCTGCTGGCCTTGGATGGAAGCGATGAGGCCGCTGGTGTTGATGGTGGTCGTGCCTTGCGGTGTGGTGATAACCGTGCCAGGGGCTTGCGCGCCGGTGCGTTGCTTCTCGCCGATGGCGGAGGCGTAGATGGTGCCGTCGGGGGCGACGGCGAGAGAAGTGACCTCGCGCTTGGAGGTTTCGTAGAGGACGAAGCCTTCGGTAGCGGACGCGGCGGAATTCTTCGAATCTTTTGTGGCGGACTTTCCGGATGTGCGGGAAATGCGGAGAACGCGGCCGCTGGGTTCCGTGCCGGCGATGAGATTTCCTTTCGCATCGAAGGCGAGGACGCGGATGTGCGCTTCGTCGCTGGCGTAGAAGACTTCGCCCTTGCCGTCGGGCGCGACGGCGAAGACTTGGCCCCTATCGCCCGTGGCGACGTAGAGCGTGCCGTCGGGGGCGAAGGCGAGATCCCAGATGTATTTCGTTTTGGGATCGAAGAAGACGGATTTTTCGCCGGAGGTGCTGACGCGATAGACCTTGCCGTCCGGAGAAGTGCCGACGTAGAGGGTGCCTTTCGAATCGAAGGCGATGGCTTGCGCGGAGAGATCGGTGGAATCGAAAACGACGGCGGGTTTGCCGCCGGCGTCGAAGCGAAATACTTTTGCGGGAGAGCCGCCCGCGGCGTAGAGCGTGCCCTTGGGATCGAGGCGGACGGACCAGAGGTAGGAGGCATCGGCGTCGGCAAGCAGCGTGAATTTTGGCGCGAGCTCGAGGCGGCCGTCACTGCGGACGGCAACGCCATGCGCAGTGCCTTTCAGAAAATCGTCGTAGGTGGACTGGCGCCAGCGGCGGGTGTGTTCGGCGACGGCGAACGGGAGGTAAAGGAGGTTAAGGAAGGTAATGAGGTAAAGGATTCGGAGGAGCGCGGTTCGACTGGGAGACTTGGACATTTTGGTGTTCACCGGATTTGGAGATTGAGTGAGATGACGCCGGAGACGGGGCCTCCGAGCGGGATGGACGATTCGCCCGCCAACGATTCGCGCAAAACCTGGACGCTGCCGGGAGTGGGGCGCCCGTCCACGACGTTGATTTGCGAGAGCGGAACGTTGGGGAGTTCCTTGTCGTCCCAGAGGAGTGTTGGCGCGGGGACAAAAAGTCCCACGTAAAGGCGGTCATTGCGTCGCTCGCGATTCAGGAGCGAGATGAGTTGATCGAGGCCCGTGGGCCCGCCGCCGGCTCCCGCGAAGGCGAAGCCGCGAGAGGCACGGTTGAGGAGATCGCCGTCGCTGACGAGCACGCGCACCGTCGTGCCGCGCGCAACTTGTTCCGGAACGCGCACGGTGGTTTCTTCGACGTGCGCCGCGCCGCGGTAGGGCCGCAGCAACACGCGCACGCGCAGCGTTTCGCCCGGGGCGGCTTCACCCTTTTCGAGCCATGCGCTTTCGATTGAAAAAGATTTGCGGCCGGGAACGCTTTCGACCCGCAGGGAAATGTGTTCCACGGTTGTGGTCTCAAACGTGTTGGTAAAAAGGCGCGTAAAGACATTCTGCATCATGAGCGCGATGGGCAATCCATCGGGAGAGAAAAAATCGGTGGGAGCAAAGGTGTTTTCGATTTGAACGGGAGCGTGGCCTTTGAGCTGGATTTCGCCGGTGAGATGGAGTGTGGTGCCTTCGCCGTAAATGGAATTTTGCGTGAGTCCACTGAAAGTGGTGATCGCCACGAGAATCGGCGTGAGCTTTGGTTGATTGACGATTTCGAAGTGGAGCGTTTTCTGTTTGGCAGGTTCAGAGCCGGAGACCTGCAACGTGAGATCGAGAGGAATCATGGACGGAGCAGCGCCGAGCTTGCCAGTGACTGCGGTGAGGTGATCGCCGGTAATGGTGCCGATGGAGCCGCCGACGTTGACGATTTTGGTGGAGGCAAGTTCAGAGGAAAGCGTAGTGACCACGCGGCTGCGCGCCATCGGTAGTTGGACGTCGCCGAGGCTGAGAAAGGGATGACCGCAGAGAAAGACTCGATCGGCTTGTATTGCGGTGACGGTGCACGAGGCATTGATCGAGGCGTCGCCTTGCACCAGCACCATTCCGGCCATGTCCCCGGCGACGAGATGCGCATCTTCCGGGCGCGGGGCAGCCGTGCCGCCTTGCGCCGCGACGAGGCCGTAGCCCTGTAGCTGACCAGCAAACTGCTGGATGGCCGCGGGCTGGAAGCCGGAGAAAACCAGAGGAGTCTCGATGGGCTCCAGTGCGGAGCCGGTAGGCAGGGCGGTGCTCGTCGCGGATTCGTTGGGCAAGGGAAGTGGCTGCGCCCCAGCCCGCGAGGAAGCGGCTTGCGCGGGGGGATTCAAAACGTCGGCGATTGGCGTGACGCCCGCGATGGGCTCTTTGGTGAAGATTCCCAGCTTCAGAGAAAGCGCGCCCGCCAATTTGCCGTCGAGATAGACAGGACTGCCGCTCATTCCGGCGACGACGCCGGTGTGCTCGACCTTCGGCCCTTTCAATTGCACAAGAATGATGGATTGCTTTGGTCCGAGAAAATTGTCCAGTACACCGATCACTTCGAGGTCGAATTTTTCAATTTGGTCACCAGCAAAGATGGTGAAAGCGTACCCCTGCATACCCGGCCGGACTTGGCTAAGCGGCAGAGTTGGCTGCGACTCTTGCGCTCGCACTGGGCAAGGCGCAGCGCAAAAAATAGTCACGAATGCAAAGAGAACGGCAAAAAGAACAACGCGAGTCACAGACAGACGAGTTCGGGCCGTGAGCATGAATCGCCAATGATACTCGGTGGGGTACGGGGAGGCAATCAAACGAGCGGAGCGGGCCGACTGGGAGAAAAAGGCTGGACGTACTAGGCCTTCCGAGTCTCGCGAGGATTCGTTGCGACCGAGGTAGCAGACGGAAAAGTGCGACCGTTCCATTGAGAGCCTCGACGATGTAACCTAACGTCATCAGAAATCGTGAGTACAGTCGATAGATGAGCTGGAACTAACAAAGGTTGGAGGAGCCGGCAACCATGGCAGACGCTTTTCCTCTTGGGCAAACATTGCACGCGCAAACGGGAGCGCACGCTTCTGCGACAGTGGACTCAGTCCCGTGGCCGATCTGGTGCGTGGTGGCAGGTATCCTTTCCAGCCTGATTGGCGGGCACTGGGATATTTCCTGGCACATGTCCATTGGGCGGGACACGTTCTGGACGCCGGCGCACATACTCATTCAATTGAACGGCGTACTGGTGGGAATTGCCTGCGGTTACATGATTTTGACAGCTACGTTCGGCGGCGACGCGGTGGCACAGAGCACCTCGGTGAAGATTTGGGGATTCCGCGGGCCGCTGGGCGCGTTCATCGCCGTGTGGGGCTGCGTGGCCATGCTGACGTCGGCGCCCTTCGACAATTGGTGGCACAACGCGTACGGCCTGGACGTGAAGATTGTGAGCCCGCCGCACGTGCTGCTTTCCTTGGGATCATTTGGGATTAAATTGGGTGCGCTGGCGTTAATGGCAGGGCTGATGAACCGCGCGACGGAAAGCGTGCGGCGAACTCTGGGGTGGCTTTTCGTGTTCGTGGGCGCGGATTGCGTGGTGCAGATGGGAACGATGCTCACTGACGCGACGTGGCCCGTAAATTTGCACAACGCGGGGTGCTACCTGGCGGTAGCGATTGGCATGCCTCCGATGTTGGTCGGCGCGGCGTGGGGACTGGCGCGGCGGTGGGCTTGCACGACCGTGGCAGCAACCTACACGGCAATACAGCTGGCATCGGAATGGATCCTGCCACTGTTTCCGGCACAGCCGAAGCTTGGCCCGGTCTACCAAAACATTACGCATCTTGTTCCTCTGCATTTCCCCCTTTTGCTGCTCGTGCCTGCGGTTGTTCTTGATGTGCTTTTGAATAATAAAGAGCATTGGGGAAGATGGAAGTTGGCGGCGGTGTCGGGACCGGTATTCGTTTTGAGTTTCCTTGCGGCGGAGTGGCCCTTTGCAAATTTCTTGATGTCGCCCGCGGCACGGAACCGGTTTTTTGGGATGGCGTATTTTGCGTATTTTGATCCGGCGAATTTTCTGTACGATCCTTACAAATTTCAGCTTGCAGAGAAGACACGAGGGCAGTTTTTGGGAGTGATGGCTGCGGCGCTAGTCGTTTCCGTGATCACGGCACGGCTGGGATTCTCGTGGGGAGACTGGATGCGGCGGCTCCGGCGATGAAAGATCCTTCATCGCGCAAAGGAATCCTCGCGGTCCTGGCCATGCTCCTGGCGGGCGCGCTTACCGTAAGCGCGCATGTCGGCAGCCCGGATGTCTATTGCGAAGGCGATGCGGGGCCCTACCACCTGTTTGTGACGGTTCGAATTCCGCAAGTGATTCCCGGCATAGCCGAAATTCAAATCCGGTCCGCTTCGAACGATGTGCAAAGGATTGAGATTGTGCCAATGCGGCTGAGCGGCGCGGGATCCAATCTTCCTCCCACGCCGGATGTGGCCGAACAATCCAAGCAGGACCCGCAATTTTTTACCGGCAGCCTTTGGCTTATGGAGGATGGCGCGCTGAAAGTGCGCGTTTCGGTGGACGGCGCCAAAGGCAAAGGGGAGCTTTCCGTGCCGGTGGCCGCGTTTGCGCGGCAGACACTGAAAATGGACAAACCTCTGGGAGGCTTGCTGACTTTCCTGATGCTGTTCCTCGCGCTGGGATTGGTTTTCATCGCGGGAGCGGCGGTGCGCGAAGGCAACCTCCGGCCGGGCGAAGCGCCGGCGCCGGGGAGAGCGCGGCGCGCTCGAATCGCTATGGCGATCACTGCGGTCATCGTATTTGCCATTTTGTATTTGGGAGGTGCGTGGTGGAACTCAGAAGCCAGGAATTACGATCGCGAGGTGACGTTTTTCAAGCCCCCGGCCGTGGAGACGACGCTTGAGAACGGCAACCGCCTGATCCTTCGCGCCAAAGGGCAGGACCCCAGGTGGTCGAGATACATGAAGATGAAAGAAGTGATCCCGGATCACAATCACCTGATGCATCTGTTTTTGCTCCGCACGCCGGGATTGCAGGAGATGTGGCATCTGCATCCGGATCGAACGGCGGATGGCGCGTTCGCCGAGGATTTGCCGACGATGCCTGCGGGGAGCTACCAGGTGTTCGCGGACATTGTGGACAAGAACGGTTTTCCGTGGACGCTCGTTGGAACTCTCGAACTGCCGCAGATTCAGGGCAAGGCGCTGGCGGGCGATGATTCAAGCTGGTCTGGGGGCGCAGTAAACGCATCGGCAGAAGAGTCCACGGTGTCGCAGCTTGCTGACGGCGGACGAATGGTGTGGCAGCGTCCTAGCGTTCCGCTGCGCGGCAATACGCCGATGAATTTCAAATTCAACGTGGAAGACAAGGACGGCAGGCCTGCCACAAATATGGAGCCGTACATGGGAATGGCCGGGCATGCGGAGTTTGTGAGCACGGACCTTGCCGTGTTCGCGCACGTTCACCCGGCAGGCTCGGTTTCCATGGCCGCGCTGGAGTTGGCGCGAACGGCGCAGGCGGGCGCGTCGGGAGAATTGCAAGTTGGCGCGCCGATGGCGATGCCAATGGCAACGTCAAACGCGCCGCTGCCTGCTGAAGTGAGCTTTCCCTACGGTTTTCCGCGCCCCGGCGAATACCGAATATTCGTGCAGGTCAAACGCGCGGGGCAAGTAGAAACAGGAGTGTTTGACGCCCACGTGCAGTGAAGCGTCTCTCAGCGGAGAACTTCCAATCAGGCGTGTTGCTCACACAAGATTCACGCCTTGCATTTAGTGCGTGGAGTTTCTTCGCGCCGGGAATCAATCCATGTGGTGGTGCATGGCGAAGATTTTGTCGAGCGAATCTTCGTACGGATAGACATGGACCATCCATCCGAAGACGACGGGGTGGAAGTGGCCGCCGGCGGCGTCGCACGCTTCTTCCGTGGTGATGCCGCCGTGCAGGCCAAACTTGGTCATGTCGGCGGAGCCGCGCTGTCCCCATGGCGGCATACAGAGATTCGTGTGCATATGCCACATGGCGACGCTCAGCGGCACGCGCTCATTGAGCTGCTCTTCCGTGGCGCGCTTGGGCATGGTGTACATGGCGCCGACAAGCTCGTAGCCATCGGCGGTTTTCTTGTAGAGCAGGGAAGTGGGCCGCGAGGGATCGAAGGAAAAGGCTTCCATGAATCCGTTCTTGTAATTGGTAAAGTGATATTCGGCCTGCGGGATATTCGGCAGGAAAATCTTGTAACCCTCGTTCAACGCGACGTGGTAGTCCTTGTATTTTTCGATTCCGCTGCGCAGCTGCACCGCAATTTCCTTGGCGCGCGCCGTGTCTTCCGGATTCGAGGGCCGCATCGCCGTCATGTGCATGTGCAGGCTGTGTGCGTCCATGTGACCGGGGGTCATGTCGTGGACAGCATGGGCCTCGTTGGCCTTGGCGTCGTCCATGTCCATTCCGGGCATGCTGCTGTGGTCCATCCCTTGCGATTCCTGCGCCTGCGAGCCGGAGGATTGTTGCGAACCCTGCGATTGCGCCGCGGGAGCGCGATGGCCGGGAATGGCGGCAAGCAATACGCTGACTAGAAATAGTGCGCCAAACAGGATGCCGGCTCTGGTGGCGAGATTCAGGAACGTGCTGCGCGCTGACATGACATTTCTCCTCACCCCATAGTACGCATCGGCAGGGCGCGAAGTTTCTTGATGGAGTACAGGGGGTGCGCTGGCAAAAACTGGCCGGAGGTACAGGAGATAAAGGACGTAGAGGAGGTAAAGGAAGTTAAGAAGGTTAAGGAAAATGTCCGAACGTCGCGTCTCTTGGCGCTGTACCAGGCGAAGAGAGCCAGCATGCTAAAATCTTCGCGTGAAGAAAGAAACCATTCAACCTGCCAAATATCTTACCGGCGGACTGGAGCTGCCGGGCGACAAATCCATCTCACATCGCTATGCCATGCTGGCGGGCCTGGCCGAGGGCACCAGCGAGCTGCGGCATTTTTCCGCGGCGGCGGATTGCCACAGCACGCTGGGGTGCATGAAGGCGCTCGGCGCGGAAGTGAAGATTGACAGCGATACCGTTCGCGTGACCGGGCACGGGCCGCGCGGATTGAAAGCCAGTTGGCGGGCGCTGGATGCGGGCAATTCCGGGACTACTATGCGCCTGCTCGCGGGAATCCTCGCAGGACAAGCGTTCTCGTCGAAACTGACGGGGGACGATTCCCTGCAAAAGCGTCCCATGAAGCGCGTGATTGGCCCGCTGCGAGAGATGGGCGCGGACATTCGTGGGCGCGACGATAATTTTGCCCCGCTCGAGATTCGCGGCGCTTCGCTAAAAGCCATCGACTACAAAATGCCTATGGCCAGCGCCCAGGTGAAGTCCGCAGTCCTGCTGGCGGGGTTATTTGCCGAGGGCGAAACCATCGTTACGGAGCCCGCCCGCACGCGCGATCACACCGAACTAGCGCTGCAGGAATTTGGGGCCGCTATCGAGAGCCACGGGCGCACCATTCGGATTCACGGCTTTGGCGGGGGAAGCGGAAGCGGCAGGCTGACCGCCAAATCGCTCGACGTCCCCGGTGATTTGTCTTCCGCGGTATTTTTTATTGCCGCAGCGTCACTATTCGCCGATTCGAACCTGCTGATTCACAACGTGGGGCTGAATCCGACGCGTACTGCCATTCTTGATGTGTTCGCTTCCATGGGGGCAGCGGTCCAAATTTTTGGCGTAAAGAGTTCGCAGGGGGAAATCGTTGGGGATCTAGCGGTGAAGGGAGCATCCCTGAAAGGCGGCGTGATTGCCGGCGATCAAATCCCACTGGTCATTGATGAGCTGCCGATGCTCGCAGCGCTGGGTCCATACACGGAAGAAGGCATCGAGTTTCGCGACGCCGCCGAACTGCGTGTGAAAGAGAGCGACCGCATCGCGGCGCTCGCGGAGAACCTGCGCCGCATGGGCGCAACGGTGGAAGAGCGGCCCGATGGTTTGAAAGTGGAAGGCCGCAGTGCCGGCAAATTGCACGGAGCGGAAATCGAGCCGCGCGGCGATCATCGCATCGCCATGGCTTTCGCGGTTGCCGGACTTGCCGCTGACGGCGCGACGGTCATCCGCGACGCCGATTGCGCGGGAGTTTCGTACCCCACGTTTTTCAAAGAGTTGGAGCGGCTCGCGGATCGGTAAGTAAGCAGGAGTAGCTAAGTAAGGAAGTGCCGCGCTGGCGCCTCCCCCCATTCCTGGCAAATCGAAAGCAGTTAGTTTTCTTCGGGCTTTGGAGCGGCTGGTGCTTTTACCCTCGGAGGCGCAGGCGGAGCCGGTTTTACAGAAGGCGCGGGCGCAGGCTTCGGTAGCGGCTCTGGCATATCCGAGCTGGTCTTATGCAGCGAAATGGAGCCGTAGCTTGTTTTCAACGTGATCTTGGGACCGCGGCCGCTTCCGTATTTTCCTTCCAGATGGGAATCACCGGACTCCGTCGAAGTCTGCTTCAAGGAATCCGCATGAAACTCGTTGTTAATATCGCCGGAATGGCAATTGGCGAGCATGTCGAAGCTCGATGATTCCGGCAATGACAGCGTGATGCTCGCCGAAGCGTTATTGATTTCGATGTCTTCCTTGGGAGGAGCGGAGAAGCGCACGTCCACATCACCGTTGCGATTGTCCACCTTCACCTTGCCGCTGGCATTTTCGATGCTCACGTTGTACGAATTCGTGCGCAGCGTAAGGTTCCCGGGTGCATCGGCGATTTCCAAATTCCCCGAACCCGCTTCCATGTGCCCGGTGAGCTGCGCGAGCGTCAGATCGGTGCGCTGCGAAATGAAGCGCACGCCTTTGGCGACCTTATCGGCGCGGATGGGACCGTAAAATTCCCCATCGAGCGTAAGCCCACCGCTGACGCCGGAGACATTCACTTCGCCGCCGTGCCCGGAAAGCTTGACGTTGCCTTTAGTGTCCGAGACCTTGACGTCGCCCTTGCGAGTATCAATGGTGACATCTCCCGTGATGTCGCGCACCTCCACATCGCCGTTGGTCGTGTTGATGGTCACTGGCTTGGCGAGGTCCGCGACGGTGACGTCGCCTCGTTCATTGCGAACGGTGAGAGAAGCTTTCTTGGGAACCGTGACATCCAGATCGAAGCTTACGCGCGAGTCGCTGGAATTCGCGCCGCTCGGATGGATTTCATAGCCGTCGCCGTTCTGCACCACCTCAAAGGTAACGGGAGCGGCCAGATGGTCAGCGTCCTTTTCGCTCCAGGACTGGGCGTACTTCTTGCCCGAGACGCGAATTTCGGAATCGTCGGAAGAATGCACGCTGATGTCGCCATGCGTGTTGCGAATGGTGATGCGCGCATCGGCGGGAACTGGTTTCGGCGCGACGTCTAGGTCGTAGTCGTGCTTCTCGCCCCAGTCGACGCCAATATCGCGACCTCGCAGTTTGCCGTTGATAATTTCTCCGCCTACGACGATTCCCATCAGTGCGAGGAGTCCGAGAACAAGAAAAACTTCTCCGGCGGTGATGCGCGCGGAGCCGGGGTCGCCGGAGCGACTGGCGGCGGTGCGCTCGTACAATTTCACCGCGCCCCAAACAATCAAAATCAAGGGCCACCAGTGGCCGAGAACCGTTCGAATATCAAGCCCGCGGTAATTGTGAAGCAGCAGCAGGGCTCCAACGAATATGAGAACCATGCCAGAGAAAAGCGAACTGCCGCGTGGACGGGAATTGGCCATAAGGATCTATTGACCCTGGCCTTGACCAGGGACAGAATTCTGCGGCGGCGGAGGCACGGAGCCTGGCGTACCGGGAACAGTTGGCGGCGCCACTCCGGAAATGTGCCCATCGGCCGGAGCGGTGGCGGATGCCAGGCTAATTGCCCCGATCACGATTAGGATGACTGGAAACGTGCGGTCAAAGGAAAAATTGCCACCGATCATTTCACTCAACAGAAAAAGCACGCCGATGGTGATCACAATGGCAGGGCCCATCAGGCTGCGGATGGTGCAGCGGCGGCAAGCGCAACGAATTCGATCACTCATCGAAAAAATCCTCCTAGGAGCGCCGGTCCAGCCGGTTGCGGAACATCAATATGCCCACGACGATCAAAATCACAGGCCAGAACTGGTGGACGCGATACCACGGAAACCAATCAAAATTGTTCAGCAAAAATAGCGCGCCGATGATGATCAGAATGATGGGTCCGAGGGGGCGATTGGTGCTCCAGGATTCGAGCGGGTCCGCGGTGGCTGTTCCCACCCGTTTCGCCTCCGCGACGCGCATCGAATCGAATGCCATGTAGAAGATGAAGCCAGCGAGCAGGATACCAAGCACCGCTTTCATGCCGCCGTCCATGTCGCTGCTCAATCCGAAAATAAGTGTCGCGAAAACGACGATGTGGATCAGCGCCTTGTTGTATTCGCCGTTATACACCGCGCCGAGACCGGGGAAAAGAAACCCCAGAATAAATGCCACGGCCGGACTGTGCGAGGAACGAACTGGAACCGGCGGCGGCAACGCGCTGGACGCCGTCGGCGCAGGTGCGCCCGCCGCGATTGGGACACTCGCCGCGGGAATTCCCACTATTCCGGCGAGGCAATCTTCGCAGTAGAGAACGTCGCGCACCGGGCGGACGCACGCGGAACACATAGCCTTGCCGCAATTGCGGCAGTAGCCGATGGCGTCCACTTCGCAATGGACTGCACACTTCATCGCAAACTCCTCTCACCAAACGCGCCGGTCAGCAACGGGCATTCCGCCGCGAGAATTTCCAGATTCCGGGCAACATCATTGGCGCGGTTCTGCTGCCGCGGTGTCGCCGGATTAGTGCCGTCGGTTCGGCCCGGTTCCTTGCTTGGCGGAGTTTGCGGAATGGTATCCTCCCGGACCGCGGGATTCTGTTCGTTTTCGTTCATGCGCGACTGGATCTCATACACAACGCGGAGGTCGCTGACAAACTTGGCGCTGTGGGCGTAGACAAGATGCACCTGGCTGTTGGCCCTCCGGTAAATCGTGGCGGGGGCCAAATCCGCCAGCTTGGGCTTGCGCAAGGAAAAGCCCGAGGCCGTAAGAATCAAAAGAAACGTGGCCGCCACAGAAACGACGCTGTAAACAAATCGCGGCGATTGCAGACCGCGCAGCCAGCGCTTCGCGCTGCGCCAGGTCTGCGGGCCTTGCGTGGCGGTCAGAATCGCATCCACGAGCTGCGGAGATGGTTCCACTTGCTCCAGCTTGTGCAAAGCGCCAAGCGCATGGGAAACGCTCGCGACTAGCGGCGTGCACCGCTCGCACGTGTTGACGTGCAAGTCGAAAGCGGTGTGCTCGGCGGGCTGCAAAAGTCCGTCGAGATAATCGCTCAGGCGCGCTTCGGTTTGTTCGCAAGTCCAGGTCATGGCGTGCTCCGCGCTCGCTTCGAGTTGCAAACTCCGTTCATGAAGGCCGCACTCCCATTTGCTGCAGGACGCGCGCCAGCTCGATGCGTCCGCGATTGATTCTCGATTTCACAGTTCCTTCCGGCACCGCCAAAATCGTCTGGATCTCTCCATACTCCAATTGCTGCAGGTCGCGCAAGATCACAGCTTCGCGCAATTCCGGCGAAAGCCGCGTCAGCGCCGATTGCACTTGACCGCTCAACTCGCCCAGCAGCGCCTGCTCATCGGGTCGCCGCCCCGCCGATTCCTTGTTTTCTACTACAGGCATTTTGTCTTCCAGTGAATCGGTAACGCGGTCCCTCTTGGTTCTACGATAATGGTCAATCAACAAATTGCGCGTCACGCTGGTCATCCACGTTGCGAATCCGCCATGAGCCGAGCGATAGCTTCCAATCGTGCGGTAGATCCGGAGGAATACATCCTGCGACAAGTCTTCGGATTCCGCGCGGTTGCCCGTAAAGCGGTAGCAAATGTTGAAGACCCGGCGCGTATGACGGCGCACAAGTTCCTCCCAGGCCGACCCTTCGCCCTGGAGGCATTGCTGGACCAGTTGGGCATCCTGCTCCAACGTATCATCAGCCTCTAAACCTGCTTACGGCGCAAGGCGTGTCCGCGAGTCGGCACTCTCTCAAAGGCCGCCCGGCAGTCCATCTCGGCCTGCCAACTATGGAACGTAAACTGCTCTCAAAAAGTTCCCTACAGATTTTAGTACGTACAGCCGACCGTTCTGCTGGGCATCTTACTCACCCCGAGCTTGGGACACAAGCGCGTGCACTCGCCCAAGGGGTAGCGACAGTTTTCCTGCATTTTGTTCAGCTTGTAACAGGGACCTCAAGCGGCGAGCTTTGAGCGCCAATGTGACGCTACTTACTGTTTGCGCTTGGCTGTCCATCCGCCGTCGGCACGGCCTTCCACGCGCATCCGGCCCTTGCCCGAATCGCCATCAATCCAGCCGGTTAGGAAGGCGTTGACCGGACCGGGGGCTCCCTGCGGGGTGTCCTTTGGCCATTCGCCCGGAAACGACAGCTCCACGTAGCCGCTCCGCCAAGTGCCGGTGACCGGGCAGGCGTCTCCCAATGGGCCGGACCATGTTCCGGTCACTTTGTCTCCGTCTCGGTGCAAATCCATCGTCGCTTCCATGCCTCCGGCATCGCTGGAATAACGCATTTCCCACGATCCGGCTACATCAGACTCGTTTTTCAGGTTTTGCGGCGCGGCGGGGGTAATCCGCACGTTGGAGAAATAGGCCTCCTCATTGGTGAAGCCCCACAGCCCGACGGCACCATGCAAATCCTCTCCCTTCAATCCATCCACCACCAGACTCGGCTTGGGCGATCCGTTGAGGTAGAGTTTCGCGGAGCGACCGGCCACTTCGATCCTAAGCTTTGTCCACGTCTCCTTCGCGAGTTCCGCATGAGACTCATAAACCGACGGCCACTCACGCCGCAGTCGATACCAGCCGAACGCAGGCTGGGAAGAGTATTGGACGGCATGATTCCGCATCGCCTGATCGGGGGCGTCCGAGTTTCCGGGCCGCAAATAGAACAACTCGTAATGGGAGGCATCCGGCCTGACTCGGAAGGCAATGCCCACGAAGCCGGGGGAACGAACGCCCGGCGGCACAGTGGTCTTCAACGCGATATCTGCTTCGATTACTCCATCCTGAAAATCGGTCCCCGGCAGCAGGGCCAGGCCATCGCGGTCGTCTCCATCCATGGTGAGGCGGACGGATTTGCGTCCCATGTAGTTCACCGCTTCCGTCTTCACCGTTGGCGCAATGAGGCCGGTGGTGTCGCGAAGAGGAAAGGTCTGCACGTGAGGTGGCGTGTCTGCCATCAGGCCGGCGGCGGCCAAGAGTGTGGCTGCGCAGCAATTCAATAAACGCCTCAGCATGACTTTTTGCTCCTTTATTTCGGTTCTGTATAACCCCTCAACCACGGCTTTGCGCGAACACCCACTTCACCAGTTCCGGCTCGGTGTAAGCCCATTGCCAAACATTGTGATCCACCCCTGCGTATTCGGTGTAGAGCGGATGCCCGCCGGCTTTGCGACGCGCCGCGATACGGTCGCGCGACAGGGACACAGGGACGGTCTGGTCAGAGTCGCCCTGGAAGCTCCACAGCGGCGTGTCAATCGAACCGGCGCCGTCTTCGGTCGAGATGCTTCCACAGCAGATCACCGCGGCGGCGAAAAACTGCGGGCGATAGGTGATGATATTCCACGCGCCCGCCCCTCCCATGGATTGCCCCGTGACATAAATGCGCCGCTCATCGATGGCGAACTCGCGGGTCAGCGCATCGATGACCTCCAGCGCCAAGCGCGAACCTTCGCCCAATCCAGGAGATGGCTTCGGCGGATCTTGCGAGAAATCGTAGCGCGACCATCCGCGATCGGTCTGCGGCACGATCACGTAGCAGGGGAAACGCTTTTGGTTCTCCGGAAGCAGCCAGACGCGTGTGCCAAAAGTATTGCCGAGGCCCAGCTGTTTCAGGTTGTCGTCGCCGAGCCCGCCGCTGCCGTGCAGATACAGCACCAACGGAAGCTTGCCGGTGGCTTCCGGCCGGAACAGGCGGTAGGGCATTACCCAGTCGCTTTTGTGAGTGCGCGTTTCGAACTTCGTTTCCAGCCCCTGGGATTGTTTCTTGAACGCGTCAATCAGAGCGACCCTCTCCGGGGACATCGGGGTTCCGGGCGCGAGCGGAGGAGTACCGTCGTCCTTGGACGCTGCCGAAGCTGTCGGTGTCACCGAAAGGTCAAAGCTGATCTGCGCGATCCACGCCCCGGCGGACGCTGAACCCAAGAGGCGCACTGCTTCTCGCCGCGTAATCATCTGTGTGGGAACCTCGCGCCCTGTTCGCGATCGGTCTTGACGCTTGAACAGGTAGACGACCGAACCAGAAAATGGGTAGCAGCACGCCCGCAGGCCGTTCGATTGCTTGTCCGCAGTAAATTGTATATACTGTGTATATCCAAATGGAGTGCCCATGAAAACGCAGATCGCTAAGTGGGGCAACAGTATTGCCGTGCGCATTCCCAAGACCGTGGCGCAGGCTGCCAAACTTCGCTTGGGAGACCACTTGGAAATGGCCGTGGAAGATTCGGGAGTGGTGCGCATGCGGAAGAAGGAACGAACACTCTCCCTCAAGAATTTGATCCACGAAATCACCGCGGAAAACCTGCACACCGAAACCGACTGGGGTGAGCCGCAGGGCAAAGAGTTATGGTAGCTGGTGAGTATGTGCCGGACGCGGGAGATTTGATCTGGCTCGATTTTACCCCGCAAGCGGGCAGGGAGCAGGCAGGCCGAAGACCAGCCGTTGTTCTCTCACCTCGTAGTTACAATGATAAGACGAGTCTCGCCGTGGTTTGTCTCATCACGAGTCATGCCAAGGGTTATCCCTTCGAGGTCGCTGTTCCGCCAGGGTCGCGCATCGGTGGGGTGATTCTCTCCGACCATTTGAAAAATCTCGATTGGCGCCAACGCCAGGCGCAAAAGGCCGGTAAGATTCCGCGAAGCGTCCTCGACCAGGTGCGCGCTCGCATAGCCGCCTTATTGGGAATTGCCTGATCATCGTGTGGGCGCAACTTGACGCAAGTGTCTCCTCCCGCTAGGCTCAACACCGCATGAAAACTTCGTCGAGGAAGCTTCTTGCCCTCCTGGCCGGGCTGCTGGTGCTGGGGTATGTCGTCTACCACTTAGTCGGAATGATGCAACATTCCGAGTTCAGCGCGACGGAATTGCTGCACACGGTCCGCGCTGCCAAACCCAGCCTTCTACTCCTTTCGTTGATTGCCATCTACGTGTGCTATGCGCTGAGGGCACTCCGCTGGACCGTTTTTCAAAAGAATCTTGGCCCATCGACCTTTTGGAATGTTTACAAAATGACGCTTGCGGGATTTTCAGCACTCCAACTGCTAGGCCGACCTGGCGAACCCGTGCGTCCATTTCTCATCGCACGAAAAGAAAAATTGCCTGTCTCTGGAATGTTTGGCGTGTACCTGCTGGAACGAATTTTCGATTTTGTGAGCATGGCGGTGATCGCTATCGTCGCATTGCTTGGTTTTCACGCAGGTCCGGATGCTGGCGATACCGCGCACGCATTGCAGAAGGCAGCAAAGCCGGGAGCAGCCATTCTCTTTTTGGGGATTGTCGCGGCTACTACCCTACTGGTGTACTTACGCTTGCACGGCACGGCGCTTCTCGAACGACAACTGCAGGGATGGATTGAGACGCATGGCTGGCGAAGTAAAATTGCGAGAATTCTGCTTGAGTTTGCGCAAGGCGTGCAAACGATCCGGACTGGACGCGACCTATTGCTTGCGCTGTTCTACTCCGCAACGCATTGGTTCCTTATACTCCTCATTTATTTTTGGATAGCAAAAAGCTTTGGGGGTAAGCTAGCGACCCTAAGCCTTTTGAATGCCACGGTTGTGCTTGCGTTTTCGCTAGTAGGATCACTTTTGCAACTGCCCGGAGTAGGTGGTGGCTCTCAAGCTGTCTCAACGATTGCTTACATGAAGATCTTTCAAGTAAGAAGCGAAGATGCTTTGGCGGCATCCATGATGCTTTGGCTCATAACCTTTGCGGCTTGCAGTTTGGCTGGTGTACCGCTACTGATTCGCGAAGGTTTTTCGCTTGGAAAATTGCGAGAAATGGCGGAGCACGAAAAGGAAGCTGTGGAGGAAAGTACTGGCAAAAAGGCCGCGCAGCAAGGAGAATCAGCTCCGTGAAGTGTCCTTTTTGCGCGAACATTGACGACAAAGTGATCGATTCGCGGGAAGGCCGCGTCGGCGACACCATTCGCCGCCGCCGCGAATGCCTTAAGTGCGGCCGCCGTTTCACCACCTACGAGCGCATTGACGAAATTCCTTACATGGTCATCAAAAAAGACGGCCGCCGCGAGCGTTTCGAACGCCAAAAAATCCTGCAAGGCCTGCTGAAAGCTTGCGAAAAACGCCCTGTGCCCACGCCGAAGCTCGAAGCCATCGTGGACGAAATCGAGGCCGTGGTCCACGAAGCTACCGAGCGCGAGCTCACGACCACTGAAATCGGCGAAATGATCATGCATCGCTTGAAAAAATTGGACAAAGTAGCTTACGTGCGCTTTGCCTCCGTGTACATGGACTTCAAGGACGTGCAGGAGTTCATGAGCGAGCTGAAGAATTTGCTCAAAGATCGCGCCAAGAAGTAATTCCTCTTTCCCAGGAGCATTCATGAAGAAATCCGCGCTGAGCTGCTTGTTCGTCCTATCCGCGCTTGCTTGTGCATTCGAAGTATCAGATCGCGCTACAGCGCAAGATAGCAAGTCCGTCAAAATGGATCCGAAAAAAATCCGGGCTCACGTGAAGTATCTCTCCGACGACGCACTCGAAGGCCGCGGAACCGGACAAAAAGGTGGCGACCAAGCCGCCGACTACATCGCCGCGCAGTTCAAAAGCTACGGCTTAAAGCCCGCCTCCGACAAAGGCACCTATTTTCAAGACGTCCAAATGGTGGAAGTCAAGACGCTTCCGGAAACCGCCTTCACTCTGATCCCCGCAAGCGGCCCGCCGGTCCCGCTCAAAAACCTCGACGATTTTGTGACCAACAACGAGAGCCAGTCCGAGTCCGCCGACATTGACGCGCCGATTGTTTTCGTCGGTTATGGAATCAAAGCGCCAGAGTATAACTGGGACGATTACAAGGATGTCGATCTTCGCGGGAAAGTGGCGCTGCTCTTTGTGAACGAACCCACCACCGATGATCCCAACTTTTTCAAAGGCAAAGCTCTGACCTACTACGGCCGCTGGACCTACAAATTTGAAGAAACCGCCCGCCGTGGCGCCGTCGCCACTCTAATTATCCACCGCAAAGACTTGGCCAGCTACGGCTGGGACGTCGTCCGCAATTCCTGGGGCACCCAGCGTTCCTACCTTCAAAAAGATGCGACCCCGAAATTGCAAGCGGCCTCCTGGATTCAACTCGATGTCGCGAAAAAACTTGTAGGCATGGCCGGGCTCGATCTCGACAATCTTTTCCTGCAGTCACAATCTCGCGATTTCAGGCCCCTCGAATTGCCCGTGCGTTTGAAAGCGCACATTACCAGCCAGCTGCGCCCGTTCATCTCGCGCAATGTCCTGGCCATGCTGCAAGGCTCCGACCCCAGCAAAAACAGCGAAGCCGTTCTCTATACCGCGCACTATGATCATCTCGGCATTGACCCGGCCAAATCCGGCGACAAGATTTACAACGGCGCCGTGGACAACGCCACCGGCTGCGGCATTCTGCTCGAACTCGCCAGAGTCTGGGCCAATACCAAAAAAGCTCCGCCGCGCTCCATCCTGTTCGCCTCCGTCACCGCCGAAGAGCAAGGTCTCCTCGGCTCCGAGTACATGGGCAAAAAGTCCGCCTATCTTCCCGTCGATCCCATCCTGGATTTGAATTTCGACGCCCTGCAGCCGATCGGCATCCCCGAGGATGTGGAGGTTAGTGGCGCCGAGCGCACCACCTTTTATCCCGTCGTGGAATCTACCGCTAAAAGGTTCGGCCTCGCCATCCAACCCGATGCTTCGCCCGAAGCGGGCCACTATTACCGTTCCGACCACTTCAGCCTGGCCCGCGTCGGCATTCCCTCGTTTTCCATCAGCCAAGGAACAAAATTCGCCGGCCACGATCGCGCTTGGGGAGAAGCGCAAGCCAAGGACTACGTCAACAATCGCTACCATCAGCCCGCCGACGAATACCGCGCCGATTGGGATTTCCGCGGCCTCGCAAAAATTGCAAGTTTTGGCTACGAACTCGGCCTCGAAGCCGCCACGCAGCCCTCGCTCATCCATTGGCAACCCGGCGACGAATTCGAACCCGCTGGCAAGAAAAGGGAATGGCGCGACATCGACGGCGACGCACTGTTCGCCGGCCGACCTGATCTTCACTTTGCGCGCCCTGCACACATCCTTTATCCGCCGCTTGCGCGCCAGACGCGCACCGCGGGCACAGTCGTTCTCAACGTGTCCGTTGCAGCCGACGGAACTGTCTCGAATGTCGACGCCTTGAAAGGGCATCCGCTACTGAGCACAGCGGCTGTGCAAATGGTGAAGGAGTGGATGTTCACGCCTCAGGCGGGTGAACCAAGAACGTTCGAACTGAAGTGTGTGTTCGCTCTAAACCAAAACACCTACACTCTCCGCCCGTTCGTCCTCACGGTCCCGGAGCCGCTTCATCGTTTACTGCTAACAGTAGGCACTGTCATACAAACGCAAACCACAAAATAGCTCAATCTTCACCGCGGCCAAACCCCCGCCGTAAAAATCTTAATGGTCTGAAATCCCAGCTTTTCGTAAAGTTTCACTGCTGTGTGATTCTCCGAAGTCACCGTCAGGGTCAACTCCCTGAATTTCATTCCGCGCAGCGCCTCCGCAGAGGTTTGCATCAGCATGCGCCCCAGTCCATGGCCTTGATAGCCCGGCACCACACAGATTTGCGTCGTGTGCCCCACCCCCGGCGAAACCTCGCTGGTCAGCACCGCCGCCACCAACTCATCACTCCCCGGCTGATGCAGCACGAACGACGCCCCCGGCACAAACTGCCCGCACCCCGGCAACAAGATAATGTTCTTCAAAAATTTCAAAGCCCCTGCGCGGCTCCGGTACTGATCGTTGATCTCCCCATCCACGTGGTCCGCATACGCCAAATAAATCAGCTTCGCGCACGGATCAAAATACCGGTCATTCCACCGCGTCAGCCGCATTCCGTTTGACGCCCCCGGCTTGGCCTCTGCCATCTTCTGCAAATCCAGCAGCATGAACTGCCGCGAGTACAGCCGGAATCCCTGGTCGAGCAGCGGCGTGTCCACCGGCCCGCTGAACGGCATCAGCTGCGCTTCGATCCTCGCGAGGTGTGGAATCGCCCGCATCGAAGACAGCATCTCCTCCAGCAGCCTCCGCCCAATCGCCGTCTGCGGAAATTTCGCTGACACGTACAACCCGCCAATCAGCCCCTTCTGCTCCTCCAACACGTAAAACGAATAGCCCGCCGCCGAGCCGTTCTCGAACGCCACACAACCCGCGAGCGCATGCGCGTCCAGAAAGCGCTTGATCAGTTCCAGCGCTCCGCGGTAATCCCAGTGGAGCTCATCGCGCCAGTGTCGCGCCTCCTCTTCAAGAAGCGGCTCAATCTGTCGCACTGTCGTCTGTCTCAAATCAACAAGGTTCATGGAAGAAGGAAAATCGCCGCGGCCCCCGCCACGCGGTTCCTATAATAACTGATTCGCGAAAGGCCCACTCGCGGCCTCGGCCCGGAACCGATATACATGCGACACAACCCGTGCGCGGTCCGGCCTAACGCTCCAACGCCGTATGCTACGATGCAAACTGTCACGTTTGTATTGTGAGGAATAGATAAAGCGGCGCGTGCCGCTAGCCAATTAGCCCAGACGACGCATGCAAATCCTTTTCGAGCTTCGCTACCCATCCCGTTGGTACACGAAATTATTGATGGCCCTGCTGGCCTTGGTCTTTTTTGCAGTACTCGCCACCACCGCCATCTCTGGGTTTCTCGTCTACCGCATCGTCAAGCCCCAGCGCACCGGCAGCGAAATCAGCATGGCCAGCTTTCCCGGCCGCCCGGAGATTGTGCAATTCACCGTCGGCGACCTGGGCACTCGCGAGGGATGGTTCTTCCCCGGTCTGCGTGGCGCGCCGACGATTCTCTTGTGCCATGGCTATGAATCCAGCCGCGGCGAGCTGCTGACCTTGGAATCCGCGCTGCAGGATCATCAGTACAACGTGTTTGTCTTTGATTTTGCCGCGCACGGTCAGAACCCTGGAATCACTACCCTCGGTTACCGCGAAGTGGAGGAAGTGCGTGCTGCCATTGATGTGGTCGCCGCCCGCAACGATGTGGACCCCGCCAAGTTTGGCGTCTGGGGATACAATCTCGGCGCCTACGCCGCGCTACGTGAAGCCGAAAACGACAAGCGCATTCGCGCACTCGTCCTCGATTCCGTCTACGACCAGCCGCAGCAGATGGTGAAAGTCGGTGTCGAGCGCAACGGCCTCGCCAGTTTCCCCTTCATGGTGCGCTCCGCGGAACTCAGCTTTGAATACTTGAATTACGCCCACCGCCAAGATCCGCCGCTCTCGAGGAAGCTGATTACCCTCACCGGCGTCCCCACCTTGTGGATTCAGGCCCTGGACGATCCCGAACTCGCCGCCATCACTCGCCAGATGTTCCTGAAAGCTCCCGAGCCGCGCGAGCAAGCCATCATTCCCCACGGCAATTTCGTCAGCATGGACGACGAAGACAAGCGCACCTACGAAAACCGCGTCGTCTCCTTCTTCCTACTGCGCCTGCCCGCTACGGGGAAGGCTGCGCGCTAGAGACCGTTCTATTTCTGCCGGAATTAAGCTGCTGCTTAAAGCTCCTTGTTGCCCTGTTGCCGCTTCATCCTTGCCAATTTCAACTAACATGGCATCAGGACACCTGCTGTCCAAGACCGTGTATGGTATCTTCCTCTCGCGTAAGTCTCGTGTTCCGTCTGGTGAAGCTAGCGCGAGAACCGATTGCGAAAAGTTTCCATCCCACTCCTTCAGTTGGCGACGTAGGTAAAAGTTAGCTCCATACTCCCACCCTCGGCGAAGGCGATAACATAGGACACTGTTCGAGACCTTTTGATTCGAATTCACAATCCGCGCAATTGGTCGGGGGGAAACAACAGAGTCAAGCCAATGGAAAAAGGAAGGATTTGCGCAGCCGAGAAACGCGACCACAACAGCTGCTCCAGAGAGAAGGGTCCCTCCCTTTTTTCCACGGGCCGCACACACTACTGTCGAGGTCGAACCAACAATCGCAAGGATGAGCCCCATCAAAGCAAAGGGCTTCGGCTGGGTCGTGACCCGCCACCTCATCACCTCCACCGAAGCAACTGCCAAGAAAAAACTTCCGGTAAGTGAAATAGCCGCCAAGCCCAAAGTCTTCACATATTTGCTATTCGTAATGTCGCGCGCCAGCAATTTTGAAGTCAGCAACATAAGCGCGGGAATGGAGGGGAGTATGTATCCTGGGAGCTTGGACTTGGATAATGAAAAGAAAACAAGTGTGAACAGAGCAAAAAACAGAAATAAAAGCTGTGTAACATCCAATCCGGCCGTCGGCTCTGGGCGCCGGGCGAGTTTGATCCAAAGCGCCAAGGTGGAGACTGTAGCGACAGTCCAAGGGAGCAACGCAATTATCAGGAGCGGAATGTAGAACCAGAATGGCTGAATGTGTTGGAATTCGGGCGTGAGGTAACGCTTGAAATTGTGTTCGATGATGAAGATACGGAAAAAGCCGGGGTTGCGTCTAGCGCAGAGGATATACCAGGGGAGTGCTGTCAGACAGAAAGAAGCGAGCGCGACCGGATGAAATAGCCGGAAGGCGTCGCGCCAGCGCTTCGTGAAAAGCGCCCAGAAGAAAACGGCGCCACCAGACAAAATAATTGCGGCTGGTCCTTTTGCAAGCACCGCAAGTCCAAGGAAAAATCCGAAGAGGAGCAGCGCAAGCCAACGCGTTCGCGGAAGGATCGGCGTGTTTTCATCGCGAGTTAGGCCGAGCACCACCGCCGCGCACACCATCGCAATCGTGAGCATCCCGCTGAAGGGCATGTCCGTCGCGGCGGCGTGCGAGAAACCAATCATGCCGACTGTGGTCGGGAGCAGGAGCAATAGCCAGCGCGCGGTCTCCGCGCCATAGAGACGGAACGCAAGCCAGGCCAGCGCAAGCGTCGCCAGGAGCGCCGAAACCGCGCTGGGCAATCGCGCAGCCGCCTCGCTCACGCCGAACAACCTGAAGCTGAGCGCCGCGCCCCAATAAAAAAGCGGAGGCTTCTCAAACCACGGCTTCCCGTAAAGCCGCGGCGTAACCCAATCCCCGCTCTCCGCCATGTCCCGCGCGATCCACGCATACCGCGGCTCGTCCGGCCCCACAAACCCAATCGCCCCAAGATGGCTGAAATAGCAAACGTAGAGCGTTGCCACGATGAGCACAGCCCAGCCAATCCGGGCCGCCGTACTGGTCTGAGTTTTTTCGACGATGGGTGTAGTCGTTTCAGTCACGGAAAATTGAGTCTAACATCGAACCACTATCTTCCAGCGACGGACCTCTTGCATACTGTCGCCCGGCGGCAAACACGAGCGAGCTTGCGCAAACAATGAAAGAATGGATCCAATACGCGGCTGTCTGGCTCATCCTCAAAGGGCTGGGCTTGCTCCCGCGTCCAGTAGCACGGAGTTTTGCCGCCGCCGTCGCGCGCCTTCTTTACGCGCTGCTCCCGAAGCTTCAGAAGACCGGTGAAGTAAATTTGCGCATCGCCTTTCCGGACTGGAGCGAAGCCCAACGCAAAACCATCGTTCGTGGAATGATTCGCAACCTCGGCTGGATGGCCGCCGAATTCGCCCGCCTTCCCAAACTCACGAAAGAAAATATCGAACAGGTCGTCATTCTCGACGGCCACGAAAATTTCCTCGAAGGCCACCGCCGCGGCAAAGGCGTTCTCTATCTAACCGGTCACATTGGCGCATGGGAGCTGTCTTCCTTCGCCCACGCGTTGTACGGCTACCCGCTCCACTACATGGCTCGTAGGATTGACAACAAAAAAATCGACGCCCTGGTCAACGGCTACCGCTGCCTATCGGGCGACCGCCCCATCTTCAAAAACGAATCCGCCCGCGTAATGCTGAGAGTCCTGAAAGAAGCAGGAACCGTCGGCATTCTCGCTGACCAAAACACCATGCCCGAAGAAGCCGTCTTCGTGGATTTTTTCGGCAAGCCCGCCAGTACTACCACCGGGATTGCGCGCGTCGCGCTGCACACCGATGCCGCCGTCGTACCCGGCTACGCCGTCTGGGACGCCGCTGTTCGAAAGTACCGCTTGCGCTTCGAGCCGCCCGTGGAGTTGATTCGCACTGGCGATTCCGAACGCGACGTCCTGGAAAACACGCAGAAGTTCACTAAAGTAATCGAAGACATCATTCGAAAGTATCCCGATCAATGGGTTTGGATCCACGGACGCTGGAACACCCGGCCCACAGGCGAATCACCGCTGTACGATTTTGAGTGAGGATGATCATGAAACGGACTGCACAGGAATTAGCCGAAGCCCTTGGCGCAAAACTGGAAGGCGACGGCGCCCTGGAAGTCACTGGAGTTGCCGCGCCCGAACGCGCCGGCACGCGCGACCTCATCTACGTGGAAGCCGCCAAGCACGCGCCGCGCGCTGCCTCCTCAGCTGCACTGTGCGTAATAGCCTCCGAAGGCATCGAACTCCCCGGAAAAACAATCCTGCGCAGCACCCATCCAAAATTAAGTTTCGCTAAAGCCGCAGCCCTCGTCCTGGATCGCGCCCCCATCGCCACAGGAATTCATCCCACCGCAATCGTAGCTCCGCTCGCGCGCGTCGCACCGACCGCAAGCATCGGCCCCTACGCCGTAATCGGCGAAGACGCCCACGTCGGTGCAGGAACGCAAATCGGTGCGCACACCGTCATCGGAGCCGGCTGCTGGATCGGCGAAAATTGCCGACTTCATCCGCGCGTCACACTGTACGCCGGCGTACGCCTCGGCCATCGCGTCGAGATTCATGCCGGCGCCGTCCTCGGCGCAGACGGCTTCGGCTACGCCTTCGGAGAAGGGAAGTACTGGAAATTCCCGCAAACCGGCATCCTCGAAATTGGCGACGATGTGGAAATCGGCGCCAACACCACTATTGACCGTGGGTCTCTCGACGACACGCGCATCGCCGAGGGCACTAAGCTCGATAATCTCGTGCACGTCGGCCACAACTGCCAGATCGGCGCGCACACCGTAATCGCCGCGCAAGCCGGTCTCTCCGGCTCATGCACCTTCGGCAATCGCGTCACCGTCGGCGGCCAAGCCGGCTTCGGCGAACGCTGCGAATTGGAAGACGGTGCCATCATCGGCGGCCAAAGCGGTGTCCTCGGCGGAAAAACGATTCGAACCGGCCAAACCGTCTGGGGCACCCCCGCGCGTTCCCTCGAAAAATTCAAAGAGCAGTATGCTTGGTATGGCCGCTTGCCGGAGCTGGCCGGGCGCATCAAAGAGCTAGAGGCCAAACTTGCCACCAAGTGAAAAAACGCAATCCGCCCACTGGCGCGTCATCGTCGTGGGCGGCCACACCCGCGGCATCGGCAAGACGCAATTGGTTTGCGACGTGATCGCCGCCTTTCCGCAAGCCAACTGGATCGCTGGAAAAATCACCCAATACGGCCACGGCGTCTGCGCCCAGAACGGCGACAATTGCGATTGCGCCCCCGACGAACACGTCTGCGCCATCAGTTGGGAAACTCGCGCTGACACCGGCACCGACAGCTCGCGCTTTCTGGCCGCAGGGGCCCACCGCTCCTTCTGGCTCCGCACCAAACAAGGTTTTCTCGCCGAAGGCCTGCCACTCCTGCGCGCCGCCTTGCAAGACACTCTAGTTGCGAACGGCGCTGCGCCTGCTCCTCTCATCCTCGAAAGCAATTCCTTGCTGCAATTCCTGAAACCCAATCTCTACTTCGCCGTGGTCGATCCCGCCAAAGATGACTTCAAAGACTCCGCCCGCATCGTTCTCGATCGCGCCGACGCTCTCATTCTCCGCAACGCCACCGACCCGCACCCCTCTGCCTCTCCCGCCTGGACCAAACTCCCCTCGCGTCTCCTCCGCGAAAAGCCCTCCGTGACCCAACGCGAAGGCGAACCGCTGCCCGCCCCCCTCCACGTTCTCGTCCAGCGTGCCCTGGAATCCTCCTCCGGCATCGCCATTTGACAACGTCGCCATAACCAAACGGCATCTTAACCGTTGACCGTTCGCCCGAAGGGGGCGATAATTTAGTAGTACTGGTGTTACTCGAACCTAAACCGCCGTCGTTCTGCTCCGCGAAGTCTCACGGAATACGGCCGTGAAGCTCGAGTTTGCTGCGCGCTTGAGATTCGTCCTCGCGCCGGCTGGCAGTCCTGCTCTGGGGGGAGCACTGATGGCGTCATTCGCCCGAATGGGAGAAGAAATTTCCGTTGCTCCAGCGCCGACCTCTGTGCAAGAACAAGGCTGGGTCGAGCGCCTGGAAAAATCCATCGAACGCGGCGCGAACCACCTTCTTTCCGTCCAATCCGAACAAGGTTTCTGGCAAGGCGAGCTCGAAGCCGACACCACTCTCGAATCCGACTACATCTATTACCTGTACGTCCTTGGAAAAGCCGACCCCGAGCGCATTGCCAAGCTTGCGAATTACGTCCGCCGCCGCCAGTTGCCCGATGGCGGCTGGAGCATCTATCCCGGCGGCCCCTCCGAACTGAACGCAACGTGCAAAGCCTATTTCGCACTGAAGCTCGCCGGCGATTCCACCGACTCAGCGCACTTGACCCACGCGCGCGAAACCGTCCATCGCCTCGGCGGTCTTGAGCACACCAACTCCTACGTCCGCTTTTACCTCGCGCTCGTCGGCGCTGTCGGTTGGGAACTCGTACCTTCGATTCCGCCGGAGCTGATGCTCCTACCCAACTGGTTCTATCTAAACATTTATGAAATGTCGTCCTGGACCCGCGGCATCGTCATTCCCATGTCCATTCTTTCCGCGCTGCGCCCCGATTGGCGCCTCCCGGAGCGCGCCCGCGTCGACGAACTGTTCAAAGATCCATCGCGCAAAACCGCCGCTTTCGATTGGAGCGACCAGCTCATCTCCTGGAGAAATTTCTTCCTCGCCGTCGATCGCGGCTTCAAGCTCTACGAAAAAATTCCCTGGAAGCCGTTGCGCCAGCGCGCCCTTCGCGAAGCAAAATCCTGGATGCTCGATCACCTCGAGCGCACCGAAGGCCTCGCCGCCATCTATCCCGCGATGATGAATTCCATTTTCGCCCTGATGGCTCTCGGCCACGGCCCCGACGACCCGCTCACCTGGCGCGAAATTAAAGAATTCTCCCGTTTCGAAATCGAAGACGCCGACACCATCCGCATGCAGCCCTGTGTCTCTCCCGTTTGGGACACCTGCATCGCCATGGTCGCTCTCGAAGAAGCCGGCCTGCCGCCGGATCATCCCGCACTCGTCAAAGCCGCCGAGTGGATGCTCTCCAAGCAGGTTCTCGGTCCCGGCGACTGGCAATTCAAAAACAAAGACGCCGAACCCGGCGGCTGGGCCTTCGAATTTCGCAACGATTTTTATCCCGACGTGGACGACACCGCTTTCGTTCTGATGGCTCTCCAGCGCGTCAAATTTCCCGACCCTGCTCGCATGGAAGGCGCCATCCGCCGCGGCCTGCAATGGCTCCTCAGCATGCAGAATCGCAACGGCGGCTGGGGCGCGTTCGATCGCGACAACGACAGAAAATTTCTCTGCAACATTCCTTTCGCCGATCACAACGCCATGATCGACCCTTCCACTGCCGACGTCACCGCACGCGTCGTCGAATGCCTCGGCCGCTTCGGCTGGCCCGCGGAACATCCCGCCATCCAGCGCGCCCTGAGATTTCTTTTGAAGGATCAGTGTGACGACGGCTCCTGGTTCGGCCGTTGGGGCGTCAACTTCGTCTACGGCACCAGCGGCGTCCTCCGCGCTCTGGAAACCGTTTCGCTCACCACGCGCGAATATTGCCAGCGCGCCGTCACCTGGCTCCGCACCGTGCAGAAGCCCGACGGCAGCTTCGGCGAATCGCTACTCAGCTACGACAAGCCCGAGACTAAAGGCCAGGGCCCCAGCACTCCTTCGCAAACCGCTTGGGGGCTAATCGGCCTCCTCGCCGGAGCCGAAACGCAGGATCCCGCGATCACGAAGGCCGTTTCTTATTTGGTTCACCATCAGCAGCTGGACGGCTCCTGGAGCGAGCCCGACTTCACCGGCACCGGTTTCCCCGGCGTCTTTTATCTGAAATATCATCTCTATCGCAATTCGTTCCCGGTTTACGCACTCTCGCGCTACGCCAATCAGTCGCGCAAAGCCGAAGAGTACGTCGCCCTCAAGTTCCAGCCCAGCGAGTTCCGGCTGCGCAGCGGATTTTAGCCGCATGCTGCGCTTTCCCCTGCGCCTCATCGCGGACCTCGTCAAGGCCCGCATCGTGCGGAGCACTCGCCGCGATTCCGCCGCTCCAGCGGTTCTGCTGATTCGTCCGGTCGAGCAAGCAAGCCCGACCTCATTCGAATCTTCCCGATTTTCCCCCGAAGCGAAAGCCGGAACCGAACTCTTAACTTTAGTGCGCGAAAGCGCCGCTCCCGTCGTTTGGATCGGCGGCGCAGATCCACTTCTCCATCCGGAAATAGCGCAGCTCACTCGCTGCATCAACGGTCACGGCCAAAATGTTTTCCTGGAAACCGACGGCGCGATTCTCCGCCGCCGCATCCACGAATTCCGCCCCGTCTCCCGCCTGTTCCTAACTGTCCCCTTGAACGGCCTCGAGAAATCCCACGACCTTCGCGCCGCACGTCCGGGTGCCTTCCGCAGCGCCGTTGAAGCCCTCGAAGCCGCCCGTCTGTGCGGCTTCTTCACCTGCATTCACACGCGCATCTACGCGGACTCCGATCTCAACGAAGTCGCCACATTGCGCGCCCTCGCGAACACCCTCGACGTGGACGGCTTCGTGATTTCCCCAGCCACCGCGCCGAACACCGCGAATCCACGCAGTGAATCGCTACAGCAAAAAACCGTCGACGCCCGAAAGCTAATCGCCAATCGCTGGTGGCAAATCTTCTCGCGCCTCGCAGAACCCGCGCTGGCCGGCGAGCACCTCTCCGCTCCAAGTGAAAGCAAGACGCGCTCTATCCTCGAACGCGAATCCGATGACCGCGAAGAGAGCGTAAAGGTCGCATGACCACCCTGGTCACCGGCGCCGCCGGTTTTCTCGGCAGCCGTGTTGCCCGCCAGCTCGTTGCCCGCGGCGAAGACGTCCGCGTTCTCATGCGCGCTTCCAGCACCAATCGCGCCATCGCCGATCTTTCCCTCGAATACGTCACCGGCGATCTCCGCGATCCCGCCTCGCTCGATCGCGCCATGAAAGGCGTCAAGCGCGTTTTCCACGTCGCCGCCGATTACCGCCTGTGGGCCAAGCGCTCGCAGGACATCTACGATTCGAACGTCGGCGGCACAAAAAACCTTCTCGAAGCCGCCAAGCGCGCCGGCATCGAGCAGCTCATCTACACCAGCACCGTCGCCACCATCGCCGTCGACCGCCCGCAGCTCCCCAACGAATTCACCGACGCCAAGCTCGAAGAAATGGTTGGCCACTACAAGCGTTCGAAATGGATGGCCGAAAGAGAAGCCCTCGCCGCCGCGAAAAGTGGATTGCCTGTCATCGTCGCCATGCCCACCACGCCCGTCGGCCCCTGGGATTGGAAGCCCACGCCCACCGGTAAAATTATTCTCGATTTTCTGAACGGCAAAATGCCCGGCTACGTCGAGACCGGCCTCAACTTCGTTGGCGTCGAAGAATGCGCCGCCGGCCATCTCCTCGTCTCCGAAAAAGGAAAAGTGGGCGAGCGCTATCTCCTCGGCGGAGAAAATCTGACGCTCAAACAAATGCTCGATGCTCTCGCGAAAATCACCGGCCTGCGCGCCCCCAGGCTGAAAATTCCCCACAGCCTCGCCTTGGGTGTAGCCTATGCCAATACGGTTTTTTCGCGCTTGCTTGGCCGCGAACCGGGCATCCCGATCGAAGGCGTGAAGATCGCCCGCCACAATATGTTTGTGGATTGCACCCGCGCCCAGCGCGAACTCGGTTTCAAGGCCGGCCCAGTCGCCGCCGCGCTCGAACGCGCCGTCCACTGGTACGGTGCCAACGGTTACGTAGCCAAAGGCCGCGCCAAGCGCATGGCCCGCGCCGCCGCAGCCTGAGGTTTTGTATTCTATGTAGTGGCCGGTCTTCAGACCGGTGCGTTTTTCTTGTCTTTGTTTTGTGTAGGCGCCGGGCTTTAGCCCGGCCTGCTCGACTTTGAGACAAATGCGCATCCTAGTCACCTTCGCCGTCGAAGCCGAATTCGCTCCTTGGCGCGCGCGCAGAAAGTTTGTTCGGCAAAATGCCGAAGGACTTAAGCTTTGGAAGAGCGCAATTGGAAATTCCGAGATCTTTGTGCTCTTGACGGGTATCGGAGACAACTCGGCAGATACCATGGAACTGATGATGCGACTCGCTAGCCGTGACAAGTATTTTGAAATTTGTATTTCCAGCGGCCTTGCTGGAGCTCTGCGTCCGGATTTCGCAGTGAGCGATGTTGTGGTGGCGAAGCTACTGAAATCGGAAGGAGTGCACGCCGACCTCGGCCGAGACTGGTTGGAGACGGACGTGCAACTAGTCGATCTGGCGGTCGCGCACGGTGCGAAGCAAGCCGCAGCGTTTTATACCGCCGAGAGAGTACTGACCACCGCGGAACAAAAGGCCCTGCTTGGGGCGAAGGCGGATGTCGTGGACATGGAGAGCTTCGACGTTGTCAAAGAAGGGTACGCGTGGGGCGCTCGCGGCGTCGCTATCCGAGCCATAAGCGATCGCTCTAACGAGGACTTGCCAATTGACTTCAACCGGACGATTTCTTCAAACAACCGCGTTAGCATTCTTCGTGTCGTTGCCGAAGTCGCAAAAAAGCCCGGCACGATTGGCTCTCTGATTCGTTTCGGAAGGAAGAGCCGCGGCGCGGCTGAGACCCTTGCCCGTTTTTTGGAAACCTACGTGATGGAATTAGTGCAACTTGTGCCGACTGAAGATTCCCTCAAGGTCGTCGCCCGATGAGCCGCACTGGCACAACTCTGGAGGTCACACCTAATTTGGGCCCCCTCCCCAAAACCATGCGCGCCGGCGTCTACCGCGGAAAAGGCCTCGTCCGCGTCGAAGAAGTCCCCGTCCCCGAAGTCTCCGACGGCGAAGTCCTCATCAAAGTGGCCGCCTGCGGCATCTGCGGCACCGACATCAAAAAAATCTTCCACGCCTACGTCGCGCCGCCGCAAATCCTCGGTCACGAACTCGCCGGAACCGTCGTCGCCGTCGGCCGCGGCGTCACCAAATGGAAGCTCGGCGACCGCGTCATGAGCTTCCACCACATCCCCTGCGGAAATTGTTTCTACTGCGAGCGCCGCCTGTTCTCTCAATGCAAGCAATACAAGACCACCGGCCTCACTGCGGGCTTCACTCCCAACGGCGGTGGCTTCGCCGAATACGTCAAAGCCATGCCCTGGGTTGCCGATCGCGGCATCGTCGCGCTCCCCGATAACGTCACCTTCGAGGAAGCCACTTTCATCGAACCCATCAACACCATCGCCAAAGCCGTGCAAAAAGCCCGCATCACCGCCGGCGAAACTGTGTTGATCGCCGGGTGCGGCCCCATCGGCCTCCAGTTATTGATGGTTGCAAATCTCCAAGGTGCCAAGCTCTACACCAGCGACCCCATGGCCGTCCGCCGCGCCAAGAGCCTCACCCTCGCAGCCATTGAGTCCTTCGACCCCAGTGATGGTAAGCTTGTGGACCAGATCAAGTCCCGGACCGACGGGCGGGGTGCTGATGCGGTCCTGGTAGCAGTGGCGCATCCTTCCGTGGTGGTGGATGCGCTGGCAGCGGCAAGGCCTGGCGGGCGTGTGCTGCTGTTTGCCGCCAATGACCCCGTAACCAAGATCGAGTTTCCAGCATCTGCTGTGGGGATCGATGAAAAGGAAATCCTGGGCAGCTATAGCGCCGCGGTGGACATCCAAGATGCAGCGGCCGGTCTGGTGCTCCAGAAGAAACTGCCTGTCATGGAGATTGTGACGCACCGCTTTCCGCTCGCTAGAATCCAGGAAGGCTTGGAGCTGGCCGCGAAACCAACGGTGGAATCGCTGAAGATTTTGATCACGCACTCATGAAAGTTTCGACAACCAAGAAGGCGGAAGAAGGTCCAGCAGTGAAACTAGCCGAACCACGCTTGGCTGTGCCGTCAAAGATGACCGCCGCCGTCTTGTACGGCAGCGAAGATCTGCGTATCGAAAAAATTGACGTCCCCGCGCTGTCCGCTGACGAAGTTCTCCTGCGCGTCCGCCTCGCTCTGACCGATGGCACCGATCTGAAAGTTTGGAAGCGCGGCTATCACGCCAAGATGATTCAGCCGCCCGCCGTTTTCGGTCACGAACTCGTCGGCGACGTTGCCGCCGTCGGCAAACGCGTGGACGCTCGCTGGCGCATCGGCATGCGCGTGATCGCTGCCAACTCCGCGCCCTGCTTGCGCTGCTACCACTGCCGTCGCGGCCAGGAAAATCTTTGCGACGATTTGCTCTTCAACAATGGAGCCTACGCAGACTACATGCGCATCCCCGGTCGCATCGTCGTCGAAAATATGCTCGAAGTTCCCCATTCCGTGGATGACCAGAGCGCCGCGCTTGCCGAACCTCTCGCCTGCGTTCTGCGAGGCATTCACGAAATGGAAGTCCGTACCGGAGACACCGCCGCCGTCATCGGCTGCGGCCCCATTGGCTTGAAATTCGTTCGCATGCTCTCTCGGCGCGGCGTTCGCGTCATCGCCCTGGCGCGGCGCGCCGGCCCGCTGGAAGTCGCGAAACGCTTAGGCGCGATCGCCACCATCAACGTGACCGAGACTCCCGACGTTGCCGCTGCCGTGAAAGCGCTGACCGAAGATCAACTGGGACCTGATTCCGTCGTCGAAGCCGCCGGCAATCCCGCAACCTGGAAACAAGCTCTCGCCATGGTCCGCCGCGGCGGCGTTGTCAATTTCTTCAGCGGCCTGCCTTCCGGCACGCGTGTCGAAATCGAGCCCGCCATGATTCACTACTCGGAGATCAAGCTCATCTCTCCGTTCCACCACACGCCCCGCTTTTTCCGCGAAGCTCTCGAGGCCATCCGCCGCGGCGACATCTCAGCCCACGATTTTGTCACCGAAGAAATCCGCCTGGCCGATCTCCCCCAGGCCTTCGAACGCATGAAGTCCCGCAGCGGCGAAATCAAATTAGCCGTCCGGCCATGATCATGGAGTGCGGGAGCCCAGCTCCCGCTTTTACCGCGGACCCGATACCACAAATTCAACGCTTGGCTTCTATTGCACGAGCTGTAAAGACTGTCATTCCAACCGGAGCGCCAGCTGTAAATACCGTCATTCCGAGCGAAGCGAGGAATCTCTCTTAAGATGCTGCGCCCCGGCGAACTCGACCTAACCGCACACGCGCCAACCCCCGGCTGTCCCCTCGATGAGGCGCAAAACTACACCCGCTGGTTAGCCACCCACCACTACGAAAATTTCAACGTCGTCTCCTGGCTGCTCCCAAAAGATCTCCATCAACATTTCTACAACGTCTACGCCTACTGCCGCTGGGCCGATGACCTCGGCGACGAAGTCCCCGATCCCGCGCGTGCCCTGGAATTGCTGAACTGGTGGGAACACGAACTAGAACTCTGCTATGAAGCCAAGCCCTCGCATCCCGTTTTCATCGCGCTTCGTGAAACCGTCGTCGCCAAAGATATCCCCAAACAGCCCTTCGCCGATCTCCTGAAAGCTTTCCGCCAGGATCAAACCGTAAAGCGCTACTCCGATTGGGTGGGCGTACTGAACTATTGCGTGTACTCCGCAAATCCCGTAGGCCGCCTGGTCCTCTATCTGTGCGGCTACCGCGACGACCAACGTCAGAAATTATCAGATGCAACCTGCACAGCCTTGCAGCTAGCAAATTTTTGGCAAGACGTCTCGTGCGATCTCGAGAAGGGCCGCATCTACATCCCCCTCGATGTCGCCACCGCCCAGGGCCTAACTGAATCTGACATCGTCGCCCGCCGCTTCGACGACCGCTACGTCCGCCTGATGAAAGATTTAATCGTACGCACGCGAGAATTATTCGCCGACGGCCTGCCCCTCGCAAAAATGGTAGAAGGTCGCCTCAGCGTCGACCTCGAAATGTTCAGCCGCGGCGGCCTAGCCGTCCTCGATGCCATCGAATCCATGGGCTACGACACCCTTCACCAGCGCCCCGCCATCAGCAAACTAAAACAAGCCGCCCTCCTGGGGCGCGCCCTCGTGGCATACCTCGTCGGCGCAAATCCGAAAATGGAGCAGCCTGCCGAGCCGCCCGCATTCGTTGGGAAGCAGCATCCTCCCGCACCTTACCGGGGCCACAATCCGGCAAGCGCCATCCTCGCGCAATCGTACGACGCCTCCCACCGCATCGCCCGCGCCTCCCGCAGCAACTTCTACGCCGCCTTCTTCCTTCTCCCTTCCTCCAAGCGCGACGCCCTAGCCGCCCTCTACGCCTTCATGCGCCTGGTAGACGATGTCGCCGACGAAGGCACCGATCTCGCCGCAAAGCAACGCGGCCTCGCCAATTGGCGCGCCGCTCTCGACGACGCCATCACCGGCCACGACCAGCATTTCGACGGTAACGCCGCGATGGCCTCGCCCGCCGCAGCTCTGGGAGTCGCCGCCGAAACCCTGCCCGCTCTCGTCGACACCATGCAGCGCTACAAAATGCCCGCCCGCTATCTCCACGATCTCATCAGCGGCGCCGAAATGGATTTGACCGTTCAGACCTACCCCACCTTCGACCGCCTCCGCGAATATTGCTACCGCGTCGCCGGCACCGTCGGCCTTACCTGCACCCACGTCTTCGGTTTCACCGACGCCCGGGCCCTCGACTTCGCCGAAAAACTCGGCCTCGCCTTCCAGCTAACCAACATCATTCGCGACGTCCACGAAGACTACCGCCTAGGCCGCGTCTATCTCCCCGAGGAAGACTTGCAGCGTTACGGCGTTTCGCCCGAAGATTTCGGCCGCGACGAAGCAACGCTCGGCGTCCGCGAGTTGCTCCGTTTCGAATCCGAGCGCGCCTGGCAAAACTATGAAGAAGGCGCCGCGCTGCTGAACTTGATTGACGCTGACAGCCGCGGCGCCTTGTGGCTTCTCGTGCATACCTACAGCGCGTTGCTCGGCCGCATCGAGTCGCTCGACTTCGCCGTCTTCGGCGAACGCGTGCGCCTTTCCAAACCTGAAAAAATGATGTTCATCGCCAAGGCGCGCTTCGGCCGCCATACGGAAGAGAATATTCTTGAAAAGCGTGATCGTGATCGGCGGCGGGCTGGCGGGACTGGCAGCCGGCGCCGCGCTGGCTGAATCCGGCTGGCGCGTGCGTTTGTTCGAGCAGCGTCCCTTCCTCGGCGGCCGCGCAACCTCCTACGTGTTGCCCGACGGCGAGCACGTGGACAATTGTCAGCACGTGACCCTCGGCTGCTGCACCAATCTCACCGATTTTTATCAGCGCGTCGGCTCCGCGGACAAAATCAAATTCTTCGATCGCCTCTTTTTTCTCGATCCCCAGGGCCGCCGCGGTGAAATGCAAGCCGGAATTCTTCCCGCGCCGTTTCACATGACCGGCTCGTTCGCCAAATTTGCCCCGCTCACCTTGCGCGACAAGCTCAGCATCGCCCGCGCCATGCTCGACATTCTGCGCGCGAAAGGGAAGCCACGCGACCTGGACGCGCCGAGTGGCATCTCCATGCTCGAGTGGTTGAGCCGTCGCGGCCAGACGCAGGGTGCCATCGACCGCTTCTGGCGCGCCGTCCTCGTCAGCGCGCTCGACGAAGAACTCGATCGCACTGACGCCCGCTTTGGCGTGGATGTTTTCTGGAAAGCCTTTCTTTCGAATCGCGCCGGATACCGCATGGGCGTTCCCGCGGTCCCGCTGGCGAATTTATACGACGGCTGCAAATTCGAGATCGAAAAGCGCGGCGGCGAAGTCACCTTGCGCGCCCCCGTCCGCGGCCTCAAAATCGAAAACGGCGAAATCGCTGGTGTCCGCTTCGACGACGCAAAAGAAGAAACCGCCGACGCCTACATCTTCGCTGTCCCGCACACCGCTCTCGCCGAATTACTCCCCGAGAGCGTGAAGCAGAGCGACCCCTATCTTTCGAACCTCGACAAAATAAATGTTTCCCCAATCACCGGCGTCCATCTCTGGTTTGACCGCCACGTCATGAAAGAACCGTTCGTCACCCTTCTCGACACCACCACGCAATGGATATTCAACAAGTCCGCGCTCTACGCCGATTCGAACGCAGCAGGGAAGACCGCAGCCGGCGAGCAGTACCTGCAACTCGTAATCAGCGCCTCCTACGACCTGCTGCAAAAATCTCGCCAGGAAATCATCGACCTCTGCCTCCAAGAAGTCCGCCACGCCTTGCCCGCCGCCCGCGAAGCGCAATTGCTGAAAGCCACCGTCATCAAAGAAGCCGCCGCCACCTTCTCCCCCGAACCCGGCGTGGACCGCTTCCGCCCCAAGCAAGAATCCTCCGTCCGCAAATTATTCCTCGCCGGCGACTGGACCGCCACCGGCTGGCCCGCCACCATGGAAGGCGCCGTCCGCAGCGGCTACCTCGCCGCCGAAGCCGTCCTGCGAGTGCACGGCACTCCAAAAAAGTTTCTCCAACCGGATCTTGCGCCGGACGGATTCGTGGCGATTTGGCTGGGACAGCGGAAAGACGCGGTCGCGGATCGCTGATTCGTGATTCGCGCCGTCTAATCAGGGCGAAACCAATTCGTACGCGCCAATCCGGCGCTCGCTCACCGTAAGTTTTTCGCCGAGCGCCTCGATCGTGGCATACTCAGCTCGCCGCTTGACTAAAAATTCTTCATACGCCTGACGCGAATTCCAGAAATCCAGCGTCAAATAATTTGCAGCCCGAAAGGAGTCCCGCACCAGCCGAGTCTCCCTATACTGTGAGTCCGTTCGGAACAGTCTGCCCCAGTCCCCTTCCGGGCCATAGACCTTCTCGAAGCGTGCTTCACATCCCGGCTTGACTTCGAACTCCCATAGTACTAAAAACATAAAGGTCCCATCTCCTGCTCTCGGACGTAGGCATCCTGCAAGCCAGCATATTCTGGGAAATCATTGCGCGGTCCGGCCGAGTGTAGCAATCCGATTGGATTCTAACCAAGTGGTTGAGCGCATCTGCGCAAAGTCAGGTTGTAGCTGTGGCAGTCCGTCGAAACGGGCGGACGGAGGCGTTTGTGGATCGAAAGTACAGTCACCGCGGGTATCGCGACGCGGAAAAAGAAGACAAGAAGAATAAATCGCACGACCGCAAACCGCCCGCCGGCGGTCCTCGCGGCGCCGATCAGTTCGGCCCGCGCACTCCGCGCATGGTCGGCACCGTCACGCGCGCGCGCTGCGCCAATTGCGGCGCCGTTCTCACTCCCGGCTACGACGTCAACGGCACATGCCCCAAGTGCCAATTCGAATTGCACTGCTGCAAGCAATGCCGCTATTTCGATTCCGGCGCCCAGTTCGAATGCACTCAGCCAATCCCCGATCGCATCTCCCCCAAGGACGCCAAGAATAATTGCACCTTCTACGAATTCCGCACCACCATCGAGAAGGACACCGCCCCCACCTCTTACGCCCAGCCCGCTGCCCCCGGTTCCACGCCCGCCGCGCCCCCGCGTCACACCGACGCCCGCCAGGCCTTCGAGGATCTCTTCAAAAAGTAGCCCGCGCAGCTCGCTCCCGCCGCCCACACGGATATTGCGAACACTCCCGTTTTTATTTACGGTTTTTCACTTCAGGAATTCTCAGTACGCCCAATAAGGCCCAGCCCCCGCCGGCGTATTCTGTCCATCAATCGCGGTGTAAACCGTGCGCCCAAAAAAGAACGGCAACCCCCAGTCAAACATTCCGGTATTCGGACCCGCCAATCCATTCGCCACGCCATCATTCGCATTGGCCGTCAGTGAATCCGCGTTGCCCACCACAAACGCCACCGTCCCGTTCGCCCCATTCGTTCCCTGGTTGGTCGCGGAAAGATTCTGCGTCGTCGTCGGGCAATACCAGAACGTCAGGTCCGTGCACGTCGGGAATCCCGTCGTAGCCTTGTCCAGGAAATAAATCGCATTCGATCCGCTATCCAGGAAACTCTGGTCCGTGTACGTCACGTTCTTATACGTCGTCGTAAAATTCCCCGTGTTGGGATCAATCCCGTAAACCGTCGCGCTCCCCAGACCATTATTCGACTGCGTGCCAATCCCAAAGATCATCGATCCCGTGTCGCTCGCCTCCGCTCCCGTAACCGCTGGGAATTCCAGAATCACGCCATTATTATCCGTGGCAAACAGCACCACCGGATTTACCACCTGGCTCGCCAGCGCCTCCGTCGTCACCACGCAACCCGTCGCCGGACACGCATAATAAAATCCCGCGTTCGCCGCTCCGCTCACCACGCACCCTTCACCGCAATCCTGCGCAAAGCTGCCCACGCCCAAAATGCCATTCACGCCCAAGCTCGCCAAATCATCTTCCTCCGGCCCATTGCTCGAACAACTGGCCGGTATCGTCGAGAAGCTCGCGCTCCCAATCACCTGGATTGGCATCGACGATGCCTTCTCCCCGGCAATCGTCATGTCCGCCATTTGCACCGGCCCCCACGTGAAGCCATCCACGAACGGCAGGCACTCCACAATCGGCGCGCCTCCCACAGTCTGTTGCGGCAGCGCAATCGTCAGCGCCGACGACAATACCCTCAGCCCCGATGACCCCGTGTCCACCAATATTCCGCCGATCGTCTGGCAATTCGTTGTGCTCCCCGGCACGCACACGGTCACGCTCGTAAACGCGCCATCAATGTACGGCGCATTGGTCGGCGGTCCCGCCGCCGGCCCGGTATTCACTACGATGGACTGCACGTTGGCTGTCGCTCCACCACCTCCGCCCCCATTCCCACCACCGCCGCCCGTCGTCGTACTGCTGCTGCTCCCGCCGCCGCATCCCATCGCACCCGCTAACGCGCCCGCCAAGCTCAACCACAGGATTCCCCACAAGTGCGCGCGCTTCATCGCAACTCCTCCGCCTTCACTCCCGCCGGCACCATTTGCGCAACGTACGCTCTTCCCATAAACGACCTCACATGCCCCGTAATCTGCACTACCAACCCCGCCTGCTGAATCAGCACCGGTCCGTGCCCGTGCCGTTGCGCGCGCTGCTCCTGCAGCGCCTGCACATACTGGTCAAAATAATCTCCCAGCAGTTGCCGCAAGTCAGGATGCACCGGCCCCTGCCACGTCACCGCAAACACCTTTCCTGCGGACGACGCATATTCCTTCACCGCCACGCCCGCCGCCGTTTGTATCTCATGCACCGTGTACGCATCCGCGCTCGTGCTCCGCAGCGTCCCCTGCATTTTCGCCTGATCCGCCTGCACCGAGCTCGCCTCCCCTCCCAGCCCCGCGCACACCGGCAACGGCACAACCAACATCGCCAATATTCCGCGCACCATTTTAGATTTCATACCGTGTGCTCTCCCTCGACGACAATTCGTCGCACGATCCAGCCCCGGCGCAGCCGGGGTTATTCTCACTCTTCCTACGCCATTTTGACCGGAGCTTGCCTATCCTGCTTGTCCTGGGAGGGCAGGAGTCTTCCTTGCGGTTTCACGCACCCGCTGGGTGGGTGCCCAAACCGCGTCTAGGCCTACACGTAAAGATGAACTATCGCGCCCGATGGTTGCTCGCCGCGACTCCCGCCTGCCAAGTTCTCCTGGCAGCCCCCTGTAACCTTTCCCCCAAACACGCATCTCAACTGGTGTATACGTTTTGAGGATGATTGTTGAAACGAGTGCTTGTGCCCGCTCTTGACAGGGAGAAGCTCGGACTCCGCACAGATCAGCAACGTGACCCAAACGTTCCGAGGAGAAAAAATGAAGAAGATACGCGCAATTAATTTGCTGGCAAGCAGTTTGCTGGCATTGATCGGTGTTTTCGGGCTCGCTGCCGCCACTCAGGCTCAAACTCGTAGCGAAATTGTTGTCACCTTGCCGTTCGACTTTGTGGCCAGCAATACAACCCTTCCCGCGGGAAAGTACGCGCTCCGCCCTGTTTCCGATGATCCCGCCGACGGACTGTTCCTCAGCAATTACGAACATCACGCCAGCGTGATCGTGCATCCCATCGAAACCGAAGAAGCCTCTTCCAATAAGCCCAACGTAGGCTTCCAGCGCGTTGGGGGAGAACTCTTTCTCAATCGTATCCAGACAACCGACACCATTTATAATCTCCCGGTCTCGCGCGCCCAGGTCATGCGAGCTGCCACGCAGCCGCCCCAAGGCTCGGGCTCTCCTGCTTCTGGAAATTCCGGAAGCAACTAAGCATCCACTGTCCGGCGCCAATCGTCCGCCCTAAGACGCTCTGTGTGGCCCGCCCTTTCAGGTTTGGTCTGTGAAAGGGTGGGCCGCTCCAGTAGCCTTGGCGAAGGCGGGTTTTTCACAGGCCTCTTTCCCTGACAGCGCCTTTTTCGCAATACTGTTCCAAAGTGAACAGTTTTCCTGAACCGCATATCGCATGCTTATTTCATGCGAATGAAAGACCTCACCCCAACCCAGCTTTCTTCCGTAGCCTGTCCCACCTGTGGCGCCATCGCCGGCGAGCGCTGCTCGCTCCATTCCGGTGCCCCGCGCTCCGAACCACACGTCGACCGCAAACTCTCCGCCGCCGAAGCCGTCGAATCCAGACGCTTCCGCCGTACCCAAGTCCTCGCTAAGCACCCTCTAATCTGAACCCAGCGAACGGCTGCCCGCGGCCCTCGTCAGGTGGCTCTTATCGCCTCCGGAGAACTTTCCGCAACGACGGGCGCACTTGCAATTCCTCACCGTAGCTGATGAATCCCTGCTTTCGGAACCGATTCATGAACGCATTAATTCTTGATCGTGTGGTTCCCACCATTTCCGCCAGAACGGTGTCCGTTAGGTGCGGTACCTCAACGCCCGTCCGTCCATTCCTTCCCAGGTGCGCCAGCTGCAAAAGCACGTGCGCCAGCCGCTGGTCCGCGGAGGAGGTCAGCAGATCCGCCACATGGTCCCGGTATTTCTTGACGCTGGACAGTAGATGGGCCACCAAAGAAATTGTGGTCTCATTGTTTCCGCGAATCAGTTGCAGCATTTCTTCTTTCTGGATCGTGCGTATCGAGCTGTCGGTCAACGCCACAGCCGTGCACATGCGATGTGGATAGTCTGCCAGGCACAGCTCGCCAAAAAAATCACCCACCCCCAGGATGGCCGTCACTGCGGATGGTCGGTTGTTCCTTCGAGTCGAGAGCCGCACCGCTCCTTTTTGAATGTAGAAAAGCGTCTCCGCGGGCTCACCTTGCGTGTAGATGCTTTCATTCGGCGGATAGCGCGAGACTTCGCCACCCAGGCTCGCTCCGGAAGCGAAGTCTCCAAGGTGGGACCTCGTGTGGTTCCTGGACGTCAAACTTCCTCCACTCCTGCGCAAGGTGTTTCGTGATGTGAGGGCTAGACCCTGTCGGGTGCTGTAGTGTAGAACGATAAAAATACGCCTGTCTGTCTAAAAGTAGACACCGTAACTCCCCCGCTTTCCCTCGGAGCGCCAACCTCCGGATTGGCGCTGTGCGGCTTCTCCTCCGCGTAAGGGCACGATATCGAAGATTCCGGGCAGCAGCGGAACATCGTGTTTCTCTTCGCTTTCCCAATTTCCAATTTCTCTTTTCTATTTTCCGCTTTCTCCCTTCTACTTTCTGCTTTCTAGTTCCTCCTTTCTCCGCGACACCCAGGGGCGTTTTTCCGAACGAAGGCACGGCCACCTGCCGCCCCTTGTCCGATTACCCGCACGACTTACTAGGACTTGCGCCTGTAAGCGTTCTCCATCTGCGTTTGGCCCGGTGCCCCAGGTTGCGCTTTTCTACCTGGGGGTTTTGACTTTTCCTTCTTTCCGCCCTTCTCTCCCCAGCACCGTAGGTGCGTCAAAAGTTAGCCCAGCCCGTCAGGGCTGGGTACCAAATCGAAAAAAGTTCCGAGCGCCGTAGGCGCGCCAGATCTGCCCTATCTTCTAATTTCCAATTTCCAATTTCTAGATCTTTTCGTTGTCTGCGCCTGACGGAAGACGTAGCAGGAGTATGGTCGAGCCTCGGACCGAAACACAATCCGCCACGGCCCATCTCAAGACGCTGTAGAGCAGAGACTCTCCGTAGTGCCGATTAGCGTACGCGATGCCTTGCTCCAGAAACAAACAGTGTAAAGTCAGGAGAGGGCCGCTGCAAAGTCCGCTCGCCGAGGAGTGCCCGCATGGTGCAGATCAAAGGGGCCACGATCAGGGAAACCATCGACCAAATCAAAAGGCGTGCTGGGGATCAAGCCTTCCAGAAAGTCCTGGGCCTTCTCGACGAGCCTACTCGAAAGATCTTCGAGGGCGAAATCTTCTCCTCTAGCTGGTATCCGCTGGATAACTATACTCGCTTCCTGGAGGTCGAAATTCGCGTGCTCGCCAATGGCAGAGAAGAAGCCGTCACCCGCGGCGCGGAGGCCGTAAACGAAAGACATCTTCAGGGCATCTACAAAGCCTTTGTAAAAGTGGGTTCACCCGAATATGTCATCGAGCGCATCGCTGCCGTTCACATGACCTTCTTTCAGGGCGTCTCCGTCGATGTGCAGCTGCCCGAACCCCGCAAAGCATTGATCAAATACACCGGCTTTGCAAAGCAGCACCGCATCATGGGCTTCGCCATTATCGGGTTTTTCAATAAAGCGCTGGAGCTTTCCGGAGCCAACGACGCCGTCGTCTATTTCACCACTCCCATCGAGGAAGGCAGAGGCTACGCCGAGCTCTCCATTGCCTGGAGCTGAACGATTCGAGGTCGAAGGTCGGGGCCTGTCTCTTGTCCCTTTTCTAGTTTCCAATTTCTAGTTTCTGCTTTCTATTTTGCGCCCGGTGGCCACGCCTTAATTCCGAATTTGCTTTTGGGTGGCCCATCCCTGCGGGTTTTGCAGGGGTGGGGCCTTTCTCTTGGCCGGTGGGCCGCATCCTTAGCGGCGAGGAGAACACATGGGCATTTTTTCCCTGGCGAGCCATTTTTTCCAAGTGGCAACATGGAGGTAACCAAGACCCGAGGAATCCACCCAAGGAGAACAGAATTCCTATGGCCCTTCTTGACTCCATTGTAAGTGCGAATTTTAGAAGTGAAAGCGCTGGCCGGGTCGTCGTTTTCCCTGGGGATCGCCGCCATCGCGGCTACCTTGTCAAATCTCCGGCCGAGGAATTAAAAATCAGATCCTTTCTGAAAATGTTCTATGGCGCCCATTTTTTCAATCCTCGTTCTCGGTTATTTCTTGGCCTTTGAATGGTCGAGGCAGATCTACCATGCATTAGGCAGGCCAGAAGCGCACATGTTCAGAGCTATATGCATTTCTTTGGGGTATTTCTTCTCGTCGAGGGACTCCCCTATTTTCTGCTTTGGAGGTCCTACAAGAAGGCCTTCGTAAGTTTCGTTTCTCCCGAAGATGAGGTTTCGGTATCGGGGGCCCGTGCTGCCCGGCCACGCATTTTTGCAATTGCTGCTGGTGCTGCGCTGATCCTCTTGGGTTTGGGCGTCTTTTTGGTATTTGCCGTTAGCCATAAGCCATAACGTCACCCTGCGGCGTTCGCCCGCGCCTTAAGTCTGAATTTGCTCTTGGGTGGCCCATCCCTGCGGGTTTTGCAGGGGTGGGGTCTTTCTCTTGTCCCTTTTCTAATTTCTATTTTCTACTTGGCGGCTGGCTTGGCAAACACAATCATTTTTGGAAACTATTACGGGCCCTGTTCCGTATGCACCGCTAGCATGCATCCTCGCGAAGGAGTCTCGATGAACTCGAAAAGATCGCTTCACCTATTCCTGCCTCTCCTTTTGGTTCTTTCCAATTTGCCTGCAGACGCGCAATCCAATCCGCAGCCCGACCCTCTATTTGAGACAATTCGGTCTTTAGATGCCAAGCTCTTCGATGCATATAACCGCTGCGATCTGACCACGTTGGGTGCAATGGTGTCCGATGACCTGGAGTTCTATCACGACCAGACAGGGCTATCCGTGGGGAGAGGACCGTTTCTCGCTGCCATTAAGCAGAACATCTGCGGAAAGGTGCAGCGGACGCTGCTACCCGACACTCTGGAGGTCTACCCGCTGAAGGGATATGGAGCGGTGGAGATCGGAATACATCGTTTCCACCACCCCGGACACCCGGAGGATGGCATGGGAGACGCCAAGTTTGTCACGCTGTGGCAGAACAAGGATGGCGCATGGAAGGTGACTCGCGTGATCAGCTACAACCACAACCACGGACTGTTGGCAAAGTAACCATCGATGCTGGAAGACGGGTGCCCTAGGTAACGCTTTTCTACCTGGGGGTTTTGACCTTTCGGAATCGAAGGGTCGGGTCTTTCTCTCTTTTCTAGTTTCTGCCTTCTAGTTTCTAATTTCCGCCTTTCGCCCCCTCCCAATCCCCGCCAGGAGGTCAGTCTTCTCGTGCTAAACTCCAGTTATGGAACTCACGCTCCACATCCCGGACGATGTCGCCCAGCGTCTCTCCGCCTCCGGAAGCGATCTCTCCCGCCGCGCCCTCGAAGCCTTTTCTCTCGAGGAGTACAAGGCTGGCCGGCTAACCGAACCGCAGTTGCGCCAGCTTCTCGGCCTGCAAACCCGCGATGAACTTGACGGCTTCCTCAAGGCTCATGAGGTCTGGCTCAATTACACTCGCGAAGACCTCGATCGGGAACGCGCCGCCTTGCGGCGACTCGGCTTTGGAAAATAAATGCGCGTTGTCGTCGCCGACGCGACTCCTCTCCATTACCTAATCCTCATCGGTGCTGTCCAGGTTTTGCCCCGCATTTTCGAGAAAATTCATGTCCCCGAAGAAGTCCGCGACGAGTTGGTTTTCCACGCTGCTCCGCCAGTTGTCCGAAACTGGATGCAACAATCTCCCCCTTGGATCGAGATCCTTGCTGCCCCGGTTTCCATCCCCCAAGATCCCTCTCTCGCCGCACTGGACTCGGGAGAGCGCGCGGCGATCATCCTCGCTGAATCCCTTCGCGCGGACCTTTTGTTGATCGATGACCGCGCCGGGGCCAATCTGGCCGTGCAGCGCGGGCTGGCCGTAACCGGAACTTTGGGAGTCTTGGAGCTCGCGTCTCGAGCAAAGCTGCTTCGTCTGCGAGATGCCTTCGAGCGCTTACAGAAGACCAACTTCCGTTACCCGCCATCCCTAATGGAACTATTGCTGCAGGAAGAGAGGGCGCGCGGCATGAAAGACGTATAGGTAATCCACGATTTCTAGCCTCTGCTTTCTAGTTTTCCCTTTTGCCCTCTGTTACCTTTTGACCCATCCATTCGATCCCCGCCGGGTGCCCCAGGTAACGCTTTTCTACCTGGGGGTTTTGACTTTTCGGAATCGAAGGGTCGGGTCTTTCTCTCTTTTCTAGTTTCCGCCTTCTAATTTCTGATTTCCCCTTTGGCCTCTGTCACTTTTTTACCCATCCCTTCAACGCTCTCCAATCGCCTCGTTCTAAACGCTTTACAAGTTTTCCTTGACAGGTATAGTACTCTTATGGTAACATCAGTCGTGATAGTCAGCCGCATTCCCGATTCGGCACTCTCTTCTCTGCGTATCCTCGGTGCTCGGCGTTTACCCCGACCGGGTCGGGGCGTCTCAGCGTTATCTTTTTCCCTGGTTTTTCCTCCGGCTGGCCTCTCGTGTCACCAAATTCCACCCGGCCCTTTGTTTTCTTTTACTTACAAATTGCCCATTTTTTATCCCCTTTGTTTTGACATTCATACATGTAATGGGGGGGTGTACCCCCTCCCAACTCAAAAAAGGAAAAAACTCATGAACACCACACTCGATAGCCCTGTCTCCACCGTCGTTCCCGTGTCCGCACCAGTGAAAAACGATCCTTCTCGCTGCCCCTTCATCTATTCCAACGGCAAGCGCTGCCGCCTCCCCGGCTTGCCCGCGCATCACGGCTTCTGCCTCGGCCACTCCAAACAAGTCGTTCCTCTCCCCGCGAACTCCTTCGAAGACTCCGAGGATCTCTCCCCCGACCTCCTCCCCCAACTCTCCCAATTCGATTCCCCCGTGGACGTCAACCAATTCCTCGCCCGCCTCCTCGTCCTCGTCACCAAAGGCCGCGTCTCCCCTCGCCGCGCCTCCGTCCTCGCCTACATCACCAACCAGCTCCTGCATTCTCACCACGCCATCGACCGCAAGCAAGCCATCGACCTCAAAAACGAACCGCTCACCGTCGACTTCGGCGACTTTACCCGCCCCGCGCGCTAACCAATGGAGAAAACATCATGCAGACACCCAAACATCACCACTCCCGACCGGAAGCTGAAGGAGCATCTGCAGCAGGTCCTAAACGCGATGGAACCGCTAGGTTTCACCCTACCTTAGCGCCGGAGGCGCGACACATGCCTGTAACCGGCAAGGTAACTGACCGGGCACGAACGCAACACGGACGTGCACTGCTCTTATAAGCTGTTGTTGACTCGATTTTTCAACGGGCGGCGCCGGGCACAGCGCGGGAACTCTCCCGATACGTTATGGAGGTTGTATGAGAACACTGCTGCGATTTGGATGGCTCTTCAGCTTGTTATGCCTGATCGCCGCCGTCCCCGCGTCCGCGCAGAAGAAAATAACAGCCATCGAAGCCAAAGCGCATTTCGGAGAGACTGCTACCGTCTGCGGCGCCGTGGTCAGTACGCGCTTTGCGGATACCGCGACCCGCCAGCCCACCTTCTTGAATCTCGACCGCCCCTATCCCAATCAAGTCTTCACCATCGTCATCTGGGGCGACAATCGCAGCAAATTTGGTAGGCCCGAAGACGAATACAACGGTAAGCGCATCTGCGTCACTGGAAAAATAACCGCCTACGCTGGCCTGCCCGAGATCGTCGCCGAAGACCCCAAGCAACTCCGTCTCGATACAGAAAAGTAGCCGAATCCTTCGCGATCGGATTCCGCGGACACTGTTAGATTACTTGGGGAACGGGCCGGCCAGGATGGCGCCGGAGAGCAGTGGGTCCCAGGATTTATTGCAATGGGCGCAGCGGACCGGCTGGGGAACCGCCTCGCTGCCGACGGCGTCGGGCGTGATGGCGACTGAATTTTTCTTGCCGCAATGCTCGCAAGTGACGTCCACCATGACGTGCGTGTCCATGGCGGTTTTCTCAATGCGCGGGGTCTTCTTGGTGGCGTTTTGTTTGGCCTTCGCGGTGGAGGACACTCTTCCGCGAGCGCGCTTGCGGGAATAGAGATCTTCATCGGCGCGTGCGAGCAATTGCTCCGGCTGCTCGCCGACTTCGTACTCCTTCCAACCGGCGGAAAAGGTGACGGGGATTTTTTGGCCCTGCCAGGTGACCTCCAACGCGCCGAGGCGCACCAAGACGAGGCGCAATTGCTCGAGAGTGCATTCCGGGAGGACCACCAGAAACTCGTCGCCTCCCAGGCGCACCGCGAGGTCGGAGCCTCGGACAACTTTATTCAAATGTGCGGCAAATTCCTGTAACACGTGGTCGCCGGCGGGATGTCCGTAGGTATCGTTGATTTCCTTGAAATAGTTCAAGTCAAGCGTAAGCACGGTAAGCGGATGGCCCTTGCGCTCCGACCGCGAAACTTCGGCGGCGAGGCGATTCTCGGCGAAGCGGCGGTTGTAGAGACCAGTGAGCGGATCCACCATCGCAAGCGTGCGGAGAACCTCGGAATGGCCGTGTTTTTCAGCGAGCTGGCGGCGAAGGCGCTTGATGAGGACTTCCTGAGAGATGGCGTAAATGTTGAAAATGAGAACGAGACCGATCAGGCCGAAAACGGCTTCGGACAATTTGATATTAAAGATTGTTTCAGCGCCTTGCCGCACTGCCGGGAGAGCAAGAACAACGACGGCGAAGGTGAGCAGCATAATAACGAAGACGGAATAGCCCCAGACGCGCCAATCGCGCTTCTCGATTTGGCGAGATTCGCGGGCGAGGTCGGGCTCGCTGGCGTTTGGGTCAGGCGATTGGAGTTGGGTGTCGGGCACACTCATCCTAAGAGGGGCGCAAAGCCCCTGCGAGCCAAGTTAGTTGGTCCGCTGGTTGCGGTCAAGGCCAATTGGGAGCGAAATTGCAAGTTAGTTATCGTTAAGATTGAGAAGAGGGAAGTGCAGGAACCGGACAGGAGGATTGCATAAGTGGTATGGAATGAGACAGTTACGCTGAAGTGCCGGATTGAGACACCGCCAAGAGTCCTGTCCGTATGGTACTCCTGACCCATAGGACAGGAAGAGTTGTTCGGGCAAACTCCGGAGTACCAAATATGGTCTCGCTCTTCATTCTCGTGTTCGCCCTGGGTGCGCTGGTGAGATTCGGAATCTCGCAGTGGCGCGCGATCTGGATTTCCACGGCCAATCAGCCGCTGTCGGAGTCGCTGCAATTGACGGCGGGGATTGATGGTGCGAGCATCGGCGCCGGGGACTTCCGATCGTTGCTGGATTTGTGCAACGAATTGTCGCCGGAATTGCGAAAGACCAGTCCGTGGCTGAAAGAAGTATCACTGTATTATCGCGCGGTGGCGGCACTCGATCGCGCGTTTCGAGTTCAGCTTCCGTCGTTTTCCAAATGGGCGAATGGCGAAATGCAGATCTGTTCGCGCTACGTAGCCGTGGCGCTGGATCAAAGCATCGCGATGAACCTGGACCGCCAATTCGCCGCCCGCGCCAACTAACCCCTGGAGAATAATCCTGGAAATTTACTGATGGTATGTCGCGGAGGTTTGGCTTTGCCTCAAGATGGAGCTCCGGGAGTAATTTGAGTTCAGCGTGGCACAGCCATCATTCGAACGGGTTGCCGCGATCTGGAGCGGGGTGCCCACAGTCTAAGGGGAGCGTATAAAGATGAATCTTCCCGTCAGTTCGAAGGCCCCACGAAAGAGCCGTCGCGCAGTTCTTGGGCAACGGCCCTGGCGGCCTCGACCCAAGCCTGACGCTCTGTGAAGCTTACATGCGAGAACTTGGGCCCTTTTACCACGCCAGGGCAGTGCTCTTCCAATACCCGCCAGTAATTTTGAAATGCCAATTCGCCGAGACAATCGTCATGCATGGCAGCTATTCTCTTCAATCCTGTTCGCCGCGCAATCAGGCAAACACCTGAAAGGAAAGTGAGGTGTATAATCCGCGCCACGCCATGGACGAGACAAAACCGTTTTCTGAAAAACAATTTGGGCCGGAGCGCGAGCAGCTGATTTATCAGCTGGGTTTGGCGGGCAAATCGCTGGCGACACCGGTGCCGCTGGCGCTGCTGGAACAGAAAGCGAAAGAAGTGCTGGAGCCGCGGGCGTACGACTATGTGGCGGGAGGGGCGGGCGGCGAGCAGACGATGCGGGCGAATCTGGAGGCGTTTTACCGCTGGCGGATTGTGCCGCGAATGTTGCGGGATGTTTCGAAACGCGACCTGAGTGTGGAGGTTTTGGGGAAGAGATGGCCTGCGCCGGTGATGCTCGGTCCCGTGGGCGTGCAAGGGATTATTCACCGGGAGGCGGAGATAGCGACGGGGCGCGCGGCGGCGGCGATGGGGATACCGTTCGCGTTGAGCACGGTTTCGAGCCAGTCCATTGAAAAAGTGGCGGAAGCGATGGGGAGCGGCGCGCGATGGTTTCAGCTTTATTGGGGCAGGGATTCGGAGCTGACGGCGAGCATGTTGCAGCGGGCGGAGCGGGCAGGGTATGAAGCCATTGTGGTGACGCTCGATACTTCGATGCTGGCGTGGCGGGAGCGGGATTTGCATCATGCATATTTGCCCTTCATTCTGGGGGAGGGACTGGCGAATTATGTGAGCGATCCGGTTTTTCGCGGGAGGTTGGCGCAGCCCCCGGAACAGAATCCGGCGGGGGCGATTCAATTATGGCTGACGCTGTTTTCGAACACGACGCTGACGTGGAGTGATCTCCGGTTTCTACGGCAGCACACGCGATTGCCGATTATTTTGAAGGGAATATTGCATTCGAATGACGCGGCGCTAGCGATCGGGGGCGGAGTGGACGGGATCATTGTTTCGAATCATGGAGGACGGCAGGTGGACGGGGCGATTGCGGCGCTGGATGCTTTGCCTAGCGTGGTGGAAGAAGTGAAGGGGAGAATTCCGGTTCTGTTTGATAGCGGAATCCGGCGAGGCGCAGACGTTGTGAAGGCGCTGGCGCTGGGAGCGAAAGCGGCATTGCTTGGGCGTTTGTATATGTGGGGACTGGCGGCGGGCGGAGAGCAGGGCGTGCGCGACGCAGTACTGAATCTGCTTGCGGATTTGGATTTGACGCTGGCGCTGAGTGGGTATGCGTCGTGCGCGGAGCTGGACGCTTCGGTGCTGGCGCATGCGGCGCCCCTGGCCGTGCGCCCGTAGGATCGCCGGGCTAGGGAAAGGTTTAATGGGCGGTTGCGATTAAGAAAAAGCAAAAACTCCAGTAGCGAAAGTACCTTAGACTATAATATAACAAGACAGTGAATCAGGCGCGGGGGGCAATCGCGCCGGAGGAAAGCCGTCATGGGTGCACGGCAAGAGCGTTGGATTTCCGCGCAGGTGGCCGCGGGAATCCTGGATTTAACGAGCGCGGAAGTATGCCGGTTGCTGAGTATCGGGCGGCTGACGGGGAGCAAGCAGAAGACGGCGGGGCGGCCGGGGAAGGCGCAATGGCTGGTCAATCCGAGTTCTATCGCCAAAGAAAAGCGATTTCGAGCGAAGCATGAAGCGGCGCTGCGGCGGCGCAATGGTGCGAAGGAAAGCAGATGAGGGCGAATTGGGTAGTGATGGGCAACTACGGCAAAGGAGTCGAAGCCGATGTGCCGATTGAAAACTCTCCAGAATCAGTAGCGGCAGGCGCAGATAGCCAGGTACAGGCGGCTTAGAGGTGGTCAACACGCCTTAGAAATCAACCATTAACCGGAATCACTGTAGGCGCGCGGATGAATCGTGAACCGCGGCGCTTGCCACGCAGCACGAAGAGCATTCCGGACTATAATCTGCCAATGTCATTACCAGGACAGTCGCTGGACATTCGCCTTCTGGTTGACCGAATTCCTGCGTTTACGTGGTCGACTCATCCGGACGGGTCTGTGGAGTTCGTGAATCAACGATGGCGTGAATACGCAGGACTTTCTGCTGAAGAATCGCAAGGTTGGGGTTGGCAGGCTGCAATCCATCCGGAGGATTTACCGTCACTCATGGAAAAACAGCGGGCGCTGTTGCGCTCCGGGATACCAGGTGACATCGAAGCGCGCATGCGGCGGCATGACGGGGTCTTTCGTTGGTTCCTGATTCGGTTTGAGCCATTCCGCGACGAAACTGGGAAGATCGTCATGTGGTATGGAGTGAGCACGGACATCGAAGACCTGAAGCAGACGGAAGAGAAACTGCGTGAGGATGAACGCGAACTTCGGCGGATTACGGACGCCATACCGCAAACGATCGTTGTCCTGGACCCATCCGGAACGCCACTGTATGCGAACGAGGCGACGCTCGACTACACCGGTCTCAGCAGGGAAGACGTGGTCGCTCCCAATTTTCGAGAGCGAATCTTTCACGCAGAAGACCTCGAGAGATTGCGGGACCAGCGCAAGGTTGCTCTCGCTCGGGGACTCCCCTTTGAAGTCGAACATCGGGCGCTTCGCAAAGACGGCCAGTATCGTTGGTTCCTCACTCATTACAATCCATTCCGAAATGAACAGGGTCAGGTGATCCGCTGGTATGCAACGGGCACCGACATTCACGACCGCGTCCGGGCAGAAGAGAGAACGCGGAACGAAAACGTGGCTTTGCGAGAGCAAATCGATCGTGACTCGATGTTCGAGGACATCGTCGGCTCTTCGGAATCCTTGCGCAAAGTGCTGCGCCAAGTGGCGAAGGTTGCGCCTTCGGATTCGACCGTCTTGATCCTCGGGGAAACCGGCACTGGAAAGGAATTGATAGCGCGCGGCATCCATAAGCGATCGAAGCGGGCGGAACGCGCGTTTATTGGCGTAAACTGCGCCGCCATTCCCGCGTCGCTGATTGCTTCGGAACTCTTCGGGCATGAGAAAGGGGCCTTCACGGGCGCAACGCAGCGGCGAATTGGCCGTTTCGAATCCGCGAATGGCGGGACAATTTTCCTGGATGAGGTTGGCGACTTGCCCCACGAGACGCAAATCACGCTATTGCGCGTGCTGCAAGAACGCGAACTCGAACGCGTCGGAGGCAATCAGCCTATTCCCGTTGACGTGAGGGTGCTCGCGGCAACGCATCGTGATTTGAACGCACTCGTGGCGGATGGCAAGTTCCGGGAAGATCTGCTCTATAGGCTGAATGTCGTGCCGATTGAGATGCCGCCGTTGCGCGAACGGCCAGCCGACATTCCCTTGCTCGTTGAGTACTTCATCGGTCGTTTCGGAAAGATGGCTGGAAAGAAGTTCCGAGCAATCGACAAGAAATCTCTGAAAGTATTCGAGACCTATGATTGGCCAGGGAACGTCCGTGAATTACAAAATGTGATCGAGCGCGCGGTGATCCTCAGCGAAGGCGACACGTTAGCTGTGGATGAGACCTGGCTGAAGCAGGAAGCGCCCCGAAAGCCAGTCCGGACCCGCACGTTGACGGGCGTCCTTGTCAGGCAGGAGAAGGAAATGATTGAAGCCGCCTTGGCAGAAACCCAGGGCCGAATTTCGGGGCCCGCAGGTGCGGCGGCTAGACTAGGGCTGCCAGCTCGGACCCTCGACTCGAAAATCAAGCGTTTGAAGATCAACAAATATCGATTCAAAACCCCACAAGCTGGCTGATCCGCTCCCGAGACCTATTAGGCCGATTGGGTTTTCCTCACCAGACAGGAATTCCTGACGATTCAGGAATACAAACAACTCTAACTTCCATCCCTGTAACAAATTGCGAGTGGCGCGGTTATTGCACTCGTTCGACTGTTCTTCAGAGCAGAGAGTCCATGACGCTGAAGATCAAGCGGATTGCTGGTAAGCGCAAGACGCGCATTTGTTTGAGCGGGCAGCTTCGATCGGAGCACCTTGATCAGTTGAAGTCTGAGGTCGAGCGTGGCGGACCACGCGTCACGTTGGATCTGGAGGAACTCGATCTGGTGGATATCGAAGGTGTTCGTTTTTTAAACGCGTGTGAGTCGGCGGGGGTGTCGATCCTGCACTGTTCGCCATACATCAGGGAATGGATGTTGCAGGAGAGAAGCCGACCGAAAGACCATCTGGAGCTTGGATGATTCACCGAAGTTAAACTGGAGAGGAGAATAGTCATGAAGAAGATTTACGGGGTTGTAACGCTCGTTGCCATGCTGATGGGCGCGACTCTGCTGCTGGAGAGGACTGTTAGAGTTGCGGCGGCGGGGCCAACCGGCATCAAGAACGTGGTTCTGGTGCATGGAGCATTCGCCGATGGCTCCGGCTGGGAGGCCGTCGCCAAGATCCTCGAGAAGGATGGCTACACGGTGTCGGTGGCGCAGCCCCCGGAGACCTCCAACGCCGAAGACGTCAAGTCTGCGAAGGCGGCCGTCGACGCCATGAACGGGCAGGTGGTCATCGTCGGCCACAGTTATGGCGGGTCTATCATCACCGAGGCCGGTAACGATCCGAAGGTTTCGGCACTGGTGTACATCGCCGCCTTTGCGCTCGATGAGGGTGAGAGCTGTGCGTCGATCGAACAGGCCCTGCCGCAAGCCTCCAAGGCGTTCAAGCCAGACAGCAATGGCAACTGGTGGATAGAGCAGGAGCATTTCGCGGCCGACTTCGCGGCGGATGTTCCGCCAACCGAGTCCCACTACATGGCTATATCGCAGGTGCCGATCTCCACCGACTCGTTTACCCACAAGGTTACGAGTCCCGCATGGAAGACCAAGCCGACTTGGTACATGGTGGCCACCGCAGACCGGTCGATCAATCCGGACCAGGAGCGCATGATGGCGAAGCGCGCCAATGCCAAGACGGTCGAAGTGAATGCGAGCCATGTGGCCTACATGTCGCATCCAAAAGAGGCAGCCAGGCTCATCGAAGAGGCTGCCATCTCCGCGGCCGTCAATCACTAGCCTGCAGTCTTGATCAAGGGCTTCTTTTGCCCAGCGCGTGCCCGCCATGCTGAACGCAGCTCGCTTAGAGTAGGGCCTTCGCCGATCCCGCCAGGATCGGCGGAGGCCCAGATGAACGTCGTCTGAGGAAAACACAATGAAGGATCGCATCACCATACAAGGCCGGGATGGCGCGTTTGGCGCCTATATCGCGCGGCCGAAGGCATTGCCGGCTCCTGCCGTCGTCGTTCTGCAGGAGTTGTTCGGAGTGAACGCCGACATTCGCAAGACCTGCGACGAACTGGCGGAGCAAGGCTTCCTTGCGGTCGCGCCCGACCTATTCTGGCGCCAGGAGCGGGGCGTCGACCTTAGCGTCACCTCCGAGGCCGACTGGCAACACGGCCTTCGTCTCTATCAGGCCTATGACCGAGACGCCGGCGCCAGGGACGTTAAGGGCACTGTCGACGCCGTGGCCAAGCTGCCTGGGTGCACCGGCAAGGTTGCCGTCCTCGGCTATTGCCTCGGCGCGCTGATGGTCTTTCTGACGGCCGTGCGCCACGGCGTCGACGCTGCGGTCGCTTATCACGGCGGTGACACTGAGAAATATCTGGGAGAGATCGATGGGCTTCATGCGCCCATGCTGATGCATCTGGCCGAGGAGGACGAGTTCATTTCCAAGGCTGCGCAAGCTGACATCAAGGCGGCACTTGCCAAAAAATCAAACGCGACAGTCTACAGCTATCCGGGCCAGAATCACGCCTTCTCCCGGCATGGTGGGGCACATTACAACGCTGAAGCTGCAGCACTCGCCCACGAGCGGACAAATGAATTTCTACGTCAACAACTGCGGTGACCTTGGGTCGCTCCAGCGATTTCGGGCGACTGGGACACCTTCGCCTTTTTTGCCTAGCTGAAAAGCGCAGAGGGGTTCAAAAACCTGCCTTGTTACACGTGTTTTTCTTCGTTGAGCTTTTTCGTTTCTAAGGCCTCTTCGTATAGTGAAGTGAGGGGAGTTCTTGCCACGTATTCCCGCGCGAGCAACGCGACACCGGGTTCCCCGGTCCGCGGCTCTGCTTCGCGTACGGCCTGCGGTAAGTCCTACGCAAAGATAATGTGAAGTAGTCGAATGCGATTTGGATGGCGCGGCCGATACGTCAGGAATTAAAATCCATTCCTAAATCCATGATGAGGAGGTTAAGGAATTTGCGTCATCACGGGAAAACGTGGAGTTCGCGTCTGCGCGCGACGGCACTCTTGCTGGCGATTCCCGCGTTGCTGGCTGCGCTGGGAGTATGGGCGAGGATAGAAGCCAAGCCTCCAAAAAACTGGATTGAATTCAAGGGCGGACGGTTGATCTATGGGGAGGACCAGCTGGGCAATCGGATACCGGACTTTTCAACTGCTGGATACGGAGGCGGGGGAGTGGAGATTCCGAACGTGCCGGTGCGGGGCACGCTGGATCCAGTTGCTAGCGGGGACGACACACCGAGAATTCAGGCGGCGATTGCCGCGATCGCGCAGTTGCCGCTCGATGAAAATGGATTCCGGGGAGCGCTGCTGCTGCATGCGGGGACGTATCGCATTGCGGGGACGATCAAATTGAATGCTTCGGGGATTGTGCTGCGCGGGGATGGGAATGGGAAGGACGGGACGATCCTGGTGGCGGAAGGGATGCCGCGGACGGTGATTCGCGTGGCGGGAGAAGGGCGTTGGGAGGAGGATGGGCCGCGACACGCGATTCTGGGCGCATACGTGCCGGTGGGGGCGAATACGATTTTGGTGGAAGACGATCACGATTTAAAGGTGGGCGACGCGGTTATTGTGGATTGGGCGATGGATGCTCTTTTTATTCAGACGATCGGGATGGACCGGATTCCGCCGCGCAAGGATGGACGGACGGTGCGGCAGTGGGAGCCGGGGATGGGGCTGAAGTTCGACCGGCGGATTGTGGCGGTGGAGCATAGGGACAACGGAGAGAGGATTACGCTGGATGCGCCACTCACCAACGGGATGTATCGGATGCAAGGCGCCACGGTGTGGCGGTACAAATTTCCGGGACGCATTGCGCACGCGGGGATCGAGAATTTGCGGACGGATGGGAGCGCGTTCGAGAAGACGAAGGATTTTGGAACGCCGCAGACGTTGGATGAGAATGACCGGTTTGTGGGCGGCGGCTACTTCGATGCGCTGTTGGCGGCGTTTGATGCGGTGGAGAATGCGTGGATGCGGAACGTCGTGGTGACGCACTACTCGCGGATCGTGAGCATTGAAGGACTGGCGCGCGCGGTGACCGTGGAGCACATCGAGGGAGTGGACATCAACACGCCGGAAACGAGAGCGCCGGCGCATGCGTTTGGGATTGACGGGGAACAAAGCCTGGTGCAGGACTGCAACATCACCGGGGCATTTAACCATGTGTGGATGACGCAATCGCGGGTGGCGGGACCGAACGTGTTCCGCAACTGCTCCGCGAAAGGTGTGCATCTGGATGCGGGGCCGCACGAGCGATGGGCGACGGGGACGCTGTATGAGAGGCTGCACATCGAAGGCTCGATTGACATACAGAACCGCAGCAATATGGGGACGGGGCACGGGTGGTCCGGAGCGCATAACGTGTTGTGGAATTGCGAGGCGGACAGTTATGTGGTGGAGAGCCCGCCGATTGCGTATAACTGGGCGTTTGGAGTGAAGGGCTGGCTTGCGAATGCGGATGCGGAGAAGAAATCAGTGAAGCGCGGGCAGGGCGGGGGGAATCCGCCGGGGCAAATTATTTCGCCGGGGAAACACGTCGAGCCGGAGAGTTTGTATGAGGAGCAACTGAAAGAGCGATTGCACCCGCAGTAGGGTTCGCCGGAGTTTTCGACTACACAAAACAGTTTGTGATCACTTTTACTTCGCGCGCTATTTTTTCTCGGCGGGTAAATTGCCGAGAAGGAAGAGGGTGGGGGCGGCGGGCGGGGTGTCGGCGATGGAATCGAGTCCGGGGTAGTGCTGGCGGAGGGGTTCGGGGACTTTCACCTTTGAGCCTTTGAGGATGCTGATGAGCTGGAGGGCGTTGACGACGGCTTTGCCCTGGAAGTGATTGTTGGTGACGACGAAGGTGTCGCGGGAATGTTCGGTGACTTTGCGGATGCGCGCGGCCCAGGGAGCGAGTTCGACGGCGGAGTAGAGATAGTTGTAGCGCTCGTGGGCAGGGACGGCGGGATTTTCAGAGAACCAGGTATCGTAGCGGCGGCCGTGGAGACGGATGTAGCCGACAGGCGAAGTGGTTTGCGCGGAGGGGGCGAAAGAGCGGCCGATGATGGGTTGATCGATGTTGCAGAAGCCGGCGTTGTGTTCGCGGAGAAGGGCGAGAGTTTCGGGAGAATCCCAGGAGGCGTGCCGGACTTCGACGACGAGAGGATAGTCGGCGAAGCGCTTGAGAACGGCGGAGAGGTAGGCGGTGGTTTCCTTAGTGCGATGAAAGGAAAAAGGGAATTGGAGGAGGACGGCGCCGAGTTTGTTGGCGGCGCGGAGAACGTCAAAGCCGGCGCGGACGAGGCGCTCGTCTTCGGCGGTGGCGCTGGGGTCGTGGGTGAATTTCTGCCAGAGTTTGGCGGTGAAGAGGAAGCGAGGATTGGCGGCGACGCGGGCGAGCCAGTTGGCGGCGTGATCGGGACGGAGCGGATGGTAGAAGGAGGTGTTGATCTCGATGGTGTCGAAGAACGTGGAGAGATATTCGGCCTCGTGGAAATTTTTGGGGCGTCGCGCGGGATAGACGTAGCCGGACCAATCGGGGTAGGACCAGCCGGCGGGGCCGACGCGGAGAGTGGCCGTGCGCACGGGATCAGAAGGAGAGATGGGCTGGCTCGTTTGTGTTGAAGATTGCGGTTTGCGTGGGGGCATGAAGTGAAGGGCGCGAAGTGCGCTGGGAGCAGGGTAGAGGGAAGGGAACGGGAGTGTCAACGCGCGAGCGCGCAAACTGCCAGCAGTGGGTCCGTTTGCCTGCCTGCGCGCCTCACTCTCTAAATTTCTGTTATTGGGCCCGGATGTCGATAAGCCACCTGTCCGACAGTCCGTTTATCAGGCATTGGCCAACAGTTCCAAGTTGCTGCTGAGACTACGATATTTCGCCTACTGAGAAAACCCTAGAGCTGCGATTGCTTGCGGGTGACGCGGAGTCCGATAGCAAAGTCGTTTACTTGAACGCGGATGGGAGGTCCGGTAGTCTACGTTCGCGCGGGGGGGAGAGCTGGGAGTGGCAGTGGGTGGCTGGATGAACGAGTTTGTGAGACAGGCGGGTGCGCTTTCGTTGTTCGGCAAGTGTGTTGCCGCTATTGCCGGAATCCTGATTATTCATGCGACGTTTCACGTGCTGGAACGAACTCTGCCTCGGCGTTTCGGGCGCGCTGACGCGCGGTATAAAGTCCGCAAGTTCATCGTCTTTTGCGGATACCTCGCGATTCTTCTTTTCCTGACTCTCCTGTTTGAGGATCGGCTGGGCCGTCTGAGCCTGGTGCTGGGCGTGGCTGGCGCGGGCGTGGCAGTGGCGCTACAGGACGTTCTGGCCAGCATTGCCGGGGCTTTCTCGATCGGATTTTCAAAGCTGTATGCGGTGGGAGACAGAGTTCAGATCGGGGATATACGAGGCGATGTGATTGACATCGGGCTGCTGAGAACCACGTTATTGGAAACGGGGAACTGGGTCAGCAGGGACCTGTACAATGGCCGGATCGTTCGCATCCCGAATAGCGTGGTGCTGAAAGGGTCGGTATTCAACTACTCGCAAGGATTCGAGTTCATCTGGGACGAGATTAAAGTGGTGTTCACGACGAGCAGTGATTGCGACCTTGCCAGGGAGATGCTTTTGCGGGTCGCGACAGAGGCCATTGGCGAGTACGTGGTTGAGGCGCGGGCGTCGTGGAAGACGATCAGTGACAACTATCAAAGCGCGAACCCGCCGCTGGAACCGAGAGTGGCACTGGTGGTGGAGGCTGGAGCGTTGGAGTTTAGCGTCAGCTACGTGGTGGACTACGCGAAACGAACGGCGCTGAAGGATCGGTTGTATACGAAAATCGTAGAGGAAGTTGCGAGCAGCAACGGGCGACTCACATGGGCGTCCGCGGGAGTTACGGTAATAAACCGGCCGGAAATTCCGGAGACGGTTGCAGAGCACCCGTCCTCTTCCGTCGGCGGCGCAGGCCGCGCGGCAGGTTCGCGTTAACACACATTGATTTGGCAGGTTTTCGATGGGCCGTTTGTCCCACGAGGCGACGCGCCCAGAGTAAGTCGGCTTGCTGTGGTATTGTGCAAAATCAGAGTTGAGATCAAATATTTTGGCTTGGGCGATTAGGCGGTAGTACGACGCCGGATTTCGCTTCAAGAATGTGGATTGCGCCGCGGGGTATTGAGCACCAACGATGTGCACATTTTGGCGAAACATACTGCGCTTTTCGATTTTAGCCGTGCTCGCTGCGTATTTCACCGGAATTCCTGTTGTAGCGCAGAACCCGGACGAGGGCGTGATTCGGCTGGACGTGAGCCTTGTGCTGGTGGACACCACGGTGAAGACGAAGGCCGGGCAAATCATGGGCGAATTGAAGAAGGACGACTTTGAGGTTCGCGAAGATGGCGTTAGGCAAAAGCTGGAGATTTTCAGCCGCGACGAGCTGCCGCTGAATGTTGCTCTGGTATTGGATTTAAGCGATTCGATCGGACCATTTCTGGGACCGCTGCGTGATGCGGCCAATACTGCGCTTGCGGCGCTTAAACCGGAAGATGAGGTGGCGTTGTTTACGTTTTCGACGGAAGCGGAGTTGCGCGTGCCGTTCACGAATGACAAGAGCAAGATTGCGCAGGAGATCAGCGCGTTCCATGTGGGCGGGGCCACGAATATCAATGATGGGATTTTTGTGGCCGCCAAGTATTTGCTCAATGGACCGCCGAGAGGCCGGCGGGTGATCATTCTGATCAGCGATGACGTTGGCACGGATGCGGGTGGACAGGGGACTCGGGACATTGTCACCGAGACGATTGCGGCGGATGCGGTCTTATACAATTTGAAGATTCCGGGATACAACCCGCCGTCAACGCTGTTCGCCGCGAGCATGATTCCCGGGCTGGTGAACATTCGCAGAGTTACGGAGCAGACGGGCGGAGAAATCTTCGACGTCAAGGACGTGGCGCATTTGGACGCGGCGTTTCGCGCGCTGATCGAGCGGATCAAGACGCGCTACACGCTGGGGTACTACACGAAGGCGACGGCGGCTGAGGGCAAGCCGCATAAGTTGGATGTACGCCTGGCGTCGTCGTTTGGAAAAAAAGGACACGACTACGTTGTCTTGGCCAAGAACGGGTATTACGTGCACTGAGAAACGTAGGCAAGAATTGCGGGGAAGAAGCTGGACGAACGAGCTCGGACAATGTTGTTTAAAAATGCGACAGATTTCGTTCGCAGTCTTGTTCGAGAGGCGGGAGGAGAGTTCATGCGAGCGGCGAAAATCATTTTAAGCGTCACCGGCATTTTGGCGGCTGGCGCAGTGGGGCAGCGAGTTTCTGCACAGACGGATGTGCCGGGCAAACGCATCGTGATTGCGGCGAGGACGGTGTTCGATGGCAGGGGCGGGGTGCTGCACGACACGCGGATTGTGATTGAAGGCTCGAAGATTGTTGCGATCGATGCAAAAGCGGGGCCGGTGGACTACGACTTGGGTGGGCTAACGGTGATGCCGGGGTGGATTGATGCGCACGCGCATATCACGTGGATTTTTGGGAAGGACGGCAAGAACGCGGGGATGGGCGGGACGTCGCAGGAGGATACGTACAAGGCGGCTTCGAATGCTTGGGTGACGCTGATGGCGGGGTTCACGACGATTCAAAGCCCGGGATCGCCGAATGATATTCCGTTGCGCGACGCAATTGCGAAGGGAATGCTGCCTGGCCCGCGCATCCTGACGGCCGCGGAGCCGTTGATTGGGCGCGGGGAACAGAGCGGGACGCCGGAGGAGATTCGGGCGTTTGTGCGGAAACAGAAGGATGCGGGGGCGGACATCATCAAGATTTTTGCTTCACAGAGCATCCGGCAGGGAGGAGCAGTGACGCTATCGCAAGAGCAATTGGGCGCCGCGTGCGATGAAGCCAAGAAGCAGGGGCTGAGGACCCTGGTGCATGCGTATAAGGATGCAGTGCGAGCGGCGACGATTGCGGGATGCACGGAGATCGAGCATGGTACGCTGGCGACGGACGATGATTTGAAATTAATGGCGGAGAAGGGGACGTATCTGGATCCGCAGGCGGGGCTCATCATTGAGAACTACCTGCTGCACAAGGAACAATACGTGGGAACGCCGGGGTATACGGCGGAGGGTTTTGCGGCGATGGAGAAGATTTTGCCGATGAATTACGAGCTGGTGCAGCACGCGATGAAGACACCGGGACTGAAAGTTGTGTTTGGTACGGACGCGGTGGCGGGGGCGCATGGGCGCAACGCGGAGGAGTTTATTGACCGGGTGCGAGATTGTGGCGTGGATCCGATGAAGGCGATGGTTTCGGCGAATTCGCTGGGTGCGGAAGCGATGAGGCTTGGTGATCAGATTGGGTCGATTGCGCCGGGACTGCAAGCAGACATCATCGCGCTCGATGGGGATCCGCTGAAGGATATTACGGCCGTGCGGCGGGTGGTATTTGTGATGAAGGGCGGGACTGTTTACAAGAACGCGGCGCGCAGCGCGATTCCGGTTTATGCGGGCGTTCAGCCTTGATTTGAGCCATCCGCAGCCTGCATTCTGGGGGCGGTGGCGTGTTTCGAGGTGCATCGCCTTCGCGTTGCGAATGGCGGTTGCTGGGAAGGTCCGCGGCTGATATGATTTTTGCGATGTGCTGCGAAACGCGGTTGCGCGTCCCGCCCCTCTTCTGCAAGCTTTCCTACAGGTGCAAACATGAAGCTCATGATCAGTTACAAAAACGTCGAGGCACACAAAGCAGTGGAAACCGAAGTCGAGCGTCATATGGGTAAGTTGGGGAAATTGCTGCAGAGTTATTCGCCGGATCTGGTGCAAGTGCACGTGACATTTTCGAAGAACCTGCGGACGGAGGAGAGTTGCTGCGCGCTGAATTTGTCGCTGCCGTCGGCAACGCTGCATGCGACGAGTACGGGAGCGAGTGTGCGGACGAGTTGCAAGAAGGCGTTCAGCGAATTGGAAGCGCAGGTGAAGAAGCATCAAGCGATGCTGCGTAAAGATTACGAATGGAAGCGCAAACGGCCGCGGGTGCGCATCGAAGCACTTTCCTGAGAAACCTGAGTGTTGAGTCGTAAGCCGCAGAATGGATGTCACGGTTAAAAATGCCGTGCGGCGTGTTGCCGGCGGTTACCCGGAGTTTTGTTAGCCTATATTTTTCCACCCTCTTCTCCCCCTTATACCGTGAGTAGAGAAGTGCCCGAATCGAGGGCGCGAGATGTGTGCTTGTTTTACTTGTTCGGTCGTAAGGATGAATTCACTGTGCCGGCTTCGGACGCCGGAAGAGCCGAATGGAGGATGACCATGAAAGCTGGGATGGCTGCGGTTCTGGTTTTTGCGGTGACAATGAGCGTTCAAGCCAAGGATGCGCCGTCGTATGAAAAAGGCGTGCTGATGCAGATGGAATCCGCCGCTTGCGGTTACGCGGAGAAAGATGGCAAGACGGTCGCTGGAGAAATCTTCGGGACGGACGGCCAGCACAAGAACACCAAGGAAATGCTATGTCAGGAATATGTGCTGCAGACGGAGCGGATTACGTACCGCATCCGGCCAAAGGACGACAAGCACCCCGTGCTTTTGCCGGTTGGAGAGACGGCGCAATTCCGGATTCACAAGGACAAGATGCTGTTGCGAGTGCCGGAAACAGACGGCAAGGAACGGGAATATCTCGTTGTATCTATGACGCCGCGATCGGATGTTGCGTTGGCGAGCCGGCAGCCGGCGCAGTAAGCGCCTGGCAGGTGAACCGAAAGAATTAGCCGCGTTCCGATTCGAGCTCTTGGATTTTAAGGAGCGTGGCACTGAAGGGGGGATTGCAGGAATTCACCTACTTGCATACCTGCAATCTCGTCTTTAGATTTTGTGTTGAGAACAAAGCTTCGATTTCTCCTCCCTTTCCGGCGGATTCCCAACTCCATTGCCACCTTCTCTGTTTTTGAGGGTCCTTCTGTGAGGCAAGAGAATTACCTTTGGTGCGCGAGGGATGACGTTTTGCTTGTCCGGCCCGGAATACTGCTCCAACATGAATTGAAGCGAGGGGGGCTGGCAGGGGCCGGAGCATGGCGTCCGTTCTGGAAGTGCAAGAACTTCATGTTTCGTATCGTGATGGCGAGGGAGAAGAGCGCGCGGCCCTGGCTGGCGTGAGCTTTGATCTCGCGCCCGGAGAAATACTTGGCGTGCTCGGGGAATCGGGATCGGGGAAGAGCACGCTCGCGACAGCGCTAGTGCGATTGCTCGCGGTGAATGGACAGATCACTCGAGGCGCGGTGCTTTTTGAGGGGAAGAATCTTCTGCGGGCTGCGCCGGAGGAGTTGCGGGAAATTCGCGGGGGGCGGATTTCGCTGATTTTTCAGGAGCCGTCGCTGGCGTTGCATCCGACGATGCGGGCGGGGGAACAGGTTTATCAAGTGCTAGCCGCACATGGGACGTCGGGCAAGAGTGCATTGCGTGAAAAAACGCGGCAGATCTTCGCGATGGTCTTTCCTGAAGAGGCGGAGCGGATTGCGCGGTCATATCCACATGAGCTGAGTGGAGGGCAGCGGCAACGGGTGCTGATTGCGCAGGCGGTGGCTTGCGGGCCGAGTGTGATCCTTGCGGATGAGCCGACGGCGTCGCTAGATCCTACGACGCAGATGGAAATTCTTGGGGTGTTTCGAACGCTCCGGGAAAAACTGGGGGTCGCGATGATTTTCATCACGCACAATCCGGCGCTGCTGGCGGGGTTTGCGGATCGCGTGCTGGTGCTTTATGGCGGGCGCGTTGTGGAGTTGGGGCCGGCGAAGGTCCTTGGCGAGCCGCGGCATCCTTACACGAAGGCTCTTTTTCAATGTGTTCCGGCAGGATTCGGAGGGAACGGAAATGCGCGCAAGGCAAGACTGCCGGCCATTGCGGGCGAGTCATCGGTTTCGGCGTTGCCGCTGAAGGGCTGTGCGTACGAACCGAGGTGCGCGGAACGAATGGACGTTTGCAGGGAGCGTGAGCCGGAGCTCTTGAGCGTGAATGAAGGACATAGCGTTTCTTGTTTCAAATATGAAAAGTGAAGATTTCGCAGACACCGAGACATGCAGACGCTGATAAAAGTGGAAAATCTGGTGAAGCGTTACGCAAGGAGGAATCCTGCGGGTGGGCAAGAGGAGTTGCTCGCTCTCGATGGCGTTTCGTTTGAAGTTTTGGCCGGGAGTACGCTGGCGGTCGTGGGAGAGTCGGGATCGGGGAAAAGCACGCTCGCGCTGTGTTTGGCCTGTTTGGAGGAGGCGACGTCGGGGAGCATCTGGCTCGAGGGAAAGGACATTTGCAAAGTTGCGGAGAAGGAGCGGAGAGAGATGCGGCCGCAGATTCAGATGATTTTCCAGGATCCAGCGAATTCGCTAAACCCTAGATGGAGGACACTCGAGATCGTTACGGAACCGCTAGTTTTGCGGGGCGGAATTTCGCGGGACGAAATGAAAAAGCAGGTTTATGCGTTGCTGGGGCGCGTTGGACTTCCTGCGGAGACTGCAAAGAGACTGCCCTGTGAATTGAGCGGCGGGCAGAGGCAGAGGCTGGCGATTGCGCGGGTGCTGGCGCTCGAGCCGAAGGTACTCATTTTGGATGAGGCGCTTTCAGCGCTGGATTGTTCGGTGCAGGCGCAGATTGCGAATCTTTTGATGGAACTGCAAGGCGCTCTGGGGATGACGTACGTGTTCATCACGCATGATTTGGGGATGGCGGCTCATCTTGCGGACGAAATCGTTGTGATGAATGGCGGACGAATTGTGGAGCGAGGGCGCGCCGAAGAAGTATTGCGGGAGCCGCGGGAGGAAATCACGCGGCGATTGGTGGCAGCGGTTCCACGACTCACGCGTTCGCCGCTAGCGCCGATCGGGCGATGATGCGTTATTTTCTACGCCGATTGGGGCATGCATTCCTGCTTATCTTCGGAGTTTCTATTCTTGCGTTTCTGTTTACGACGCTGGCGCCAGGGAATTATTTCGATGAGATGCGGTTGAATCCGCAAATTGCGCCGGAGACGGTGGCGGCGCTGCGCGCGCAGTATCAGCTCGACCGGCCGCTGGTAGTGCGGTATGCGTCCTGGGTGAATTCGCTGATTCACGGTGAGATGGGATTTTCGTTTGCGTACAACAGTCCTGTGGCGCCGCTACTGTTGGTGCGAGCACGGAATACGTTGTTGCTGACGGTCACGGCCACGGTGCTTGCCTGGGGAATCGCGCTGCCAGCCGGAGTGTGGAGCGCGGAGCGAGTGGGACGATTGCCGGACCGACTGATTTCGTGGGGCACGGCGGCGCTTCTGGTGATTCCGGATTTGGCGCTGGCGCTCGGGCTGCTGGTGCTTGCCGTTCGAACGGGGTGGTTTCCCACGGGGGGAATGGCTTCGGTCGATTTTGAGGATTTTTCATTGCTCCACAAATTGAGAGATTTGGCTTTGCATCTGGCGCTGCCGATTCTGGCATTGGTGCTTTCTGCTCTGCCGCTGCTGGTTCGGCATGTGCGTGCGGCGGTGGCTGAAGTTCTTGGCGCTCCGTTTATGCTCGCGGCGCAAGGGCACGGAATTCCCAGGCGGACACTTTTGTATCGGTATGCGCTGCCGGCGGCGGCGAATCCGCTTATTTCACTTTTTGGATTTAGCATTGGCGCGCTGTTGAGCGGGTCGCTACTGATCGAGGTGGTGATGAGCTGGCCGGGGCTTGGGCCGTTCCTGTTGGAGGCGATTCTGTCGCGAGATTTATACGTCGTGATTGGCGGGGTGTTGTTCTCGACGGTATTTCTGGTGACGGGGAATTTTCTGGCAGACATGCTGCTGTATTGGGCGGACCCGCGCATTCGCACTAAGAGCGGGGCGCGATGAGACTGCGGCGGAGCGTCGCGAAATGGCTCGTCGTGCTTGGTGTTTTGCACGGTATTGTCGTTTGCGCGGGATTCTTCGCGCCGTACGATCCGGCGGAGCAGGACCGCAAGAGTCCGTATTTGCCGCCGATGCGGGTTCACGTCGTGGATGAAGAAGGGCATTTCCACGCGCGGCCTTTTGTGTATGCGTTTCGATTGCGGCAAGGAACATTTGACCAATATGAGGAAGACGCGGCGCGGAGTTATCCTCTTAGATTTTTCGTGCGTGGGGCGCGGTACCGGTTGTTGGGGATCCTGCCTAGCCGTTTGCATTTGTTCGGGGCGGAAGACTTACGGATTTATTTGCTCGGCACTGATGCGTATGGACGGGACCAATTGTCGCGGTTGGTGTTTGGGGGACAGGTGTCGCTATTGGCAGGACTGCTGGGCGCGGGAATTACGCTGAGCCTTGGCCTTTGCATTGGCGCGGTGGCGGGCTACTACGGTGGGTGGAGAGATGACGTGCTGATGCGCGTCGCGGAGCTTTTTCTAGCGTTGCCGTGGTTGTATTTGCTTTTTGCGGTGCGAGCGTTTTTGCCGCTGACCGTGCGGCCGCTTGCGGCGTTCTTCTTGATTGTCGCCGTGATCGGAGAGGTGGGGTGGGCGCGGCCGGCGCGACTGGTGCGGGCGGTAGTGCTCAGCGCGAAGGAGCGGGATTTTGTGCGGGCTGCGCGGGGGTTTGGGGCGAAGGATGTTTATTTGCTGCGGTGGCACATTTTGCCGGAGACGGGCAGCGTGCTTTTGACGCAGGCGGCGATTCTGGTACCGCAATACGTGTTAGCGGAGATGACGCTGTCGTTTCTTGGGCTGGGCGTGCCGGAGCCAGTGCCGAGTTGGGGAAATTTGCTGTCCAGCCTGCAGCAATATAGCGTTTTGGTTTCTTATTGGTGGATGTACTTGCCGACGCTGGCAATGGTGCCGTTCTTCCTAGGATACCTTGGGTTAGCGAGTTCATTGCAGGAGCGGGGCCCGGCGTACAAGATAGAAAGGAGGAGTCTTGGGAGCCTGACGTGAAAACCAGAAGTGCAAAGCCCCTGCGCTGCCTACGGCTCTTGAGTTTGGTCCTGCCTGCTTTGGTGTCTGCTTTCGGTCCTGCCGAAGCTACTCCGCAACAGAAAAATACGAACGAAGAATTGCTGGTGGTTCCTGGGGATGCGGGCCATTCCGGCGGGCGGCTGGTGGTTTCGCTGCGTGGGGAACCGAAGACACTGAACCCGTTGATTGCCGCGGATGCGCGGTCGCGTGAAGTGATTGGGGTGATGCAGGCGGATCTTGTGCACATTAACCGCGCGACGCAATTGACGGAGCCCGCGCTGGCCAAGTCCTGGAAGATATCTGCGGATGGGCTGGAGTATACGCTGGTGCTGCGGAAGGGGCTGAGATTTTCGGATGGTCAGGCGCTGGATGCGGATGATGTGGTGTTCACGTTTCGCGTGTATCTGGATGAGAGCGTGCACGCTCCACAGCGGGATCTGTTGATTGTTGGTGGGAAACCGATTGTGGTGCGAAAGGTGGACGCGCAAACGGTAGTGTTTCAGTTGGCGAAGACGTATGGGGTTGGGGAGAGACTGTTCGACGGGCTGGCGATTCTGCCGCGGCATTTGCTGGAGAAACCTTACCAAGAAGGCAAGCTAGGACAGATAGGGACGCTGGCGACGGCGGCGCCTCAATGGGCGGGGATGGGGCCGTTCCGGTTGAAGGAGTATGTGGCGGGGCAGCGGCTGGTGCTGGAGCGGAATCCTTATTATTGGAAGACGGATGCGAAAGGGAATCGGCTGCCGTATTTGGATGAGCTGGTGTTTTTGTTTGTGCCGAACGCGGATGCGCAGGTACTGAAATTTCAATCGGGCGAGACGGATGTGATCAGCCAGGTGAGCGCGGAGAATTTCTCGGTGTTATCGCGGCAGCAGAAGAGTTACGCGATGACGGATGCGGGACCGGGGCTGGAATATAACTTTCTGTTTTTCAACTTAAATGATGCTGGGGAGAAAACTTCGCCGGAGATGCAGCGGAGACAGAAGTGGTTTCGCGAGGTGAAGTTCCGGCAGGCGGTTTCGGCGGCGGTGGATCGTGAAGCCATTGTGCGGCTGGTGTATCAGGGGCGCGGAGGGGGGATTTGGGGATTGGTGGCGCCGGGGAACCGGCGATGGGGAGATGAGAATCTCGCGCACCCGGCACGGTCGTTGGAGCGGGCGAGGGCGCTGTTGAAGGAGGCTGGGTTTTCCTGGAGCAATGGGGCGGATGGCGAATCCGTGCTGCAGGATGCAGATGGGAAGGCGGTGGAATTTTCGATCCTGACGAGTTCTTCGAATGCGGAGCGCGCGAAGATGGCGGCGCTGATTCAGGACGATTTGAAGCAGATTGGCATGCGCGTGCAGGTGGTGTCACTGGAATTTCGGTCGCTGCTGGATCGCGTTACGCAGACGAAGGAGTACGACGCTTGCGTGATGGGGATTGCGAGTTTCGACGCCGATCCGAATTCCGATATCAACGTGTGGCTTTCGAGCGGGGGCACGCATCTGTGGAATCCATCGCAGGAGCATCCTGGCACGCCGTGGGAGGCGGAGATTGATCGGCTGATTGGGGAGCAGATGTCGGCGCGGACGTTTGAGCAGCGGAAAAAACTGTATGACCGCGCGCAGGAGATTCTCGCGGAGTATCAGCCGATGATTTTTTTGGCGAGTCCGGACATTTTGGTGGGGGCGAAGAATTCGGTTGGCAATTTTCATCCTGCGGTTTTGGAACCCTATGTACTCTGGAATGTGGAACAGCTTTATCTGAAAAGTTCGCCAGAGAACGGCGCGCGATGAGTCCGGTGACGGCCAAAGCGCCGAAAAAGGCGGCGCAGGCGTGGAACGATACGCGGCTCGTCAAGGAGTGCCTCGCAGGCAATCAAGAAGCATGGTCCCTGCTTGTTGATAAATACAAGGCGCTTATCTATTCGATCCCGGTGAAATATGGGCTGTCGCAAGCGGAAGCGGCGGATGTGTTTCAGGCGACGTGCATGGAATTGCTGGTGCGCTTGGCGGAGTTGCGAGAGCCGCGGGCGCTGCCGAAATGGCTGATGCAGGTGGCGCATCACGAGTGCTACCGAATGAAGCGGCTGAATCAGCGGGTGGTGAGCCGTGACGCGGAGCCGGATTTGCCTGAGCCGGAGACGCCGGCGATGGCGGAAAGCCTTGTGCAGCAGACGCAGGAAGAGCAGATGTTGCGGGAGGCGATTGCGTCACTTACACCCCAATGCCAGCGGCTGGTAGCGCTGCTGTTTTTCGAGATGCCTGCGCGTCCGTACGCAGAGGTGGCTGCGGAATTGGGACTCGCGGTGGGATCGATCGGATTTACGCGGCAGAAATGCATCGAGCGGCTGCGGCGGCAACTCGAGGAACTGGGTTTTTGCTGATGCCTGGGACTCTTACGAAAACTTCAGGCGAAGCGCTGATCGCTGAATTGGGGCAATTGTCCAGCGAAGCGGACCGGCGCAAATTTCTTACAAGACATAAGAGCTTGATCCGGCGGGAGACCGTCGAGCAGCTCGCGCGGCTGGTTGTTCAAAAAGTTCGTGTGAGCACGCAGGAAGCGCTGCATCTGGCAGAGGCGGCGGTGTTCATTGCGAAGCGATTGCGCCGCAAAGATGCGCTGGCGCTTAGCTTACGCGCTAAGGCGAATGCTCTTTATTCTTCGGGCGACTATCGTGCGGCGATCGAACATCACCAGCAAGCTTTCGAGCTTTACGAGGGGCTGGAGATTTGGAATGAGGCGGCGCGGACGCTGAGCAGCTCGATCCAGCCGCTGATCCTGGTCGGAGAATATGACAAGGCGTTTCAGGCGGCGGAACGCGCGCGAGAGATTTTTGCGCGGCTGAGCGATCCGTGGCGGCTGGCGCGACTGGAAATCAACGTCGGGAATATTTATCACCGGCAAGACCGATTCGAAGAATCCATTGCACACTACGAGGCGGCTTATACGGGGCTGATGCCGTACAAGGACACGGAGGGAATTGCGGTTGTCCTAAGCAACATGGCGGTGTGCCTGATCAGCTTGAATGATTTTCCGCGGGCGCTGGCAACGTATCAGGGGGCACGTTCGTTCTGCGAGCAGAACAATATGCCGCTGCTGGTGGCGCAAGCGGATTACAACATTGCGTATCTTTATTATCTGCGCGGGGAATACAGCCGGGCGATTGAGGCGCTGTACGCGGCGCGGCGCGCATGCGAAGCGACCGGCGATGCCTACCACTTTGCGCTGTGCCATTTGGACCTTTCGGACATTTACCTGGAACTGAACCTGAGCGAAGAAGCGCGGGAGATGGCGCATGAAGGATTCCTGCGATTCGAGAAGTTGGGCATGGGCTATGAGGCGGCGAAAACGCTGGCGAATGAAGCGACGGCGTACGGTCAGCAGGGAAAGTCGGTTCAGGCGCTGGAGCGGTTTGCGAAAGCGCGGGAAATGTTTGGGCGGGAGAAGAATCTGGTTTGGCCGTGGCTGATTGACTTGTACCAGGGATTGCTGCTTTTCCAGGAAGGAAGGCATTTTGAAGCGCGGCGGCTGTGCGCGGCGGCGGCGGCATTTTTCGATCAGACGGCGCTCTCTGGAAAAGCCGCGCTTGCGCATTTGCTGCTGGCGCGGATTGCGCTGCAAGTGGGGGACGCGGGCGAAGCGCAACAGGAAACGGAGAAATCGCTCGCGAGGCTAAAAGGAGTTCAGACGCCGGTGCTGGCTTATCAAGCGCACCTGCTCGAAGGTCAGATTGCTCATGCGCGCAAAGACCGGCCCGCGGCGCACCGGGCCTACCTGGAATCAAGGAAAGCGCTGGAAGCGTTGCGGAGCCGGTTGCAGGGCGAGGAGCTGAAAATCTCGTTTGTCAAAAACCGGATGGAGGTCTACGAGGCGCTAGTGGATTGGTATATTTCGGGGGATGGGACGGACACGTCCGCCCAAGAGGCCCTAGCGTGCATGGAAGCCGCGAAATCGCGGAGCATGATCGAGATGATCTTTCAAAGCGGACAAAGCCTTCCGCTGGGAGACGCGGGGCAGAGCGACCTGGTTCGCCGGATTAGAGATTTGCGCGAAGAACTGAACTGGTACTACCACCGGATCGAGTTGGAAGAGCTACGACCCGAGGAAAAATCGGGGCAACGACTGCAGGGTTTGCAGGAAAAGGCGCAGTCGCACGAGAAGGAATTGCTGCGAACACTGCGGGAGTTGCCGGCGCATGAGCGGGAAAACGCGACGCTGGAAGCGCCAGCGGATTTTTCGCTTACGAAGCTGCAAGCCAATCTCCCGGAGGACGCGACGATGGTGGAGTATTTCTCGGCGGGGGAGCAGCTGGTTGCCGCGGTAGTGACGCGCAGGGAGATTCGAATCCTGCCGGTGACGGTGCTGTCGAGAGTGACGCACTTTTTGCAATTGCTACGATTTCAACTGTCAAAGTTTCGGATGGGAAATGAGTACGTGCAGCGGTTTGAACAAGCGCTCCTGCGAGCCACGCAGAGTCACCTGGAGTCACTGTACGGCGAATTGATTGCGCCCCTGCGACCGTTTTTTCAAGGGAAGCAGCTCATTGTGGTACCGCACGGTTCGCTGCATTTTTTGCCATTCCATGCGCTGCGCAATGGGGAGGAGTATCTCTGCGATGCGTATGCGGTTTCGTATGCGCCCAGCGCGACGGTTTTCTCGTTGTGCCAGGAGAAAACGGCGAGCGCGAACACGGATTCGTTGATTCTCGGAATCGCGGATGAGCGAGCGCCGGAAATACTGGATGAGGTGCAAGGAGTTGCAGCGCTGTTGCCGCAGGCTTCGCTGTATCTTGGGGAGCAAGCGACATCTTCGTTGCTGCGCGGAAAGGGTGCGCAGAGCGGCTTGCTGCATATTGCGACGCATGGCGTGTACCGACAGGATAACCCGATGTTTTCGGGGATCCGACTGGGAGATGGATATTTGAATTTGTATGACCTCTACCAGGTGAGACTGAACGCGAAACTGGTGACGTTGAGCGGTTGCGCGACGGGGATGAACTTCGTTGCGGCCGGGGATGAATTACTCGGGCTGCAGAGAGGACTCTTCTGCGCTGGGGCGACGACGTTGTTGCTGTCCTTGTGGGACGTTCATGATCGAAGCACGTCGCAGTTGATGCAGGCCTTCTATCGAGAGTACATCGCGAACGGAAATATGGCCGACGCGCTGCAGCTAGCGATGAAAGAGCTTCGTCGGAAAAATCCTCATCCTTACTTCTGGGCCCCCTTCGTTCTGGTCGGCAAAGTTACTGATTCCACGAGACTTAGCTAGCCTTCAGATTCTCTATACTTTTGGAGGTGCTGCGGTCCCTTATGCCACGAGGGTTGAATCATCACCCCGTGCACTGGGGAGTGCGTGGGGGAGCGAAAGGAATCTGGGGGGAAGAGATGGAACATTTTAAGACAGAGAAGTGGATCGACTTTGTGAATGAAGTGGTGAGCGCGGAAGAGAAGAAGTTGATGGAGAAGCACCTGAAGGAGAGCTGCAAGCGCTGCATGGAAACCGTATCGGTCTGGCAGAGAGTTCGAGAATCGGGTGCGGCGCAAGGGAACTATCAGCCGCCGGAAGGCGCCGTCAGACTTGCCAAAGCAGCATTTGCGGGCGCTGGGTTGGCGGGTCACAGAAAGGGAGCGGACAGCCGGATTAAGGTGCTCTTCGATAGTTTTCTGCAGCCGGTTTTCGAAGGAGCGCGATCGGCAGGAGTCAGCACACGACAAATGCTCTATCGCGCGGACCCATATCAGATTGATGTGCAGGTGGAGGGGAAGCCTGGCAGCAACCGCATCGTGATTACCGGCCAACTGCTGGACTTGAGCCATCCGGAGATCATTGCGCAGGACACGCGGATCCTGCTCTCGAATATGCGCGGGCAGGTGGTGCATACAGTGGCGAATCAGTTCGGCGAGTTTAGCGGAGAAGTGGAAAACAGCGGCGACCTGCAAATGACGTTTGCGCGACCGGGCGGCCAGCCGATTGTGATTTCGCTGCGAGAAGCGCTGGGGCGGCTGCCGGGAGGCAAGGCATGAAAGGCAATGTTTTCATGCAGTTAGAGAGCGTCGCATCTTTGGTACGGAAGTACCAAGCCCGCTGGGAGTTTTGTTTGGTCAAGAAGGCACACTCGTACTATTGGCGGAGAAAGCTTGCCCAAAGAAACTAGAAGGGCAACTGACTGCGCCTATAAACGAGTAATTCAATGGTGGAGAACCCCTTAGGGGTAGCAAATATGAAACGCATAACCCTCGTTGTTGCGATGATCGTTCTGACGCTGGTGGTTCCAAGCCCTGCGGCAGCGCAAAATCGCTATATCGTGCGCACCACGGGCGGGTTGTCCTCCGTCCTCAATCTTTGCAATCTGCTCCAATGTCAGGTGCAAGGTGGGTTGGATGGTCAGGTTGGCCAGACGTTTCTGGTGACCGGCTCTAACAATCTACTTGCCAATCTTGTGAATGGCACCGTCAGGCTTTTGGAGTCCTTGCTGGGCATCGTCAGCATTGAAGCCGATCGACTGCTGCCCATTCCACAAGCGCCCTTGCCTAGTATTCCATCCGGCCTTTACGACTCTGCTCCGGTGAATTACTACGGGACGATTGTGTGGCACGGGTATGCGGACCAGCCTGCGGCGCAGATCATCCGGTTGCAGGACACGCAGAACGGATTCGGAATCGCCGGCACCGGCATCGTCGCAGTGATTGATACAGGCGTGGACGTCAATCATCCTGTTCTCTATCCCGTGATGTTGCAGGGCTATGACTTTACGCGGAACCAACCGGGGGCTTCGGAATGGCTCGACGTGCCTGGCTACCAGAATGGATACGTTGATACCGGCGCGCAGAACCAGCAACCGGGATACGTGCAGCAATCCACGGCTGCGGTGCTGGATCAATCCACTGCTGCGGTTCTGGACGGGAAAGACTATACAGCGTTTGGCCATGGCACGATGACCAGTGGACTCATCCACTTGATTGCGCCGAGAACGAAGATTCTTCCGCTGAAGGCGTTCTCATCGAATGGTACGGGATATCTGTCGAATATCGTCGCGGCTCTGTACTACGCGGTTCAGCACAACGCGAATGTGGTGAACATGAGCTTCGACCTGACCTCTTCTTCGCCATCGCTGAATCAGGCGGTTACCTACGCAAACAAAGCGGGTGTGGTTTTGGTTGCGGCGGCCGGTAATGAGAGCACAAGCGCGCCGGTTTATCCTGCGGCGCTTGACGGCTTCGTGGTCGGCATTGCTTCGACCTCGAATTACGACACACTTTCATCCTTCTCCAACTACGGCGCAGTGGATGTCTGGATTGCAGCTCCTGGGGAGGACATCGTCAGCACGTTCCCCGGTGGGACGTATGCGAGTGCTTCCGGAACATCGTTCAGCTCTCCAATGGTTGCAGGCACGGTGGCGCTGATGCTGAGTGCGGCAGAACAACCGGTGAATCAATCGCAAGCTGCGAAGGCGCTGGCGAACGCGCAAAAACTTACTCCGAACCTCAACAATGGCCGCTTGAATGTGTATCAGGCAGTGGCTTCCTGGGTATCCACCGGGAGCCGATAACAATAATGGCTGAGTCTCGGATTCCGGTGCTCGGCGAGGGAGCCCTATCCCTGCGGGCACCGGAATTCATTCGAATCAAGCAGCTCGAAGAACAAACTTCCGCGCTTCGAAGTTCCGTTATCTGCGCTTTCAACCAACTGTTGGACTTGAAAGACCTCAACACAGGCGTGCACAGCACGCGGCTGGCAGAGTGGGGCATGCGCGTGGGGCAGGAACTCGGGCTGGAAGAATCCGCGCTGCAGAATTTGGAAGTTGCGGCGCTGTTGCATGATATCGGGAAAGTTGGAATTCCGGACGCCATCCTCCGTAAGCCGGGCAAACTAGAGCCCGAGGAATATGCGCTGATGAAGAAGCATCCGGAGTACGGATGGGCGGTGCTGCGCATGCTGCCGGGATTCGAACGGGCGGCCCTGGACATTCTTCATCATCACGAAACGTTTGACGGGAAGGGATATCCGGCGGGATTGAAAGACACGGAGATACCTGTTGTTTCGCGGATTGTTTGTGTGATTGATGCGTTTGACGCGATGGTTTCTTCGCGGCCATATCGCAAAGGATTGCCGCACGAAGAAGCGGTGCGGCGGCTCAAGGAAGCGAGTGGGACGCAATTTGATCCTGTGGTGGTGGAGTGCTTCCTGACGTTTGCGCAGGCGGAGATGGCGACGGTTTTTGCCGCGGCTGGGACGTCGGTTTCCTCAGCGCTCTAAGTTCTTGTCATGCGTAGGCCACCAGGGAATTCGTGCACGTAGGGCTTCCGGTTCAACACTTCGAAGCAATCCAGACTTAAAGCTGAGGTTCGATTTGTCTCACGCGGCCTCTCCAACCTTCAGCGAGCAGATAGTGAGACATCCCAACTCTTTGGAGTTCCAGGGGCCAGGGAGATATTCGCTGATTCGAGGATTAAGTGCAGGGGAATTGGTCCGCGATCGCCGCGGCCTAGAGCGTCGTCGCCGGTTGCGAAAGCGGAAATTTCGAGTGGCCAGTCAGAATGCGTGATCTGCACTTCGAGCGAATTTCCGTTTGAAGTGAGCTGGTCGATTCGGGCTCCGGTACGCTCGGTAGTCTCAAGATGGTTGTTGCGGCTGGGGATTGCCAGCCAGAGACGGCGGATTGTCAGCGGTTTTGACGCCGTGAGCGATTCTGTTCGGTGAAGAGTGTTTCCTTGGAAGGACCAGGTTGCTTCAGAGATGAGATCTGGATCGAACGCTTCTCCGGCTTTGGAACTGACGACAACCCAATGCCGCCAGACTGCAGTGACGCTCATTCCGTTTGCGGCGGGATTGATCTCATCGGCTCCGTCGGCCGCAGCAATGGTCCGGCCGTCTTCGAGTTCGAGGAATGGAATGAGGCAGGGATATATTTTCTCCACGGGAGCTGCAAAACCGGGGAATCCGTGAGGCGCGGGCTCGTAGTCCGAAGTTGCGGCCTTTGGTCCGGTCACGAAAGGCAAAGCAAAATGAATGTTTCCCTGGCGAACAACCCAAACTCCAAATTTGCGGCGAGGGCCGTTTTGGAAATACTCAAAGCGGGCCACGTCAGCGAAATGCAACATGGCGGGAAAGCTTCTCACTTCTTCTTTTTCCAGCGCCTTCATGAACAACTGGTGAGCACCGGTCACCTTGCCGAAAAACGTTGTGGTCTGCTGCCATTCGCGCTCCTTGGTGATGTAGCTGTAGTCGCCTCTTCCAAAGGCGAAGATGGAGAGCAAGTGAGTTTCATCATTGAAGTCGTGGCGCAGCCAGGACCACGCGGCAAAATAGGCGGACGCAAGCTGGGGAAGCGGGGCGGGGCGGAATTCAGGATGATCGCCGAGGAAGGCAGCGATTTCCATGGTGTCCATGTAACTGATCGCGCCAAGGCTGCGGCCCCAGGAGTAACCGTAGCCGTCGGGGGAGAGCAAGTCCCACCAGAGATGCATCTGTTCTTTTAGAGAGGGCGCGACGGCTTTCATGAGGTCTTGGCGGCCGGCGAGTTCGGCGGCATCGAAAAGGGCTCTGGCGTACTCATTGGAGTAGCGGTCGTAACGGCCGGTTGGCAGAGCATCATCGGCGAAGAGGGCTCCGCCGGTGAATTGTTTTGCGGCCTGATTCAGCAAGTCGTCGAGAGAGGCGCGATCCTTATTGAGGCCCAATTCGTAGTCGATTGCCGCGATGCGCGCCGCGACTCCGAAATAATTTTCGGGGAGATGGATTAGCGTATGAGACTTTGCATCGTAAAAGCGGCTGGGGTCGAGCAAGGCAATGTATGTCTTTCTTTCTTCGAAAGATAATCCCCGCCATAGAGCGTTTTGGTTTAGAGCTTTTCCAAAACTCTCCAGGGCCATGGCTGCGTAGAGTTGGGCCCAGGTCTTTCCACCGTGGTCCAGTTCGATTTGGGCCATTTTTCCGAGCATTTGCGGGACGTCATGGCCTGCAATGGTCTTGGTTCCCGCGAGCTCGGAATAGGCGCCTAGAGCTCGCATGAATGTGCCCCAGGAAAACTCTCCGGTCGTGAGCGCTCCGACTACGCGATCCGGAGGGGGATCGAGAGTGTTGATATCGGCGACGTGGGCGGCGACCTCCTTTTGCAGAAAATCCCGGACCTGACGATTGAGTTCGGAAGTCTGGATTTGCGGCTCGTCGGCGGGCGCTTGTGCGAACGAAACGCAACTGGCACAGAGAAGACCTGCGAGAAGCAGTCCGAGTAGTTTCGTTGTAAGAAGTATTTTGTTTCGCATCGCGAGACCGATCACCTGTTCGTCAAATGAGTGCGCCCATTTCCAGACGACTCTACCTTGTGACCTTGTTCAGAGCACCGAACACGAATATTTCAACGGATGTAGTCTTCCCGGCACGGAGTGAACACGTCGATTACCAGGGAGTCTTCGACGGCGGATGCGCCGTGTTGCACGCCGCCGCGCACGACAAAGGTGTCACCGGTTCGAACATCGACGGTTTTTTCTTGGCAGGTGATTTTGATGTGGCCATGCACGACATATACGACTTGCTCGTGCGGATGGCTGTGCACCGTCCCGACCCAGCCCTTCACCATTTCATGCTCCGCGAGAAACAATTTGTCGTTGTAGGCGAGGACGCGGCGTTTCAGACCTTTCTCCGGAGATGACTCCTTGCCATCTTTGTGTGCGACTACGATGAAGTCCGGAAACGTTTTTGTTTGCGCGCTCATTTGCGTTCTCCAATTCACTCGGACAAGTACGAAGCTGCTTCTTCTGTGATGCTTGCACGACTCGATTGCTCAGCGTCCCAGCCAGCCTCCGTCCACGACAAGAACATGGCCGTGAACGTAATCACTGGCGGAGGAGCACAGAAAGACTGCGGCGCCGGCAAGATCACTTGGTTCGCCCCAGCGGCCCGCTGGAATCCTCTCTAGAATCTGACGGCTGCGGGCGGCATCGTCTCGCAACGCGGTGGTGATGTCGGTCGCCATATATCCGGGGGCGATGGCGTTGACGTTGATTCCTTTGGCGGCCCATTCGTTTGCCAGCGCTTTTGTCAGTTGCGCAACGCCGCCCTTGGCCGCCGCGTATGCGGGTACGAGAACTCCGCCTTGAAAGGAGAGCACGGAAGCGATGTTCAAAATCTTGCCCCCAGTGCCTTTTTCGAGCATGTGCCGCGCGGCCAGCTGCGACAGGTGGAACACGGCGGTCAGGTTTACGGCAATGAGTTCGTCCCAGAATTCAGCGGGGTATTCGGCGGCGGGAGCCCTGCGAATGATTCCTGCATTGTTCACAAGAATGTCGATGGAACCGAATTCGGAGACTGTTTTCTCGATGAGACCAGAGCAGGCTTTGGGATTTGCCAGATCCGCCGCGAAATAGAATGTCTTCCGTCCAGCAGAACGAATTTCGTCGCAGGCGGGGCCGGGCTTCGGATCTCGCCCGTGGCAACCGACGTTCGCTCCGGCTTTTGCGAAAGCCACGGCAATGGCAGCGCCAAGCCCGCGGTGCGAGCCCGTTACCAAGGCATTTTTGCCGCTCAACTGGAAGGCCTCAAGACTCATCGGAGAAAGCGCTCCATTCCTAATCGATTTTGGCAGGCGCCAGCTTCGGTGCCAGGAGTTGAATGATGAGCAAGGCCAGCAGATAAACTGAGCAAGCGAGGACGAAAAGTGGGACGTAGCTGTTGGCTCTCGCAACGATATAGCCGGTGGCCGTTTGCAGGAGGGCCCCGCCGATGGCTCCCATCATTCCTCCGATTCCTACGACGGAGGCGACCGCCGCTTTGGGGAAGGTGTCGGATGGGAGCGTGAATAGATTTGCGGACCATCCTTGGTGAGCGGCGGCAGCGAGGCCGACCAGACAGACGACGACCCACAGATTGTTCGAGAATGGCGCCCAAACCACGGGTACCACGGCCACGGAGCAGATCAGCAAGGCCATCTTGCGCGCAAAGTTCGGGCTTTTTCCTCGCTTCAGAAAGATAGCGGAAAGCCAGCCGCCTCCAATGCTCCCCACGATGGAGACAACATAGACCGCCACGACCGGCTTGCGACTCTGCGAGAGATTGAGGTGGAATGTTCCTTGTAAATAGCGGGGCAACCAGAAGAGATAGAACCACCAGATGGGGTCGGTGAGAAATTTGGCGATGGAGAAGGCCCAAGTTTCTTTTCTGGGGAAGAGCTTGACCCACGGTACGCCTTGAATCCTCTCTGGCGGATCACTTTGGATGATGGCCAACTCTTTCGCGGAAACCCGCGAGTGTGCCTCCGGTCTTGCATATAGCCATAGCCAGAAGCCGAGCCAAACAAAGCCCAGCGCGCCAGTACCGATGAACGCCCCTCGCCACCCGAGTGAAAAAACGAGAAAGGGCACCACCAGCGGCACCACGATATTGCCGATATTCGCTCCGGTATTGAAGATGCCCGTGGCCAGAGCACGTTCTTTTCTCGGAAACCACTCGGCCACCGTTTTGATGCAAGCGGGAAAATTTGCCGCCTCGCCCAAGCCGAGGATGAACATCGCTATACCGAACGTAACAACCGAGTAGGCTGCGCCCGGGAGCATGGCGGCGACGCTCCATATACAAATGGCAATCGCAAAGCCTTTGCGAGTACCCAGACGGTCCGTCAGGCGGCCTGCGCACACCAGCCCGATTGCATAGGCCGCCTGAAATGCTCCGGTTATATATCCATACTGGATGGTGTTCCATCCGATGACGGTTTCCAAGTATTTTTCGAGATAGCCGATGACACCGCGATCGACATAGGCAATCACGGTGGCGAGGAACAGGAGCGCACAGATGATCCAGCGGAAATTGCTGGATTGAGCGCCGAGGGCCGCCGCATTATCGGTCGCGGGGAGAGCCGACAATGGAGATTGCGGCGAGTTTGACAAATTCATCTGGAAAGTCTCCAGGGTTCTGTTATTTGCGGCCGACTTCTAATCCAGATCCGCCTTGCTGAAATCCCGGCTGAATATTCACGACGCCAAACTGGCGGTCTTCGACTTCGCGATGCGCGGCCATGGCCCAGAGAAAGGCAATGCGGTGGCCGGGAACGGAGACGTTCGGGTGATACCCGCTGGGCATCAATACGGCGTCGCCGTCGCGCACCACCGTTACCAGTTCCGGATAGTCGGTGTTGTTATACACCAGTTGAATGCCATACGCGGGTTCCGGCATGTCAAAGTAAACGTACATTTCTTCCAGCATCTTGGCGTGTTCGTGCGGAGGCCAGCTCGTCCAATTGCCCGGGTCTGAGTGCGTGAAGCCGGCCACCAGGCGTCCCGCTTGCACGTTTTTTGCGATCAGCATATTCAGCTGGCGCGAAGAACCGGGCCCGCCTGCGCTGAATTTCATCCCCGGATCCTTGGAAGTTTCCGCGTAACGCACAACTTGAAGCGGGTAATTACCTTTGACGTCGGAAGAAAACTCGGCGATATCTACTTCGCCTATTGTGGACACTTCGATCTTGGCGTCTCTCGGAATGTAGAGGGCGTCGAAGCGTTCAAGCTCGTATTCTTTTCCATCCGTTCGGACCGTGGCCCTGCCGGAAAGAACGATTAGCCCGGTTTCACGTTCGCCGTTGGCAAAGGCAACGCTTGGCATGGCGGAATCTAGCCTAATGCGTCCGTAGGCGAGATGGCACATGGTGCTGTTTTGTGGCGAAACAGAGATGTGGCGACCCGGTTTGGCGTTGGTACCTCGAAATATCATTTTTTCTACTGGACTTGGAGTGTTGGTGTTCATGGTTCCTTTAAACACGTAACGTGTTTCCTCGACTAGCTTAAAACAAACGAGTTTGCATGTAACTCCGGGTTGAACATCTCCGGCAGCCGGGATCAAGGTACTTCTCCCGGCTGCCAGTGATACATGAAATCGCATTCAGCAACAGGGCCTGCCGTCAGAATGTGAGACGAAGACCAAGCTGAAGCTGGCGCATGGCGCTCGCTGAGGTGATTACTCCGAATGTAGCCGTGCCCACCGTGGCGCCCGGAGAGTTCAGGCTCACGATATTGAAAACGTTATAGGCATCGGCGCGCAATTGCAGATCCAAGTGTTCCTTGAAAACAAAGTCGCGAGAGATCGCGAGATCCACGTCCTTAAACGTGGGGCCACGGAGCATATTACGCGATGAGTTTCCATCAATCGAAAGTCCGCTACTCGGACAGGTGGGAATCGTGCTGGGAATCTGGCAGAACGCGGCAGTATTGAACCACTCGGCCGCAGTGCGATTGCTCAAGACCGGGTTCTGCCCAGGCACAAGTTCGGCTCGCTCTGTGGCACTGTTGCCGGTCAGGTTGGCATCTTTGCCATCGAGAACTGTAAAAGGAAAACCACTATGGATGTTAATGATTGGTGAAATCGTCCATCCATTCGCGACTTCGCGCGCCAACAAATGGTTCCCATGATAGTAGTTCAATTGCCACACCAGCGCCGTCACAAACTGGTGACGAAGATCGAAATCCGCCGGCCCGCGTTCCAAGCCCAGATTGGTCATGTCCTCCGCCCCGCCCTGCGTGGTGTTGTTGTCCAGTTGGACGCTGTCAAAGGTATGGCTAAAGGTGTAGAAGCTGTACAGGATAAGACCATGAGTCATTCTTAGCTGGGCCGTTGCCTGGAGTCCGTTATACGAGGCCTTTTGATTGGATTGCACAAGCAAAACAGTGCCAAACGGACTTCCCGGTCCAGCGCAAGTGGCCACCCCAGGATTGTCGATCGGTCGGCGATCCACGATATTCGCGCCACTAGTGGTCGCGCAAGCGGGTGCGAGCGAGCCGGTAGCAGGAGCATTGATGTCTTGTGCGAAAGGCAAATCGTGGGTGAAATTGCCTACGTAAGCGGCAGATACGGTCAAGTTAGGGGTGAGTTGGCGCTGGATGGATAAATTGGCCTGATAGCTATACGGCCACTGGAAATTCTTCGAAAAACCGAAGAATGGCCCTCCGGGGGTGAGAAATTGCGGCGGAACGAACGGAAAAGGATCGATGCCGCTTACGCCGCTTCCGCTCCCGGCGGCACACGTCACCGTCGGACCGAGTGGTGAGCCCGAGGCGTTTTTGGCCACCAGCTTATTGTAGGGGCAGGAGAGCGTCGCGCCCTGCGGCACGGCCGTAAGGCCTGATCCCGTCACTTGCTGTGTGACGTTTGTGAAAGTGAAGCGTACGGCAGAAGGCTCGAAATTGGTGACAGTGTTCCATTCGTTGCCTGAAACGCTGCCGTAGAAAACTCCGGCACCGGCTCGGATCGAAGTTTTGCCGTCGCCGAAGGGATCCCACGCAAATCCGATTCTTGGTGAAACGTGATGCCACCGGACCGGCACGATGCCGCGCGTCACGCCCGGGTCACCAGTGAAGAGGGCGCCCTGCGGAGCCGTCGGAATCGCCGTCGATTGCTCTCCCACCTCGAAGCTGGTCCCTCGATTCTGAGGATCTGTGGGCGGTGTCTGAATGTCCCAACGCAAACCCAGGTTCACGGTTAGCCTAGGAAAGATCCGGAAATTATCCTGCACGAATAGCCCGGTGCTCCAATTGTTCGTGAAGCCGGTCACCGGGGCGTCCTGCGAGACAGACGTCGGCAAGCCCATCACGAAATTCGCGAGCGCCGGAACCGCGAGAGTCTTGCCCGACACGGCATCCTTGATGTTCGTGCCATTGAAGCCAAACACGCCGTAATTGTTCAACAAGGTTTCCTGAACGTCCTTGTCGAGAGTTTCATCGCCTCCGAACGAGATCGAATGCCGGCCGCGGGTTAAGTTAACCACGTCCCGCACTGAATAGAAGTTTGAACCCGCGACGGGCCCGGCGATGGCGCTCGCCGCCGTAAAGAAGCCCGTCACGGAGATCTGCGGGAGCGAGTGCGGCCCCTCAACTGTGAATTCCGAGCCAAGATCGCCCAAGGATGTGCCAGGCAGGTTGAGTCGTCCAGCAAAATTGCGCGTATAGCCGAGCCATAGCTGGTTCGCCAAATTGGGCCTGGCCGTCCAAGTATCGCTTACGTTCACATTCTGCTGCCGCCAGGTGAATTGCTGTACGTCCCATGGGATGTTGCCGTTGGGCTGGCCGGTAGTGGCATTCAGGGGAGGAACCTCATTGTTTCCGCTCGTGTAGAAGTAGCTTCCGCTCAGTCGTTGGTTACTGGTGAGAGTGTGATCCACCTTGATCAGAAATTCATCCGTGTTGTACGGACTCGGGGCCACCGCTTGGAAGGCGCCAGTGCCCGCCGTGGGGATATTGGGAAAAACGCTGGAAGTGAGCAGCGTCTTGGCGACGGGATCGAGCAACGAAGAGCAGATGACCGTCGGCGAACCGCACGTGTACTGGCTCGGCAAGGAGCCGCCTTTTAGAAGCGCGGCCATATTTCCTCCCGCCTCTGCCGATGTCGGCAATGTGGCGCCGTTGAACAGAAAGCTGCTGAGCTGGCGCTGACCCTGGTAGGAGCCGAAGACGAAGGTCTTGTCCTTTCGGATGGGGCCCCCGATGGTCCCGCCGAATTGCTGCCGCCGCAGAGGAGGAGTTCCAACTGTGGAGTCCCAGGGAGCGGCGTTCAGGGCATCGGTTCGCCAGTAATCGAACAGCCCGCCGTGAAAATTGTTCGTGCCGGTCTTTGTAAGCACTGTTATGACGCCAGCGGACATTTTTCCGTACTCCGCATTGTAATTATTCGTTTCGACGCGGTATTCCTGAATGGCGTCAGGATTGGGAAGAACGTTGCCCGTGTTGCGCAACCCGGTCATATTGATTCCGCCGTCGAGGTAATAGCTGACCGATCCCGCCCCGCCGTCCACGCCGCCATTAATGAAGGTTCGCTGCTCCGGGTATCCGAGGGTTATTACTGGATTTGGCTGGCCCGGATTGAAGCTGCTGTTCTGAACGCCTGGGGTGAGCTCCAGCAATTCATAGGCGTTACGGTTCACGAGCGGCAGGTTAACGACTTCTTGATTCTCAATCGTGCGCCCGATCTCCGGGCTGGTCGTGTTCACGAGCGGTACACTCTCAGAAACTGTGACCGTCTGGTTGATGTCTCCTAGCTGCAGCACCGCGTCTACACGGGCAGGTACATTCACTTCGAGCACGACACCCGCTCGCACGAATCTCTTGAATGACGGGGCTGCGATCTCCACCCGGTAGTTGCCAACCGGTAAAAATTCGATACTGTACTCGCCTTCGGCGCTCGTTTGCGCCGTTCGCGAGACGTTTGTGTCCGTGTTCGTTGCCGTCACTTGGGCGCTGGCGATCGTGCCGCCATTTGCATCGGTCACTCGGCCATAGATCGTACTCGTCGTGAGTTGCGCCCTCAAAACATTGGGAAGCAGCACGGCTACCAAGAAGAAAACCACCCTCACCGCGAATTTTCCAAGCATCGGCTTCTCCTATTTCTGCGCAGCGCACCTCTGCGCCTGTATATCCATGCTTCCCTCGAGACGCGGTACAGCCGCTCCGCCTCGCCAAAAGCAGGTCGTACCACACTATGAGACTGCATCCCACTCCCGAAACGGGCCGCAAAAAACCCGGCTTTCGCCGGGTCGTTCACATCCTTTACTTGGCTGCGCTGTGCATCAGCACCGCTTGTGCCGGCTGGTATCCCAGTTCGTCGGACAGCTTGCCGGCTGCTTCCATCAGCGCCCGGCCAATCTGCGGTACTCGCTCCTTGGTCATCCGGAACGCGGGTCCGGAGATGCTCATGGCCGCCGCCAACTTTCCGGAATGCGAACGAACAGCTGCACCGATGCACCGCAGGCCTTCCTCTTTTTCTTCGTCGTCGATGGCAAAACCCCGAGCGCGCACAGCTTTTAGCTCGGCTCTGAGTGCGGTCGCCGTAGTGATCGTATTTGGCGTGACCGGTTTTAGCCCCCAGCGGCGCACAATCTTGCTCACTTCCGAGTCTGGAAGCTCCGCGAGCATGGCCTTGCCGACCGCCGTGCAATACGCTGGCGCGCGGCTTCCAACGGTGCAGGCAGTTCGCACGCTGCGTTGCGATTCGACCTTTTCGACGTAAAAAACCTGACCTTCGTCGAGAATGCAGAAGAAAACGGTCTCGCCAAATTCGTCTTGCAGGCGGTCCAGATAGGGGCGCGCACGTCCGCGGAGGTCAAGGCCATCGATTGCGCGAGATCCCAGTTCGTAGAGTCGTAGCCCTAAACGATAGCGCCCCGTTTCCGGGTTCTTGACCACCAAGCGGTGCTGTTCCAAAACCATCATCAGGCGGTGGACGGTGCTCTTGTGAAGCTTCAGGGCAGGGCACAACTCCGCGAGACTGCAATCACTGGAGCTCTTGGCCAAGATGGCCAGGGCTGCCAAGGCGCGGTCGAGGACTTGGACTTTGTAAGGAGAACCGGTTGTCTTAGATTGTGGCACGCGTGCCATAATATGGAATTGTGATTTGTTGTCAAGAAGAAAAATCGATAGTCTGTATCGAAGCGGCGGTCGCAGTTTACAGGTGCTCCGACCGGCCGCCGAATGGGCAGCCCGCTATGGTAGCCGGGTCGCTTGGGTGACAGGACGCCGGGCCTTGTCATACCTGTTGTAGTTGTTCTTTCTCTGCGATGGATCGCGCATTGGTGTAAGACCATGCACGTGCGATCACATTCTGAAAATCTTCGCACGCGGCCAAGCGAAGTGCGCGGTAAATCTTTTCAATGTAAGATGTAAGAAGCGCCACAGGGGCGTAGCTCAGTGGTAGAGCAGCGGCCTTTTAAGCCGAAGGTCGTGGGTTCGATCCCCACCGCCCCTACCAACATCTCCTTCATAAGTAATGATTTGTGGCTTTTCAAGGGGCCACAGGGGGCCATTAACGCTAGGCAACCTGCGCTGGAAGCACTAGACGAACAACTTTACTGTTCGCTTCTCGAAGCGCCGTGGGAACTGCTTGCGTGTAGATGTTCATCGTTGTTCGAATATCTGCATGCCGCAAGAGTTCCTGTTGCACTTTGAGATCGACACCCAGCGCATGAAGCAACGTTGAATGACTGTGACGAAACGTGTGCCAGCCGATCCGGCCTAATCCTGCCTTCCGTGCTGCAGGGACAAGCCAGTTTTCTTGAATTCGGCCTGGCCAATACGGTCGGCCCGTTTCTGGATTCGCGAAAACCCACGCATCACAAATAGCGAACGAAGCAAACTTCATTTTGTGTTCCCGAAATTTCTCCGCTAGCAATCTGTCGAGGGGCAACCATCGTTGGGAGGCTTGTGTTTTGAGCTCGCCCTCTTGTCCGTAGACGTAGGCTTGCCGCACTGCCAATCGCAGACCTTCCCAGTCGATGTCTTGCCACTTTAATCCGAGGATTTCACTTATCCGTAGTCCCAAACACATAGCCACAATGCACATCGTTCGAAAAGGCTCCGGAATGTTTTCAAGCAGCTTCCGAAATTCTTCAACGGAAAGTGCCTTTGGTTGCCGTTGCCTTTTCGAGCTGTCCTTGACGCGGACCAGACTCATCGGGTTGTGCTGATACGGAATCAGCTCCCACCGCATGGCCGCATTAAAAAGGACGCGCATCAGGTTCTTGAGATGAGACTTGCTTTTCGGTGCCAAATCGAGCTTCCTGAGCCAGTCCTCAACGAGCAACGGTTTGATTTGCTCAAGGGGGTGGTCTCGCCACTTCGGCTCGACATGGTTCTTCAGCCAACAGCGATATCGCGAGGCGGTCGAAACCCTTTCAGGAATCTCTTCCGTCAGATACCGACGAATGACTGCACCGAATGAAACAGGCGTTCCGCTACATGTTTCTGCGTTCATCGAGAAAAGCCAGGACAAAGCAGCTTTGCGCGCTTGGGACTCGTTCGGGAATTCAAGAACGGTTCCAATGACTGCGCTCCGCCTCTTCGTGACTCTGTTTGGCAAATTCTCGCGGTACCGCAGAACCCACACGTCTGGCCCTTTCTTTCTTGCTTTCAAACAGACCCAACCAAACTGAACCCGTTGCCGCTTATGTTCCATCCGATTTCTCCTGTAAGCGGCACGGATGGCACGATGAATTTATCCGAGAACGGAGCCACGCGTCTAGCTCTGATGCGCGAAAATACCAGTGGCCTCCAATCCGATACCCCGGGAGTCTGGCCTGCCGTGCGTATCGTTGCAGCGTTTTAACGTGGATGTCACCCAGTAGCTTGGCAGCCTCTTCGCTTCGCAACAATTGCTCAAATTGACCCTCCGATTGCGACAACGGCAGCCTGAAGGCATTCCAGTGAGAGACTTTTCTCGCCTCATTGCCTGTGGCCGGTCGCTTTGGACCGGCATGTGTAGTGGATGACGGTTCTAAAGCAGCCATTGAGTCATGGCGTTGCGATTGTCCTTCGTCAATAGCGAGACTGTTTTCGACGGTATCTTTTGCTGACGCGCGTGAGCCATGTCGTCGGTCGGACGCTGGGTTCTCACGCATACGGAATTGGCGGCGGTGGTGCATGGGCTGTCACTTCAGTTCGAGCTGAATCGTTTCTCCCTTCGTGATTGGTTCATGATTGTTTTTCTGTTGGCCTGCGAGCCAAGACTGGAATTCTTTGTCTTTGCTGCAGACCAGCTTCACGGCCTCGGCCACAACGTATGACGGAGAGCTGTCGAGGAACTCCGCATACTTCGTCAGATTCATTCGCGCTGCGTCGTCGAGTCGAAGTTGGATTGGTGTAGTCTTCGGTTGTTTGGTTGGTGCTTTCAGAACTGGCATCGAGATTCTCTCCTTTGCTGTTCAGGATTGTTTGCACTTTGCATTCAGGTTCGATTGCTTCTCTGTGTGCACGCGGACAAAACACGGCCCCGAGCTGCTCGGGGCGGGCGGGAGCGATCCCACGATATTTTGGGCGGCTGAAAGCCCCCAAAAGTGGGGTCGCTCCCGCCCATCCTAGTGTTTTGCCCGCGTGCATATGTCACCTCCTTCCCTTACGGATGTGCTGTTCTTTCAGAACTTTGAGTTGGCTTCGATGGTGAACTTCGAGGTGACGCTGCCCCTGAACAACCCCGTAGCTGCCAGCCGTCACCCCAGTTTTTCGTCCTATCGCCGAAAACGGCTTCATGGCCGGGTACGGTAACGGCTCGGAAGAGGATCTTTTGCGCGGGCGGTGGCATTGGAACAGGTTCAGCCTGAAAATCCTTAGGCAGTCGATTGCGACGCCAGAGGTGGTAGAGAGTGCCGATGCTTTTACCCGTGTAACGCTTCTGGGCCTCGCTCAAGAAGATCGCGTCCTGCTCGGTGACGAGCCGGTATTGCTCGCGCTCCCACTTCGTCTCCAGGTCGAAATAACGAGTCAAATCAGCGAGGCCCTTGCCTTCGATAAGCAGGGAGAAGAGCTCCGCAGCTTCCTTCTGTAGACCTGCTGCGGTCGAAATGTAGAGGAATTGGAAGCCCGGGAGCTCTCGGAAGAGAGGCCGGTAGGTTCGCAAGTGGGCGATATACCCATCAAGGTTTCGATGTTCGGGATCAACGTAGGTGAAGGTAACCACAGGCATGTAATCAGGAGAAGGATAGGCAATGCAGAGAGGGAATCTGTCCGCGAAGGTGATGCCATAGCCGCGCCCGTCGGATGAAGCGAAGAGATTCCCGCTCACCTTGAATCGCTCGACAAAGTACCGGCGCTTGGCCTCCGCCGTCTCGAAATAGTCTTCTTTCGGATGAGCGAGAATGAAATCGAGCGCCAAGAGCCTGGTCTTGATGTGAGTGAGTTCGTGCTCCCGCCGATTGCGGAGATAGTCTTTGCCAATGGCGGAGTAGAGTTGCCGTGAGCAGAGATGATAGACGAGACTCCTGCGGGTGTACCGCTGGGCGCTGGCGTGACCCAGACTGAACAGTTTTACGACCAGTCGGGCATTGCGCTTGCCACTCTTGGCCCTGGCGAAGTCGAGAAACTGCCGCACGGTGAAATACCCCG
>JABCZG010000003.1 GCA_013289835.1 Acidobacteriota bacterium | reverse complement strand
GGCGCCCTCCACTTCGACCACAACTACCGCCTCACCATCGACGGCAAACCCTGGGACGGCCAACCCCTGTAGAATCAACACTTCCGCCCCCACCTCGCAACTGTTGATTCTAAACCACTTACACCACCGCTAACTCCTTTATCAGCAACACTTATAGAAAATGGGGGGTGTGATCGGCCCAGTAGCACAGGCACTCTTGCCTGTGCTCTTCATTGAAAGGAGCATCGCAGAGGAGGACTTCTCAAGACAACGGATGAGAATCACCCGGATGACGGCAACCGTCACCGGCTCGCTAACGACAGGACCACTCTATCTTGCAATCAGCAGGTTCTGCGCGAACGGCCATTCCCGGTCGATCCACTGAGCATCGCAGCGGAATCCCGTGCGCGCCGCCATCTCCGGAATCTCTTCGGCTTTGTATTTGTGCGAACTTTCCGTCCAGATGGTTTCGTCTTCCTCGAGCATGATGCGCAATCCCGCAGCGGGGATCTTAACGGTTTGCTGACAAGTCGAGCGCAGATGCATCTCGATGCGCCGCTCCACGCTGTTCCAGCGCGCTTCGTGCCGGAAGCTGCCCAAATCAAAATCCGCGCCCAACTCACGGTTCATGCGTGCCAGCAAATTCAAATTGAACGCCGCCGTCACGCCCGCCGGATCGTTATACGCCAGCCACTGCAGCTCAACGCTTTTCTCCAGATCGGTCCCAAGCAGTAGCGCATCGCCCGGCCGGAGAATCGCCCTCGTTTCCCGCAAAAATTCTTCGCCGGCATCGCGATCGAAATTCCCAATCGTGCTCCCAAGAAACAGCACGAGCAGATGATCCTTATCCCCGCGTCCTTCGGCGACACTGCGTAACCCTTCTAAATAGGGTTGCTCATGGCCGACCACGCTAACCAGATCGATCTGTCCTAGCTCCTTCGCGCACGCAGCCAGTGCCGAAGGTGAAATTTCGATCGGGTAGTAATACGTTTTTTGTCGCCGCGAAAGCGCTTCTAAAATCCAGCGCGTTTTTTTTCCCGAACCGCTCCCCAGTTCCGCCACTTGAATCGGCGACGGCAGTCGTCCCACAATTTCTCCCGCATGTTTTTCGAGCAGCCGCGCGTCCGCTCTCGTTAACCCGTACTCCGGCAAGACGCAAATCGTTTCGAAGAGCGCCGAGCCCACTTCGTCGTACAAATATTTTGAAGGGAGTTCTCTCTGGCCGGGCTTCGTCAGGCTCGCGCGCACATCCGACGCAAACTCAGACACGTGCCTTACGGGAAGGGAAGAAGTCAGCATGGGATCTCCCTGGTTTGGGTTGGATTAGTCCTCGACGCAACGGAATGTCGCGTAGACATACGGATAATGCGGTTGGAACCAATTTCGGAACGACCGCCGCAACATGCACGCGGCGGTGCGCGGCGAGCCGCCCTTCATCACATAGTGCTTGCCGTCAAAGAAATTTGCCGAATAGCTCGGATAAAAAGGCATCGCAGCAAATCCGGGAAACGGTGCGAACTCCGTTTGTGTCCACTCCCAGCCGTTTCCGACTAGATCCTGCACACCAAAAGCGCTCGCTCCCCCTGGATGCGCGCCCACGGGAGAAGGATCCCACGATTGAAAATCAAAATTGCCATGGATCGCGGTTGGCGCTTCGTTGCCCCACGGATAATCGCGCTCTCGCACGCCGTCGGGCGTTCCATACGCGGCGCGATGGAACTGCGCCTCCGTAGGCAGCTTGCGCCCCAGCCATTTCGCGTACGCCGTGGCCTCCGCGTGGCTAGCGTACACCGGCCATTCCTGTGGCAAGCGAATCTCTCCAAACATGGTGCGGTACATCCACAAGTTACCGTCGCGTTTCCAAAATACTGGATGCTCGATATTTTCCTTTTTCTTCCAATCCCAGGCTTCTTCACTCCATAGCGTGGGGTTTTCGTAACCTCCCGCTTGGATAAAGCGCAGAAAATCATGATTCGTCACGTTGTGATTTTCAATCGCGAATCCCGCCGTTTCCACTTCGTGCGCGCCAAACTCGTTGTCCCACCCGAACTCATCTCCGTGAATTCGTTCCAGACCCAGCGTGACTGTACCTGCGGGAATATCCACCAGGTGGGACTTTGCTCGGGCCGCTTTCCACCCGGCCCGCTCCGTGGCGTGAATCTTCCTCTCCCCCGGCAACCGGTGCAGCATGTATGCCAGCGTCTCCGCATGCATCAGGCGATGCTCGATGGCCACTTCCAGCATGGGGATCAGGTGCGGATGGCCTTCCACCGGCCGGTCCAGCGCTCGTTCGATGGCGCGATCCAGTTCCTCGCGCAGCCGGCGGTTATAACTCTCCACTTCGTCGCGCGCCGGCCAGTCCGCCGGCGTGTCCGATGGCAAGCCGCCGCCGACCGGGTCAATTCCAAACGCGAAAAGATTATCAAATGTCCGGTGAAAGGGGCGCAATCCGAAGGCACGATCCCCGAGCAAATTCCAATCGAAGGCCTCGACATGTCCGACATAAAAAATGATCCGGTGTCTCTCCGGAATCGGCCGGTCATAAATGGCTTCTTCCCGGACCACACGAAATAACTCGTCGGTTCGAGCGCGGGCATCAAGCAGGCGGGTATGAAGATCGTGACGGATGCGGACAGCTAGTGCCAAAGCTCCCATGACATTTTCCCCTTCCTTTGGATGCAGCTTCCGCGCGAAGGATGCGCCAAATTTCAGCGCCGGGAGGCTAGGTGCATTAAGATGTTCGCTCCGGAATGTGGGGCTGTCAATCGAAATGAATACGAAAACCGCAAGTTTCTCGGGAAATTTAATTGAATTTCACGACGTGGCATACTACATAAACGTTATTCCTGCGCGTGTAATCGTTTCCGGGATTTCCTTAGCGATTCCTCAGGGAGAAACCGTCGTCCTTCTCGGTCGCAGCGGCAGCGGCAAGACCACCCTCCTCAAATTGATTAATGGCATGTTGCTTCCGTCGAAGGGGCAGATTCGAGTCGAGGGCCGCGCCACCACCGACTGGGACCCCATCCGCCTCCGTCGCGGCATCGGTTATGTCATCCAGGAAGCTGGACTCTTTCCCCATTTCACGGTTGCGGAGAATATTTCTCTCGTTCCAACTTTGGAAAAATGGGACGAGCCTCGCATCGCGGCGCGCGTCGAGGAGATGCTTCAACTGGTCGGCCTCGATCCGCGCGAATTTGCGAAGCGCCGCCCGCGTGAACTTTCCGGCGGGCAACGCCAACGCGTGGGAGTGGCTCGCGCGCTTGCCGCCGACCCTCCGATTCTGCTGATGGACGAACCGTTCGGCGCGCTCGATCCCGTCACGCGCGCGGAACTTCAGCGCGAATTCAGCGCTCTCGCGCGGCGCCTCGGCAAAACCATCGTCTTCGTCACCCACGATTTGCGCGAAGCCCTGCTTCTCGGATCACGCATTATTCTTCTGGAAGCCGGCCACATCGCGGCCAGCGCTACGCCTCAGGAATTTCTCCAGCTTGATCATCCAGAGGTCCGCGCGTTCACTTCCTCTCTCTCCGTTGGTCCGGGGTCTCCCTCATGAACTTCGCCGTTATACAGACGTCGAGCGGTTGGATCTTCTTCACCGAGCACCGCGCCGAAATTCTCAGCACAACATTGGATCACCTCATGCTGGTGGTCATCGCCATGACGATTGCCATACTAATTGGTGTCCCTCTCGGAATGCTCATCGTGCAGCGCCCGGCGCTTCGCGCCATCGCACTGGGAATCGCTAGTATTTTTCAGACGATCCCTAGTCTTGCTCTCTTCGGTTTCCTCATTCCCATTCCTTTCATCGGCGGCATCGGCAAGCGCACTGCGATTGTTGCCCTTGTCCTCTATGCGCTGCTCCCGATTCTTCGCAACACCTATGTCGGCCTTACCGGCATTGATCCCGCTGTCCTCGAAGCCGCCGAGGCCATGGGCATGACCCGCGCGCAAATCCTCTGGCGCGTCCGCTTCCCGCTCGCGCTCGCGGTGATTCTTGCCGGAATTCGCACGGCCACGATTATCACCATCGGCGTGGCCACCATCGCCGCCGCCATCGGTGCGGGCGGCCTCGGCACGTTTATTTTCCGCGGCGTTGCCCTCGTCAGCGATTCGCTGATCTTGGCTGGCGCCATCCCCGCTGCCCTTCTCGCGCTCCTAGCCGATTTTCTTCTCGGCCTCCTCGAGCGCCGCTTGAGGGTCGCCTGACATGCGCCAAGCTTCTCTCCGTTTCCTTTACTTCCTTTATTTCCTTAACCTCATTTACTTCCTATCTGCCTGCACCAAATCTCCTCAATCTAAAATCGCCATCGGTTCCAAATTTTTCACCGAGCAAGTAATCCTCGCCGAACTCCTCGCCCAACACATCGAGGCTCGCACCGGTATTCCCGTCGAGCGCAAGACCAACCTCGGCGGAACTCTTCTCGTTCATAAAGCGCTCGAAGCCGGCCAGCTCGATCTCTACGTCGAATATACCGGCACCGCCCTCACTGCGGTCCTGAACGAATCGCCGGACGGCGATACAAACGCCGTATACCAGCGCGTCAAGCAGCTCTACTCCGAGCGCTTCCATTTCGAAGTCACGGAGCCGCTCGGCTTCGAAAACACTTTCGCCATGGTCATCCGCGGCGGTGAGGCCAAAAATCTCCATCTCCAAAAAATCTCAGACGTCGCGCCGCTCGCGCCCAAATGGCGCATTGGCGTTGGCTACGAATTCCTCGAGCGCCCCGACGGCTTCCGTGGCTGGAGCGACCGGTACAATCTGCATTTCGTGGAGCAGCCCCGGGTTATGGACCTTGGCCTGATCTATCGCGCGCTCATCGATCATCAGGTGGACATCGTCGCGGGCAACTCCACCGACGGGCTTATCGATTCGCTTGGTCTGGTGGCTCTCGAGGACGACCGCCACTATTTCCCGCCCTACGATGCCGTCCCCGTTGTTCGCCAATCCACTCTTGCCCAGTTCCCGCAATTGCGTGCCGCGCTCGCCGATCTCGGCGGCAAACTCTCCGCCGCCGACATGCGCCGTCTCAACTTCGCCGTTGATGCCAAGCACGAGGACGTCGCCACAGTCGTCCGCGCCTTCCGCCAATCCCACGGGCTCTAGGCACGCCAGATTGCATTCGGGATTCAGTAGCAATCTCGCGAACAAAAAAAGGGCGCAGCTCAAATCCGCTGCGCCCTTCGAAAACAACTCAACGCTGGAGCATGGAGAGTCTAGTGCTGGTCGTGGTCGTGATCCCGGTCATGATCATGGTCGTGATCATCCCAGTCGCGGTCTGTGTGCCAACGATGGCCGTCTTCGTCCCACCACTTGTGCGCGTGCGCCCAGCAATATTCTCGCGCTTCGTGCAATTGCTGGCGTGCGTCAACTACCTGTCTGCTCTCCCATCCGTGATGTTCGGCGGCTTCGTGCAACCTGTGGTCGGCCTTGGCAATGCGCCGCTGGCAGGCCGCTTCGTCGCCGCGAACCGTCGGTGCGCTCATGAAAATGAGAGTGGCTGTCAACGCCACTGCTGCGAGCCCCGACCTGACCCAAAATGGTTTCTTTACGTGAATGTGCATTTGTATCTTGCCCTCCTGAAGATAAATTGAGACACCGTTTGAAATTGCAACCTGGATTGAAGCCCGAGTAGATAGAGAGGGTTTTCTAACCCCGGCCGTCCTGGTTCATTTTGCCATGCTGCGATAACACCAGCCAGCAAAACTGTTCACTTTTGCACACCCCTTTCGGCGCGCCGGCGCACGCCGTCTGCAGGGATCGAAGTAATGAAGCATTCACTTTTCTGCGGCCGTCCTGAGGTATACTTTCCGCCGCCACGTCCCCGGGAATCCTAACTCTGCCGGAGTTGTCAGCCATGACACACAACGCAGCCATTCCGCTTCGCCGGATTTTTTCTGTTGCAGGTTTTTTTATAATTTTCGCGACTAGCAGCCCTAGGCCCATTCTGGCCCAGCGCACCGTCCCGGTCGTCGGTTCGCAGAATACTTCCACTGCCGATCCGCCGGTTGCCGTGCCGGACGAAAAGCCGTGTGTCGTTCAGCTGTACTCGAATCTCGAGTTCGCGGACTTTTCGGCGAAGACGTACGAATACACTCCCGCCTGTCCCGGTCCCTGGAGAAAAGTTGTTTTCGCGGCGGATTTCAACGTTACTGCAGGCGTGCAGTTCGATCGCACGGCGCAAGTTTCTCTTGGCCACGTCAACATTTACTACGGCACGACACCGGAACCTTCGCAGACGTTTGGCCCTTCGTGGCACGTCGAGCGTGATCTCACGGACTACAGCGCACTCTTCCAAACTTCGCAATCCGGTGAAGTGGATCTGGGAAACCTCGTGAACAGCACCTATACCGGCATCATTTTCGGCAGCGCTTCGCTCCAGTTCTACTCTGCCCCTCACGATTGGGACCGGGATGATCGCCGTGTACTCCCCGACGCAGTTTACCCGCTCCCCAACGCGGCGGGCGGCGCCAAAGGGTTGTTCACTACGACCGATCAACTCTCGGAAACGTTTACACTTCCGACGAATATTGAGCGCGCGTATCTCGATGTCATTTCGCAAAGCCAGTCCTCCGACGAATTCTGGTACACCTGCGTTCCGAACGATGTGGCCAATGAATTGCAATCGTGTGGAAACACCGGGTTCCGCGAAACGGAAGTAAGTGTTGACGGTCAGGCCGCGGGGGTTGCTCCCGTTTATCCGTGGATATTTACCGGCGGCATCGATCCTTTCTTGTGGTCGCCGATCCCTGGCGTGCAGACCTTGAATTTCATTCCGTACCGCGTGGACCTGACGCCGTTCGCGGGTCTCCTCAGTGACGGGCAGCCGCACACGATTTCGCTGAGCGTCTTCAACGCGGACAGCTACTTTCTTTCGACCGCTACTCTGCTTGTTTATCTCGATCATGGTTCCGAGCAGGTGACCGGTGAACTCACGGGGAACACTCTCACTGCCGCGCCTGATCCCACGGTCACCGAAAATATACAGGCGGATTCCTCCGGCGATGTCACCGGTTCCGTGGTGGTAGCCTCGGATCGCAGCTTTAAGATTTCCGGATTCGTGCGCACCTCACACGGAAAAGTCGAAACGGACGTCCTGCAGTCCGTCAATTTCAATAACACGCAGAATTTCACCATCAATGCCACCACCTATATTCAGGACATCAGGCAGACCACGGGCGTCGAGTCCCGCACCATCACGCACGATCGCGGCTTGTATTTCGCCAGCATCGAAGCCTTCCGGTATCCGCTCACTCTCAATATCACGGAAACTCTGAATTCTGACGGCACCATCGGTTTGCAAACCACTTCAGAGCAAAAGTTCAAGCACGATCTCCTCGATCCCTTTTTCGCCAGCGCCGTGGAAAACAGCGTCATAAGCACGGATACGCTGCAGCTTAATTCCTCATTCCAGATCACCGGGCATTCCGGACAGCAGAGTTCGCAGCATTTCCACCTGGCTAATTCCCGCGGCCGCGAGTACAACTGCGCGCTTGCCGCAGAAAACAATACGGTGACTTCCGTCAGCGAAGGTTGCCAAGACACGGGGAACAGCCGCGACGATCACTGATTGTTGGCTTTTCCGCTGAGACTCAGAATTTTCCGGTGCGGATCCATTCGTGGACTTCGGTTTCCACGGAAAAGAAATCGGCAGGATCTTTGGTGAAGCGCGCATCCAGGGCATAGGCCTGTTCTTCGTAGGGAACGACAATCCACAAGCCTGATTCATCGAGAGCCTTGAAGTAACCCTTCATCACTTTTTCCAGGCCCACCATGGAAAACTGGACGACGTGGACCAGCGTGTGAAAGATGGTGCGCAGCGTCGGCTCGCGATTAAAAACCGCCACGTCCACAAAAGGAATCGCCGTCATATGCGCCGCGTCGGGAACCACCCGCGAGCCTCCGGCGCGCACCCGCTCGTAGAATGGCGGGTACGGGATAGTTTCGCCTGTTTGCGAGATGTCCACGATTCTCAAGCGATCGAGATTCTGGGGCAAAAAGAATGGAAGGAGCTTTGCTCTTTGGTCTGCGGCGAGTGGTTTGCTACGAGGGAGAAAGTTTTGACGCTGCTGCTGCATCCACAGAACCGCTTCACCGAGCAATGCGGCCAGCTCCGCTGGACTGAACTTTGGTGGTTCCATGCGCGTCGTTCCCAAGAGCGAGCTTCGCCAACCAAGTGCAGGCGAGTAATGCAACATATCAAATGTCCACTCAATTCATACTAGCACGCGGGAAACCGTCTCAGAGAGATGCGCGGCTCCTTTGACTCAAGGGGCGCGGCAACATAGAATCTCGGCGCGTTCTTAGAAGGAAGCACGCGGAGATTCGTTTGGGAGGAGCAATCGGATGAGGAAAAGTTTGATTTTGATTGTTGCGGCGGGCGTTTTGTTGTTTGGGCAAGTGGCGCGCGTGGATGCGCAAGCACCGGAAAAGGAAGGAAAAGCGCCGGAAGCAAAAGCTCCAGACAAGTGCGACGCGGCGGCAACGAAAGAAGAATCTTCGGTAACCGATCACAGCATCAAAATCGGCGGCCAAACCATTCCCTACAAAGCGACGGCGAGCACCACACTGCTGAAAAACGAAAAAGGCGAAGCGACCGGATTGATGTATTCCGCCGCTTACACGCGCAGCGACGTGAAAGATTCGACCACGCGTCCCATTTCGTTCCTGTATAACGGCGGGCCGGGATCGGCGACGATGTGGCTGCACATGGGCGCGTTTGGCCCGCGCCGGGTGTACACGGTTGACGGCACGTTCACGCCTCCCGCGCCGTATAAGCTGGTGGACAACCCCGAAAGTTTGCTGGACAAGACGGACCTGGTTTTTATTGACGCGATGGGCACGGGCTACAGCCATGCCGTTTGCAAGGCAGAGAACAAGGATTTTTACGGGATTGATGAAGATGTGGAAGCGTTCGCGCAGTTCATCGTGACGTACCTGAGCCGCAACGACCGCTGGAATTCTCCAAAATTTTTGATCGGCGAAAGCTATGGAACGTTCCGGTCGGCGGCGCTGGGGAATTATCTGCAAACGCATGACACCGTGCATTTGAACGGCATAGTGCTGATTTCCTCGGTGCTCGATCTGGCCTCGCTGACATTTGCGCCGGCCGACGACCGGCCGTACATTTTTTATTTGCCCAGCTATGCGGCCACGGCGTGGTACCACAAACTCCTGAAGGATCGGCCTGCCGATCTGCCGGGATTCATCGAAGAAGCGCGCAAGTATGCGCAGGGCGAATACGCCGCCGCGCTATTCAAGGGTGGCGAATTGGGTGCGGCGGAAAAGGCCGCGGTCGCAAAGAAGGTTTCCTACTTCACCGGCCTGAGCGAAGACTATCTGATCAAGGCCGATCTGCGCGTCAACCTCGGTCAATTCCGCGTCGAGCTGCAGCGCAGCTCGCGCCTGACGACTGGCCGCATTGACGCGCGTTTCACGGGCTACACCTACGATCTGCTCGAGGAAAATGCGCAGGGCGATCCGGAAGGACCCGCGGTTGGTGGCGCATTTACGGCGCTGCTCAATTCGTACAACCACGACGAGCTGAAATTCGGGAAGGACAAGGTCTATCACAACACCAGCGGGGGCGGGAATTGGAACTGGATCCGCAAAGAAGGCGGGCCGCGGCGGTTTTTCCCCGGCGCTCCCAACGTGGATCAGGACCTGGCGCAGGCCATGATCACCAATCCGCGTTTGTTAGTGCAGGTGGAGAATGGATACTTCGATCTGGCGACACCTTTTTTCGCGACGGAATTCACCATGGAGCATCTGGGGCTTCCCGAGGCACTGCAGAAAAACATCAAAGAGGACTACTACAATGCGGGCCACATGATGTATTTGCACGACCAGGACCGCGTCAGCCTGCACAATCAAATCGCGGGGTTTATTGACCGAGCGACGCAGCAGTAGTGAGTCGGAAAGTAGAAAATAGAAAAAGGAATATGGAGAAGAGCAAGAAGCGAGAGTGCTTCGGTTGATGTGACGAGAAAGGCCGGCTCAGTAGGTCATCAGGGACCAGCCGACGACTGTCATCGTCAGCACGAGCAAGAGCATGCTCGTGCTGACGATGCTCAGCGTCCTACCGTGCCCCAGCAAATAGTCGCGCGACTCTGGATCAATGCACAAAAGTATGGTGACGACGAGGACGACGCCCCAGGCCATCATGACGGGAACGCCGGGATGCCGGCCGATCATGGAGAGAAATTCGCCCGGAGGCTGGCCTGCGGGGATCCACCACGGGAGCAGCGGCGCTACGCCAGCGGCCAAAGAAAACGTAAGCAGCTTACGAGTGAACCAGCCCTTGACCTTGGGCCGGGCTTCTTTCCATACGAAGTAATCCCACACCAGGAGGCCGATGGCTAGAGGCACCCAGCCGTACAAAGCGAATTGCTGGTCGAACCAATACCAGCCACGAAACAGGTTTCGCCCGTGATTCGCCATGGCCAGCCGGGGGAGCAAAAAGAGCCCCAGAAGCGTGTTGCTGAGCACGGCGGCAAAAATCGTCACCAAACTCATGAATTGAAACCAGTACCTGGTCGGCACCCGTTTGCAGCGGGTGCAGAGGGACTGTTTGGGCAGGAAGTTCAGTCCACAGCGGTCGCAATACACGTTGGCTCTCCCATACACCGATGGATGAGTCTTGAGCTAGAAGTCCCGGCCAGCTTACTGCGCTTGCGCTTCCAAAAACTACTGGTCCGAGGGTCAGTTTTGGTATCGGTGGTTTTTGTTGCACAAAAGTTTGCATGGTCACGAGCATTCGAACGCGGGTGCAAACGAATTGAAGTTTGAGGAAATGCTAGCGGAACCAGGCGGAATCGGCGCTGGCTTTTCTGCCTTCTTCCTGGAGAAGGTCCATCTGTTTATCCAAATCCTGGCGACGTTGTTCGAGTTGCTTCAGGCGGGCGTTGCGGTCATCCACGTAGATGACGTTTTGCTTCAAACCCGATTGAGCGTCAAAACCGGTGGCGCCGTTTTTCTTGATTTCTTCCTGGAGATTCTTGATGGCCTCGTCGGTTGCGACCATCTGTTCCTTGATCTGGCTTGCTCTTCCGCGCCAGTACTCTTCATCCCTCACGGATTTCGTGGCATCGCCCCCGGACGCGGAGGACTGGCTGGCCGGGGCATTGGCTCTGGCGGGGCCATTGGCGTCGCCAACCACGGAGACGCCGTTGCCGCGCAGGCCGGAGAGATCTTCTTCGGTGTATACCTTTTTCGGCTTGGGCTTGTCTTTTGATGGCTTCTTTGCTGCAGCTGCCGCGGAATCGTCTTTTTGCTCTGGCTGCGATTGCGCCTGGGATTGGGTGGAGGACGAAGACTGCGCGGGCTGCGGTTGTGCCTGGGCCAGGGCAAACGCTGACGGCACCAAGATTGCCAGTCCCACCCAGAGGACTGTTCCGTTCGTACGATCGCCGTTCTTCATGGAAGACCTCAGCATAGGAGGATGCTAGGAAGAACGCTACGCTGGGGCGACAGCACGGTCAAGGCGATTCGAACGTTGCCGGACGCACGGGTTACCCGTCCGGGGGGCTGCGGGGCGCGCGGTTGCCCACGCTAGACGGCGTTTGATACAGTGCGTATTCGAATGAATGAGACAGGATTCGACCTGACGGAGACAAACATGCCGCTTTCGAAAGAACTCCTCGAGATATTAGTTTGCCCCGTTTGCAAGACGCCGGTGAAACCGCTGGCCGACGGTAGTGGCTTGAAATGCAGTACGTGCCGCCGCGTCTATCCGGTGCGTGACGAAATTCCAGTGATGCTGCCCGAAGAGGCAAAAATCGCGCAGGATTAAGCCAGCAGGAAGAAGAGAATCCACAGAGCCCGCATGCCCACCAACATTGCTGATGCTGTTCCGCGCTTGAAACGATGGATCCCTCGCTTGCGCGGGAAGCGCATTGGAGTGCTCGGCGACTTGATGCTGGATCGCTATCTGTGGGGCACGGCGTCGCGACTCTCGCCGGAAGCGGCAGTGCCGGTTGTGGATTTTGTGGAGGAGAGCGAATGCCTGGGCGGGGCGGGGAACGTGGCGGCAAATATCGCTGCTCTCGGCGCAAAGGTGGAAGCGTTCGGCGCGATTGGGAATGACGAAGCCGGCCGGGGCGTGCAGAAATGCTTACGCGCGCTGGGTATTGTGGAAAAGGGCGTCATCGCCGATTCGAAGCGCGTAACCACGGTGAAAACGCGAATTATCGCGCGGCACCAGCAGGTGGTTCGCGTGGATCGCGAGCGCCGGGAGCCGCTCCGGGCCGAAACGCAGGAGAAACTTTTGCGGCTGCTGTTTTTCGCGCTTAAAAAGCTCGACGCGCTGGTGCTCTCCGATTACGACAAGGGACTGATCACGGATGATTTTGCGGACCGGGTACTCAGCGCTGCGCATCAATTGAAAGTTCCAGTTTTCGTGAAGCCGAAAACATCGCGCCTGTACGCATATCGTGGCGCACGAGCGATCGTGTGCAACGCGAAGGAAGCGGGTTTCTATGTGACGCGATCGCTCGCGGACGAAAAATCGGTCGAGGAGGCTGGACGCGCGCTGCTGGCGCATTTTGGGTGCAGCGCGGTGGTGATTACGCGCGGTGAAAAAGGCCTGAGCGTTTTTGAGGAGGCGTCGCCGCGGCATCTGCTGATTCCAGCGACGAGTTTCGAAGTGACGTATGCGCGGGTGGGACAGCCGGGAATCGAGCGCGGCGCGACGGGGCGTCAGGTATTCGATGTCACAGGGGCGGGAGACACGGTTCTGAGCGTTTTGGCTACGGCGGCGGCGGCGGGCGCGCCGCTTGCGGATGCTGCCCTGCTTGCCAACACCGCGGCTGGCGTCGTCGTGGGCAAACTGGGCACGGCCAGCGTCAGCCCACAGGAGCTCGTACACGCCCTGGACGACATCAGGCGGTAAAGTGGGCGAAATGGCGGGCTGCGAGTAAATGCGAATGTGTGTCTAAGTGGACAGACTCGTTTCGCGGGTAGGTCTAGGATGATGTCGTAGGAAAAAGCAAAAGACTTTCGCGTAGAACCCATCGCCTCTCGTCTGATCGTCTCGGCCAAATCCTACATTCAGCAAAACCAGTGGCTTTGGAGCTTATAGCGGCCAATTGCGTTCAGAGCCAAAGGCAGAGTCACAGGTTTGAGGGTAGAACGCATGAAGCCGATTGTTTGGGTTGGAATACTTTTAATTGTTTTGGGCGGACTGGCTCTCGCCTATCACGGATTCAACTACACGCGCCACGAACACGTGATGGACGTGGGGCCAATGCACGTCACTACAGAAGAGCGCGACAGATTTCCGATTCCCCCGATCCTCGGCGGGTTGGCGCTGGTGGGCGGAATTGCTTTGCTAGTAGTTGGGGGCAAGAAAGGTTCCTAGCTTAAAGCCATGGACGTGCCCGCCTGAGAGTCGGGCAACGCATAACCCTCTCATGACTTGAACGTGTTGAAAGTCCTTCAGCCAAGAATTTGTACAGAAGCAAAACGTCAGCAGAAGAAGTCTTGACCTTGGAGGTCAGCAATGAAGAGATTTATGGTAACGGCAGCATGTCTTACGCTTGTAGCGGGTGCAGTGTATGCAGACAAACTGAACAAAGAACAAAAACGCCTCGAAGAATGCGGCGTGGTCATGCAGGAAATACTCAACGTCCCGGACAACATTCCTCATGATCTTTTGAACAAGGCCGAGTGCGTCATCGTGATCCCTTCGGTGCGTAAAGCGGCTTTCGGGATCGGCGCCGAGTACGGACGCGGGGCGATGGTTTGCCGCACCGGCGAGCATTTCCGCGGAGCTTGGGGAGCGCCAGCGATGTACGCGCTGGAAGGCGCCAGTGTCGGTTTCCAAATCGGCGGAGAAGCGACGGACCTGGTCCTTCTGGTCATGAATGACAGCGGCATGAACTCGATTCTCAGCAGCAAGGTTAAGCTGGGCGGAGATGCTTCGGTTGCCGCAGGCCCCTTGGGACGCGATGCTTCCGCAGACACCGACGCCTGGATGAAGGCTGAGATTCTCAGCTACTCGCGTTCGCGCGGCGTGTTTGCCGGAATTTCCCTGGAAGGTTCCACGATTCGCCCCGACGACGACGCTAGTGCAGACGTCTATGGCCACCCGATCAGGGCAAGTGAAATCGTGCGTGGCGAGCATACCGGCGTGCCGGAAACCGGCCGCCATCTCGTCAACGTGTTGGAAAAGCATTCACCCGTGAACGAGTCCGAACACGCTTCGAATCGCTAGTTGATAAACAGCCTGCTGGCGTTGAATAAAATGCAGCAGGCATGGAATGCCCCACTCTTGACGTGATTGTCGGGGGTGGGGTTTTCCTTTGTCAGATGAGGCGCAGAACGAAGATGAACGCGACTGGTCAGTCGTGCAAGACGACGCTTAAGAGCGAGCTATTGATTTCAAGGCCGTTGGTATTGTCAATGAATCCCATTTTTTTGAACTTGTTCATGAAGAGATTCACGCGGGAGCGTGTTGTACCGATCATCTCAGCCAGCGTTTCCTGTGACACCTTTGGAAGAATTCTCTGCGTCTCGTCTTTCTTGCCATAGCGAGCCAGCAAGAGAAGCGTGCGAGCCAGACGTTTCTCGGTGGAATTGAAAAGCTGGTCGATCAAATCCTCTTCCACGCGGATGTTCCTGGAGAGCATGTAGGCAATGAAGCGGTCGGAAAACTCATGTTCGGCGTGAAGCACGCGAATCATCTCGTCCTTATCGATGACCAGAACCGTGGTCTGTGCGGTACTGGTGGCCGAGCCCATGCGAAGCGGCTGACCTGCAAGACATCCCTCGCCAAAAAAATCGCCGGGCCGGAGAGCTGCCACAACGGCTTCTTTGCCGGTGGCGTTGACGACGGAAAGCTTGACGCCGCCCTGCTGGATGTACATCACGTGGCGAGCGGCATCACCTTGACCATAGATCGGAGCCTTTTTGTGAAATTCGACGACTTTTCTGGCAACGCCGGCCGAGTCGAGAAAGGCTTGAGCGTCAAAAGAGGCCCGCTTAACCGTGGCCGATTTTCGTGGCGTTATCGTCTTCGGCATAAAGCGTGGGAAGCACTCTAGCACTATGCGGCGGGCGGGCAAACATAATACAAATACGTGCGAAAGCGGACAGATATCCGCCGTGAACTCATCTACTGTAGGGCTCGTGGGGAAGTAAAACGGACCGGAGCGAGAATCAAGACCTCAGCTTAAGCCTGAACCAGCTGGAACTGAAAGCTTCACTTCGTTCCGCACAATCGCGGTAGACCTCGGACCAACTCGTGAACAAGGCTCAACGAGCAGCGGGGACGAGTGTGTACATGCGAAAGGAGAAGGTGAAAAGATCATGCCTCTTATTCAGATCCTGGAAGTTCTGATCGTAGTCGGCGTTTTGCTGTGGCTGGTGAATAGTTTCATTCCCATGGCAGGCAGTATCAAGTCGATCCTGAACGCGGTTGTTGTGATCGGGGTGGTGTTGTGGCTGCTGAATGTGTTTGGGCTCTTCCATTCGATCTCGCGAATCCGCGTAGGGTGACAAACGAGCAGAGCGGATGCAACCGCAGCGAATTGAAGCAAGCGCGGGCCCTGACAGTAAAAGGATTTTATATGACGAGCGACAAGCTAATAGGTAAACGCAATGGAGGCAACACCATGAAGTTAACTGGAATCATCACTACGGCAGCGTTCTTTGCACTGCTGGGGATCGCGGTGCCGGCGAACGCGCGGCAGGAGAAACAAAAAGAAAGCGCCGCGCCTGCCAAACAGGAGCAACAGGCCAAGCCTGAGAAGCAGCAACAAGCTCAAGCTCCGAAGCAACAGGCCAAGCCTGAAAAACAGCAGCAAGCTCAGGCTCCGAAGCAACAGGCCAAGCCTGAAAAGCAGCAACAAGCTCAGGCTCCGAAGCAACAGGCCAAGCCTGAAAAGCAGCAACAAGCTCAGGCTCCGAAACAGCAACAACAAGCCAAGCCGGAAAAGCAGCAGCAGGCGAAGGCCCCTCAACAGCATCAACAACAGCAAGCCAAGGGACAACAACAGCAAGCAAAAGGACAGCAGCAGGGCCGGTCTTCACAAGCTCCGCAGCGGACGCAGCAGGCCGTGGCAAGACAACGCGCACAGCCGGCGCTTCGCCTAAGTGAGAGGGGCAGCGGCCGAATTCCTGAAGAGCGTTTCCGATCCAATTTCGGGCATGAACATTCGTTCCGCATGGGCAACCCCGTTTTGGTGGGCGGATATTCACGCTTCCAGTACAGCGGTTTTTGGTTTGGATTCGTTGAACCGTGGCCAACGGGCTGGTACTACACCGACGACGTCTACATTGATTACGTAGACGGTGGCTATTACATGTATGACCCGTACTATCCTGGCGCGCGCTTCGCAATCAGCGTGGTCATCTAAAGCCCGAGCCCGCTTTATTGACCGAGTACGAGTCCGACCCGGCGCGGAAATCTGTCAAGGAATAACGAAGCCGCCGGGGCGGGGATTTGAATCGCTGGGATGGATTCGGGTAGCGAGGAGAAAAAAATGCTTGGAACGATCTTGGTGGTTATTTTGATTCTGGCACTTCTGGGAGCTTTGCCGCGGTGGCCGCACAGCCGCGATTGGGGCTATGTACCGACGGGGGGCTTGGGTTTGGTGCTTTTCATCGTTGTGATTCTCGTGCTCATCGGACGCATATAGGAATTTCGCCGGCGGGTTTGGCGCCGTCAGTGCGCCTTCCCGCGAGAGAGGGTCTGATAGAGCGATCGATTTGACTCGAATGTGTTTGTGGGATGTCGCGGTTTACTTTTCTCTTTTCCCAGGTACCCCATGGTTGTTGGGTTGGAGGTGAGTGATGGATGAGTCCAGGCGCCATGCAATTCAGTTTCTTGAGAAAGAGATCAAGACGTACCTAGCGCTTTCCTTATTTTTGTCGAAAAGAGGAATCAAAGCGGATGTGCGTGTAGGGAAGAATAACGTCCTCATCAGTCCGTCCTTTTACAAAGAGAGAATGAAGGAAGCGAAGAGACTTGTCCATGAACTCAGGAAACCCAATTAGGTCACAACTTTCGCAAAGCGCTGCTTCCCCGGGCTGGGGGCGGTGGAGTCTTCGCGCGGGAGCAGTGTTACTTGCCTTGCTGCTATGCGCAAGCGGCTCGTTCGCATATTCCGTGCTGACGCACGAGGAAATCGTGGACCTGGTGTGGACCGATGAACTGCAGCCGCTTCTTCTCCAGCGATTTCCAACGCTGACGGAAGAGCAGCTCAAGGAAGCACACGGTTACGCGTATGGCGGCGCTGTCATCCAAGACCTCGGCTACTATCCGTTCGGCAGCGTGGAATTCAGCAATCTGGTGCACTACGTTCGCAGCGGTGACTTTGTGCGAGAGCTCCTGCTGCAGAGTCAGGATGCCAACGAGTACGCCTTCGCGTTGGGCGCGCTTGCGCACTATGCTTCGGACATCGCCGGACATCCGGCAGTCAATCAGGCCGTTGCTATTCAATATCCCAAGCTTAGGGCGAAGTACGGCAATTCCGTCAAATACGCGGAAGACCACACCGCGCATTTGAAGACGGAGTTTGGATTTGACATGGTGCAAGTGGCGAAGAATCGGTATGCGTCACAGCAATACCATGATTTCATCGGATTCCAGGTTTCCAAGCCGCTGTTGGAGCGGACGTTCCCCATCGTTTACGGAGTGGAGTTGAAGGATGTGCTGGCCCACGAGGACCTGGCAATCGGTTCCTATCGCTTCTCGGTGAGCCGGATGATTCCGGAAATGACTCAGGTGGCGCTGCGTACTCACCAGAAGGACATGATGCGCGAACACCCTGATTTCGCGAAAAAGAAATTTTTGTACCGGCTGTCGCGCTCCGACTATGAGAAGGAGTGGGGGAAAGACTACACCAAGCCCGGCTTCCGCACTCGCGTGTTGGCGATACTCCTGCGATTCATGCCCAAGATTGGCCCGTTCAAGGCGCTGGCGTTCAACAACCCCACGCCGCAGACCGAAGACCTGTATTTCAAGAGCATCAATACGACCGTGGACCAATACCGAATTTATCTCCAGCAGGTTCGCACGGGCTCGCTGGAACTGGTCAACTGCGATTTCGACACCGGCAAGGTAACCAAGGCAGCGGAATACAGTTTGACAGACGAGACTTACGCAAAGTTGTTGGGTCAGCTTGCTGGACGAAAGTTCGATCTGACGTCACCGGAACTGCGCGACAATATCCTGGACTTCTACGCGGACCTGTCTCTTCCGCTGGAGACCAAGAAGGATCCTCCACGCTGGCAAAGCGTGCTGTCGTCCCTGGACCAATTGAAGCTGGTCACACCTGTACCGATTCTCGCGGCCACGCCGGCAAAGTAAACCTCAGCATAGTTCCGCAGCTCGTTCGAGCTACTGCGCTCAACAGGATGCCGCGTTTAGCACGGGAATTTGCTTCGAAACAGCTAGGAGCCGGGGACCGGGAAGCTGAGCGATTTGTCCGCCGCCAAAACCCAGATTTCGACGACTTTTGTCTTGCGGCTTTTTTCTGCGTCGGAGGCATCGGGCATCGGCGCGAACGGGCTGATCTCGGTGGAGATGGCCACGGCGTTCGAACCTTTTGGAGCTGAGGCGTGGATGATCTTATAGCTCTTCACTGGACCGTAGTAGCCTTCCGGTCCCCAGTCGGCGGTAAAATCCTTCATCGCATAACTCGCGCCGGGCTTCCACAGTTGATAGGCCTTCGCCGTGTCGCCCGAGACGAGCGCATCGAAGAAATGCTCCGCGGCTCTTTTCTCCGGATAGTAGCGGAAGGTGAACCACAGCACCACAACGGCGACAATCACAAGCGCCGCGATGGTGAACGACATCGCGCGTGATTTATCCGGTTTTTCGGCAGGTGGATCGAGAAGTGTCATTCGGTAGTCTCCTGCCCCGCGAGCGTCAGAAACAAACATGCTGTCGGCGCGGCGCCATCCCGGCACCATGCAACAACAGTAAAAACCCTAACAAAAACCGTGGGCGCGAGCAAATGCGGCAGGACTAGGCTTCCAGCGCGCCGCCGGAACCGGCCGGCAACTCGATCTGGTATTTGGTTCGGGCTTTTTCGGCGTGTTGCTCGAGGGCCAACTGGATGAGTCTGTCGATGAGTTCGCGGAAGGGGAGGCCGCTGGCTTCCCACATTTTTGGGAACATGCTGATGGAGGTGAAGCCGGGGATGGTGTTCACTTCGTTCAGATAAATCTTGCCGCCTTCCTTTTCCAGGAAGAAATCGACGCGGGCCATGCCTCCCAGTTCCAGTGCGCGAAAGGCGTCCACTGCGTATTTCTGAATCTTCTGCACCTGCACGGGCTTAAGGTCGGCGGGAATCAGGATTTGCGAGCCCTCTTCGAGGTATTTCGCGGCGTAATCGTAGAATTCGCGGTGCGGCACGATTTCGCCGGGCACGGAAGCTTTGGGGTCGTGATTGCCGAGGACGGAGACTTCGATTTCGCGAGCGGTGACGGACTCTTCGACCAAAACTTTCATCGCAAACTCGCAGGCCAGGTTCAGAGCGGGGGCGAGTTCGGCGCGCGAGTGAACTTTGGTCATGCCGACGGAAGAGCCGAGCGTGGCGGGCTTCACGAAAACGGGATACTGGAATTTCAGTTCGATGGCGCCCTGAATGCTCTCCGGGTTGCTTTCCCATTCGTGGCGATGAACGGTGATCCAGGGCACGACGGGGATTTTCGCGACTTGAAGCAGGCGCTTGGCAACGTCCTTGTCCATGCCGATGGCGGAGCCGAGAACGCCGGCGCCAACAAACGGCAAGCCCGCGAGATCGAGCAGCCCTTGAATCGTGCCATCCTCACCAAAGGTGCCGTGCATCACGGGGAAAACAACGTCGATGCGCTGGCCGCCGCCGCTGCCGTCCAATTTAACGAGGGCGGCGTCCGTGGGGTCCGCGGTCATCATCACGCGCTGACCGCCCTTCAATACTTCTGGAAGCATTTTCTGGGCCGCGCCGCCGATCAGCCAGTGACCCTCCTTAGAGATGCCAATGGGTACGGCTTCGTATTTGTCGGGATCCAGGCCGCGAATGACGGAGGCGGCTGACGCGAGCGAGACTTCGTGTTCGCCGGAGCGTCCGCCGAAGAGGATGCCGACGCGGAGTCTTTTCTTATCTGGGGTCATGGGAGTGGTTAGTGGCCAGTTTTTAGTTATAGGTGAAAAAAGCGCGTTGGGGGAGTGCTTGTTTTTTCTTGCGTTCTGAACTGACAACGCGGGTGATCTCGAGAGAAGCGCAAACACAGTTCGCAGAAGAACGGCGTGAAGGAACTCGTTGACAGAGGTCGGGCTGGTTGAGAAGGTAGCAGCAGTGAGAACCGGGGAGTATTTTCGTAAACGGTCGGTGCGAGCGAATCGCGCGAAAACGATGCAAATTCTTGCGCGTGCTGGACGCACCAAGCCCATGCACGGTGACGAACTTCCTGAGGTCACCAAGCATTCAGGGCACAAGGGAAGGAAGCTAGTATCACGGCTTGGCAAAAAGCGGCGACGGGGGGCGAACTCCGAGGCGAAGTAGGAAGCGGCAGTCGTTCCGATGGCGAGGCGCAGCAGTATGTGGCGAGAAATAGAAAGCCCTGGGTCTCTTCGGTCGTGTTTGGCTTTTTCGGTTGGTGTTTATTCTCCCTTGCCAGTTTTCTGTTGAGCAAAATGACTTCGGGTCGAATATCCGTGATGCAGAAGCCTGAGCTGCCCGCACATGCACCGTGGATTCTAAAGGCGCTCTGGTTGCCCGTCGCTTTCTTGCACAAGATCGGCTCATGGCCATGGGTGGTTTTGCTATTTCTTCTTTTTGGCTATTTGGCGGTAGTGCAGAGAAGAGAAGAAAAGGGATGGGCTTCCGCCTTTGTGGCGGGCGTCGCCCTTTTGGGAGTTCTGCACGAAATCATTTTTCAAATCTAAGCAAAAAGATCACTTAAAGGATTTTTTGGCCGAGGCCGGAGAGGACTAGCTCGACGCCGAGGAGTGCGGTGCGGTTGTGTTCGTCGAGGATGGGATTGATTTCGACGACTTCGAGGGAAACCATGGACTCGGTATCGGCGATCATTTCCATGGCGAGATGGGCTTCGCGGTAGGTGACGCCGCCGCGGACGGGAGTGCCGACGCCGGGGGCGTCGGACGGATCGACGAAGTCCATATCGAGGCTCACGGCGACGCCGGCAGTGTCGTCCATGGCGTACTTGAGGGCGTCGGACATGACTTCGCGCATGCCGCGCTCGTCAACGTCGCGCATGGTGAAGACGTGGATGCCGGACTTCTTCACGATTTTGCGTTCCTGGGCGTCGAGATCGCGGGCACCGACGATGACGATGTTGCCGGGCTCGGCTTTGGGCTTGAAGCCCATGAGGTCGACGAGTTCGGGCGCGCCGTAGCCCATGATGGCGGCGAGCGGCATGCCGTGGACATTTCCCGAGGGAGAAGATTCGGGAGTGTTCATGTCACCGTGCGCGTCCAGCCAGAGATAGCCGATCTGCTTTTTATCTTTGCGGAAATAGTTGGCGACGCCGGCGGCGACGCCCGCGGCGATGGAGTGGTCACCGCCCAAGATAAGCGGGAGAAAGCCTTCGCTCAAGGCTTTTTCGGTAGCGGTGGCGACATCGCTGCAGGTTTCGGCGATTTCTTGCAGATACTTGGCACGCTTTTCACCGACGGGCATCTCTTCCGGTTGCTTGACGGAAAGATTGCCGATGTCCTCGACCTGCAGGCCGAGTTTCTTGATGCTGGCCTGGAGACCCGCGCCACGCAGGGCGGAAGGCCCCATATCCACGCCGCGGCGGCTTTGGCCGAGGTCCATGGGCACGCCGATGATGCGAACTTTTTGGGCCATGCGAGGCTCCGTGACTTGTGATTTGTGACTGGTGACTCGTGACCGGTGAAGCGCGGAGACAGTGAGCGTTGCTTCAGCGAGCAAGGCACGAGAGCCAGCCAAATCAAATTCCAGATTGCGGGAACAGCAGGAAAAGCGTCCAACTACCCCGCACTAAGGATACACGCGGTAAATCATGCGGGGGAAGGGGATGACCTCGCGGATGTGTTCCGTCCCGCAAATCCAGGCGACGGTGCGTTCCAGGCCCATGCCGAAGCCGGAGTGAGGGACGCTTCCGTAGCGGCGCAAATCGAGATACCACTGGAAGGATTCTTCCGGAAGGTTGTGTTCGCGGAGGCGCTTCAGCAATAAATCGTAATCATGGATGCGCTGGCTGCCGCCGATGATTTCGCCGTAGCCTTCGGGAGCAATCATGTCAAAAGCCAGGGCCAGCTCCGGCCGGTTGGCGTCGGGCTGCATGTAAAAGGCCTTTATCGCCGACGGGTAATGATGAATCAGCACCGGGCGGTCGAATTCCTTGGAGATGATGGTCTCTTCGTCGCCGCCGAAGTCGTCACCGAACTTGGCGGGATTGCCGTTCTTGTTTAAGACCGCAACGGCGTCCTCATAGCTGATACGCGGGAACGGCGGTTTCACGTTTTCGAGTTTGGTGGTGTCACGTTTGAGTGTTTCGAGCTCGCGCGGTTTATTTTTGAGGACCGATTGCACGATGGCGCTGACGAGCCCTTCGCCGAGTGACATGGCTTCGTCGAACTCGACGTAGGCGGCTTCGGGTTCGAGCATCCAGAATTCAGTCAAGTGGCGGCGGGTCTTGGATTTTTCGGCGCGAAACGTGGGGCCGAAGGTGTATACCTTGCCGAGGGCCATGGCGATGGCTTCGGCGTAGAGCTGGCCGCTCTGCGTCAAGTAGGCTTTCTGGTCGTCGATGTAATTTACTTCGAACAGAGTCGAAGTGCCCTCGCAGGCCGCGGGCGTGAACATCGGCGCATCCGTGAGCGTGTAGCCCTGGCCGTCCATGTATTCGCGTGCGGCTCGGATGGCTTCGGCGCGAACCCGCAAGATGGCAGCTTGGCGTGGGGTTCGAATCCAGAGGTGGCGTTGATCGAGCAGGAAATCGACGCCGTGCTCCTTCAGTTGAATGGGGAATGGCGTGCTCTCCGGAACTTTCTGCACGATCTGAATTTTAGTGACGCCGATTTCGTAGCCGCCGGGCGCGCGTTTCTCCGCACGAATCTTTCCCGTGACGATGACGCTCGATTCCTGCGTCAGGCCCTTCAGCGATTCGAACGCCTCCGGGTTCTCCTTCAGTGCGCACACGCCTTGGATGATCCCGGTGCCGTCACGGAAAATCGGGAACAGCAGTTTGCCCGATTCGCGCAGATTGTAGAGCCAGCCTTTCAGGGTGACTTCCTGCCCGTCGTACTTGCCTGCCTGCTCGATGGTAATCGTGGTCATAAAGTAGAATTCATTGGCGCTACGCCAAACCAATAGTTTATCAGAGGACGGCGCGCGGCCAGAATGTCCGAAGCAGGATGAATCCGTTAGCGGTTCGCCAGAGTTTTGATATTTGGTAAGCCCAGCAAGCGCTCGTCTGCGGTGACTAAGGTCAGGTCGAGGACTTGCGCAGTCGCGGCCAGAAAACGATCGGCTGGATCCTGATGCAGCCGCAACTGCTGGGCGACGAGAGCAATTTCGTGTGTCAGTGGCGCTTCGCGGATTCCCTCAGTCGATACTGCGAGCCATTCGACGAGATCCACGCTCAAGTGAATCCGGCCTTTCGTGTGAAGCAGAACCGCTTCCCAAGTGCTGATGGGGGAGAGCCAGACTTCATTCGCGGTGTCTCGAATCTCGCTCAAAGTTCTAGGGCCGAGCCGGTTCGGCTCCCGCATTCCCCAGAGCCAAATGTGAGTGTCCAGCAGGAGCCTCAATCGCGCAGGACCTCCCATTCGTCCTCATCGGATGCAGGAGAGATGATGTCCCCGAGGATTTCCATCTTGCCCTTCATAGAGCCTATCCAGGCCGCGCGGTCCACGACTGGAGAGGGCGGCACAATTTCGGCTACGGGTTTGCCGTGGCGCGTGATGCGGAGGGGCTTCTTGGTTTTACGCACCTGCTCGAGGAGAGCAAGGCACTTGGCTTTGAAGACGGAGATTGAGACTTCTTCCATATCCATGGGAGTACCTAGTCAGAATTATAGACCATGGTCAATTTAATAGTCAATTCTAGGAGTAGGGGGCCTGGGCTATTCCCAAGCATTCTCGAAGCGTTCCATGGCCTTGCGGGCGGCGGAGAGCTGCTCTGCGGCGCTGGGGGCTTCTGGGCCGGTCTTTTCCTTCAGTTCCAGGACAATCGGCAAGGCGGCTTGCGGGGAGGAGTGCAGGATTTTAATGGCGGCGGGCCAGTCAATGGAGCCGTCGTAGGGAGGGATGTGCTCGTCCTTATCGCCATGATTGTCGTGAAGATGCACGGAGGCGACGAGGTCGCGCAAGGGTGCGAAACTTTTCTCGATGCGTTCGTCTTCGGGCAATTCCGCTAAGTGTGCGTGGCCGATATCAAAATTGAAGCGCAGGCCGGTGAGACGGGTTTCATCCACGAAGGCGCGCAGGTACGCGGGAGCTCCCATCTCACTGGTGGTATTTTCCACGCAAATGGTTACGCCAGCGTGGTGCGCGTGCAGGACCAAATGCTCGAGCGTGCTGAAGGCGGCATCACGCTTACGCGGATCGGCCGTTTCGCGCGAGCCGCCCATGTGCACGATGAGGCGCGCGTAGGGCAAATCCTCGGCAACATCAATCACGCGCTTCAATTCATCCATGGCCTCGATGCGGCGGACGCGCTCGACTTCGCAGATGGAAAGAGGAGTGCCGCTCTCGCGCGTGGCGCTCATGTCCCTGCTGGTCGGCGCGTGCATGGAGACAAGCTGCAAGCGGTGTGCTTCGAGCGCGCTGGCGACGGCGAGCACTTCCGACTTGACGGAGTATTCAAAATGGCTACGCGTGCAGAAAATCTCGAGGCCCTGGAATCCGGCCTCGGCGATCTGCCCCAGCGTCTCTGGAGTCAGTTTTCGCGATACGAACATGTACGTCGAGAGTAGTCTTGGCATAATCTTGACGAAGTCTCCGCGCCAGTCGGCCGCAACTTGAGCGTTCTCTTTTTAACCTTGCACCCCGTGTATCCAAGACTATTTTAGTATCCCACGGCAGAGCCCGCATCGCGCGGATCGGCTGCGCCCTGCCGTTCGCCGGTTCGCGGATCGATTCCAATAGCGTTGACCAGCCCCATATGTTTGCGCCATTTGGCTTCGTGTCCCAAGGTGGGTGTTTCGTACCAGCCGCGCTCGACATCGTGACCGCGGGCCCGCAGCGCCTGCTCCATGCTTTCCGGGAACTCCGCTTCCATGCGGATGCGATCCGGCATCCACTGATGATGAAATCTCGGCGCGTTGATGGCCGCTTGCGCGTCCATCCCAAAATCCATCCAATTAACGATGCTCAGCAGCGTGGCGGAAATGATTGTGGGGCCTCCCGGCGAACCGGTGACGAAGCTGAGCTTGCCGTCGCGGAGCAGAATCGTTGGGGTCATCGAGCTAAGCGGCCGGTGGCCTGGGGCGATGGCGTTGGCGTCCGATTGCATTAGCCCGTAGAGGGCGTTGGGCACGCCCGGCTGGGTGGTGAAATCGTCCATTTCGTCGTTGAGCAGGAAGCCTAACGAACTCGTTACGTGAGAGCCGTAGTTGTCGTTTAGCGTGTAGGTGCTGGCCACGGCGTTTCCTGTGGCGTCCACGACGGAGAAGTGTGTGGTGTGGTGGCCCTCGCCGAGGCTCGCGACCATTTGCGGCCAGGCATCAAGATTGGCCGCTGAGCCGCACACATGGGGAGCGCCTGCTTTCACCTCTTTGCTGGAAGATGCTTTTGCGGAATTGATGGTAGCCGCGCGCTCTTTCGAGTAGCACGGGCTGGTTAGCCCTGCCACCGGGACATTGGAATAGTCCGGATCGGCGAGATACGCGGCGCGATCGGCAAAGACGCGGCGCATCGTTTCCGCAACCATGTGAACGCTTTGGGGATCGTCCCAGCCCTTCAATGGCACGCCTTGCAGCATGTTCAGCGCTTCAATGATGGCGACGCCGCCGGAACTGGGTGGAGGCGAGGTGAGAACCTCCCACGTGTGGCCGCCGTTTTCATATTTTGCGTGTAAGACTTCGCGAACCTTCGGCGCATAGTGCGCGAGATCCTCCAAAGTGACGATGCCGCCATTGCGCGCCATTTCATCGGCAAGCGCGTGCGCCGTCTCGCCGCGATAGAACTCTTCCGCGCCATTCCTGGCGATGCGCTTGAGAGTACCAGCTAGTTCCGGTTGCTTCAGCGTGTCACCGGCCTTCCACATTTGACCGCCGTTCAGAAAGATGCGCTGGCTGCCGGTAAATTTTTGCAATCCGGGACGCTCTTCTTGCAATTCGCGCGCGAGCTTGTCGCTGACGCGGAATCCTTGCTCCGCGAGGCGAATTGCTGGTGCCATCACGTCCGCGAGTTTCATCGTGCCGTAGGATTTCAGCGCGAGCTCGAGACCTGCCACGGTTCCGGGTACCGCCACGGAGCGGTAGCCGATGACGGATGCTTCTTCATCGAGCTTGCCATCCTTGCCGATGTACATGTCGCGCGTAGACTTGCCAGGAGCCGTTTCGCGGTAGTCGAGGAATGTGGTTTTGCCATCTGCGAGCCGGATCAGCATGAAGCCGCCGCCTCCGATGTTGCCTGCCGCGGGTTCCACCACGGCCAACGCGAAGGCCACAGCCGCGGCGGCGTCTATGGCGTTGCCGCCGCGTTTGAGGATTTCTACGCCGGCTTGAGAGCCGAGTTCTTCATCGGTGGCGACCATGCCGTGCATGGAGCGCACTGCTTGCTGCGGCCAGGCTTTGTTTGGCTCGAAATGCTCGGAGGCTTTTGGCGCGGTTTGCGCAGCAGCGCTCCGCGTCAGCAGAAAAATTGCCGCCAGCGCAACGAAAGCAGACTTCAAGGCTATTTTTTTGAATCGCATGATAGACAAAAGACACTAAGGGATAAGAGGGATAGCGTCAAGACGAACCGGGACAAGAAAATTGTAAGGAGTACGCTAATCCTCGCGAAGGAATTCTACACTTGGGGGGCCCGGGAGCAGGCCGGCCTTGGTGCCGCGCTCGATCAACTCTTTCACGGCTTGCTTGCCTTTTTCGCCGTAGCCGAGGGTCCATTTGTTGACGTACATGCCGACAAATTTGTCCGCCAGTTCGGCATCCATGTCGCGCGCGAATTGCATTGCATAGTTCAACGCTTCTTCGCGATGTTCAAGACCATAGGAGACGCTGTCGCGAATGGTCTTGGCGATCCGGCGACCGAGCTGCGGCCCGAGCGCGCGGCGCACAGCGTTTCCTCCCAGCGGAAGAGGCAATCCGGTCTGCTCCTGCCACCAGATTCCCAGATCAATCACGCGATGCAGACCCATTTGAGGGAAGAAGAGCTGCCCTTCGTGAATGAGCAAGCCGGCCTCAACCATGTCTTTCTGGACCGCGTCCATAATTTTGTCGAAGGGCATGACCACCGGTTCGAAGTTGGGTTCGAAGAGTTTCAGCGTGAGGTAGGCAGAAGTTTTCAAGCCCGGGACGGCGATGCGCTTCCCGGCTAGTTCGTTTTGCTTCAGAGCTTTGGTGGAAACGACAATGGGGCCGTAGCCTTCGCCAAAACTAGCGCCGCAATCGAGCAAGACGTATTTGTCGCGGAGGGTTGGATACGCGGCAAAACTGATCGCCGTTACGTCGTACGTCTCCGTGAGTGCAGCTTCGTTCAAAGATTGGATGTCGGCGAGAATGTGCTGGTACTTGTATCCGGGCGTGGACAGCTTGTGAGTGGCCAGCGCGTAGAACATGAAGGCATCGTCGGAATCCGGCGAATGCGCGAGCTTGATCTCTACCGGCTCTTTTTCCGTCTGTGAAGCTGTCTGTCTGGCTGCCATAACGCTGATCGTTCCTTGTTCTTGCCTGGGCCTCGTTCCTTCCAGAGAGACTTTCTCCTCCAGAGAGGCAGCAGCGGAAGACGAACGGAAAGGACGTGCGCGTCGCAGGGGCTTGCGTGGCGCTGGGCCGGGCTATTTTTCAGGAGGAAGCCTACCATACCGGGGTGCGGGGAACAAACGGCGGCGAGGGAGGCGAACAGCTGGGAGAGAAGGTAATTCATCTTGAATTTGCAGGGTACATAAGAACACCGCACTGGCAGCGAGCGCAGGCGCGCAGGCTACCCGGCATTGGCAGGTCTACAGATGCGTCAGCCGAACCTAAGCGGCAAGCGATTTCGGCGCCGGTTTGCGGCGCGGCTTCTGGCTCTTTTCGAGCAATTCGCGTTCGGCGCGCGTCCAATCCTCGAGTTCATTTCCCGGCGTGCATCCACGCTCAAGATAGATCTCGTACGCACGCACGGCGATTTCCTCGCGCGTTGGCTGATACTTTGCGGTTGGAGATTTTCTTACCTTCGGCGTGGAACTCGCCTTCGTCTTGGGCATACGCATCTCCTTTCGACTGCCTATCCATTCTACAGTCGGCGAAATCCGCGCGCTACGCAAAGTTCAGAATTTATGCGCGAGTGTCACCTATTTTCCAAGGGCCGGAAAATTCGATGGAATGAAGCAAAGATTTTATTTTGCGCGGGGGATTACCGGAGCAAGGTAAAAAGACCGGGAAGCCTGCCCTCATGGCGTTCGCGAAGGGCTTCTTAAGAAATCAATGCGGCGCTAGGGTCGAGGAGAAGCTATCGTTGGCGGCGGTCTCGTAGAGGTGGAGGATCTGCGCAGCGCGCTTCAACAAATCTGATGGCATGTCACCGGGCTGATAGTCCACCCATCCGGTTGTGCACGTGAGACTGACCTGGCGCCCGGAACAGGTCATCTCCAGCGAACCGAGGCGGTTCAAGACAAGTTTGACCTCTCCCAACCCGCATTCGGGCAGCACCAGCAAGAAATCGTCGCTGGCCAGCCGCGCAGCGTAGTCGGATCCGCGACACGCCTTCCTTAAACGTCGCGCAAGCTCTTTCAAAGCCAGGTCCGTTGCTGACGGACCATAGAGCTTGTTGATCTCCTGAAAGTCGTCCAAATGAATCGTAGCCAGGCTCAACGCGCTGTTCTGCCGCTTGGCGCGCACGATCTCTTTCCCAAGCTGTTGTTCGATGAAGGCCCGATTGTAAAGTCCGGTGGCGGGATCCACGCCGGCTGGATCGGAGAACTGGGCCGCGACCGTTTCAGCACCCGCGCTATCCCCGATGAATTGCTTTCGCATTCGCCGAAAAACCCATTGACGAAAAACGAACCAGCCATTGAACAAGAGCAGCAGGCACATGATTCCCCAACGGGCCTGATCGGCTCGAATTTCGTAAAAATGTTCGCTGTGGCGGAAGAGAGTTTGAATGGAGGAGAGTAGGAAACCTATCGCCGAAAGCGTTGTCACAAAAAATGCCGACAGCCAGAGCCACCATTCGCGCCGCGCAAGCTGCCGAAGGCCGGCTTCCGCCTGCTGCGCGCGGAGAGTACCGAGTCCCTCAAGAGGCGAGGAATTGGGTTTGTTGCCGCGGAAGCCTAGCAAGGATTGCATGTTCCCTGTTCGAGAGCGTGTACACACTCAATGTAGGCGGTGCTGCAAAGCGAGGCAACAGCGAAATGGTACAGGTGCGTGTCCTCCAGGAACCTGAACCAATGGGCAGAGTCAGAAAAAGCCGGGGAGACGCCCTTTCCTTTCGCTGGGCGGGGCGTCCAAACTCAGGTATCTTAGGGCAACTCTCCCGGAACAAACTTTCTCATTGGAGCGCTTCTCGATGAACCTCGCTCGTGTTTTGCATCCCTTCACAGGTTTTCTCACTTCTGCAGTTGCTTGCGTACTGATGGCGAGCGCCCCCGCAGTTCGGGGGCAGGGACTTCCCGCGTCGCAGCCCTCGATATGGGCCACAAAACCGGACGTTACGGCGTTCGAAAAGATGGAGAACGAAAGGCTTGCCGCGGCGCAGAGGGCAATCGATCAAATAGTCGCCGCAAAAGGCGGCCGGACGATTGAGAACACGCTGGTACCGTTTGACGAAGCTACGCGCCAGCTAAACGCCACCATCGAGTTTTCGAGCTTCATGCAGCAGGTGCATCCCGACGCGACATTCCGGGATCGCGCCACGGCCATGACCACAAAAGCAAGCGCGGCGGCTACGGCGCTTTCGCTCAACCGCGAAGTTTATCAGGCGCTCTCTTCTCTCGATGTTTCGAAAAGCGATCCGGCGACTCGCTATTACGTCCAGCGGCAACTGCTGGAGTTCCGGCTTGCCGGTGTGGACAAGGACGATGCCACGCGCGCGCACCTGCGCGAACTAAACGACAAACTCACCAATGAGCAATCCGCGTTTGACCGCAATATCTCCGACGATCAGCGCTCCATCGCCGTTGACAGCGCCAGGGACCTCGAGGGACTTCCCCAGGACTACATTGATTCCCACAAACCGGGAGCGGACGGCAAGATCCGTATCACGACCGATTACCCAGACGCGCTGCCGGTCTTCACTTTTGCGAAAAACGAATCCGTGCGCAAGCAGCTGTGGGTTGCCTTTGGCAACAGGGCCTACCCGAAGAACCGCGATGTGCTGCTTGAGATGATGCGCGCGCGTCAGGAAATCGCGACAATCCTTGGGTATTCCTCGTGGGCGGACTACAACGCCGCGGACAAGATGATTGGCAACGGTCAGAACATCGCCAACTTTATCCGCCAGGTGAATGAAGCCGCGCGGCCGTTGGCGCAGCGGGAGTTTGCGATGCTGCTAGCGGAGAAGAACAAGACCTCTCCCGGCGCCAAGGAGATATTTGATTTTGAAAATTATTATCTGCGTGAGCTGGTCCAGCGCAGCGGCTACAACTTTGACTCGACTTCGGTACGTCCTTACTTTGCCTACGACCGAGTGAAGCAGGGCATCCTGGATACGGCACAGAAGCTTTTCGGCCTCACGTTTAACCAAGAAGTCGGAGCCCCGGCGTGGGCTCCGGATGTGGAAACGTGGGACGTGTCTGAAAACGGAAAAATGATCGGCCGCTTCTACCTGGACATGCACCCGCGGCCGAACAAATTCAGCCACGCGCAAATGTCGCCGCTGCTCGAGGGCATTCGCGGCAAGCAGTTGCCAGAAGCCGCACTGGTCTGCAATTTTGCGGCGCCCACGGCCACGGACCCAGGCTTGATGGACTACGGTGATGTGGTGACCTTCTTCCACGAATTCGGCCACCTGGTGCACCAGATCCTCTCCGGCAAGCAGCAGTGGTCCGGCGTGAGCGGAATCTCCATGGAGGCGGATTTCGGCGAGGCCCCTTCGCAGATGCTGGAAGAGTGGATGCGCAGTCCGCAAGTGCTGGCCACCTTTGCGCGCCACTACAAAACCGGCGAGACGATTCCCGCTGAACTGGTCGCACGCATGAACCGCGCCTCCGCGTTTGGCCGCGCGTCCTGGGTCAGCGCGCAAGACAGCTATTCAGCAATCTCGTATGAGATTTACAGTCGGAAGCCCCAGGACGTGGATTTGGATGCGGTTACGGACGGAGCTACACGGCAATATACGCTGCTTACGCCGCTCCCGGGAACGCACATGTTCGCGTCGTTCGGACACTTGGGAGGATACTCCTCCGCGTATTACACCTACTTGTGGGACAAGGTGATCGCCGAGGACTTCGTTTCACAATTTGACGCAACAAATTTGCTTGCTCCGGGACCGGCGGCGCGTTATCGGCGCATTGTGCTCGAGCCCGGCGGATCGCAGTCTGCAAATGACCTGGTCAAAAATTTTCTCGGCCGGGCGCAAAACACTTCCGCGTTTCAGAAATGGATGGGCGAGGAATTTGAGGGCAAGCAGTCTGGGAATTGAGCGCGAGAGTTTCGCAGCCCACGAAAAAAGATCCGCTAGAGTTGAGATACCATGCGTGCAACGGCGTCATCGAAGGTGGCTTGCCCGTTCAGGTAAGGCTGCCAGAAGCGTTGAAGAAGCTTGTAGTAATCATTCCAGCCGCGCTGGTACAGCCCTTCACGCACGGCGTACGGCGTGTAACCGTTGCCGTCTTGGTCTCCGGAACTCGCTCCTGAAGAAGTGATGACGGGACGAATCACTTCGCCTGTGGTGTAGAAAACGAGCGCATGCCACAAGTCGCGAGGAATGGCTTTGTCGCGCTGGCGGCATTCGCGAATGATGGCTTCCTGCACGGGCTCGGCGATCTCGTGCGAAGCCTCGTGGAAAAGCACTTCGAGCGCTTCCGCGCCCTGATTGCGTGAATCCAGGCTTGAAATGGTGACGCGCAGCGGATCGAGCGTGGTGTATGCGCCAGCCCAGTTGGCATAGGCGGTGACGTCCACGCGGATTTTTGCGCGCGGCCAGCGCGCCTGATAGATATCGGCGAGGCGTTCGGAGAGGCCTACGCCCTGTTCGCGCACGAGCGGCGCGACACGCATGATCCAGCGGCGGTTGGCGCGGTCGTGGTCCTGCCAGTAATGCGCTCGATAAACGGTGGCGGCAGCTTCAAGAACTTGCGTCAGCTTCGGCGGCAGGCCCGCATCGCAGAATTTCTTCATCCTGCCGGATAGTTCGTCGCAATCCTCAAAATCGCCCAGCTGATTTTTCAGTTGGATGAGTTCCGTGGTGAAGAGCAGATCCTTGCGGGCGTAATTCGCTTCGTAGTACGCCACCGCGTCATCCCAGGCCTTTTGTTCCGTGGTGGTGAGAGCGGTCTTCGCTTCCGGCGCTACCTTGAGCGTCGGCTCAGTGGTCTTGTCGTTTTTCTCAGGCGCGGCGGCTGCGGTCCGAAGCCGGGCCTCGTGATAGAGCGTGTGATGAAGATTGGTCCAAAAACCGCTATGAAGCTCGAAGACGGGCAGAGGGCCTGACGTGGAATCGTATTGTTGCCCAGCGCGAACTCGCGCCAGAGCGGGTGAGAAGAGAAGCAACAGCAGGAGTGCAAGCCCAATCTGTGCGGAGCGGCGCATGGCGAGTCGCACGATAGTAGCGCCAACCCTCGCATCTCACAAACTCTCATAGCCGATGATTCGGTCTCCCTGTTTGCCAGCAATCGCGCTATCATCCCCGCGCGAACCATGCCATCGAGAGGTCTCATGAGAAAAACACTTCGTTCAATCGCGATTTTGGTGGTGATATTTCTGCCACACATTCTTGCGGCGCAGCAGCCAGCCGCGTTGCCAGGGCTTAAACAAGAAGCTCTTGCCGAAGTGGACGGCCTGCAGACACTTACACAGCAAATGGTGGATCAGATCTTTAGCTTCAGCGAGCTCGGATTTCAGGAATTTGAAACCTCACGCTACGTCACAGGCATTCTCGAGAAAAATGGGTTTCAAGTGGAACGCGGAGTGGCAGGGATTCCGACTGCATGGGTAGCGACGTACGGCCGCGGCAAACCGGTGATCGCCTTCATTACGGATATAGATTGCATCCCGCGCGCCTCGCAGAAGCCGGGGGTCGCGTATCACGATCCGCTCGTCGAAGGCGCTCCCGGACACGGCGAGGGTCATAACTCCGGCATGGCCGTGAACGTTACCGCTGCTCTGGTTCTGAAAAAACTCATGGACAAGCATCATCTTGCCGGCACCATTCGAATTGTTCCCGGCGTTGCGGAGGAACTTCTCGGAACAAAAGCGTTCTACATCCGCGCTGGTTTGTTCAAGGACGTGGATCTGGTCCTTGGCACGCACGTGGGTGACCAATTCGCAACTTCCTACGCCACCGGCAAGGGCAACTCGAGCGGCCTGGTCTCCATTCAATATTTTTTTCATGGCAGGGCCGCCCACGCGGCGGCACATCCCTGGGACGGCCGCAGCGCTCTCGACGCGGTTTCCTTGATGAACACCGGCTGGGAGTTTCGCCGCGAGCATATGCGGCTGCAACAGCGATCTCATTACATTATTCTCAACGGTGGCGATCAGCCGAACGTCGTTCCGTCAGAGGCCGCCGTCTGGTATTACTTTCGCGAGCTCGACTATCCGCATATCAAGGAACTCTACGATTTGGGGAACACCATGGCGCAAGCCGCCACGATGATGACTGGCACGACGGTGGACCACAAACTCGTGGGTTCAGCTTGGCCAACGTTCTTCAACAAAACAATCGCCGAGGTACAACAGAAAAACATAGAGGCAGTCGGCATGCCGAAGTGGAGTGAAGCCGACCAGACACTTGCGAGAGCTTTGCAGAAGGAAATCGCCGCCAAAGTGGAAGGGCTGAAAGAAAAGGTGGAACCGCTTTCAGAACCCGTCAAAGAGCCAACTGGCGGGGGATCGGATGATGTTGGCGACATTTCCTGGAACGTTCCCATGGTCTATATGTTGTATCCCGCAAATATTCCCAATCTTCCGGGGCACAGCTGGGCCAACGGTGTTGCGATGGCCACGCCCATCTCGCACAAAGGATCGACGGCGGGCGCCAAGGTGCAAGCCCTCACCGCGCTCGATTTTCTATTGCAGCCCGAACTCGTCAAGCAGGCGTGGGATTATTTCCGCAATGTCCAAACGAAGGAGATTCATTACGAGTCATTTCTCGCTCCGGACGACAAGCCGGCGATCGAAATGAATAAGGAAAAAATGGAAAGATTCTTGCCGCAGCTGAAGAAATTTTATTATGACCCTACGCGGTACAAAACATATTTGGAACAGCTGCGCATTTCGTATCCGACCGTCAAAACGCAACCGTAGCGCGGCAATTTGAGTGAGCTGGTTTCATCACTGCACTTTTGGATCGGTTTCGTTGCCAATCGCGCCTCTGCGATCGGCGCCGTGCAAGATACCATTCGCGTCGCGAAAGAAGGACCGCTTGCCGGTGCGCCCATACTGGAGCGGCGTTGCGGCAAGTTCATACCTGGCCGGCGCGCCCAGCGTGCTCGCTCCCAAGATTACGTAACGAAGGGTGTAGCTATTTTTCTGGCCGGTGGCGAGGTCGGAATCCACCAGGCCCGCCGCGTCACCATTGGCGGCGCCGTGCAAAGGAGGGCCGAGATTTGCCAAGGATTCAGGCAGCCGCCCGAACTTTTGCCGGTACGCTTCCACGGCCTCCGCAAGCTTCTTGATCGCCCCGATCGCGCCGCTCTCGGTCGCTTCCATCTCTTCGGTGTCCCACTCCACCTCAAGCGCGGGAAGATCGAGGAACAGCACGCCAAGGGAAAGCAGCTTCCATTCTCCATCTTCGCGGACAAGTCCCATGGTGATGACGTGTACGTTTTCACCGGTCGAATCCGCAGCGTCGCGCAGCTCCAGCGGCAGAAACGCGATGTTGTCGCGGAGTTCCGCGCCGCCGATCTGCATCTCCGTCGTGACCTCGGGAGTTTCGCAGCGCACGATGGGGCGGCCGACGGGATTTGCAGAGGCCGTGGCCTTGCCCGGTTCATTGAGAAGCACAAAGCGTTTCATCAATGCTACGCGAGCGGCGGGCGTCATTCGGGAGAAAGCTTCTTTGTTCCGCGCCGTCAGGAACCGGCTGAACTCCGACTGCGTTTGCGAGCACGCGGCAAGCAATGCGTCGCGCAACGCTCCACTCGGGCCCGCGGCCGGCGCCGACATACTTGCTGGTGTGCTGGTGGACTTGGAAGTGGACTCTTGCGCGGAGCAATTAGCGGCGGCAAGAAGAAAAGCACATGTCAGCAGGAAGCTTCTTTTCTCAAGTCGCGTTTTCCGTGAACTCACGCTAATCCTTCGCCACGCTCAGGATGGCCGCGAGGTTCTGGGTAAAGCTCGATCGCGGCATGACCTCGTCACAGCCCGCCGCTTGCGCTTGCACCGCAAGATCTTGCTGCACGTGAGACAAGAATCCAACCACACGTACATTTTTGCTCGTGAGGCGCAGTTTCTCAATCGTCTGGATCGGCGCGCTACGCGCATTCAAATCCACAATCACCAGCCGTGGCCCGCTTTCCATCAGCCCCAACAGCGCATCGCTATTCGTAGCCACTTTCAGTTCCACGCCAAGCTGCTTGGCGGTTTCCGCCAGCTTCATCTGAAAAAACAGGTCATCCATCAACGCTACGACTTTCCCCATTTGGTCTGGCCTCTTCTCTCTAATCGCTCAATCGCAGTCATCCTATTATGCGCCAGGCCTTCATCGCCGTGGCGGCTTTCGGTAAGATGCACAATTGCGTGAAAACGATGAGCGAGCATTCCGAAGATCTTCGTCTTGGCGCTTCTGGGCCACGCGATGTCACTTTGTACTCGCGTCCCGGCTGCCATCTTTGCGAGGAAGCTAAAACGGCTATCGCGCCGTTTCTGCGCGAGTTCCGGGCCGTCTTGCACGAAGTGAATGTAGACGACGATCCGCTTCTGAAGGAGCGCTACGGCTGCGATGTTCCCGTGATTTTCATCGGCCGCCACAAAGCGGCGAAGCATCGAGTGGACCTGGCGCAGTTTCGCCGCCAGCTTCAAGAAGCCGCATCGAGCTGACGCTCCAAAGCTATTCGTTTCAAGGAGAATTCAGGAACTTTAGTGGCTGCCGCTGTCCGCGCTGTGGGCGCCAACGGTTTCGTCCGGCACCGCGCCCTTGCGGCCCTTCACACGATCATAAACGCTGACCTGGCTCACCGAACCAAGCGCCTCGTTGTAGAAGGTGGGAATTCCCAGCGCCGTACGCAGCTCTTCGTTGAACTTGCGCAAATTCGCGAGGTGCGTCGCCAGAGCCGGAATTTTCAGCCCATCGTCCGTCAGCAGAAACTTCTGATAGCCCGCGTCCCACAATCGCGTGAACTGGCCCTTCAGCATGATGGTGGGCACAATCGTCATCTGGTAGAGATCGCCCGTGCCCTTGCGAAACTCCGCGCCACAGCCGTACTTCTCGACGCGCACCACGCCCCGCGTGCTGCCCACGGCAAATCCCAGCGCCGCCAGGCTTTCAATCGCTCTCGGTGAAAACCGCTCTTCGACATTCCACATAGTGTTCTCAGAGTAATGAATGCGCGCGTTCCTGTAAAGCGGCGCCCATTCATCACAAAATTGAAGTAACGCTTGCCGACCCCTAAATCGGGCAGAGGATTACTTCTGAAAAGACATTAAGGTCAAATTAACGCAGCTGTAACACTCCTTTTTCCGAACATTCATGGCAATTCAGTCTCATAACCGTACGGGGTTGTGTTCGCCGCGCTCGCCGATATCCACAGAGTGGGGTTCGACTTGCGCGCGGGCCCGGTCATAAATGGAAGTAAATTCTCGGGTGAAGGGGTGTACTCGTATGACGAACGTATATCGCCAGGTTCTTGTGTGCCTTGGTTTATCGCTCTTGCTGGCTTCGGCGTCTGGCGCGCAACAGACACTTGGCTCCATCAGTGGAACCGTCAAAGACAGTAGCGGCGGGGTAGTGTCAAAAGCCACAGTGAAGGTTCGCAACCTGGCGACGAACCTCACGCAGACAGCCACCTCGAAGGAAGATGGCTCGTACAGCATCGCGGATCTTCCCATCGGCACCTATGAGGTGACTTACTCGCAGACCGGTTTTAGGACGGAAGTGCACTCACAAATTCTGGTGCAGGGAGATCGCACGACCACGCTTAACTCCGCCCTGCAGCCCGGTGAAGTCAACACGCAGGTGACCGTTACCGGAACTCCCCTTCTCAACCAGGTAGATACGACCAATGGATATACCATGGGCTCGGATTTGATCGAAGCAATTCCGCTGGGCACGGGTAGTTTTACGCAGCTGGCAATTCTCGCGCCTGGATTGAGCGCGGATCTGCTCTCCGGCTCGGGAACTAACGCCGGGCTTGGCAACCAGAGCATTTGGGCGAATGGCCAGCGCGACACCAGCAACAGCGTCTCGCTAAATGGCATCAGCGGCAACAATGTCTTCAGCGGGAAAACCTCGAGTCAGGTCGCGTCCAATCGCGTTCTTTTTAACGTTGGAGAGGGCAACACCGTTGCCGGAGAAACGCAGACGAGCACTTCCGTATACATTGCCATTGGCGAAGGGGTGCCGACACCTCCACAGGAGACTCTTGAAGAGCTCCGCGTGAACACCTCCATGTACGACGCGTCGGAAGGGGCTAACAGCGGCGCCCACATTTCGATTATCACGAAGAGTGGCGCGAACGATTTCCACGGCCAAGCATACGAATACCATCAGACGAGTGCCTGGAACGCCGCACCGTTCTTCCGGAACGCCGACACCAGCATCCCTGCTTCCCAGAAGGTTCCCGAACTTCATCGTAATCAGTTCGGAGGAACGCTCGGCGGCCCAATCATTAAGGATAAAATGTTTTTCTTCGGCTCGTACCAGGGTATTCGCACCACCGATCAACTCGCGGCAACCTCCGATGTCACGGTGCCTACCGCGCTCACCAACGACCGCTCGGACACAGGAATTCTCGCGGCCGCGAACGAATCCGTCGGATGCGGCCAGACTGGGGCTCCGGCATGCCTCACCTCGGCCTCGCAAATCGATCCGGCAGCGCGAAAGCTGCTGAATGCCAAGATTGGCGGAGGATTCTTAATTCCGTCGGCTGGGAGCATCAATTCGGACTTTAGCGACGTAATCCTCTCGGGTGTGCCGGCGCGCTTTAACGCAGATCAAGCGAACGCCAATATCGACTACAATTTCAGCGCGAAGGACAGACTCAGCGGCAAGTACTATTTCCAGAATGATCCTAGCGTCAGTCCGTTTGCGCAATCTCAACTTTTCGGCTCGCCGCAGACCCTGCAGGCGGGAAGCCAGGTCTTTTCACTGGTAAACAATACGGTCTTGACTCCCAATTTGAACTGGCAGCAAAAATTCGGATTCATCCGAGAGTCTGCATTCGGACGGACCGCGCAAGCTTTATCTCCTTCCGATGTCGGAATTAATCTCCTCAACGATCCGTTGTTCCCCACAATTAACATATTCACGGCGGATACTGCCTTGGGCAATGGTCTGACAATCGGTCCGAACGGCAATTTCGCCAATGCGGGCATTTTTCAGAATCAGCTTGGAGCAGGTTCCAATATCGGCTGGATTCGGGGGCGGCACTCCTTCTCATTCGGTGCTAGCTTTGACCGAACGCAGCTCAACGTCGTCAATAAGAACTCCCAAGTGGCGCAGGTCGACTTCAGCAATTTCTACGATTTCGTTACCGGGGCCGTGGAACCGGGCCTGAACAACTCGGTGCTTTTTAACGGTACAAGCAATCGTTATTACCGTTCAAACCAAATTGGTGCCTACGCGCAAGATAACATTCGGTTGACTCCGCACATTTCTCTTAGCCTCGGGTTTCGCTACGATTACGATGGCCCCCTGGTCGAAAAGTACGGTCGCTTGGTTAACTTCGACCCGCAACTCTACAATTACAATTCCTCGTCGGACACCATTGTGAACACCGGACTCGTCGTAGCCGGGAACAACCCGAATTTTGCAACTCCGGGCGTCAGCAATTCGACATTGAAGAATCTCCAGCAGGCTTTCGAGCCCAGGCTCGGCGTGGTTTGGAGTCCTTCCTTCTTGAAGAACTTTGTGGTGAGGGCGGGCGCGGGATTGTACGCCGACCGCGGCGAGTTCTTCGCGGAGTTGTCCAGCGTTGGCGGACAATTCACCGGGCCGTTCGGTGTGACTCTTGCCGCGCCGTTCACCACGCAGTTTCCGGCCGTAGCTGGGGCGACTTTGTCCACGCCCTTTGGGACAACCCCTCCGCCCCCGCCTCCCGCGACGTTGGCCGGGATCAATGCCGAAGTTTTGAATCAAGCGTCCCTAATTCAGGGTAATGCACCCTTTCAGTTTGGCGGCTACGACGTGAATAATAAGCTGCCATATACGGAGAATTGGACACTCGATCTTCAATGGCAGCCAGTTAATACGCTGGCGCTTACGCTGGCCTACGTTGGAAATCATGGCGTTCACGGAACCATTCCCGTGCCGTTCAACGAGCCGGGCATTGCTACCCAGCAACATCCAATTAATGGCCAGGTCTTTTCCTACGGATACGACATTCCGGGAATACCCCAGGAAACGGTCAACACATTTGACGGCGGAAACATAGATCTGCGCACGCCCTTCATTGGCTACAGCGCAAATTCGGAATTATATAAAGCCGAAGGTATCTCGAACTATAATGCTCTGCAGTTCGGTGTGAACAAGCGTCTGAGTCACGGGCTTTTGATCAACGGTTCCTATACCTGGTCGCATGCTCTTGACGAGCAGAGCGGCCTTGGACTCTTCTTCACCGGTAACGATCCCAACGTTCTGAGATCTGCCTATGGCAATTCAGACTTCGATCGCACTCACGTCATTACTGTAAGTTATCTGTATACGTTCCCGGATGTGGTCCACAACGCAGGATTTGCGAGCAAAGCCTTCAACGGATGGGGTGTAAGCGGTATCACCGTGCTGGAGAGCGGCCAGCCGTACAGCGTCTCGGACTTTTCAGGCGCGTTCGCGGGAATTTACTTCAATAATTTCGATCTAATAACCAACCCTATCGTCTCGTTTGCTCCCGGTCAGAATGCGCACACCGCACAGCTGCAGGGGACGACGGGCGTAAATGCGGGAATGCCGGTTCTCAATCCCGCTGCTTTCACGGCTCCCATACTCGCCCCTGGGACCAACGGTGTGCCTCCGTGCAACGGCACAATTTGCGATATGGCGGAAACCGGCTTCGGCACCGTTGGACGCAACGTTTTCCGCGGGCCATTTCAGGATCGATGGGACTTTTCGGTCAACAAGGACACAAAGCTGACAGAACGGTTTACCCTGAAATTTACGACTCAATTTTTCAATATCTTCAACCATCCAAGTTTCGACACCCCCAACAATAACGTCGAGTTCAACCCGACGTTTAGCAAAATTCCGGTCATCGTCAGCAGCAATCCGGGAGGCCACCTCGGCGTGATTCAGCACACCATCGGCAGCCCGCGGTTCATTCAGATGGCGCTGCACCTCACCTTCTAGTGTTCTAAAACGTAAACCCTAACGAGTTGGGAGTCGGGGCCGCGTTTGCGGCCCCGCATCATTTACGAGGCTTAAGGCGCTATTGTCCACCCAGAACCTCCGCCTCCGATCGTCCCACCCTCTCGGGCAATAACCGACTCATATCTCCGGGCTAGGCTCCCGCATCTAATTCGGAGTAAAATGGTCGGATATCCCGGCTTGGATAGGACCAGAGGGTTCTCTCGTAGCGACAAGACATGGCCAGCCCTAGACATATCGGCGCAACCCCCGGCGAATCAACGGCTCAGGCGAACCGCGCCGGAGAGTCCCTATTGGACCGGATTGGGAATGCGCCCCTGCTGCGTCTGGAACGCGTCGGTCAGGAATTCCCTCACGTAGAGTTCTGCGCCAAGGCCGAGTGGTTCAACCCGGGCGGTTCCGTAAAGGACCGGCCTGCGCTCAGCATGATTCAGGCTGGGCTCGCTAGCGGCGCTCTGCGCCCCGGCAAGACCATCATTGACGCGACCAGCGGCAACACCGGCATTGCCTATGCCATGATCGCCGCCGCGCTCGGTTACCCCGTTAAGCTCTGCCTGCCGGACAGCGCCTCGCCCGAACGGAAACGCATTCTGACTGCCTACGGCGCGGAGATGGTGATCACGCCCGGCGATGAAGGCACCGACGGAGCGATTCGCCGAGTTCACGAAATTGTTGCCGCCGACGCTGACAGATATTTTTATCCGGATCAGTACAGCAATCCGGCGAACTGGCAGGCGCACTACCGCACCACGGCCAACGAAATCTGGGAGCAGACCTCCGGTCGCGTCACGCATTTTGTGGCGGGGCTAGGCACCAGCGGCACGTTTGTGGGAACGACGAAGCGGCTCAAAGAGCTGAATCCTGAAATTCAGTGCGTGAGTCTGCAGCCGGATGCATCCTTCCACGGCCTCGAGGGCTGGAAGCACATGGAGACGGCCATTCGTCCCGCGATTTACGATGACACGCTCGCGGACGAGAATCTTTCCGTTTCCACCGAAGAATCCTATCGTTTGGTGAAGCGTCTGGCGCGCGAAGAGGGCTTGCTCGTCAGTCCCAGCGCCGCCGCGGCGCTGCTGGGTTGCTTCCAGGTTGCGTCGCGCCTCCCAAAGAATGAGCACGCCGTCATCGTCACTGTTTTCGCGGATTCCGCGTCGAAGTATTTGAATGAACGATTTTGGGATGAAGAGTAAGGATGCCGAACGAGCCTTCACTCTGGATCAGCACGCACCTCGCGGAGAAAATCCGCGCGCATGGCGCGGAGACCTATCCGCATGAATGCTGCGGGGCGTTGCTGGGGCGTGACCGGGATGGAATAGATCTCGGCGCGTACGAAGGAGCTATGGGTCCCCGGCCGAAACTCGTCAGGGAAGTACTTGGGCTCTTTCCGCTGATCAATCGCCGCGACGATTCGCCGCGCAACCGTTTCTCCGTGACCGCCGAGGATGTCCGCTCCGCGGAAAAGGCTGCGGGCGAACAAAAAATTGAGGTTGTTGGCTGGTATCATTCGCATCCGGATCATCCCGCGAGGCCGAGCCAGTATGACCGCGATCATGCCTGGCCCTGGTATAGCTACATTATCGTCAGCGTGCAGGGCGGAGCGCCGCAGGACATGACCTCCTGGCGTCTGAACGACGATCGCGAGGAGTTTTCGCCGGAAGGTATTGAGATTCGCCACCGCGCCGCGGTTTAGCGCGCTGGGTCCAGAGCAATGGAGAAAAAATAAGATGCCCGTGAAAGTCATGATTCCGTCGCCGCTTCGCCCCTACGCCGGGAAGCGCGACTTCGCAGAGTTCAGCGCCCGCACGGTTGGCGAGGCGCTCGGCCATCTCACCACGGAATTCGCTGAATTGCGCAAGCACCTCTTTACGGAAGAAGGTAAGCTGCGCAGCTTCGTCAACGTCTACGTGAACGACGAGGACATTCGCTATCTGGCGAAAGAAGACACGCCCACCAAGGACGGCGATACCATCAGCATCATTCCGTCCATCGCGGGCGGCAGAATTTAGCTGCGCAAGTCCGCGCGAGTTGAGAATTCTCTCTACGCTCTCCGCGCTTGGCAGACGAACAGAATCTAAGAGGACTGGGGAAATCGCAATGGCCACAACCACACAGCCGCGGACCGGCATGAAGCCAGCTACAAGCCTTTCCAATGAAGAGATTTTGCGTTACAGCCGCCATCTGATCATGCCGGAAGTGGGCATGGAGGGGCAGCTCAAGCTGAAGAACGCCAAGGTGTTGCTCATTGGCACGGGCGGCCTCGGCGCGCCGCTAGGTTTGTATCTCGCGGCGGCCGGCGTCGGCAAACTCGGCCTCGTTGATTTCGACGTCGTGGATTTTACGAATTTGCAGCGCCAGGTCACGTTTGGCACCACGGATGTTGGCAAGCCCAAGAGCGAAGCCGCCCGCGCGCGCCTTTCGAATCTCAATCCCGCCATTGAAATTATATCGTTCGAAACGCAGCTGACCAGCGCCAACGCGCTCGAGCTCTTCAAGGATTTTGACATAATCGTGGATGGCACGGACAATTTTCCGACGCGCTATCTCGTCAACGATGCGTGCATCTTGCTCGGCAAGCCCAACGTGTATGGTTCGATTTTCCGCTTTGAGGGGCAGGCCACTGTTTTTGGGATGCCCGACGGGCCGTGCTATCGCTGCCTCTATCCCGAACCGCCCCCGCCAGGACTCGTGCCGTCCTGCGCCGAAGGCGGCGTGCTCGGTGTGTTGCCCGGAATCGTCGGCTCCATTCAAGCCATGGAAACGATCAAGTTGATTCTCGGCCGCGGTGACAGCCTCATCGGACGTTTGTTGCTCTTCGACGCGCTGGGAATGAAATTCCGCGAGCTGAAACTGCGCAAAAACCCGAATTGCCCGGTATGTGGCACGAATCGGACCATTACAAAGCTCATTGATTACTTCGAATTTTGCGGTGTCCGCGGCGAAGAGGCCCCAGGACCTAGCGTGCAAGTCCCGGAGATTACTCCGCGCGAATTGAAAGCCAGGCTCGATCGCGGTGATGACTTGTTCATTCTCGACGTGCGCGAGCCGCACGAATACCAGATATGCAATCTCAAGGGACATCTGATCCCGCTCGGCGAACTCACGCGGCGCGTGCATGAGCTGGATTCGTCGCAGGAAATCGTCGCGCATTGCCGTAGCGGCAAGCGTTCCGCCGAAGCCGTGGATTTCCTGCGCAAAGCCGGATTCCGCAAAATCCTGAATCTCAAGGGCGGCATTCTTGCCTGGTCGGATGAAGTGGATCCATCCGTTCCGAAGTACTAATCGGTCTTCGAGAAGCTTCTATTCGCAGGGACAAGCGCAGTTCGGCGGCGCTGTGCACCCTTACTCGTGTGGCGATTCCCCTTGTCGTTGGGGATGTGTGAAGTCATACTTTCCGCGGTTCAGGAGAAGACATGGCACCAACAAAAATTACGGTCAATCACAGTGGCTCCATCCGCGTCGAAGGCGAATTCGAAATTGTCGATCCGGAAGGAAAACCGTTTGGCCTGGCAGGCCGGACAACGATTGGACTCTGCCGCTGCGGCCACTCCTCGAACAAGCCCTTCTGCGACGGCTCGCACAAGACCTCCGGCTTCGCTGATACCGTTGTCGCCCGCGAGCTTCCACCGCCGAAGCCGAAGCTCTAAACGCGCCTTAGCACATGCAATTCACTGTTCTCTTGCCTGAGACTGTCTCACAGTGAGACGGGCAAGTGTTTCTCTCTGATACTGCCCATCCGCCCGGTAACCTTAACGAAACAAAAACGATAGCGTCCAAAGCTCCAAATCTTGGCTTGCTTGTGCCGTCTCGACTGACTCGATCGATCCAGACCATTCGCCCTGCCCGTCCGTAAGCTATTTGATTTCAGCTAGTTGCAAGCCTGTATTTTATATAATGAAAGGGCACAAACTTGCTTCATTTGGTAGTTCGCAGTCTTTCTTAGGCATTTGGGGGATTTCGTGGGTGTTTGGGGCAGAATCGTCGGGCTTCTCCGGGGCATCCGCCTCGCAGTCTCCACGCCCAGCGCGCGCGCGCGTGCCCTCTTCGCTGGATCCTTGGCGGGTCTGACCTTCTTCTCGATAGCCATTTTCTATCTGCGGCAAGCCAGCGTCGCCGGCTCTCCACAAGTCTATCTTTATCTTGAGGTTGGCGGCACGCTCCTTAGCTTTTGTTACGCCGCCAACGCGCTCGTCCGTTTTCGCGGCACGCATGATCGCACCGCGCTCATCCTGGCCTTTGGTTTTGTTCTGTCTGGAATTATAGAGACCGTCGGCTACTTTGGCCTGAACGATAGCCTCGCCTCGGGGACGGTTGTCTTGTCGCATGTCCCCATGGGCTGGATGGTGAGCCGGACGCTCCTGGCGATCCTGTTGCTGGCCGCCATTGCCGTCGAGCGCTACATGCCCACTGCGCGGCAACCCAGCAAAGAAACCGCCGCTGCACTCCTGGTCGTTGCGATTGCCGCTTATGTGACCAGCGCCGCGTTCTTGGCCGCGCCCTCAGCGCCCGTGGCACATGCCGCTAACGTTTTGTCTCGCCCCTGGGATTTGCTTCCCGCTGCTCTCTTCTCGGTAGCTGCGCTGTGCTTCTATCAGCGCCTCCAGAACGACAAGAACAAGAAGGGCGCAGCAAGCCTTTTCGACTACTCGCTCTTCATTGTCGCAGCCCTCAACGTCGTTTGCCATGTGGCCGCAGCATTCTCTCGGCAGCTTTTCGACGGCCCATTCTTCCTCGCGGAGTTGAGCAAGACCTTCGGGTACATCGTCATTCTCTCCGGTGCGTTGCTAGACCAAGCGCGTCTCTTTGAGCAGGTTCGCTCGATGGCCGTCAGCGACCCGCTCACGGGTCTCGCCAACTACCGGCGTCTCATCAGCGTTTTGGAAGCGGAACTGGACCGTTCGCGCCGCACCCAGCGGCCCTTCAGCATCGTGCTTCTCGATATGGACGGCCTCAAGATCATCAACGATCACTTCGGCCATCTCACTGGGAGCCGAGCGCTCGTTCGCATCGGCAAAGTCTTGCGGAACCATTCCCGAGCCATTGACACTGCCGCTCGATACGGCGGCGATGAGTTCGCCTTGGTCCTGCCCGAAGCCGCGAAGGATATTGCGACTCGTGTCGTTTCAAGAATTCGCGAGCGCCTCGCCGCGGAGAGCGAGCCACCAGCGCTTTCCGTGAGCGCCGGCGTCGCCGCGTTTCCCGAGGATGGCGACACGCCCGAAAAGCTTCTTGGCGCCGCCGACCGCGCACTCTACGCCATGAAGTACCGCCGTGTCAGCAGCGTACAAAATCTCACGCGGATCGCCGCGTGCCTGTGAGGATGAACAACGATCATGCCTCGCAAAGCCAAATTTATGTTTCACCGGGCCGAAAACCGCATCCCGATGGAGATCCCCGTGCTCATTGACGGCCATCGCCAGGTGCCCGGCTCGGAATCGACTTTTACGGAAAACGTGAGTGCGCGTGGCGCGCGTGTGGTCAGTGTGCGCCGTTGGGAACAGGGCGAAAAACTGGTCTTCGCCTCGCGCACTGGAGAGTTTCGCTCCCCGGCCCGGGTAGCTTACTGCGAGCCATTGCAAGGCGACGGCTTTGCCATTGGCGTGGAGTTCCTCGAGCCAAAAGGGCGATGGGTAGTTCAATCCCCAAGATAGCTTGACGTAAAACGGCGAGCGGATAGGAGGGAAACGCCTGGAACAAACGAAGACAGAAAACTGGTGCAAAAAATTCAAGAAGGCTTGAAGCGCTTGGCGGATCGTAATCTGATCACCAGGCGCTTCATCTTTTTAGCGTCCAATTTTCTTCGAACTGTGCGTTAGGCTTTTCGCGCGACGAGCATCAGGCATTCGCCGAAGAGAACGGAGGGCGACATCAATGTCCCGGCGATTTCTTCATTTCGCTTTCGTTGTGCAGGATCCTTTTCTTTCCGAAAAGCCAGTTTAGTGTAGAGCCAGATCCAAGGGGCGCAAATCGCGTACAGGTAGCTCACCGGCTTGATGTGCGTGTGCCGTGTTTCGATCAGTTGAAAACCGGACATATGCAGTTCGTATCGCAGTTCGGAGAATGTCGCGAGCCCGATGTGATGCAATGGATGCCGCGAAGTTTCGTTCAACGGCCGCGAGTCCCGTCCGAAGAACCCGCTGCCGAAAAAGCGCACCCGCGATCGCAACGCGGTAATGTTCGGCGTCGTCAGCACCAAGAGACCGCCCGGCTTGAGGATGCGGCACATCTCTCTCAAAAATGAAAAGTGATTTTCCAGATGCTCGATTCCTTCCGTGGAAATCACCGCGTCAAACATCTGGCTCTGCCAGGGAAGCGGCCCATCCAGATTCACGCGCTCGAAGGCCTTGCCTAGCTGCGCTTCCGCTTCCTGGTCCACGTCCGCTCCCAACGCGTTGAATCCCCGCTCGAGGAGCGCCAGCGTGAGGGCCGCGGATCCGCCGCACGGAGCATCCAGCACTCGAGCGCCCGGAGGCAGTCCGAGCGTAGGAACGCGCTCCAAAACCGCTCGCTGAATCACGGTCGGCTCAGGCGGCGTCATAGCTGTCGCCATTTCCCGAGCACGTCCTCATAAACGCGAATCGTGTTCTCCACCATGCGCCCCGCCGAAAATCGTTGCTCGATTTCTTGCCTACCCGCGCTGCCCAGCCTTTTCCGCAGCGCTTCATCATTCATCAGTCGAAGCATGGCGGCAGCAAACTCTTTTCCGTTTGGTTCCACGACCAGCGCCGTCTGCTCGTTGTCAACCACTTCCCCCAGCGCCCCGCGCCGCGTCGAGATGCAAGGCAAACCAACCGCCATTGCCGCTTGCAGCGCCGTCCCCAAACCCTCGAACTCCGACGGAAAGACGAATGCATCGAGCGCCGCGTAAACCCGCGCGACATTGTTCACGAATCCTGGAAAAAGCACCGCTTCCGTCAGCCCCAGCCGTTTTGTCAGAGTTTCCAATCCCGCGCGGCACTCGCCGTCCCCCGCCAGCAGCAGTCGTGCTTCAGGATGCAACTCTCTCACGGCCTGCAGCGCGTCGATCAAATGCCGTTGCCCCTTTTCCGGCACGAATACGCTCACGCAGCCGAAGAGAAACTCGTTGTCCTTAATCCCCCAATGTTGCCGCGCACTGCACCGTTCCTCCGGCGTCGGCAGCGCAGGGATCTCCACTCCTTCGTTCACGATCGATAATCTTGCCGTGGCGATCCCCGAGTTCATCAAGCTCTGCGCAACATCTTTGCTATTGGCCACGAACCGTTCCACTGCGCGGTATCTTGCTTGCGACACAAGGTTCTTCTGCAACGGAAATCCAATTCGCCGCGAGAGCAACAACGGTAGCCGCCGGTACGCTTTGGCGAGCCACGCGGCCGTCAGCGCATGCGGCTCATTGAGATGAACGATCTCGAATCGGCCACCAGCAATCAACCGGTGCAGCGCGCGAGCCGCCCACCCGCGTAATCCCAGCCGCGGAACTTGATGCACGCTGATCCCCGCTGCGGCGACCCGTTTAGCCAGCGGTGAATCCTGCGCCGCCAGCAACTCCACTTCGTGTTTGCGCTCCTGTAGCCCGCGCAACGTCAGCCAAGCCTGGCTCTGTCCTCCACGCCATTCGCGTTCCAAGTCTACATAAAGCACTTTCACGGCGTCTTCATTCCATTGGCGCGGCCTTCCGTCTCGACCAGTTCTTCAAGCTTCTTGAACTTCAGCCAGGTGCTGCGCGCCGCCATTCTCGAAATGACCCACCCTCGATAGCCATCGAGAAATCCGAGGCTCAGCACATAATTGTTGAACCAGCTCCACGGGGCCGCGAACCACATTGCGGCTCGCCAGCTTCGCTTTCCCGCCGCGAACATCTGTTGCGCTGCCAGCGTCGTATATCGCTCGACTTTTTGTTCGTGTTCTTGCACGGAGCGCAGTGTGTAGTGCAGCAAATCGCCGTGGAGGCGTCCGGGTTTCCCTTCGAAGCGCAATGCCTCATGAATGATCCCGGAAAAGTGCGCCGCATCACGCCGGAAAAGTCGTCGTTGATAGTCGGGATACCATCCCGTGTGTTTCACCCACGCGCCCAGGTACCACGTCCGCCGCGCTAACTCGTAAACCGCAAACTCCGGCTCCTTATCCTTCCACGCGAGCAACGCGCTATGCAGTTCCGGACTTAATTCTTCATCCGCATCCAGAGACAAGATCCAGTTATTGCTTGCCGCCGTCGCCGCAAAATTCTTCTGCTCCGCAAAATCCGTCCACGCGCGTGTAATCGCCCGAGCACCGTATTCTCGCGCAATTTCCGCTGTGCGATCCTTGCTTCCGCAATCCACCACAACAATTTCGTCCGCAACACCTTTGATGGAACTCAAAACACGCGGCAGGTTTTCTTCTTCATTGGAAGTGATCAAGCAGACGGAGAGGCGGTTCATCGGACTCCGGGCAAGATTCGAATCGGCGCTAGTATCTCACAAAGCCGATTCGCCGGATTCGCATGGCGGTTGGAATCGTCCGGCAGGGAAGGGAACCCCGATTACTTTGGCCTGAAATTCACGCGAATCATGCTCACGCCGATTCGAAACTCCCCCCCATCCATCAACATCACCGCCCGCGCGCGTTCTTCTTCGTAGAAAGTGCCGTTTGTCGAATCCAAATCCTTCAGATTTACATGCGTGTCCCGCACTTCCAGCACGCAGTGATGCCGCGAAATCTCAGGGTCGTTCAGCGCGATATCCGCGCCCTGGCGGCCCAGCACCACGCGCGGTTTGCTCAGGATATGGCTTTCGCCCTTCGAAGGCCCTGATAAAATAGTGAGCACCACATTTGCACCCGCTGGCAGTTTCAGCCCCGGGTCTAAAGGCGCCAGATGCAGATTGGAGCTGGTCGCATTCGCTCGAGCAAAGGAGGGAAGAGGCGACATCACCACGGTGGAATCCACCTTCCGCTTGATTTCCACAACCGTGTTCTGCCCGCACTTCGAACACTTGAACTGCACTTTCGGGTGTCCGCCAAACTCCGAATCCTTTAGCACATGCTCTGTTCCGCAATGAATACAGGCCGTTTGCATCTCTCAAAATTAACACCTTCCGCCGCGCTTTTGGCGGAGTTTGCCGCCCGCAAGACGGAACGGTTAATCCGCCGCTGGCTCCACGCGCGTTTTCCGCAGACTCGGTTTCGACTCGACTTCCTGTGTTAGGATTAGGGATTCCAGATCAATCAGGGGAGCGTCTGTGTCGGAACATATTTCGCGCAAAGAACTGAAGCAAGACAAAATCAAGGAAACCATCGAGCACGGCGCCGAAGCCGTTATTTCTCATAGCCAGTTCGCGCTCATCGTCATCATTGCCGCGCTGGTCGTCGGCCTCGGCTACGGCGGCTGGCGCTTTTACGTCGACCGCCAGACGGTGCAGGCATCCACGGCGTTCGACGGCGCCATGAAGGCTTACCAGGGCCGTATTGGCTCCGCCCCCGATCCCGCCGATCCCAATGAGCCTGTGTATCCCGATGAACCCACGCGCGTTCAGGACGCCCAGAAAAAGTTCACCGCCGTCGCCGACAAATATCCCAGCACAAATCCGGGAAGGCTCGCGCGCTACTATTCCGCGCTGTGCCTCGAAGACCTGGAGCGTCACAATCAGGCCCTCGAAGAGCTAAAGAAAATTAGCAGCGGCAGTGACAAAGAGCTCGCCGCCATGGCGCAATATCAAATGGCTGAGATCTACTCCCGCACCGGCCAGGCCAACGACGCCATCAAGGTGTTTCGAACCTTAGCCGACAAACCCTCCGTGCTCGTGCCTCGTCCGCTCGTGCTTCTGGAATTAGCGAGTCTGTTGCGTAAGACCAATCCGCAGGAAGCCACCACGATCTATCAGCAGATCAAAAAAGAATTTCCAGACACCACTATGGCCGACGAAGCCGATCGCGGTCTGGACACGATTTCGCCGAAGTCCTGATTCGCCCCGCAGCTTGCCGTTCGCGCGGATCAGCTGGAAACAACGGAGCGGCCCATCGATCGAGTTCCCACTCTTGCTCCCTGGGCGATGCACGCCGAGCAATCGCGCGGCCGCCGCTATCCGGAGCCCGCGCATCCCTACCGCAGCGACTACGCGCGAGACCGCGACCGCATCATTCATTCCCGCGCGTTTCGCCGCCTCGAAGCCAAAACGCAGGTCTTCACCACGCGCTACTCCGACCATTTCCGCAATCGCTTGACGCATACGCTCGAAGTCGCGCAAATCGCCCGCACCGTCGTCGCCGCGCTCGGCCTGAACACCGAACTCGCCGAAGCCCTCGCGCTCGTTCACGATATTGGCCACCCGCCTTTCGGTCACGCTGGTGAACGCAAACTCAACGAACTGATGCGCGCGCACGGCGGCCTCTTCAATCACAATCTGCATGCTCTTCGAATCGTTGAGCAATTCGAGAATCGCTACCTGGACTTTCCCGGCTTAAATCTTACGTTTGAAGTTCGCGAAGGCATCATCAAACACTCGCGCGATTATTCCGCCAAGGAATTCCCGCAGCTCACCGAATATCTTCTCGATGAGCGCCCGCCGCTCGAAGCGCAGCTCATCGATTGCGTGGACGAAATTGCCTACAACACCGCCGATCTCGACGATGCTCTCGAAGCCGAGCTTCTCGATCTCGCCGTCCTCCGCCGCGAAGTGCCGTTCTTTGGCGAACTCTATGCGAAAGTAGACGCCGCGCATCCCGGCGCCCGCGAAAGACTAAAGTTCAACGAAGTCTTGAGGCACATCCTCGATTCTCTGGCCTCCGACTTGATCGAAGCCACCCAGCAGCGCGTGCACGCCTCCCGCGCTTCTTCCGTGGACGACATTCGCAGGGCCCCAAAGCGCCTGGCCGGCTTCAGCGACGCTGCAACCGCGCGCAATGGCGCGCTCAAGCGCTTCCTCTTTACTCACATCTACAATCATCCCGCCATCGCCGAGGACTGCGACCATTCCGTACGCTGCTTGGAAGAACTTTTTAACTATTACCTCGGTTCGCCCGGCTCGATGCCAGGTTCCTACGAGGAACACGCACAAGCGGAACCTCGCCACGTCGTCGTCTGCGATTACATCGCCGGTATGACCGATCAATTCCTCCTTCGCCGCCATCACGAACATTTTGGAGATTCTACTCGTGGAAAATCCACCGCGCGTCACTCCCTCTAGCAAGGATTGCCCGTCAAACCTGCTCCAGGTGTTGGACGCATTAGAAGGATTGTACGGACCACAGAGGCTAGCCGGGCCCATCGATCCCTACGAAATGATTCTGTTTGTGAACTGCGGCTATCCCGCCGCCGATGCGTCCTGTGCAAAGGGATTTGACGCACTGAAACGCGAGGTCGGCTTGAAACCGAATGAGATTCTCGCCGCTTCGAAGCCGAAACTTGCCAAGTTGATGCGGCTCGGCGGAATCGTCCCCGAACTTCGCGCGGAGAGGTTGATGGAAATTGCCAGTAGCGTGAAGGACGAATTCGGCGGGAATCTGAAAGCCATCCTAAGAAAATCTCTCCAGGAAGAAAAAAGAGAACCTGGCAAAGGCATTCGCGCCGCAAAAAAAGTGCTTCAGCAGTTCCCCGTGATCGGCGAACCCAGCGCGGAAAAGATCCTGTTGTTCTCGAAGCTGTCGCCGGTCGCGGCGGTCCCCTCAGCGGCTCTCGACGTGCCAATCCGGCTATGGTTTGGCGAGCCTGGCAAGAACTATGCCGCGGATTACGCCAAGGCGCGCAATTTCCTGAGCGCCGAACTGCCCGACAATTTTGAGGCCCGCGGGAGAGCCTATCTCTTGCTCAAGAAACACGGCCAGGAGATTTGCAAGCGCTCCAAGCCCAAGTGCGAGCGCTGCCCGCTGACAGCCCAGTGCAATTATTTTCAAGCAAAGGCTGGCGACAGCAACCCAGAATGAATCACCAAAGTATTTAGCGTCTTACGACCCCCGAGCCATGCTCAAAAAGAGCGTCAAATACCGTTTCAATTTTTGCGTGATCAGGAAATTTTCCTTCACGTGCTGATGCCCGTTCTCGCCGAGCTTAACCGCAATTTCCGGATGCGACAGTAAGAACCGGATTTGATACGCGGTCCCCTCCACCGAATGCGACAACAGCCCTGTATGTTTGTGAATAATCTGAATCGGAATCCCGCCGACCGCGGAAGCCACCACCGGTTTTTTCTTCCATAGCGCTTCGGAAACCGTCAGCCCAAATCCTTCTCGCAAACTTTTCTGAATGACGATCGTCGAAGCGCGCTGCAGTGCGTTAACTTCAAGCGGCGCCCATGCTGGTAATTCCAGCACCTTGATGTCCGGGTCGTTGTTCGCTTCGCGCAACACTTCTTTCAATACAATCGCGCCCTCCGGATCATCCGAGGCGCTGCCGCCCGCCAGGACCAGCTGGCAATCGAAATAGCGCTTCACGATGCGGTACGCGCGGATCACGCCGACGGGGTCCTTCAAGCGGTCGAAGCGGGAAATCTGCGTTAGGATCGTGCGCTGCGGATCGATCTGATAGCGAGCAAGAACCTCCGCGATGAACTCCGGGTCGAGTTCTTGATTTTTTTCGGAAAGCGGATCGATTGCCGGATAAAAAAGATATTGCGGGATCGGCAGCTGCTGCGAAAACTCCGGAGAAGAGAACATCGCGCCGTCATACCGCGAGACAAATTTCTCCAGAAAATCCCAGACCGCCCGATGGGGGTGCGAAAGATCAATGTGGCAGCGCCACACCCAGTGATTCGAACCGGCTTTCCGTGCATCAATCAGCGCCGCCGGCTGGGGGTCATGAATCACCACGAATTCAGCGTCGAGCGGCAGCTTCGCGCGATTGCGCTCGTTGTACGCAAGGAAAATATCGAAATCCCGCTGGCTCGCATGATACGGTGCGCCGTGCAGTGCGTTGTGGAACGATTTTGTGACCTCAAAGAAGTCTTCGCCGCCCGTCATCACGTTCCATTGCATCGCCAGGTCGAGTTCTTCCGCGAGCGGCAGCAAGCGAGTAAGGATTTCCGCGACTCCGCCTCCCACGGCGGTCGAGTTGATCATCTCCATGCTACGGCCGCGCAGCGGTTTCGCCAGCGCTCGCAACTCTTCGATCTCGCCCTCGCCAAGGAGTCTTGCATAGTCCTCCAGCGGTATGCGGTTCAGGGCCAGGGTTTCGCTCACGCTTTCCTCCGTTCGCGGTCGATCAGGCGCAGCAACTTGGCGCGTGAGCTATCCAGCGTGTTGGTGTAAATGTCGATGCGGTTGACAGTGTCGGCAAGCGTCGCAAGCCCAAGCCCGCCCGCGAGCCAGTGCGAAAAATCGTTCGTCTGCAGTTGCAACCGCAGCCGCGAAGAGATGAAGTGAAAGTAGAAACCTGCGTGGCTGAGGTGCGCGATGCCATCTCTGAATTCGTCCAGCGTGCGCGCGCTGCGCCCCAGCGGCACAGTCACTTCCGTGCTCTCGCAAAAATAGAAGCGCTCCAGCGCGGACTGGCCCGCAAAATGGGGGAATGCCTTACAATATTCGCCCACGACCCGGCAAAGGTCGCTGCGCAGCGCTGCAATCGAAACATAGTCTCGAATATCCAGCGCCGCCAGCTGTTCCGCAAGATCGTCGCGGTTCGCATCCGCCAGCACCCATTGCGCAAAATCGTTCGAAAAACCCTCGGTAAGAAAATGATGGCTGCCCAGTGTTTGAAATGTATGGTGAAAAATAGACGCGTCGCTGCAATGCTCCAGCCCCGTCAGTAGTTCCGCCAGCGTTCCCGCGGACTGATTCCCAATACGCGTGAGGTACGAAACGGTCACGAACTCAAACGGAGTCTCCGCGTTAATCATCCAGGTGTTCCTTCCATTCTGCTGGGTTTTGTAGAGTCATTGCCCTCGCGCCGCAGAGCAGGAAAAATTCCGATACGTCGCCAAGTCACGGTACCTCCACGCGTTCCGGCGTTTCGATGCGAATCTCTGTCAGGTCCGAAAGCAGATGCGCGGCCCAGCGATACACGTTGTGCTCGCGCACGTTGCGCCTCATCCGCTCCATGCGGACTTCCTGCTCCCCTTCCGGCATTTCCAAAGCCTGGTGGATCCGTTCGGCCATCTGCGACACGTCGTAAGGATTCACCAGCAGCGCATCCGTGAGTTCGTGCGCCGCGCCGGCAAACGTGCTCAGGATCAGCGCTCCGCGCTCGTCCCCGCGCGAAGCCACGAATTCCTTGGCCACCAGGTTCATTCCGTCATGCAGCGAAGTGACCATGCAGAACGAAGCGGCGCGGTAATACCGCGAAATCTCTTCGTGCGAATGATGCTTCTTCAAGAACACGATCGGTTTCCATCGCGCCGTCTGGAACCTCGCATTGATGCGCACTACTTCCGCGCTAACCTCCTCCAGAAATATCCTATAGCGCTCGATATCCGTGCGGCTAGGCGCGCCGATCTGCACAAATGTAAATCTCTGCTGATAAACAGGGTTCAGCTCCAAGAAGCGCTCGATGGCGCGGAAGCGTTCCAGGATTCCCTTCGTATAGTCCACGCGATCCACGCCGACACCGAAAAGCGAAGCTTCAACTCCCAGCTCTGCGCAAAGCGCCGCGCGTTCCTCGCCCGAATTTCGCGTCTCGTTAATCGCGTGCGAATTTTCCGGGAAGGCCACGCTGATCGGATAGGGCCGCACCCGCGTAATGTGCCCTTGCCGGCTCACCGCGAACCTGTCCCACTCCGTAATAGCCTCCAGCGCGCGGTCCACGGTTTCCAGAAAATTGTTGCAGTGCGTCTGAATGTGAAATCCGATCAGGTCCGCCCCCAGCAACCCGTCCACGAGCTCACGTTGCCAGGGGCAAATGCCAAACACTTCCGCGTTCGGCCACGGAATGTGCCAGAAAATCGCGACGCGCGCATCGGGCCGCGCCTCCTTTACCATCCGCGGGAGCAGTGCGAAGTGATAATCCTGCGCCAACAGAATCGGCGATTCCGTCCCCTCCATTTCCTGCAAGACCGCGTTGGCAAACCGCCGGTTGATTTTTTGATACTGCAGCCAGTCTTCCGGCCGGAAAATCGGCCGCGTATGCGCGATGTGGCAGAGCGGCCACAGCCCTTCGTTCGAAAATCCCTCGTAGTAGCCTTTATCTTCTTCATCGCTGAGCCACACGCGGCGCAGCGTGTAACTCGGATGATCCGGCGGGACTCGCAACCGGTCGTTCGCATCAACAACTTCGCGGTCCGCGTTTCCTGACCCATTCGCAACCCACGTGCCGTTGCAGGCGAGCAGCACCGGTTCAAGCGCCGTTACCACCCCGCTGGCAGGTATAATAACGTTGATCGATTGGTCCTTTTCGTTGAAAACGTGCATGTACGGCTCGCGATTCGAGACCACGAACAGCGGTTTGTCCTGAAGTTTATTTCGTAAGCTGACGCGCAATCGTTCCGCCGTCCACAACGAAGCATTCGAATCACGCAGCCGCGCCTCTTCCTCCGCAATGGCCCGCGCCGTATTCAAGTCGCGCGCGAGATGCGTCACTTCGTGATTGATCTCGTCGAGGATCTCCCTGTTCGAGATCGCCGCTGGCGCGTTCGCTTGTCCCGTTCGCAGCGTCCGCAGCCACTTGGCCGTGCGCGTGAGCGGCCCGGTAAACGTCCATCGCACAAGTATCAGCGCCAATCCCGTGATCAAAAGTGTCTGTACAAGTGCATTCACCAGCGAATCACGCAGCGTCCGCGAAACCTGTTCGTCGATGTAACTCGTATCGTGCAGCAGTGCAACTGTACCCACCACGCTTCCATCCCGGTGCAGCGGCAATGCGTAAATGTGAATCGGAACCCGCTCAATCTCATTTCCGGTGACGACTTGGTCCCCGCTCAGGAACTCGCCGACGCCGGCATCTGCCTGCGCTGCGCGCGTCGCCGCCGTCGGCCGTGACCTGAATACCCCGGGCAGCCCCGTCGTAATTGCCAGGGTTGTGCCGCTCGCGTCATAGACTGCCGCGCCTTTCAGGTGCTCGCGCTGGCCGAATCGCTCGACCAGCCTCTGCAGGTTCTTTTCGGGTCCGCGTTCCAGCAGCGGCTCGACACTTTCCTGAAGACTTTCGCCTTGAATTTCCGCCCGCCGCGAAAGCTCATTGCGCAAATTTCGTTTTTCCGTGCGCACCTGATACGCCGCGAAAAGTAGAGACACCGCGGCGACGCTGACAATCAGGGGCAGGACGATTTTCAGAGTCGTGCGCATCATGACTCCTCAAATGGAAAAAATAGGTCGCTTCGAAAATGGAAATGGACCGCGCGGCTGGGTGCGGGCGGCCACCTGAGTAGTACGCTTTACGGTGGCCAGCTCTTAGAATGCGCGGTCCCGTCGTTTAGTACAAGTGAATTCCCGATACGGGCATGACCACGACGTGAACGGCCACGTTCTTCCCATCATTCGAACGATACTCGACCGTGGCATGAGCGCCCACCGCGAGTTGGCCTTCCACCTTGGTGTTGTCGTCCACAGAGAATTGAACATTGCTCACATCCTGGTTTTTCCTCACCTCCAGCGTGAACGCCGCATCTCCAACGGACGATATTTTCCCCGTCAGAGACTGGCTGTCAGGCCCAGGTGCCAGGGAACCAGCCGCGTCCCGTGCAGCAGATGGGGCGGACCAGGCCGCGACCGTGAAAAACACAAGAAACAAACTAGCCATGCAAAGTGCAGTCCGAAATCGCATTACGTTTCCTCCAATTCGATTTTGGACCGGGATGCCATAGTCACGCACGAAAGAAGCCAAATCGGTAGGAAGTCCTAATTCTTTCGTAAGGGCTTGCGAAATCAAACACATGCGCTGGCTGACGCGAAGGAATCCCTGACGGCGACCGAGTACTAAAACTATGAATTTTCTACTTTCCAATAATACGGACGTGACAGATTGACCGAGCCACAAGTTGAAAGTAGGATTTGGCTGCGATTCCTGCGGTTTCATCAGATAAAAACGCACTCGGCGAGGAGACACCGTGTTCTGTTCCAAATGTGGGTCCGTGATGGCAGAAGGTGCCGCATTCTGCACAAATTGCGGTCAGGCATTTTCCGCTGCGGTCGCGCGCACACCGATGCTGCCCGTTCCGGTCGCAGTCGCTGCTGCAGGAGGCACAGCCGTTCCCGCGTATCCTGGATATGCCGTTGTGCCACGCGTAGAGTACGCGGGATTCTGGCTCCGATTTCTCGCCTACATCATTGATATTGATAACGTCGTGATTGGCACCGCGGCCGTGATGATCCTGATTCCTCTGATTTTCCTGACGGGTCTAGGTGCATTCCTCAGCAAGATCTTTGCTGACCAAGACATCGATGACATGGGCGCCTTCATGCTTGTCGGAATCGTCTTTCTGCTCGAGACCATCAGCCTGGTTGTCACCTGGCTCTATCACGCCTGGATGGAGAGCTCGGAATGGCAAGCGACGGTAGGGAAGAGAGTGTTGGGACTGGTCGTGACCGACGCCGCAGGGCAGCGCATCAGCTTCGGCCGCGCCACCGCCAGGCACTTCAGCAAAATTATCACCAACATGGTCCCTCTGGCCATCGGCTACATCATGGCCGGCTTCACCGAAAAAAAGCAGGCCCTGCACGACATGATCGCCGGATGCCTGGTCCTGCGGCGCAACAGTTGAAGAATTAGTCCTTAACCCGCAGCTTGGGCTGCAGCTCGTTTCTACTGGACCCCAGTCACACCCGCCGAAAGTAAGGGGGATACGATGGGCCGCGCAGTCACTCACCAATAGCAAGTAACCACCCTCCCTCGCCGTCCGCCGCGTATACCACGCAGGATGATCGCGGTTTGCTTTGAACCCTCCGGCGCACGGGTGTGCAAATCCTTAGGATTAAATATTTAATGTAAGTCATTATCAACTTATAGTAATTAGTGTGCAAAAGTGAACAGACGCCTCCCAGGCCCCCAGAGGAAGATTGCGCCTTGTCTTCGCTTTCGACCAGCACCGCAGTCTGCGGCTCTCTCGATCCAAAAAGGGGCAATAATGGCAACCCAAATCGGACCAGGCGGGCCGGTGAGTGAAGAGAATCTGATACGCGCCGGCCAGCGCGGCGATGCTCAGGCGCTCAACACGCTCTTCCTTCGCTATCAATCGGCGCTCTTTCATTCGGCGCTCAGCATCATGGGAAATATTCATGACGCCGAGGATGCTTTGCAGGATGGTTTGCTCTCTGCTTTTCGAAACCTGAAAAGCTTCGAGGGCCGCTCGCAGTTTTCAACCTGGCTCACTCGCGTTGTGATCAACGCTGCTCTCATGCGCCGCCGCGGCCAAGCCGTCCGCCCGGGCGCTTCGGCAGTCGAGCCAGTCAATACCGACGAAATCGCGATTGCCGAGCGCCTGGTCTCCAAGACTCTGAACCCGGAGCAACTCCTCCGGCGTTCGGAAATTCGCGGAATCCTCAAAGACCACCTCGAGGAGCTTGCGCCTGTTCTTCGCACCGCATTCGTACTGCGCAAAATTCGTGAGTACAGCACCAGCGAAACCGCCAAAATGTTGCGCGTCTCCGAACAGGCTCTGAAAGGGAGGCTGTGGCGCGCACGCCGCGAACTTGCCAAACGCGTAAATCGAACTCTTCTCAACGGTTTGAACACGCCCCCCGATCCCCAATATGAGCCCTGAAGAGAACGCAGAAAAGGACGGGCGGCCGCAGCTGGCCGCCCGTCCCATGTCCTTCTGCTGGCTCTGTTGAAATCGAAACACTTAATTTGGCAGCAGCACGGAATCCACGACGTGAATCACGCCGTTGGACTGGTTCACGTCCGCGATCGTAACTCTGGACATCCCGCCCTTTTCGTCGGTGAGCACGATCGTCTTTCCCTGCAAGCTAGCCGTAAGCGTGCCGCCGCTGACGGTCTTCAGAGTGGCGGAGCCGTTTCCAGCCTTGATGGCCTTCCACAGGTCCTTGCTGGACATTTTTCCCGCCACCACGTGATAGGTCAGAATCTTTGTCAGCGTTTCCTTGTTCTCCGGCTTCAGCAAAGTGTCTACCGTGCCGGCGGGCAGCTTGGCAAACGCCTCATTCGTCGGTGCAAATACCGTAAACGGTCCCGGGCTTTGCAGCGTTTCCACCAGCCCAGCGGCCTTGACCGCCGCGACCAGCGTGGTGTGATCCGCCGAATTAACCGCATTCGAAACAATGTCCTTCGTAGGCAGCATCGGTGCCCCGCCAACCATGGGGTTGTCCCTGGCAATCACCGCCGTCCCAACCATCGCTACTGCAAGCAACAAATACGCGAGCTTTTTCATTCCGTAAAATCCTTTCAAATTAGAATGTTGTGACCTGCAGTGTGTACTACGGGGACTGCGGCCGGTTGGATGAAATGGTGCTTCGACAGGTACTAGACCGGGCCGGTGACCAACAGGGTGCAAAATCGCACCGTCCACCCGGGCGTTTCCTTGACTTGGCACACTCTCGACTGAATAATGGTAAAGCATGAGCGTACGCGCCGGAGGCGCTGAAGAGATGTTCCTTGACGTTAAGGAATTAGCCGTCCGCAAGCTGCGTATCCGGAAGACCTATGCTCCGGGCAGCATTGATTTTCATTCGGCGGAGATCAAGCAAGTCGAACCGCTGGAAGTGACGGCCACAGCAGAACTGCTGGAAGGTCAGATTCGCATCGAAGGCAACTTCGAGACGAAGATTGAACTGGTGTGCGCGCGCTGCCTTGAGCCGGTGGTGGAAGAGGTTAGCCGTACCATTGACCTGTTCTACGCGCCGATCCCAAAGGATGAGAAGCCGACTATTGACCGGCTGAAAGACGACGACACCGAAATTGGTTTCTACGAAGGAGAAGGGCTCTTCCTGGCGGACGTGATCAAGGAGCAGGTGCTTCTGGCGTTGCCCCTAAAAGTAATCTGCCAGAGCGACTGCCGGGGGCTGTGCCCGAACTGCGGCGCGAACCTCAACCACGAAGAGTGCCGCTGTGAGACCCACGCGACGGACCCTCGAATGGCCCCTCTCGCGCGCCTCAAGCAGGACTGGCTTAAAAAACAATAGTTTTTCAGGGCGCGAAGCCCTATATAATCCGCCCCGAGTGGGCGGGAATGAGGTGTAGTGCTATGCCTAACCCAAAACGACGGCATTCGAAGCGCAGAACCAGCACGCGGCGGGCAAACGACTTTTTGACCAAGCCCGCGCTGGGAAAGTGCCCGAATTGCCATGAGATGAAGCAGCCGCACCAGGCTTGCCCTCACTGCGGGTATTACAAGGGCAAGGCCGTGCAAGCGTCGGCGTAAGTTACGTTCGTCCCGAGCCGTCTAGCTGAAATAATCCCATGATCACCATCGCCGTTGACGCCATGGGCGGAGACCACGCGCCCCGCCCCGAGGTCGAAGGCAGTGTGCTGGCCGCACGCGAGTTCGGCGTGCGCATTTTGCTGGTAGGCCAGCCGAACGTCATTCGCCCGGAGCTGGCGAAGCACGCCGCGCCGAACCTGCCGATTGAGATCGTGGCGGCCAGTGACGTGATCACCATGGAAGATCATCCGGCGCAGGCCTTTCGCCGCAAGAAGGACAGCTCCGTGCACGTGGCGGCGCGCCTCGTGCGCGAGGCTAAGGCCGACGGCATGGTCAGCGCCGGGAACACCGGTGCGGTCATGACCGTGGCGAAGTTTTTGCTCGGCACACTGGAATCGGTGGATCGCGTGGCTCTGGCCGCGCCGTTCCCGAATGCCAAGGGCGGCGTTTCTGTTTTGCTGGACGTGGGCGCAAACGTGGACTCCCGGCCGGAGCACTTGGTCCAGTTTGCCGTGATGGGCGAGGTCTACTATCGCGCGACGTTTGGCAACAAGCGGCCGCGCGTGGGATTGCTCTCCGTCGGCGAAGAAGAAATCAAGGGCAATGAACTGACCCGCGAGGTTTACACGCGCTTGAAGAAAAGTCCCGTGCATTTTGTCGGCAACGTGGAAGGCGGCGACCTCTTTTCCGGTGCCGTGGACGTGATCGTCAGCGATGGATTCGTGGGCAACATCGCGCTGAAAATCTGCGAAGGCCTGGCGTTTCAGATTTTCGGATTGTTGAAGAAGTCCATCAATAGTTCGCTGGTTTCGCAGATCGGCGGAGTCCTCTCGAAAGGGGCCTTCAAGGCCCTCAGCAAGACCATTGATTACACGGAGTACGGCGGCGCGCCGTTGTTGGGCGTGCGCGGCGTTTGCGTCATCGGCCATGGCCGCTCGAACGCCAACGCCGTGAAAAACGCCATTCGCGTCGCGGCGGGACTCGCCCGCGCGCGCATGAACGAGAAAATCGAACAGGAGCTCTCGGCCGCCGCAGTCCTCGCGTGAGGCCAGGAGAGAGGAAGTCGCGATGGGCAAAGTTGCATTTGTGTTTCCGGGTCAAGCGTCGCAATACCCGGGCATGGGCAAAGAGCTGGCGGATAAAAATCCGGCGGCGAAGACCGCATTTGACGAAGCCGATAAGGCGCTCGGCTTTTCCATTTCCAAGATGTGCTTCGAAGGCACCGAAGAAGAGCTCAAGCTGACGGCCAATACGCAGCCCGCAATTCTGACTTGTTCCGTGGCAGTCTTTCGCGTGCTCGCTGAAAAAGGTTTGTCGCCGGATTTCGTAGCCGGGCATAGCCTCGGCGAGTATTCTGCGCTGGTGGCGGCAGGCGCGTTGAAGTTTGCCGACGCGGTGCAGCTCGTTCGAAAGCGTGGCACATACATGCAGGACGCAGTCCCCGCCGGTGTCGGCGCGATGGCCGCGATCATGGGATTGTCCCCGGCGGTAGTGGCCGATGTTTGCAAGCGCGCGGCGGACGGCGAAGTTTGCGCCCCGGCAAACCTCAATTCGCCCGACCAAACCGTAATCTCCGGGCATGCCAGCGCGATCAAGCGCGCCGTGGAATTGGCCTCGCAAGCAGGAGCGAAGCGCGCCGTGATCCTCGCCGTCTCCGCGCCATTCCATTCCGCGCTGATGGCGCCCGCACAGGAAAAGCTCGAAAAAGATTTGCGAAGTATCGCGTTTTCGAATTTGCGAGTGCCACTGGTCACGAATGTGGACGCCGACACCATTGAACACGGCGACGAAGCACGCGAAGCCCTCATCCGCCAGGTCACCATGCCCGTCCGCTGGGAAGAATCCGTGCGCTTGCTGATCGATGAAGGCGTGAACACCTTCGTCGAAGTCGGTCCCGGCCGCGTTCTGAGCGGCTTGCTCCGACAAATCGAGCGCTCCGTAGCCACATTGAACGTGGAAGACGAAAAAAGTTTGGCCGCCACCGTAGAAAGAATCGCCGGCGCAAGATCCGACGCAGCCTAGTAGCACAGGCACTCTTGCCTGTGCGGCTGTTAATTTACTGAGAGGAAGAACACAGCCAGGAGTGGCTGTGCTACCAAAAGATGTTCAGTCTGAAAGACAAAGTGGCCCTGGTAACTGGCGCGTCGCAAGGGATCGGCCGCGACACCGCTCTAGCGCTAGCCGAAGCCGGCGCGAAAGTTGCCGTCGCCGCGCGTAATGAAGAAAAGCTCGCCGCGCTGGTGAAGGACATCGTTGCCGCGGGCGGCGAAGCGTACGCTATAAAGATGGACGTTGCCGACGCCGAACAGGTGAAAGCAGGATTCAAGCAGTCCCTGGAAAAACTCACTCGTCTGGACATTCTGGTGAACAACGCCGCAATCACGCGCGACGGCCTGGCTATGCGCATGAAGCAAGACGACTGGGAAGCCGTTATTCGAACGAACCTGACCGGCGCGCACCTGTGCATCCAGCAAGCCTTGCCCACCATGATGCGCGCGCGCGCCGGACGCATCATCAACATCGCCTCCGTGGTCGCGCAGATGGGCAACGCCGGCCAGGCAAATTACGTTGCCGCCAAAGCCGGATTGATCGGCCTGACGAAAGCCATCGCCATCGAAATTGCATCGCGGAACATCACCGTAAACGCCGTCGCCCCCGGCTTCATCGAAACGCCAATGACCGACGTCCTCGGCGACAAAGTGAAAGAAGAACTGAAGACGCGCATTCCGCTGGGCCGCATGGGTTCCCCGCGCGACGTCGCATCCGCGATCGTGTTTTTAGCCAGCGACGAAGCCGCCTACATCACCGGCCACGTCCTGGACGTGAATGGCGGAATGTATTTGGCGTAGGCGTTTGCGATGAGGCAGATTCACAGATTCAGAGACTTGCCCAACTGGGAAGAGGCCAGAAAGAGTCTTCAAGACCTGGGCTTAGATCAAGAGGCGATTGCAAGCGTTGGCGAGCAGGAGGGCGATTCTCTCGACTTGGTAGAAGTATGCATAGCGATGGAAGAAGCATTCGGTTCAAGTCTTTCAAAGCGGCGCAAAAGTTGACCTTGTGGGGCGGGGTCACTAGAATGGGCAGGTTATCCGGGAGAGCATTTTTAGGGTAGTGGGGCTGCGGCCGCACAGGGTGGTCGCGAATCCGAGTCAACGGGTTATACCAAACGAGTTTTGACGCACGACCCGAGCAGCACCAGCAAACGGGACTTATCAAGCGATTGCAAATCGCGGAGGACACTGGAATGGCCAGCGTGGAAGAACGCGTAAAGCAGATTATCGTCGAGCAGCTCGGCGTGGATGAAGCGGAAGTGACGCCCACGGCCTCGTTCGTGGACGACCTGGGGGCGGATTCGCTTGACCAGGTGGAATTGGTGATGGCGTTTGAAGAAGCGTTTGGCATCGAAGTGCCGGACGAGGACGCCGAAAAGATGACGACGGTGAAGGATGCGGTCGAATACATCGACAAGCACTCCAAGGGTAAGTAAGCCACGAAATTCTCACCTCAACAGGGAGCGGTAAAGAGTTGACTCGCCGGGTAGTCGTTACGGGCGTTGGATTGGTCTGCGCGCTGGGCATCGGCACGGAGGAAAGTTGGAAGAACCTCGTCGCCGGGCAGAGCGGAATCGCGCCCATTACGCTGTTTGATACCACGGGCTTCGATTGCACGTTCGCGGGCGAAGTGAAAAATTTCGATCCGCTGAATTGGATCGAGAAAAAAGAATTGAAGAAAATGGGGCGGTTCATCCAGATCGCTCTTGCCGGCGCGGATTTTGCGGTGCGGATGTCGAACTGGTCGAAGGAAACCGAGACGGATCTGGATGAAGTTGGCGTTTACGTTTCCTCCGGCATCGGCGGATTCGACATCATCGAGCGCGAACACTGGAAATTGGTGCAGGGCGGCCCTGGCAAAATCTCTCCGTTTTTTATCCCTTCCGCGATTGTGAATCTCGCTTCTGGAAATATTTCCATTCGCTACGGTGCGCGCGGGCCGAATTCGGCGACCGCTACCGCGTGCTCCGCTTCCGCGCACGCGATTGGGGATTCTTTCAAGATTATCGAGCGCGGCGCGGCGGAGATGATGATTTGCGGCGGCACGGAAGCCACGATTACGCCGATGGGCGTTGGCGGGTTCGCCTCCATGCGCGCGCTTTCGACGCGCAATGACGATCCCGCGCATGCCAGCCGCCCGTTTGACTTAAACCGCGATGGCTTTGTCGTGGGCGAAGGCGCGGGGATTTTGATTCTGGAATCGCTCGAGCATGCGCAGAAGCGCAACGCGCCGATTTTCGCGGAGATTGTGGGCTATGGCATGTCCGGCGACGCGTATCACATTACGCAGCCCGCGGAAAATGGCGACGGCGCATTTCGCGTGATGCGCGCGGCCTTGAAGGATGCGAAGATTGATGGCAGTGCGATCGGCTATCTGAACGCGCATGGAACGTCCACGCCAATCGGCGACGCGATTGAAACGACCGCCATCAAGCGGCTTTTTGGCGAACGCGCCAAGCAGGTTCCGGTGAGCTCCACGAAATCCATGACCGGACATTTGCTCGGCGGCGCCGGCGGATTGGAAGCCGGAATCAGCGTTCTGGCATTGCGCGACCAGATTTTGCCGCCCACGATTAATTACGAAACTCCGGATCCTGCTTGCGATCTGGACTACGTCCCCAACACCGCGCGAAAAGCTCCGGTGGAGTACGCGCTCTCCAACTCGTTTGGTTTTGGCGGCACGAACGCCGCGCTGATTTTCAAGCGGTGGTCCGGCAAGTAGGCCGGTTAGCGCAAGTGGCGTTTTCCGATCGCGATGCTGGCACCCGCGGCTCGCACCGACCCAAATCGTTAGTCACTAACAATCGTATGTTGGTATAATGATTCCATAAAAGCCAAAGCAGAGTTGCCAAGGAAGAATCTCCGTGAAAATCATCGTGTGCATCAAGCAGGTTCCGGCGAAGGACGCGCCGCTGGCGATTGCCGGAAACTGGATCAAGGAATCGGACATCGGCTTCGAAATGAACGAGCCGGACAGCTACGCGCTGGAAGAGGCGCTGCGGCTGAAGGAAAAGCACGGCGGCGAAGTGATTGCGCTCTCCATGGGTCCGGAACGTGTGAAGCAGACGATCAAGGAAGCTCTGGCAAAAGGGGCGGACCGCGGGATTCACATCTCTGATGACAATTTTGCGCAACTCGATCCGCTGGGCTCCGCGAAGTCGCTGGCCGCAGCCATCGGGAAAGAGAAACCAGACTTGGTTTTGACGGGATTGCAGAGCGACGACCACGGCTTTGGGCAAACCGGTGTGCTGCTGGCGGGGCTGTTGGATTTGCCGCACGCCACCATCATAATGGCGATCGAAGCCGCTGGGGGAATCTTGAAACTGAAACGAGAGCTGGAAGCCGGATGGTTCCAGCATCTCGAATGCCCGCTGCCGGCCGTGCTCTCGATTCAGTCCGGCATCAACAAAGTCCGCTACGCCACATTGAAAGGCATTATGGCGGCAAAGAAAAAAGAAATTGCGACGATGACGCGCGAATCGCTGGGCGTGACTGCCGAACCGACGCAGAAAATCGAAAAGATTTACGTACCGACAAAGACGAAGAAGACAGAGTTCTTGACCGGCACGCCGAAAGAAGTGGCAACCAAGCTCGTTGAAAAACTGAAATTTGAAGCGCGGGTGATCTAACCATGAAAATTCTTGTGATCGCCGAATTGCGGCAGGGGAAATGGAATAACGCCAGCTTTGAAACGCTGGCGGCGGCGCAGCAGATTGCGAAGGACACGTCGAGCACGATAAGCGCGCTGGTGATTGGGAAAAGCGTCGCGGCGTTCGCGGACGAACTGGCGGCGAAGAATGTTGCCGAGGTTTTGAAGGTTGAGCATGACTTGCTGGACGCCTACACGCCGGATGGGTACTGCGTGGCGGTGAAACAAGTTGTCGAATCGGCGAAGCCGGATTTGGTTTTGTTTCCGCATACGTATCAGGTACGCGACTTCGCGCCGAAACTGGCGGCGATGCTCGGCAAAGGAATGATCGGCGACTGCATCGGCTACCGCAACGAGGGTGGCAAGCTCGTTTTCGTGCGACAAATGTTCCAAGGGAAAACCGTCGCAGACGTTACGTTCACGGGAGCAGCGCCGTGGTTCGCGTCGTTTCAATCGGGCGCATTTCGCGCAGATCTGCTGGCCGCGCATCCTTCTGGAAAAGCCCCGGTGAACGCGGTGACTGTGTCGCTCAGCGCCGGGCAGATTCGCACCAAGCCGCTCGATCTTTTCAAGGAAGCGAAGTCGGCGGTGGATTTGACGCAGGCTCCGCTGATTGTTGCGATTGGCCGCGGCATCAAAGCGCCGGAAAATATTCCAGTGGCCGAAGCGTTGGCGAAAGCCCTTGGCGGCGAGATCGCCGCGTCGCGGCCGATTTGCGATGAAGGCTGGCTCCCGATGGAGCGGCAAATTGGCAGCTCGGGGCAAACGGTTGCGCCCAAACTTTATTTGGCGCTGGGAATCAGCGGCGCGATTCAGCACGTCGTCGGCATGAAGGGCGCGCGAACAATCGTGGCAATCAACAAAGATGCAAACGCGCCGATTTTCGAAATCGCCGACTACGGCGTCGTCGGCGACATCTTCGAAATCATGCCCGCTCTCACCGAAGCCCTCGAAAAGGCAAAGTAAGTCTCGGGCACCGCACACTCAATCGGCGTTCCTGGCGATTCTGTCGCGCCGCAGACGACAAATTGGCTCTTTGTTCTTCTAATTTCCCGCCAATAATAAGCAAGGATCAAAAGTGGAGGAACCTTATGAGCAAGGTTGAAGATTTTCCGTACGAGACGAGACTCAACGTCCTCTACAAGCCTTTGGAACTGGTTGACGAAAAAGCGCTCGCCGATGCCTGTACTTACAAGTGGTACAACCAGACGCTTAGCCAGGTGAATGGCTCCGTAGTTCGTCTAGGCGTTGTGCAAGGCGAATATCACTGGCACAAACATGATGACGACGACGAATTTTTCTACGTCGTCGAAGGTCAGCTGCTGATCGATCTCGAAGGCCGAACAATGGAACTCGGTCCGCGCCAAGGCACCGTCGTCCCGAAAGGCGTCCTGCATCGCACGCGAGCCCCGCAGCGGACCGTAATCCTCATGGTCGAGAACGCCGGCATCATCCCAACCGGCAACTGACGCTGCTCTCGTAGTGAAGAGTGGGCTCACCCGTAGCCAAAGTTTAGTCTGCAGGTTTATACTCAATTCAACTATGAGCATGGAAGACTACAAGATTATTCTCTACCGCCAGGAAGACGGATCCTGGGTCGCCGAGATTCCCTCCGTTCCGAGTTGCTACGCCCTTATGGACACTCGAGAAGAAGCCCTTTCGGAGCTTGTTCAGGTTTTCAACATGGTGGCCGAATCCTACAGGGAAAGAGGCATCCCACTTCCCGCGGACACAACCGAGATCGTTAATGCCTAGCGCGAAGGCGCGGGACTTCCAAAGAGTTGCAATATTCCTCGGCTTTCTTCTCAAGCGCACTTCCGGAGGTCACGAACATTGGGAGCACCCTGACGGTCGTTTACTGACTATTCCAATCCATGGCGGACGGGAGATCGGGCCGCCACTCTTCTTTAAGATCTTGCACCAATTAGGAGTTACGCTGGAACAGTTTCAAAAGCTGCGCTAACCGGGTTTCCTAACGTATTTGCTAGAATCGAATGACCACATGACCGTTCAGCGGGAACAACTTGAGGCCGACGTCCTCATCGTCGGCGCGGGGCCGGCGGGGCTGGCTTGCGCGCTGCATTTGGCGAACCTCATCAAGAGACACGCGGCGAGCGGCGCCAAGCCCGAGCTTTCGGCAGAGAACATCTACGTTCTCGAAAAAGGGCGCGAGATTGGGGCGCACCAGCTTTCGGGCGCGATTATGAATCCGAAGGCGCTGGCAGAGCTGGTGCCGGATTTTGAGAAGAGCGCGCCGCTGGATACACCCGTTACAGATGACGCGGCGCTACTGTTCACGAAAAATTCTTCGTTTCGATTTCCGATTACGCCGCCGCCGTTCAAGAACAAGGGCAACTACGTCATTTCGTTGAACAAAGTCGTGAAGTGGCTTGGCGGGCTGGTGGAGGCCGCGGGCGTCAACGTGTTTAAGGAGTTTGGCGGCGCGGAACTGATTTACGAGCGTGATGGCATCGGCGGCGTCATCACGGAAGACAAGGGTCTCGACAAGAACGGGAAGCCGAAAGACAACTACACGCCGGGGTACGAATTGCGCGCGAAGGTGACGGTGTTGGCCGAAGGCACGCGCGGTTCGCTGACGAAACAACTTGTCGAGAAGAAGAAGCTCGACAACCTCAACCCGCAAAGCTACGGAATCGGGATCAAGGAATTGTGGGACGTTCAGCCGGGGCGGATCGAACCGGGGTACGTGGCGCACACGCTGGGATGGCCGGTTTCGATGGACATGTATGGCGGCGGCTGGATTTACGGCCTCTCGAACAACCGGCTGTCGATTGGCTTGGTGCTAGCGCTGGAGTACGCCGACCCGCAATTCGATCCGCACGCCGCGTTTCAGACGTGGAAGACGCATCCGTTTCTGAAGAAAATTCTCGAAGGTGGAAAACTGGTGCGTTACGGCGCGAAGTCGCTGCCGTATGGCGGATGGTATGCCATGCCACGGACGTACGTGGACGGCGGGCTGATCATCGGCGATTCGGGAAGTTTTCTCGATTCGCAGCGGCTGAAGGGCATTCACCTGGCAATGAAGAGCGGAATGCTGGCGGCGGAAACGATTTTCGAGGCGTTGAAAGCGGGTGATACTTCCGCGAAAACGCTGAGCGCGTTTCCGAAAAAAGTCGAGCAGAGCTACATCAAGAAAGAACTCTGGCAGGTTCGCAATTTTCATCAGTCGTTTCAGCATGGGATGTTTCGCGGATTTATTCACACGGCGTTCCAACAGATTAGCGGTGGACGCGGATTGATCGATCCGATGCACGCGCATGCGGGGTATGAAGCGTACAAGAAGATCAACGGGCGGCCGGCTCCTGAACGATTCAAGGGAGATGGAAAGCTCACGTTTGACCGGCTGACGGACGTTTATCATTCCGGGACGCGGCATGAAGAGGATCAGCCCTGCCATTTGATAGTGAGCGATCTGAATGTCTGCGCCACGAAATGCGTCGAAGAGTACGGCAATCCCTGCCAGTATTTTTGCCCCGCGGCAGTGTACGAAATGGTGAAAGAAACGGGCGGCGGCGTGAAGCTGAAGATCAGCGCCGCGAATTGCGTGCATTGCAAGACATGCGACATCGCGGATCCCTACCAGATTATCAATTGGGTGGTCCCCGAAGGTGGGGGCGGGCCCAATTACGAGGGGATGTAGCGCGCGACAGTTCAAAGTTCTTAGTTTTTCGTTATTGGTAGTTCGCCGGAAGAGCGGAGCATCGCTCTCCTTCGGCTGCGCTCCCTCCGGCTCTGCTCAGAGCGGGCAGGACAAGTTCAGACCCGCCGTACATTCCCCTCCTGGCGACATTGTGAAACGAGAGGTGCCCCACCCCCCGGTTTTTTGTAAGTGTTGATTCTAAAGGTGTTGAGATTCCTGTAAGTCCTTTAGAAGCAACACTTGCGAGATTTCTTGTAAGTGTTGCTTCTAAATGGCTTAGAGGTTTACATAATTTGGTGGGTAGAACTTGCTTTTGGGACAAAAAGGCTGTCGCCGGATTCGCTTACAGGTTGCTTGAGGCTACAAACGAAAGAGCGGCAGCCAGGCTGCCGCAGTCCATACGAATTGATACCTAAGGGTACTATACTTCAAAGGGAATCATGTGTCCAGGAAAAGTTGGGAGGGCTAGTTAGGCTTCAAGCCGTAGACGTCGAGTTCGCCCCGGACCGTGGAGGTGCCAGCACCGTTGTCATTCCCGCGGGTGCCGATGTAGACCTTGCCGTTGGCGACGGAGGGAACGGTGAACTTCACGGCGAAGCCGGCGACGTCGGCGGCAACCATGGAGCTGTTCCAGAGTTCGGTATTGAGATTCGTGGCGTCGTAGGCGTGGAGTACGGCGGGGCCACATCCCGGCGATTGATTCGTGCAGTACTGGCTGGAGTCGGTGGCCCAGACGATGCCGTTGGTCGTTCCGGAGGAAGAAATGGAAGGGGTTGCGCCAGGGAAACCGAACGAGGTGGTTGTGGAGGTGGCCGAACCGACAGTGAACAAGCCGGTTGTGGTGTTCAAAGGAAAGGCCTGCAAGTTGCCACCAGAGGGAGTGATATAGAGAGAATTATTCCAGAACGCGGACGTTGCAAATATGCCGCCGCCGACGTTAACGATTTGCGCCGCGTTTGAATTGACGGGGCTGGCTTTCGCACCGTAGTGACCCATCGCGCTGCAATTCAGCAGAAACAGATTGCCCTCTTTTCCTCCGCCAATGACGAAGTTGCCCGCGGGCAGATTGATGAGAATGGCGGCACCGCCGGAACCGTGGTCGGTGTCGTTGCCATCCAGGTTGCTTTGATCCGCAGGAGTAAACCAATCGGAGACAGAAAGGCCCGCGGTGGTGCTGAGTTTCACGGTGCTGTCGCCGTAGTTGGATCCGCCGGAAGCCGCGTCGAAAGCTCCGTTGCCGGTCAGAAAATATAAATTGAAGCTGCTGTCCGCTGCCGGCGCGCCGCCACCCATCCAAATTCCGCCGCGAGCGTAGCCGGCGCCATTCACGACGTTTGGCGTGCTGTTGAAAACGGCGTTGGGGACCAGCGCCAAGGTGCTGGCGTTAAAGCCGATCACCCAGCCGTGATATGGGTCCGCGTCTTCGTGAGCGGACCAAGCGATGTAGACGACGCCGTTGACCAACGCGAGGCCGGGGCGCTGATTTTCGTTTCGCGGATCGAAGGCGACCGTGGCGCCGCCCGAAAAGTTTCCGGGGAAGGTGATCGCGCTGGTAACGGAGACAGGGCCGCCAAATTTCTCGGTCCCCGCAGTTAGATCGAGTGCATGCAGGCGCTGGAAGAACGTAGGGCCTGAGGTGATAACGGATTTGCTGACGACGTAGAGAGTGTTCGTGGTGGGATCGATGACCGGAGTTCCCGTGACGCCGACTTCAGGCGTGATGTCGCCGTAGCCTGCGCCCACGAGACTGCCAGTGGGGCCGGAGGGCACCGTAGTTTCGCCTGCGGTGCCGCCGTGGGTATTGTCCGTCAGCTTAGCCTGCCAGAGAGTGAGGCATGGACTGGTGTCGGCGTCGAAGGCGTAGACGCTGTTGTGCTGCGTGGCGACGATGATGACGTTGTGCCGGGCGCCGGCGATGGTGAGATTGGAGATCCATAGGGGCTGGGCGTAGATGGCGCCGTCGACGGTGCAGGAGAAGAGCTTGCCGAAAGTGGCGGTCTTAACGATAGAAGTGGTCAGAGCGAATTCGTGCGTGTTGGCGCCGTCGCGGGAAAGATCGTTATGATAGGTAGTGACGCCGGTGAGGTCGGTGACGGCGATGGAGGCGGAGGCGCTTTTGGTGATATCGGCCACGCTGGTCGCGGAGATCGTATGGGTGCCGGCCGTCGAGGGAGGGGTGTAGGTCCCGCTGGCCGAAACGGTGCCGATGGTAGTGTTTCCGTTGAGAATGGTGTCCACGGACCACGTGACGCTGGTGTTGGCGCTGCCGGTGACGGTGGCGGAGAAAGTTTGGGGTTGCGTGGTGGTGACTGCGGCGCGTACTGGAGAGATGGAAACGGCGACGCTGGAAGAGGGGGTGGAGGCCGTCGCGGTTGAGGAATATGGGCTGAGATCGCCCGAGGTGTCCGTGGCGCGGACACGGTAAGAATACGAGGTGGAAGCGGTTAGGCCGGTATCGTTGTACGTGGTGGTGGCGGGCGTGGCGATTTGCGCGAAGTTGGAGCAGCCAGCGCCGGAACAGCGCTCGAGGAGATAGCCGCTGAGCGTGCCACCCGTTTCCGTGGAGGCGGTCCAGGTGAGGTTGATTTGCGAGCTGGCGACAGCCGTGGCGGAGAGATTGGAAGGCGCGGTCAAAATTGGGGCTGACGTTGTTGCGGTGGCGGTGGGCGAATAGGCGCTTACATTGTTAGCCGCGTCAGTTGCCCGAACGCGATAGCTATAACTCGTCGAGCCTAGCAACGAAGTGTCGTTGAAGGAAGTCGTCGTCGAAGTGCCCACTTGCGAAAAATTGCTGCAGCCCGCACCGGTGCAACGTTCAACCAAGTATTTGCTGATGGTGCCACCGGTTTCGGTCGAGGCGGTCCAGGAGAGATTGATTTGCACGGGGCTGGCCGTCGTGGCAGTTAGCCCAGTGGGAGCTGTGAGCGTCGGAACTGTAGTAGCTGCCGTTGCAGTGGAGGAGTACGGCCCGAGATTGTTCAAAGTATCGCTCGCGCGGACACGGTACGTGTAGCTAGTTGAAGCTGTCAGTCCTCCATTGTTGAACGTGGTCGTTGTAGATGTTCCCACCTGGGCGAAATTGGCGCAGCCCACTCCCTGGCAGCGTTCGATCAGATATTGGCTGATCGTCCCACCCGGCTCTGTCGACGCCGTCCAAGAAAGATTGATTTGCACGGGACCCGCCGCAGTAGCCGTGAGGTTGGTGGGGGCGGAGGGAGAGTTGTGGGAGGTCGTTGAGCTGGCCGTGTTGGAATAGGGACTCAGGTCGTTTGAAGCGTCGGTGGCGCGCACGCGATAGGAATAGGAAGTGGAAGCGGCCAAGCTGGTGTCGTTGTACGAGGTGGTGGCGAGCGTGGTGATTTGCGCGAAGTTGGAGCAGCCAGCGCCGGAACAGCGCTCGAGGAGATAGCCGCTGATGGTGCCGCCTGTTTCTGTGGAGGCCGACCAGGTCAAATTAATCTGTGAAATGGAGACCGCTGTCGCAGAGAGATTGGAAGGCGCGGTCAAAATTGGGGCTGACGTTGTTGCGGTGGCGGTGGGCGAATAGGCGCTTACATTGTTAGCCGCGTCAGTTGCCCGAACGCGATAGCTATAACTCGTCGAGCCTAGCAACGAAGTGTCGTTGAAGGAAGTCGTCGTCGAAGTGCCCACTTGCGAAAAATTGCTGCAGCCCGCACCGGTGCAACGTTCAACCAAGTATTTGCTGATGGTGCCACCGGTTTCGGTCGAGGCGGTCCAGGAGAGATTGATTTGCACGGGGCTGGCAGCCGTGGCAGTTAGACCAGTAGGAGCAGTGAGCGTCGGGGCCGCGGTTGCGGCCATGGTGGTAGCAGAATACGGCCCGAGAGTGTTCAGGGTGTCGCTCGCGCGCACACGGTAAGAGTAGCTGGTCGAGGCGGTCAAACCTGTATCGATGAAAGAAACCGTGGCGGAAGTTCCCACCTGCGCAAAACCGGTACAGCCGGCGCCCTGGCAGCGCTCAATCAAATATTGCGAGATTGTTCCGCCGGATTCCGCTGACGCGGTCCAGGAAAGATTGATTTGCACAGGACCGGCCGCAGTAGCGGCGAGGTTCGCGGGGGCAGAGGGAGAACTGTGCGGTGTGGTGGAACTAGTGGTGCTGGAATAAGGACTCGTATTGTTGGAAGCATCGGTGGCGCGCACGCGGTAGGAGTACGAAGTAGAAGCAGCCAAGCCGGTATCGTTGTAGGTGGTGCCGGCTGGGGTCGCGATTTGGGCGAAGTTCGAGCAGCCTGCGCCCGAGCAGCGCTCGACAAGATAGCCGCTGAGGGTGCCGCCGGTTTCCGTAGAGCCCGACCAGGTCAAATTAATCTGCGTGGTGGACGCCGCCGTCGCCGAGAGATTTGAAGGAGCAGTTAGTGTAGGAGCAGGAGTAGCCGTTGTCGTGGGAGCTGAATACGTGCTCAGATTCCCAGCAGCGTCGGTGGCGCGCACGCGATAGGAATAGGAGGTGGAACCGGTTAGGCCGGTGTCGTTGTAGGTTGTTGCGGTGGGAGTGGCGATTTGGGTGAAGTTCGCGCAGGCTGCGCCGGAGCAGCGTTCGACTTTGTAGGCGGTGACGCCGACGTTGTCGGTCGAGGCGGTCCAGGAGAGATTGACCTGTGCGGGCGAGACTACAGTGGCAACGAGGTTTCCCGGAGCGGTGGGAGGCGTGGCATCCGGCGGGGGAGTGGTGGACCCGGAATTGCAGCCGGTGAAGAAAAAAACAAAGTAGAGGGCAAAGAATGACGCATAGACAAATGGAGAGACGACGCGATTCGTGTGAGCTCGCATCACTTGGCCCTCACCAACTGATTCTTACCTGTGGCGAAGGTTGCTGGGGATACCTCCGCGCAGAATGTTTCATTTCGTAAAAAAAGTATCACGAATGGTGAGGCAGAGAAAGATTACGGGAGGGTAAGTGGCCAAAGGGTCAGGTTGCCGAAAACAGATTCGCGCGCGAAAGATCGTCTCAGTCAGCGAGGCGACAGACTAGGAGCCGCTTGACCAGAGCTTGCGAACAAATTTGCGGACGCGATCGGAGAAGGAACCGCTGGCAGGTGCGGTGGGCTTGGCGGGATTTACCGTCGGCGCGGGTGGGGATGGAGGTTGGTCAGCAGCTACCGAAGTCCCTTCAACGCGGCCTTGAAAGGTGAGGCTGGAACGAACGCGGACGCGGCGAATGAGGATGATCATTTTGGGGTCGTAGTCCGGCTGGACCTTGGAGTTGGCGTTGTAGACCAGGGGGGGCATCAGGACTGTGTAGATGGGTTCTTCCAGTACGCCGGACGTTTCGGAGGGCGCGGGGGGCACGTTGGGCTTGGGCTTTGGGACGGAGGTTTCCGCGCGAATTTCGTCGGTCGTGGCGAGGCGGCTGATTTCAGGGGGAGGCGGAGTTTCTTTCGCGACTTGCAGCTCACAGGAGCAGCGGCCGGCGCTGGAGGCCATTGATTCGAGCTGGCCATCGGTCACCAAAACGTCGGCCGTCTGCGGGACGAGGACGCTTTTCCCCGTGAGCTGGTGTTCGAGGCGGACGGCACCGCGAATCGCGCGAATGCACATCGCGCCGGCTGAATCAAATCCGGCAAGAACGTCGCGGGCACCGCCACCGATGGAGATGGTCTGCGCCTGGATTTGCGGCGTGTAGATGGTCAAGCCGAGATCGCTTTCGACGTGTATATGGATGGTGCCGGTATCGAGCGCGACAGTGAGCCAACCGCCGGATTTGAGGACGGACAGATGCGCGGGGCCGCAGATGGAAATCTGGCCGCCTTCGACGAGTTCAATGCGGGCGTTGCCGGATTTGACCCGGATGTCGCTGCCGCTGCGCAGAACGGTCTTCGTCTGGCCGTGAATGACTTCGACGTTCATGGGACCGCTGACGGTGATGGCCTCGCCGTCGATGACGCCGACGGAGTCTGCGGAAGGCTCATCGGAATACGCAGTGGTGCTGAGGAAGAGCGCGACGCAAAAAAGTACCGCAGCCAAAGCCGACGAGACGGCAAGGCGATGGAAAGGAAGCGATTTGGAGAAGGTTGCCACTCAGTGGCACTCCCGGTCACTCAGATAGAGGCTCTCCCCTATACTATACGGGTGCTGGCCCGCAGCCGCACGTGGGGCCGGCTGTTATGCTGGCGCGCTTTCTAATGACGACTCCCGAAAGAGCGGTGGATAGCTCGAAACCGCCGGAACAGGATCCGGTGAATCTGCATTACGACACCCGCTTGCCAGAGTTGCGCTGGACGCGGCGGATCCAGATTCCCTTCATCGCCGCGGCGGTGTACAGCGTGATTCGAACGCTGGGGCCGACGCTGCGGTACGAGGTGCACGGCTGGGAGCACGCGGAGCGGGTGCATGCATCGGGCAAGCGATGCATCTGGGCATTTTGGCACCGGGTCATTGTTCCGATTGTGTGGTGGCACCGGAATCATGGCGTGGTGGTGATGAACACCACGGCGTTTGATGGGCAATGGACGCGCAAGGTGATCGAGTGGCTGGGATTTGGGACGGCGCAGGGCAGCTCCTCGCGCGGAGGATTGCGGGGGCTGGCTGTGATGGCGCGGCGGCTGGAAGAAGGAGTGGATTGCGCGTTTACGATTGATGGGCCACGCGGGCCAAGATACGTGGCCAAGCCGGGGCCGGTGATGCTGGCGCGGAAAACGGGATGCCCGATCCTCGTTTTTCATATTGGAGTGGATCGCGGGAAGACGTTTACGAATACGTGGGACCATTTTTTGCTGCCGGAGCCGTTTGCGCGGGTGGTGATTTTGTTTGCGCCGCCGATTTACGTGCCGATGGATGCCACTGCCGAAGTGGTGGAAGCGAAGCACGCAGAGATGCAGGGGGAATTGGAAAGAGTGCGCGATATTGCGGAGGGGTGGTATTCGCTAACGGATGAAGCGCGGGCGAGGCACCGCGCCGAGTTCAATCTGTGAGCCACGGTGATCGACAGCCGGGCTCGATGTTAAGGCCGCTGCCCGGAGTCTCCGATATCGTGCCCCTACGATGGGCGAGTGTTAGTTTCCGTTGCTCTCGCCGAGCTTTACGGGGATGTCTATCTTTTTTCCGCCGCGATAGAGGGAGACTTTCACGGTGTCGCCAGGGCGTTTGCGGTTGAGGACGACGTTGACGTCCAAGGAGCTGGCGACTTTCTGGCCGTCCAGCGCAACGATTACGTCTCCGCCGATATGGATCTTGCGCATGCCCGCTTGAGCGACGCGGTCGCCGCCACGAATACCTGAGGCGGCGGCCGGGCCTCCCTTGGTAACGACTTCCACCAGCAAGCCTTCCTGGACCGGCAAATCCAGCGCTTCTCCGAGCCAGCCACTTACTGGGATGGTCTCGACGCCAAGCATGGCGCGATGGACTTTGCCATCGGTGATGAGATCGTTGGCGATGCTCTTTGCGGTGTTGATAGGAATGGCAAAGCCGATGCCGGCGGTGGTGCCGCTGGGCGTGAAGATTGCGGAATTGATGCCAATGACTTCGCCATGGGTATTGATGAGCGGGCCGCCGGAATTGCCGCGGTTGATGGCGGCATCGGTCTGAATTGCTTCATCAATGAACGTGGTCTGACTGGTTTGTACCGTGCGGCCGAGCGCGCTGACCACGCCGGTGGTGAGCGTGGACTGGAAGCCGAAGGGATTGCCGATGGCGAGAACTTTTTGTCCGACCTGGAGAGCAGCGGAATCGCCGAGAGTAAGGGCGACGAGATGCTTGCCTTTGGGGTCAATCTTGACGAGCGCGACGTCGTTGCGCTGGTCGGCTCCGACGAACTTCGCGGGGTACTTGGATTGGTCGCCCAGGACCACTTCAATGGATTGCGCGCCTTCGACGACGTGGTAGTTGGTCAGGATGTAGCCGCGCGGATCAATGACGAAGCCGGAGCCGGCGCCTTCGACGGGCACGGCTTCCATGAAGAAATCGTATTCGGTGGCCTTGGTGAGGACGTTGGCTACGGCGGGCGAGACTTGGCGGTAGATTCGTACGTTGATGGATTCGTCTTCGGTAAGAGCGGCGTCGCGCTGGGCAACTGCGCTGGAGGCTGGGCTTCCGGAGCCGAGAGGCACGGCTTCCACGCGGGTGGGTTGACGCGGGCTAAAGCGCGCGCCGGCCCAATAGGCGCCGAAGAGGAGGACCAAAGCGGCGAGAATAATGCGAGCGCGGTTGGATGAGTTTGCTTTGTTCATGGAGTACGTCCCCTGTGTGCAGTCTCTCTCCATAGTATAGGAAAAATCGTGGAGAGGTTCACTGCGCCGTCTGGGAGCGGCGGAGTTTGGCGGCGAGAGCTTCGACCTGGCGGCGAGTCTGTTCGATGGAGCCGGAGCAGTCGATTTTTTCTGTGGCGTAGCGGAGTTTTTCTTCGACGGGAAGCTGGGCGGCGATGCGGCGGCGGGCTTCGGCTTCGCTGAGGCCGCGAGCTCGGAGGCGTTCGAACTGTTGCTCGGGTGCGCACCAGGCGACGACGAGGCCATCGAGGGATTTGTGAATGCCGGCTTCGACGATAAGGGCGGCTTCCACGAAAGCGGCATCGCGCGTGCCTTGGCGCTGCCATTCCTCGAATTGTCGCGAGATGACTTCGGCGACGCGCGGATGGACGATGGCGTTCAAGCGGTCGAGCTTGGCGCGATCGGCGAAGACGACGGCGGCAAGTCTGGCGCGGTCAACGCGGCCGCCGGCATCGGTAATGGAAGGACCGAATTCACGGAGGACTTCGTCGTAGGCGGGCTGGCCGGGCTCGATGAGTTTGTGGGCCAGGGAGTCGGCGTCGAGAACGGAAAAGCCCATTTCGCGAAGCATGGCGGCGACGGCGCTTTTGCCGCTGGCGATGCCTCCGGTGAGTCCGAGTCGGAGCATGATTGTGATTTACCGCGCGCCGGCAATGGATTGCGTGGCGGAAAAGCGGGGGGAGGCGCGGCGGAGGCGCGCGGCCTTGACGGTGTTGCTCATGAGCATGGTGATGGTCATGGGGCCGACGCCGCCGGGAACTGGAGTGAGCGCGCCTGCGACGTTGAGTGCGTCGGGATGAACGTCGCCGACGAGAGCGTTGCCTTTGGCGCGGAATTTTTCGAGGCGTTCGGGGAAATTGCGGAAGAGGCGCTCGGCTCCTTTGGCGTCGGTGACGCGATTGGTGCCTACATCAATGACGGCGGCGCCGGGTTTGATCCAGCTGGCTTCGACGAAACCGGCTTTGCCCATGGCGGCGACGATGATGTCGGCGTGGCGGACGACTTCGGGGAGGTCGCGCGTTTTCGAATGGCAAATGGTGACGGTAGTGTTGGCGTGCATGAGGAGAAGGGCCATGGGTTTGCCGACGATGTCGCTGCGGCCGAGGACCACGGCGTTGGCGCCTTCGATAGGGATGTCGTTGCGTCGGAGGATTTCCATGCAGCCGGCGGGAGTGCAGGCGACCAGGCCGGGGCGTCCGCTGACGAGGCGGCCGAGATTGACGGGATGAAAGCCGTCCACGTCTTTGGATGGATCGACGGCTTCGAGGATGCGTTTGGTGTCCACCTGGGTAGGAAGTGGGAGCTGGACGAGGATACCGTCCACTTCGTTGTCGCGGTTCAGGTCTTCGATGACAGCGAGGAGGTCGAGCGTGTTCACGGTGGCGGGCGGAGTGAGAAGGGCGCTGGCTAGGCCGAGTTGTTCGCAGGCGGCGATTTTGCTTTTTACGTAAAGTTGCGAGGCGGGATTATCGCCAACGAGGACGGCGGCGAGGCCGGGGCGCACGCCCGCGGAGGTAAGCAAGCGAACTTCGTCTTTCAGTTCGACGAAGATCTGGTCGCGGATTTTGGCGCCGTCGAGGATGCGTGCGGTCATGCGGGCTCGCTTTCGTGGGGCAAGGAGAAATCATAGCATAGGGAAAAAGGTGACTCGTGATTGGTGACTCGTGACTGGGCGGGCAGCGCCGAGGATGTCGGGATCGAGAGTATCTGGAACTTTCGCGCGGAAGTATCATCGAATGGGTGAGGAGATTGGAATGGCGTTGTTTAGCGATTTGGGGGACCGGCGGGAGCTGGAGAAGAAGGCGAAGGCTGAGGGGCGGCTGCCGCCGGGGCAATCGCTGACGCTGAAGTGGCCGGTGCTGCACTACGGGACCATTCCGGTGTTCGATCCAGCGAAGTGGGACTTCCAGATTTCGGGGGAAGTCGAGGAACCGAAGCGGCTGACGTGGACGGAATTTCGCGCGTTGCCGCAGAGCGAAGTTACTTCGGATTTTCATTGCGTGACGCGATGGAGCCGGCTGGACAATCGGTGGAAGGGCGTGCTGTTCACGGACGTGCTCAAGCTGGTGAAGGTAAAACCAGCGGCGCGGTTTGCTTCGGTGCTCGCGGAAGAAGGCTATACCGCGAATATTCCGCTCGAGGATCTGCTGCGTCCAAACGTGCTCTTCGCGTTCGAACACGACGGCCAGCCGCTGACCGCCGAACATGGTGGCCCGATGCGGCTGATCGTGCCGCATCTGTATGGATGGAAGAGCGTGAAGTGGGTGCGCGGATTCGTGCTGCTCGATCACGACCGGCTGGGCTTCTGGGAGCGCAACGGGTATCACGCCTATGGCGACCCGTGGAAAGAGCAACGGTATTCCGGAAGCTAGAGTTTCCAAATTCAGGGAAAGACGCCCGGCGCAGTTTTGCGCAGAAGCGTCTTCCACGCGCTAGTCGGCGGCGGGGTGGGATTTGGTTGGGTCGATTTCGATGCGGCCTTTGAAGTGGGCGCCGTCTTCGATGCTGATGCGTGCGGAAGAGATGTCGCCGATGAGCGAGCCGTCTTTTTTGATGTCTACGCGGCCGCGGGCATGGACGTTGCCGACCACTTTGCCGGAGACCACTACTTCGCCAGCGTGAATTTCGGAATCGAGTTCGGCGGTTGAGCCGACGGTCAGTTCATGGCCCTTCAGCGAGATCGGGCCGAGCACCTTCCCGTCAATTTGCAAATCTTCGTCGCCGCTGACTTGTCCTTTAATTTGGATGCTGGCGCCAATGCGCGCCGCGCTGCGGGAATTCGAACCTCCCAGGCGCGAGGCGGAAGGGGAATTGAAAGGAACGACTGGGGACGAGAAACTGGGCGCCGGCGAAGTGACGGGCGGTTCCGCGACGGCTTGTTGTTTGGACCACATGATAAATGCCTCCCTTATTTCGTCACTAAGAATGGATGAAGCTCCGGGTGGGAGGAGCAGCGTGGAACCACTGTAGACGCGTGGAGCAGCGCGAAGCAACGAGGAAAAGGGATGGGCTTGCGTACTTCGGAAACTGACCGTACGGACAGGTCGAAGCGTGCGAGGCTCACGCGAGCCCGACAACGCCGTTCAGAAAGCCGACCAGGTACTTCCATGCAAGATAGTAGAAGATCAGGGCGAGTGGGGCGAGGATGGGAAAGGCGTGGGCGGCAAAGCCGGGAATCGTGAAATTCAAGAGGCTTGTCACAACGATGCCAAGAGGCGCGAGCAAAATCGGCAATAATGCGCCGTGCAGGCCGATGTTCAACTGCCAGCGAGAGCGCAGGGCGATGAAGAGGACGTTCCACAGTCCCCACAGATTCGGCACGACGGCCATGGGGAACACGATCACGCGCTCGACAGGAACAGGAAAGTTATAGACGTACCGCAGAACACAGTAGCCGGCCATCACGCCCAAGAGGACCACGGTTGGCACGGCGATTCCCGCCAGATACGCTCGAATATAAGTGTGCTGATTCATAAAAACCTCCTGGGTCACAAGTGATACAGCAATGCCGGAATCGCTCCCGGAAAAAGAAGGAGAACGGCGCTCAGAATCGCAGCCAGGGCCCAGTCGAACCAGGGCACATTTATGGCGGAGGCCGCCTGTTCATCGAGTTTGCGGAGCATTTGCGGCCACAGGTCACGGCGGAGTTCGGTGTTTTTCACCGGGGCGATTGCTTGCCTTAAAAGTTCTTTGATTTCCAGGTCGTTTTCTTTGTCGTTCATTTCGCGACGGCCTCCACTCTTAATGGGCTGAGCTTCTTGCGCAACATTCGCACAGCTCGAAAGACTCTTATTTTTACTAACCCAGCGGAAATTCCGACCGCCTGAGCGATACTCTCGTACGGTTCTTCTTCAATCAGAGCGAGCGTGGCTATCAATCGGTATTTTGCCGGGAGCTGGTGGAACGCTTCTTTAATCCGCTTGCGTATCTCGCCGCGGACTGCGGAATCCTCACCGGGTGGGCCGGCGAGATCGTCGGGAAGCTCCGTTTCGTGACGGGCGATTCGCAGATGGTCGAGAGCCGCGTTGGTGGCGATTCGCCTCGCCCAGGCGCGGAAATTCCCGTCCGGACGGAAGCGAGCTCGCGATTTGTATATGCGCCAAAACGTTTCCACGGTCAGATCCTCGGCGATACCGCTGTCGCGGACGATGCGGACAATCCAGGCGTAAACTTCCTTCTGGTGCTGCCGAAACAGCACTTCGAAGGCTTCGAGGTCGCCCGCCGCGAACCGTTCCAGCAGCTCCATCTCGCCACTCTCTATACCTACTTACTCGTTTTTGCAGAGCTTGGTTACGGGAATTTTGGAGAGGGGGCTACGACCTTACAGGTGATTTGGATTGTTTCGGCCGAGCGCATGAGGTAAGATTGTCTTACCATGGAAACGAAAGTTTCAAGCAAGGGGCAGGTCGTGTTGCCGCATCGGCTGCGCCAAAGGCTGGGTTTGAGGCCCGGCGACGCGCTGGATGTGAAGCTGGAAGGCGATGCGATTGTTTTGCGGCCCCGAAGAGGGAAGCGGAGAAAGGCGAGAATTATCACCGATCCCCGCACAGGACTGGCGGTGCTGACGTTCGGGCCCGGAGCTCCCGTCCTAACCCACAAACAGGTCAAGCAAGCTTTGTCTGACTTTCCATGAGCAGGTATTTGCTGGAAGTAAGCACTCTAGTAGCCGTGGGATTCCAGGGACATGAGTTTTTTGAACAGGTTGCGGGCTGGTTTCAGGCGTTGCGGCCTGAAGAGGATGAACTCGCGACTTGCGCGATAACCGAGCTGGGATTCGTGCGTGTCCTGGGGCTTCCGCAATATGGACTTTCCGTGGAGGAGTCGAGAGCCTCCTTGTTGAGGCTGAAATCGAGCAGCCGGGTTGGATTTGTATTTGTTGCGGATGATCTCGATGCGTCGCGGCTTCCTAGGTGGGTGAAGGCTGCCAAGCAGATTACGGATGGACATCTCGTGCAGCTGGCGAAAGCGAATGGGGCGGTCCTGGCGACGCTGGATCGAAACATTCCCGGGGCGTTCGTAATTCCAGAGAAAACCTAAGACCTGGGCCAAGGCCGACAAGGCTGGCATTGGGTTGCCGAGAAGGGGCGCAGCGGTGCTGCGCCCCTTCTAAGCCACCAAGAGGACAGGCAGGAATGCCTGTCCTACTAGTAGATGTCGTACTGCTCCCAGTGGAGGGTGGCGTCGGATTGGATGATGATGTGTTTGTGGGCGGTCTGCTCGAGTTCGTCAATGAGCATGGACTCGCGTGTTTTTAGAGCTTTGGCGATTTCCGGGTGGACGCGAAGAGTCAAGTTCGGGCCCTCCTGGCCGGCAGCGGCCATTTTGCGGGCTTCCGCCTGGATTTCGTAGCAGAGCGTGGGAATGGACTTGACCATGCCGGAGCCGGTGCAATACGGGCACGGCTGGCAGAGGACGCGCTCGAGCGCCTGCTTGGTGCGCTTGCGGGTGATGCAGACGAGGCCGAACTCGTTGAAGGAGAGCGCTTTCGACGGCGCCTTGTCTTCTTCGAGGGCCTGCTGCAGCGCGGATAAAACTTTCTCGCGGTTACGGCGCTCTTCCATGTCAATGAAGTCCACGACGATAATGCCGCCGAGGTCGCGCAAGCGGATTTGGCGGACGATTTCCTTCACGGCTTCGAGGTTGGTTTTGACAATGGTGTCCTCGAGACGAGTGGAGCCCTTGCCGACAAATTTACCGGTATTGACGTCGATGGCCACCAGCGCTTCGGTGTGGTTGATGACGATGTAGCCGCCGGACTTGAGCCAGACCTTGGCGCGCAGGGCTTTGTCCAGTTCGTGCTGAATGCCGAACTCTTCGAAGATCGGCGTTTCCTTGGTGTAGAGCTTGACGCGGCTGACGAGCTTGGGCTGGAAGCGGCTGACGAATTCGACGATCTTGCCGTACTCCTCTTCGTTGTCGATCCAGATGGCGGTGAAATCGTCGCTGACGTAGTCGCGCAGCATGCGCTCGACGAGGTCGAGGTCGCGGTGGAGCAGGGAGGGCGCTTTGCGCTGCTCGCTGCGTTCTTTGATTTCATTCCAGGTCTTGCCGAGGAAATCAATGTCCGTGCGGATTTCGTCGTCAGTGGCGCCGCCGGCGGCCGTTCGAACGATGAAGCCACCGGGATAGCTGTTGCCGGCTTCGCTAACTAACCGGCGCAAGCGCGAGCGATTTTCCGCGGAGATAATTTTGCGCGACACGCCAGTGTGATGAACGGTCGGCATGTAAACGAGGAAGCGGCCCGGGAGAGCGACGTGGCTGGTGATGCGCGCGCCCTTCTTGCCGAGAGGCTCCTTGGCGATTTGAATGACGATGTCCTGACCAGCCTTCAGCATTTCCGAAATGAGCTGCGGCCGGCGCGACGGGCCGGAACGGCCGCCTTGATAGCCACGGTCATGTCGCGGTCCGCCGCTGGGACGGCGTTCGAAACGCGGCCCGCCGGGGCGTCCGCCGCGATCAGGGCGGCCACCACGACTGTCGGGACGTCCACCTCGGCTGTCTGGGCGCCCACCGCGTCCGCGGTCTCGGTCGCGTCCGCCGCTCCGGAATGGCCGCTGGAAGCGCGAGCGCGGGTCACCGCCGATGCGCGCGGAATCGCGCGGGAACTCTTCGCGGGGAGCGCCGGGGGCGCTGCTGCGCGGGGAACGAGTTTCGCCGGGGAGCAAAATGACGTCGTCTTCGATGATGGCCGCTCCGGCAACGGTTTCGCCGGAGGAGGCGGAAATCACTTCCTGTTCGACGTGTTCGATTTCGACGTGCTGGTGTTCGGAATGATCGCGCTCGTGGTGTTCGTGCTCGCTGTGTTCGGTCTCGGTGTGTTCCGCGTCATGGAGTTCATGCTCGGCGTGCTCATGCTCGATGTGCACGGAGTCGCCCAGGGCTGCGGCGTGCTCGGCGCTTTCCTGCGCGACGTCCGCGGCGAACTCTGCGCGGTTGGCGGCTCGGCCTGCTTCGATTTCTTCGGATTCTTCCGCAGAGAACTGCGAGACCTCCGCGATTTCGACGGAAGGTGTTTCTTCCGTTTCGTCCGACTCTTCTGCGTTTTCATCCTCTTCGAACTCGGCGCCGCCGACGACGGCATCGGCTTCCGCTTCTTCCTGGGTCTCTTCGTGTTTTGCTTCGACGATACCGGAAGCAAGCGCGGCGACCTGGTCGTCATTTAGTTCGACTTCATTGCGAACGGGTTCGGATTCGACAACGGCGCTGCCTGCCGCGGAAATTTCTTCCGTTGAGTGCGCTGCTTCACTCGCCGGGCTTCCTTCCGCTTCCGTGCCGGCCTCGGCCAAGAGCCAGCGAGGCAGGCCGCCGGAGAAGCGACGCGGGAGGTTACCACCGCCGCCAGGACCGGTTGCCGGAAGAGGGGACGACGCGCGCGGCGCATTCTCCATCGGTTCCGGCTGTTCATCATGATGGGATTCGTGCTCAACGGCCGGCGCAGGAGCAGATGCAGATGCTGCGATGGGCTTGCCGCGATACTTTGCCAGGGATTCGCCGGGAAGAAGAATCGGCTCCTCAGCCGCTTCCATGGAAGACGGCGGGCTCGGAGGCCGCGGGCTTTCGGGACGTCGGTTGTCGTAACTGCGCGGTTGCGCGCCGCGATTTTCGTAGCCTCGCGATTCTCCGCCTTGCGGCGAAGCGTACTTGGATGGTGGTAAATTGCGTGCGCCACCCGGAGCGCCTTGCGGACGGCCGCCGCGATGGCGTCCTCCGCGGCGTCCCCAACGTCCACCACGGCCTCGATCGCCACCACGATCTCCGCCTCGATCATTGCCACGGCCATAGCTCTGGCCAGGGCGGTCGCCGCTGGTGCGTGCCGGATAGTTCTGCGTGGGATTGTAGTGCGGCGAAAAATTCTGTGGCGCGGAGGCGTTGGATTCCGGCTGGCGTTCCTCGGGAGCATCGGAGTGTGCCAAGTCCTGCGCTACAGGCTGAGCGTCTTCGTGATGTTCCTCATGGTGTTCGCCTTCCGAAGCGTGCACATCCTCGTGAGAGGAATGCTCTTCGGCGTGCGTCTCTTCCGAGTGGAACTCTTCATGATGCGCTTCGTCATGATGCTCGCTGGCGCGCGCCAAAGATTCGCCCGGCAAAAGTTCGACGGGAGCGCTGTCCACTGGCGAGAACGACGGGACCGCAGAGGGTACTGGCGACTGCTCGTGCGGGTGCCCGTGGTCGTAGTCCTCCAGGTTTTCGAATACATCGCTAACGTAGAGGAAGGCGTCGCCGTCGAGGCCGATGTCCACGAAAGCGGACTGCATGCCGGGGAGGACGCGGGTGACTTTTCCTTTGTAGATGCTGCCGACCAGCGCGAATTCTTTTTCGCGCTCGATGTAGATTTCGACTAACTGACCTTCTTCGAGAATCGCGACCCGCCGTTCGTGGGAGGCCGCGGAGATAACCAATTCTTTCGACATGAAAACTCCTTATGCGTGACGCCGGCCTTGCCGGAGTCATGCTCTTGTGTGGCCGTAAAACGGCCAACAGGACGCATCGCCGCGAGCTTCTGCCCGTCGGAGGTCCGAGAAATCGGCGCCGGCCCGGTTTGCACCGGGACACACGTCGGCCACACTGGTAGGGAAGTGGCTTGGTGTTCGAAGCCAGAGGGGTGGGCCACGACGTTGTCGGGGCCGCTTACTAGATGATTCCTCAGTCTTTCGAGGCTGGTCCGTCGCCGGAACCGAGCCGGGCGAACGGCGGACGATGCTGTCCTCACTCTGAAAATCCTTCTTACTTGCGATCCCGGCCTAACCGGGATCCACAAATCCAATCTTTTTTCCGGTGCGTTCCGCCGAAGCGGAAGCGTCACACGGCACTGGCGGTTCGTCAGTTGACGAAGCGGCGAAGCCGGACATTCATCACCAGGCCAATCGCCAGGAACACGAACAACGTGGCGGAACCACCGTAGCTCATCAACGGCAACGGGATACCAGTAACCGGCATAGCGCCGATAACCATGGCCACGTTCACCAACACATGGAAACCCAGCGCCGCCGCCACGCCCATGACCAGAAACATTCCCGCGCGGTCTTTCGCGCGTTGTGCATTCTGCACTAAGCGTAACAGAAGCGCCATATATAGTCCTAGGGCCAAAAGCACGCCCTTGAACCCCTGTTCTTCAGCCCACGCCGACATGATGAAATCGGAATACCGGACGGGGATGTAGCCCAGTTGATTCTGACTGCCATTACGGAACCCTTTACCCCAGAAACCACCGGAACCCACTGCAATCTTCGACTGCAGCAATTGATAACCGGAACCCTTGGCATCATCTTCCGGATGCAGGAAGGAAGTGATGCGATCGCGCTGATAAGGCTTGAGGATGCGGCGGCTGACGGGCGGATAGAAAACAGCGCCCACGAGCAATATTCCTGCCAAAGAAATGATAGCCGCGTGCTGCCACTGCAAGCCCGCGAGAAACGCGCCAACAACCAGCATGGGCATGAGCACCAGGGCCGTACCCAGATCGGGTTGTTTGAGAATCAAGACCAGCGGAATTCCCACCAGCAAACCTGCCTTAATCAAATCACGCAGATCCAGCTGATCGCTGCGCACCTCCGCGAAGAAGCGCGCCAGCACAATAATTATAATCAATTTTACCAATTCTGACACCTGGACGAGCTCCCCGATGGCCGGAATCTGAATCCAGCGCTTGGCGCCAAAATGGGTGTGCCCGATCAGAAGAACGGCGACGAGAGCTCCGAGTCCGACGAGGTAGAGGATCGGCGCTTGGTCGAGAATCAGGTGATAATCCAGGCGCGACAGCGCGAACATCAGGATGAATCCGATCGCCAGCCAGCGAATCTGCTTCATGTGCATGCCGGCCAGGGAGCTGCCTTGGGTCGCGGAATAGATCTCAATCACACCAAGGGCGCAGATGGCGGCGAGGATGGCTAAGAGCCACCAGTCGTAATCGCGTGTTCCGGGAGCGTCTTTCATGAATCCTTTTCCAAACTCATCCGAACAAACTATTAACGTTGCGGCGTGCCATGCGTCGGCACAACCGCGGTCGCATTATCGGGCTTCAAGACCACACGCGGAGCAACAATCGCAGCGGCAGTTGAACCCTTCCCCGCAGCATCACTCTTACTCTCGGCGGTGTACTGACCCTGGGTTTTCTTGGCTTTCTTGTCGTAATAGGCCTTGATGATGTCGCGCACAACAGGCCCGGCGGCCTCGCCACCGTGTTTTCCGCTTTCCTGGACCAGAACGGCGACGACAATATCCGGGTTGCGGCGCGGCGCATAGCCCACGAACCAGGCGTTGTCTTCGAATTGCTTTGTTTTCCCGACGCGGGCGCGCGTGTCGTAGCCAATGACCTGTGCGGTGCCGGATTTGCCACTGAACTCAATGCCGGCGAGCTTCAACTGACCACCTGTGCCGCCGGCTTCGTTGACGACGCCGTACATGGCATCGGTAATTTTTTCGACGGTGGATTCGGAAATAGGAAATCGTTCTTCTCCCACGTTGGGCGCATCCTTCAGAAGGTGCGGTTGCTTAAAAACGCCGCCCATAGCGATTCCGCCAATCATGCGGGCCAGTTGGAGCGGCGTAGTAGTGACGGCGCCCTGACCAGTGGAAACGGAGATCGTTTCACCCGGGTACCACTTGCGATGATAGACGCGCTCGACCCATTCGGCCGAAGGCATCAGCCCGGGCTCTTCCGAGGGGAGATCGATCCCGGTCTTGTGTCCGATGCCGAATTTGCTGCCGTAATAAGAAAGCCTGTCGATTCCCAGGCGCATACCGACGTTGTAGAAGAAGACGTCGCAGGATTTCAGAATGGCCTCGTGGAGATTGGTGACTCCGTGCGATGTTGCTCCGGTTTTTGCGTAATAGACCCAGCACTTGAACTGGCGGCCGTAAAACGTTCCGTAGCCCGGACAAAACGTCGTGAAACTTTCCGGCGGAACTTTGTCTTCCAACATCGCCGTGGCGGTGACGATTTTGAATACCGAACCGGGCGCGAGCTGCGCTTGAATCGCGCGATTCATCATAGGATGCTCGGTGCTCTCGTTAAGCTTGTTCCAGTCCTCCGCCGAGATGCGCACGGCGAAATCGTTGGCGTCCATCGAGGGGTGGCTGGCCATGGCCAAAACTTCACCGGTGCGCGGATCCAGGGCAACCACGGCGCCAGGACGCGCTCCTAGAGATTGTTCGGCAACCTGCTGCAGGTCGTAATCGATGGTGAGCTGAATCTGTTTGCCGGGAATGGCTTCCTGCGTGGAGAGGCGCCCCGTTTCCTTGCCGACGCTATTGACAATGACGCGGCGCTTGCCATCGGTGCCGATCAGGATGTCGTTGTATTGCCGCTCGAGGCCGAATTTTCCGGCGAAGTCGCCGGGGCGCAGCTTGCCGTTGCTGGATTCGATCTGCTGCTCGCTGACTTCACCCACGTATCCTACGGCGTGGGCGAGAAAGCCATTGGGAAGGTAGCGCCGCCGGGAAACGGAAATCATCTCGAGGACCGGAATGTCCGAGTGATGGGATTCGATAAAAGCGATGTCCGCGTCGGAAGCTTCTGGCTTGATGATGATGGGCTGGAATTTCGGGAGATTTTTCGTGTTGCTAAGCTGATCTTTCAAGTCGTCCAGCGGGATGCCGATGCCGTCGGCGATGCCGGGAAGATATTTTTCGACTAAAGCGGGATCATCGCGGAGAAGCAGGACGCTGAACGACGGGCGGTTGTCCACCAGCACGCGTCCATCGCGGTCCAGCATGCGGCCGCGCGGCGCGATAACGGGAATCTCGCGCACGCGATTGCGCTCGGCCATGGACGAGTACTTGTCGGCGTCAATGACCTGCAGCTTCCAAAAGCCGAGCAGCAACACGCCGATCATTCCCACGATGACGTAGGAGGCCACGGCCAGCCGCGCTTGCGGCAATCGATTGTCGTTGCGAAACCAGTACGACACGAAAACCCCGCGCGCGAGTACTTCCAGGGCTCACGCCCGCTCCGGCTGAATTTAATGAAATTGGCCGGAATAAACTCGCGTCACGATAAAATCTGCAGCGTGGGTTTCGAGTGGACTCGACAAAAAATCAGAGTCACGCCGAAAATGCCCTTCGAAAATTTCCTCGAACCTGGGAACCGAAAAAATCTCCCGGAGCTCCCCAATCATCGCCGGACTGAAGCTGCGTGAAGCAGCTGGAGTCATTTCCAACGTAGCACTTGGATGCAAGGGCCGCAAGCCGTCCGGGAGGACAGGTTCCAGATTTGCATTGTTTTTCTGGCAAGAGGATGCCGGACGGCTGTTGCCCGGCTTGCGGGTATCACGCTATCGTAAGCAGTTCAGTTGGGAAGTTTGGAACAAACATGGAAAAGCCTCTACGGCTGGCGCTGATCGGCATGTCGGGCGCCGGGAAGACGTTCTGGACAAAGAAGTTAGCGGCCAATGGGCTGCCGGGCGTCTCCTGCGACGACCGTATCGAGCAGAAGCTTGCGCCGCGCCTTGCGAGCGGCGGGCATGCTGGAATCAACGGCGTTGCCGCCTGGATGGGGTGGCCGGACTCAGCGACCTACGCCGAACGCGAGTCTGCCTATTTGGCGGAAGAGATTCACGCGCTCGACGAGATCTTGACTGAGCTTGCGAAGCAGCCGGAGAAATCTTTGGTGCTCGACACCACGGGCAGCGTGATTTATTCCGGGAACAATGTGCTGATGCGTTTGCGGCGGCGGATGACCATCGTGTATCTCGCGGCGTCGGCGGAGGAGCAGCAGCTCCTTATCGAACGATATTTGAGCGATCCGAAGCCGGTGCTGTGGCGCGGCGCGTTTCAGCCGAGGCCGAAAGAGTCGCCGCGGGAAACGGTGGCGCGTTGTTATCCGTTGCTGATGGCGGCACGCCGGCAGAGTTACGAAGCGCTGGCACATTGCACGCTGCAGGTAGCCGCGTTGCGCGATGAAGCGCTGGATGCAGCGGAATTTCTAAAAATGATTCAGAGCAAAATCGAAAGCGCGCGATGACGGGCCAGCGATGAGGTACCGGAGCACGTCTCGAGAGGCGCCGCTCACGTCGTTGCGCGGTGCCGTACTGCGCGGACTCGCTCCGGATGGCGGGCTGTACATGCCGGCGGAGATTGCGCGGCATTCGCCGGAGGAGCTGGAAGAATTTCGCGGGCTGCCTTTCACGGAAGTGTGCTTTCGCGTGGTGCGGCCGTTTGCCGTGCCGGATGTTCCGGAAGAAGTGCTGTGGCAAGTGGTGAGCGAAGCCATCAACTTTCCGGTGAAGCTGGTTTCGCTTTCGCCGGGGCTGCACATTCTGGAGTTGTTCCACGGGCCGACGCTGGCGTTCAAGGATTTCGGCGCGCGGTTTATGGCGCGGCTGATGGGGTATTTCGTGCGCGGCGAAACGCGGCAGTTGACGGTGCTGGTGGCCACTTCGGGAGACACCGGGAGCGCCGTCGCGCACGGCTTTTTGGGCGTTCCGGGGATTCGCGTCGTCATTCTCTATCCCTCGAAGCGCATTAGTGAAGCGCAGGAGAAGCAATTCACCACGCTCGGCGAAAATATCACCGCGCTGGAAGTGGCGGGCACGTTCGACGATTGCCAACGGCTGGTGAAGCAGGCTTTTTCCGATCTTGAGCTAAACAAGCGCGCGTTTCTCACTTCCGCAAATTCCATCAATATTGGGCGGCTGTTACCGCAGATGTTCTATCACGTGGCAGCGTACCGGCAGTTGCCTGTGGCTTCGGTGCCGCTGGTGGTATCCGTGCCCAGCGGGAATTTTGGCAACCTGACGGCGGGAATGTTCGCCAAGCGCATCGGCTTGCCAGTGGCGAAATTCGTTGCTTCGACAAACATCAACGATGCCGTTCCTGAATATTTACGCACGGGCAAGTTTCATCCACGCACGGCGAAAGCAACCCATTCGAACGCGATGGACGTGGGCAATCCCAACAATTTTCCGCGGTTGCTCGATCTATTTCGCAATCGCCTCGAATACATGCAGAAAGAAATCTGGGGGCATGGCGCGAGCGATGAAGAAACGCTTGCCGCCATGAAGATGCTGCATGAGCGCTTTGGCTATATCGCCGATCCGCACACGGCGGTTGGTTTTCTCGGATGGGAAGCCTACAAACGCGAACATCCGGAGCCGGCGCAAGGGTTGGTGCTGGCGACAGCGCATCCCGCGAAATTCGCCGAGGTGGTCATGAAGGCCATTGGCACCGCTCCGCCACTGCCGGACCGCCTCGCGGCATATCTGAAGCGCGAAAAATTATCCCTCCCGGTGTCGAGCGCTTACGACGATTTCAAGCAGTTTCTGCTTTCACACTGAGGCTGTTTCCCCTGCAAGTCTAATTAGGATCTGCGGAGGCGGTCGAGAAGCAAGAAGAGGACGACGGCGACGAGGGCGTTGACGAGCGCGCCGATGAGCAGATGCATGTTGAACCACGGTTCGGGCTGGCCGAGGAGAATGCGGCGGGTGAGATTGACGATGCCCTGATGCGCGACAAAGAAAACGGCGGTGAGGGCAAAACGCGCTGCCGGGTGCTCGGTGTCTAATCGGGCGCCGATGGACGAAGCAAGATACCCAATCAAGGTTTTTGCGATGCCGTACAGCCCGAGAGGAACCGTCGGACCGCTCAAGCTGTCTTGCGCCAGGCCGATGGCCATGCCGAGCAGAAGCCCGGTAGAAGGATTACGCCGGCTCAAGCCAAAATAAATAGTGATCAGCAGCGGGAGATCCAGAATTTCCGCTTTGGGCACATAGAGCGGCAAGAACGCCTGCAAAAAAAGCACCAGGAGCAGCGTGCCGATGATGGCACCGGCGCGGAACTTGTGCACCTCGATGTGCGATTCGGCGCCGCGTATATCGTAGGTGTCGTTCATGGCTTCGCCGCCGGTGCTTTGTCCGTCTTGCTCGCTACGGGAGTTTGCGGGATCGGAGCTTCCGATTCCGTCCGCAATTCCAGCGGGTGAAGCGTGAGTAGCACGATCACTTCCTCGAGACGTTCGAGATTCGCGGCAGGCCGAAGGCGAATCTGTTTGAAGGGATTGCCGGTTTTGATGTCTACAATCGTGCCGACGGGAAGATCGCGCGGAAAAATGCGGTCCATGCCGCTGGTGACCACGCGCTCGCCGTTATTCACGGTATCGTCGTTGGGAACATACTTCATGTAAAGCAGAGGTTCGCCGGTGCCGCCGACCGGGCTCTGGATGCGGGAATCCGAGAGCATGGCGCCAACGCCGCTATCCTTGTCCGTCAGGAGCAGAACCTGCGAGGTATTCGGATACGCTTCGATCACCTTGCCAACCACGCCGTCCGGCGTGATCACGCCCATGTTGCGCTTGATGCCGTCGCGTTCTCCGCGGTCAATGTCAATGGTTTCGGTGGCCGTTCCCGCGCTGGCGCCGATCACGCGCGCGCCGATCATGGGAACATCCATGTGTAGCTTCCTGAAATTAAGAAGTAGCGCGAGCCGGTCGGCCTCGGCGGCCTTGCTTTCCAGCTGTGTAATCTGAAGCTTCAGCGCGTCATTTTCGCGGCGAAGTTCCTCGTTATCGCGAGTGGTGTTTTGCAGCGCGAAATAATGACGCCAGGTACCGCGAACGCGATCCACGCCGTAGGTCCCCGCGCGCTCAAACGGCGAAACCGCGCCAACGGTCCAGACGCGGATGAGGCGTCCCTGCGAATCGCGCTTGATCTGCACGGCCAGCAGCAGAACTTGCAGAAGGACTACGCCCGCGAGCAAGACCAGCGATCGATGTCGAGAGGGAAGGGCTACCATGTAAATCCCGAAATTAGAAATTCGAAAACGGAAAATCGAAACGCGAAACTCGGCTGCATCGCGGCGCAAAACTCTCTGGGCGGCATCTTGTAGTCTTGCACCGGCAAATTCTCAATCGATGCAAACCTGCCGCAGCAATTTGAAATCACTCAGCATTTTTCCGGTGCCCAGCACTACCGACGCCAGCGGATCATCGGCGATGGAAACGGGCAACCCGGTCTCCTCACGGATGCGTTTATCGAGATTTTTCAGGAGTGCGCCGCCGCCGGTCAGCACGATGCCGCGGTCGCTGATGTCGGCGGAAAGCTCGGGAGGGGTGCGCTCCAGCGCCACGCGCACAGCGTTCAAAATCGTCGCCACACATTCGCTCAGCGCTTCACGAATTTCGCTGTCGTCGATGGTGACGGTGCGCGGCACGCCTTCGATGAGGTTGCGGCCCTTCACTTCCATGGTCAGCGGTTTTTCCAGCGGATAGGCGGAGCCAATCTCCATTTTGATTTGTTCCGCGGTGCGTTCGCCGACCAACAAGTTGTACTTGCGCTTCAAATATTGCATGACCGCTTCGTCCATCTCGTTGCCGGCCACGCGCACGGAGCGCGAGTAAACGATGCCGCTCATGGAGATGACCGCGATGTCCGTGGTGCCGCCGCCGATGTCCACGACCATGTTTCCGGACGGCTCTTCGATCGGCAGCCCCGCGCCAATCGCCGCGGCCATGGCCTGCTCAACGAGGAACACTTCGCTGGCCCGCGCACGATACGCGGAGTCTTGCACCGCGCGCTTTTCCACCGGCGTAATCTCGCTGGGAACTCCGATGACGATTCGCGGGTGCACCAGCACGCGGCGGTTGTGCGCCTTCTGAATAAAATAGGTCAACATCTTTTCGGTGACTTTGAAGTCCGCGATGACGCCGTCTTTCATCGGCTTGATGGCCACTACGTTGCCCGGCGTGCGACCCAGCATTTCTTTTGCTTCGCGGCCGACGGCCACGACTTCTCCGCTGGATTTGTTGATCGCGACGATCGAAGGCTCGTTGACGACAATGCCTTTACCGTGCGCGAACACGAGTGTGTTCGCCGTGCCCAGATCAATGGCGAGGTCGGAAGAAAACAGACTGAACACCGACCTCATGTTGTAACCGTTTTTATTCATCCCTACATCCCCCCGCGGAGAGAACCTCTCCGCTGTCCGGCCGACAATAGCACCGACCGCCGAGCGGCCAGCCCAAACAACCATTGTCTCCGGACACCACGACAAGCGCAAAGGCGCCCGCGCATTTCGTCGGAAATCTTACTTCGGAACCACGATGGACACTTGCTTCATCGCCGTTCCACCCCGGCGATTCGACCCGATAATCGAAATCGTATGCTGGCCCGGTTCGAGCGGCTCCGTGAAATGGCGGAACGTGCCATCGGTCGCAATGATCGGCACGGGCTGGCCGTTCACGATCAATGCCGCTCCGGGTTCCGTGCGGCCCACGATCTCGGCCACGCGCCCGTGCAATTGGGTGCCGTCAATCTCCAACAGCATAGCCTGTGACTTGCCCTGCGCGACCAGAGTGAACTTGAAAATCTCGCTGACTTCGCTGTTCTGTTTCTTGCTGTCCGTGGCGGTCACATTCCAGAAATACTCGCCCGGGTCGAGGCCGGTTATATCCGCGGTCGTCCCTCGAACCGTGGCATCCTTGACGGTCTTTGTAAACATGGTCGTCGTGCTGATTCGGATCGTGTAGGACACGGCGTCTTGCACCGGCTTCCACTCGAAATGCACGGGAGAAATTTTCGGATTTTCCGCGATGATGGGCGCAAGGTTCAGAGGCTCCACGAGATCGGGCGGGGCCAGCACGGTTGATTTTTGCATTCCGCCGCCGGTGGAAACTGTAGCCTTCTCCCAGGGCGCCAGGTCGATCTTCTCCTGGCCGCGCTGCACTTGCGCGCTGCCGCTGGATACCACGAATTCGCTTTCCTTCTTTTCTGGATCCGATTTGACGGCCGCGCTGCTGTTGGAAGGCAGTCGCGCCGTGGCGTCGTCGGCGCTGACGGCGGCACGCGAATCCGGCGAACTCCAGTTCGGCGTTCTTAAGTCCACCTGTCCGACGTTGATATGCACGGCTACGCTGGTCGGCCTGTTGGCTTCTGTATTGTTCTCTTCAACGGTGACGAGCGTGTCGGGTTTTACCGTGTAGGTCGTGCCGTCACCGAAGGTGATGCGGGCGTTAGCGTCGGATCCCGTTTGCACCAGGTCGCCTTTATCAAGCAAGGTGCGAAAGTCCGCTTCCACCCATTGCACGGAATTCACTTTTTTTACTTGGACTTTGCCGTCCAGGTTGACGAACTTGGCGTGCTTCTGATCGGCGGTGACAGTATCCGGATCGGGCTCGGTAACCGTTTTTTCGATTTTGCTGATGACAATGCTATACAAGTCCGGTTTGGCCAAGTAAATTCCGCCGGAAATAATCGCGACGGCTATGAGAACGTAGACGATCACCGTTTTGTAAGTGACGGCCCTCCAATAGACTTCGACGCGCGGGCCCTTGTGTTGGCCCGGTGCGTGTTTGGGATCGATGGGTGCTTGTGTGGTCACGGCTGGTCTGGCTGTGAAGGCTCCAATTTTCAAATCTACCACAGCGGTCTGCGCGTGCCGGAAATGCGGAATGCGGCGTAGTCAAATTGCAAATAGCGGATGGACACTACGCGGAACTGTACTTCACCTGTCCTGTGGGGCAGGTGCCTCAAGGAGTGTGCGATTCCTTGTTTCCACGGATAAAAAAGTGCTGCTTATCCACGCTGGCAGGCACGGCAACGTCGAAGAATCCCACCATCATTTCATCATAGGTCTGTTCTCCCCAGCGCACTTCGGCGCTGGGATCGGGATTGTGCGGATTGTCTTTCGAATTATCGAACCACGCAACGGCTTGCAGCTCCGTTCCCGCTTTCAGAGACAGCGGCTCGGCCAGGCGGTAGCTCATCTGCCAGTGGAAGTGGTAATTGACGCGCAGCAACGGTTCGATTTCATACGCTGGTTGGCCGTCGCCGCGCTTGTTCGTGTGAATGATGTTGTATTCGAAGCGCTTCCCGCGAAGGTGCATGTGCGGGAAGAAGCTGAGCAGCGTGGTGTCGTTCGGAAGTGTGCCGTGCGCTTCCACGCGATAGTCCGGCGCGCCTGGCGGAATCACGAAGTGATCGTTCGTCAGCTGTAGAGTCAGCACGCGCAGCGGAGGCGCGCTCTTCGAAAAAAGGAGACCAATGCTCGATTGATCGTCGACGGCGCGGCCGCTGGCCGTATAGTGCATTTGAAAAACAAGATCGGAGCCCGCCGGAACGAACTTCGCCATATTCGACGGCCAAGTGTCCGGCGAACTGCCGGGAGCATACACCAGCAGGATGTCGCTGTCCGTCCAGTGAGCGCCGCGGCGGTCTTCCGGATCCGTGAGCGTGGAAGCGGTGAAAGGCATGCCAACCGGAGCGTGACGCAGCCACTTCGAATCCGGAGGCCGGACGTAAACTACGGCATGATGCACGTTGGAACGCTGCGTCGGGAGCACTTCTGCGATTTGCACCCAGCGGTCCCCGGCAAAATGAGTGGGCACGATTTCGTAGGTGTATTCAATGTCGCCGCTCGGAGGGAGCGACACCGGTTTTGGCATTCTCAGAATTACATCCGGACTAGGAATGCTCCAACTCTGCGCCCACTGCTGCGGCAGCGGAGCATCCTGTGCATCTCCGCTCGGCGCGTTCGCGCCGGCCCAGGCGGCGAGCTTCGCGATCTGGTCCGGCGTTAGGGATGGATCATTCGAAAAGCGCCCGACGTTCGCGTCCGCGAACCACGGCGGCATCGATTTGTTCTGCGTCGCATGGGCAATCGCGCCCGCAAATGGTCTTGCCTGTTCGTACGTTTCGAACGGCATCGGCGCGATGCCGCCGGCGCGATGGCAATCCAGGCAATGCAGCTGAAGAATCGGAAGGACATCCCGGTAAAAAGTCGGCGGCTCCTTTGGCAGCCTCTCCTGCGCCAAGGGAATGCGCGGCGAAAAGAGCAGTCCACCGAGGGCGCAACCAAAGCCAAGAATGGTTATGAGCTTGGAACCAACCCGAGTCGGCATACGATTACGATGCGCGGCCACTACATCCCGTGGCTCGCCCTCATGGCCCCATTGTGAAGATGGCGTTTATGCGCCTGGGGGTGGCTTGTTGCCCGAAGACGATTCTATTTGAGGCGCGTGCCCCTATCTCCTATAATACTAAGTTTGTCTACTGACCTTGGAGATTCATCGGATGGCTGGCGCAAAAGATAAAAGCAAACTCGGCTATCGCATCCTTCTTGGAGCGGTCGTCCTGGTCCTGGGTGGCAGCATGCTCTTGTACCTCGTGCCGCAGACCCCGGACACCGGCCAGGTTTCCACGGATACCCTCGCCAAAATTGGCGACGAGACCGTAACCGTCGCGGACGTTCGGCTGCAATTGGATCAGATGGAGCAGCGCAACCAGGCTTCCAAGATTATGGAGCCGTTCTATGCGCAGCGCATCTTGACGGAACTCGTGTTCCAAAAAGAGATTGAATACGAGGCCAAGCGACTCGGCATTGGCGTCTCCGACGAGGAGCGCGCAAACCGCATCCGCCAGTATCTCCCGACAGTTTTCAACGGCGGCGCGTTTGTCGGCATGGACCGCTACTCAGCGGAAGTGCAACAGCGTTTCCAATTGACCGTGCCGGTCTTCGAAGAGCTGATCCGCCAGGGTTTGCTGGAGGAGAAATTCCGCAAGCTGGTCACCGACGGCATCAGCGTGGGCCCGGAAGAGCTCCAGGAAGAGTTCCGGAACAAGAACGAAAAGGTCACGCTGGACTACGCAATGATCAAACCGGAAGACCTGGAAGCGAAGATCACGCCTGATGATGCAGAGATCAAAGCGGCCTACGAAAAGAACAAGTCGAGTTATCAGGTGCCCGAAAAGCGCGTGGTGCGCTATGCCCTTGTAGACGTGAACCAGATCCGTCAGAGCATCCAGATTTCCGACGACCAGCTAAAAATCCAGTACCAGCAGAACATTCAGCAATATATGGTGCCCAACCGCGTGCACGTCGAGCACATCCTTCTCATGACCGTCGGAAAGACCGACGCGGAAGTGGACGAGATCAAGAAAACGGCCGAGGACGTCCTGAAGCAGGCTAAGAAGGGGACGAAATTCGAAGACCTGGCCAAGAAATACACCGAAGACCCCGGAACCAAGGACAAAGGCGGCGATTTGGGCTGGATCATTCAAGGCCAGACGGTGCCCGAGTTTGAAAAGACGGCGTTTTCCCTGGCGCCCGGTCAGATTTCAGACCTCGTCCGCACACAATACGGCTTCCACATCATTAAGGTGCTCGAAAAAGAGACCGCACACACCAAATCGTTCGATGAGGTCAAAGAATCCCTGCGCGCGCCGCTTATGCTCTCCGAAGCCGACAAGCGGGCCAGCGGCACTGCGGACCAGTTGTCCGCCGTCATTCGCCAGTCCAACAAGGTTTCCCTGGACGATCTGGCCAAACAATATCACCTGACTTCGGGCGAAACGCGCCCCATCAGCGCCACCGATCCTCTGATTGAGCTTGGCAATTCGAAGGATGTGAAGGATGAGATCTTCCGTCTTCGCGTGGGAGATTTGAGCCTGCCGATTCGAACGGACCGCGGCTACGTGGTTCTCTCCGTGAAACAGGTCCTTGCCGAGCATCTTGGCTCCTTGGATGAGGTCCGTGAAAAGGTCATTAGCGATCTGAAGCGCCAAAAGTCCACCGAGCTGGCCCGGAGCAAGGCCGACGATTTGGTCAAGCGACTGAAGGCAGGCGAAAAGTTCGACGCATCCGCCAAGGCCCTTGGCCTGGAGCCAAAAACCAGCGAGCCGATCCCCCGAAGTGGCACCCTCTCGGGCGGCGTCGCCAGTGGGAAACAGCTGGCCGCGGCCTTCAACTTGAAGGCTGGCGACGTGGGCGCGCCTCTCAGCTTGGGGCAGAACTGGCTGGTCTACCGTGTTGCGGAGAAACAAGAACCCAATCCCGCAGATTTCGACAAACAAAAGAAGGAATTGACCGAGGAAGCTCTCCAAAACAAGCGCAGCCTGGCTTATGAAGCCTTCCGAACCTCACTCGATACGCGGCTGAAACAGGAAGGCAAGTTGAAGTTGATGCCGGATAAACTAAAGAGCTTCGGCAGCTTGGGCTGATATAAGTCACACAAAATAAGCTGTTTACGTTTTGAACAGGGTGCCCTTGCCTTTCTATACCCACCCCGATACCCTATTGCTGTCTTCCCCACAGTCCGATTCGACCTAATTTGCCGTTGTCATACGGGGGCAGGTTCCCGAATCTGGCGGAAGAGCGAAGACAACCACCCAGCGCTGAGACTCTAAGAATCGGTGAAACCAACATGGCAGGCCGTACTTCCGCTGTTCGCAACGAATATCGCTGCAGCATGGAACGCAACCAGTCTGGAAAGTACTGTATTCGCATCCAGGTGCACTATCCCCGGCATGCCTGGACCCTGGGCGTTTTCTTTCTGGCTTCCTCCTTCGACCGCTCGATGAAGAAGCTCGAAGAAGCCTTGGATTTTATGCAGCGCCAGGAAGACAAATTGTGGTTCTGGGGCGTGGATCGCGCCGAAGACATGGGCTTTTCGGCCGAGTTTCTGAAGGACGCTGGGCTGAAGCTGGACCGCCGTACCGAATTCCCCCGAAAAGCCACCAACGTCTCCTTAGCGCCAGAACGCCTGGTGCCTGCCTTTGTCCTCGGCCCCATGCGCAGGGGACTGGCCGAATCGGTGGAACTCACCCGGAGCGTCGCTGCCGGAGACTAGGTAGTGCGATTGTTCAAGCACTTGTGCGTCACGTTGCTTGCCGCCTTGCTCTTGGCGGCTCTCAGCATCGCGGCCTATCCGCAAGCTTCGCAGCAATCTCCGGGCCCGGCAGACTCACCGCCCAAGCCCGACTCAAGCACCGCCAAAAAGGACGCGACGAAGGGCGCTGATCCCCAAGGTAAAGAGTCTGCTCCAGCTACCGCCCCTGGTGCTTCCGCAACGGCTCCGAAGCCGCCCGCAACCTCCCAGCCGGGTCCAACCAATGGCGGAGGCATGGTCTGGGTCAACACGGATACTGGCGTCTATCACAAACCAGGAAGCAGGTATTACGGCAAGACCAAGGTAGGGAAGTACATGACGGAAGCGGACGCAAAGAAAGCCGGCTATCACGCGGCGAAAGGCAATAACGAAGCCACACGAGACCCGCCTCACAGCACATCTTTCTCGCGACTTATCTTTCTCGAAGGATCACTTCGCCGTGGCCCACCAGTTGGTCGTTCAGCCACAGGCGGTATTTATACGAGGCCGCCTTGCTGCCGGGGCGCGGCGGGCCGCTCAGCAGGCGCATGCCAGCGGGCGCTTGAAAGACATTTGACGAAAAGGGACAACGGTTCACATCGAACTCGACGCGCAAGTTTCCCGCGTCGGAAATCCAGGAAACCTGGTCGCCTTCTTCGAGCACGACCACTTGGGGGACCAGTCCAACGAGTACGGGGCGCTCAGCCATTTTTCGGTTTGCTCCGGTTCTGCTTCGGAGCCGATTCTCCTGACATTCCGAGTGCAAAGCGACGATAACACAACTTGAGTCCTGTGACGCGGCTCACAAATCCTTGGAATTCTCTCACGGTGTAACTTTCGCCCGAGTCCTTACAACGTACCCGTCCTTTAGTACATCTAACGTTGTGTCACCTGTACTTCACTGCGCTTGACCGCTCCTCAACGCAACCGTACACTGAATTCGTGAGTTTGTAAGTTCGTGGCGCGAAGTTCCGGCTGGACCTCTTGCGCTCGCGGAAAAAGTATGGATTAGCGTCTGAATCTGGACGCGGAGGATTTTGCCGGATGGCTTCTGCTTCTCGCTATTTATCGATTCCGCTGCCGAATGGCTCGCGCATCTCGCTTCTCCTTTCTTTGCCCTTTGCGCTCATTCACATCGCTTCGCTGCTGATTTTCTTCATGCCCTTTCACTGGTATTACCTGGTTACCTGCCTGGCTCTGCTGGTTGTGCGCATGTTCTTCGTCACCGCGGGCTACCACCGCTATTTTTCACACCGCTCGTTCAAGACCAGCCGCGTGTTCCAATTCATAATCGCCTTCATGGCCATGACCTCTTCGCAGAAGGGCGTGCTGTGGTGGGCGGCGCATCACCGCCATCATCACCGGCACTCCGACCAGGAACTGGATTTGCACTCGCCGACGCTTTTTGGTTTCTTCTGGTCGCACGTCGGATGGATCGTTTCCGACAAATACAACGACACGCGCTTTGATTACATCGGCGACTTTGCGAAATTTCCGGAGCTTCGCTGGCTGAACAAATATCACCTGGTACCACCAGTCGCGCTAGCCGTGGTGTTGTGGCTGATCGGCGGATGGCATCTGTTTATCTGGGGATTCTGCCTGAGCACCGTGCTCCTGTGGCACGACACCTTCACCATCAATTCGCTCTCGCATCTCTTCGGTTCGCGCCGCTATGAAACCACGGACACCAGCCGCAACAACTGGCTCCTGGCGCTGCTCACCCTCGGCGAGGGCTGGCATAACAATCATCATCATTTCATGGCTTCGGCGCGCCAGGGCTTCTACTGGTGGGAAATTGACATCACCTACTACACGCTGAAAGTCCTTTCCTGGCTCGGAATCGTCTGGGATCTGCGCAAAGTGCCCACACACCTTCTCACGCAAGACCGCCTCGCCGCCTAGCAGCACATTCCGAATCTGTGGGACAGGCATTCCTGCCTGTCCCTTTTTTGTTTGGGATTTGTTCGCCATAAAATCCAAATGACTTGGACAGTTCGGGGAAAACGGCCGAAGCCCTACTTCGTGCTCGATGGACTGAAGTGCAAAGCAAACGAATACCCAGGCAGCTTCACACGCGCATCATACTCCGCCGCAAGGTAGATAGCCTCCGTCTTGCCGCTGCCCACATGCTGCACCGTGACTTGTTCCGGCTCCAGATGAATCCCATGCTCCTCCGCCCTTCGAACGACGGCATTGCGCAGATCCTGATCCGAGTTGGGCGCCTCCATCCCAATTCGCGAGGCCAGCTGAATAGAGATGTCGTGTAGGTCGGTTTGCAGTTCCAGGTTGGCGATCTCGCTCGAGCCGATCTGCCAGCCGGCCATGGCAACCAACGCAAGAACGGCCAATCCGAGAACAAGTTTCGCTTTTCCCTTCAAGGCAATACGCTCCGCCAGAGCCCAAGGCCGCTGATCGGCTCTGGAAGTGAGGTCGCCACCCACTCGTTCTGGCCGAAATTAGAGTCTTAATATTCCAGGCGAGGTTAGTATACGACGGGCCGCCAGGGCTTGAGGCTCTTTCACTGTGAGCGCAAACCTGCTTCGCTTTTTGAGATGGGAACTGTTTCCAGCAGAAAAAACAAGGCCCACCTTTTCATAACGATCCGAAAAGGTGGGCCTTTAAGTTACTGGTTGGGTTTCTTCCTGGGCGGCCTTGCCTGTGACTTTGCGTCTCCGCCCTTGGTGCTGATCAGCGCCAAGAAATCCCTGGCGTTAAAGGGGTAGCGACGAGTGGACTGCTGTCCGGTGGTGCTCAAGGTGACGTCCACGCGCCGGTTGTTGGCCAGGACCATGACCGTGAGATTGTTCAGCATTTGCTGCCGTTCATCCGGTGTGACGTCGGGATTCAGCACAATCTGCTCCTTCGTCTGCTCGGCAGTCAGTTGGTCGGCCTCGCCGTAAGACCGCGTCTCAATATGATCGGCAGGGACGCCATGCTCCACCAGATAACTCTTCGTCCGTGCCACGCGCCGATCCGTGAGGCCTTTGTTGTACTCCACGGAGCCGCGCGGGTCTGCATGGCCTCCGAGGATTAAGTGCGCCTCCGGCCTGAACGTTAAGTATCTTTGGAAGTCGGCCGCGAGCTTTGCCAAAATCTGCTCCTGACTGCCGACCAAGCCGCCAGTAGGATTCACGACCGTTGGGCGAGCCGTCGCAAAATAGATGCTGTGAAGCGAGAGTCTCGTTTCAAGTTCCACCATCTCCGGCGGAGGCGGCGGCAGCTGCACTTCGATTCCGAGCTGGCAATCTGCGGAGCCACCGCGGCCATCTTCTACGTGGCCCATTACGGAATAATGTCCGGCACTCAGACCCGCAGTTTCAAACCTCACGGATGCATCCTTGCCGCGGACTCGTCCGCTGCTGGATTTCCAGGAGAACGTGAGCGGGTCGTTGTCAGGATCGCTGGCCGTTGCTGTGATCTGCACAGCGTCGCCAACCGTTACGGAATTGCGGTCTGCGGAGCAGCTCATCGTGGGCGGCCGATTGGGCTGTGGTTCCACACGAATGTCCGCTGAACAATCGGCGGTGCCACCGCGCCCGTCATCCACGCGCACTTTTATGGTGTAGGTTCCCGGGGTCGCGCCGGAAGAGCTCCATCTTGCTTCGGAACCGCTGCCCTCCACGCTGCCGCCGTTGGCAGACCAGGAATACGTCAGAGGATCGTTGTCCGGATCGCTCGCCGCCGCGCGCACAGCGGCCGAGTCCCCCGATCCCGCATAAACCGCGGCCTTATCGGCGAAACAGGAAACCACTGGAGGATGGTTGGGAGGGGGAAGTGGAGTGTTCCCGCCAAAGCGGAACACGATTCCCGCGGATAGGCGCACATTGCTCTGCCAATCCGTCTCCCCCGTGGGGGAAGTTGGATCCGCGAAATGGGTGAGTAAGAATTCCGCTTGAAGAAGCCGCAGAGCGATCCTGTGGTTGACCCTGTAGTCCAGCCCGCCTCCCGCCGTCATGGTGAAAACCGTTTCTCGCGGAAGTGGTGTGCAAGCATAAATGGGAGCGGTGCAGCCGACGAGCGTGAGTTCATCCGCGTGCGCGACTCCACCTAATACCTGGAGAAACGGGGTGAGCCGGGCATGGCGGTCGCGGAAAGAGACGCGCGGACCAAACATTACGGTAAAGACGTTGCTTTTTGCATCGACGTTGCGAGAAGGGCTGAAAGCAGCGCCAGGGCTGGTGAACTCCAGCGAATCCACTTTGAAGCCGCCAAAATCGGCAACTAAGCCGAGGTGCCTGTTCAGATTGTATGCCAGGGACGTGCTCCCGCCATGCATCCCGTCTATCCGGTTTCGAATGCTGTCCGGCACGGCCCTCCAATACGAGTAGCCCATAAAAAGCTCAACATTGGGAGTGCCATTCTCCCGTCCTCGCATGCGGCGCTCGTGCCTCTCCGAATGCTTGTCCATTCCTCCGCCGGCGGGGTCCTGTCGCGAGGGCTCCGCTGGCGAAGAAACCAGTGCCGTACCCGCAGACTCGGGCTTGGCCGGGGCTCCGGGAGCCGGGGTGGAGTTCACGGACTCATCCTTCTTGGATGAGTCTGCGGGCTTTGCCGTGTCGTCCGCAAAAAGTGTAGGCACTAGAAAAAAAGCAACCGCCACTATGGGAATGATGCGCGCTCCCAATTTCATTTTCGCCTCCTGAATCGTGCCTACTGGCTGCGAAGCGGGCCGAACAACCCCGCTTCGCGGCCTTACAAATTGCTCTTCACGCGTCTGCTTCGAACGGCCCACGCCTTACGGCGCCGGCACAGTTACGGTGCTGGCGTTAATCGTGGCCGACCCTGCGCCCCCAGCAGCACCGCTGAACATGCTTCCCGTCACAGCTGCTCCCGTATTGATCGTGATGCTGGTTGCGGCGAGCACATTGCCCTGGAAGATGGAACCGACGTCGATCGTCGCGGAAGTGTCCACCTGCCAGAAGACGTGGCTAGCCTTGGCGCCGCCCGCGAGGATGACTTGTGAACCAACTCCCGTTGTGAGCGTGGAGCCCATCTTGAAGATGAACACGGCGTTGGGATCGCCTTGGGCGTCAAGAGTGACGTTGTTGTTTGGACCTGCACCTGAAATCAAGACCGAAGTCGAATTAACGTACAGGCCGGGCGTGAACGTCAGTCCTCCCATATTTCCCGGCAGGGTTTGCGCGTTGGTGGATCGGCTAGTCGCGTCGTTGAAAGCGGCCAGCAAATCAGCTTGGGCTTGTGTGACGATTGGATCGTTGACGTGGATCGTCCCATTCACTTGTGCCGGCGGAATGCCCTGCGAAGTGCCTGGTGCCAGTCCGACGTTTCCATTGATCACCACGGGGCCGGTGCTGCTGATGGAGGCAGTAGCCATCACTGCGAAGCTGCCCGCTGAACCGAGGTTAATTGTCGGCGGACCTCCGGCGCCAGCCGTCGTGCCGGTTGTGAAACTCCAGGGATCTGGCGGAGTCGATGCCGGGCCGCTTGTCAAAGCATTGCCGGACAGATCTTTGACCATGTTTGAAACAGTAGCCGTGTATTGAGTGCTGGCCGTGAGATTGGCCGAAGGCGTAAAGGTTGCGATCTGGCTTGCCGAATCGTAGGAAACAGTTCCGCTCACGGGCGCTCCACCTGCTCCCGCAACGGCCAGCGTGAACGTCGCGTTGGTGATCGTCGTGGGGTCCATCGCCGTGCTGAACGTGGCGCTGACGGTTGTGTCGATGAAGACGTTCGTGGCTATGTTCGCCGGGTTGGTAACCGTAATCGTTGGTCCGACCACGTTGGTGGCCAGCCCCGTCGTAAAGCTCCAAACGTAATTCGCGGACATGGCCACGCCAGTGAGGTCTTTGGCAGCCGTGGTGATCGTGGCGGTGTACTGCGTGCTCGCCGCCAGATTCGCGGTTGGGGTAAAGATTGCCGTCTCGCCCGCGTACGAGACGCTTCCCGGTACGGCGGCTCCCCCGACTGTCGCTGCTACCGTGAAAGTGCCAACCGCGGAAATGGTGGACGGGTCCATAAACGTGCTGAACGTCGCCGCGACTTTCTGATTGAGCGGCACGCCAGTCGCTATGTTGGCTGGATCCGTGGAAGTTACCGTCGGCGCGGTCGCATTCGCTGCGACGCCGGTCGTGAAACTCCAAACATAGTTCGCGGGCAGTGCGTTGCCTTGTGAACTCTTGGCGGCGGTCGTAACGGTAGCGGTGTATTGCGTGCTGGCCGTCAGCGCGGCTGTCGGCGTAAAGATGGCTGTGCTGCTTGCGGAATCGTAGGTAACCGCGCCGGGCACGGCTGCTCCGCCACCTGCTATTGCTACGGCAAACGTCCCTGCCGCCGTGATCGTGGAAGCCGTCATCGGCGTGTTGAATGTTGCAGAGACTTTCTGATTCAGCGGGACATTGGTCGCGCCATTCGCGGGATCCGTAGCGGTCACCGCGGGCGGCGGAGCCGTCGTGAAGGTCCAAATGTGATTGGCCGCCAGCGGCGCGCCGGTGGGATCCTTCGCGCCAGTGGTAATCGTGGCTGTATACAGCGTGCTAACGGCCAGGGCAGCCGCAGGCGTAAAGGTTGCCGTGTTCCCGGCGTAGCTCACGGCTCCCGTTACCGCAGTTGCGCCCGGTCCGGCCAGCGTAAACGTAGTTGTAGTGATTGTGGTGGCGTCCATCGGCACGCTAAACGTGGCCGTGACGGTGGTATTCTCTGCCACGTTTATGGCTCCGGCTAATGGAACGGTGGAAATTACGCTGGGCGGCGGAGCGGTCGTGAAGGTCCACACAAAATTGGCTGCGAGTGGAGCGCCCGTGGGGTCTTTTGCTCCAGTCGTAATCGTGGCCGTAAACAATGTGCTGTTCGCCAGAATGGCCGTGGGCGTAAACGTGGCGGTGCTGCCGGAATAGGTCACGGCGCCAGCCACCGGAGTCGCCCCTGACCCGGTTACCGTGAACGTCGTGCCGCTGATCGTTGCGGGGTTCATCGGAGCATTGAACGTGGCGGAGACAAGTGTGTTCACGGCCACGGCGGGGGCCCCATTCACCGGAACAGTCGAAATCACGCTCGGTGGAGGCGCGGTCGTAAAGGTCCACACAAAGTTGGCCGCGAGTGGCGCGCCCGAGGGATCTTGCGCGCCCGTCGTGATGGTGGCTGTAAATAGCGTGCTGTTGGCGAGAACCACCGTGGGCGTAAACGTGGCGGTCGTGCCTGTATAAGTGACTGTTCCGGCCACGGGTGTGGCTCCGGGTCCTGTCACCTTGAACGTTGCCCCAGTAATGGTTGCAGCGTTCATGGCCTCGCTGAAGGTAGCGGATACAACTGTGTTGATGGCTACCAGAGTGGCGCCATTTGCAGGAACCGTGGAGACTACCGTGGGTGGCGGAGCGGTCGTGAAGGTCCACACAAAGTTGACCGCTAACGCGACGCCTGCGGGATCTTTCGCTCCGGTTGTTATCGTGGCCGTATATAGAGTGCTGGTCGCAAGAACGACTGTTGGCGTGAATGTTGCCGTGGAGCCCGCGTAAGTCACTACTCCGGCTACGGGAGTGGCGCCCGGCCCCTTCACGGTAAACGTGAGTGCGGTGAGCGTCGCCGCATTCATGGGTTCGCTAAAAGTGGCGGAGACGAGAGTGTTGACTGCCACCAGCGTGGCGCCGCCCGCCGGGACCTCGGATATAACGGTCGGCGCGCCCGTCGTGAAGCTCCAGACAAAATTGACGCCCAGGGCGTTGCCGCCGGGGTCTGTCGCGCCGGTCGTGATGGTACCGGTGTATAGCGTATTTGCGGCGAGCGATGCCGCCGGCGTAAACGTGGCAGTGGTGCCAGCGTACGCAACGGCTCCGGACACCGGAGCCGCTCCGGGCCCCGTCAACGTAAACGTTGTTGTGTTGATCGTGGCCGGTGCCATCACCGTGCTGAATGTTGCGGTCACGGTGGTATTCAGCAGCACTCCAGTGGCGCCATTCGCCGGGGATGTGGCGACGACCACCGGTGACACCGGACTGAAGGCTTGTTCCCGGCCGCATCCGGCTGCAAGAGCGACTAATACGAACGCCAGCAATACAATTTTTCCAATCTTGAATTTGCGCATTAGCTTCTCCTGTTCAACCGGTGACAAGGCATTCCCTTTTTGATTCCTAGGCCGCCGTACGTTCGAATCCTTAAATCCTTCAAGCCGTCTTCTGGCACCACTGCCCATCGAGTGTTGGCATCCGCCACAAGCTGGTTGTGTGTAGTTAGTCGCTGGAAAAAGTTCAGGCCACGGTTCTTGCCGAACTGCTTGCGGCAGTTTTTCACTGCGACTCAATAGAGTGGCAGGCTGGTTGAGAACCCTGTCCCGAGGGCGCGAACGGGAGGAGTTTCCTGAATACCAGAGCGGGATTTGGCTGCATATCAGCCCGATTTTTCCGGCTACTGTTCCCCGCTCTTTTGCCGAGAGCCTTTTTCTCCCGCGTGGAGTTCATGCAAATCGTGTGCCAGTGCACACCCGTGGGCATCCATCCTTGGTTTCGATCCTGCCCCGCCCCAAAACGTTGATTTCAAAGGCGACTGCTACTTGCGTTCCACATCTCTTTGGGGATCGGTTTCACTTTGTGAGTGGAATTCGCACCAGATCGGAACGGATTCAATTCCATTTGAGGAAATGAAAACCGTTTCGAGTGCATTCTTTTAGCGATGCCCGAGCTAACCGCTTGACGGTACTTTCGCTTGGAGAGGAATTATTGGGGAAATTGCCGAAGGCCAACCACAGACTGAGGAAGATCGCGACGACAGGGCTCCAGGCGGAGTCCCTGTGGTGTTGCCGGTACGATCAGAAGAAACCTGTTCGGTAATTCATCCCGCGGGGAGGGAACGCGCGTGCGTTGCTGCTTCCGGTATCCAGGTCGGTAAGGATGGCTTTCGTCCTGTGGCGCGTGGCCAGGCGGCAGGAACGCTCTCTGCGCTTCTCACCGTAGATCCACTGAAACAAGATGTATAGCAAGAGGTCGCATCCAAGAATGCAAATTGCCAGAAACACGGTCAGCGACATACGATCTCACCTTCACCGACGAGAATTCCGCAAGCGGACCATCTAATGTTGGCGGCGCTCAGGCAAAGAAGTCCTGAGAGGATTATGAGAAATTTGTTAGGAAGCTCTAGCTCGAAGAGCCCACGACGCGTGCAGCCAATTTGTCGGTTGCACTGCCTTGGCGATTGCGCGAAAATTGGGTTTCACGCCGTGGCAGGAAACCTCTCGGATCGAGCCCCCGCGGACGGCTCGCGTGCCTTGGACGCGAGCTAAGTGCAAGATAAAGAAGGGCAGAACTTCATGACGCAACCCGTTGGTGAACTCAATCCCCCAGTCCGGTTGATGCTGACTCCCGGACCATCTTCGATCGATCCGCGTGTCTACCGCGCGATGGCCACGCCGCTCGTGGGGCACATGGACCCTTGGTTCAAGGGCTGCATGGAGGAAACGCAAGCCTTGTTGCGGCAAATTTTTCAGACGGAAAACCGCGTCACCATGCCGCTGTCGGCCTCTGGCTCGGGTGGAATTGAAGCCGCTGTGCTGAACACACTGGAAGAAGACGACGAAGGGATTGTGGCCGTCAACGGCGTTTTTTCCGAGCGCATGTTCGAAATCGCCACGCGAGCTTCCTCAAAAGTCGTGAAAGTAGAAGCGCCGTACGGCAAGACCGTGGACGCCGAGGATATCCGCCGCGCGGCCAAAGGCAAAAAGATCAAAATGATCGGTTTCGCGCAGGGCGAAACGTCCACCGGCGTCCTTACCAGCGTCGAACCTTACCGCAAGGTCGCTGATGAAGTCGGAGCGCTGCTGATCGTGGATACGGTGGCGTCACTCGCCGCCGTCCCGCTTCACGTGGATCGCGAACGCATTGATATTTGTTTCAGCGGCTCACAGAAGGCTATCAGCGCGCCTCCAGGCATGTCGCCCATCACCGTAAGCCCCGCGGGCGAAGAAGTATTCCGCAAACGCAAGACGAAAGTGCAAAGCTGGTATTTCGATCTCACCACCGCGATGAATTATTGGGGCAAAGACCGCCTTTACCATCACACGCCGCCGATCTCACTCATCTTCGCGCTGCGCGAAGCCATGCGCCTGGTTGTCGAAGAAGGTCTGGAAGCGCGCTGGGAGCGCCATCGCGTGAATCAACTCGCGCTCATCGCCGGCCTCGAGGCCATGGGAATGAAGCTCCTGGTGGAAAAGCCGGCGGATCGCTTACCGACCGTTACCGCGGTGATGATCCCGGCCGGAGTGGACGATGCGATGGTTCGCAATCAACTCCTCGAAGAATTCAATATAGAGATTGCCGGCGGATTTGGTCCCGTGAGAGGCAAAATCTGGCGCGTGGGCTTGATGGGCTACTGCAGCCAGAAGCCCTTCGTGCTTCTTTTCCTCGCGGCCCTGGAAAAGACTTTGCTCGACCAGGGATTCCGCGTCCCGAGCGGTGCCGGCGTAGGAGCCGCGATTCGCAGCTACACCCAGGTGGAAACTGCTGCAGCAGCGAGTAGATGAGAGGAAAAAACAAGGAGAGAGAAAAACTCTCTGCTTGGAATTCTTGTCCTTACTGAAAACAGATCACTGACAACGGGAAACGATTCAAGAGGAGATTGCGTGACCACACGCCCACAACTAGCCAACGCCGGCGCCATGAGCCAGTTCATTGGCGCCTTCGAGGTCACTTCCAAGCTGACCGGGCAAACCTATCAATGCCGCTTCTCGCACATGTGGAACGGCATTGCTACGCGCCACTCCGACACGATTGACACCAAGTTCTTTGTGGACGGTCAAGCCCATGTCGTCGGATTGGCGCACACTGCGTTCGTAAAATTCCGCGATAAAGCCGGGCGCGACCTGACCGACCGCGAAGCCAGCTTCGTAGCCGCCGAGTATTTGCGTGAACGCCTCGAGGAAGAAGATGTGCGCCCGCTGTACGACGTGGCCCACGACGACGTGCTTCGCCTGATCGCCCAGGTCGGCATCAAGTAGCTCTCCAACTCAATCGCCAGGCTCAGCGTGGAATACATCCAGCGTGGGATGGCGGAGCCCGTCGCGGCGAATGAAGTGAATCACCAGAAGCATGAGCAGCGCGCCGCAAACCAGAACGGCAACAGCGATTTGCAGGCCGAGTTGAAGATCGTGCAGATCGGAAATTTTGCCCACAATTTGGGGGCCCAAGCCGCCGACCAATTGCGTCGCAAACATATACACACCAACTGAAGTGGCATGCGCCCGCCGCGGCATCATGTCATGAAGCACGGCAGTGACCGGACCGTGATACCAGGACATAAAAAACCCGGCCACGAAGAGACCCATCAGCACGACTTGCTTCTCCTCGGACTGAATCGCCAGCAAGAGAAACGGAGCGGCGAGAAGGAACGCCGCCGCCACAGCGATGATGCGGCCGTAGGCCAGCCGCTTTTGCAGTTGGTCCGCGATCCATCCCCCCGTCAGTACCCCGAAAACCAAGGAGAGTAGAGCGATGAGCGCAAGCGACACAGAAGCCTCTCGCAAACTGAAATCCTTGTAGTTCACAGCGAAGTCGATTCCCCAGGTGAGCAGAGAAACGCTCGCAAACGTGATGCAAATCCCAGCGGCAATCATAGCCACGAACGCCGGAACCAGAAGCAGCCGCCTGATCGGAACCACTTCACACCGCGGCCCGCGTGGCGGCTCCTCAATCCCGAAAAGCGCGATCCCCGGAAGTATTCCGGCGAAGCCCACAACAAAAAGTGCTTCCTGCCAGCCGTAGCGCGGCCCAATGATGCCCCCGAGCGCCTGGCCGGCGGCACCTCCGAGCAACATTCCCGTCGCAAAAATAGCCTGGGCCATGGCGCGCCGCTCTTGCGGAAACGCCCCGGAAATCATGGACTGCGCCGCGGGAGCGTAAGCGGCTTCGCCCAGCCCGACCATGGCCCGCGCGACCAGAAAAAAAAGAAACGTGGATACAAGTCCGCCGGCAAATGTTGCCACGCTCCAGAACAGTATGCCGATCGCAATGATGGCCTTGCGGCTGAATCGATCAGCGAGAAAACCAAATGGGATGCTGCCGGCGGCGAGTACAATCAGCAGAAACGTTTGCAGTGATCCCAGCTGCGCGTCCGTCACATGCAAGTGGTCGCGCAAGAGCGGAATCAGGGGGATGAAGACCTGGCGCGCCGCAAAGTTGACAAAATTGATTAAAGCAAGTACAGCAAGAAGGCGAATTTGATAGGCCGAAAGCGGAATGGACTTCGTTGACATATTGAGTTGGCTCAATGACCCGCGCGCGACCCGGTGTAGCGTAAAACGAAAGGTAGCAGCCTTCGCTCGACCTATCAATATTATATAACGTCCATGAATCCCGCCCCACCACCGAACACGACCACCAGTGACCGGTTGACTACCGTTCTCTCCTACGGCGTTTTGCTGCTCCTGATTTATCTGGTTTTCAGGATCTACGAACCGTTCCTGGCGGCCCTGGGCTGGGCGGCCATCCTGGCAATATTTTTCTATCCCATGCACCACTGGATAGCAAAGCGTTTTTCGGCCAATAAGGCAGCGGTTCTCAGTACGCTGACGGTAACGTTCCTGTTGATCGTCCCGGCCATCCTCGTGACCTCGCTGTTCATTCGCGAAGCCTTTGCCGTTTCAAAGGGCGTACAGCACACGCTTTTGGTGGAGCAGGCGCCGGTACTCGCGAAGACCTGGGCCTGGGTCGCACGGCACGTCCCCGGTCTGGATCCCAATGCCGACGTCTTTGAAATGCTCGAGCAAGGCGTACAAAATCAAGCCGGCTACCTCGCGCAGCGCCTCGGCACGGTGCTGCGCAATATCGTTGCATTTATTTTCGATCTCTTTGTCATGATTTTCGCCATGTTCTATTTCTTCCGCGATGCCGACCAGATCATCCATAGTGTCCGCAGCATTCTCCCGTTTGATGCCGAGCATCGTGACTTGCTGATGACCCAAACGCGCGACCTTATCGCCGCAAGCGTGACCACCAGCCTGATTCTCGCCGCCATTCAGGGGGCCATCGGTGGAATCGGATTTGTGCTTGCCGGTTTGCCCACGCCGCTTTTCTGGGGTGTAGCCATGGCTTTCTTTTCCTTGGTCCCGGTCGTCGGTTCTGGCCTGATCTTTGTCCCGGCGGCGTTGTGGCTCGGTTTCACGGGCCATTGGGGCCGTGCCCTTTTGCTCTTGGCTATTTGTGCCGGGGTCTCCGCGATCGTGGACAATATCTTGCGTCCCCTGCTGCTGGGCGGACGCACGGAACTCAGCGCCCTCGTCATCTTCATCAGCGTTGTGGGTGGAGTTGCTATGTTCGGAATGCTGGGTTTGGTGCTCGGGCCGATCCTGGTGGCCACCGCTGCTGGCGTTCTCGCGGTGTATATGGAGCGGCCCGACGGCCCGCCAATAACCGCTGGGTAACATAGGTCCGGTCTCGTCGTGGATGCCTCGCCCGGGTGTGCTAGAGTAACGCGCTCGAAGGATTTCATGACCACCAAGCTCGCCCCCAAGCATGCGGAGCTGCCTCTGGAGAAACTGCGCTGGAGGTGTGAACTCTCGCGCATCCCCTTTGAAACCACTGCCCAGGCGGAATTGCGCGAAGGCTTCATCGGACAAGAGCGCGCGTTGCGTGCCTTGAAAATGGGCGTCGAGCTTTCCGCGCCGGGCTACAACGTCTTCGTTTGTGGACTGGCGGGAACCAGCCGCGGCGGCACCATCGCTCGAATGATCGAAGAGCTGCATCCCCCGACCAAAGAATCGCTGGACCGTTGCTACGTCAATAATTTCAAGCTGCCCGACCGGCCGCGATTACTCACCTTGCCGCGCGGCTTGGCCAATGGCTTCAAGAAGGACATGCAAGCCGGCCTCGATTTTCTGCGCCGCCGCATCCCCCAAGTCTTCGAAGGCGAGCCGTTCCAGCGGCAGAAGGGCCGCATCGTCGAGCGTTTCACCGTCCGCGAAAAAGAGTTGATGGACGATTTCACGCGCCGCATTGCGCGCGAACAGTTCGCGCTCGGCCACATGCAAGTCGGCGCCGTGGCGCTCCCAGAAATTTTTCCGGTGCTCGAAGGCCAGATGGTGCCCATCGAGGACATTTCCAAAATGGTGCACGAAGGAAAACTCGAAAGCCCCGTGGCGGAAGACATCGAACGAAAGTACGAACAGTTCCGCCAGGAATTCACGGTCGTGTACCGCAAGACGCTCACACTTTCTCGGGAACTCGCCAGCGAGCTGAGTTATCTCGAGCAGGAAGCCGCTTCCGTGCTCGTGGATGGTGTCATCGAAGAGCTTAAAGAAAAATATCCGGGAACGGACGTCTCAGAATATCTCGAAGAAGTTCGCCATCATCTGCTCGACAATCTGGATCCTTTCAAGGAGCGCGAAGGCGAAGGCGAGCACGATGAAGAGACACCCGACGGTTTGCCGAAATCGCCCGGCGGACCCGAACGCGATCCCTTCCGCGTCTACGGCGTCAACGTCATCCTCGCGCACAACGATGACGATAAGTCCCCTGTAATTTTCGAAACTACGCCGACCTACGCGAATCTCTTCGGCACCATCCAGCGGGCCTACGACACCCGCGGCGGCTGGACCAGTGACTTCATGGATCTGCGCGGTGGCTCCTTGCTGCGCGCCGATGGCGGCTTCCTGATCATGTATTCGATGGAAGCCCTTTCCGAAGTCGGCGTGTGGCGCGCGTTAAAGCGCACGCTGAACCATAACCGCCTCGAAATTCAGCCGCTCGAAATGTTCTATCCCTTCGGCGGCAGCGCGCTCAAGCCCGAAGCCATTGACATCAACGTCAAAGTCATCCTCATCGGCGATCGCCAGATGTACGAATTGCTCTACGAATACGAAGAAGATTTTCGTAAGATTTTCAAAGTGCGTGTGGAATTCGATGAAGAAATGCACATGAGCGACGGCGTCATCGCGGAATATGCCGGCCGCCTCCGCGCGTTGTCCGAAAAAGAAAATCTATATCCGTTCGACCGCGGCGCCTTCGCCGCCATGCTCGAATATGGCGTGCGCCAGGCAGGCCGCCGCAATAAAGTGACCGCGCGCTTCATTGATATTGCGGACCTCGCCCGCGAAGCACACTACGCCGCCGCCGCTGCTGGTGAATCCGTCGTCCGCGCGGCCCACGTCCGCGGCGCTCTCTCTTCCAAAATGGAGCGCCACAACCTCATCGAGACGCGCCTCCGCGAAATGATCGAAGAAGGAACGCTGCTCGTAGATGTCAGCGGCACCCGCGTGGGACAAGTCAACGGTCTCAGCGTCCTCGAAATCGGTGGCTACTCCTTCGGCAAGCCCGTGCGCATCACCGCCACCGCCGCTCTCGGAAAAATCGGCCTCATCAATATCGAACGCGAAGCGAATCTAAGCGGGCGCTTCCATGACAAAGGCGTGCACATCATCGCCGGCTATCTGCGCAGCCGCTTCGCCCAAGATAAGCCGCTGTCCCTCGCTGCCAGCATCTGCTTCGAGCAATCCTATTCGGGAGTGGACGGCGATAGCGCCAGCTCCACCGAAATTTACGCGCTCGTCTCCGCTCTCTCCGGCTTGCCCTTGCGCCAGGACATAGCCGTAACTGGCTCCATCAATCAGCAAGGCGACATTCAAGCCATTGGCGGAGTTAACGAAAAAATCGAAGGCTTCTTCGACGTCTGCCGCATAAACGGACTCACCGGCACGCAAGGCGTGATGATGCCCGCTTCCAACGTCGAAGACCTTATGCTCCGCGAAGATATTCTCGACGCCGTCACCGCCGGAAAATTTCACATCTGGCCGGTAGCCAAAATCGAACAAGGCATCGAGATCCTCACCGGAACAGTCGCCGGTCAAAAAAACGGCGACGGCAAATACGATCCCGGCACCGTCTTCGCTCTAATGGACGATCGCCTCCGCGACATGGCCCACATCCTAAAAGAATTTGAGTAACCCAACCTGCAACCGCTTGCCACAACCGCCGGGTTGCCCGAACCGTGGCTTATTTCTATGGGTTCGGAGTCTGGAATTGCACCGCAACAAGCCGTACTTCACTGGAAAAAGGCGCAGGTGTGTTGCGGGAATAGCTTACATAGATGGTCTGTCCACCGTTGGCGTCGTATTCCGCATGTGCCAGCGCGTCGTAAACGTTGCCGCTTGCCGGTTGCATGGCCACGAACGCCACGATTTCGCTGGACCACGGGCCTTCGGGATTAACGGATGTGCGCATCACCACATTTTGCGAGAACGGCGGGCTGTAGACCGCGAGGTAGCGCTGCAGATACGCGTTCCACGAAATGCTCAAAATACTGGCGTCATTGAAAACCGAAACGGCGTCGGCAATTTGCGCCGACCAAATCTTGTTTCCTGCGTAGAAGCTCCAGGCGCTGCGATCTTGCGCGCTGGACGGGTCGACTTTGCCCAGTTGGCATCCGCTGCTGTAGTCGCATCCATAGGCATATAGCGTCCCATTGCTAATAAACGCGGCCGAACCGAATCCCGGTTCGTTCTGCGTGAAAATCAGGTCGGGATGGTCTGCCACAATCGGCGGATTGAACGTCGGCCGTTGCGGCGGTTGCTGCATATTCTGCCATGTGGCAACCGAATTCCCGATGCCTTGAAAATTAAAATTGCCGGGCTGCGCGCTCACCACCATGTAGAAAATCAGAGCGCTACCGTCGGCCGGGTTCATCACCATCGTCCCCGGCCACAGCGCCCACCGCGCCCCGCATGGCTGCGCCTGGCAATTGTTGATGTTGTGCGCCTGGTTGAAAGCTTCTTCCGCCGGAGTCAGCAGCAAGATCATTGTCGGCGCTCCCGCAGAATCCAGCTTTTCCTGAAATCCGGTTATGCCCGCTTGCGCGTTGAGGTCCGTTGTAAACGACCAGGAATCGCTGAGCAGCGTTTGGTCTTCGGCGTTAGGCTTGGCAATAAATGTATCCCCGTACAGCCACACGGAGTAGCCCTGAAATAGGGCACTACCGCCGCCGTCTCTTCCCCAAATATCCGGGTTCGTTGGTATGACGCCTAAATCCTGCGCCGTGACCATGGACACGGCGGGCGGAGGCCCGGACGACGCTGCTGGATAAATACTGCAGCCGGAAAGCCCAAGAAGCAACAACGCCGTTGGCGGGATCCCTGCCCGTAAGAATTTCAGGAAAAAATTGGAACGTATCATCGAGCCGCTCCCTTGCACCAGAACCTCTGCCTGGCTTGCCTTATGCGCTGCTTATGTGTGGACGCATGATAGACCAGTTGCTTTTACGGACTTTGTAAGGAAGTGTCGTCAATCCGCTCGTAAGGATAAGGATATTGATGCGACCTGGCGCAATCTAGGTTTCCTCGCTCGTATCGACGCCTGTCGGTTCAAGCCATGCTCTTACTTTCTGCCGATGCGAACGACAAGTCCTACGCCCAAGCGAACCGTGTCCGTGGTGGCGCCATTCGTGCGAAAGCCAAAATATTCCACCTGCGGCCGCAGCGCGAACCTTCCGCCCCTGTCGAGCCCAATGTCCACGCCACCGCCGGCGCCGAACACAAATGCGTTGGCCGAATAGCGCACTCCGCCGAGAAGAACCTGGGCGAACGGAGTAACTCTGCCCCAATGACGATACGAAACGCGCGGGCCAAACGTGTACGTCCCCGCGTCCACCCCCGGCCCAAAGGGAGAAGCATGATACAAGCCAACGTCGCCGACCACCCCGAGCCAATTATTGACATTCAGCGCGGCTGAACCACTGCCGCCGTACCCCGTGGTGCTGAACCCTTTGACCACCTCGATTATCGAATATCCCCCAGCGACGTCCGCAACAGGCGTCTCTTGCGCGCGCACAGCTGTCGCCACCAGCATAAGAGCAGCGGCTGCCATCATCAGCTTCTCCATTTGTATTCTCCTCCCCGTTTGTTAGTTTTTTCTTCCTGTCTGGATTCGCGGGCACCTGGCTTTAAGAAACTCCGTGCCCATCTTGATTCGCATCGTAGCGGGGAATGAAACTTTCGATTGTAATGAAGTGTCGCGCTCTCCTTGGATTCTCTCGGCGTCCCACACCCGCGAACCAGACACTTCCTTACACCGTTCGGCATCCCGGTATGCTAAAAAGTCCAAGGCTGCGTCCGGGACGCTGTTCTTCTCCGTCTAATGAAAAGCAGCGCAATCAGGCCTTTTGATCATGCCTTCGCCGCATAAATCACGAGAGCACACGCCGAGCTTGGTGCCCATCCCTGTTTTGCTCGTTGAGGACGACGTCGAGCTGTGCTCTTCGCTCAAACGCTTGCTCGGTATGGACGGGTTCGACGTCAAGGCCGTCCATGATGGGGATTCCGGCGTCCGGCACGCCCTCAAAGGAGACTTCGATCTCGTCATTTTGGACGTGATGCTTCCGGGCGGAGACGGCCGCAAAGTTCTTCGCCGCATTCGCCTCACTTCGCAAGTCCCGGTCATCATGCTCACGGCCCGCGGCGATGAAGCGGACCGCATTGCCGGCCTCGAGCGCGGCGCCGACGATTATTTGCCGAAGCCCTTCAATCCCCGCGAGCTCGTGGCGCGCATGCGCGCTGTTCTCAGGCGCAAGAGCGGCTCGGCACCGCCTGAAATCCTGCACATCGGCGATCTTCAGATGGATAGTGCGCAAAGAAGAGTCGCCGTCAACGGCAGCGATGTCCCTTTGACCGGCGCCGAATTCGATATTCTCCTCCTCCTTGTCCGTTCGGCAGGCAAGGTTCTCTCCCGTGAGGAAATCGCGGAAGCCGCTCTGGGACGCCCCATCGGTTTCTTCGACCGCAGCATAGACAATCACATCAGCAATCTGCGCAAGAAACTCGGCACCCGCGTCGGCGAAGTCGAACGCATTCAAAACGTGCGCGGCGCGGGTTACGTTTACACCGGCGAAATCATCGAGGAGCGCCGATGATTCGCGGCATCTACGCCAAGATTTTTCTCTGGTTCTTACTGGCCACCGGCGTCACCAGCGCCGCCGTTTTTCTGATCACCGTCATCACCCACGTGCAATCCCTGGGACCAAGTTGGATGATCGGTGTCCTCGACCAGTACACACGCAGCGCCGTGAAAATTTACGAGCACGAAGGAAAAGACCAGCTCGCCTCATACCTGCTAGAGATTCATGACGCTTCTTTCCTTCAGTCCACGTTGCTGGATCCCCAGGGTCGCGACATCCTGGGCCTCGGCGTGCCCCCGGGCGCGGAACAAGTTCTCGCAAAAGCGCGCGCCACCGGGCAGACGCAGTTTCACATCGGCTTGTTCTGGACCGGCGCTTCCGTGGATGAACGCCCCAACGGAAAATACATCCTGGTCGCCAAGGTTCTCGTTCCGTACGGATTTGTTTTGGGCGGCGCGCTCGAAATGACCGTTCTTCAATGGCTCTTGCCCGCTCTGGTCGGCGCAACGCTCTGCCTGCTCCTGGCGCGCCATCTCGCCGCGCCGATCCGTACCTTGCAAACCGTCGCCGGCAGAATCGCGGATGGCGATCTTTCCGTTCGCGCCTCTCCCGCGATTGGTTCGCGCAAAGACGAACTGGCCGACCTCGCTCGCGATTTCGACCGCATGGCGGACCGTGTTCAATCCCTGCTGCGCAGCCAACTCGAGCTCCTCGGAGACATCTCCCACGAATTGCGATCTCCGCTCACCCGCTTGAACGTTTCCCTCGAGCTCGTCCGCCGTGGCAAGACCGACGCCGTCGAGCGCATGCAGACGGACCTGCACCGCCTCGACGCCTTGATCGGACAGATTCTGACCTTGACGCGGCTGCAGACTCACACCCATCGCAAAACCGAAACACCGCTTAACCTTCGCTCGATTGTCGAAAGCGTTGCTGAGGATGCACGTTTCGAAGTCATGGAAGATGGGAAATCGGTGGTCATTTCGCGCGCCGACGATTGCTGGCTGAATGGAGATCCGGCGCTCTTGCGCAGCTGCATTGAAAATGTTGTGCGCAACGCTGTTCACTACACCAAGGCCACACACGGAGGTGGCCGTCTCACTGGATCTTGTCGGCAACGGTTCGGATTCCGTGCGGATTCTCGTCGCTGACCGTGGCGATGGCGTGCCCCCGGAAGATCTCGGCCACATTTTTGAGCCTTTCTACCGCGTTACCCAAGCCCAGGAGCATCAGACCGGCGGAACCGGCTTGGGCCTCTCCATCGCGCAAAGAATTGCCGTCGTCCATGGCGGCACCATTCGCGCCCGCAATTGCGACGGTGGTGGTTTGGAGATGGAAATTCTTCTTCCCGTGCAGAACAAAGTTTCTGCGACGCTAGACGCCAAATAGAGCGCGCCCGCGGCAAGATAACTCTGCCTTGTGTATCGAGCCCCGAGGTCTAATAAGAACGCAGAATCCAGATCAAAATACCAATGGGAATGCCCACCGCAGCAATAACAGTGACCAGGATGATGGCGAGGAACATCCAATCCCGCCTGGTGTTCGCGCCGGGCTCCTCCTTCTCCCGCAACAGCAGCCGGTAGTTACGTCTGTTCGCCTTCCAAAAGATATGGAAAACGTCGCCTGCTACCGGTATTGCTCCTACAGTGGTTTCCAGAAATACGTTCGCAATCATGCGCACCAGAGTGACCGCTTGCACGCCGCGCCGCCAGGCCGCGAACACAATAAAGAAAGATGCGATGCCCGCAAGGGCATCTCCGATCCCGGGGACCCATCCAATCAGCGCGTCAAGCCCAAACCGAATCTGCGTTCCAGGGATCCGGAACATATCGTCCAAGAGGGCGGCAATGTAATCGAGATGTTCGTTCGACGCGAGGTCGCGAGGCATCAGGCCACTCCTCGTAATACTATACAGGCCCGCACAAACCGCGCATTCCACTGAACGCAATTTCGGGGTTGTGGGCTTGCACGACTCACCGGCCACTTGAGCACCATCGAGTGCCAAGAAGGTGCAAACTCGGCGGTACTTAAACGGAATCTACTGCCACAAAACTGGGGACTCCGCATCGGCACGGCGAGGCTACCAGGGCCTTAACCCAGATACCTCCACTCCGCCCACGATTCCTGCAGGCTCTTTTTGGGAAGCCGGCAAATGAAAATCGTGAGCCCAGACTCTTCCGGCATTGCGTACGGCGGTGAGACACTCGCCTCGGGCGTAACCTCGTCATAAAACTGGCGTAACTGTTGTTCCGTAAACCCAATCGCAACCGCTACTTGGCCGGGCAGTGCGCCAGGCCCCCACAACCCGTACTGGTTGTGACCGCTAATGGCTCGCGGCAATCCCAGCTTCGAGCCGAAGTAATTTATGGCCGAGGCCTCCCCATAATTGTAGGCAAGCACGACTGCTTGAGCGCGCTCGGACTCTGGCAGCGCCTGATACACTCCTGCCACCGCGCGCACCTGTTCCTGCCAGCCGAACATATCCCCGAAGAGTTGTGGCAACTCGCTCTGCGGCACGTTCTCCACGTGAATCGCCTGTACATCCCAGAACCGCGTGTAGCGAACGGCAGCTTGGACCGGAAGAATAGGCATCGCCAGCGGAGCAGCAATCACTCCGCTGATCAATAATGGCACTGCTATCGCCGGTCGCAACCACGCTCCTGCTCGCGGAACCAACCGCAGTTCAATCCACACTGAACCAGCTGCCAGCAGCATCACGTACGCCGGCGCCAGATAATAGATTTTTCCATGCAGGATGAGCATCTCCAACAGAACTGTGAGATACGCCCACGCCAGCACGGCATACTTTTTTCCAAGCGGATCTCGCAGCAAAAACCACAGGCCGGCCAGCCAAATTGGCGCAGCCACAGGATTTGTCAGCAAAGTTTGTTGCCATATGTATTCCCACGGCGACACGTTCACGTACTTCGTGCCGATCACCGCGTGAAACAGCGCCAGCGTCGGCCAGCCATTTTGAATTTCCCAAAGCAAATTGGGAAGGAAGCAAAGGAACGCGATTCCGGCACCCCGCCAAATCCACGCTTGCCGAAAATGCTTTCTCGCCTGGGTCGCCAGTAGTCCCAGCGCAATCCCCGAACCGAAAAAGAGCATTGAGTGTTTGTTCAAAATCCCAAGGCCCGCGCTGAGTCCGAACAGGAGCCACAGTTTCGGGTTTCCGCCATTCAGAATGCGCAGCACAATCGCGGCGCAGGCCATCCAAAACACCGGCTCGAACGCATTCATCGAGAAAAAATTGTCAAACGTCAGGTAGATCGGGGCAAGCAACACGCAAAATGCGGCGAGGAATTGTGCATACCTCCCGCCGCCCAGCTCCCGAGCCAGCCACCCAGCAAGAAGTACCTTGGTCGAAGCCGCTAGCGCCGGCAAAAAACGCAGGGCTAAGAGCGAATCGCCCAAAAGCGCATGGCTAAGGCGAGCGAGGAACGGAGCGAGAGGCGCGTGGTCGAGATAGCCCCAGGCCAGACGTTGTCCACAAGCGGCATAGTAAAGTTCATCGCGAAAAAATCCATACCGGCCGCTGAACGCCACATGGAGCGCGACCGCAGCAATCGCTAACGCGTATACCGCACGGCTCATTGGCAGCGCAGCGGTGGCCGCGCGAGCCGTTTTGCCTTGCTGCATTGCGTCGCCGGACGTAGCCGGTATTTCCTTTTCAACTTCGAAAACGGGAGATGTTTTTTGCCCCAATCGCCGGCTCCGACCCACCCATCGCGCTGGCCTAGGAGTGTACCGCGTACTTGCCAATTTCAGTGCGAATCAAAGCTCGCAAGACCACAAATTGTTGTGGCGTGATTTTCACCTCACGGGGGACAGGAGGGTGCGCCCCACCCAGAAGCCATGGTCGTCCAAGGGCCAGAAAGAGGTTTTGAAGAACGAGGCCAGCCCGTTTCGCCGATTTGCTTGCATGCGGCGCCTCTAAACCGTTGCTTTATCCCTCTGGCCCACAAATAGGTAGCCTGCGCCTTTGCAGTTCGGGCACTCTTTATTGCGGTAGTATCCGGTTGCTTGACAGTGTGTGCACTCGCTCCAGTCAAATTCTTGGTTAGCAATGGCGTTGATGCCGCTACACCGCTGTTCGCCGGTGGTTTTGCAACAACGACCGTTTGCGACCCTCAGGTTGTAACCGGCGCCGCCACACTCTGTGCAACATGTAACAGGCAGTTCTCTCTTCATTTGCTGATGATACGCCCCTGCGGGTGCTTTCACATGTTCCATACGGGACGCAGCCCGAATCATGGTCGGCTCACCACGCTTCCAGCTGTCGAACGCCGCTACCGGAGAAGCGGAATCCAAGGCAAAATGGACTGGGCAGATGTCTGGCACCAGCAATCAGGCAGAACCGATGGCAGTACTGCCTTGTAGGGTTTTTGCTTGTGGATATAAGATGGCGCTGGAGAGTCCGGAGCAATCATGGCCCATCAGCCACCACAGAAATTTATCTTCTACATTGCCGCCACTCCGGAGAAGGTGTGGGAAGGCTTCGTGTCGCCGGAGTCGAACCGCATCATTTTCTCAGGCGCTGAGTTTCAGATGGACTCCAAACCTGGCGGCTTGCTCGCGTGGGTGGGCCCGGGACCCGATGGCAAGCCCACGACCTACGTCCAAGGGAAGGTCCTGCGGTTTGACCCTCCAAAAGTCTTTCAGTACACCTTCGCAATGGGCCAAAATGCCAAAGCCTCACGCGCAACCATCGAACTAGTCCCCGAGACCGAAGCCACCAAAGTAACAGTGACGCATGACGAGTGGGCCGAGGATGACGCCACCTACGCTGCCTGCGCCGATGGATGGCCACGCATTCTCTCCCGCTTGAAGACGCTGCTTGAAACCGGGAAGACCTTCAAGCCGCATTAATACAAGGTGTGAATGGTCTGAAATTTTTCGTCCGGTAGCAAGCCCCAAACTAGCGCCTGTTAGCACGCTTACTGGAGATTTAGATCGCCCCAAACTCAGAAGTCCGGCCATCCTACGTATCGAAAAATTCCCTATCGTTAGCGCAACAACCGCGTAAGCAATCCTTCCAGCAGAACTCGGATTTCAGGATTCATCTTTGTAAATTCCACGCCCATGCCCTCACCAGGCACGATGTTTCGGACCACCGCTTCCGCCAGAACCATTCCTCCCGGTACTTCAAAAACGAGGGTCAGGTTTGTGCCTACTCGCAGCGTATTGGACCCGCAGAGGAACAGACCTCCCATGCTTAACGTTTTGACCCGAGAAACCTGTTGCTGCCCGCTACCGTACCAGGTTACGGACATGCCTTGCGGCAAGGAAATACGCTGGTGGCGACGAGTCCCACCCATGGTTTTAGCGCTCATAAGACATGGCCAAAGTACTAGTTGAGTTGGCAGCGAACCAATAGAACAAAAGTTCCGCTCCGCCGGTACTTTAGAAAAGCCACTCAGTTCTCAAGCACCCTCGCTCTACGCAACCCTTTGTGTGCTCTGAGGCGCAGGAACTTTCCGAAGAAAGATTGACAGCCTGCGCTTACCGGGGAAGTGAAACCCGCCCAGATCCCAATGTCCGGTTACGCTGATCAGGCGCTATGTCAATCCAGCCCAAACGATTATTCTGAAGTGTGACCGAAACTCCAGACACAGCCCCGCCGCCCCCGCCTCCGCCTCGGAGAAGCTCTCTCCGATCCTTTCTTCGATGGTTTCTCATCGGAGTGGCGCTTCTTTGGGCGCTTGCTGTGCTGCTCCTTGTGGCTGCCCGGTGGATCGACCCACCGACCACCGCGGTGCACATGGAGCGCCGTTTGCAGGCATGGATTCACCACACGCCCTATCACGAACGATACGAATTCGTTCCGCTGCGCCAAATCTCGCCCGATTTCCAGCATGCTGTGATTGCCGCGGAAGACGCGCGCTTCTACCAGCACCATGGATTCGATTGGCACGCGATGCAAATCGCTGCGGAGGACGATATGGAAGGCGGCCGTATTCGCGGTGGGTCCACCCTCACGCAGCAACTGGTAAAAAATCTGTTCTTCGGAACCGGCCGCTCCATCCTCCGCAAGGGCGCCGAGTTCACACTTGTTCCGGTGGCCGAATTGGTCATTGGCAAACAGCGCATTCTGGAACTCTACCTCAACGTGGTCGAATGGGGCCCTGGTGTTTATGGTGCGGAGTCGGCAGGCCATTACTACTACCGAACCTCAGCCCGGAGTATCGACCGTGAACAAGCGGCCCGACTCGCCGCAATTCTGCCGTTGCCCCTGAAGCGACGGCCCGATCGCATGAATCGCTATAGCGGACTCATCCTGGAGCGGATGCGCCAATTGGGTTGGTAAAAGCGCATCCGCCGTAGCGGATTTCAATTAGCGCCGCACCCGCTGGCCGGCCGGTCATGCGATCCTGAACTTTGGTCCAGCTGGTTACTGGTCCAATTGATTCTAAATGTCTGTCGTGGCTGAATAGAATGGGTGAGCCATTTTGACAGGGACTGAACGCTCAGGGTGTATGTAGTTGGCAATGGATAAAAAACGCGAGTACTTGGCCATCGTCGCAGTCCTGGCTGTGGTCTATTTCGGCACTGCCAAGCTGGGGCTTAGATTTGCTCTTGTTCACCCAAGTGCCACGCCTTTGTGGGCGCCCACCGGAATTGCGCTGGCAGCCTTCCTGATTTTCGGCTTTCGTGTCTGGCCGGGCGCTTTCCTGGGCGCGTTCTTTGCCAACTTGACCACCGCCGGCTCGGTCCTGACGTCCATGGGGATTGCGACAGGAAATACCCTGGAAGGGGTGGCAGGCTGCTACCTGGTAATGCGCTTTGCGCGCGGCCAGCAGGCCTTCGAAAGGGCGCAGGATATTCTCAAGTTTACGTTCCTGGCCGGGATGGTCAGCACAACTATCAGTGCCACGGTTGGCGTCACAACCCTGTCATTGGGCGGATTCGCTGACTGGACGCAGTATGGCTCTATCTGGCGCACATGGTGGTTAGGTGACTGGGTGGGTGCGCTACTTGTTACTCCCCTTATCCTTCTATGGAGAGAAAATCCCCGGCTGAATTGGACCCGTGAACAAATTATTGAGCTCGCCCTCTTGTTCCTGGGACTCTTTCTCACGGCGTGGGTTGTCTTCGGGGGGCGTTTTCACTCGGAGGTAAAGAATTACCCGCTGGAGTATCTCTGCATTCCATTCTTGATTTGGGCCGCATTCCGGTTTGGCCGTCGCAAGGCTGCGACCGCAACTTGCCTTTTGGCGGCCATAGCCATCTGGGGCACTCTACAAGGATATGGCCCGTTTTCAAGAGAGGCTCTCAACACATCGCTACTACTGGTGCAATCGTTCGTGGGTATTGTCGCCGTAATGAGTTTGATTTTGGCCGCTGAAGTATCGGAGCGCAAGCGAGCGGATGAACGCGTGCAGCAACTGGTTGCTACCGACCCGCTTACTGGGCTTGCCAACTACCGGCAGCTCATTGACACAGTTGAATTGGAAATCAAACGGTATGGACGCTCCGGACGGTCCTTTGCCATCTTACTTCTCGATCTGGACGGATTAAAGAAGATCAATGATACCCACGGTCACCTGGTGGGCAGCCGGGCACTGTGCCGAGTAGCAGACATTCTGAAAGCCCATTGCCGGCAGGTCGACACGCCAGCGCGATTCGGGGGCGACGAGTTTGCCGTAGTGCTTCCTGACACAGCTTCGGCGCAGGCCCAGCAAATAGCCGCAAGAATCCGCGAACGCATCGCCTCCGATGAAGAAAGTCCGCCGATCTCGGTGGCCGTCGGCAGTGCCATTTACCCTCACGACGGCGAGTCCATTGAAAAGCTCCTGTCGGCAGCTGATCAAGCCCTCTATGGAATGAAGCGCCCTTCAGCCGGTCCAACTTCGCCGCAAGGGCGCCAGCCTGAGCGGCGTACACGCAAATAGTCTGCAATCGTCCTGGGATTCAATAAAATCAATCAAAGTGCTACTGGGCAGAAAGCAAGGCGGCCCAGAAGGCACAGTGATGTGACGTGGCGAAATCGGTTTCCTGCACAGGCGATGGTGGAATCAGCGACTGGAAATTGCCGGCGGCAGGGTTGAATTTCTGCCAGACGGGCACGCCGGGACTATTGGGATTCCCGAATTTGGCGAAGTTGGTCCAATAGTGCTGCATGGCGCTGGAGAGTTGCAGCTGCTGGGTGTTGAGCCCCGGTCGCGGCACAGTGACGGGCAGAGTGAAGAGATATTGAAGTTCCGAAGCGTGGGCCGCAGCGTACGGAAACGAGACGGGAGGCAGAAAATCCTGCGGCGCATTCTCGTCGTTGAACTCATACGTGGAGAGCGGGACAAACGGAGACATTGAGAGGTCTGCGCCCAAAGCGGGGCAAGCGAAGACCACATCCGTACCTGCTGTGGCGAAGGCAATATCTGCGGAAGGAAAACTCGCGAGGGGATACTGCGCGGCGACGAGCGGAGCTGCAGGTCCGACGAGGGTGGCGAGAGCCCCTTCGTACGCGGTCTCGTTGTTGGCGATGGGCCCGGCGGCGGTGAGATCGAAATCGAGCGCGGTGAAGAGCCGCCATTCGTCGTGATTGCTACCCTGGATCACCGGTACATGGTGGAATTGGCCGGTGGCGAGCGCTGTGTTGAGTGAGAGCGGGAAAAATTCCCCGTCGATATTGGGCGTATATCCAGCAAAGTTTTCGTTGGCCAGGATGGTGGTGACCGGAAGCGCACGCAGGCAGGCGGCGGTCTGTGCGCTGCAGCCCGTTGCAGCGGCGAATGCCGTGCCGGCAGCCTCAGCGGCAACTAGGGTTTGCGTGTTCAGCGCGTAAGCGCCGCTTTCGATGATGGCTTTGTGGAAGAGGCCCTCCGAGGAAGGCGACGCGAGCTGCGAGAAGACGCTGAGGCCGCCCGCGGATTCGCCGAAGATGGTGACGTTCTGCGGATCGCCGCCGAAGAACCAAATGTTGTCACGGACCCAGCGAAGAGCGAGTTGCTGGTCCATGAGGCCGTAGTCACCTGCGGAATTGGGGTCGCTGTCACCGTCCCGGTCCGGGTCCGTTTTTTCCGCGGCAAAAGCGGGATGGGCGAGAAAACCGAGAGCGCCGAGACGGTAATTGATGGTCACGACGATGACGCCGTCGTGAACGAGAGCCGTGGGATCATAGTCGTTACTTTCACCGAAGACGAGGGCGCCGCCGTGGATCCAAACCATCACCGCACGCGGGCGGAAGAAATCATCGGAGTCCGGAGTGAAGACATTGAGGAAGAGGCAATCCTCGGTAACGGACACGATACCGAATGGCGAGGGCGGCTGCGGACAGTGGTTGGCAAACTGCGTGGCCTCGAGGGGCGCGAACCACAGAGCGTGAGGAACCGGCGGACGCCAGCGCCGATGGCCCACCGGAGGCGCGCCGTAAGGAATGCCCAGGAATTCACGGACGCCCGCGGAAGAGACGGAACCGCGGACGGGGCCGCTGGAGGTAAAGACCAGCGGGTTTCGTTCCTGCGCACGGAGGACAGGAGGCGTAGAACAAAAAACGGCGGCGGCGAAGAGAGCGGAGAGAAGTAGGCGGAGTTGCTGCGCATGACGAGACTTCATGGTTTCCTCACTGACCGGGGAACGACTACGTCCTGAGCTTGGGAGGAGTTCCCCTGAATCCCCGCTGGCGCACGTTGCGGCGCGGCGGCGGGGATGGAATTGTGAGTGTTTATATCATTGTTTTGTTACTGTCAATACGAAGGTTTCCGCAGAATTCCCGAGTTCCCTTCTACGAAGTTGAACGGTCGGGTTGCTAGGCACTAGGTTGCCGAATCGGTAGTTTCCCAACTACTGAGGCGTGGGGGCAACATACGCCCGCCGATAATCCGTGCGGTACGCCATGTTCGCGGCGTTTGGACCGGAGGTTTGTGGCGAGTTGATGCGAACTTCGATCGAATGAACTACGCCGTCTTGCCTCGGTGGCGTGAATGCCAGGCTGTATTCGTGACGTACGAGTTGCGCAATCTCCGCGTAGGCCGCGCTGAACTCTTTTTCGCTCACGGGAAAGTAGGCACGCCCTCCCGTTGCCTCGGCCAGCTGCTTCAAGAGTTGGTTTGCCTGCGCGAACTGCTGTGGAGGTTGCGCCGGATTTTGCGCGCGAGTCTTCTTTTTGTTGCTGGGAGGGGAATCTTGCAGCTCGCCCGCCAGCGAAACAGCAAGCAGCCGAACGTCGCCGGTCTTCAGTTGCTGAAGAGCCATCGCCCGCTCGTTCGCGGAAGATGTATCCACGCCCGTCGAGAGCAGCACTATCGTTTTCTTGCCTCGAACCTGCCTGAGCCACTCGATGACCTTCGAAACGCTGGAAGAGAGATTCAGCGACCCATATCCAAGATTGAAACGCAATTGATCGAACGACGCTGCGGCGTCCTGTTTGTCCGGTGTGAAATCCAGCAGCGCCTGCGGCGCTTCCGCATATTTCACCACCGCGACGCGATCGCCCGCCGACAAACCATTGAGCAAACCAAGGGCGGCTTGTAAATGCCCGCCCTCCAGAAGATAGACGGCAGGCCCCGCCTCAATAAGAAGCAGCACTTGCCCCGGCTCTTCAATCGTCGCGAAATCGGTCAGCGGCTGTTCCGTCCCGTCATCAAATAAATGAAAATCTTCCCGCCGCAGGCCCTCCACAAACTGCCCGCGCGCGTCCGTCACAATCACGCCGACATTGACGCGCTCCACCTGGATTCGAATCGTTTGTTGTGGTTCTTGAGGATTTTGCGCCGCGTTTGCCGCGCTGCTTAGCAGCAGAAGAGCAGGCAACTGTAGCGCTCTCAGAGAAAAGCGGAAAGGACGCATCGCCCCGCTATTCGACCCACTGTTCCCAGTGAACGCCCTTGGCATCCTTCCACGAGACGCTCGAAGAATAATGCAGATGCCGCGCGAAAACTTGTGGATTCGCCTGCAGGAGCCAATCAGGAGTCGGAGTCGTCGCTGGCATGTTTTTCTTCGCCGCATCCGCCGATTTTTGTGCAGCGCTCTTCTTGGCTTCTGAAATCCAGCGGTCCTTCATGGCCTGCCAGTCCACCTTTTGAAAATCAAAGTAGCCAAGCCCATTCAGGTTTTCAGGATATTGCGCGCGCCCCGCCTGAAATTGCGGGACGCTCGCGAGCCCCCCACCCGCCGCTTCTTTCCCTCGGTTCGCGACCACCTCGCGCAGCGAATCCACGCGGCTGGCGCCCAGAATCATGTCCGGCATCACGGCGAGATTGAAAAAGTTCCACTGCGCCACGCCCGCGTTTCCCTGACTCCCTCCGAGCGAGATCTTCATATACGTCACGTCGCCTTCATTGCGCTCCGATGTGAGCTGGTCGCTGAATACCGTTCGAATCAGTTTCAGCGTTTCCGGCTTCTTTCGAATCCCAAAAAAATAAACCTGCTTCGCGCTGTCCAACGAAGGATTCGTCTGCATCGAAGCGATCTCTCCGCTGAAAAGCCCGATCGCATCCGGCAGTGGCATCCCGATACGCGCCTGCGCCAGCGTGTCGAGAAGGTCGGCGTTGCCCTGCTGTCCCGTCGGAAACGCAGCCCGCGCGATGCGCTTGATCACCGCATAAATTCCCAGGAAATTGATCTGTGTCGAGCCATACGAAATGGCATCTGCGGGAACCAGCGCCAACGAAGCCGGCGCGGCAACTCCGTTCGTCCAAATATCAAACGGTGTCCCCGGCGCCGTATCGCCAAGGATTGCCGCTTGCACGTGGGTTTTCGCCCCTTCGAACGTCACGTGCCCGCACACCGAATGAATCGCGTCAAGCTTCGCCGCGTCCAGCAGTTGGCCAACCTTCAGGTCCCCCGCTTTCGAATCCGGCGCAAACTCCTTCAGGTTCGGAATGCGCAGGAAAAATTCAATCACGCCGCTGCCAACAATCGGCTTCGCTTCTTGATACGCAGCCAGTTGCGTCAGCGGTCCCGCCACCGTCGTCTTGGCGTCGAGCCGCCCGAGCACATCTTCCATCACCGAGCGCTCGCTCGCGCTGATGGCGTACTTCCCATGCTCCGCCCAATACGTCGTGCTGTTTTTTTCTTCAATCTTCAAAACCTGCGCGTCTCCAATCGTCACCGGCGAAATGTGCGGCATCTCTTTCGCTTGCGCGCGCATAAGTAGAATCGCTTTCGCAAGTACCGCCTCTTTCCCCGTGCGATCGTACACAAAAAACATCCCATTCCAAGCCGGCGGCTTCGCCTTAGCCGCGCCCGTGCCGCCCGCTGCGTTCGAATCGGTCGCGCTCGCTGCTCCCGCTGCCTCGCGCTTCGCCGGCTCCGCGAGATATCCCACCGTAAAGGAATTCTCCAGCAGCGACGCAAATTCCTGAACTTGTTCCACCGTCAGCTTCGGTTGCCCCGGTTTTTGTTCCGAAGAAGCAAGCATGTTCGCCGCCATCGCCGAGCGCACCGACGCAAAGTCCGGGTCATCCCACAGCGCCATCAGCGAATTCGCTTTTCTCGCGTCCGCCGCCGGAGCCCCGCGCCAAATCAAATAAAAAATCGTTCGTGGCGACATCTGCGCCGGCTCCAGCGGAGCCTGCGCCCGCGCCGGGCTTATCCCCAGTACCACAAAAGTTAGTACCACCAAGAGAGGATTGCGGAAGCTCTTCGCGTTCATCGGGCGCTCCTGAAGATTTCGATTCGAATGCGGCTGTCTTTTCATGCTAGCGCCAGCGCCAAAAAGACAGAAGCCCTGTCCCGCGTCGTGTTTCCAGAACGCAGAACAGAGCTTTTGTGGAAGGGAGCGCGAATTTTGCCGAAGTGCTCGCTACGGTTTGCCGGCCTGTTTCAACGTTGGAGCCGTCGTAGGTGTAGCCGCTGGCGCCTGCGCCGCAGCCGCCGGCGCGGGAGCCGAAGCAGCCGCGCCCGGCCCGCCTTCCTTCGGCGTCGCCAGGTACCCGGTAATCTGATTTTTCCCCACGTCGAACACCACGATTTCGTAAGGCGCCATCCGCGACGCGCCCTTCACGTAAAACTGCACGGGCTCGCCCGCGGTCTTATCCTTTTTCTCGATCGAGCGATCGTCCACGAACACCACCATCGTGTACTTCGATTTCTTCTGGTCCACCTTGGACACATTGATCTGCACCGGCCCGACGCGTTGCGGCGTCTTGGCCTTTTGAACTGTGAACTCGTAGTAGTTGCGGTCCCCGCGGCGCCTCAGCTCATCCAAGTCGTCGTGGTTGCGCGCGATCAACCCGCTCATCACGTTCATGTCGCCCAGGCTGCGCTCCAGTTTGCCTTTCGTGGCCTCCAAATCCGTTTTCGTGGCTTCGATGTCTTTCTTCGCGCCGCCCACTTCCGTGGCCACCGCGCCGATTTTCTCCTCGCTCTCCTGCTTCACCTGCGAAAGTTGCGCCGTCAGCTTCTCATCCGACGTTTGCTGTTCCTTGCGGATGGATTCCGCGCGGCTCTTGGCCTGCGCCAGTTCGGACTGCGTCAAGCCCACACGCTGCGTGGTGATTTCCATCTTGCTCTTCAAGTCCGCGATGCGCGAATTTGCCTGATCGAGTTGCGCGACGAGAATTTTATCTTGGTCCTGCTGCTTGGCCAGGTCCTGGCTCAGCCGCGTTTGCGTCGAATACCCCGCGTAGCCCAGCACCGCCATCAGCGCAATCAACACGCCAAAGAGCACTGCGATCCACCTCGGCGTTCCCGTGGACTCGTAGTGATAGGACTCTTGCGGCGTCGGTACGTTTGGAGAAATGCTCATTCCCCCTCCTCGGATCTGGCGCCCCCCATGCACGATTGCGCCGAATTAGAATTATCGCTTGCCACGCACCATCTGTCCACAGGCCCCAGCCAAAGCTAAGACGGCTTTTCCCCCGCAAATATTCCAGCTCGAACGCTGCCCGCCAGTCCGCCCGCGCCACCTTGCCGCAACAGCCTGCGCCCAGGCATGATCGCCCACGCAGGGTCGCCCAAGCTTGTTCCGACATTTTCGGCGTAATCCTTTTCCGCGGATTGTAGCTGCGGCCGGTAATCGAACCACTCATCCCGAACTCGCACACCCACCACCGTCATTTCCGCAAGTCACAGTCCGAGGAGACGCGAGTTTGCTGCTTTACGGCTAAGTGAACGGTCAAAGGTGACCAGCGTGAACTGCGAAGCGGAGGCAAAGGCGCAGAGATAGGAATCGGCCCAGTCTTTGGTAGCGGGGCGGCGGAGCCGCGTCATGCCGCGGAATACGCGCTCAAGACCAGGAGGCTCGTCGAGACACGCAACCCGGTCGTCTTGCAGCCAGCGATCATACGTCTGCCACGCTTGTGGCTGGTTCATCACTTCCTTGCTCATCACCGCTTCCGCAGTGAGCAGCCGGAGCAGTCCAAGTTGCGTGAAGCGGCAGAAAAACAGGCGGGAGTCCGCAGCGAGGCCGGAAAACCACGATGCAGCGCGCGCGTGATGGACATGCCCTTGGTAAGTCAGGGCGATCCACACGTTGATATCAGGGAAAAGAAATGACGTCGTAGATTCGGGCATTGTCGAGCACCACGGTTCCCGGGCGCTTGGAACGGACTAGCGGGAGCTTGACGTGCTTGCGCGACGTAGTGCTGCTCTTTTCACGCAGAACCTGCTCGACGCCCCGCAGGATCAATCTCTTGGCGGAACTGCCCTCGTTCGCCGCGCGCGCCTTGAGCCGCTGGTACAGCGAAGCCGGAATGTCAATCGTCGTCCGCATGCAAATAGTCTACCATATTTATGGCCGGTGGCTATCCGTCGATCCGTCAGACAGATAGCTAACGGCTTACTAAACAGATGTCTACTAATCCGGCACCCTCAGTGGACGATAGTTTCTGTTAGTGCCATCTGAAGTAAATGGGCAAATTGTGGGGCGGCCAGGGGATGGCTGAAGAGGTAACCTTGTCCTTCCGCACAGTGGTGGGCCCGAAGGAATGCGAGCTGCTCCGGAGTTTCGATGCCCTCGGCAATCACGCGCTGCTTGAGGTTTTTGCCCATATCAATTATGGCGCTCACGATGGAAGAGCCATCGGGATCGGCTGTGATCCGATGCACAAAGGACTGGTCAATTTTCAAGACGTCAATGGGAAACTGCTGAAGATAACTGAGGCTGGAATAGCCGGTGCCGAAGTCATCCACCGCAAGCTGAACCCCCATAGTTTTGAGCTCTTGAAGTACTGCGGCCGTGGATTCGGCATCCTCCATAAGGACGCCCTCGGTAAGCTCAAGGTCGAGATAGCGCGCTTCCAAGCCGGCTTCCGAGAGTATCGTCCGGACACTTTCGACAAAACCCTTATTGCGGAACTCGACGGCGGAAACGTTGATGGAAACCCGCTTAAACGGCAGTCCCGCGTCTTGCCATTCGCGCGCCTGCCGGCATGCTTCGCGCAGCGCCCAACGGCCGATCTCGACGATTAGGCCACAGTCTTCGGCGATGGGCACAAATTGGGAAGGAGGGACCAGTCCACGGCCGGGCTGCTGCCATCGTATCAACGCCTCTACTCCGGTGATCTCGCCCGTGTCAAGATTTACCTTCGGCTGATAATGCAGCAAGAACTCTTCCTGCTCGAGAGCGCAGCGCAGGCTGCCTTCGAGAGATTGCCGCTCTACGGCCTTCAGATTCATTTCCGCGGTGAAGAACTGGAAATTGTTGCGCCCGTTTTCCTTGGCGTGGTACATGGCCAAGTCTGCATTCTTGATCAACGTTTCGGCATCCTCTCCGTCCTCCGGGTAGACGCTGATGCCGATACTGCCACTGATACGCAGGGATCGTCCCCCGACGGAGCAGGGTGCGCTGAGCGAAAGAAGTATTTTTCTTGCGCTCGTGGCCGCGTCTTCCGGATAGGTGATCTCTGAAAGCAGGATAACGAATTCATCTCCGCCCTGGCGGCTGACCGTGTCGGAAGCGCGGACCCCGGCCAGCAATCGTTTTGAAACACACTGAAGAAGCTCGTCGCCGACGGCATGTCCCAGCGAATCGTTGATGTATTTGAAGCGATCCAAATCCAGAAAGATTACGGCAAGAGGTCTGTTCCAGCGGCGACCTGCGGCGATCGACTGAGCGATCCGGTCGTTCAGCAGCAGACGATTGGGTAGATTTGTGACCACATCGTGTTGCGCGGAGTGTGTCATTTGGACGGACATGGCCCGCGCCGCGCTCACATCATGGAAGACGATCACCGCTCCGATGACTCGCCTTGTCCGGTCGTGGATTGGCGCGGCGGAATCTTCAATGGCAGATTCAAATCCGTCCCGGCGGATGAGCACGCAATTCACCGTCAGTCCCACCGTCCTATTTTGCTCGACGGCCATCTCCATGGGATCTCGCGCGGTCTTGCGTGTGGCGCCGTCAACAATTCGGAAGACTTCAGCCAGGGGTTTGCCAATGGCTTCTTCCCTGGGCCAACCGGTCATGGCCTCTGCAACGAGATTGAGATAGGTGATGTTGCCGGAAATGTCGGTGCAAAGAACGGCGTCACCAATCGAGTTGAGGGTAACCACCGCGCGTTCTCTTTCCAAGTACAATGCGTCGTCGACAGCCTTGCGCTCGATCGCGTTGCGCAGTGCACGCGGGAGCGAATAGCTATCGAGGTGACCCGCCAGGAGATAATCCTGTGCGCCGCGCCCTACAGCCTCTTTCGCGAGGGCTTCGTTACCGTTGCCGAAGACCAAAATCGGGACGTCGGGCGCAGCGGCGAACAACTTATCGAACGTCTCGATGCCGTGACTATCGGACAGGGACAAATTGAGCAAGACCGCGGCAATTCCTTTTTTGCTCAGCCGCACAAGAGCTTCGGAAAGTTGGCGAACCCATTCGACGTCGAAAGAACCGCTGACTGTCCCGGCGAGCGCCGTGTGAATCGCATTGGATGCGGCCGGATCATTTTCAATCAGAAGTATTTTGGGGAGCAGAATAGATACTGTCATGGTGTCTTTCGTCTAGCCTCAGAACCCGCTCTCCGCGTGCAACACCCTCGGACCTCGTGGTACTAAACCGGTATAAAGATTATCTCCAGAGGTGATTTAGTTCTGTCCGTAATGGCACACTGGGTACTATTATCAGTATCGAAGACGGCACATTTGTCCGGACGCACCCTCAACAGGCCGAGAGGGCTCCGCGTGGCCTACCCTTTGCGATCTTGTTTTGTGTCCCGCAGGATCGTCCGGGACGCAAACGGCGCGCAACAGGATGTGCAATTCTTTGCTTCGCTTTGACTAGCCGCCGTCGATGAAGCTGTGGCGTCCAGCGCTGGCGGCCTTGCAACCTTGATGACGTGCCCAAACTCCAATTTGGCACATGTTCAATTTTGAACAGCGGGGATCTAAGCCGGAACTTTAGAATCCTTGTGATAAGTGAAAGCTAGTAACAGGCCCGCGATGGCTATCGTTGGATTGCCTCCTAGGACTGTCATCGCGGGCATTCTTCGCAGCTCAACCCCTTCAGCCAAGTGGGCCAAGCCTCTACAACTCCAAACGTATTCCCCGAATACTCTCCCCGCGCCACTCACACACGTATTCCGTATTTCGGAAACGCACCTCGACTTCGCCCCGCTGCAAGTCAATTGCGTGTCCTATGATTTACTATAGCCCCCGCCGTACCTTCCGCGAACGAGTTCCGTCCGCATCCCTGCACCTCAGACAAGGCTTTGCCTCCGCCAGCAAGGTCCACTGCTCGGACGTAGTGTTCCCTTTTGGACCACGCGAATGTCCGAAACGGTACATCTTTCGTAACCAGCGTTTGGTATATCTAGGTCATATTCGGGCGCTTCCAGCGCAGCGCGTGTTCCCTCAGAACCGCGCTGGGCTTTGGAAGTGAAAGCGGGCTGGTCTCGACGGCCAGTCCGCTGCCCGGTAACTTCCTCGCAAACCGCTTGTTTTATTTGCGTTGCGAACTCTCCCAGGATCCGTATCCTGTAACCCCTTTGTTTGGCACTCTTACGAAAATCACCGGGGTGTATACCAACTCTTCCCAATCTGGAACTCGTCAAGCCCGCCGAGCCCACCGCGACGCGGCATCTCAACCTTCCAACGCTCTTCGTCCCCCTGTTCACCTTTAGTGTTCTCTCTTGTACAGTTTTCCCGCAAACCCCATCCGAAAATGATATGGTTATGTCTGCCTTATACGTTCTGCTTACCAAGCATTCGCGCTTTCAATACCGCAGACCGCCGGAGATTACATGGAACTGACCGCAACGCAACAACCTCGGCCTTGGGACCGCCCATTCTGGAAACCGGTTCACGGCAAAGAAGGCGTCTTCACCTATCTAGTCCTCATTCACACTCTCGCGATCATCGGTCTGATCCTCTTCCCCGTGCCCAGCCTCAAAGTCGTCGGCATGACCGTGCTCTCCATCGCCTTTGGGGGACTCGGCACCACCGTTTGCTATCACCGCATGCTCGCCCACAAGACCCTCAAGACCAATCGCTTCGTCGAACAATTTCTGATCTTCTGGGCCGTCTTCAACGGCTCCGGCCACCCTGCCAGTTGGGTCGCCTATCATCGCCTCCATCATTCCGTCACGGACACCCCCGAAGACATCTCCAGTCCCAAGCAGGGCGGATTCTGGTGGGCACATCTTCGCTGGCTCTATCAAACCCAACCCGCGGATAAGCAGCGCTGGGCCCCCGAACTCACCGGCGGCGTGTACAAAATTTGGGGCTGGGCCGAAACTCCCGTCATTATTTTCTCGATCTGCATCGGCCTGATTCTCGGTTTCGGCTGGATGGGCTTCTTCTGGATGGGCGCGATCCGCCTAGTCTATTCGTTGCACATGCAGTGCCTCGTGAACAGCCTCACGCATCTCAACCATGTCAAGGAAGGCGATTCCAGCATGAACGTCTGGTGGCTCGGCCCCTTCCAACTAACGGCCTGGGGCGAGAACTGGCACCAGAATCATCACACTCACGCCGGCTCCGCCCGCCTCGGCCTCCGCTGGTATCAGACCGACATCGGCTGGTATTTCATCTGGATGCTAGAAGCCGTCGGCCTGGCCCATTCCGTCAAGCGCCCCCGCGCCTCGTAACCGGTCGCTTTGGTTGTAACGGCGGGCTTTAGCCCGGCCGCGCCGAGTCGGCGAGCCGAATCGTCGGGGTCGTATTAAATGTTGCGGCGGGACTTTCGTCCCGTCCGTGTGCCCCATGTACGCACAAAAATTCAACGTAAACGTCATCATCCGCGGCGCTCCCCGCCCCTGCCCGCTCGATTGGCTCGATCAATTCTGCATGCGCAACTTCACCAACTTTGCCGACTTCGACGACACCCTGCCCGTCGCCGATGGAAAAGTCGAAGCCAGCTTTCGCCTCACTCCCGAACGCTTCGCCGAAGGCCTCGGCGCCTGGCTCACGCAACGCGGAAAAGGCGAAGGCCAGCCCGTGCTCGTGCAGGTCACTCGCGAATAATTCTTAGAAATGTTTGAAAAGCGCGATTAAAAATTTCTAGAATGAGAAATGAGAAAAATCTTCACCGACTTTTCATCGCGAATTTCTCGAAGGAATTTTCGTTGACAGAAAATAGATTCTGGTTAGAAGAAAATAAATTGAGCTATGCCGCCGAATCACGTTTTTCTTTGCGCAGTGCCGCGCGAATCTGCGGCAACGCCGCCAGCGCCGCCGCTTCGCCCGCGGCGACCATTTGCGGCGTCTTGCTGAAATCGTCCCACACAAACGGTTTCACGTCCGGCTCGATCACTACGTCCGCCTGCGTGCGCCACGCCAGATCCGAATGGCGCTGCACAATCGTGAACGCGCGGCTGAGAACATCCGTAAACGTGCGCGGCTGCGAAAGGCTGCCCGCTTCGAGGTACACGGCGATAACGATGTCCGCGCCGAGCAGCAGCGCGCCTTCCACGGGCACGGGTGAAGTCAGAAATCCATCCACCAGCGTCCGCCCGTCATATTGGATGGGAAGAAAAAGCCCGGGATACGCGCAGGAAGCGCGGATCGGCGGCATGATCGGTCCGTGGGAATAGTAGACGGATACTCCTGCGTTAATGTCCGTCGTTGCCACCGCCAGGGGAGTACGCAACTGTTCAAACGTCTTGATCTGCGTGAAGCGCGCAAAATATTTTTCCATGCGCTGGTTGGTGGCCAGCCCGAGCCACGACGGCGTCCAGCGCCCAAAATCCGCAAACGTCGTCATTGCGCCAATCCGTTCCATTTCTTCCAGCGGCACGCCCGCGCAGTAACTCGCGGCGATCAGCGCGCCGACACTCGTGCCCGCAACGCAATCAATGGGAATGCCTGCTTCGCGCAGCACCCGCAGCACGCCGATGTGCGCGAGCCCGCGCGCGAATCCGCCCGCAAGAGCCAAGCCCACGCGCGGCCGTTCCGCCGGCTCTCCCTCTTCGCCGTACGCGAATTCGCGAAACTTTTCCTTCGCCGTACGAAGCCAGCCGAGGGCTCCGTGAACCTTTCCTTCTTCTGCCATCCTTCTATTCTAGTGGTATCGCGGGTGAGCACACAGCCGTTTGACCCGCGCTTGCCGGTTTTGTAACCTGTCCTTCCGTTCGAATCCCTTTTAGAAGGCGTGACATGAAGCGTCGCATCGAAAAAGCGGTTGTGCTGGGAGCAGGAACCATGGGCTCGAGGATCGCGGCGCATTTCGCGAACGCCGGACTGCCGTGCATTTTATTGGATATCGTGCCGCCAAATTTGCCGGCCGGTGCGACCACCGCCGAGCGCAACAAAATTGTTCGCGCGGGATTGGAGGCCGCGAAAAAGTCAAAACCGGCGGCGTTTTTTACGGCCGCGCTAGCGGAAAAAGTTGTCATTGGAAATTTCGAGGATGACCTGGCGCGCTGCGCGGAAGCCGATTGGATCATCGAAGTGGTCGCCGAAAACTTGGAGATCAAGCGCAATCTGCTTTCGCGCGTGGCGCAATACCGCAAACCGGGCGCCATCGTAACGACCAATACTTCCGGATTGCCGGTGCATTTGATCGCCGAAGGGATGAGCGAAGAATTCCGGCAGCACTGGGCGGGAACGCATTTTTTCAATCCGCCGCGCTATCTGAAATTGGTGGAAGTGATTCCAGGACCGAAAACTTTGAGTGACGTTGTCGAGACGCTCAGCGAATTCTGCGACAAGCGCCTTGGCAAGGGCGTTGTCGTGGCGAAAGACACGCCGAATTTCATCGCCAATCGCATTGGAACATTTTCGATGCTGAACGCGCTGCGTCTGATGGGCACGCTGGGAATGACCGTGGAAGAGGTGGACGCCTGCACCGGCCCGGCGGTGGGCCAGCCGAAGTCCGCGACGTTTCGAACCGCGGACATCGTTGGCCTCGACGTGTTAGTGCACGTGGTGAAAAACATTTACGAAACGGCGCTGAGCGACGAATCCCGCGAGATGTACAAACTGCCCGCGCTGGTGGAAGAGATGGCCAAGCGCGGATGGCTCGGCGACAAGACCGGCCAGGGCTTCTACAAAAAGGTTAAAGGCGCTGGCGAAAAGGAAATCCTGACGCTCGACGTGAACACCATGGAGTATCGCCCGAGGCAGAAAGCAAAATTTGCCTCGCTCGAAATGGGCAAAGCCATTGAAGACACTCGCGAGCGGCTGCGTGCTCTGATCGGACCCGTGCTGGAGGGGCAGAAGGGCGACAAGGCGCAACAATTTTTGTGGGGTGGGATTTCCGAGACGTGTTTGTACGCCGCGCGTCGCGTACCGGAAATTTCCGACAACGTCGTGGACGTGGATCGCGCGATGCGCTGGGGTTTCGGCTGGGAGCTTGGACCATTCGAAATCATGGATGCCATCGGTATGAAGCCGTTCGCCGGGCTAGTGCAGAAAGAAGGGCGCGCGCTGCCGCCGGTGATCGAAAAAGTGCTGGCCAGCGGACGCAAAGGATTTTACGAATCGGAGAAAGGTACGACGACCGTTTTCGATATCGTCGGCGGCGGAGCAAAGAAAGTCGAAGAGCCGAACGGCGTCATCATTCTCAAATCGCTGAAAGACGCCGGCCGCGAAGTCGAACGCAACGCCGGCGCAAGCCTGATCGATCTCGGCGACGGCGTGGTGTGCTGCGAATTCCACGCCAAGATGAACGCCATCGGCGCGGACCTGATCGCCATGCTGCACAAAGGACTGAAGCGGCTGGATTCGGATTTCGACGCCATGGTCATCGCCAACCAGGCGGTGAATTTTTCCGTGGGCGCGAACTTGATGCTCGTCCTGGTCGGAGCGCAGGAACAAGAATGGGATGAGCTGCACATGGCCGTGAAGCAATTCCAGAACATCAATCTGGCGTTGAAATACGCACCGAAACCGGTTGTGGCCGCGCCGCAAGGCATGGCGCTGGGCGGTGGGTGCGAAGTGAGCTTGCACTCCACACGAATTCAGGCAGCCGCGGAAGCGTATATCGGGCTGGTGGAAACGGGAGTCGGCCTGATCCCCGGCGGCGGCGGCACAAAGGAGATGCTAATCCGCGCGAACGAACATGCCGCGAGCGACAATGATCTGGATTTATTTCACGCATTGAGACCCGTTTTCGAAGGAATCGCGATGGCCAAGGTGGGCACCAGCGCGGAAGAGTGCCGCGACCTCGGCTATTTGCGCCGCGAGGATGGCGTGTCCATGAACCGCGACCGCCTGGTTGCCGACGCCAAAGAGGCAGCGCTGGCGCTGGCGCGCGGCGGCTACAAGCCGCTGGCGGCAAGCTGGCAAGAAGGCGCGCAGACCACGCAGATCAAAGTCCTGGGCGAACAGTTTCTCGCCGGCGCGAAGCTGGCGATCCACATGATGATGCGCGGCGGCTACGCCTCGGAGTACGATGCCCACGTGGGCCGGAAGCTCGCGAACATTCTGGCGGGCGGGCCACTGACTTCGCCGCAACTGGTCAGCGAACAGTACGTCCTCGATCTCGAACGCGAGGCCTTTGTCTCTCTTCTGGGCGAAAAGAAAACGCAAGAGCGCATTGCTCACACGCTCAAGACGGGCAAGCCTTTGCGGAATTAGGAAGATCGAATTAAAAACGTCACTTGAATAGATCCTCCCATTGAAGCGGGTCGGCAACGATATGGAATCATGAGACGACTACTCACGATTGTGTCCACCGGACTTGTGCTCGTAATCCTCGTCATGGCCGTATTTCTAGGCTGGTTCTATCTCTACACGCGTGATTTGCCCGATGTCGCCCATCTCGCCCAGTTTGCGCCAAGCGCTCCCACAGTCTTGACGGATGCCTGTCTCGCAGGTCCAGTTACGGTTCTACCTGCAACCCAGATTGGAAAAACAGTGCGGGACGCGATTGCCGTTGCGGAGCCAGACCGAGCGCAATCTCTGCTCTTGGCTCGTTCGCTTCTTTGCGAACGGAAAACTCCCGGAGCCTTGTCGTACGGATTGAATCAGCTCCGCCTGGACCACCACATTCGCGCGCGATTTTCCAGCGATCAGATTCTGACGATCTATATGAATCGGGTGTACATCAGCGCTAGCGGATTTGGCGTGGAGGATGCTTCCCGGCATATGTATGGCAAGGACGCCGGCAATCTGAGCGTGGCCGAAGCCGCGTTGCTCGCAGGAATGATACGAGGGGGGATTGGCCCGCCCAATGAGCAGCCGGACCGCGCGTTGCAGCGGCGCAGTCAGGTGATCGAAGCGATGCGCGCCAAGGGACTGTTGACCCCCGCGGAAGCGGCCAAGGCGGAAGGGGAGCCGCTAGGAGTTTTGCCCGCCGCCGGTAAGTAGACAGTGCACCAGTGTTATGAAGTTGACGAGTATTTCCTCCGGGTCTAGCATGAAGTTTATGGCCACAACCACTCTCGCCGCCAGAAACGGGAACAGGGAGATCTCGCTGACACTGCAAGTCTGGAAAGAAGGGGCGAGCCACGTCGCGTACACGCCGGAGCTGGACATCTCCAGTTGCGGGAAGACAGCGAGCCAGGCGAAAGCGCGATTGCGCGAGGCCGTGTCACTTTTCATTGAAGCGGCCGCGGACATGGGAACGCTCGAAGAAATCCTCGCTGAAGCCGGGTTCGAGAAGCATGGCAAGACGTACAGGCGTCATCCAATACTCCTTCGCGAAAAAATACGGCTGGCCCTTCCTTCTGTCTAGCGGTTCCGCAGATGCCTCGCATCGTTCCGATCCCCTATCAAAAACTGGTGCACGTTCTGGAGATGGAGGGATTTGCCCTAGTACGGGAAAAGGGTGACCACATGATATTCAGTAAGCCAGGAATTCTGCGGCCATTGGTTGTTCCTCGCTATGATGCCCTGCCTGTCTTTATTATCAAAAACGTCCTGCGCACGGCACAGATCAGTCGGGAAAGATATTTAGAATTGCTGCAGAGGATTTGAGATCTGCGGCTGCGAAGTGCTGGAAACGAAAGCACGCTGCACCTGTCTCCTCTATTCTAATCGTATAAAAACGTATTGATGTGGCGACTCTGCCTGCGGTATTCTGCGAGTTTGCGGGAGGGACCGTGCAGAAGCTGCTGGCGCCGCGCGAGGCGGCAAACATCCTGGGCATCAGCTATCCCACGTTGAAACAGTGGATCTATCACGGCAAGCTCAAATCGGTGAAGACCCCGGGCGGGCATCATCGCGTGCCGGAGAGCGAGATTGACCGTCTGTTTCCCAAAAAACTGGAGCGCGGCGACATCGAAACGAGGCGCGGAAATTTCCGCAAGATCAGCGGGCGAAATCAATTGATCGGACGCGTGGTGGCGCTGAAACTCAGCGGACTTCTGGCGCAGGTCACGCTGGCGATCGGGGAGCAGCATATTACTTCGATCATTACGGCGGATGCGGCAAAAGAGCTGCGCTTGAAGCCTGGAGACCGTGCCGCGGCGCTCATCAAATCCACGGAAGTGATGATTCTGCGGGTTTGAGGAAACAGAAACAATCAACGCAGAGTACGCGGAGAATACAGGGGCGCAGAGTGGAGAGGTGTCAATGAGAATCGCAACCCGAGTTCTGATTGCAGTGCTAATGCTTTTATGTGTTGCTCGCGAAACTCAGGCACAGGGGGAGATTCGAGTTGCCGCGGCGGCCGACTTGAATTTTGCCATGGGGGAATTGGCCCAAAGTTTTGAGAAACAGACAGGAACAAAAGTAGACGTAACCTATGGATCGAGCGGGAATTTCTTCTCCCAGATTCAGAATGGCGCGCCGTTCGATCTGTTTTTTTCCGCTGATATTGAGTACCCGAAAAAGCTGGAGGCCAGCGGGGTCGCCGAGCCCGGGACGCTCCATCCGTATGCCGTCGGCAGGATTGTGATCTGGATGCCTCAGGAATCGAAGCTGGACCTGTCGAAACTCGGCTGGAATGCTTTGCTGGACGCGAGCGTGCAGAAGATTGCCATTGCGAACCCCGAACATGCGCCGTACGGGCGCGCGGCGGTGGCGGCGCTTCAGAAGGCGGGGATTTACGAGCAGTTGAAGGCCAAACTCGTCTATGGAGAAAACATTTCGCAGGCCGCGCAGTTCGTGCAGTCAGGCAATGCGCAAGCGGGCATCGTTGCGATGTCGCTGGCGGTTTCGCCGGGAATGAAAGATGGAAAGAGTTGGGAGATTCCCGCGGACATGCATCCGGCCATCGAGCAGGGTGCGATAGTGTTGAAGGCGGCGAAAAATAAAGCTGTCGCGCAAGCGTTCCTCGATTTCGTGAAGAGCCCGGAAGGCGTCGCAGCACTCGCGAAGTATGGATTTACCATGCCGGAACGGACAGGAAAGAAATAACGCAACGCCGCTGAGTACTTAGAGACGAGAAGAAAATCAAGGCGGAGAACCGCATGGATGCATTGTGGCTGTCAATGAAGCTCGCGGTATGTGTGGCGGCGATACTGCTGGCGATCGGAATGCCTGTAGCATACTGGCTTGCCTATTCGAAATGGCGCGGCAAGTTTCTGCTGGAATCCGTCGTGGCATTGCCGCTGGTGCTGCCGCCGACAGTTCTGGGGTTTTATGCGTTGGTAGCGATGGGTCCACGCGGGCCGCTGGGAAAGCTGTGGATCGCGCTCTTCGGGCATGGACTGGCGTTTACCTTCGGCGGATTGATCCTGGCATCGGTGCTGTACAGTTTTCCATTTGCCGTGCAGCCGCTGGTGTCATCGTTCGAAAGCGTGGATCGCAAACTGCTGGATGCCTCGGCCGTGCTCGGTGCGGGAAGTTTCCGGACGTTTTGGCGTGTCATCCTCCCATTGTCATTGCCGGGAGTCGTGACGGCCGTGGTGTTAAGCTTCGCGCATACGCTCGGTGAATTTGGCGTGGTGCTGATGGTCGGAGGAAATCTTGCCGGGGTGACGCGCACGGTTTCGATCGACATTTACGATCGCGTGCAATCTCTCGAATATGGCGAAGCGAATCGCATGGCGCTGCTCCTGCTCGTGATCTCCTTCGCGGTGCTGTCGGTGGTGTACGCGGTGAACCGCCGCGTGTGGACGCCGTGGGCGGCGAAATAAAACCCTGCGTGCTGGCGGCGCGCATCCGCAAAGCGCGTCGCAATGCGGGCGCTTCTTCCTTTGTTCTCGATGTCTCCATCGAAGTTTCACATGGGATCACCATCTTATTCGGGCCATCTGGCGCTGGAAAATCGACGCTGCTGGACTGTATCGCTGGTTTGACGCGACCGGATGAAGGACGGATCGCCGTTGGCGGCGATGTGCTCTTCGATTCCTCCCGCAAAATTTATCGCGAGGCGCAGAATCGGCGAATCGCCTACGTGTTTCAAACGCTCGCCCTGTTCCCACACCTGACCACAGAAGAAAACGTGGCATACGGGCTGAGCAGTTTGCAGCCCGAGAAGCGGCGGGAACGCGTGGAAGAAATTCTCACCGCGTTTCGCGTGGAGAAACTGCGGAAACAGAAGCCGGGTGCGATTTCCGGAGGCGAGAAACAGCGCGTCGCGCTTGCACGATCGCTGGTGACAGAGCCGGGCGTACTGCTGTTGGACGAGCCTTTGACCGGACTGGATGCCGAATTGAAGGCGGCCATTGTTGACGATTTGCGCGCGTGGAATGCGGCAAAGCGTATTCCCATACTGTATGTGACGCACACCCGCGAAGAAGTCGACGCTCTCGGCGAACGCGTTCTGGCGATGGACAACGGACACATCGTAAGCGCCGGAGCGCCGATGGAAGTGCTGGACGCGCCGCGCCGAAAAAAACTGGCGCAAGCAGCCGGTTTCGAAAACGTTTTGGGTGGCACAGTGCTCGATTTGCGCGAACCAGATGGCGTGATGCGCGTCCGCCTGGACGAAAGCATATGCGAGATCGAAGTGCCGCTGGGTTATGCAGCGGCGGGAGTTCACGTGAAAGTCGCCATTCGCGCGGGCGACATTCTGCTGGCGGTGGAGCGGCCGATTGGATTAAGCGCGCGAAACGTGATGGAGGGACGAATCGTTTCGCTGGAACAGCGCGGAACCATGGTCGTTGCGCGCGTGGATTGCGGCGTCCTGTTTATCGTTCACGTGACGCCGGGAGCCGTGCGTGCCTTGGGCTTAGCCGCGGAGCGCCGCGTGTGGCTGGTGTTAAAGACGCACTCGTGCCACATAGTGGAATAAAAGCTCAAAAATCTAAAGTGTTCTTACGACTTTGGCTTCGCAGGGGTAGTCGCCGTAGGTTTGGCAGCCATCGGAACGGAGAATCGCACTTCGTCCGCTTCCAGCGCGTTGTCCTTGGGAGTGGCATGAATGACGACGACGTCGCCAACGGCAAGGTCGGAGATTTTTGCGGGCTTGTCTTCGTTGAGATTTGATGTGTTGCCCGAACTGCTCGCGACGTGAAGGACATAAACAGTTGAGGCGACCAGCTTCACCTCAACGGACTTGCCCTCTTTTGTTTTCACCAGCACGGAATCGGGACTGATCTTTTCGAGCGTGCCGAGGACGTGGATCTTGTTGCCATGGGCAAGCGCACTGCAAGTCGCTAGCGTGAACAAAAGTGCGAGCTTCCGTGCGCGGGACTTCATGAAATCCTCCTGAAACGATGCAACACAAGCTTCTTGATTCGTTACTCGCGATGATGATTCTGTGATTCCGGTTTCGACGGCGGTGTTGCCCCATTCAAAAAATCATTTTCCTGCTGCTCTTCCTCGCGATCGTCCGGCCCTTTGGGATTATACCGCTCCATCTCGATCCGTTCCGGCGCCGTTAAATGCGGTAGGTGGCGGATGAAATGCACCAGTTTCCAGCTGTCCTGATCTCCTCCGTGTCCGTCACCATCGCCGAACGCAGGCATGCCGGTAAAGCGCACGCCATTTTCAATAATCCAAAATATTTCGCCATCCGTCAGATTCTGCGTGTCCGGACGGCGCAAGTCAGGCGGCTTGGGATAAAGGCCGCCACCGATGACGGTTTGGCCGCCGCCATCGTTGCCGTGGCAAATCGCGCAGTGATCGGCGAAATGCAGCCGCGCGTCGCGCAAGTCTTCGGGTGAGTCCAGCACAGGATTTTGGGTTAACCGGGCGTTCGAAGGGATCGCCAGGCGCCGCGCATTGCGTGCGACGAAGATTTCGAGTTTGGTGGGTGTCGCGCGCGAGCTGAGGCCGTCGTGCAATACCGAAGCAGCGACTGCCACAGCGAGCCCGAGGACCGCCAGTCCGAGAACAATTAAAAGTGAGCCGCGTTTCATGGTTGCGTTGGTATGGTAAAGGATGCCAGCCAGCCGGGCTAGCGTGGAGTTCCTGGAATGTGACCATTGGAGTGAGGAGTTTATTCCCGATTCGAACGCGCAGGTGCGTTCCTCTGGTAGGATACTCAGGTTATGCCGGTGCCTTCCATGAACGAAATAGCAGTTGCTTCGGCGGGTGAGTGCCCTGCGGAAGTACGGGAATGTCTTGAGACGGCCGCGGGTGGCGGAGAACTTTCTTTCGAACAAGCAATGAAGCTGGCAACCGCGAAAGGTGCTGCGCTGGAAGCGCTGGTGGCGGTGGCGGATCGTTTGCGCCGCGAATCGGTCGGGGACGCCATCACCTATGTTGTGAACCGCAACATTAATTTTACGAATGTCTGTTTCGTGGGCTGCAGCTTCTGCGGATTCGGGCGCGGCCCCGGCGCGGCGGACGCGTACTCGCTTTCGTTCGAGGAAGTTCTGCGCCGCGCGCGCGAGGCCTGGGATCGCGGCGCCACGGAAGTTTGCATCCAGGGCGGGCTGCCGAAAGACCTCGACGGATATTTCTACCGGGATTTGCTGCGAGCGGTGAAGCGCGCCATTCCAGAGATGCACGTGCACGCTTTCTCGCCGATGGAGATCGATTACGGCGTGGCGAAAACCGGCATGGCGCTGCGCGAGTATCTGCGGATGATGAAGGACGAGGGGCTCGGCAGCATCCCGGGGACGGCGGCGGAAATCCTGGACGATCGAGTGCGGCAAGAACTGAGTCCGAATAAACTTCCCGCGGCGCGCTGGGTGGAGATTATCACCGCGGCTCATGAGCTGGGGATTCCCACGACGTCCACTATGATGTACGGGCATGTGGAAGAGCCGGCGGATTGGGTGCGGCATATTTTGTTGTTGCGCTCGATCCAGAAGCGCACCGGCGGCTTCACGGAATTTGTGCCGCTGGGATTCATCCATGAAAATACGCGGCTGTACCGTCACGGCGGAGCGCGGCCGGGCGCGAAGCGCGAGGAGCATCTTCGCGTGCACGCGCTTTCGCGCGTGCTGCTGCACGGGGCAATCAAAAACCTGCAGGTATCCTGGGTGAAGCTGGGATTCGAAACGTCGCTGGCGTGCTTGCAGGCCGGGGCGAATGATTTCAGCGGGACATTGATGGAAGAAAATATTTCGAAAGCCGCGGGCGCAACGTTTGGGGAATTCGTTTCACCGGAAGAGTTTCGCGCAAAGATTCGCTCGATTGGACGCGTGCCCGCGGAACGCACCACCACCTACAGGATTTGCCGCACGTTCGATCGGGCGGAAGAACCATCGCAACACGCATCGCCTTCGTTGCCGTTGATGCAGCCAGAGCGGCACACGCCTTACACCGAAGGCGCTTACTGAGCGGTTCTCATGCGCGCACTCCTCCTGCCGATCAAAGACCTCAAGAATGCAAAGAAGCGCTTGATGGGTGTGCTTACGCCGGAGGAGCGATTCGAACTAGCTGCGGCCATGCTCAAAGACACGATTCGCGCCGTGCAAGGTGTTCGGCGCGCGGAGAAGACTTTTGTGGTGACGAACTACGAGCCGGCTATGAGCGTGGCCGATGAAAATGGCTGGGAAATTCTGCGCGAGGACCGGCAAATCTCTGAAAGTGATTCCGTCGATGCGGCCTCGCGGCTTTGCCAGGCGCGCGGAGTGACCGGGCTGCTTCGAATTCCGCTGGATGTGCCGTTGGTCCAAGCGAGCGATATTGATGATCTGTTGGCCATCGAGTGTGAAGAACCAGCCCTGGTCATCGTTCCATCTCGCGACGGGACGGGTACGAACGCAATTCTGCGCATGCCGCCGGCATTGTTCCTATCTCACTTCGGAATGGGGAGTTTTGCGAAACATGTTGGCGAAGCGGAACGTCTTGGCGCACACGTGATTATCCGCCGAAGCCCTCGCCTCGAGATGGATGTGGATGATGAAGCCGACCTGCGAGCCTTGCTAAAACATGATTTGAGCGGCACCGAAACGGGGCGGTGGCTTGCGGAGAGTGGCGTCGAGACGCGCTTCCGTTCTCATCCCAAGGCAGGGGCGATGAGCGCAGGATGAAGCGAAAAGTTTTTGCGACTCTCGATGAAGCGGTTGCAGATATTCCCGATGGCGCGCGAATCATGTTTGGAGGCTTCGGCGGCGCAGGTTTTCCGAACAACCTGATTCAGGCGCTGGCACGGAAGGGAACCAGGAACATTACAGCAATCAGCAACAATTGCGGAACGCGCGACGGCGAACTGGGGCTGATGTTCAAGAACAATCAGATCAAGCACGCGATCGCGGCGTTCCCCGGGCCGCACGCGAATTACTTTCTGGAGCGCTATGCCGCGAAGGAAGTCACGCTCGAACTTGTCCCGCAGGGAATTCTTTGCGAGCGCATGCGCGCCGCCGCGGCCGGCCTGCAGGGGTTTTACACGACTGTGGGCGTCGGAACCGAAGTGGCCGCTGGAAAAGAAGAGCGTGTGATCGAAGGGCAGCGTTGCATTCTGGAAATGCCCATTCACGCGGATTTTGCGCTCATCAAAGCCCAGAAAGCCGATGAATTGGGAAATCTGACATATCGGCTTGCAGCGCGAAATTTCAATCCCATCATGGCCATGGCCGCGAAAACCACGATCGCTGAAGTGGAGGAAATTGTTCCCGTGGGGGCCATCGATCCGGAACATGTGATCACGCCCGCAATCTTTGTGCATCGCATTGTAAAAGCGAAGGGACTTCGTTATGCCTGATAAACCGCGCTTGGCCAGAGAACAAATCGCGCAGCGCGCCGCGCAGGAATTGACGGATGGGGCGTACGTAAATCTCGGATGGGGAATTCCCAATCTTATCGCCGACTACTTGCCCGCGGGGATCACCGTTTACTTCCACAGCGAAAATGGAATTCTGGGGATGGGGCGGCGCGCCAAACCCGGCGAAGAAGATTACGATCTCGTGGACGCGATGAAAGTCCCGGTGACAATCATTCCTGGCGCGTCGTTTTTTCATCAGGCGGACGCTCATCTGATGACTCGCGGCGGACATCTGGATGCCGCCGTGCTCGGTGCGTTCCAAGTCTCGGAGAAGGGCGATCTGGCGAACTGGAAAATCCCAGGCGCAAAGGGTACGGGAAACATCGGCGGCGCGATGGACATTGCCGCAGGCGCAAAAATGTTGATTGTTTGCATGGAGCACACGACAAAAGACGGCTCTCCCAAAATCGTGAAGGAGTGCACGTATCCGCTGACCGCGCTGGCCTGCGTGAATACCATCGTCACGGATTTGGCGGTGATGGATGTGAAACCGGAAGGTTTGCTGCTCCGTGAAGTCGCGCCGGGTTGGACCGCGGAAAAAGTACAAGCTGTGACCGGCGCGGCGCTGCACTTCAAGGGACACGTCCGGGAAATGAGTTTTGTTTGATTTTGCGAGGAGGAAAGACATGAGCCAGGAAATTCCGGAGAAATATTTGGATCTGTTGGAGAAACCCGCGTTCGGAAATCTCGGCACTCTAATGAAAGACGGAAGCCCGCAGGTAACTCCGATCTGGGTGGATTACGACGGGAAAAATGTGCGCTTCAATTCCGCGAAGGGCCGCGTCAAAGACAAAAACATCCGGCGCGATCCGCGCGTTTCGATTTCGCTGCAAGATCCCGCGAATCCGTATCGCTACCTGGAGATCCGGGGACGCGTCGTCGAAATCACCGAAAACGGCGCGGACGACCACATCAACAAGCTCTCGCAAAAGTATCTGGGCAAGCCCGTCTATCCATACCGCCAGCCCGGCGAAGTCCGCGTCACATACAAGATTCAACCGGACAAGGTGAGCTCGATGGGATGAAAAGTGAAGAAACTGGAAAATTGAAATTAGAAATCCGAAATTGGCAAAAGACTATCCATTTCCTTCCCAATTTCTATTTTCTAATTTCCAATATCCATCCTACATTCTCGCGGCGACACGCGCGGCGATGCGATTCTCGGGTGTGCGGAAAATCAATACGAGACTATCGGTGATGGGAACTTCAGCGCTGGGGATAACTATTTCGTACTGCCAAATGAATCGCTCGGGGAGTTCGGATGCCAAGTTTGTTGCGAACGGAGGAATGGTCTCCACCGAATAGTTTTTTTCGGTGATCTTCCTGACGGGCTGCAGGTCCACGCCGTGTTTCCAATACAGCGAAAGTTGTATTGTGCTCATCATTTCGCGTGTGAGATATGTGCGCGTGCCCACGGTTTGGAGGCCGGTCGAGCACGACCTGTCATGAACGGCGAAGGATAGCTTCACCTGATCGGGAAACTGCGTGACGGCTTCCGAGCCGCGACGATACAAGGTGCCATTGTCGGTGTCGAAGCGCTTCAAGTTGTCGAAGAAACTGGCGGAAGTCACGCGGCCGGCCACTCGGAAGCAAACACCGTTGGGAAGGGAGCCGTCGGTTTCAAGAAAGATGCCGCCATCATAATTCCAGACGGCTTTTTCGTTCTTGTCGTGTTTGTCCTGTTTGTCGCGCTTGGTTTGGGCACTGGTTGCCCCGGCGAGAAATAGCACTCCAACGGCGATCGTGATTTTGTAGCGGCGGTAACACATGAATGGCGGCCCTGCCGGGGCCATTTTACTACTTCTTGGCCGCGGGGAGAAGAAAAGAGAAGCCGTTCAGACTGTGCATCTCTTTGCCGCTTCCTGCGGGCTTCACCGTGCCTTGGCCTTCGCGAACCGCCTGGATCGCGGCAAGCAGCTCCCCGAGCACGGACGGTTGCGCCACGGGAATATTGTGAGCTCCCAGAACAAGTTTTACGTCGGGAGCCAAAGCCACGAGCCGTTTCACGGAATTGACGTACGCATCCAGATCCGTTTCCGGACGATAGAGCCAAATCGGCGCGGGATAGTACGTATCACCGGTGAAAAGCAGGCCGTTGAGGCGATCAATCAAAGAAATTGCATCCGGGGTGTGGCCCGGCGTGGAGAGAATTTCCAGTGTGCGGCCGCCAAGGTTGATTTTGAAGCCGTCGTGCACGAACAGGGAAACGTGCCATGGCTTTGTTCGATAGGTCTTGGCGTCGAAATTTTTTGGCAGGTTTCCGCAAATCATGTCCGGGCCGAGTTCGGCTTGCGCGTCTTCAGTCGAACCCTTTGCGTTGGCGCGTGTGAAGCTCGTGTCCATGCCGTAGACGAAAGTGAATCTCCAGTTGTCTCCGACGTGGTCGTTGTGCGTGTGGGAGTTCAGGACGACGACGGGGCGGCTCGTCAATTGCGTGACGACCTTGTGAATGTCGGCAATTCCCATGCCGGTGTCGAAGAGGAGCGCCTGCTTGGTGCCGACGATGAGATAGGAGATGACTTCTTCGGCTTGGTGCGGTTCGTAGATGGCGAAGACGCCCGGCGAAACTTTATAGACTTCGAACCACGGATCGCTCTCCAGCATGCGTTGCAGCGGCTTATATTCTGGACGGGGAAGCGCGCGGCACCATTCCGGAATTTCTTTTGTTTGCGCTGCCAGCAAGATGGGAATGAAAAAAACCGCCAACAGCCTCGCGAGTACTTTGCAAAAGCTCAAGAATCCTCCGACGATGATGGAGCGGAATCTGCTGGGTGTCCTTATGTTATAGCTGCCCGGCCCCGGCAGCAAACCACATGGCATTTCGCATGTGCGCCGACGGTAAATCACTTGCCATATTTTTCATAAAATTTGTTGGTGAAAAGTTCGTCCGGATCGTAAGTCTTCTTTGCCGCGAAAAACTCATCAATCCGCGGGTACGCCCTGCGTAACTGGTCCTTCGAATAGAAAAGCTGATAAGGCAGATAGTACGTGCCATCCAGTCCGATGGCGAGATCAATCAGGTCCGTAGTCGTTTTCTGGAGAATCTGGCTTTCACGCTCGTTGAATCTCTGGTTGAAGTACAGCACGTACGCGAACATGTCCTGCTTCGCGTAATTCAGCGTGGTGATGTCGTCCTTGTGCACGATGCGGATGGTCACGTTGATTAGATTGGCCCCGTCGTCTTTTACGATGGCGCGAAGTCCGTCCACGAATTGCGGCATCTTTTCCCGCGGGATGAAATATTCCTGAAGGATGTCCGTGTCCCTCAGCCGGTTCTCCAGATAATCCATCGAGTCGTACATTTCCTGATTGCGCGAAACGAAGCAGCCTTCTTCGCGGCTCATCGCCTGGTTGCGCGAAAGGCAATTGTGAAGACGCGGCTCGGCATATTTTTCCGCCATCCAGCGGACACGGCGGCCGAAGCCGCCCGTCTTCGAAAAATTAATGATGAAGCGGTCCAGCCACACGTATCCGGGCAGTTTCAGCGGAACCACCGGCACCTGCGTGTGCGATTTCTCATACGTATGAATCGCCGTTTCCTGCAAGAATGTCGAGGGCGACATCGAAAGCCGTCCGTACGCGAGCCCAATGCCGGCGTCGCCGTCGACATTTTTCCGGTAGTAGTCTGCAAAATCCTTGTAGTCCATGTAGTGCGTTTTCCACACGTACATTTCGTTTTCGACGACGTCGAGATCCACGTCGAGAATGATGCCCATCAGGCCGTAGCCGCCCAGCGCGTGATGAAACAGCTCGACATTTTCGGTCGGACTACAATTCCTGATCTCGCCGTTGCTCAGCAAAATGCGAAACGAACGAACCGTGGGAGCGATTTGTCCGGGATTATGCGCGATGCCGTGCGCGTTCACGCTGAGCGTTCCGCCCACCGTGAAAATGTTGATGGACTGCATGGCTTTCACCGAGAGGCCGTATGGATCGAGATACAGCTGCAGCTGCTTCCACGTCGCTCCGGTCTCCACGTTCAGAATTTTATTTCGCTTGTCGAGGCGCACCTGATTGAATCCACGCATGTCCAGCACGAGGCCGTCTTTTACGAACGTGTGCCCGCCCATGCTGTGGCGGGAGCCGGCGGCCGTGACTTTCAGTTTGTGTTCGCGCGCGAATTGCACGGCGTTCTGAATGTCCTCGACGGTCGAGACTTTGACGATTCCGTAGACGGCAGTCTTGTTCAAGTGGCTGGCGTCATTGATGTAACCGCCGACCTGTTCGAAAGGGACTTGCGCGGCGGGCGGAACTTGCAGGACCAGCGTTGTCGGCTTGGTTTGATCGGTGTTCGGCGGATAGACGAAATCGGATTCTTTTTCTTTCGATGGCGGAGCGGCGTAATCGAAAAACTTTTTCGCGGCCACGGCGATCAGCGACGCCACGAACAGCAGAGCAATCAGCCAGCGCCTTCGGCGGGAAGGGGATGTTGTCTTTTGCATAAGCACAACGAAGAAGTTGCTTTCCCGAGAAGTATAGGAGGAACTATGCTGGGGCCAAGCTTCCCGGGGGATTCCGATGCCTAAACAAGTAACGACGATACAGAAGTGTGCGTGGGGATTTGCGGCGTTTTTTCTCGGTGTGTATCTGCTCGACTACGTCCCGGGAATCATGGATGCGAACGGGCTGATGTTCGGCTTGTTCCACATGACGCGGATCGTGGACATCGGTCATTTGTTTGCCGGTGCGCTTGGGGTGGCCGGCGCGCTCAGTGGAGCAAAGGGCGCGCGAATTTATTTTTATGTTCTGGGAACGTGGTATTTGATTGATGTCGCCGTTTATTTTATTTCGCATCTGAATCAGATTTCATTGAAAACGAATATCCTCGTGAATGGTCCGCACATTCTGATTTTCATTGCTGCGTTTCTAATTGCTGCCAAAGTGAGCCGCAATACCGCGGCGGCGTGATCGCCTGATGCTGCAAGGGCTGAAACGCTTCCTGTGGCGAAGAGTCCTGCCATTTTTTCTGATTTGTTTTGGCGCGCTCGTTTTGTTCATCGCGGTTTTCTGGTTGAAGTGCGCCTTCGTGAAACCCGTCGGTCCGCTGCCGCAGATTGCGGCTAGCGAGAAAAATCCCGCGGCAGACGTTGGCGAGAAAAACCGGCGGCCGCTCGAGGACTCGTATTTTTCGTATCCGGAGTGGTACATCGTCTGGAGCTACGAAGAGCGCGCCCAATACTTGCCGAAGAATTTGCCGAGCGGGTTTCCGTATTTCGCCTCCATTGGACAATACTGGCGTTCGTACTGTTTTATTTGCGGGCTGACGCAGAGCCGGCATCAATTTAATTTTGGGGATCACCTGAGTTCGATGGTGCTGGGCGGAAGCTTCGCGCTGGAATATTCGATTCGCGGCGCGTACGAGGAAACCATCGGGCGCCTCAGCGAGTGGACAAGTTCGCACGAACTCGTGGAGGAAGACGCTTACGCCGCGCGTGTGGCGAGGGAGTACGCGGACTTCGTGTACATTCGCCCGTTCTATGAATTTCATTTTGGACACGCGCTTGCGCAACTGTGGAAAGAAACGCCGCTGTGGGGCAAGCATCCGATCCGCAAGTGGGAGCGCAAATTCATTCTCAGCGTTGATTACGGCATCGAGGCGGTCTATGCGCATGCCATGCTGTTTGCGAGCCATGTGACGTACGGGACGGAAAGCGACGAGACGTACACGTGGATCGAGAATGCGCCTGGAACCTTGTTCCAGGAATTTTCTCGAATCAAGAACGTGAAGCATGTTGGTCCTCAATCGTTTGTCGTCAGCATTCCGCGCTACCAGGAATTTACCGACATCTCGGTGAAGCTCGCCGCGCGCGGCGTTCGCTTCGCGCAAATCGCCGGGAACGATGAAATCATGCTGACCGTGGTGGCGCCGAAAAACTGGAATTACGATTTGCCGGCGAGCGACGGGAGCTTGTTGTTCACGGAGAGCTTTCTCACCCAGCCGGACGTGAAGCGTATTGCGCTCGAAGGTCCTGTACGCTCGCTCCATTCCGTTCTCAATTCCCTCTCGACTCGGGGCATCAGGATCGAACATATCTACGACTACTGACGACTGTCGTTCCCCGTGGCAACTCTGCTTTCAGTTGTTACCCCTTGGGAGAAGTCTTTTGAGTGGATTCCAGCTGGAACTTTCCGCAGGTTCGAGTACTTCAAACGCTTCGTCGACCAATCCGGGCGTGTCCTGATCGTGCCGGAAGCCCGTGAGCTTTTTGGCGAGCTCCGCGGGAAGCTCGTATACGTGATCCACTTTGAGGTCGTCAGGTTCCGCGGCCTCTTGCGCTTGCTTGGCAAACACGTTCTTGCGAATGCTTTCAAATTCAGGAGGAAGGTCGCCGCTGGATTCGAGATGCAAAACGTTGTCCTCCTCACCGTTGTGTGCAACACGCCAAACTTTGTTGCCGTTCTTCCAAGCGGAGGCCGAACTGAACATTACATGATCCTCGACGAAACAGCCGATGGCTTCGCCTGCCTGGGACAGCTTCTGAAGAGTCTTATCCTTGATCTCAGTCCGATTAAATACAACTACGTACCAACCTGTGGGAAGCGCAGTTCCGGATATTTTGGATTCGGCGATTCCTTCGCGTTTCCCTGTCGCGCGCAGACCCAAAGCCGCGCAGGCTGTTTGGAGATTGCCGCCTTTCAGCGCAGCCCATGAAAGTGACCAGCCCATCGCAGTTTATTTCGCAGCAGAAACGAAGATGGATTTTGGGAGCATCATGTGGACGCCTTTGTTGCCGTCGACTAGTTCGGTGATGTGGAGGTCGGCGGCGGTGCTGGCGAGCATGTAGGCGTCGTCGCGGGAGAGATGTTTTTCGGTGACGAGGAAATCGATCATCTCGCGGACGGCGAGGGTGGCGCAGGCGTTCAGGTCGTCGTTGAGGCCCATGGTGATGTAGTGGGTGGGGGTTTCGGCGCGGGGCCACTTCAGGTGCAGGTCCTTGCGGACGATGAATTGGAGTGTGCCGATGAGCGAGGTTTCGAGCGCGGTGATGTCCACTTCGCCGTCGCCCTGGCCGGCGTGGCCGTCGCCAACTTCAAAGAGCGCGCCGGGGGCGTGCACGGGAATGTAGAGCGTGGAGCCGGCGACGAGGTCCTTGTTATCGAGATTGCCGGCCATGATCCACGGCGGACCGCTGTTCCAGCGGCCGGCGCTTTCCGGAGGCGCGTCGCCCATGCTGCCGAAAAAGGGATGCAGCGGAATCTCGATGCCGGGCGCGAATTTTGCGACCATGCGCTTTTCATCGAGCGGAATGATTTTTATTTTCGCGTAAGGGTAATCGTCGGGCAGAAAGCCGCGGCCGGGGCCGAAGGCGTTGTAGGCGTACGGAATGGCGAGCTTTATAGAGAGAATTTTGACTTCGAGCACGTCGCCGGGCTGCGCGTCTTCAATGTAAATCGGACCGGTGAGAATGTGCCCGCCCGGCCCTTTGTCCTTCACCTGGTCGGTGATGTCGCGCAGCGTTTGCTCGACCTGGTCCGGTGGCAAGCCCGCGTCTTCCAACCGCTTCGGGCTGTTGGTGATGAGCGTCTGAATCTCGACCGTGTCGCCCGACTTGACGCGCAGCACCGGCGCGGCCTTCGCGTCGTAGTAGCCCCAAGCCACCGTCTTCGGCGTCGGCTTCAGCGTGTACGTCGCCTGCGAAGGCACATTCTGCGCGTACAGCGAATTTGCGAAAACTAGAGAAACAAAAAGGGCGATTGGGAAACTGGAGTGTCTAGGCCGCTTACCCGACTTGCCAGAGACGGCTCTAAGTGAGGCGTGGACCCGCTTGAGCCGGCCGCGGCGCTCCGGTTCGGCGAGGCCTTCCAAAGAATCCAGGATAAGGTCCGCGATATATTCCGCAGCTTTCTTTTGATAAACGCGTTTTTGTTTTGTCTTCACAGCTGAACCCTCACACTGGCATTAGGCTAAGTCAAGCCGGATTCTGATTGCACTTCCCCAGCGCATGCGTAGTCCGCGCGTCCGTCTTTCGAGTGGCTACAAAGAAATCAGAATGGTTTGACATCATGATGCCTATTCTGTAAGCATCATGATATGCGCACGACACTTACCCTCGACGATGACGTCGTCAAGCTCTTGCGCCGCGAACTCCGCCGTTCCGGCGCTTCGCTGAAAGCCGCCGTGAACCACTTTCTTCGCTTGGGGTTGATGGCTTCCGCGAAACCCGCGGCAAAGCCTTTCTCGGTTCATCCCCGGCCGTTGGGACTGCCTCCCGGTCTTAGTTATGACCATGTGGAGGATTTGATTGAAGCGCTGGAAGGCCCGCTCCACCGTTGATCGTTCTCGACGCCAACCTGTTGTTGTACGCCTACGATTCGGACTCGCAACAGCACGCCAAGGCTCGCGCATGGGTCGAGCAAACATTCTCAGAGGGGACGCCGGTTGGTTTACCATGGCAGACGGTGACGGCCTTTCTTCGGATAGTCACGAACCCAAGACTCTCTGGAAAGCGGTTCACGCCGGAGGAAGCCGTCCAGATCGTAGATCAATGGATGGAGCAGCCCAACGTGCGTCTCTTGCCAGCCGGAGAGCAGCACTGGAGCCTGCTCCGGCAAATGTTGCTGGAAGGCCAAGCGCGCGGTCCGTCGATCAGTGACGCGGACTTGGCGGCGCTGACCGTCGAGTATGGCGGCACCCTCCACACCACCGACCGGGACTTCGCTCGTTTCCCCGGGTTGCGCTGGACCAACCCGCTCGAATAGCGGATTTCGCGGCATTCCCGGAAACTCCGCCGAATACTCTGCATTACACTGGCTCCACATCACGGTCTTCGGCGTCGGCTTCATTTTTTTCTCCACTACGCGTTTGCGACTCGTCGAATAATTTCGGTTATATCTCTGAGTAGGTCATCGTATGTATAGAAATCTACTTCCCCCGAGAACGTCCGTCTTAGCGCACGCGCCCCCTCGTCATCGCTGGGGCTCTTGCCTGCAATCACAACGCCACGAACCACCGCCACCTCTTTCAGGTCTATTTCGAGACTGCTCAGCACTGCTGTCCTATGGTCATTTACCTCTTGGATCCAATCCGTTACTTGGGTCACTGCATGCTGCAGGTCTGCCGTGATCTGTCGTTCCTTCGTGAGCAGCCGGATGCCCGGTTTCTCGATTTCAATCAATTGCAATTCTTTTCTCTGGTTCAGAATCGCAAAATCGGCGACATATTTTGTCAGAATTTTCGGTTTCGGAATCAGCCGGCTGGCGGAGAATCTAGAGAAGAAAATGGGGTGTGCCTCCAGGAAATCCTGGAGCACTTCCTCCGGTGCGTTCCGATCTAAGAGTGCCTTGAATTGTCGCGAATCATCTTCTAACTTCGTCGTTTCGTAAAGTCTTATGTAATCGCCGGCCGCTTGGTCGTCGGGGGTTAAGCTCCTACTTAATACACCGTGCAGACCTGAACGCATGTATTGGAGGGCGAATGAGAGCTTTCCGCAATCGCAGTGAAATTCTTCTCCCAGTTCAGCGAACCAACAGTACCCCTGATCTTCTAAGGCCTTGTTTCTCTCCAAGCCAGCATAGGTCTGGAGTTTGGCGCCACATTCAGTACAGGAGTACCTCACTCGAATGATTCTTCGGGCCAAAGGATCACTTCGGAGTGCAGCGATTTGATCCGCAGAGTAAGGCGGTAGACTCGCGTGAATAAAATTAAAGGATCCTAGCAACTGCTCTCCGGTCGGCGAGGTGAGAAACGCGTTGAGCGTATCCGGTTTGGTAATCAAAACATCGTTCGCCACCTGGGTGGTGACGAAGTACCAACCGTGCGCTTCTGTACCCGCGTTCAAATCTACGTATTCTTGGCGCTCCGGATCGAAGAGTTGGGACTTGGCTAGATTCATAGTTATATCGAAGGCTTTAGCCCCGTCGGAATAGCGAAACTGCACTGTGAAAGATTCACCGGCTTTTGGGTTATACAGAGATACCAGGAAAGTAATGCCGCGCAGGCTAAGCGGGAATAAATAAGAAACGCGCGAACACGTAAGCCCCTGGATGTTCATGTGAGTCAGGGCTGGGTGCGGGCCCTCGATTCTTGCGGCCCGATCGCACCATCCCATAATCGCGACACGCGGAGCGTGCTCGCTCTGAGCTGTTTCCACGGTTTCCCCAGTGAGTTCTGCCGTCGACTTGACGGCGACTGTTTTCGCTGTTGCGTTCTGGTCTTGCATATCTGTTGATCTCACTTGCGTCCAATGTCCTAGAGGGTTGCTCTCAGGTCGCCGGCGTTGTGCCAATCCGTTCCGCTCATCTTTACCAAGCAGCCAGCTTGCTGTAGACGTTGCGCCAATTCTTGTCGCTTCTTTGAAGATCCGTCCATCTTCACGGAGTGTCTCCCCGCGACGTCGCTAAATGGCCTAAGATTGCCAAACTCCACTAGCACGGTTCGGTCTGGGCTATAGGCCATGGCCATGCCGGCCTCGAACAGCACATTTGGTCTTGCCTGCGGCGTCAAACTTACCTCATACGTTGCTTCGTTAACTCCGCGCAATTCTTCTCGGAGCCGGGCTTCGTCGTCGCCGCTAAGCAGGACTAAGATCGCTTGCGCTCTCGAAAAAGCCGTCTCCAAAATTTCGCCGATGTAGGGCGAGGACTTGCCAGTCATCATCACAGCTTCCGCCCATTCAATCGGTTCCAGCGCAATGGACCTGAGGAAGATAAACATTCCGTCCCGAATCCGTAGGTCCCTGCCGTGGACCACAAAGATTTTGTTTCCATTGTTTGTAGTCATGACTTTGCTCTCGGTCCCTGTGTTGCCTCCGCGATCTTCCTTGGTGCCTGTACGCCGGAAATATTCAGTTTCAATGGCATTGAAAATCTGGGTGAAACGATCCCCTCTTAGGTCAATTCCTACACGCCCGTACCAGCGATGGCTTCCTTCGATAGGCGTGAGATTGCTAATAGCCCCGATTCGCTCCAGGAATTTCAGGGCCTTCCATCTCGCCTCGCAATAAAGGTCGCGCGTCCCTATAGAATCTCCGGGAAATAGCTCACTGAAGCGTACTACTAGCCTCATGATGGGGATCGAAATATGGTCAGGAGAGAATTGTCTTTCCTGGTCTATGTCCAGACTGACGTCGTAAAGAGCTAGCAGATTCTCATGGTGCAGTTCATGAAATTTGGGGTCCGTCATTGCTGCCTCATGGGTGGGTCATGTCCTCGGGTTTGACGAGGGCGTCGAATTCTTCGGGGGTGACGTAGCCGAGTTTTAGGGCGGCTTCGCGGAGGCTGATGTGGGAGTGATGGGCGGCTTTGGCGACTTGGGCGGCCTGGTCGTAGCCAATTTTGGGGGCGAGGGCGGTGACGAGCATGAGGGAGTTGTGGACGTAGTGCTCGATCTGCGTTGTGTTGGCCTCGATGCCTTGGACGCAATGTTCGACGAAGCTGTTGCAGGAGTCGGCGAGGAGTTCGACGGAGTGGAGATAGTTGAAAATGATGACGGGCTTGAAAACGTTGAGCTCGAAATTGCCTTGGGAGCCGGCGAAGCCGATGGCGGCATCATTGCCCATGACTTGCACGCAGACCATGGTGAGGGCTTCGGCCTGCGTGGGATTCACTTTGCCCGGCATGATGGAAGACCCGGGCTCGTTTTCGGGCAGAGTGAGTTCGCCGAGGCCGCAGCGCGGGCCGGAGGCGAGCCAGCGGATGTCGTTGGCGATTTTCATGAGCGAGGCGGCGAGGGTTTTCAGCGCGCCGGAGGCGAAGACGAGTTCGTCGTGGGCGGAGAGCGCGGCGAATTTATTGGGATGCGAGCGGAAGGGGAGGTTGGTCAGCTCCGCAATTTTCTTGGCGGCGCGCACGGCGAATTCGGGATGGGCGTTGAGGCCGGTGCCGACGGCGGTGCCGCCGATGGCGAGATCGTAGAGGCCGTCAAGAGCCACGGCGATGCGGCCGCCATCGCGGTCGAGAAGACTCACATAGCCGGAAAATTCCTGGCCGAGGGTGAGCGGGGTGGCGTCCTGCAAATGGGTGCGGCCGATTTTGACGATGCCGGCGAATTCCTTGGCTTTGGCGTCGAGGGCATCGCGGACTTTTTTCACGGCGGGGAGCAGGCGGCGCGCGGTTTCCGTGGCGGCGGCGATGTGCATGGCGGCGGGAAAGGTGTCGTTGGAGGATTGCGACATATTTACATCGTCATTCGGGTGGATGGGCTTTTTGCTGCCCATTTCGCCGAGGGCGATTTCGATGGCGCGATTGGAGATGACTTCGTTGACGTTCATGTTGGTTTGCGTGCCGCTGCCGGTTTGCCAGATGCGGAGGGGGAAGTGGTCGTTCAGTTTTCCGGCGATGACTTCGTCGGCGGCCTGCGTGATGAGCGCGGCTTTGTCGGCGGGGAGCTTGCCGAGATCCTGATTGACGAGCGCGGCGGCTTTCTTGAGGATGCCGAAGGCGCGGATGAGCTCGGGCGGCATGACGTCCTTGCCGATGGCGAAGTGGATGAGCGAGCGGGCGGTCTGCGCGCCGTAGTAGCGGTCGGCGGGGACGGCGATCTTGCCCATGGAGTCGGACTCGGTGCGAGTGGGGATGGAGGCTGCGGTTTTGGCGGCTTCAGACATGGGTGGCTCCTGGATTGTGCTGCTGGGACAATTCTACCAGTAAGTGAGGGGTGGCTCGTGGGTGGTTCATGCCTGAGGAGGCTGACAGTCGACAGTTTACAGCTGACAGTCGGAAAAGGAATAAACCGTGGGTAAGGTGCGAGAGGGGTATTGAAGTAGCGAAGCAAGGAGGTAATGAAGTAACGAAGTAAGGAGGCAAAGTGGTGGACGGGTGGAAAATAGGCGGTTGACCTTAGATCGCCGAAGTGCGTGGCTCACACTCCCTTGTTTTTTGTAAGTGTTGCATCTAAAGGAGTTAAGATTTGCGTAAGTCGTTTGTTTGCAGCACTTACGGGGGAATTTGTAAGTGTTGCATTTAAAGGATTTAGAAGAGCAGACTGTTGGCGAGAAGGTAACTGGCTGGGATGGGAAGATTTTGGAGGAGTTTGAAGGACTGCTTGGCGGGCGCCCATGATTGGCGAGTGCGGCGGGATGGTGCCGCAATAACACCATGATTATAACACATCGGTACTGATTGTCAAATGATTACTTGTAAGTGGTTTGGATGGAGGGGGATACCTGGGGTGTCAATTTCTGCTGGCAGCGGGGAAACATCAAAGAAGGGGACTTAACAGAGGTAGGAGCACGGAGGGCCACAGAGAAGAGGGAGGGACTAACGCGCAGAGACACAGAGGACGCAGAGAAATATCGGCGTTGGCTTGCGGATGGCGGTGGTGGAGGGTAGGCTTCTGAATTCTTGTGAGCCGGAATGTCTACATTATTGCGGGGCCCAATGGGGCGGGGAAAACCACGTTTGCGCGCGAATTCCTGCCAAAGTACGCGGACTGCCCGAATTTCGTCAACGCTGACCTCATCGCGCAAGGATTGTCACCCTTTTCTCCAGGGAGTGCCGCCATCAGAGCGGGCCGTTTGATGCTGGAGGAAATGGAATCTCTAGCACGGCACAGAGCGGACTTTGGGTTTGAGACGACGCTCTCTGGTCGAAGCCATTTGGGGGTGATTCGGCGCCTGAAGGAACAGGGCTATCATGTCCACTTCTTCTATTTGTGGGCGGCAAGCGTCGAACTTACCCTGGCGCGAATCAGGGAGCGGGTATTGCGCGGGGGCCACGATGTACCTGAAGCTGTAGTGCGGCGCCGGTTTGACCGATCGATTACAAATTTTCTGGTGCACTATCGCCCCCTGGCCGATAATTGGATACTTTTTGACGCCTCTTCTCCGTTGCTATCCATTCTTGCCACTGAGGAGCAAGGTGAGCTTCGCATACTGGAAGCAAAGCGATACAATGAGCTGGTAGGACGCTACGGACGACAATGATTAAGCCGCCACTCAATGTTCTCGAGTTGCCGCTCTTCGAGCGAGCCGCGCTGGCCATGGAAGCTGCGATGGAGCGCGTCATCGAGGAGCATGTCCGCGAAGGATTGCCTCTGTATGTCTGGCGCGATGGCAAAGTGGTTGCGGTTCCCGCCGAAGAGCTGCGCCCGCGCAGCTGACTACAATTTCAAAGAGAAGTTCGGTACAGGGGCAAGGTGTTTGCTTCTCGGAGAGTGTTGGAGTGCGTGAACGGCGGGGCCGGAATGGGCGATGGAATTGGCACCGTCAGAGCTAGGATGGTGGGGTGAAGGACGTGCTTGTCAGGTTCGCGCAGCCGTCCGATCTTGAGCAGTTGGCGCGATTGCGCGAGGTGCTGTGGCCGGAGTCTTCGGCGGAAGAACATGGGGAGGAACTCGCGCTCATTCTGGTGGGCACGTTCCCGAGAGTTATGCCACTGGTGATTCTGGTGGCACAGGCAGGTGACGGGACTCTGGCCGGTTTCTTGGAAGTCGGCCTTCGGTCGTGCGCGGATGGTTGCAACGAATCGCGTGCGGTCGGTTATGTGGAAGGCTGGTACGTCGAGGAGAATTGGCGGCGGCAAGGAGTTGGGGCGGAACTCCTGCGAGCTGCCGAGGGGTGGGCGCGCGGGCAGGGGTGTCTGGAGATGGCGTCGGATACGGCAATCGACAATCTCGTGTCGCAACGTGCGCACGAGGCACTGGGATTTGAGGTTGCGGAGCACAGCGTGCTTTATCGCAAGACGCTTTGAGTGGGATCGGGGACGCGTGGGCCCTGAGTACGAGTGGGGCAACGACGCAGCGGGTTTGACTATGGTCATGTATACTTTTTAGCAGGGGATTCTGCGTCATTCATGGCTGAAGGAAAAAAGGTAGTGGGTGCGAGTGTCGGAACGCGGCTGCGGCGGGGGCTGCGGTTTGTGCGGACGCGTGCGCGGGAGTTGCGGGCGATCGCGAAGGCGCTGGTTTCGACGAAGCATCCCTTCCTGGTGCACGTCATTCCGATGCGGCAATGCAATCTGGCGTGCACGTACTGCAACGAGTTCGACGATTTTTCGACGCCGGTGCCGCTGGAGGAAATGAAGAAGCGGCTGGATTTGCTGGCGGATATGGGGACCTCGATTCTTACGATCAGCGGAGGCGAGCCGTTGATGCATCCGGAGCTGGACGAGGTGATCCGGCACATGCGGCGACGAGGGATGATCGCCGGGTTGATCACCAACGGATTTTATTTGAACCGGGAACGTATCGAGCGACTGAACGAGGCGGGACTGGAGCATTTGCAGATCAGCATTGATAACGTGGTGCCGGACGAGGTGTCGAAGAAAAGCTTAAAGACGCTGGATGGGCGGCTGGAGATGCTGGCGCAGTATGCGGTGTTTCAGGTGAACATCAATTCGGTGCTGGGAAGCGGCGTGAAAGATCCGGAAGACGCGCTGAAGATCGCGCACCGGGCGGTGAAACTGGGATTCACGAGTACGGTGGGGATCATTCACGACAACAATGGGCAATTGAAACCGCTGGGGCCGCGCGAGCAGGAGATTTTTGAAGAGATCATGACGCTGGGGAAGCGTTCGTTTTCGCGGTTTAATGATTTTCAGCACAATGTGGCGCGCGGGCGGGAGCACAATTGGCGGTGCCGCTCGGGATCGCGGTATTTGTACATTTGCGAGGATGGATTGGTGCACTGGTGTTCGCAGCAGCGCGGATATCCGGGAATTGCGCTGGCGGAGTATACTCCGGAGATGCGGCACAGGGAATATTTGACGGAAAAGTTTTGCGCGGCGCGATGCACAGTTTCGTGCGTGCAGCAGGTGGGGATTCTGGATAACTGGCGCGATCCGCAGAACTTGAAGCCGACGCCGATGGGGCAACCTGCGCCGCCGCAGTTGGTGCAGATCGGGCAGGGGCGCGGCGGTTCCTGATTTGTTCCCGCGATTTTGGGCCATTTTGCTTTGTTCCCTCTGAATGTTTCACTCCGCGCACATCATTCCTGTTGATAGATTGACGGTCGGCTTGGTCTTGCCAACAATGAATGCATGCCAGGTTTAGCGATTGAAATTGAAAATCTGACCAAGGAATATCCGTTCGGATTTCTCCACCTCAAGAAAAAGACTTCGCTGGAAGGGCTCAACATGCAGGTGGAGACCGGCGAGGTGTTCGGCTTCATCGGGCCGAACGGCGCGGGCAAGTCCACGACGATCAAACTGCTAATGGGGCTGATTTTTCCGACGGCGGGGAGCGCGCGGATTCTGGGCAAGCCAATCAGCGACGTGGAGATGCATCGGGACATCGGGTACCTGCCGGAGCAGCCGTACTTTTACGATTATTTGACGGCGGCAGAAGTGCTCGATTACTTCGCGCGATTTCATGACTTGACGGCGGCGGACCGCAAGGAACGTGTGGAGCGCATGCTGAAGAAAGTCGGGCTGGAGACGGCGAAGAAAATCCAGCTGCGGAAGTATTCGAAAGGGATGCTGCAGCGCGTGGGGTTGGCGCAGGCGATTTTGCATGACCCGCAAGTGGTGATTCTGGACGAGCCGATGTCCGGGCTAGACCCGCTGGGCCGGCGCGAGGTGCGCGACATCATTTTGGAATTGAAGCGCGACGGCAAGACGGTGATGTTTTCCACGCACATTTTGACCGATGCGGAGATGCTTTGCGATCGCGTGGGCGTGATCGTCGGGGGAAAACTGCGCGGAGTTGGCGCGCCGGGCCAACTGGTGGACATGAAGACGCAGGGGATGGAGATTCTTTTTGAATTGACGGGGGCGAGCAACGCGCCGCTGCTGGCAAAGGCTAGGCGCACGGGCGAGCGCTACAGTTTGCAGGTGAGCGAGGAAGAATTGTACGCGGCGATTGAACAATTGCGGGCGGCGGGGGCGCGGATACTTTCCGTATCGCAGGTGAAGGCTACGCTGGAAGAATTCTTCATGGACCTGGTGGAAGCGGATCGCGCGCAGGCGTCGGCGGTGGAGGTGAGCGGGAAATGAGGCGCGTGGGCGTGGTGGCGTTGAACACGTTTCGCGAAGCGGTGCGCGACCGCGTGCTGTACAACCTGGTGTTTTTTGCGCTGCTGATGATGGTGGCGGCTATCGTGGTGGGGCAGATTTCGATCGGCATTGAAGACAGCGTGATTGTGAGCCTGGGGTTGAGCGCGATCTCGGTTATCGGGCTATTGATTGCGGTGTTTATCGGAGTGGCGTTGGTTTCGAAAGAGATGGACAAGCACACGCTGTATGCGTTGCTGGCGAAGCCGGTGCGGCGCTGGGAATTTCTGCTGGGGAAATTTGGCGGGCTGGTGCTGACGCTGGCGGTGAACACGGCAGCTATGGCGGTGGGATTGTTGCTGGTGATGCTGTACGTGAAGCATTCGCTGGAGCGCAGCGATGCAGTGGTGCTGGTGGCGGTGTATTTCATTTTGCTGAAGCTGGCGCTGGTGGTCGCGCTGGCGCTGCTGTTTTCGTGCTTCACTACTTCGTTGCTGGCTATTTTGTACACGGCGGGTTTGTACATCGTCGGGCTGTACGTGCAAGAGCTAAAGAATTTGCCTGCGGACGTGATGACCCCAGGGGCGGCGCTGCTTACGAAGTGGCTGGCGTACCTGCTGCCGAATTTCGAAAATTACAACGTGCTGGCTTTGGCGGCGCATGGCCGAGCGGTTCCGGGAGCGCTGATTTTGCAAAACACGCTGTACACCTTCATTTATTGCGCGGTGGTGCTGTGCGTGGCCTCTGTGGTGTTTTCCAGGAAGAATTTGAAATGAATTCGCAAAAAATCATGGCGTGGATGCTGCTGGTGATTGTGCCGATGGGATTTGCTGGAATTTGGCGGTTACAGCACGGCATCGACGGGCAACGCGCGGCGCTGAGCCAGGAGCAGGACGACATCTTGCTGCGCTCAGGAAAGCTCATGAAGGTGGTGAGCCTGGAATACGCGCCGCTGATGGCGGACATTTATTGGACGCGCGTGGTGCAGTACTACGGCAACAAGCATGTGCGGGGGCAAGCGAATCTCGAACTGCTCTGGCCGCTGCTCGATATTACGACGACGCTGGATCCGAACTTGCTGATTGCGTACCGGTTTGGCGGAGTGTTCCTGGCTCAACGGCCCCCGTCAGGCGCGGGCCGGCCGGACCTTGCCGTGAAACTGCTGCAACGCGGCATTCAAGCGAACCCGGACTACTGGCGGCTGTACGAAGACCTGGGATTCGTCTACTACTTCGATATGAAGGATTACCAAAAGGCTTCGGAAGCCTTTCTGGAAGGGAGCAAAAAATCGGACGCGCAAGTGTGGATGAAGGTGATGGCGGCGAAAATCGCGACGGAGGGCGCGTCGTACGAGACTTCGGTCTTCCTGTGGAAGGATATTTACGAGACATCGAAAGACGCCGAGGTCAAAGCGAATGCGCAGATGCACTTGAAGCTGCTGCGCGTGCAAGAGGATTGCAAACACCTGGATGCGCTAGCCGAGGAGTATGCGAAGCGCAATGGGCGGCGGCCCACGCGGATGAACGAATTGGTGCAAGCCGGACTGCTGCGCGGAGTCCCGGTGGATCCTGACGGATTTGCGTACGAGTTCAGTGAAGAGGGGAAAACGGAGCTTAATCTGGATAGTCCGCTGCTCGAACAACAATTGCTGCTTGAAAAATTCAAGTAACGGTAGTCCGTAGTTTTTCTTGCCCAAATATTGATCGAATTATTCCGTGATGCAGAGCAGAGTCATCTGCGGATCAATGATGATTTTGCTTGGGTGAGTTGGCATAAGAAATTGAAAGGAAGTTTCCGGGCCGACGGCGACGACCGCGCCGAGAAATGCATTTCGAACGGCCCCGCCACTGGCATAGAGCGGAACACTGGCAATGAAGGAGCGCGGAACGCCCTTCTGAAACAGCTTCCCGCGTATGACGAAGCCCTTTTCCGAGGGCCGCACGGTAAATTCCACGCGGTAATGCGGAATGCCGTCGCCGCGCACCCATTCCGCGAAGAACCAATCCATGGAGCGGCCGCCCTCGAGGTCCATGCCCGGGGTCATGACGGCCTCGACTTCGTGCTGCAAATCTTCCGTAGAGAATGCGCGGTAGGCGTATTTTGTGGCGATGGCCCGCAGAAGCGCGCTGAATCTTGCATCGGGGTTCCTGTCGCCCGGCCTGCGCAACATCTCGTGCAACATGTGAAAAATCCACGCGCCTTTGCTGTAGATGACCGTTTCATACCCGTTGGGGGATTTGGAGGAATCGAGACGTGTGCCCAAGGTGAGCGCGCCGATCTCGCTGGCCGGCGCAGCATTCCCGCTTGATTTCTCCACGAGCTGCTCGCGGAAGCGCGTGAGCCAGAGGCGCAACGTATGATCGGGAATTTTCTGGGAGTCGGCGAAGAGCAGCGCGAGATAGTTAGCGATAGCTTCGTCAATCCACTGGTCGCGGTAACTGGACCATGCAACGACATTGCCCCACCACTGATGCGCGACTTCATGGTAGGGAACGAGGTCGTTGAATTGTTCCTGCCCCTTGGTGTTGAGGCCGGCGCGGCGCTGGGCGTCGGCGGACAAGAACGAGAACGTGGAAAGGTAGAGCAAGCCCGGCCAGCCCTGCGCGAAGGATCCTGGAATCTGAGAAACGCTCAGCGTGTGAAAAGGGAAAGGGCCACTGAACGATTCATAGAAATGGATCGAGGAATCCATCTCCTTGCCGAGTTGCCTGAGCGCATCGGCGGGGCTGGGAGACAGCATCGGCGGGATGGGATGACCCGTGGAAGCAATTCCATGAGAGTTGGAGGCAATCGCCAGGGAACTGCCATCGTTCATGGAGAGACGGGTGCGCAAGCTCTCTTCCAGCTCGCGATTCGCATAAACGTCAATCGAGTGTCCTTCAGAAGAGAACGAAGCGGCAGCGTAGTCGCCGAGATTGAAACCCGCTACGGGAGCCGGCCTCTCTGTTTTCCAATGGCCGACGCGGAAGTCGCCCTCTTCGTGCTCTTCGAGTTTGGAGCCGGTGGCGACGAGGCGCAGCTTGTGCGGCCAGCGCATGGTTAGATCGTAATCCGCAAACGCGGCAGCATCGCCCAGGTGCGGGTACCAGCTTTCGCGCGCGCCGACAAAGAGCACGCCGTTACCGGCGTTTTCGATGACGTTGCCGCGGTAGTGAAAATGAAGAGTGAGCTCCTGGTTGCGCGCCGCTGGTTCGGGAAGAATCACTTGGATGAAGTCTTCGCCGCGGACGCTGCGCTGCTGGAAGGTCATTCCTTCATTCTGGAAGAAGGCGAGGGCGGCGCCTTGCTCGTCGGTCACTTTATCCACGACGAGATCGCGCGCGAGTTGGAACGCCAGAACCCGTTCCGCCCCGGTTTCCGCGCGCAGATGGACGGAGGCGGTAGCGTCCAGGGAATTATCGGGACGGATGGTGGTGTCCATGGCGTATCGAAGAGCGCGGAATGGCACAGGGTGAGTGACGGAGCCGGGGAGACTGTGGGAGGTCCAGACATCGTAGTAGGACTTGCCGGCGGCCTTGTGAGACTGACCGAGGAGGAACTGTTCGTCGCGATGCGCGTCCAGCACGAGATCGAATGCGCCGGTCGCGACGCCTTCCAACGCCGAATAGAAGTAGGCCTGCCGGTTCGGAGAGAGCCAATCGAGGAGGATACGCAGGGTTTGGCGCGGGTTGGGCTGGGCCAGGGCAGGCTCCCACTCCAGAATGAAGCTAGCGTCCATCTGGGGTTCAAGATTGGCGACCTGGAATTGGTGCAGCAATTCGTCGGCGGTGTCGTCGGTAAAGCGGATGTAGGCGGTGACGAAGTCCTGATCGAGCACTGGCGCTCCGAGGAAGTAGCCCATCTGCTGTTTTTCGCTGGGATCGCGCGGGACGGCGAGGATATGGCCGCGGCCGGAGAAGACTACGCCAGTGACGCGGCCCTCGAAGGGGAGCAGGAAAGCGAGCGTTCCTTCTTCGAAGGAGAGAACGGCGTCGCCGCGGCGCAGTTCGATGCGGCTGTTCAGGGGGATTCGATAGATCGCGGAGGGATCGAGGCGCAGTGCGTTGAGGGCATCGAACAATTCGTGGGGCGATTTGTCCGTGGCAGGAAAAACCGCAGGTGCCAGAAGACACCACAGCGCGAAAATCTTCACCCCAGCCCGCATACTAGAAGTGTAGTCACTTTCGGCATAGAGGAACAAGGCGGATCGCGACGGGCGGTGGGGCGGTTCTAAAATGGGAAGATGCCGTTCATGAGGTTTCCAAAGAGTTTTCTTGTGCTCGGGGTCGCTTTCGCGCTGCTGGCGGTCGCTGGATTTGCGTTTGCCGACACTATCGTCCTTAAGAACGGCCGCCGGATTACTGCAATGAGTGTTGTGGAGGACGGCGACAAGGTGCGGTATCAGACCTCCGCTGGGGAATTGAGCCTGCCGAAGTCCATCGTGGACCACATTGAAAAGGGCGCGGCCGTGGCGATGGCGGGGTCGCCGGGCGGCGATGCGGCGAACCTGGCGATTGCGCCGCCGGCGATGCAGCCGGCTGGCGTAGGGGCAGGCGAAGAGATCGACCACTTCGCGGTGCACGACGGCGCGATCGATCGCGCGTATATCACCAAGCTGGAGGTCGAGGCGCGGTCGGGATCGAAGCAGGACAATTTCAATGCGGCTCTCGCGCATCATGCCGCGTCCACGTTTGAACTGGCGCATGGAGACATGGAGCACGCGCTGGCCGATGAGCGCACCGCGCTGATTTATGCGCCGGAAGAGCCTGCGCTGCTCATGAACGTGGCGTATGTGCATTTGCGGCGCAGCGAATTCAAACAGTCGCTTGATTTTCTGGAACGAGCGAAACGCGTTGCGCCGGACAATCCGGACGTGCTCAAGCTGGAGGGTTGGGCGTATTACGGGATGAATAAGATGGACCAGGCCGTGGCGGAGTGGAAAAAAGCGCTGAGCATCCGGCCGGACGCGGAAGTGCAGGCGGCGCTGGATAAGGCGCAGCGGGATAAGCAAGAGGAAGAGAATTACAAAGAGAACGAAAGCAGCCACTTCACGTTGCGCTACAGCGGAACGGCGGCGCCGGCGCTGGCGAGGGATGTCTTGCGCACGCTGGAGATGCATTTTTCGGCGATCGAGTCTGAGCTGAGTTTTACGCCGCCGGATTCGATTGGGGTCGTGCTGTACACGCAGGAAGCGTTTGCGGACATTACGCGGGCGCCGGGATGGGTGGGCGCGCTGAATGACGGGAGGATTCGCGTTCCGGTGCAGGGATTGACGGGGGTGGATTCGGAGTTGTCGCGGGTGCTGAAACATGAATTGACGCACAGCTTCATTCAGCAGAAGACGCATGGGCATGCGCCTACGTGGATCCAGGAAGGTCTGGCGCAATGGATGGAAGGGAAGCGCAGCGGAGAGAATGCCGCGACGCTGGTGCAGATTTACGGTGACGGGCACGCGTGGTCGCTCGCGAAGATGGAAGGCTCGTGGATGGGCTTTAGCGGGAACAGCGCGGCGTACGCCTACGCGTGGGCGCTGGCGAATATCGAATACATTGTGGAGACGGATGGGATGGGGGATATCGAGCGCATCCTGGACCGCATCGGGGAGGGTGTGGCCACCGAGGCGGCGGTTCGCGAAGTGTTGCGCAGCGATTACGGGGATTTGTCGCAATCGACGGCGGAGTATCTGAAGAAAAATTACGTGCGCTGAACTACTTTATTCGGTCTGCTTTGGCTTTTCCCCTCAAGGAGTATTTCCAATCGATCTAAATTCTCCTGCCCTCATGTTGTAGCGAGAAGGCACGCGAGGAGCGCGGCGCGGGCGGGCACGGTGTGGATGAGGACGTGTTCGTGGGCGGAGTGGGCGCCGTCGCCGACGGCGCCGAGGCCGTCGAGCGTGGGGACGCCGGCGGCGGCGGTGAAATTACCGTCGGAGCCGCCGCCGACGGTGCATTCGCCGAGAAAGAGGTTCATTTGCGCGGCGAGTGATTTGGCGCGGGCGAAGAGCGCGGCGCTCATTTTGTGTTCAAGGGGAGGGCGGTCGAAGCCGCCGGTGATTTCCAGGCGCGCGCCGGGATGAATCGGGCGAAGAGAGTGCAGGCGGCGCTCCAGATTGCGCATGTCAGAGACGCGGAGGGCGCGCAGATCGAGCACGGCGTGGGCGCGTTCGGGGATGACGTTGGCGCGCGTGCCGCCTTCGACGAGGCCGGCGTTGATGGTGACGCCGCGGCGGAGATCGTTCCATTTTTCGAGGCGCGCGATCTGGTGCGCCAGTTCGTGAATGGCGTTGATGCCTTCCTGGGGAGCGAGGCCGGCGTGCGAGGCGCGGCCGTGAACGATGAGCTCGGCTTGGCCGACTCCTTTGCGCGCGGTTTTCAGGAGGCCGCGCGGGCCGAAGGAGGGTTCGAGGACGAAGACCGCGTCGCTGCGGCGCACTTCGGTTTCGAGGAGTTTTCGGGAGGATTCGCTGCCGATCTCTTCGTCGGAGGTCCACAGGAAGACGAGACGCTTGCGGAGGGCGGCCTTCGTTTCGCGCAACGATTGCAATGCGAATAGCGCTTGGACGATGCCGGCCTTCATGTCGAAGGTTCCCGGGCCATAGGCTTTGCCGGCGGCGACACGGAAGGGCATCTTCCGGAGCGAACCGGTGGAATAGACGGTGTCGTAATGGCCCAAGACGAGGAGCTGACCCGCGGGGCGCGATTTGCTTGGCCAATAGGTGACGCGCAGATGATCTCCTCGATGCACTTGCGCGAGACGTTCGACTTGAGCGCCGTGCTTGCGCCATTCGGCGGCGATGACTCCGCAGCAGTAATCGGTGGGAAATTTTTCCAGGCTGGGCGATTCGGCGATCACGAAGCGGCGCAGAACGTCGAGCATCTGCGGCAGGCGCGGCTTCAGGAGGCGCAGGAATTCTTTGGGTGAAGGAGAATCCGGCATGGCCCGGACATGCTAACAATGCGGCGAAGAAGCAGCAACTGTGCGACGCCCGGGCGGTAGACGGCGTTCGTGGTAACCTTTCGGGGATAGATTCGTTTCGGAATTGTCCGTAAAGGGAGAAGTTCCCTATGAATGCAACCGCGCAGCGAACCGGCGCTCTTGCGGCGTACCTGGTCACGGCAATCATCGTGGTCTGTTGGCACGCGGACACGAGAGCCGCTGACTCCAAGAATGCGAACGCGATAGCGAATCCACTCGATCCGCCTGAAAAGAAAATCGCGAGCCCCTGGGACCAGAAGGCTGCGGCCGCATACCTCGATCAGCGGGCAAATTGGTGGATGGAATGGCCGAGGGCCGCACGCGATCACGAGACGTTCTGCGTGTCATGTCATACGGCGGTGCCTTACGCGCTCTCGCGGCCTGCGCTGCGCACGGCGCTTGCGGAAGAGGCTCCTTCCGTCAACGAACGCAGACTCATCGACAATGTCACCAAGCGCGTGCGGCTTTGGAAGGAAATCGCGCCCTATTATAGCGACGCGGATCGCGGTGCGTACAAGACGGTGGAGTCTCGCGGGACGGAAGCCGTTCTCAATGCGTTGATCCTGGCCAGCAGGGATGCAGCGAGTGGACAACTTAGCGGCGATGCGCGCGCGGCTTTCGAAAATATGTGGGCGGAGCAGCAAACCACCGGAGATAAAAAGGGCGCGTGGTTGTGGCTGCGGTTCGCGAATGAGCCGTGGGAAGCGGACGATTCGGACTTTTATGGAGCCACGCTTGCGGCGGTCGCGGTGGGCACTGCGCCGGGGAATTATCGCGCGGCGCCGGAAATCCAAAAAAACCTCACGATGCTTCGCGAATACCTGAACCGCGAAAGCGCGGCACCGCCGACCATCAATCGCGTTGCTCTCTTGTGGGCTTCGGCGAAAGTGCCCGGACTCCTCAATCCGGAGCGGCAGAAGGCGATCATCAGTGAAGTTTTGAGCAAGCAGCGGGCAGACGGAGGCTGGAGCCTCTCTTCGCTCGTTGCGGGATGGAAACGGCACGACGAAACGCCGCAGGAAGAGAAGAGCGACGGCTACGCGACGGGACTTATCACCTTCGCGCTGCAACAGGCGGGCATCCCCCGTGAGAATCCGCAGGAGAAGCAGGGACTCGCGTGGCTGGTGGCGAATCAAGACAAGACAGCGGGCTTCTGGCTGGGCTACTCGCTAAACAAAAATGTGGAGCATCACATCTCGCCCGGCACCGCGCTCTTCATGAACGACGCCGCGACGGCGTATGCTGTGCTCGCACTGACCGAAGCCAACCGGCATTAAATTAGAGCGCATCGCCAAATAACTCGGTTGAGCTAGGTCAGGGTTTCGGGGCTCGCCGGGTTTGCTTATGATGTGTTTATAATCCCATCTGACCGACTGTGATTGGAACGATTCGCGAATTGACCCGGCTATGTCTCAACAATGGAATCTCTCATTCCCTGCGTATCTCATTTGGGACGGCTGGGGCCACATCCGTGTAGCGCAGAAACTTACTTCACGAGGGCTTGAGTTCGGGACGACACAGCAACTTCAGATTGCAACAGACCGACATAAATCTGCGATCCACGCCACCCAGTTTGGATATTTGGTGACCGCGGAAGTGTTGTTCGGGTCGGAGAAAGCATGTCTTATTGATTTTGGGGTTATTGCAATCAGAACAGCCGACGTGTTGCCGAACGAAGCAGCCGTCGGTGACTACGTGACTGGTGAAATTGGCCTCAGCATTGACCGCATGACCGTAGTGCCAGAGGAGATTGAATCGTCGGTTCCTCAGTACAGATGGGAAGTTGAAAAAATTACCGCCGATGTCACGCCGTATATTCCCCATCCGGCAAATAGTCGTTTGTTGGTCAAGGATGAATCCCGGCTCCGATACCGAGAGGTGCAAGCCACTTCCGATGTTTACGGGCTCCCGACAACCGAATCTGTCCGAGGCGGATTCATTCTCCACTGCAAACTAATTGATTTCTGACTTAAGCGGTTCGGTCCGCTCCTGAGAAGTCGTGGAACGGAGACTAACACTCTACAGGGTGAGCACCCGCGTATCGCGGAGGGTGCGGGTTCGCATATAATTAAGAGTTTGCCGGGGAAGTGCGAGGCGCCGCTGGGCGTGTGGGCGGCGACGGGGAGCGCGAATGTTACTGGACGTCGTGGAAATTCAGAAGATACTGCCGCATCGCTATCCTTTCTTGATGGTGGACGGCATCCTAGAGATGGAACGCTTGAAGCGCATCGTGGGCGTGAAGAATGTCACCATCAACGAATCGCATTTTCAGGGACATTTTCCGGGTGCGCCGGTTATGCCGGGCGTTTTGATTATCGAATCCATGGCGCAGACCGGAGGACTGTTGCTGCTCACGGAAGTTCCTGACCGCGAAAATAAGCTGCTCTATTTTGTGGCGGTGGATGGCGCGCGATTCCGCCGGCCGGTGGTGCCGGGCGATCAATTGAAAGTCGAAATGAATGTGCTTTCGTGGCGCGGCGACTTCTGCAAGCTGGAAGGAAAAGCCACGGTGGACGGGAAACTGGCGGCGGAAGCGACGCTGATGTGCAAAATGGTGGACCGCGACGTGATGGCGAAGGCGCAAGAATCCGCGAAATGAGCATGCGCCATATTCATCCGCAGGCCATCGTGGCGGCGAGCGCGAAGCTGGGCGAAGGCGTCAAGGTCGGCGCGTGCGCGGTGGTTGGCGAGGACGTGGAATTGGGAGAAGGCTGCGTGCTGCACGCGCACGCGGTGGTGCAGGGGCCGTCGATTTTCGGCAAGAACAATGTGTTTTATCCGTTCAGCGTGATTGGCGGCGATCCGCAGGACTACACGTTTAGCGGCGAACGCACGGAATTGGCCGCAGGCGACGGAAACATTTTTCGCGAATACGTGACTGTGAGCCGGGGCACGGTAAAAGGCGGCGGCAAAACCAACTTGGGCAGCGGGAATTTTCTGCTGGCGTATTCGCATGTCGGGCACGATTGCCAGATTGGCGACCAGACGCTTTTTGTGAACGGCGCGACGCTGGCGGGACACGTGACGGTGGAGGATTTCGCGACTATCGGCGCGTTTTCGCCGGTGCACCAGTTTTGCCGGATTGGGCGTTACGCGTACATCGGCGCGTCCACGGTGATCACCCAGGATGTGCCACCGTTTTCCAGGGTGGTGACCGAGCGCGAGACGAAAAGTTTTGGCATCAACGCGGTTGGCCTGGAGCGCAAGGGATTTTCGGCGGAGCGCTTGAAGGCGCTCAAAACCGCGTACCGCTTGCTGCTGCGCTCCAGAATGAATACTTCGCAGGCGCTCGCGGAAATGAGGAAGACGCTGAAGGATTCTGCGGACGTGCTGGAATTGATTACGTTCATCGAAAGCGCCGAGCGCGGCATCGTGAAGTAACGACTCAGACTGCTGAATTCATGCCCGACGCGAACATCAATTCGAATAGCTGGGGCCTCATCGCGGGAAACGGGCGGTTTCCTTTCCTCGTGCTGGAGGGCGCGCGCAGCCAGGGCATCGAAATGGCGGTGATCGCGCTGAAGGAAGAGGCCTCGCCGGAGCTGGAGAAACTTTCGAAACGCTTGCATTGGGTGAGCCTCGGGGAGTTGAGCAAGACCATCGAGTTACTGCAGCAGGAAGGCGTGACGCAAGCGGTGATGGCCGGGCAGGTGAAACACAACAAGATTTTCAGCGGCATCCGGCCGGATTGGAAATTGGCGAAGCTGCTGTTTTCGCTGCCGCGGAAAAACACGGATGCGCTGATCGGCGCAGTAGCTCGCGTGCTGGAAGACGAAGGCATCCGCCTGGTGGATTCGACGCTGTTCCTGAAGCCGCTGGTGCCGGAGGCGGGCGTGCTCACGCGCCGCGCGCCGAATGAGCATGAAGCGGAAGACATCGCGTACGGGCTCGGAGTAGCTCGGCAAATTTCAGGGATGGATATCGGACAAACGGTGGTGATTGCGGATCGCGCCTGCGTGGCCGTGGAGGCCATGGAAGGAACCGATGACACGATCGCGCGCGCGGCGCGAATCACAGGCGGGAAGCCGCTGGTGGTCGTGAAAGTCAGCAAGCCGGGGCAGGACATGCGCTTCGACGTACCCGTCGTTGGATTGCCAACCATCGAACAGATGAGGGGTGCCGGCGCGACGGCGCTGGCGGTGGACGCGGGGCGGACTCTGCTGTTTGACCGGACAAAATTGATTGAGTTGGCGGACGCGGCCGGAATTGCTATTGAAGCATACCCTCCGGCCGCGGGGCCGGAACCAAAGGACTCCAGCAAGGGAATAAGTAAAGAATGAGCGCGGCGGCGGGACAAGAGAAAAGAGTCCGTGTCGCCGTCGTGGGGACGGGTGAGTTCGGGCGCAATCACGCGCGCGTTTACCGGGAAATTGAGGGTGCGGAGCTGGTCGGAATCGTCGATCAGGATCCGCAACGCGCCGCGGCCGTCGCGGCGGAATTTCAAACGCAGATTTTGGGGAGTCTCGAAGAACTGCGCGGACGCGCGGATGCGGTGAGCGTCGCGGTTCCCACGGTTTCTCACGCGGAAGTCGGTTGCCGTCTGCTGGAGATGGGACTCGATGTCCTCGTCGAGAAGCCCATGGCCGTGAATCTCGCGGAAGCCGATGCGCTACTTGGCGCGGCGAAGAAAAACGGGCGAATCCTACAGGTGGGGCACGTCGAGCGCTTCAATCCCGCCGTGATTGCAGTGGAACCGATTCTCAACCGGCCGTTGTTCTTTGAAGTGCACAGGCTGGGAGTATTCACGCCGCGCAGCCTGGACGTAGATGTAATCTACGACTTGATGATTCACGATCTGGACATTTTATTGGCGCTGGTGAAAGAACCGGTGAGCGAAGTGAAAGCCGTGGGCATTCCAGTTTTGACCGACAAGGTGGACATCGCGCACGCTCGGCTGGAATTTGCGGGCGGGGCGGTTGCCAACATTACGGCCAGCCGGGTTTCGACGGAGCGCGTGCGCAAGATGCGATTTTTCCAGCAGCACGAATATATTTCGCTGGATTACGCGCGGCGTGACGCGCTGCGCATCGGCGTGAAGAAAGCCGGTCCGCAGCCGGAATTCGGGTTCGAAAAGCTGAATGCTCCTGCAGTCGAACCTTTGCACGCGGAACTGGAAGCGTTTGTGGCATCCGTGCGCACGCGCAAGGAGCCGCGAACGAATGGAGCAGCGGGGCGCGCGGCGCTCGAACTGGCCAGCCGCGTAATGGCAAGCATCCAGGAGCATGCCGCGCGCGTCAATGTAAGTGGCGGCCGCCAGGCGCTCGAAGCCAGCGGCGGCCGTGGAATGGCGGACGTCGGGGCGTTCGCCGCACAAGAAAAAACAAAACGATGATTGACAGGATTCTCGTTCCGAAAGACGCCCATTTGTCCGCCGCGGCCGACACCACGACGCAGCGCCGCCGTCCGACCACCATGGACGAGCGCACGCTGGTTCCGGCCATGCTGCCGGTTGTGCCGCTGGACGGGCATTCCACGATTCCCTCGAACCTGCCGCTCGAATCCATTGCCACGCGCGTAGTCGTTCCGCGCGACGTGAATCGCGAAGCGTACAACGTCAAGGAAGATCATTCCACGCCGCTCCAGCCCACGGACATGGACGCGCGCATCACCGTTCCGCAAGGGGCCGCGCCGCCGGAGACGATGGAGCCCTTTCAGAGCCTTCCGACGGACCTGGTAGACCCGGACATTTTTATGACCGGGGAAGTGCAGCTGATCGCCCCACCGCAAAAAGAAGACAAATGGCAGACGGTCACGCGCATCTCTTCCATTGGATTCCACATTCTTTTGCTTTTGGCGATCATCTTCCAATCGAAACTGTTCCCTCCGCATGGGCCGACGCCGGAAGAGATGGAACTGGCGCGCAGGCAAATGACCGTGCTGCTTCCGCCGGGAGCCCTGGAAGCGTTGAAGCCGACCACGCGGCCCGGGCCGCCCGCTCCCAAAGTTCATGTGGATCCTCGGGTATTGCGGGAAGTTGCTCCGCCAATTTTGCCAGCCCCGGCGCCCGCGCCCGTACGGCCTGCGAGAGAGTTGCCGAGCGCGCCAATTCCTAAGCAGGACGCGGTGCAACCGGCTCCGCAAACGGATGCACCCACGGCAAAAGCTCCGCTGAAGCTCGAGCTGCCGGATATGCCGCAAGCGCAGCATCCCTTGACGCTGCCGAAAGCCAGTTCGCCGGGCCAGTCCATACAAGATTCCTTGAAAGGTCTCGCCAGGAGTTCCGGCCCGCGCCCGATTGTCGGCGGCGGCGCGATTCCCGGCGGAGGCTCTGGGCGCGGCGGCGGTGGCCATGGAACCGCGTACGGCGGCATCGAGATGCTCACGCCCGATGAAGGCGTGGACTTCAGCAACTATCTCAATCGTGTATACGTCACCGTGAAGCGCAACTGGTTTGCCGTGATGCCGGGTTCCGTCGAGCTTGGTGAAAAGGGAATCGTGGTCCTCACGTTCAAGATCATGCGCGACGGAAGCGTGCCGTCCGCCGAGCCGGTCATCCAGAGCAACTCCGGGAAAGAGCCGCTGGACCGCGCGGCGTACTCTTCCGTGCGCGCCTCAAATCCGTTCGAGCCCCTGCCGCCGCAATTCAGCGGACCTTACATCGAATTGCGCTACACTTACCTCTACAACATTCCCCTCGAGTTTTTTAACCAGCAACATTGAAGATCGAGCGCAAGCAAGTCCTGGGAAGTCTGCTCCTTGCTATTTTTGTGTTGATTTTTATTTTCGTGCGCGCGCGGCATTTGTTTTGGCGATGAACGATTCCGCCGCTCTTCCGCCTCTCGTTGCCATCGTTGGTCCGACGGCGTCGGGGAAGTCGGCGCTCGGTGTTTGGCTGGCCGAGCGTCTCGGCGGGGAAGTGGTGGCGTGTGATTCCACGCAGCTCTACCGCGGGTTTGATATTGGCACGGTAAAGCCCAGCCTCTCCGAACGCCGTGACATTCCGCATCATCTGATTGACGTTTTGCAGCCTGAGGAAGATGCCACGGCGGGCGGCTATCGCCAGTTGGCCTTGACTGTGCTGGAAGATTTGCGGCAGCGGAATCGCATGCCGGTGTTGACCGTCGGGACCGGCCTCTATCTGCGCGCGTTGCTCGAGGGATTGGCGGAGCTGCCGCAGCGCTCCGAAGAATTGCGCGAACGGCTGCGCGCCGATGCGAAAGAGCACGGGAGTGGCTACCTGCATGGTGTTTTGAAGCGATTGGACGCGGAGGCCGCAGATAAAATCGCTGCTGCCGACGAGCAGAAACTCATTCGGGCCATCGAGATTTGTTTGCTGGCGAAGAAGCCCATCTCCGAAGTCCATCGCGAGGGTCGCACACCGCTTGAGGGTTGGCTCGTTTTGAAAATTGGCTTGCTGCCTCCGCGCGAAGCGCTCCATGAACGCATCCACACAAGGACCGAGAGCATGCTTAAGCGTGGCTGGCTGCGAGAGGTGCAAAGCTTGCTCGCGAGCGGTCTGCGAGAAGATGCCAAGGCCTTCGATTTCATCGGCTACCGCGAACTGCGTGCCGTCTTGCACAAGAAAATTTCCATCGAAGAAGCGCGCACAGCGATTCAGCAGGCCACCCGGCAGTACGCCAAGCGCCAGCTCACCTGGTTTCGAAGAGAGCAAGGCGTGCGCTGGTTCTCCGGTTTCGGCGATGATCCCACCGTGCAAGCAGGCGCATTCGAATGGCTGCAATCGCAAGGCGGCGGAATCGGTCGCGGGGCCGAAGGGAGAAGCGTATAATTGCGTTCAGGACCGAGTCCCGCCAGGAATACTGATTTCCGCACGATGACTCCAGGTCGATCTTTGTGACGAAAACACAACATCAAGTTTCGAACGCCGAGCGTGCTCTGCTCGTGGGCGTAGGCTGGAAGCGTGCGCCTCGTTTTCCCGGAATGCCCGCTGGCGAACAGGGCCGCGAATCGCTTCTGGAACTCGTGGAACTGGCGCGGAGCGCCGGCGCCGAGGTCGCGGGAACCGTGTTCCAGGTGCGTGAATCGGCTGATCCTGCAACGCTCGTGGGACGCGGCAAGCTGGATGAAATTCGTGCGGAAGCCACGGCACACCAGGCGCCCCTGATTATTTTCGACAGCAATCTGTCGCCGGTGCAGCAACGGAATATTGAAGAGGCCACGGAGCGCCGCGTCATTGACCGCACACAACTGATTCTGGATATTTTCGCGAGGCACGCGCGCAGCCGCGAAGGCCAGTTGCAAGTGGAACTCGCACAGCTGAATTACATGCTGCCGCGGCTGACCGGCAAAGGCACCGCGATGTCGCGCCTCGGCGGCAAAAGCGGAGGCGGCGGAGCTGCGGGGCGCATCGGCGTGCGCGGCCCCGGTGAAAAGAAGCTCGAAACGGACCGGCGCAGGATTCGCGACCGGGTGGGGAAGATTCAGAGCAGCATTGACGAAGTTCGCAAACAGCGCGCCCTGCGCCGTGAAGCGCGCAACGCCGTTCCGCTCGGAACCATCGCCCTGGTGGGCTATACGAACGCCGGCAAATCCACTTTATTCAACGCGCTGAGCCGCGCTGAGGTCCTGGTTTCCTCGCGCATGTTCGCCACGCTCGATCCCACGATCCGTGCCTTGCGCCTTCCTTCGAACCGCCGCGTGCTGGTTTCCGACACCGTGGGATTCATCCGCGATCTGCCGAAGGGATTGCTGACCGCGTTTCGCGCGACGCTCGAGGAAGTGCAGGAAGCAGCGCTGATTCTGCACGTGAGCGACGTTTCGAATCCGCACCACGATGAGCTTGATGAAGAAGTGGACAAGATTCTCGCAGAGCTTGGCGTCGAAGACCGGCCCAGGTTGCGCGTGCTGAATAAGATTGATCAGCTCACTCCCGAAGAACGAAAGGCTCTTCCGAACGGCGCAGGAAGAAATGGCAGCGGAGACGGCGGTTCGGTCTACGTGTCCGCGCTGACCGGTGAAGGAATCGAGGAATTATTGCGGCGCGTGGACGCCGTGATGCCCACGGATCCCGTGGTTACGCTTTCGATGCGCTTGCCGCTGACGGAAGGGCGAACGCTCGCCCTGATACATGCTCTTGGACGCGTGCTTTCTTCCCAAGTCGACGATTCGCACATGCGGCTGGACGCGGAGGTGCCATCTTCGGTAGCCAAGCGCTTGCGGCTCAACGACTTCATCGTCGAGGAAACTTCTCGTCGCTGACTCTCGTACTATACTGTGGCTGGCGGTGGCTCCGCGCTCGCCAGGAAGATGGATCGCGCTGCGGTGCAGATTAGCGAGGTTGCCATGGCAGCTTTTTTCCTGTGGATCATTCTATTTATTTTGTGCTGGCCCGTCGCACTGCTGGCGCTGGTGCTCTATCCCATCGTGTGGCTGCTGACGCTGCCGTTTCGCATCGTTGGAATCGCGGTACACGGTGTTCTCGGTCTTATCAGCGCGCTTTTTATGCTTCCCATCCGCTTATTGCGCGGGCCGCGTGCCATCTGAAATTCGCCTTGGATCCATGCTGGGGTAACTATCGGGTAATCGCCCGAAAATCCCTTGTTTTAGGTCACTTACAGCCCCTCGCCGGACACCGCGTTCCACAAATCTGCGCCTCACCCGCTGTGGAAAACACTGTGGAAACTGCGAACCCGCTTTTTGAGGAGCATGAAAGAACCCGCGGACTCGGTAGAAACGGACGTTCCGATAGTCTTTGTAACATACAGATAATAAAAACGTTATGTCGTATTAATGGGTGTTAACAGGCCCTGAGGGGGCTCTTTGCCTCTATATCTCGTCCTCTAACATTTGCACAGGTTTGCAGCATTGGAGTAACGAAAGAGTATCGCAATGCCTCGCGACCGTTCAGCATTTACATTAACCCCGGAGTATCTAGCCGCTGTCAGTTTCCGCTCCTTTTTGCTCTTCCATGCGACTGCTGGTGCCCCGGCCCGAAGGCGTTGACGCCTTCCTACACGAAGTCTATAGTAAAACTGCGGCGGTTGAAGCCGCAGGGCGGCCTCCCCGCCGCCGAGCGCTCATGAATCTTCCTAACTCACTGACGCTGCTGCGCATTTTCTTCGTTCCCGTTCTCATTGTCATCCTGCTGACCCGCAGTCCGAACGTCGAACTGTGGGGGTATACCATGCACTTCGAGGTGTGGGGCGTGTTGATCCTACTCCTGGCGGCGGCGACGGACTGGGCAGACGGATACGTGGCGCGGCGGCGGTTGCAAGTGACCACGCTCGGAATTCTTCTCGATCCCATCGCCGACAAGCTCTTGATTTCCGCGGCGTTCGTTTCTTTGGTGGATATGCACCTGGTGCCCGCGTGGATGGTCGTGATTATCGTCGGGCGTGAGTTCACGGTCCTGGGTTTGCGGAATATTGCTTCGGCGGAGGGCTTCACGATCGAGGCGTCCGCGCTTGGAAAGACAAAAATGGTGTTGCAGGTGTGCGCCGTGGCGGTCTTGATCGTTGGCGCGCGCCACCCTTCGTTTAAGCCGCTGGCGCTCGTCTTGCTCTGGCTGGTAGTGATCAGCGCGCTGGTTTCTGCAGCACAGTATTTCCTGCGATTCTGGAGCCACGTGGACGACAGCATCAAGCAACGCCGGCGGCTCCGCATGCTCGAGGCGCGCAAGAAGTCGCAGGATGCCGTCCCTCTCTGAAGCGGAGCGGCGCGCCGCGTTGCAACTTGCGCGAACGGCCGTCGTCGAGGCGGTTACCCACCAGAAGCTTCCGGATCATATCCCGCACGAAGAAATCTTTACGCAGCGCCGAGGTGTTTTTGTGACGCTTCACGTCAGGAAACGGCTGCAAGGCTGCATCGGCGTCGTGGAAGCGCAGGAGCCCCTGGGAGAGGCCATCGTCCGCTGCGCGGCCAGTGCTGCCCGCGAAGATCCCAGGTTTGCGCCCATGAAGACGGAGCAACTCGGCGAACTTACCGTCGAGATTTCCCTCCTTTCCGATCTTGCCCCGATTGCTCCGGACTCCATTGAGATCGGGCAGCACGGGCTATTGGTCGTGCATCAGGGACGGCGAGGGCTTCTCTTGCCACAGGTAGCCATCGAACACAAGTTTTCGCGCGAGCAATTCTTGGAAGAAACGTGTCGCAAGGCAGGCTTGCCGCGCGAGGCTTGGCGCAATCCAGAAGCCCGGGTCTTTGGATTTACGTGCGAAGTGTTTCAGGATGCTGGTGCACTGGGATAGTTCGGCAATTCTCCGCGCGATTCGGCGCAAAGCCCAATATTCGCTTTGGTCAAAAAAAAGCCCGCCTCGGAAAAACGGGGCGGGCCTAAGTCCATCCGATATCTACTTGCGCGGCGACTATTCGATTTCGACGTAGTCTCCCGCGTAGATCTCGATGCGGCTGAACGTAATCATCATTGTCGAGGAATTGCGGCTGACGTTCAGGACAATGCCCTCCCCGAGCACTTCGCGGGGCAGATCGTTCCAGGCATAGCGCTGCGGCGCGCTTCCGAAACCATACATCATGTATTGATAGTCCTTGGTTTGAGGCACTGTTTCGGCCATCGTGCCTTGATAACGGAAAATGCGGAAATAGTCGCCGACTTTCACTCCCTGGGCCGTTCCCAGGTTCACATAGACGGTGTTGTTCTTCCCATAAACCTGGGTGTAGTCGGTTCCCGCCACGACCATAGCCACGGGTTTACCGCTTACAGGCGCAAAGTGGTCAAACGCGGATGGGTCTTTATACGGAGGTGACGGGCGCTCCTGGTGGGGCAGCAGGATGTCTCCCCGCTGCATGTAATCGCAGGAGAAGATCACTTCCCCGATGGAGACCTTGGGCTGCACGTTGACCACCCGCACCTGTCCCGCATCCCGATAGAGGTTCCCCATAGCTTTCAAAAGCTTGTCCTGCCACTTGAACCACGGCACATCCGTGAAATCCTTGTCTGGCCGCACGACGGAGAAGCGGTCGCCAACTCGGACGCCCTTGTCCTGCCCCCTGTTGATGTAGACAAAGTCGCCGCGCGCAAAAGTGATCTTGTAGTTGGATTGCTCTCCGGAGATGAGCTGGATACCGTCCGGCACCTTCTGGTCGGTGGCGAAGCCGGAGCAGTTCACCGAATTGAAATCCGGTTGCACTGCCTTATAGGAAGCGTCGGGCGCCCGTTGGGCCGAAGCCACGGTTGCGACCAGGAAGATCAAGAGACACAAAGCAGCTAGTCTAACGCGCATTTCATGACTCCTTCGAAGACACGTCCCAATGGGCGTGCGGGGACTATTCCTAGCGAAAATAGCAGGGCCGGCACCGGGCGTCAACAAATTGAACTGCCTTGCTTTACACATTTGATACGGCATACTACAGGCTGAATCGGGCTGTATTTTCAATGGCTTGGCGGTACAAGGCGGCTCATGAGCCTGTTTGGAACAGGAGTCCGGCGCATCTGCGCGGTCGTTGCGGCCTCCACGGCAGCCGAGATGGCGAAGCAGGTTGGCTTCGCGCTGCGGGAGACCAAGACCGTCGAACTCCGGTTGGATTGGCTCCGAAACGATGCGGAGCGGACGCGGTTTCTCGGATGGCTGCAGAAACATCGGCATACAAGTGCTTGCTTTGTGGCTACTTGCAGGCGACGGGAAGGCGGCGGAAAGTTTGAGGGCGGGGTAGACCGGGAGCTCTACTGGCTGATTCGGGCGCGCGAGGCGGGCTGCGAGTGGTGCGACCTGGAAGTGGAAACGTTACGCAAGCTGCCGGATCAATCGATCCGCGAATACGCTGTGCCGCGCCGAGTCTTGCTTTCGGTGCACGACTTCGAGCGCACGCCGGTTCTGGCCAAGAGCCTTAGCACGCCGGCTGGCGGCGAGGCCGACGCCGTGAAGATTGCGGCGGAAGCGCGAACGATCGCGGACAGCGTTCGCTTGTTGAAATTGGCGCGGCGTTCGAGGAATTTTGTTGCCGTGCCGATGGGCGAAGTGGGCCTTCCGGCACGAATCCTGGCGCTGCGGGAGGGCAGCGCGCTGGCCTACGCGCCCGTCGCCGAGGCTACCGCTCCCGGCCAGGTATCGTTACGGGAGATGAAACATCTTTATCGCGCTCACGCGCTCACTCGCAAGACGCGTGTGTATGGTGTCATCGGCGATCCCATCGGGCATTCTCTTTCGCCGCTGTTGCACAACACGGGCTTCATTGCGCGTCACCTCGACGCGGTGTATCTGCCGTTCCTGGTTCACCGGCTCGCCGATTTTCTCGCGGCTGTGCCGGCGTTCGGCGTCCGCGGCTTCAGCGTGACCCTGCCGCACAAGCAAACCATCCTGAGATACTTGAAAGGATGCGAGCCGCTCGCGGCGGACATCGGTGCCGTAAATACGGTAGTCGTGCGGCGCGACGGCTCGCTGTATGGCTGTAACACGGACTACGTCGGCGTGCTGCGCGCTCTCGGGAAGAAACTTCGCATCAAGGGGAGCCGCGTATTGATTTTTGGCGCGGGAGGTTCGGCGCGGGCTGTGGCGTTTGCTCTGGCGCGCGGCGGGGCCGTGGTCGGGATCTGCGCGCGCCGCGAGAAAGCTGCGAAGGAGCTCGCGCGCGCCGTTGGCGGCGAAGCCGTGCCGCGGCGTGCCTTGCGCACAGAGTTCTTTGACGCCATCCTGAACTCCACGCCCATCGGTATGCACCCACGCGACGGATTTTCGCCACTCGCGTCCAACGAGTTACACTGTCGGCTGGTAATGGATTTGATCTACCGGCCGGAGAGGACGCAGCTTTTGAAAATCGCCGCAAAAAGGGGCATCGCCGCCGTCTCCGGTGTCGAAATGTTTCTCGCCCAGGGCATCGCGCAATGGGAGATTTGGACCGAAAAGCGCGCGCCGGAAGCCCTCATGCGGCGCGCGGTGCGAACCGCTCTGCGAGCCGAGGGGAAGCTGCACCGCCGCTTACCCGTCTGATGTAATAATAAGGATCTTTGAGTTTGGATTTTGAACGTTCAACTGTGAACTTGCTTCCATGATTCAGCCCGACTTTCGCGAATTCCAGCGGCTCGCTAAACAGGGAAATCTCATCCCGGTCTATGAAGTATTGTCGGCGGACTTGTTGACACCGGTCAGCGCTTATCTGCGGATCGCGCAGGGCGCGCGGTATTCCTTCCTTCTGGAAAGTGTTGAAGGCGGCGAAAAAATCGCGCGCTACACCTTTGCCGGCGCGCACCCCGAGGAAGTGTTCCGTTATGCCGGCGGCGCGTGCGTGCTGGAGAGCCCCGACCGCCTCGTCTGGGAAGAGCGCGACCCCATTTCTTTTTTGCGCGAGCGCATCGAACGCTTCCGCCCCGTACGGCTTCCCGGCTTGCCGCCGCTGGTTGCTGGCGCCATCGGCTATTTCAGTTACGACATGGTGCGGCTTATCGAACGGCTGCCCAAACGCCTGAAAGACGAAATCGGCTTGTACGATGCGATGCTGATGTTTTATCACGGCATCATCGCCTTCGATCACGTGCAGCACCGCTTGTGGATTGTTCGCAACGTATTCACCGAAGGCAGCGGTTCGCTGCGCGCGAAATACAACGCCGCGGTGCGGGAGATCAAACAGACGCGCCGCCAGCTCGAAGAGCCCGTTGCCGCGGAGCGGCCCAAGCCGCCATCGAAATCGAAGAAGCACGCGCCCATCAAAGTGACCTCGAACTTTCGCCGGGCCGAATATCTGGCCGCCGTTCGAAAGGCCAAGGAGTACATCCGCGCCGGCGATATTTTTCAGGTCGTCGTGAGCCAGCGTTTCTCGGCCAAAACGCACGCCGAGCCGTTCGAAATCTATCGCGAGCTGCGCGCGCTGAATCCTTCGCCTTATCTCTTCTACCTGCAGATGAATGACGTCTCCGTCGCCGGGAGCTCGCCCGAAATGCTCGTCAAAGTGCAGGGCCGCGACGTCTTCTACCGGCCCATCGCTGGGACGCGGTGGCGCGGCAAGGACGAAGCCGAAGACCAGCGCCTTGAAAAAGAAATGCTCGCGAGCGAGAAGGAACGCGCCGAACACATCATGCTGGTAGATCTGGGGCGCAACGACCTCGGCCGCGTCTGCGACTACGGCACGGTGCGGCCTGAAAAACTAATGACCGTGGAGCGCTACTCGCACGTAATGCACCTGGTTTCCAGCCTGCGCGGCCGCTTGCGTGAGGACGTGGACTGTTTCGACGCGCTGATGGCCTGCTTTCCGGCCGGAACCGTCTCTGGCGCGCCGAAAGTGCGCGCCATGGAAATCATCGAGGAGCTGGAGCGTACGCGCCGCGGAATCTACGCCGGCGGAATTCTCTATCTCGATTTTGCAGGCAACCTCGATTCCTGCATCGCGCTTCGAACCATGGTCATGAAAAACGGCGTCGCCTACGTCCAGGCCGGAGGCGGTATTGTTGCGGATTCCACGCCGGAAGGCGAATATGAAGAGAGCGTGAACAAGTCGAAAGCATTGCTCACCGCGCTGGAAAACGCGCATCGCGGAAGCCGTTCGAGGAAGTTGAAATGATCCTGCTGCTCGACAACTACGATTCGTTTACCTACAACCTCGCGCAGTATCTTGGCGAGCTGGGTTGCAACGTCGAAGTGCATCGCAACGACAAAATTACCGTCGAAGAAATTGCGCGCCGCAAGCCGGAACGAATTGTGATCTCGCCCGGGCCGTGCACGCCGCAGGAAGCCGGCATTTCCGTGGAATTGATCGAACGCCTCGCCGGAAAATTTCCGATTCTAGGTGTGTGCCTCGGACATCAGGCCATCGGCGCGGCATTTGGCGGGAAAATTATCCGCGCCCCGAAGCTCTTCCATGGCAAAACCAGCCAGATCCACCACGATGGCAAAAATATCTTCCGCAAGCTACCGGATCCGTTCACCGCAACTCGCTACCATTCCCTCATCGTTGAAAAAAAAGCATTGCCCCGCGAACTCTTTATCACCGCCGAAACCGACGACGGCATCATCATGGGTCTCCGCCACCGGCGGTACAAGATCGAAGGCGTCCAATTCCATCCCGAATCCGTCCTCACCGAATCCGGCAAACAACTCCTCAAGAACTTCCTCTCACTGTAATTCCCCCCGCGTTGCCCCACTCTCCGCGCTCCTCTGCGCACTTTGCGTCTCTGCGTTATCCTCTCTCCTCTTTTTCACCAATTCAAATCCGCCAGAACCGCCCCATAAATTTCCATCCCGCGCCAGAGGTGCCCCAGCCGCAAGTTCTCGTCCGAACTGTGCTGATGATTGTCGTAATTCACGATGGGCACGCCAATCCACGGCAGACCGAAGTCTTCAAAAATGTACATGGGCACGCTGCCGCCCAGCGTCGGAGCAATCACCGCCTTCCCGGCAGTCGCGCTTTGAACGACCTTCACCAGCGCTTTCGAAACCGGCAAATCCATCGCCGTCCGCGAAGCGCGATAACCGCCTTCATCCACGACCTTGGCGATCAGCGGATGCAGGTGCCGCTCGTCCAGCGTCGGCTCTCGGTCGATCACGTAGTAGCCCTGTTTGCGAATGAACCCAGCGATCTGCTCAAACTTTTTCTGCGGGTCCTCTCCCTGCACCAGCCGCGCATCCAGAGAAGCCTCCGCCCGGTCGGGCACCACGTTCTGCGCCTGCTCGCCAACGTACGCGCTCTTCAATCCGCGAACGTTCAGTGACGGCAGCGTCAGCAGCTCCACGAGTTTCTTCCCGCCGCCCTCCGGATTCGCAATCCCCAGCGCGCGTTCCAGATCAGCGTCGTTGTCCGGCATTTCCACGAGCGCGTTCTTCTCCACTTCGCCCAGCGGCGTTACGTCATCGTAGTAGCCCTCGATCAATACGCGCCCATCCGCATCCTTCATGGATGCCAGCAGCCGCGACAATTCCATCGCCGGATTCGGCGCCCAATTCCCGTAGTGCCCGCTGTGTAGCGCGCGCACCGGACCGTACACGGTGATTTCCAGCCCGATGTCGCCACGGTTCCCAAAGAAAACCAGCGGACGCCCGCTCTGATGCACCGGCCCATCGCCGGTAATGAGCACGTCGCCGCCAAGCAAGTTCTTGTGCAGTTCCAGCGTGCGCTGCAGATTCGGCGAGCCCGCTTCTTCCTCGCCTTCCAAGATGACTTTCAGATTTACCGCCAGTGGGATTTTCTTTTCGTGAAGCGCGTCAATCGCTGCCAGCAGCGCCACGATTGGCGATTTATCATCCGAAGAGGAACGCGCGTAAATCCGCCAGTCATCGTTGTAAATTCCGGGATGCGCCGCGCTATTCTCAGGAAACGGAATGCGCTTTCCGCCGGCTTCAATCGCCGCGTCACGCAGCGCCGGCTCAAACGGTTTTCCATCCGTCCACGCCGCGGGATCAACCGGCTGGCCATCATAATGCGCGTAAAAAAGCACCGTGCGCGTGGCCTCCGCCGAAATCAGTTTGCCGAAAACCACCGGACCGCGGCCGGCGATGGACAGAAGATGCGTCTCGATGCCGCGCGCTTCCAGCATCTCCACCAAATGCGCCGCGTTTTTCTGGATATTGGGCGTGTCACTGGCAAGATTGGGAATCGCAAGAAACTCGTTCAGTTCGCGAATGATGCGGTCTTCATTCTCCAGGCGGTATTCGCGCACGGCCTCCGCGACTTGCGCGGGAGAAGGAGGAGTTGACTTCTGTGCCAGCGCCGGATACGGTAAAAGGGCAATCAAAAGTGTGACCGCAATGTTTCTCAAACCTACCCTCCTCTGACTCTCGCGGCAGCTCAGCTGCCTGAAAGCACTTGTGCGGGCGCGATGCCACCCGCTGGCGATTCTATCCGACCTTTGTACGGTTTGCTTGTTTGCACTGGTTTCTTCCCGCGGTGCGTCTCCCCCGCGACGTGGATTTGGAGCAGGCGATGAGTGAATTTGCACTCGAAGTAGAAAACCTCGTGAAGATTTATTCAGCCCGCGGGAAGCAGCCCGTCCGCGCCGTCGATGGCATGAGTTTCCACGTGCCGTGCGGAATTATTTTTGGTTTGCTCGGCCCGAACGGGGCAGGGAAGTCCACGCTCTTGCGCGTGCTCACCACGCTCACCCGCCCGACGCAGGGCACCGCGAAAATTCTCGGCTATGACGTGGTCAAGAAATCGATCGAAGTCCGCAAACGAATTTCGTCGGTGATTCAAGAAACCGCAGTCGAGCTGTTCCTCTCCGTTAGGGACAATCTGCTCACCTACGCGCGCTTTCAAGGCTTGGACAAGGCCACCGCCACGCGCCGCGCCGACGCCCTGATCGCTGATTTTCAGCTCGGCGCGGAAGTTGATCGAAAAGTGCAGGACCTGAGCGGCGGTTTCCGCCGCCGCGTCCAGGTCGCGAAAGTCTTCATGGTCGAAACGCCCGTGCTTTTTCTCGACGAATTCTCCACCGGCATGGACCCACTCCTGAAGCGTCAGGTCATGAACCTCCTCCGCGCGGAGGTGGAGAAGGGCAGAACCATTATCCTGACCACGCAAGTCCTCAGCGAAGCGGAAGAACTTTGCGACGACATTCTTATCATCAACAAAGGCAAACAGATCGCCCGCGGCGACTTGAACACCCTGAAACTGCTCTCGCATGGCGTATACGAAGTCACACTCACGTTTGACCAACTGCCGGAAACGATTCAAACGGAAATTGCCGCGCTGGCTCCCATTCGCTTCACCATCGAAGCCAACACCATCGATCTGGCACTGAAAACCGAAGAAGGCCGCGTCATGGAAATTGTCAGCGCGCTCACGCACGGGCGGCGCGTTTTGCGGGTCGAGGTGCGCGGCGCCAGCCTGGAAGATATTTTCGTTGAACTGACCACGCAGCAGGCAAAGGAGACGGCATGAGCGCGCTATCCGCCGTTGTGTACCGCGAAGCCAAAATTCGCGCCACGAATTTCACGTTTATTTTCTGGGATCTCTTCTTCCCGCTGCTCTACATGCTGGTTTTCGGCGTGGGCATCAACTCCGCGCTCGGCGCTCCCGCCGGTCTCGGTAGCGTCAACTACAACGAATTCTTTCTCGCCGGAATCCTGGCCATGGCAAGCTTTGCCATCGCGTCGAACACCTCGTGGTCGTTTTTTCTCGATCGCGACAACGGCATTTTCTACGAAATGCTGACTTATCCCATGAGCCGCAGCGAATACCTGCTCGGCAAAGTCATCTTCAACGTTTGCATCGCCGTGGTGCAAGCCGCGCTCACGCTAGTTGTTGGCCGCTTGCTGCTCGGGATTCGCATGCACTGGCAAAACCTGCCGCTGCTGCTTATCGGGATGGCTGTTGGCACCGCCGGCTGGTTTTTCTTTTACGCCATCTTCGCGTTAAGAATTCGCCGTAACGACGTCTTCAACAGCGTCACCAGCGTCTTCTATTTCGTCTTCATGTTTGCGAGCTCGATGTTCTATCCGCTGGACCCGCTTCCTTCATGGTTCCGTCTCGCCGCGCTGCTCAATCCAATTACGTGGGAGATCGATTGGCTGCGCTTCACCTCCATCGGCCTCGGCAATCTCCATTCGATATTACTCGAAGGCGCGGCCTTCCTTGTCTTCGCGTTGGCGTGCTTTATCTATGCGGTGCGCTGCCTCCATCGCCAGGAGTGACGCCAGGCTGTACGAAACCTAGTCTGTCCTCGTATTGGACCTGTCCGTTCGTACAGCTGTACCTTCGGACAGGACGAGTTCTCCCTTGTGCGGTAGCCGCCAACACCCCTTTACGCACAGTACCAGTGCGCCCGCATCTTCTTCTCCCTACATTCAAAGTGCACTTCCCTCGGAGGCTTCGCACAGGTATGCGCCGCATTTTGGCTATGACGCTGGCATTCTTGCTGACGGGTATTTCTCTGTCCGGGCAATCCGCTCCGCTGGGTGTCGTCACGCTATCGGCCGGCGGCCATCTGAACAACACCGCAGCCTCTGTCGGAACCACGATCTACAGTGGCGATCGTCTCGCCACCGAAGTGAACGGGACTCTTGGCCTCCGCTCCGGCTCCGCGCAGCTTCAGCTGCCGGAAAACAGCGCGATTTTGGTCACACAAGAGGACGCCACGTTGACCGCCGTGCTTCAGCGCGGCTCCGTCGGTTTCCGCGTGGAAAGCGGTGGCGCATTGCGGCTCATCGCCGCCGACGTGCGCGTCCGTCCGCAGACGTCCGCACTCACCGCCGGGCAAATGACGCTCGAAAATTGCGCCGTGGTGGTCACCAGCCGCGTGCAGTCGCTCGAAGTCACCGCTGGCAAGGAAACTAAAATTGTCGAGGAAGGGCAGTCTTATCGTGTGGTGATCGACGGCAGTTGCGCCAACCACAATAACAAGTCGCCTATTGCCGCCGCGCATGGCCGGTTCTTCTTGATCCCCACAGTCGTCGCAATAATTACGGGCTTGGCCGTTCAGGAAGCCCTCGAAAGCCCCGACCGTCCGTAACAGGGATTCTCCTTCAATTCTTAACTTCGCTGAATGGTGTTAGCTCGCCGCTGTAAACGCAACGAGCGCAGCCAGTTTCTCAGCCGCAGCCCCCGAAGAGATTGTCGCGCTTGCGAGATTGGCACCGTCGCGGAAGTTGGGAGCGACTCCTGCTGCGACGAGCGCAGCCGCGGCATTGACCACTACAATGTCGCGTGGTGGCCCAGACTCACCGGCGAGAATTCGCCGAATCAGCGCCGCGTTTTCGGCTGCCGTCCCACCGCGAATCGAGTCGTGCGGCGCGCGCTCCACTCCGAACTCTTCAGGAGTTACGGTAAAGCGCCTGACCGCGCCATCCTTGACCTCTGCGACGAGCGTTTCTCCCGCCAGCGATATCTCGTCGAGCCCTCCCCCGCCGTGGACCACAAACGCATGCTGTACACCGAGTTCCGCAAGCGTGGCAGCCACCAGGTCCATCACGTTTGCTGAGAAAACGCCCAGCACTTGCGATTGCGCTCCCGCCGGATTCGTCAGCGGCCCGAGCAAATTGAAGACTGTCCTAACGCCAATCTGCTTTCGCGCGGGAGTCGCGTGCCGCGTCGCCGTGTGCGCCGCCTGCGCAAACAAAAAGCCGATGCCAATCTCCCGAATGGCACGCCCATAGCGTTCGAACGGCAAATCAATCCGCACTCCCAGGGCTTCCAGCACATCCGCCGACCCGCTCCGCGAACTCGCGGCGCGGTTACCATGTTTGGCCACGCGCGCGCCCGCGGCCGCCGTGACAATCGCCGCCGCCGTCGAAATATTAAACGTCCCCGAATCGTCCCCGCCGGTGCCGCACGTGTCCACCATCTTCGCGGGCTTCGGCTCGCCCTCCGCGAACACCCGCGTGGCGTGCCGCCGCATCACCCGCGCGAATCCCGCCAGTTCTTGCACCTGCACGAGCCGCTTATTCAGTGCCGTCAGCAAGCGCACGATTTCCGCCGTCTCGGCCCGTCCTGACAACAGCTCCTCCATCACCGCCTCCGCTTCCGCGTGCGTGAGCATGTGCCCGGCTTCAACGCGATCAATGAGTGATAATGTCATCGAGATTCAGCAGTTGTGTGGCTGCCCAGCAGTTAGGTTCTCGCGGATTCTTTCATCGGTCGTGCGAGCATCTTGTCCATCGCCCTAGTTTGGGGATCGCTTTGCTGTTGATTTTGAAAGACTACGTTTTAGGAATAGCAGTCCCTTTAAGACGAAGAAATAACAAACCGAATTAACCAAGGCGGTCACGGCATAAAAAAGGAACTGATTTTCGCCAAACATGAGCCCAGCCCAAACCCCAAAGAGTGAGCCTGGAAGACCGACGATTAGAATTCGAATGCCTGGCGTGGAGTGAGGGCCGTAGGCATGGGTTACGACTGCCATAGCGCACGCTAAAGCGATGGCAACAAGGAGCGCTGGTACAAAAAGCTTCATAGAGTCTGTCCGAGTATATTCCGAAATCTGGCCGCCCCGCCAAAGCCCCTTAGCAGCGCCAGTCAGCTGCTTAGAGCGCCGGGAACGCGACTTGAAAACTCATCCGCTCCGCCGCTCCTTGCTCCGTTTCCGCCTTGCTAGTAAACTTCTATGTTTCGCGCTGCCTCAAAATTCTAACACTGGCTGACTGCTTCAAAGTCACACGGAAAACGGAAACTCGATGAAGATTCATGAGTACCAAGCCAAAGCTATCCTTTCGCGCTACGGTGTCACCACCCCGCGGGGTGAAGTAGTCTTCACCAAGGAAGAAGCACGCGAAGCGGCGCACCGCCTGCGTTCGAATGTCACCGTCGTCGTCGTGAAAGCGCAAATCCACGCCGGCGGCCGCGGCAAAGGCGGCGGCGTCAAGCTGGCGCGCTCTTCCGATGAAGCCGCCGACCTCGCCAGCCACATTCTCGGCATGAAACTGGTCACGCCGCAAACCGGCCCCGGCGGCCGCATCGTCAAGCGCCTGCTCATCGAAGAAGGCCTCGATATCAAGCGCGAACTATATCTCGGCCTGCTCGTCGATCGCGCCAGCGGCCACGTTATTTTCATGGCCAGCGCCGCGGGCGGCATGGAAATCGAAGAAGTCGCCAAGACCAATCCCGGCGCCATCCTGCGCGAACCGATTCACCCCGCCGTGGGCATGCAGCCGTATCAAGCGCGCAAAATCGCCTTTGGACTGGGCTTGCCGGGTGAAGTCGTGAATTCCGCAATCCCGTTTCTTCAGGCTTTGTATCGCGCCTTCGTGGATACCGATGCGTCGCTGCTCGAAATCAATCCCTGCGTGCTCACCGGCGACGGCAAACTTGTCGCTCTCGATGCCAAGATGACCTTCGACGACAGCGCGCTCTTCCGTCACAAGGATCTTCGCGAGCTGCGCGACTTCGATGAGGAAGACCCCTTGGAAGTGGAGGCCTCGAAATACGGCCTGAACTACATCAAGCTCGATGGCAGCGTCGCCTGCATGGTGAATGGCGCGGGCCTGGCCATGGCCACCATGGACATCATCAAGTACGCGGGCGGTTCGCCGGCAAACTTTCTCGACGTGGGCGGCGGCGCTTCCGCCGATCAGGTGAAAAACGCCTTCCGCATCCTCATGTCGGATCCCTCCGTGAAAGCCGTCTTCATCAATATCTTTGGCGGCATCTTGCGTTGCGACGTGCTCGCCACTGGCGTCGTCGCCGCGGCCAAAGATCTGCAACTAAAAGTTCCCGTAGTCGTGCGTATGGAAGGCACCAACGTGGAAGCTGGCCAGCAAATCCTGCGAGACAGTGGCCTAAATTTCACCATCGCCGACGGCATGAAGGACGGCGCCCAAAAAGTCGTCGCGCTTGCCGGAGGTGCGCGATGAGCATTCTCGTCAACGAAAAAACTCGGCTGCTCGTGCAGGGCTTCACTGGGCGCGAGGGAACGTTCCATGCTCAGCAAATGATCGAATACGGGACGAACGTAGTCGGCGGCGTCACGCCAGGGAAGGGTGGAACAAAGCATCTTGAACGCCCTGTTTTCAACACCGTAGCCGACGCCGCCAAAGCCACTGGCGCAAACACCTCCGTCATTTTCGTTCCGCCGCCGTTCGCCGCGGACGCCATTCTCGAAGCCGCTGACGCCGAGCTTCCTCTAGTCGTCTGCATCACAGAAGGCATTCCCGTGCTGGACATGGTGCGCGTCGCCGCTACCGTGGACTTCCAGAAAACCCGGCTCATCGGTCCCAACTGTCCCGGCATCATCTCTCCCGGCAAATGCAAAATCGGCATCATGCCCGGCCGCATTCACAAGCAGGGAAACGTCGGCGTCGTCAGCCGCAGCGGCACGCTCACCTACGAAGCCGTGGACCAGCTCACAAAACTCGGTATCGGCCAGTCCACCTGCATCGGCATCGGTGGCGACCCCATCATCGGCACGTCGTTTCTCGATTCCATCAAGTTTTTCAACGACGATCCGGACACGCACGCCATCATTCTGATCGGCGAAATCGGCGGCAACGCCGAAGAAATCGCCGCGCAATGGATCAAATCCAACGTGAAGAAGCCTGTCGTCGGCTTCATCGCCGGCCAAACCGCGCCGCCAGGCCGCCGCATGGGCCACGCCGGCGCCATCATCAGCGGCGGTCAAGGCACTGCCAAGGACAAGTACGCCGCCATGGGCGCCGCCGGCATCCGCTGCGTCGAAACCCCCGCGGACCTAGGCTCGACCGTAGCCGCCGCCCTAAAGTAACGAGGTCATTGTTCTGGTGGCTCCGAAGAAAACTGCGCGATCGAGAAAGTTCCAGCCGAAACCGGGGAGTAAAGTTGTTCTGGTAAAACTGCCGCCCGGTCTCCTCGACGGATTGCCCAAAGAGGACCAAAAGGCCATTTCCGCGTTAGTAGGCGTTCCGATCAAGCTATCTGGTTATGACGGCGGCCGTCTGGAGCTTGAATTCGTGGAAGACAACGGAACGATCCATTTCATTTACGTAGATCGCCAGTATGTCGATACGACCCAACGTGGTCAAAGGAAGCCCACAAAGAGGAGAAAATAGCTTGGCACTCGAACGCACTTTCGCAATCATCAAGCCGGACGCCGTTAGCCGCAATCTTCAGGGAGAAATTCTCTCCCGCATCCACAAAGCTGGTTTCCGCATCGTTGCAATCAAAACGATGATTCTTACGGGTGGCGAAGCCGCGGGCTTCTACGCAGTTCATAAAGCCCGCCCTTTTTTCGGAGAACTCTGTGACTTCATGTGCTCCGGCAAAATCTTCGCGCTCGTTCTCGAAGCCGAAGGCGCCATCTCCAAATGGCGCGACACCATGGGCGCCACCGATCCCAAGAAAGCCGCCCCCGGCACCATCCGCCACGACCTCGGCACCAGCATCGGCAACAATTGCACTCACGGCTCCGACGCCCCGGAAACCGCCGCCTTCGAAATCGCCTACTTCTTCTCCGGTGTCGAACTCATCTGACGGTTTTGGTTGCGCAGTCTCTAGTCTGTGCGCCTTTCTTTCAATTAGTTCAGCCTGTCAATCCACCAGCAGTCGCTGAAAACGTCTCGAACCCGACTAAGGCCGGTCCGGACTCTCATAGTGCTGCCGCAGCGCCATCGGAATGGAAGTCGCCGCCGCCCCCGCGGCCACTGCGACCGCAATCAGCACTAGGGCTTTCCCGTGCTTTCCCGCTTTCTTCGCGCTGGAATCCTTGGAATCATCGCCGTCTGTGGGATCGAGTAGCACATAGTACGACTTGCCTTCCAAAATCGTCTCGCTCTCCTCGCGATACGAGACCTGCACGGAACCTCGCCGCGCAAACACCAGCAACTCTTTCGGTCCCAGAATCCGCACCTGCGCGATGACTCTTCCATCCGCGCCACGCCGAATCCGTGCGCCGAGCGCCTGAATCTCCGCCGCCGCTTCCGCCGCTGCGGAAAGCGTGATCGTCCCGGACGCGAGTTCCGCTTCGAACTCTTTTCCCGAGTTCTTGGCATTGCTTCGAACAATCACGGTACTCGCTCCACTCAGGGCCAGCGTCACTCCGCCGCTGCGCAATTGCAGTGCCCCACCCGTTTCAGTGGAAAGCCGGTCGCCATCGTAAACGCTCGTTCCTTCCGAAGCCGAACCCCCGCTTAAACTCGCCCCTTCCGCCACCACGATAATTCCAAGCACCTCCGGCCTGGCGCCGCCGGGGATCCCTGCCAATAGAAACGACATCGCTATCGCCAGAAGGCCCTGTGTGCCAACCATGCGATGCCTCCAGTACTGCATCAGCATCGAGAATCGGGAGTGCGGGACACCTCACCCGATCACCGCAAATGAACACTAATACGTACTGATATCATATCAATACATATTAAGCAAACCCAATTCTCGCGCACCCGCCCACTGCGTAGCGCCGGCTTCCAGCCGGCTTCCGAACGAAACCATCCGTCCTTTAATCAGCCACCGATTTTGCGCGTCGCTCTTTGACTTCGCGCGCATCCCCCTCATAGACTTTGGTTGATGGATCCTTTGCGTGAATTCGGCCGCACACTCCTCATCGTTGCCGCGCTCTTGGCACTTGTCGGCGCTTTTCTCTATTTCGGCGGAAAACTCCCTCTCCGCCTCGGCCGTCTCCCCGGCGACATCGTCCATCGCGGCGAATCCACCACGTTTTACTTCCCCATCGCCACGTGCCTCGTCCTCAGCCTCGGCCTCTCGCTGCTCTTCTGGCTCTTCTCCCACTTCCGCCGCTAAGCGCTCTTCGAATTCGCGCACGCATTAAAAAGAAAAGCCGGACGCATCGCGTCCGGCCTCTTCGATCGTTCTCTAACTAGTCTGTTTCCAGCTCGTGCTACTCCACTCAATCTGTGGAGCTAGCCTCTGCCGTGTTCCGGCTTGCCGCTGGAATGTGCCGCGCTATTCTTCTGCGACGTTGGCGGCTTGTTCGAATGCGACCCCGTAGAACTCGGCGCATTCGTGTGCGTGTTGTTCTGCGCACTCCGCGCCGATTCCGCGTTCCTGGAGGATGTCGCGTTCGTCCTGGACGGGGTCGTCTCATGATTCATCGTGCTCGGCGGCCGATCATTCCGGTTGTTGTTGACCACGCTTTTGTTCGCAGCACTCGCATTGTTCCCGCCCGGCCGGTTTGAAGAAGCGTTGCCGGCATTCGGCGGCCGGTTCGAATTCGCAGCCTTCGCCGCCACCGCGCCCTTGCCGCTGAACTCTCCTGGCCGCGCGCTCGCCGCAACCGTCGGCCGCCCGTGATTCACCGACGCTAGTTGCGCGCGATTCGTGCTCGCCGCGTGCTCGTGCTCAGTCTGCGCCGAAGTCGGCTGAACGTGGTGTTCTCTCGCCGCAGCCTCTTCCCCCGCGGTCGGCCGCGCCGTTGTTCCGCCCGTCCCGCCATTGAAACTCGTACGGTTCAGCGTCGCGTTGTTCTCAACTACCCTCTCGTTGTACGTGTTGTGTACCACCGTCACATTCACGTTCGTCACCGCGCGGTTGTAGCTAAACACGCCGCCGCGCCACGCGCCGCCAACAAATCCGACGCCGCCATATCCAAATCCATAATTAATCCCGCCATAGAAGCCCACGTGCGGTCCCCAATACCCGGCGTGCCAGAGGTAGGCTCCGCCGCCCCAGCCCCAGTAGCCCGGCGTCCACAGCAGTCCCACCGCTGGCGCCATCACCCATGTTCCGGGCACCCAGTAATACCCGTCCGGCCCGTACGCCCAATATCCCGGGGTCCAGATATATCCCGCGCCCGGGCAAATCGGCTGCGTGTACACCGGCAGCGCCGGTGGTCCAATGTGCACCGAAAGGCCCACAGTAACTTGCGCCTGCGACGCGGCGGGAATCGCCAGCAGTGCTAAAGCAATCAGCAGTAGTCGAAACGCATTGAATGACCGCATAAAATTCACCTTCCCAGTGTTAGGTTGAGCCTTGCTCAATGGCCCGGCTGGGTGCGCTGCATATTTCTCCAGCGCTTTCTTCCCCCTTAAACCCGTTTTCACCAGAAAAGTCGCGCAGTCACCTCCCGCGTTCCCGCGCCTCTCCGATTTCCCGCCCCGCTTCTCATTGACCTGTCCGCTGAACTTAGCTAATCTAAATTAGCTAATATGCCCACGGTCAAAATTCATCACGCCAAGACCAACTTATCCCGCCTCATCGCCCAGGCCTGCGAAGGCGAAGAGGTCATCATCGCCCGTGGCGACCAGCCGCTCGTCCGTCTGCAGCCACTGCGCGAAAAAAAAGGCCAGCGCAAACCCGGTAGCATGAAGGGAACTCTGAAGATTGGTCCTGAGTTCTTCGAGCCGCTGCCAGAGGACGAGCTGGAAGCGCTGGAGTAACCTCTGCAGATTCTTCTGGACACCCACGCCCTGCTCTGGTGGCTCGCCGATGATCCTGCGCTTCCGCCCCGCGCCCGCAAATTCATCCGCACGCGTTCCAACGTCATCGTCGTCAGCGCGGCCTCGGCCTGGGAAATCGCTACGAAATCCCGTATCGGAAAGCTGCCCCACGCCGTAGATCTTGCATTTCGCTTTGACGAAATACTCGCCACCGAGCTGTTCGAATCTCTACCTATTACTTGCGCGCACGCCGCCCGCGCCGGTCTCCTCCCCGGCTCGCACAAAGATCCCTTCGATCGCATGCTCATAGCCCAATCCCAGGCCGAAAACCTTCCCATCCTCAGCAACGACACCGTCTTCGACACCTACAAACTCCGCCGCCTCTGGGATTGAGCGCAAACCAATGAGCTGTCCCCAGTAGGACAGGCACTCTTGCCTGTCCCCTCTCCAAGTAGAACAGACATTCCTGCCCGTCCCTTCCGCCCTCGAAGCGTCAGACCTCCCGCGTGTCCTCCTATTTCACCGGCACCTGAAACTCCGCGCGAATAAACGGCTTGATCCCCTCCTCCCCCGTCAGCCGCAAGCAAAGCAAACTGCCCTCGCCTTCTAGGTCAATGTGAAAATCAAAAAACGGGCAGCACTTGCTCTCCGCGCCCACCCAGTCCGCCAATTCCGCCAGCGAAACGCTTTTCGGGCTAAACTGGAATTCATACCCCTTCGCCGTTTCCAGAATCTCCTTCCGCGCCGCCAGCAATTTCTGCGTCAGCTGCGTATGATGCGCCCGCTCCTGCGGCGTAAATGCCTTGCTGTCACAATAAAATTTGCTAGCCGTCACCACGATCTCCTTGTTCTGGTTCAGAATTGTCGCGGGATTTTGTGCCGTGCGCCCCGCCACCTCACCGCCCGAAAGCAGCAGCACCAGTCCCGCACCCGCCCACACCGCTCCGCTCCTCCTGATCGCTTTCCCAAACCGTTCGTAGTTGCTCTTCATGGCTTCCTCCAAATGGGATTTGCCACGTCCCATCCCCAAATGCTAAAAGTTAAACCCAGCTTTAAGTCAAGCCATTCGTAGCGGCCGCCTTCAGGCGGGCCCTTTGGAGTGCGGCAGACCATCTGCCGCTTTTGCGGTCGCAAAATTGTTTCAGTCTGTTTGTAGTAGCCCAACGTCGCTCAACGTTAGCAAGGGAAACCTAAAATGAAAATCGGTGATCTCGCCCGCCTCGCCAGCCTCAACCCCTCCGCCATCCGCTACTACGAAAAACGCGGCCTTCTCGCCCCGCCCCATCGCACCGGCGGCCAGCGCCGTTACCCCACCGACGCCCTCGACCGCGTCCTCCTCATCCGCTTCGCCAGTGACATGGGTTTCACCCTCGCGGAAATCAAACTCTTCCTCAGAGGCCTCCGCGATAACGCCCCCGTCGGCCCCCGCTGGAGAAAACTAGCCCATCGCAAACTCTCCGAAGTCGATGCCGCCATCCAGCGCTCCCTCCGCCTGAAATCCCTTCTAGAGCACCTGCTCCATTGCCGCTGCGCCTCCCTCCAACTCTGCGTCCAGCGCCTCAGCCTCAGCCCCAATCTCCGTGGCCTCCAGAGTCGCAAGCCGGGTTCCTGGGACGATCTTTTTGCGCGCGCAAGCACAGTCGAAATTCCCGCGGACTTCCTCGCTTACCGCGACCGCCGTCCGCCCAAGAAGCGTCGCTTCCTCTGATTGGATCAACGCGTGCCCCGTTTTATGCTCGATCCCAATAGTGTTAGCGTCCTGTCCCCGGGGCTCTGCCGCCGCCTCGCCGAATCGTCCAAGCCTCTCTGAGGACCCGAGACAGCAACCTTCGTCTAACTCCTCGCATCATTTTGACCAGACAGGAAAGAAAAAAGCGCCCCATGCCTTCAGCTGACGCAATTCATTCGGTGACTCGGTCTAAACTTCGGCGCGCTTGCACCTGCATCTTCTTGCTCGCCGCAACAATGCAGGCGCCGCCTTCCCCCGCACAATCCAATCCGTCGAACGGTCCGCCACAGCCAGTCTTCCGTGTCGTTTATCAGCGTGTAAGAGATTTTCCGTTTGCGATGGACGCTCCCACATACAAGAATATCTTTGCCTTCGATACCGACGGGGGCGTTGAAAGGCCGCTGACCACTGACAATCACAGTTTCTCTCCGGTACTGTCCCCGGATGGTTCCAAGATCGCTTACATCCACATCAAATCGGAGACTTGCGAGGGTTGTCTGCTGCAGGCGCAGTATGAACTTTACGTGATGAACGCGGACGGCTCCGATCCCCATCCCGTCGCCGCTCTGCAGAGTCCGATCTCGCAGAAACGCTGGTCCCCAGATAGCCAAGGCATTTCCTATACTGAGTGGGGCGAGCGTGATTCGCGGTACTCTCTCGTATCTGGTTCACCTCTTTTTTACTCGAAAGTTGACGGCACGACTTCGCCGCTCGTACTAACGCAAGATGCTGTAGGCGACTTTGAGTGGTCGCCGGACGGCAAATGGATTGTTCACGGCTGCACTGCTCAACAAACACTTCCTCGCCTGCGAGGTAACCTCTGTCTTACCGGTCTCGGCGAACACAGGGACCCAGTTGTACTGTCCAAGGAGCCGATCCCGTTCGGCTATTTTTGGTCCCCGGATAGCTCCCGCATCGGCTTCATCGAGGGAGGCATCAAGAGCCACGCGATCCTCGTCGCCGGAACGGATGGCTCTCAGACCAAAGTCTTGACAAGCATCCGCTCCATCCTCATAAGCCTGAAGTGGTCACCCGACGGAACACAAATTGTTTTCGTGGACTCAGAACATGGCAAGAGCAACATTTTTCGAATGAATGCGGACGGCTCCAATCGCCAGCGCCTCACCGAGCCAAAACAACGAGCCTCTGATCCCGTGTGGTCACCAGACGGAAAGCAGATTGCATTTTCTGCGGCCGTCCATGACTTGCTCCAGGTCCACATTATGAATGCCGACGGCTCCCGCCTTCGCCAGATAACCCACGAAAAGAAGAGTGATTGCTCCGGCCATTGGCGGCTCCCACAAAGTAGGCTTCTGTTGATCTCCTGCGGTTCTGCGAGGCCTGTCTTAAATGGCCCGCCCCGGATGGTAGAGAAACCGTGGCTCGCCCTCCTGGACGTGGACGACCCCGCTGGCGCACAACGGAGACTCGCCAGTGATATCCAGGCACCGGTGTCGTTCGCACCAATTCCGAGTCCTCGATCATCAGCGAGCCCTGCTGCCCACTAAAGGGCACTTCGCTCAAATTCCCAATTCCTGCTCGCACATTTCGCGCTATCCCCCAAGATCCAAAACCACTTATGAGTTATTTCTTGACAAACAGTACCTATCAGCTATAATACCTCATGATTTTCGCGGCCCCATACCGCCAAGCAGAGGTCTCAACGCCCCGATTCATTCTCCCTACACTGATTTCGTACCAACCTCGTTACTCTTCGCCCTTTTCTTTTCATCCACCTATAAATGCCTCCTCTCGCAACTCCTTTCCTTTGACATCCTTACAAATGCTCGGGGGTGTGGAGGGTATCTCGCGGTTTTTTCCTTCATCCCTCCTTCCTCCGAAATCTAAGTCCTGCATTTGCCACACATCCGAAAATCGGACCCATAAGTCCTTCGTTTGCCACACATCCAAATTCATTGGACTTAAAGTTCTTTGCTTGCCACACTTCCGGGAAAAGGCGGGGGGTGGAGGATAAACTGTTTACCAGAAATCTCAGGAGTAATTTCTTCCATGAACGGCCATCGCCGAACGAGGAATTCCCCCCGCGGCGAAGTACTCCGAATGGGAGACTCCCACTAACAACTAACAACTAAAAACAGACAACTGAGAACTGACAACCGACAACTGAAAATGACCAAACAGCTCACCTTCAACCTCCAGCCCACCCGCCAGATTTTCACGGTCAGCGAGCTCACCGCCAAGATCCGCGACCTCCTGGCGAAAAACTTCATGGACATCCTCGTCCAGGGCGAAGTCTCCAATTGCCGCGAAGCCCAGTCCGGCCACATCTACTTCACCCTGAAAGACGATCGCGCACAGGTCCGCTGCGTTTTCTTCAAGCAGCAGCAGCGCGGCATCAAGTTCCGCCCCGAGGACGGCCTGCAAGTCACCGTGCGCGGCAGCATCAGCGTCTACGAGCAGCGCGGCGAATATCAGATCTACGTGGAAAATCTCGATCCCGTCGGGCGCGGCGCGTTGCAGCTCGCTTTCGAGCAACTCAAAAAGCGTCTCGAAGCCGAAGGCCTTTTTGACCCGAAACGCAAAAAGCCGCTGCCGCTGCTCCCCAGCCGCATCGGGATCATCACTTCGCCGCGCGGCGCCGCCGTCCGCGACGTCGTGCGCATCCTCACCCGCCGTTTCCCCAACGTGCATCTGACCGTCTATCCCGTGCGCGTCCAGGGTGAAGGCTCCGCCGAAGAAATCGTCAAAGCCCTGAAATTTTTCAACGCCAGGAAAATCGTGGACGTGCTCATCCTCGCACGCGGCGGCGGTTCCATGGAAGATTTGTGGTCCTTCAACGAAGAAATCGTCGCGCGCGCCATCTTTGCTTCCGAAATTCCCGTCATCTCCGGCGTCGGCCATGAGACTGATTTCACCATTGCCGATTTTGTCGCCGACCTGCGGGCCTCCACGCCTTCCGCTGCCGCTGAACTCGTCGTCCAAACGCGCGCCGAATTCGACAAGCACATCGCCGAGCTGCGCGAAACCCTCGCCGGCCACGTCCGTTATCGTCTTCTGGAATTGTCCCGCCGCGTCCACGAACTCTCCGCGCGCCGCGGTTTCCGCCGCCCACTCGATCTCTTGCGCCAGCAGCGCCAGCGCGCCGATGAAATGACCTCGCGCCTTGCGCTCGGCCTTCGCGCGCGCCTCGAGCAATCGCGCAAGCGCTTCAACGCCGCCCACCTGCGCATCGTCTCCTTCGATTTTCGCGTGAAGATTTCCGCGTTCCGCCTGCGCCTCGAAAAACGCAGCGCCGATCTCGGCGTCCGCATCGAGCGCCTCCTGCGCGCCAAGCGCGACCGCCTCGAAAAATTCTTCCTGCAACTCAACGAGCGTAGCCCCATGCGCGTCCTCGAACGAGGCTACGCCATCGCCACCGACGCCGCCGGCAACCTCCTCCGCGACGCCGCCCAAGTCACCCTAGGCGACACCGTAGCCATCCAACTCCACCGCGGCCGCCTCACCACTGAAGTGCAGAAAAAAGACGAAAAATGAGGCTACCGGTAAATGTCCTTTCGGTGGCCGACACCGATTACGGTCACAACTTTCGCCGAGTCGTCGATCTGGTAGAGGATACGGTACTTGCCCGAACGAATCCGCCAAGTCTTCTCTTCGCCCTTCAGCTTCTTGCAGCCGGGCGGGCGCGGAACTTCTCCCAAGGACAACATTTTTCCCTCGATTGCCTCAAGCACGGCGGAGGGAACTGCTTCAAGTTCTTTCTTAGCCCGATTCGCGATGACTACGCGGTAGTTCACTTTCGATTGCGGCGAATTTCAGCGAGCGCTTGTTCGAGCGGGATCGGGACTTCCCCGGCGGCTTTTGCCTGTTCGTATTCTCGCACTGCCTGTAGGTCTTCGAGATCTTCCAACTCTTCGAGAAGTCGTTCGTACTCTTCGATGCTGATGACCACCGCGATCTTCTCGCCCTTCTCATTAGTCAGGTATTGTGTTGGTGCTTTCATGGTTTCGCCCTTACGAAAGTCTAGCGCAGCCGAACATGAGCGGCAACCAAGCACAGCCGAAGATGCACTAGGGCTTCGGTGCTCGATGGGCGATCAGACTATTCTTCGTCGGAAGAGGAAACCGCCTTTAGTACGGCGAGGAACGCCAGAAAAGAGCAAAGCTCCGAAGGTTTTTACTAACGACTGATAACTAACAACTGCTAACTTTCCGCCGGAAGCTATTCATCGTCGGAAGAGGAGGCAACCTTGAGAACTGCGAGGAAGGCTTCCTGCGGAATATCGACCTGGCCGACGCGCTTCATGCGGCGCTTGCCTTCTTTTTGTTTTTCGAGGAGTTTGCGTTTGCGGGAAATGTCGCCACCGTAGCACTTGGCAAGAACGTTTTTGCGGATGGCTGCGACGGTTTCGCGCGCAATCACGCGGCTGCCAATGGCGGCTTGGATCGGCACTTCAAACATTTGCCGCGGAATCAGTTTTCGCAAGCGCGTGACCAGATCGCGTCCGCGCTCCGCAGCAAAGTCGCGATGAATGATCAGCGCCAGCGCATCCACCGGTTCGCCGGCAACGAGCACATCGAGCTTGATGAGGTCGGATTCGCTGTAGCCCGCGAGATGATAATCGAGCGAAGCGTAGCCGCGTGAAGTGGATTTCAGGCGATCGTAAAAATCGAGCACGATTTCGTTGAGCGGCAGTTCGTAAGTGAGCATGACGCGCGTCGGAGAAAGGTATTCGAAATTTTTCTGCGTGCCGCGTTTTTCCTGGCAGAGCTGCAGAATTCCGCCGACGGAATCTTCGTTGGTGATGATCATCGCTTTGATGATCGGCTCTTCGATTTTCTCGATGTCGCTGGGATTTGGAAACTTCGAAGGGCTGTCCACTTCGATGACTTCGCCGGTCACGCGCGTTATGCGGTAACGCACGCTCGGCGCGGTGGTGATCAAATTCAAGCCGAATTCGCGCTCCAGCCGCTCCTGCACGATTTCCATGTGCAACAGGCCGAGGAAGCCGCAGCGGAATCCGAAGCCGAGCGCGACGGAATTCTCCGGCTCGTAGAAAAACGCCGCGTCGTTCAGTTGCAATTTTCCAAGCGCGTCGCGCAACGGCTCGTAGTCGTCGGCGAGCACCGGAAATAATCCGGCGAACACCATTGGCTTGATAGCTTCGAATCCCGGGAGCGCCGGAGCAGGCCGCGCCACTTCAATAACCGTGTCACCCATGCGCGCATCAGCCACGCGTTTGATGTTCGCGACGACGAAGCCCACGTCGCCGGCTTCGAGTTCCTCGAGCGCCACCGGTTTCGGCGTGAGCGTGCCGAGTTGTTCGACTTCGTAGGTTTCGTCACCGGCCACGAGTTTGATTTTCACGTGATTCTTGACGCGGCCTTCCATCACGCGCACGAGGACCACGGCGCCGCGGTAAATGTCGAACCACGAATCGAAAATCAGCGCCTGCAGCGGATTTTCCGCGTCGCCTTTCGGAGGCGGAACGCGCGAGACGATCGCTTCGAGAACATCTCCCACGCCGAGGCCGCTTTTCGCGCTGATTAAAAGCGCGTCCTCCGCGGGAATCGCGAGAACGGTTTCGATTTGCTCTTTTGCAAATTCCGGTTGCGCAGCGGGCAAATCAATTTTATTGATCACAGGAATTATCGTGAGGTTGTGGCTGGAGGCGAGAAACGTATTCGCGACGGTTTGCGCTTCCACGCCCTGCGAAGCGTCAACAACGAGCAGCGCGCCTTCGCACGCGGAAAGCGCGCGCGATACTTCGTAGGAAAAATCGACATGCCCCGGCGTATCAATCAAATTCAATCGGTACGTATTTCCATCTTTCGCTTTGTAGTGCAGGCGAATGCTTTTTGCTTTGATGGTGATGCCGCGCTCGCGCTCGAGATCCATGGAGTCGAGAAATTGTTCGTGCATTTCGCGCTGCGTCAGCGCGCCGGTCATTTCCAGCAGGCGGTCCGCGAGCGTGGATTTGCCATGGTCAATGTGCGCGATGATGCAGAAATTCCGTATGAACTTCGGATCCATTTTTCTCTTTTACCGGTTTTTTCTGTTACCGATTTTCTTTGTTACCGGCAGGAGTTCGAATCGCCGCCGGCGGATTCCCGGCGGGCCTGCTTGCCGCATTCGAACGTCAGAAGCAAGGCAAAAACCGTGCCGAACGAACACTCAGTTTGCCACAATTCCCGCGCTGCGTCAGCCTTGCCGCAGAGTTCACGGCACTAGAGGAGCTGAGAAGAATGAACTGTCCACACTACTGACTGTGCGAAGTGGTGTGAAGCCATGAACACCGGAAGTTTCGAATCAGGAGTAGCCGGCGCTGGAACGGCGTTCCTGGACTATCGCTTCAAGAAGTTTTTCGGCGTAGAACAATTCGCCGGGCGGAAGAGTGAGTTTTGGTCGAATCTGCTTGGCGATGCGATCCGCCATGCTGAAGCGTACGTCGCCAGGAAGCGAACTCCGCCGGTTCAGAAATGCTTCGATGAGCGCAAACTCCTCCGGAGTCAGCCGCTCCGATCCGAAGGTGGTTGCGGCTGGCGCTTGCCCCGGCTGCAAGGATTGAAAAACGGGCTTGGCATCCACCAGCGATTTTTCGTGAACCACGATAGTGCCCGAAACGAAATCACCGAGGCGCTTGTTTTGGCGGCTTAACAGCACGCTGGCTATTCCGACGGCATAAAACGCGGGCAACTGGTCCACGATGCGCATCAAATTGCGGCCGACGGATTCCGCCGGTGTAATCGGGCGGCCAGAATCCTTGATCACGCGAAGACCTTCCTTCCGTTTTCCCGGCGTCTGGCCGTTCCAAAGAGCCTCAAAAATCGCGAAGTATCCAAAGTAAAGCGCAAAATAAGCGAGCACAATGAGGGCGATAAACCAAATGCCGGTTTTCGCGGAACCGGGAAGGGCCACGCTCACCACTATCACGATTAAGAGCAGCCCGAACCCGATCAGGATCTGTAGCAACGTATCGTAGGCCAGAGCAAGAAAGCGGCTGCCAATGCCGGCGACTTCGAATTCGAGCAAGGTTTGTTCCGGGGTTTCGATGGTAAGCTTGTCCCGGTAATCGCCGGGATCGCGAATTTGCGAAGAGTCGGTCATGATCTCCACACGCTGGCTGGAAAAACGAAAACCATACTGGGCCCGCCTGGAACAGCTCGTGGACCGTTCGAACAAGGGCGGAATTTCCGCCTTGGATCACCGGGAATTGCAGGAACTCGGATTATTGTACCGCCAGACGGCATCGGACCTCGCCACGGTGCGAGAAGATGTGACCAGCAACCAGTTGTCCTTCTACCTGAACCAGCTTCTTGGACGCGCACACAACCTCATCTACATGGGCCACAAGCAAAAAATCAGCGGACTTTTCCGTTTCTATTCGCAGACCTATCCGCAAGTTTTCCGGGAGACATTCCGGCAAACGTTGCTGGCCTTTCTCATATTTCTGGCGGCAGGTGTAGCGAGCTGGGCAGTGACGATTCATGATCCCGCCTTTGCGCACCGATTGCTGGGTCCACAGATGATGGACACCATCGAGAAAAGAGAGATGTGGACGGAGTCCATCGTGACGATCAAACCCCTCGCTGCTTCGGGAATCATGACCAATAATCTATCCGTATCTTTCGCCACGTTTGCGTTTGGAATTACCGCGGGCATCGGGACGGTCTGGATGATGGTGGTCAATGGACTACTGATTGGAGTCATCGGCGCGGCCACGTGGCAAGCGGGAATGGCGCTGCAACTCTGGAGTTTTGTCGCGCCGCACGGCGTGCTGGAGCTTCCGGCCATTTTTATTGCAGGGGGAGCCGGGCTGGAAATCGCGCGCGGGATGCTCTTTCCTGGGTTGCTTCCGAGGCGCGAGTCATTGGCGCGAGCGGGCGGGCGCGCGGCACGGTTGGTGCTCGGAATCGTGCCGATGCTGGTGGTCGCGGGAGTCATTGAAGGATTTGTGTCTCCCTCCGGAATTGCCAAGCCTCTTAAATTTTTGCTTGCTGCCGTATTGCTTGCCGCGCTCGTCACGTATCTGGCGCTTGCGCGGTCGCCGCACGAAGAATCCGTCTGAATGTTTCTACAACAGACTTCGCTCCTTAATGTCCAGGTACTGCGTTACGAGCGAGCCCGCCAGCATTCCTGGCATGAGCTCCAGAGCGAGAACGCCCCGCTGGCGCAAACCGCGCATTAAAATGTCTCGTCTTTGGGAGATTTCCAAAGCGGCGCCGTGACGATAGATGTCCGCCGTCACGGTCGGAATCGTCTCGGCAAGGGCTTTCAAGTCCGGCTGGCCCATGGCGGCAAAGACCACGAGATGGCGCGGAGTCAGCTGCATGGCATATTCAATAACTTCCGGAATGGTGGCGGTTTCGGCGAAGTCGGTAATCCAAACGACCAGGCTCCGCCGCTTTTGTGCGTTCAGAACGGCGCGGGCGGCGCGTCCGTGATCCGATTCGAACGCTTCGCCGCGAACCTGAGCGAGAGATTCGACGATGGCGCGCACGTGAGGAGCGCCGCGGCCGGCGTATAGATTTTGTTGAATGCGGCGGCCGTAGGCCACGAGGCCAACGCGATCTCCGCAATAGAGAGCGACCTGCGCCAGCGAAAGCGCGGCGTTTACGGCATAGTCCAGTTTCGAATAGCGTGGACCTTTGCCCGGCTCCCGAACTTCCGCGCGAAGGAGCCGGCCGGCATCGAGCACCAGCCAAACGTTCTGGCTTCGTTCCATTTGAAAGACGCGGGTGATGAGGTGGTGGCGGCGAGCGGTGGCGGTCCAGGAAATGTCGCGAAGTTCATCGCCCTCGCGATATTCGCGCAAACTGTCAAACTCGCGCCCAATGCCGCGCAGGCGGCGCCGCCGTTTTTCCAACTCCACCTGACGGCTACGGATTAGATAGAGCGTTTGCCGCCGCGCTTGTTCGAGATTGGGAAGAACACGGATGGATTGCTGCATTTCGGCAACGGCCCAGCGCTCGGCCAATCCGAGCGACGACTGATAGCGAACAAACATGCGGCCCAGGCGCGTGTCGCCGCGCTCGGCGGGCGTTACTTCATAGCGCGCCTCACTGGAGGAACGCGCCTTTACGCGCAGGTCTAACTCGGGTGGCACGTGGCGCAGTTGGAGAGGAGTTTCGTCGACGATGCGCGCACGAATCGGTATTTTGCCGTCGTTTCGAAGTTCCACACTCACGTTACAAAGCAATCCCAGACATGGACTCTTTTCCCAGGTACGGTGAATCTCCAACTGCTCGGGGCGCGGAAGCCGCAACAAATCCCAGAGCCACGCGGCAAGAACCACGCCATCCCACAAAAACATGGCGGCGATGGCTTGGCGAAACCACCACGCGGGGCCCAGGGCCACGAATCCGAGAAGCAAGGCCACGAAGAATCGGGTCCCGAAGGCGAACGAAACTCTTCCCAATCTTCGCGGGCGCGCCGCTTTGGCGGTAGGGCGCAGCGGCTCCGAATAAATCATTTAGGAACCTCGACGCTGGAGAGGATTTCGGAAATGACGCGGTCGGAATTCAGTCCTTCCAAATCTGCTTCGGGTTTCAAGAGGACGCGGTGGCGTAACACAGGCAAGGCAGCTGTTTTGATATCGTCCGGAATGAGAAAATCGCGGCCTTCGACGCCTGCCAAGGCGCGCGCAACGAAGAGAAGACCGATGGCGGCGCGCGGGCTGGCGCCGAGCGACAACGCCGGCCAATCGCGTGTACGGCGCACTAACGTGACGATGTAAGGGCGCAAGGTCGGCTCGATTCGAACGGCGCTGATGTCCTGGCGCGCGGCTGCCAGCAAAGACGGTTCAAGGGGAGAAATCGAAACTTGATCGAGCTTACGCGGATCGAAGCCTTGTTCGTAGCGGCCGAGAATATCGGCTTCTTCCGCGGCGGATGGATAGTCGAGATGGATTTTCAGAAGGAAGCGGTCGAGCTGCGCCTCCGGGAGCGGATACGTGCCCTCGAATTCGATGGGATTCTGCGTGGCGAAGACGGTGAAATTATCGCCGAGCGGATAGCGCGTTCCGTCAATAGTGACCTGGCGTTCTTCCATGGCCTCCAGAAGCGCGGCCTGCGTGCGCGGTGAGGTGCGGTTGATTTCATCCACAAGAAGCAAATCCGTGAAAACCGGGCCACGATGGAGGGAGAATGTGCTGGTGGCCATGTTGAAAATATTCGTTCCCATCACGTCGGCCGGCATCAAGTCTGCGGTGCATTGCACGCGCTGGAAACCGAGGCCGCAGATTCTGGCCAGAGTCTTGACGGCCAGCGTTTTAGCAAGCCCGGGAACTCCTTCGATGAGCGCGTGACCGCCGCAGATCAACACGAGCAGAAGCTGGTCGATGACTTCCTGCTGACCCACGATTACCTTGGACATCTCCGTGCGGACGTGCGCGGCGAGGCGAGTGATGTTTTCCACGATCAGGAGTTCTCCTTTGCGATTTTCTTTTGCGGGCCGAGCTTTTCTTCGTAGCGCTCCAGTTCCTGGATCAACCCGAGGGCTTCCTCAGGCGCAACTTTTGGCGAGCCGCAGGCCACCGCGGCACGCGCCAGTGTCGTCTTCAGGCCGGTTTCTTTCCAGCCGAGCCGGCCTTGCACGGCGTCCGCAAATTCCGTATCCGGGGTACTGACCGGGAGCCGCAACTGCCTGGCAAGCGTCGCACGGAAACGCTGATAGACAAAACCGACCACGGCCGGCTCGGCTCCGGCGCGCTGGTACAGACCGCCGAGAGTGTCCACAAATTCAAGGGGAGAGAGACGCGAGACGACGGGCGGCATCATGACCGGGCCGCTGCGGCGTCCGAACGTGAGGAAAACGATCAGGCCCAGAATCGCGGCTTGCGCCAAACCCCAGGCTACCGGGGTTTTCTGCACATAGCTCCACAAGGAGCTGCGTTGGCCGTGAAAGTATTCATCCCAATAAATTTTGGTCGCCGCGTGATTGGTTTGCAGTGGAAAGTTCATGGCATTCAGAAACAAATTCAAGTTGCCTTCGCGCGTGATACCGGCATTGGTCAGCGGCGTTGCCGCAGCCCACCAGAGGATTCTTCCGTCGCCGATTCGCCAGCTTATGACGACGGGGGAATACTTCTCGCCATACAAGGCAATCTGGCTGGGAGCCGTTCCCAGCCAGGTAGTTCCAGTCTGAAGGACAATCTTTGGAGCGCCGACGGTGTAATTGCTGGGGAAATCCGCCGAGAATGTTTTCCATTCGAGAGTGGGAAAACCCGCAGTCACTTTCGCTTCCGGGAAAAAGGTTTCGATGCGCGGGCCGGTGAAGAGCACCTGGCCGCCTTCCTGGACGAAGTCTTGAAGAGCCTCGCGCTCTTCTCGCGAGGGCGTTTCCAGGGGATCCGCGACTATCAAGACGACGTCATCGGGGTCGTCGGGAAGCTCGGTGGGCGAGCGCTCCCAACGCGCGACGTGGTAGTGCAGGTCCTGAAGCAACAAATAGGCGGCGCGAGCGCCGCCGGACGCGGCTGAATAGCTCGAAGGAATCGACATCCCTTGCTCTTGCGGGTCTGCTCCAACGAATGCGAGTCCCAGTGTGAGCAAAAAGAGGATTGCTCCGGCGATCAGCAGCAGCTTGCGATCGTTGGGATCTATTGCAGCTGGCATCCGAGGGCCTCGACACTTTGCATGGCGTTCGCAAAATCCTGATTGCTGGCTGGCCGGCGCCCGTACCAGACTTGCTCAAGAACCTGGGTGAGAGCGGCGAGTGATTCACGGGTCTTGCGGCCGTTGGTTGAGAGTTGCGTAGCATTCGAAACCAGGCGCATGTATTCGCGCGGCGTCCGGCTGCGATCCTTTCGAACGAGCTCGTTGTCCTCCAGATAAGCGATGCCGGCCCAGTAGGTGGAATGCACGGCTTCGCGGAAGTCGCCACGCGCGGCGGCCTCGCGGGCTTCGTGAACCCACTCCTGCCAGGTGCGGACGAAGGCGACGGAATCGGGTGCCTGCAATTGTTCGAGGGTCGTGCGCCTCGTCCAGTAGCGGAAGAGAACCACAGCCAGCCACACCACGATGGCGATGACGATGGACCAAAGAAGAATCTTGGCGCCAATGGGGTAGCGCTCGATCTGACGGAACAATCGCGAAAACATCTCGGCAATCCAGCGGTTCACGCGCTGGCGAAAGAGGTCCCATTGGGAGGGAGCGTGCACGCTGCCGAATTCGCGGCGGCTCAGGATTTGATCGAGGGCGGGGCGGGCATTGGTGGCGGGGCGAGTTTGCGCGCCGGCGTAGGCTTTGACTTGGTTGGCGAGATCGAGGGCCCAGAACGATGCTTCGGTGACTTTGGCGGCGATTTTTTTTGGATCTTTTTCTTTTTCGGCGTCGCGGAGGAGCGAGTTCAGCGGCTCCGTGGAGAGCGAATAGCTGGCGTCGGGGGTGGAAATTTTCCACTGAAGAGGAAGCTTTTCGCGCACGGCGGCCAGATTCGCGGGGGAGGCCTTTTCCTTTTCGATGGCTTGGCCAACGCGCTGTAGTTCGGCGGCGAAGGACGCGGCATCCGGAAAACCAGCGTCACCGGTTGCGGCGAGCGGAGAAGCAGTTTGCTGAGATGCCTCCGACACGGAGATCGCTGCCAGGACGAAAAACACGACAAGAAGCAACCGGAAGAGATGGTTGAGGCTTACTGGCATGCTAGGCCCGGCAATGAAGGATCGGCGGCGCTTTTCGACAGCATTTAGGACAGCAGGCTGCCGGCGGCCGGCGGCGCTGGGACTCCTCCGGCGAGTGGATTCATCATCAACTGCAGGTCGAACGCTTCCTTGCGCACGCGCAAGTCGAAATAAAAGATCGCAAAGGCAATCGTCAGGACGGGTGTGATCAAAATAGTGGCGACGAAGTTGCCAACTTGCATCAAGGCTGTCCACACGCGGAGCACGGAAGGATTGTGAGCTGCGGATTGTATGGCGAATGCGAAGGGGATATCGAACAAGAATAATGCGGCATACAGAATCACCACGTAGAGCAAAAAGATCAGGAATGCGCGGCCCGCATTATCCTTGGTGAGGCCAAAACTGCGTTCAAGGGACTCACGCGGACCGAGATTCTCAAGAAGCGCGGCGGGAACGCAAACGCACAGCCGGCAAGCCATGTAAATCCCTGGAATGATCAAGAGAAGGAACGAAATACCGGTCACGAGGCCATTGAGAAAAATAACGCCGAAGAGCGAGCCCAGCTCGCCGCGCACCCGCGAAAGAGATTGACCGATGGTGGTCGCCCTTCCGAGATATAGCTCGGAGACGGCGAAGACCGTGCCGCCTTGTGAGAACAGATAGGCAATCAGATAGACGATGATGCCGACAAGAGCAAGCCCGAAGATACCGAACGCACTACCAGTGGAAAACTGAACGGCTCTAGTCTGGAACTCTGTGGCGGCCGGGGGCACGACGGGGAGCGCGGCTCTCGAAGGCAAAAAGGCGATTTGCGCAAGCTGAAGGGCCAGCACCAAGAGTTGGGGAAGTGCCGAGATACCGATGAAAAGAGCGAAATTCCGTCGGTACAAGCTAAAGGTGCGGTCGAGAAGCTCACCGATGGAGAGCGGCCGCAAGTCGAGGGTGGTCATCTGGGCCTCCGAGGCAGTGGAGCTGAGTGGGTAGCTGGAGCGGCACTTTACCAAAGATTATGTGAAAAGCGCAATTTATCTGTGGACGGCAAGGGAGCGGAATTTCTTTCTGTTGCGGCAAATTCGAACGAGCGCCGGCGCGATCAAAAGTTCCTTGAGGGCAAAAAACCTGGCTAGGCTGACCTGCTGCCGGATAGCGCATCGGCGATGGGCATGACTTTTGCCGGGGTCTGGCGGGCGGTATATAGTTAGTGCGAGCGGTTGGCACGCCACGTGGGGCCCAGCTCCGTTCCGTCAAGTGGTTGGCACCTGGTTGGCAGTTTTCAGACACCGCAAAGGCAATTCGAATCGATGGCCGCAGACGTCAGCAAGCATTTGGAACGCGCCCGACGCTTCCTTGAGAAGAATCGCGTCGAGGATGCGATCGAGGCCTATCTCGCGGCGCTCGACGAGGCGCCGCAGCATCAGGAAGCCACGCAGGCGCTTGGGGATTTGTACGCGCGGATGGATCAACCAGATCGCGCGGCGGTTTATTACGGGATGCTGTTTGATTTGTTGATCGAGCCCAAGGACGAGACGAAGGCGCTGGCGATTTACAACCGGTTTCTGCGTTCGAATGCCACGCCGCAGCCGCCGGAACGCATTGCGCGGCACGCGTTTCTGCAGCAAAAACAAAATCATCCGGAAGAGGCGATCGAGCAGTACACGAAAGCGGCGGAGCTTTTTGCGGCGGCCGGGCGGGATGAGGACGCGCTGTTTTGCTGGGAGCGGATCGCTCAGCTGGATCCGGAAAATCTTGGGCGGCAGATGAAGCTGGCGGAGTCCGCGGAGCGCATCGGGAAGAATTCACTGGCGGCGCGCGCGTTTTTACGCTCGGGGCAGCTTGCTACGGCGAGCGGTGCGGCGGCGGATGCGCTGCAGCTTCTTGGGCGGGCGCACAAGCTGGCGCCGCAGGAGCGTAGCGTTGCGCTGCTCTATGCGCAGGCAAATTTGCAGGCGGGGAATGCGGTGCGCGCCGCGGCGCTGCTGGAGCCGTTTGGGGCGGCGGAGGGCGACGCGACGTTTCTGGATACGTATGGCGACGCGCTCATGCGTTCGGGAAACTTGGAGAAGGCGCGCGAGATTCTCGACCGCTTGATTCGTGAAAAAAATGAGCGCGTGACGCGGCTGTTCGATCTCGCCGAGCATTACATCGCTGCGGGACAGGATCAGAAGGCAGTCGAGCTTCTGACCACGGTGAAGCGGCGGATGTTTGCGGACAAGCGACAGAACGAATTTGCGGCGCTACTGGATGCCGTTGGTGCAAAGCACGGACAGTCGCAGGCGATTCTGGAGTTCTGGGCGGCAGTGATCAATGAGTTGAACCGCGAGTCGCAGTATTTTGAAGTGCTGATCAAATTGTTCGACGTCTACCTGACTTCGGGGAACGTGGCCAAGGCGGCGGAATCGTTCGAACGGCTGGTGGACATTGACGCTTACGATCACCGTAACCAGCAACGGCTGGAGCTGCTGCGCGGGAAAGTGGACGACACCTATTTAAAGCGCATCGCGAGCCGGTTGATGAAATCGGGCACGGGGGCGCAGGTGCAAACGCCGCCGCCAGCGCAAAGTGGGGCCCCTGCTACACCTGCCAGCAGCGAAGAAGCACGGCACAGGCAGGCGCTGGAAGACTTGATCGTGCAAACGGAAATTTTCTTGCAGTACGCCCTGCAGAACAAAGCGCTCGAGCGGCTGCAAAAAATCGCAATCATGTATCCCGGTGAGGAAGAACACAACGCGCGGCTTTCGAATCTCTACCAGATGGCGAATTGGTGGCCGCAGGGAGCGCCAAAACCGAAGACGGAAGCTGCGCCAGTGCCTGCGGTGCAGGCAGCCCCCGTGGCGCCGGCACCGCCCGTTGCCGAAGCGCAGAACACGATTACTGGGAAGACGGGCGTGTACACGGCGGAGACGCTGCGCGATCTGTCGAAAATATCGGAGATCAATCAGAAGATATTTCGGCAGCAGACGCCGCGCGCCATGCTCAACACGGCGGTGAATGAGGTTGGGACTTACCTGCGACCGACGCGCGCACTGGCGGTTGTCGGCGCTCCCGGCCGGCCGCCGGAAATGGCGGCGGAGTTTTGCGCGCACGGCGTGAAGCCGGCGCCCGGCGCGCAGGTAGTGCTGCTGCTCGCGCAAATGGAGAAGGCGGAGCCGGATGAATTGGGTGGCTTGATTGTAAATGCCGCGGAGGGATCGATCCTCAAAGAGCTGGGGCTGGCCACCGCGCTGGGCGTCATGATTACGGACAAAGAGACGCAGATGCCGGCGGGGATGCTGATCATCGCGTATGCCGATGCGCACAAGTGGAGGCCGAACGAGGCTTACTTTTTGCAGGCCATCGGCGACCAGATGCTCATGAGCGTGAGCCACACGCGGCTGCGTTCGCTGGTGCGGCGCATGGGAGTTTCTGATGAACGGTCCGGGCTGCTGAGCCGCAGCTCGTACCAGAGTTGCCTCCTGACGGAAGCGGACCGCGCGCGCACGCAGGGCACGCCGCTTTCGTTGACGATTCTGCAAATTGACCGCGGGGCAGAGATTTTGCGGCAGCAAGGCGAGCCGCCGCTGGAGCGTTTTCTGGAACAACTGGCGCGTTCGCTGCAGCCCATCGTGCGGCAGAACGACGTGGCGGTGAAATACACGTCGTGGTCGCTGGCATTTATTTTGCCGGATACGACGCTGGCGGGGGCGCAGAACCTTGCGGATAAGCTGCGGCGGGCGGCTTCGGGATTGCGACCGCCGTGGGATTCGACTTCGATCACGCTGAGCGCGGGGATTGTCGAAGCGGTGGCGAAGCAGGACTACGACAGCGAAGACATCGTGACGGATTTGATTAACCGCGCGGAGTTTTCCGTGGAAGAAGCGCGAAAAAAGGGCGGGGACACTGTCATATCCCTCGAGACTCCCAAACTCTGAAGAATAAATTCAAACGGAGAACGTACTCATGTTTCCTACCGATGTGGTGATTGTGGCGGGGGCGCGGACGCCGATGGCGCGGTATACCGGGGCGTTTTCGGAGGTGAGCGCGATTGAGCTGGCGGCGCATGCTTCGAAAGAGGCGATTCGGCGGTCGGGCGCGGACCCGGGTGAGTTTGATCACGCGATTTTCGGCAACGTGATGCAGACGAGCGCGGATGCGCTCTATGGCGCACGGCACGTGGGATTGAAGGCGGGATTGAGGATTGAAGCGCCGGCGGTGACGGTGAACCGGCTGTGCGGATCGGGGATTGAGGCGATTGCGCAGGCGGCGCAGCGGTTGCTGCTGGGCGAAGTGACGATGGTGCTGGCGGGCGGGATGGAAAATATGACGCAGGCGCCGTTTGTGGTTCGCGGGGCGCGCTCGGGATTGAAGCTCGGTGGCGGCGTGCTGGAAGATTCGTTGATGGCGGGGCTTACGGATACGTATTGCGGATTGCCGATGGCGCTGACGGCGGAGAAGCTGGCGGAGCAGCACGGCATCACGCGGACGGACGCCGATGCCTATGCGCTGCGCAGCCAGCAGGCGGCGGACGCGGCGTACAAGGCTTGCCGCATTCGGGAAGAACTCGTGCCAGTGGAAGTGAAGCAGGGGAAGAAATCGATCGTCGTGAGTGAAGACGATCACCGGCGGCCGGAGACGACGATGGAGACGCTCGGGAAGCTGCCGCCTTCGTTTAAGAAAGATGGAATCGTAACTGCGGGGAATGCCAGCGGGATTGTGGATGGCGCGGCGGCCGTGGTGGTGACGACAGAAAAGATTGCGAATGAGCGCGGGCTGAAACCAGTGGGGCGCATCGTGTCGTGGGCGGTTGCGGGAGTCGATCCGAGCATCATGGGGATTGGGCCGGTGCCGTCTTCGCAGAAAGCGCTGAAGCTGGCGGGCTTGCGTCTCGAGCAGATGGATCGCGTGGAAGTGAATGAGGCTTTCGCGGCGCAGTATCTGGCGGTGGAGAAAGTGCTGGGTCTGAATCGCGACAAGACCAACGTAAATGGTGGCGCGATTGCGCTGGGGCATCCGCTGGGAGCTTCGGGGACGCGGCTGGTGATTACGATTCTCAACGAGCTACGAAGGAATGGCCTGCGCTACGGCCTGGCGACAGCTTGCATCGGCGGCGGGCAAGGGATCGCGATGATCGTGGAGAGCCTGCACTGAAAATCGCACGCCCCAGGGCACTTCGCAATTCGCGATTCAAAACAACTGGGTTTCCAGAGTTGCGATGAATTGAATTCCTGGAACAAACTTGCCAAGAAGGCGTCTATCATTAGTCAGAAACAGATCTACTTTTGCCTGGGCCGCGCAAGCCAAGTGAATTGCGTCTGCAGGGGCAACTCCCTGCGTTCCCCGGATTCTGGCGTAATGCTCCGAGGCTTCGAGGTTGAAGGGAACCACCTCGGAAATCACCCTTTGTAAAAGCCGTCGCGATTCGTCCGCTGCTCGTATGGCGCCCGCACGGTACGCACCGGCGAGCACTTCGCCAAACGTGAAAGCGCTGGTGATCAGATCGTCCCCACGTTCTTTCATCTTTGCGTGGACCGCTCCGGTACGCTTGGCAAACTGCGGGTTGTCTTCAAGCCAATAAACGAAGAGCATGGAATCCCAGTAGATCCGGCTCACGAGTTTTCCTTGTCGGCATAAAAACTCTCTCGTTCGCCGCGGAGATAGGCTTCACCCCCTCCGAACCCGGCAAAGACATTTTTCAGCGCACCGCGCAGTTCGGTCCATGGGTCCGAACTAGCCTGTGACGAATCCAGAGCCTCGACGAACTCATAGGTATAAGTTACGGTTGTGCTCTGCCCCGAACTTGGGCCGGTGCGCTCCACGATTCGTAGACCGTTCTGCTCGAGGAATGCGCGGCTCTTGAGAGCGCTGCAAACTGCAGGCACGCGTCCCAACAGCTTGAGATCCCGAACCACGTCGCCTGCACGGATTGAAAATTTCTCCAGCTGCCGTTTGCGAGCCGGCACCACGTATTTCTCGCGACCGTAGGCGCGAATGTTGTCTGCCGTTCTTGCCATCGCCGTTCCTTTCATTTCTTAGCATAGCCATGCATTGCTAAGCTAGCATTTAATGGCATGATTGTCAACCTTCACGCGGGCAGGGGGAGAGCCACACTTCAAAAGGGATTCTGGTAAACTTTCGGGGCCGACGATGGGTTCGACCGCGGCATCTACGAGGAAAATCGAGGATGGCGATTCAAAAAGTGGGAGTCGTGGGGTGTGGGCTGATGGGCTCGGGAATCGCGCAGGTGGCGGCGGCTTCGGGGTTCAGCACGGTGGTGCGGGAAGTGAGCACGGAACTGCTTGACAAAGGGCTGAAGGGCATTGACAAGAACCTGAACCGGATGGCGGAAAAGGGCACGATCACGGAGGCGGCGAAGAACGAGATTCGCGGGCGGCTGAAGGGCACGACCAAGATCGAAGACTTGAAGGATTGCGACGTGATCGTGGAAGCGATCATCGAGCAGTTGCCGGCGAAGCGGGAGCTTTTCTCGGCGCTGGATGCGATTTGCCCGGCGACGACGATTTTTGCGAGCAACACATCGTCGCTGACGATCACGGAAATCGCCACGGCGACCAAGCGGCCGCAGCGGTTTGTCGGCTTGCACTTCTTCAACCCTGTGCCCGTGATGAAGCTGGTGGAAGTGGTACGGACGATTGCGACGGAGCCGGCGGTATACGAAGAGATGGTGGCGTTTGGAGTGAAGCTCGGAAAGACGGCGGTGCGCGCGCACGATTCGACAGGATTTATCGTCAACCGTCTGCTGGTGCCGTATTTGCTGGACGCCATTCGCGCGCTGGAAGAGGGCGTGGGCTCCATCGAGGACATTGATAATTCGATGAAGCTGGGTTGCGGGCATCCCATGGGGCCGCTGACGCTGCTGGATTTTGTGGGGCTGGATACGACGTATTACATTTCGCAGATTATGTTTGAAGAGTTCAAGGAGCGAAGGTTCGCGGCGCCGCCGTTGTTGAAGCGCATGGTGCTGGCGGGGTGGAATGGGCGGAAGGCGGGACGGGGATTTTATGATTACGCGGATCCGCAGAATCCGAAGGTGATGAAATTCTAGTGGCGCGCAGCTGAAGAAAGACAAAGAAAACGCAGAAACGCGGAGTACGCAGAGGAACGCAGAGCGGAGAAGGAAAGAGAAGAGATGGCTTACGAGAATATCCTTTACGAGAAGAAGGATGGGATTGCGTACATCACGTTCAACCGGCCTAAGGTGTTGAATGCGCTGAACCGGAAGACTGTCGAGGAGCTGCATCACGCATTGGTGGATGCGCGGGGCGATGAGGGCATTCGTGTGCTGATTCTCACGGGCGCAGGCGAGAAGTCGTTTGTGGCTGGGGCGGATATCAGCGAGTTGGCGCAGCAGACGCCTGTGAATGGAAAAGAGTTTTCGTTTTTTGGGCAGAGCGTGTTTCATTTGTTGGAGACGATGGGGAAGCCGTCGATTTGCGCGATTAATGGATTTGCGCTGGGAGGCGGTTGCGAGCTGGCGCTGTGCTGCACGATTCGAATCGCGAGCAAAACGGCGAAGCTCGGGCAGCCGGAAGTGAAGCTGGGAATCCTGCCGGGCTATGGCGGATCGCAGCGCATGGCGCGATTGTGCGGGAAGGGAATGGCGCACGAGCTTTGTCTTACGGGCGAAATGATTACAGCGGAAGAAGCGCTGCGCATCGGGCTGGTGAATCACGTTTATGAACCGGCAGAGTTGATTCCGGCGGCAGAAGCGCTGGCGAAGAAAATCATTGCCAATGCGCCGATCGCGGTGAAGTACACCATGGAAGCGATTGAGCGCGGCTTCGAAATGCCGCAGGAGGAAGGGCTTTTCCTGGAGGCGACGCTGTTTGGGCTGGCCTGTGCGACGGAAGACATGCGCGAGGGGACGAAAGCGTTTTTAGAGAAGAGGTCGGCGCAGTTTAAAGGGAAGTAGAGGAAGTAAATGAGGTTAAGGAAGTAAAGGAACGGAGAGCGGCGTAGATCGCGATGGCGGGAAAACTTCAACCGGAGAGAGTGGATGGCGGGCTGACCGCGGCTGGATTGCGGTTTGGAATTGCTGTGAGCCGGTTTAACAGTTTCATCACGGAGCGGCTGCTCTCCGCGTCGGTGAATGCGTTGGAGCGCGCGGGAGCTGGCAGTAAGGATGTGACGGTGGTGCATGTTCCCGGGGCGTTCGAATTGCCGCTTACGGCGAAAAAACTGGCGATGTCGGGAAAGTATGATGCGCTTATCGCGATTGGTTGCGTGATCCGGGGCGAAACGTCGCACTACGATTATGTTTGTTCGGAGACTTCACGCGGCTTGCAACTGGCGCAGATGGACACGGGCGTTCCGGTGCTTTTCTGCGTGCTGACTTGCGACACGCTGGAGCAAGCCATCGATCGCGCGGGGCTGAAGGGTGGCAACAAAGGATTCGAAGCAGGGCTCGCGGCGATTGAAATGGGCCATCTGTCGCGAAAGATTCGCGCTACTCATTCAGCGCCTGCTGCCACGGGAAAGACGCGGCGCAAATAACGTGTCCCTCCGCAGAAAGTCGCGCGAATTCGCCATGCAGATGCTGTTTCAATGGGACATGAGCCAGCAGGATTTCACGAAACTGGAAACGAAGTTCTGGAAGAGCGCGAAGGCGGCGGACACCACGCGTGCGTTTGCGGAAAAACTTTTCGAAGGCGCCGCGAAGGATGTTGGCGTGCTCGACGCGCTGATCGTGGGACACGCCGACAATTGGCGGTTCGAACGCATGGCGGCGATCGATCGCGCGATACTGCGGCTGGCGATTTATGAGTTGCGCGCGGCGGAAACGCCGCCGAAAGTGATCCTCAACGAAGCAGTGGACCTGGCGAAGAAATATTCGTCGGAAGAGTCCGGCGCGTTCGTCAATGGCGTCCTTGATGGCGTCCATAAATCCCTGAAAGTAAAGTAGTTATTCAAACTTCCAAGCAAGTCCAGGTCTTCTGAAAATATTTCGCAGCGAATGCGAAACTTTGTTGCACTCCTTGTGTTCGAATTCGCAGAAGCGGGAACCAGTCCCCGGAACGTTTTCTTCAGGAGAGAGAACCATGACGGTCCAACCAATCGTTCGTCGAAGTGTGCTCGCAGTAGCTTTTGCCGGTTTGCTCGCCGGTGGTGCCTATGCCCAGAGCCCGGATTCCACCACGCAGCAGCAGGACATCAAGCAGGACAAGAAGGATATTCGAAACGATAAGAAAGATCTGGCGAAAGACCGCGCGGATCGCAATGCCGATCAGCGCGATATCAACCAGGACAAACGCGACATCAAGAGCGACAAGCAGGACATTCATCAGGACAACAAAGACATCAACAGCGACAAGCGCGACGTCCATCAAGACAACAAGGATATTCGCAACGACAAGACCGACCTCTCGAAAGACCGCGCCGACCGCAACGCGGATCAGCACGACATCAATCAGGACAAGACCAAGCTGGCCCACGATGACGCCAAGTATGGCGACAACAGCGCGCAGGCCAAAGCCGACCGGCAGGATCTGCATCAGGACCGTACGGACCGGAATGCCGACCAACGCGATATCAATCACGACAAAACGGACCTTTCCAAGGACCGCACCGACCGCAACAATGACGTGAAGGATTTGAAGGCGGACCGCACGGACCGGAATCAGGACGTGAAGGACCTGCACAGCGATCAGAAGGATCTGAAACAGGACCGCAAGGATCGCAACAAGGATCAGAAGGACATCAATAAGGACAAGAAAGACCTGCACAAGGATCGCAAGGATCTGAAGCAGGATCGCAAGGGGCACAAGTAAGATTTCGCTTTGGGAAAGAAAAGGGCCGCGCGGTTTTCCCGCGCGGCCCTTTTCTTTTTCCCGGCGCGGCTTTGCGTCAGATGCGGATGATGCCTTCGAATACTCTCACGGCGGCGCCGCTCACGCGCGGAATTAGTTTTTTTCCGCTCTGCGTTACTTCCACTTCGATGTGGCTGGGGCGGCCCATCTCGACGCCTTGAAGGATGCTGAGTGTGTGGCCCGGCGCGAGTTTGCCATGGCGCACGAGGTACGCGCCGAGCGATCCCGCGGCGGAGCCGGTGGCGGCATCTTCGTAGAGTTCCCACGGCATCATGCCACGGGAGAATGCTTTGCCGTTGCCGCCGAGCGCGAAGCAATAGGCCATGGTTGTGTTTTTGCCTTGCAGACGTCGAAGTTCGCTGGTGTTCATGACGATTTTGCCGAGCGCCGCACGATTGCGCAGCGGAACCATCAGGTTGAAGATGCCGGTGGAGACGATTTCGGCTTCGAGATTCGGATCTAGATCCCTTGGCGAAAGTCCCAAAGCCGAAGCGAGTTTTTTCGTGTTGAGCTTCGCAGGCTTGAAGATGGCTTCTTTTTGCGTCATGGTGACGCGCTGCGGCCGGCCGTCTTTGAAACGGATTTCGACGGGCAAGATGCCGGCTCCGGTTTCCTGCAAGATGTGAACGCCGCCTTCCTGCGCGGGCACGACGCCCAGCTCCGCGAGCAGAAACCACGTGCCGATGACTGGATGGCCGGCGAGCTTGAGCTCTTGCTTGCTGGTGAAAATACGCAGGCGCGCGAGGGCATCTTCGTCGGTGGGTTTCTGCACGAAGACGGTTTCCGAGAGATTCATTTCGCGGGCGATGGCGAGCATCTGGTCATCGGAGAGGCCGTCACCGTCGGTGAAGACGGCGAGGGGGTTGCCTTCGAAGCGCGTGGTGGTGCAGACGTCAAGAGTGTGAAAGCGATGTTCCATGGCTGGTGGCGAGTGGCCGCAAGAGCGAGTGAAAGGCTTAGATATGCTCGAGCTGGGCGACGGTCCTTTCGTTGGTGATGTTTCCGGTGTTCAGGGTAGATTTCGGTTCGATCAAGACGATGTGGACTTCTTCGTCGGCGACAGGGCAATGTTCGACGCCGCGCGGGACGACGATGAATTCGCCTTCGTTGATGATGGCTTCACGGTCGCGGAACTTCATGCGCAACGTGCCTTTGACGACGAAGAACATTTCGTCTTCGTTATCGTGATGGTGCCAGATGAATTCGCCTTTTAGTTTTACGGCTTTGACATGGCGGTCGTTCACTTCGCCGAGGATGCGCGGATGAGCGTAATCGGAGAAGCGGCTGAACTTGTCTTTTAGATTGACAGTGTTCATGGCGGTTCCTAGAGAGTTTGCACTATTTTGGTTACAGCTTCGAGAACGCGCTGAGTCGTTTCAAGTTTCGACGTTTCGCAATACACACGCAGAAGATTCTCTGTGCCGGAAGCGCGGATCATCACCCAACCGACATCATCGAGGTAGAGCTTGATGCCGTCCATGTCTTCGCGGCGCGTGACCTTCAGACCAAGAATGCGGTCCAGTTTCGAATCCGAAAAATGAGCGATGGCTTTTTCTTTTTGGCCGGGCTTCAGGTCGAGGTCCACGCGGCCGTAATGATATTCGCCGAATTCGGCAGTAAGCATGGCGAGCAGTTCGCCAAGGGATTTGCCGTGCCAGGCCATCAATTCCGCGAGCAGGAGCGCGGAAACGGTGGCGTCGCGTTCGGGGATATAAAGATTGGTACCGATGCCGCCGCTCTCTTCGCCGCCAATCAAAATATTTTGTTGGAGCATCAGCTCGCAGATGTATTTGAAGCCGATGGGCGTTTCATGAAGTGTGCGGCCGAATTTGGCGGCGAGTTTGTCAATGAGTTTGGTGACGGAAAATGTTTTGGCGATGTCCCCCGGCAGGTTGCGAGTCCCGGCGAGGTGCCAGACGAGCAGCGCGAAAATCTGGTGGGGATTGATGAATGTGCCGTCGCGGTCGATGGCGCCGATGCGGTCTCCATCGCCATCGGCGCACAAGCCGGCGTCGAATTTTCCCGCGAGCACGGCTTTGCTCAGTGCGTCGATGTGCGGCTCGATCGGCTCCGGGTGCACGCCGCCAAACAGTGGGTCGCGCGTGCCGCGAATTTCATCGCAGGCAACGCCGTTGCGGCGGAAAAGTTCGACAAGCAAGCCCGTGGCCGAGCCATGCATGACGTCGGAGACGAAGCGCAGCTTCGCGTCGCGAAGGCGCCGCCAATCGACCAGCCGTTCCAGCGTGTCGAGATATGGCGCGCGCGGCTCGAGCGGCTGAATCAGATTTTTCCGCGGCGGGAGTGGTGGCACATTTTCGTTCTGAACGACAGCGAGCTCTTTTTCGATTTGCGCGACAATCGAAGGCAACGCCGAGCTGCCGTAGCTCGCTTTGTACTTGATGCCATTCCATTGGTACGGATTGTGGCTCGCGGTGATCATGACGCCGCCGGCGGCTGCGCGCTGCTTCACCAGCAAGGAAACTGCAGGCGTGGGGCACGGTTTATCCGTCAGGAAAACGGGAGTGCCGCTGGCGGAAAGCACTTCGGCGACGGCGGCGGCGATGCCGTCCGACGCGAAGCGATGGTCGTAGCCGATGATGACGCCCTTGCGCGCGTCCTCACAGCGCACGACGTAACGCGCGATACTCTGCGCCACGGTGCGCGCGTTCGCGAAGGTGAAATCTTCCGCGATGATGCCGCGCCAGCCATCGGTTCCAAATTTGATCGAGGTCATAAGAAGCAGAGGGAAGTATACGCGATGCGATATGTTCGCCAAACATTCGGATTGGCCGGTTGGCGGGAGAGCGGACCGCCTTGGAAGGCGTTCCCTAGAGAAGCTTTCGGAGTTTTTGCTCTTCGAGCCATTTCACGATTTTGCCGACGTCCTGGGCGCGATCGCGCGGGCAGATGAGCAGGGCATCGGGCGTGTCCACGACGATCAGGTCGTGCACGCCGATGAGGGCGGCGATTTTTCCGGGGCAGGAGATGAGATTGCCGCTGGCGTCGAGGGCGTAGCCGGGGCTGACGAAGACGTTGCCGTCGGCGCAGTTCTTGTCCAGGAGCAGCCCGTGCACGGCGCCCCAGGAGCCGATATCGCTCCAGCCCACTTCGGCGGGAATGACGAAGACGCATGGTGCGCCTTCCGCGCGCGTGGCGGGTTCGAGGACGGCATAGTCCACGGAGATATTTTCGAGCTTCGGGTAAATGGCGCGCAGCTTGCGTTCGTAGTTGCGGCTTCCAATGGAGGAAGAGAGTTTTTCGAACGCTTCGTACGTTTTCGGCAAAAACTGTTTCAAGTTTTCGAGGAAGGTGGAAACGCGCCAGAAAAACATTCCGGCGTTCCAATGATAGTTGCCGGAAGCAACATATTCTTGCGCGAGCTTCAGTTCTGGCTTTTCCGTGAAGCGCCGAACGGCGAAAACGGGGAAGCCTTTGGTCCCGACTGATTCGCCCATGCGCTCGATGTAGCCGAATCCGGTTTCCGGCCGCGCGGGAGGAATGCCGAGCACGACCATGCGCCCGGGATGGCGAGCGACGTCGAGAGCGGCACTTACGAGCTCCCGATATTTCTGGTCCAGTTCGATGTAGTGATCGGCGGGGACGACGGCCATCAAAGCGTCGCCGCCCCCGGCATGGCGAATATGAATCGCCGCCAGTCCAATCGCCGCTGCCGTGTTGCGTCCAATTGGCTCGGTCAGCACATGCTTGCGGGCGGCAGCCGGGAGCTGCTTGCGCACGACGGCGGCTTGTTCCTTATTCGTGACCGTCCAGATGCGCTCGGCGGGAATCAGCGGCCGCAGACGTGCGACGGTCTGCTCCAGCATGGTGTTCTTGCCGACGATGTTCAAGAGTTGCTTCGGAGTGCGCATGCGGCTGCGCGGCCAGAAGCGCGTGCCTCTGCCTCCGGCGAGGATCACGGCGTGGATGCTTAGTTTTTCTTTGCGCATTCTTGTGCCGCCTAATCGAAAAGTACTTGTGCAAGCGCCGCTGCCGAGATTCCCTCGCGGTGAAGCGCGGTGCGCATAGATCCGATATCCGGCACCCAAGTTCGGATCAGCGAAGTAGCCGCTTCCGGGCGGACAGCAATGTGCCCTTGCGAAGCGGGCACCAGCCAGCACTCGCCGCGATGATAACGCGCCGCGCTGTCCGGCCAGGAGAAGGTCCCTGCGCCTTCCAGAATGATGATGAGTTCAAAGCGCGCGGCATCCACAGGGATTTCGCAGTTCGCGGAACACTCCCATCGCTCCGTTGCGAAGTAACGGCAAGCCGTGAGGAGTGATCTCGCTGCCTCATGCGCGGGGAGAGAGAGAGTAGTGATCTTTCCACCTGAGCGCCGGCCAAAGTTTGTCACTTCCAATGCCTTCTCGATATGCAATTCGCGGGGCTTCCCACGGCCGTCAACGCGGCCGTAATCGTAGACGCGATACGTCAGGTCTGAATACTCTTGCACTTCGCAAATGACCATCCCGGAACCAATGGTATGCGGAGTGCCGGCGGGTACGAAAATAGTGTCGCCGGCATGGACTGGAACCGCTTCGAAAAGATTCTCAAGCTCGTGCTGGACCAGGCCCTCAAGAAATTTCTCCCGGTCCACTCCCGGTTTCAGCCCAATCAGCACTTGCGCACCTGAGTTCGCGGAAACCACATACCACATCTCCGTTTTCCCTCTGCCGCCGGCGGCTTTTTCGTGCGTCGAGGCGTAGGCGTCGTCCGGGTGAACTTGAATGGAAAGTTTGTCCGTGGGGAAAATAAATTTCACCAGGAGAGGGAAGTCAGCAACCGAGGCGAGCTGCGCGCCGCGCCAGTTTGCAGGCATTTCTGTCCAGGCTTCGCCGAGTGTTTTCCCGTCATACGGCCCTGAAGCAATCCTGCAGTCCACACCCGTGAGCCACGCTTCTCCCAGCGGCTCGGTCAAATTGGATTTTTCGGGGAAAAGCGGCGCCAACGAGCGTGCGCCCCAAATTCGTGGACTGAAGATGGGCTCGATGCGTGTGGGCGTGGGCTTCACGAGATTGATTGAACTTGCATGGGCTTGAGTTTTCGGAAGAGCGGCAGCTGGGCTGCTGCTCTTCAAAATCAGGCCGCGGCTTCGGCGCGCGAGAAAAAGCGTTCGAGGCGGCGCAATCCTTCGTCGATGCGCTCGAGTGACGTCGCATACGAGAGACGCAAGTAACCTGGCGCGCCAAAGGCTTCGCCCGGCACGACCGCTACATGCGCTTTCTCCAGCAGCAGTCTCGAAATCTCCGTGCAGGACTTTGCGAGCGCTGGTCTTCCCGCGCCGCTCGAGAGATGAGCCGAGATATCCGGGAAAGCGTAGAACGCGCCGCCCGGCCATTCGCAGGTAATGCCGGGAATGGCGCGCAATCCCTCGACGATTCGCTTTCTCCGCTTGGCGTATTCCGCGAGCATCAGCGGCACAGTTTCCATTGATCCGCGCATGGCTTCGAGCGCGGCGTATTGCGCGATCGAAGTGGCGTTCGAAGTGGACTGGCTCTGCAGTTTGATAAGTGCCTGGATCAGCGCTTCCGGTCCCAAGGTGTAACCAATGCGCCAGCCGGTCATCGCAAATGTTTTCGAAACCGAACCGATAATGATGACGTTCTCTTTCGAACCAGCGGCGCTGGCGATCGAGTAGGGCTTGTGTGGTTCGTACGTGAAGTGCGAATAGCACTCATCGCCCATCAGCCAGACGTTGTGCTTCTTGCAGACTGCCAGGATGCGTTCAAACTCGTCAGGCGGAACGACACCGCCCGTGGGGTTGCTCGGTGAATTCAGAATTAGCAATTTTGTTTTTGGCGTGATGGCTTTTTCGATGGCCGCCGCCTTCACGCTAAAGCCATCTTCCGGCCGGGTTTCGACGAATACCGGTGTCCCATGCGCGTATTTCACGATGTCCGGAAAGCTCACCCAATATGGCGCGGGGATAATGACTTCGTCGCCCTGCTGCACGAGCACGCTCATTACGTTGAAAATGGAATGCTTGCCGCCGACGCTGACGGCGCATTCTTTTGCCTCACACGACGAGCCGAGCTCGCGCTTATGCCACGCGCAGATCGCTTCGCGCAGCGGCATAATTCCGCCCGTCGGCGTGTATTTCGATTTGTTTTCCTCGATCGCCTTGATCGCCGCTTTCTTGATATGCTCCGGCGTGGGAAAGTCCGGCTCGCCCGGACCAAAGTCCGCGACGTCCACTCCACGCGATTTCAGCTTGTCCGCCTCGGCGATTACCGCCGCCGTCGGCGAGATTTGTATGCGGTTGATGCGGTCCGTTAGATGCACTCTGGCTCCTCAAGCGACGTTAACAGTTTACAGTTGACGGTTCACAGTGAGGAAGGAAAGCCCGCAGGCTGAGCCGGCTGCCCTCATCTCCACTATCGCCCACAACCGCAAACCAGAAACCGGCGTATCGAAAATAAAAAAAGTCAGCGGCTACTTCAAGCACGAAACTTTTGCGCGTAGTCTCTGCTCCACAACGGGCGGCACTAGATCGGTCAAGGGCCCGCCGTGCTGCGCGATTTCCCGAACCAACTTGGAACTCAGGTAGCTGTACAGTTCTCCCGGCAGCATGAACACCGTTTCAAGGCGCGATTCGAGTTTGCGATTCATAAGCGCCATCTGCAATTCGTATTCGTAATCGGAAACGGCGCGAATGCCGCGCAGAATCACGCCGGCGTGCCGCTTCCGCGCATAGTCCACGAGCAGTCCTTCGAATACGTCCACTTCCACCGAATCCCACTGCTTCGTGACTTCGCGCAGCATCTCCACGCGTTCGGGAACGCTGAAGAGCGGCTGCTTTTCCGTGTTGCGCAGCACCGCCACGATCAACAGGTCGAACATCTTTTCGCCGCGCTCGATCAGATCGAGATGGCCATTGGTGACCGGATCGAACGAGCCGGGATAGATAGCGATCGACGTTTTCATCGTGTTTTCAAGAGCGCCACACCGAATTCGTTATTCTATCTCAGCCGCCTTTGGTAGGACAGGCATTCCTGCCTGTCCGGGTTTTGAGCGCGTGCCATCGCGGGGCCCGACAAACAAAAATGTCCGTCCTACTCGAATCCACTTCGCAGGACGCTCCAGATATGACAGTATGCGAAGGCGACTGCTACATAGCAGTCATTCTGGACTTCGTTGATGGCACGGAGGGTTGCACGAAAATGGCTCAGAAGCTCTTGTTGCAAGGACTTGGCATACTTGCTTTGGGCGTTTTGTTGAACCCGACGATGGCCGCAGCGCCACAATCCGCATTGAACCTCATGCCTGTCCCTGCAAACGTGCAGGCAGGGACCGGAAGCCTGCGCGTAGACGCGGCGTTTTCTGTAGCTCTGACCGGACACACCGAGCCGCGCCTCGACCGCTCCGTGGAGCGATTCCTGCACCAACTAGCGCTGCAAACCGCGCTCCCTATCTCCACGAAGCTCGCAACCAATCCGAAAGCCACGCTGGTCATCCAGACCGAACACGCCAGCAAGGAAATTCAAGAAGTGGGCGAAGACGAATCCTATGTCCTGGAAGTGACTGCCACCGGCGCAAAGCTCACGGCGCCGACGCCGCTCGGCACAATGCATGGCCTGCAAACGTTTCTGCAACTCGTGAATGTTGCGCCCGACGGTTTTGCCGCGCCGACGGTAACGATTCAAGACAAGCCGCGTTTCCCCTGGCGCGGTTTGATGATCGATTCCGCCCGCCATTTTACGACGCTTGACGATTTGAAACGAAACATCGACGGCATGGAAGCCGTGAAGATGAACGTTTTCCATTGGCACCTTTCCGAAAACCAGGGCTTCCGCGCGGAGAGCAAGAAATTCCCGAAGCTGCACGAATTGGGCTCCGACAACCTGTATTACACACAGGATGAAATGCGCGACCTGATCGCCTACGCGCGCGACCGCGGCATCCGCGTGGTGCCCGAATTTGATATGCCCGGGCACAGCACCGCGTGGTTTGTGGGGCATCCGGAGCTGGCCAGCGGAAAAGGCCCTTACGGAATCGAGCGGCGTTGGGGAATTTTCGATCCGGCAATGGACCCGACGAACGAGAAAGTCTACAAATTTCTCGATGAACTGATCGGAGAGATGGCCAGGATTTTCCCCGACCACTTTTTTCATATCGGTGGCGACGAGGTGAACGGCAAGGAGTGGGACGCAAATCCGCGAATTCAGGCGTTCATGAAAGAGCACAGCATCAAGAACAACGAAGCCCTGCAAGCCTATTTCAGCGGGCGCGTGCAGAAGCTGGTGACCAAGCACGGAAAAATCGTGATTGGCTGGGACGAAGTGCTCGTGCCAGGAGTGCCGAAAGATATCGTGATTCAGTCCTGGCGCGGCCAAACCTCGCTGGCCCTGGCGGCCAAGCAAGGCTATCGCGGGATTCTCTCGAACGGTTATTACTTGGATCTGGGTTGGCCGGCGGCGCGGCACTACGCGGTGGATCCCATGAGCGGCGACGCCACGAATCTTTCTCCCGAGGAAAAAGAGCGCATTCTGGGAGGCGAGTCCTGCATGTGGTCGGAGTATGTGAATCCCGAAAACATGGATTCGCGTATCTGGCCGAGAAATGCGGCCATTGCAGAACGCTTCTGGTCGCCTCAGAACGTCACCGATGTTGCTTCCATGTATGCGCGAATGGATTTCATCAGCGCGCGGCTGGAATGGCTGGGCCTCACTCACAAATCATATTCCCGCCGGATGCTCCACCGTATCGCGGGTCCAGCTTCTCCATTGGAGCTCACCGCGTTGCGTACGCTAACAGATGTCGTCGAGCCTGTTAAAGACTACACGAGAGAGCAAACCGCTCCCGCCGAGCCGACCAGTCTCACGCCGCTGAATCGCGTGGTTGACGCCATACCGCTCGAGAGCGATGCGGGCCGCCACTTCGGCGAATTGGTAGATCAATTTTTGGCCGCGTCTTGTCGCGATACAATCGCGGAGGCACGGCTCCGCGCTCAATTTATGTTATGGCGAGACAACGACGCAAATCTTCAGCCTCTGGCGCAGCGTTCGTTTCTAGTGAAGGAAGTTGCCGCCACTTCCCAGGATCTTTCCGCGCTCGGCGCGGCAGGGCTCGCCGCTCTCGACCAAATCGCGAAAGGGCAGCCCGCCTCCGATTCCTGGAGAGCGCAGCAAACTGCCTTCGTCACTCAGGCTATGAAGCCCAAAGCGCAATTGTTGCTAATCCCCGCACCGGCGGTGCAGAAGTTGATCGAAGCTGCTTCCGCCGGCGGCGCTTGCTCGACGGCCAAGTAATAGAAATCACGCTTCGCTGCCGACGCTCGGCAAAAGTTCGACAGATAGAATGTTCTAATTCGTTGCCGGCTGGTTGTGGCAGACGCCGCTGCCGGAATCGTGAAACGTCTTGCCTTCTACCGGAATGAATTCCCACGCGTACTTTCCAGGTGAGAGGGTCAGCTTCAGAACGCCATACGTGTCCCACTCTCGCAGTTCGCTATTTGGCATCGCAAAACCGAGCAGATCGTGACTGCGACCGCCGGTGCCAACGACAATTTCGCGGATCCCATGTTCCGGATCGGCACGGCCTTCCGGGTCTTGAGGTGTGAATCGCTCGTAGGAATGCTCGTGGCCCGCAAGAATCAAGTCCGCATGAGCGGCGTAGAGGTCTTCCCAGAACTGTTTCAACTCCGGATGAACGGCGTGCTTCTTGAATACCCCGCTGCTGAATAGAGCGTGATGGCCGTAGGCAAGGATGCAAGCACGAGGATGCTCCGCGAGGTCTTGCTTGAGCCATGTCTCCTGCGGCGACCCTGCTGCGCAACCGCCCAAATTCTGGACGTAGCAATTGGTATTCAAGACCACCACGTGCCAGTCGCCGAGATCGTAACTGTAGTAGCCTTTGCCGGCAGGCCCAGCCTGCGCTCCCCAATATTCGAAGTAGCCGTGCGCCGTTGGGTTGACATACTCGTGGTTGCCCAAGGCAGGCTTTGTACGGCTCTTGAACCGACCCCACGTCGCGCCATAGCAAAATTCAAAGTCGTCCGGGCTGCCGCTTTCGTAGGCCAGATCGCCCGCCGCAAAGACCGTGCCAGGAATCTCCTCGATCAGTTTAGCCGTTGCCCGCGATCCTTCCGGACTCTTGCAACTGGCAATGTCGCCGGCTCCCACGAGCACAAACGTTTGCTCTGGTGGCTGCGTCTCCGGCTTGTTCGCGATTCTAGCTTTCGAGGATGTCGGCGAGGATTGCGGCTTCATCTGAGACCGGGCCCCAGGCTGCACGCAAAGAAACACCAGCGCGAAACTCACGAATCGAGGAAACTTCCACACCTTCGCCGTGCTCGTGCATCCAATCATGCGTGCCCCCAGGGAGTTTCTAGGTTACCATGCGGCTTCTGCAGGTCATCGCGCAGCCATTCGGGGATCAAATGTTGCCGTTTACTGGACAAGAGGCCCGTTTGCCGGAAATCGGCAGCAAAATAAGACCATTCCGGTCTTACTATAAGTTGCACGAAATACAGGGGTTACGCAGCCATTGGCGAAGCCGTTGGATTGACTTGGAGGCTTTTCCGGGGTACACTCTATCTGCGACCGATTCAGTCGTATATACTGTGAGACGCTAGAAAGTCCAAAAGAACGATGTTCAAGCTTTCCAAAAAGGCCGATTACGGATTGATTGCCGTCAAGCATTTGGCCATGCACCGCGAGCAACACGCTTGTAGCGCCGGCGAAATCGCGGAAGAGTATGGTATTTCCGCGACGTTGATGGCCAAGGTGCTGCAGAAGCTGGCGCATCATTCGCTGGTGGCCGCGAAGCATGGCTCGAGCGGCGGCTACCAACTGATTAAGGATCCCGGGCAGATCAGCACGCTCGATGTGATCTCGGCCATTGACGGTCCCGTGCTAATTACGTCGTGCGTGACGAATCACGGGAACTGCGACGCCACGGAAAAGTGCTCGGTCCGCGAGCCGCTGCGCCGCGTCAACGAAAGTATTTTGGAAGTTCTGGGTTCGGTGACGATTTCGCAGTTGAGTGAAGAGCCGCACGAGCAAGCGCTCGTCGCTCTGAGGACTTAGGAGAAGAGGGAACATGGCTGTCAAGCTGCCGATTTACATGGACAATCACGCCACCACGCCGGTGGATCCGCGCGTTGTTGAGACGATGCTGCCGTATTTCACGGAGAAGTTCGGCAACGCCGCCAGCCGCAACCATTCGTTTGGCTGGGCCGGCGAAGAAGCCGTCGAATCCGCGCGCCAGCAGATTGCATCGCTGATTAACGCCACGCCGAAGGAGATTATCTTCACCAGCGGCGCCACGGAATCCGACAACCTGATGATCAAGGGTGTCGCGGAAATGTTCCGCGAAAAGGGCAACCACATTATCACCCAGGCCATCGAGCACAAAGCCGTGCTCGATACCTGTAAGAACCTCGAGAAGCACGGTTTCGAAGTGACCTATTTGCCGGTGCAGCGCGACGGCCGCGTCAGCCTGGACGATTTGAAAGCCGCGATTACGCCGAAGACGATTTTGATCACCATCATGTACGCCAACAACGAAATTGGCGTGATCAACCCGATCGCCGAAATCGGCAAGATTGCCAAGGAACATGGGATTTTCTTCGCCGTGGACGGTGTGCAGGCGGTCGGCAAGATTCCGGTGGACGTCCAGAAAGACAACATCGACCTTCTGGCCATCAGCGGCCACAAGATTTATGGACCCAAGGGCGTTGGCGCTCTTTATGTGCGCCGCCGCAATCCGCGCGTGCAGCTTTCCGCCATCATTGACGGCGGCGGTCATGAGCGCGGGATGCGCTCCGGCACGTTGAACGTGACCGGCATCGTGGGTCTCGGCAAGGCTTGCGAAATCGCTCAAAAAGAAATGCCTGAAGAAGGTGCGCGCCTCCTGGCGCTCCGCGAGCGGCTTCGCAAGGGCCTGGAAGCCAAGCTGGACGAGGTCTTCATCAACGGTTCGATGGAGCATCGTCTGCCGAACAACCTGAACATGAGCTTTGCTTATGTCGAAGGCGAATCGCTGCTCATGGGCATCAACGATATCGCGGTTTCCAGCGGTTCGGCCTGTACTTCGGCAACCCTGGAACCCAGCTACGTACTCAAAGCTTTAGGCGTGGGCGAAGACCTCGCTCACACCTCGATTCGATTTGGCCTCGGGCGCTTCAACACCCAAGAGGAAGTCGACTACGTCATCGATAAGATGGTGCAGGTCGTTACCAAGCTTCGTGAGCTGTCCCCGCTCTACGAAATGGCCAAAGAGGGAATCGATATTTCTAAAATGAAATGGCAGACCGCCTAAAAACGAAAGAGACAACATGGCAAACGAAGGTACAATTCGCATTCATCGCTCCATCGGCGGCACCGGCGCGGCTTTCCGCGTCACGTTTGTGCCCTACGGCGGAGAAGGAGAAGAGGCCGCTGTCGCCGGCGAGCGCTCTTTCCATGAGCTGCAACAGGTCCGCGCATTCTTGAAGATGCTCGGCCTCGGCGCGGAATTCATCAAAGACGCTCTCCGTCAGCTCACCGCGGGCCGCTCGGCTTCCGTGCCGAACGTTTCGCTGACGGACAAGGCTGTCAAGAGCGCGGGTTTCGGTAATCTCGTGAATCTGGCAAGGAGCAATGGCTAATGGCATACAGCGATAAAGTGGTTGAACATTACAACAATCCCCGCAACGTCGGCAGCCTCCCGAAGGAAGACCCTAATGTCGGTACGGGTCTCGTCGGCGCTCCGGAGTGCGGCGACGTCATGAAGCTGCAAATGAAGATTAATCCAGAGACGCAGATCATCGAAGAAGCCAAGTTCAAGACCTTCGGCTGCGGCTCTGCCATCGCCAGCTCCTCGCTCGCTACCGAATGGGTGAAGGGCAAGACGGTCGAAGAGGCGCTCTCGATCAAGAACACGGACATCGTGCGCGAGCTTTCGCTCCCGCCGGTCAAGATTCACTGTTCCGTGCTCGCCGAGGACGCCATCAAGGCCGCCATCGGCGACTGGAAGAAGAAGCACGGCGTGGAAGTGCCAGTCACCGAGAAGGCCGCGCACTAAGCTCTGCCTCGCGCCCTCGCCACAGTTGTCGGGAAGTGCGGGCGGCGCGGAAGCGCACGGAGGGTTTAGCACGGGCGCATGGCGGCTAAATGCTTTAGAATCAATACGTGCGAGGTACCTTGCAAGTGTTGATTCTAAATAACTTAATGGAAATTTAAGTGCTTTAGAATGAACACTTACACAAAAACGGGGGAGGGGGTCGCTGACGTCGCGACCATCCACCTGACCGAGCGTGCCGCGCAGAAGATCCGCGCGCTGCTCGAAAAGGACGGCGTTTCGCCCGAAGTGGGGGGCCTGCGCGTTGGCGTTCAAGGCGGCGGCTGCTCCGGCTTGTCCTACGCCATGAGGCTGGACACGCAAGCTCGCGATCGCGACAAGATTTTCGAGGAACACGGCGCGCGCATTTTCGTCGATCCCAAAAGTTTTCTGTATCTGAACGGCACGACGCTCGAATACGAACAGACGCTGATGCGCGAAGGATTCGTCTTCCAGAATCCCAACGCGGCGCGGAACTGCGGCTGCGGCAGCTCCTTTACGGCCTAAGCAGCACAGACTTTTAGTCTGTGCTCTTAACCTTCGACTCGATTCCGGCGGGGGAAATGCGCAGGCGAGCCTGACAAGTGGTTGGCAGCCGCACTCGCCAGCCACTTTTTTTGTGCCCTCTGGGGATTTCTGGAATAACAAAGTATGACTACCGCCCCGACATCCACGAATCCGCCCCTCGTTTGCTGGAGCTGCCACGAACGCACGCTCGGCACGCACTTCTGCTCGAGCTGCGGCAAGCTCTTGCAGCTGCCGCAGGCGGTCGACTATTTCGCGCTGTTTGAAATGCCGCGCAAGCTCTGGATCGAAATGGACGGGCTGGAGCAGAAATTCTTGCAACTCAGCTGGAAGCTGCATCCCGATAATTTCGTCAACGCCAGCGAACGGGAGCGCGAGCTCTCCCTGAAGCGCAGCTCGGAATTGAACGATGCGTATCGCACCCTTCGAGACCCCGTCGCACGCGTCGAATATTTGCTCGGCATCGAAGGCGCCCGCAAAGAAGGCGAGCATAGGCAGCAAGCGCCGCCGGAGTTGCTCGAAGAAGTATTTGAGCTGAACGAATCGCTCGACGAGTTGCGCGAGGCAAGAGCCTCAGGAGGCGATCTCGCCGCGTTGAAAACGCGCCTTGAATCCGCCGAAGAGAATTTTCAAGAAAAGCTCGGCGAAGTGGACGCACAGCTTCAGGCCACCGCGCGTGAGTGGGACGCCACACTCGACGGAGATGCCGCTACACAGAACAAGATCAAGGCGCGGCTCAATGAGTTGTTGAATCGCCGCTCCTATATTAGGAACTTGGTCACCAACGTTCAAAAAGAGTTGCTGTAGAAGCGAACTTTAGATCTTTAGACTTTTGTTTTTTCTTACTGACAACTGAAAACTGAGAACTGATCACTGAAATGGGCAGAATCGTCGGAATCGATCTAGGAACCACGAATAGCCTAGTGGCTTACACGGACAGCCAATCGGGCCAGCCGAAGTGTATCCCGGGCCCGTACGGCGACACGCTTTGCCCCTCGGTCGTGAGTCTCGATCCAGACGGCAGCATTATTGTTGGAGAAGCGGCGCGCCGCCGCTTGCTCACGCAGCCCGAGCGTACGATCTACTCCGTGAAGCGCCTGATGGGACGCGGCCCTGCGGACGTTCAGAGCGAGTTGAAGCTCTTCCCATTCCGCATCGATCCGGCGAGTAAGAACGTGATTCGCGTGATGTTGGGCGACAAAGTCTTCACGCCGCCCGAAATCTCCGCGTTCATCCTCCGCGAATTGAAAAACTGGGCCGAAGCGTATTTCGGCGAAGCCGTCGACCGCGCCGTCATCACTGTGCCGGCGTACTTCAACGACGCCCAGCGCCAGGCCACCAAAGACGCCGGCAAAATTGCCGGCCTTGAAGTTCTCCGCCTTGTCAACGAACCGACCGCGGCCGCGCTCGCGTACGGTCTTCACGAAAAGCAGCGCGGCAAAGTTGCGGTCTATGATCTCGGCGGCGGCACGTTTGATATCTCTGTGCTCAAGCTCATCTCCACGAGCGACGGCGACATTTATCAGGTTCTTTCCACCAACGGCGACACGCATCTCGGCGGCGACGACATCGACAATTTATTGCAGGCTTTTGTTCACGAACTCATCTTGCAACACGCGGAGATTGACTTCTCTCCGCACGGCGAACTCGCGCAGGAACTCCGCAAGGCGCTGATTGACGTGAAACACCAGCTTTCCAATAGCGAACGCGCGACGCTGCGTTTCAAACTTCCAAACGGTTCGGTGTTCACGCACGAATTCACGCGCGGCGAGTTGGAGGCGCTCATCCGCCCGATCGTGGCTCGCACCATGGGCCCCGTGAAGCAAGCCCTTGCCGATGCGCAGCTCGATCCCAAGGAGATTGACGAAGTCGTGCTTGTCGGCGGCACCACGCGCACGCCAATGATTCGCCGCACGGTGCAGGAATTGTTCGACCGCAGGCCGCACACCGAGTTGAATCCCGACGAAGTCGTGGCGCTCGGCGCCGCCGTGCAGGCCAATATTTTGGATCGCGGCGTGAAGAACATGCTGCTGCTGGACGTCACGCCGCTCTCGCTTGGCATTGAAACCTACGGCGGCGCCGTCGCCAAAATCATTCCGCGCAACTCCACGATTCCCGCCAGCGCGCAGGAGCTTTACACCACCGGCGTGGACAATCAGACGGGCATCGACATTCACGTACTGCAAGGCGAGCGCGAACTCGCCAAGGATTGTCGTTCGCTCGCGCGATTCACGCTGCGTGTGCCGCCCGCGTCCGCCGGTCTGCCGCGTATCGAAGTCAAATTCCTCATCGATGCCAACGGTATTCTGCAAGTTGCCGCGAAGGACATGCGCACCGGTGAAGGACATTCCATCGAAGTCCAGCCAAGTTACGGCATCAATGATTCAGAAATCGAGCGCATGCTGGAAGAGTCCATCGAATACGCGGAACAGGATTTCGCCGAACGCCAGCTGATCGAAGCGCGCACGGAATCCCAATCCATCCTGACCGCGACGGCGAAGGCGCTGGCAAATCCGCAAGTCGCCGCCTTGTCCGCCGAAGAAGGCGCGAAAATCGCGGACAGCGTTGCCGCACTGAAAGACGCAGCCGCCGGCAGCGACTACAAGCTCATTCGCAAGCGCATTGATGAACTGAATCACGCCACGGAACATCTTGCCGAATTGCTGATGGACTCAGCGATTTCAACGGCGCTCGAAGGCCGCAAGCTAGCCGAGGTCTGAAGGTCTTAGTAGCACAGGCTTTAGCCTGTGCCAACTGTTGCGGAATCTGATCGTGGTCCGTCGCAAGAGGTTGTAGCCCGGCGGATTGTAGCGGCGGCTTTATGCCGCCCTCTTTTGGGGGAAATAAAATGGGTGGAAGCAACCCGTACATCGAAGAAGTCAAATACAAGCCCGCCACGAAGAAATATAAAGTCACATTTCTTCCCAGCGGCAAAACCATCGAAGTCGATCCGGAAAAAATTCCCTACGGCCACAATGGGCTTCCGGGCAGCATCCTCGATATTTCCGAGGGCATCAAGGCCGGCCTCGATCACGCGTGCGGCGGCGTCTGCGCCTGCTCGACGTGCCACGTCATCGTGCGCCAAGGCCTGGAGTCCTGCAACGAAGCCACCGACGCCGAACTCGATGAACTCGATGAAGCGCCCGGCATCACGCCGAAGTCGCGCCTCGGCTGTCAGACCGTTCCCGATGGCACGACCGATATCGTCGTGGAAATCCCTGAGTGGAACAAAAACTATGCGAAGGAACTGGATCACTGAGTGTATTCAGTCGTCAGTTCTCAGTTTTCAGTAAGAAGGATATTTTTCGTGAGCATGTTTGAGATCTTTCTGTTTTTCTTCTACTCATAACTGAAAGCAGGTCGCAGAAGACATCCCTTAGGTTTCTTCTACTGATAACTGAAAACGAATCACTGAAACTCTTAACAGGAGCCAGACATGCCGCCGACATTCGGTTGGGACAATCTCGAAGACATTGCCATCGCGCTGACCGACAAGTTCCCGGACACCGATCCGCTAACCGTGCGTTTCACCGACATGCACAAATGGATCACCGAACTCCCCGGTTTTTCCGGTGACTCCGCAGCCTCCAACGAATCCAAGCTCGAAGCCATCCAGATGGCCTGGCACGAAGAATTCCAGGAACGCCAGGGCTAAAGCGTAAGAGATTTGCACCGTGCAATTCAGTTCCGACCGCTTGTGACAACTCTGGTTTTCTCGTATTCTAATAACGTCGTTTCCGCATCCACTGTGGCGCTATGGTGCAACGGTTAGCACGTAGCCCTTTCAAGGCTAAAATACGGGTTCGATTCCCGTTAGCGCTACCAATTTACTTGAATCTTTTCTGGCTGAAGCTGGACGCCAGTTGACCAGCCCGGACCTCCTGCTATTATCGGTTCCCCGGCAGAAACTCTATTTACGCTTTATTCGAGGAGTCGTTCTGAGTTACGCCGAAAAGCATCTCATCGCAGGCGAAACCGTGGAGTATGAGACCCGGCTGCACTGGATCGTCATACTCGGGCATCTTTTGGCGACGGCGGTGCTTGAATTCTTCGCTTTAACCTTTCTCCTTGGGGCGCTTTCAAGTTGGAAAGGAGTTGACGTTGCGCCTCCGCGCGGTGCCCTTTATTTCGGCGCGCTTGTTTGTTTTGGCGCCGGAGCAATTGTTTTCACCATCGGGTTGCTGAGGCGCAACGCCACGGAGATGGTGGTCACGAATAAAAGAGTCATCGTGAAGACCGGCCTCGCTGATCGCCGCACCATCGAGCTGCTCTTATCGAGAATCGAAAGCATCGCCGTCGAAGAGCCGGCGCTGGGAAGAGTTCTAGGCTATGGGACCGTCATCGTCAGGGGCACCGGCGGAACGCCGGAAGTTTTTCCGCAGATTGCCCGGCCCCTGGAATTCCGCGAGCAAGTCCAGCGCCAGATCGCCGGCGAACCAAAACCCTCTTGAGCGATTTCCACAATCGTGAAACGGGTTGGATAAGACAGAAAGCGGAGAGTAGAATCGAGCCGCGCAAGATAGTCAGAACTCAGGTGCTCCTCGACAAGGAGAATTTCGAGAATGGCAAACCCGATGAGAACTTCCAATCCGGCGCTGAACGAAAAAGCGTTCCAAGGGCAAGTCGCTACCGGCGAAGTGATGACGCTGCAAGGCACCGTCAACAAGACGGGCTTGCTGCTGCTTTGTGTGGTGGCCACTGCCGCGTGGACCTGGGGCATGGCCCACTCGGACACGCCGGGGGCCGCGATCCCGTGGATGATTGGGGGCGCGATTGGCGGATTCGTCGTTGCGCTGGTCACTATTTTCAAGAAGCAATGGTCGCCGCTGACCGCGCCCATTTACGCGCTGCTCGAAGGCCTTGTTCTTGGCGGCATCTCTGCCCTCTTTGAAAAAACTTATCCTGGCGTTGCCATTCAGGCGATTGGGCTCACATTCGGAACGCTGTTCGTCATGCTTCTGGCTTACAAGAGCGGAATGATTCGCGCCACGCAAGGTTTCAAGATCGGCGTCATTGCGGCCACCGGCGGGATCGCCATTTTTTACCTGATCGAGATGGTTCTGGGAGTCTTTTTTCACATCCAGGTTCCGGCAATCAACGGCAGCGGACCTTGGGGCATTGCGTTCAGCTTGTTTGTGGTGATCATCGCCGCGCTGAACTTGGTGCTGGATTTCGACATGATCGAAACGGGCGTTCAAAATGGCGCGCCAAAATACATGGAGTGGTATGGCGCGTTCGGTTTGATGGTCACGCTCATCTGGCTTTATCTTGAAATCCTGCGCCTGCTCGGCAAAGCGCGCCGCCGCTAGCAATCGAACGGTCGGGAGCGAATTGAAATAACTCAGAAGGTAAGTTTCAAGCGCGCCGAAACACTTCGCGGCGCCGCAATGGCCGTTCCGGAAAACAAGCTCGCAAAATTAATCACGTTCACCCGGTCGGTCAGGTTCGCGGACTGAATTTCGAATTTGGCGCTGCGCTGTTCGTGGTGATACAGCTCCATGCCGGCGGCGGCGTCCAGCGAGAAATTCGGCCGCACGCGCTGCAGATTGAAATTCACGCGGTCCAGAATCGCCGCGCCGTACTGTGCCAGCAGAAAATTCGTATCCGGGTTACTGCCCAAGTCTGCCGGCAGCCCGCTGCCAAATTCTGTTCCCAGCGCCAGCCAAACGCGTTTGTCCGCTTGAAATCGCACGCGCGCTCGCAACGTGTTGCGCTGGTCCTGGGAAATCGCAAATTTGCTCGTATCCGTCAGACCAGTAGCGTCGCTGCCAAGAAATAGCCCGCCGGTGATCGGCCCTTGCGCAATGCCGGACTGATTCGCATAGCTCAGATATCCGGAAAAGCGGCCCCACTGCGGCACTTCGACGCGGACTTCCTCGCCGAAAATGCGCGCCTTGGCAAACGCAATGGGGAAGCTTATTCCGGTATCCAGCAGCACATCGTCATCGGAATAATTGTGAAAATCGCGGCGGAATACGTTGGCATCAAGCCGCCATTTTCCGAGGAAGGCCTTGGTGAAGCCGCCTTCGTAATAATTCGCTCTCGCTGGCTGGACCGGCAGCCGCACGACGATTGGATCAATCGAATCGAGCTGCGGTGAACTCGCGAGCAATAGGTTTTCCATTGCCGGCGTCTGAAACACACGGTCATACGACGCATGCAAGAGTAAATTCAGCGCCGGCACGTACCGCGACACGCCAACGCGCGGGCTCCACGCCGAGTCGTGCACCACAAATCCGTAGTGGTCGAAGCGCAGCCCGGCGCTGACGTTCCAATTGTCCCGGTGCCACTGGTCCTGCGCGTACGCCGATGGCTCAATGTCCCACTTACGGGCCGCGAATTGAAACGGCGTCTGTGTTCCTGGATCGAACTGCGTTGGATCCGTAATCGTGTACTGGAGTGCTTCATGCACCGAACTGAAAATGCTGTCCCCGCCGGCTTTCCAGTCGTGGTGGCCTTTGTGTCCCGCGATGTCGCCGCGGATATAACCCTCTCTGTACCCGCGATCCTGCGAAACGATGACGGGCGTCGAGAACGGATTCGAAGTCAGCGTCGCACTCGCATCACGAACGCTCCCGGAAAAGCTCAGGAACAAGCTGGGAGAAATCGTGTGCTGAAAGAAAATCTGTCCGCTGGTTTCGCGATTGGCGATGTCCTGCCGTTGCGGCATCGGCGTTTGCTGCTCTTGCACCAGCTCGTTCGGCACAAGAAAACGCATGTCGTTATGCGTGATCGAAATGTGCAAGCGGTCGCGATCCGAGAAATTCCGCTCATACGAACCGGCAAATCCGCCGCCGTTCCCGCGATTCGTGTAGTTGGCGAGCACGGGCGGATCCAAATAGCGGTCCGTGTGAAATCCATCACCGCTTAGCGTGAATCGATCCTTGCCGGCCGCGTAGGAAATCCCCGCGGAGCCTCCCGCTGTCGCAAAGCTCCCGCCATCGGCGTCGAAATATCCATGCAAGCCCGAGGGCGCATCTTTTTCCGTCGTGACTTCGATCACGCCGCCCAGCTTGCGCCCGTATTCCGCCGGAAAATTTGCCGTCATCACGCGCAAGGACTCCACGTCATCTGCATCGAACGAGGGAGCAAACGCGGGCGAACGATTCTCCGTCAGCGGCAATCCATCGAAAACATATTGCACATCGTACTCGGAGCCGCGCGGATGCAGAATGCCATTCGCTTCGTACAGCCATCCAGGTTGTGCGTTCACCAGATCGGCGAGATCGCGCCCCGGCTGCGCGGAGAGCTGTTCTTCGATGCCTTGATTTCCCACCGCATAAACCGTGCCCGTCCGGCTGGGGTCCACCAGCGTCGCGGAGTCGTTTACTTCTACCTTTGTCGCCACCGGCGCCACGCCCAGCGTGACCGAAACGCTGACCGGAACCTCCGAGCGGATCTCGACCAGCTCGCTCCACGCCGCAAATCCATCCGCATGCAGACTCAGCCGGTAAATGCCAAACGGAAGATCCTGCGCAACGAACCGCCCATCCGCCCCGGTAACAAATGTTCTTCGAAACTGATTTGCCCTGCTGACCAGTTCGCCCCCGGGCGACACGGTCGCTCCGTTCGAATCATGCACGTCCAGCCGAAGCTCCCCTCGCACGCGTTGCGCCCGCGCGCTCGGCACGCCCAAAACGAAAAGCGCCCCGATTCCAATCCATCGCGATGTTTTTCGTGAAAACATTCTATCGATTCGAACCGTCCGTCCCTGCAACCGAAGCCATCGCCGGCTCAATCAAATGGTCGCATTCCGAAACGCACTGTGCCCCGATCAGCATCATTTCACGTTAACACGAGCGGCGACTCGCTCCGTGTTCCTGTCTCGCGGCTAGCCCGCAAACTGGTAACACGCCTCCGTTGAGATTCCGGAACCAGCCAGGCATTTTTGTCTGTAGCGATCTGGTACCGCCCAAGTTTGTTTTACTAGAAACTCGTCAAAGCCTGGTGCGAAAATATAGATCCGGCTCTCGGCGATCGAGTGGCTTGAGGAATTGTGATGCCCCCACGGCCCGCAGGAAAACAAGAGAGGAATCTGGCAGGGCCTAAGAATATCTCCATTGTTTCTTCCGCGGCTGTCATGGGCTCGCGTATTCTTCCCTCTGAAGAGATCGACCGCGCGTTTGGCATGTCCATTGGCAAGTTGCGCAGCCGTGCCGGCATTGAATCTGTCGCCTACGCCGACGATGCTGAAAACGAACTTGTGCTCGGCGCTGAAGCCGCGCAGGCCGCTTTGCGAGCCGCCTCCTGCGGCGCGCAGCAGGTGGACTGGATCGTCGCCACCAGCGAGACGCACCACGATTACCCTTCGCTCTCGGCTCAGCTGCATTCGCGCCTGCTCGTTCGCGAAACTTGCGGCGCACTCGATGTCGGAGGCGCGTGCCTGGGACTGCTCAATGCCTTGGCAGTCGCGCACTCGCTCATTGGGTCCGGCCAAGCTCAGACCGTCGCTGTCGTTACCGCCGACGTCCACAGCCGCACTCTCACTCCTGGCCGTGTCGCCGGGGAATTTGGCGGACTCTTCGGCGATGGCGCCAGCGCGTTCATCCTGCGCCGCGAAGCGAATGGGAATGCAAAGGGCGGCTATCGTCTCGGCGAATTTCTTTTCGGGTGCGCCGGCCAATATGCCGCGGCCATCCAGGTCAGCGACGCAAAGGATGGTGGCCTCGCCGTGCGCTTTGACGGCGAAGCCCTCTCTCGCGCCGCCATCACTCGCATGGAAAAAGTTCTCACGGCCGTGGAGTTGCGCAGCGGCATATCGCGCGCGGACGTGGGAGGGTTCGCAACGCACCAGCCAAATCCGCGACTCGTGACCCTGCTCGCAAAACAGTGCGGCGTCTCTCCAGCTACGTTTCCGCCCATCGCGAAAACCTCAGGAAATCTCGGCTCGTCCACGTGCGGCGCGGCTCTGCACGCGGCGCTACAAGCCGCGGCGAAGCGCGCGCGCGGCGAACGCCAGCCCATTTTCCTGGCCTCGCTTGGCCCAGGGCTTCTGTTCGGCGGAGGCTGGCTGACACCCCACGAGTGAACTGTAAGTGCTGCTCCCCAATCCTTATTAGAAGCCAAACTCCAAGCGCCAAACGCTAGAGCTGATTTCAAGAACAAGTTAGCTTGCCTCGCGCCGGAGTCCTGTAGATTTCAAGACAAGTTCCTGCACGAGCTGCTATGAAATAAAAACTGAAAACTCTTTCCTCAAGGTCCCGGCACTGTTCGTGTCGTAAAGCTCGTATTCGCCGCCGGCACCACGCACGCCTGCAGCGGAGGCCATCCCGGATCGGTTGTGGCATTGCGGCAAAGCGAATCGATCGCGTCACTGACCTGCGAAGGATCCACCGCTCCATTCAGGGTTCCGCGTAAACCGTATAGCTATGTCCCACAGCCAAGGCATCGATTTCATACGTGCCATCAAATTGCGCGGGGCCCGGAGCCGTGCAGCTCCACCCTCCCATCGTCGCGCCCATCACCGCTCCGCTCGCTTCGTCCATCGCGACAACATGCGTGCCGAAAACGCCCGTCACGCCCGGCGGCGAAGCGGGCAGCGCCAGCGGGTTCGCGGGAAAGATTTGTCCGCGGATCGCTCCTTGATGCAAGGTGTCTGCCGGATTGGGATAAAGCACTCGCAAGCCCGTGCGGTCGTCATCTCCCAGCGGCGCATCAGGCTGCTGTATTGTCGGTCTTAGGCCGCTGAAGGTCCCCGGCGCAGGAGCAAACGGAAACATCATCGCGCTCCAAACCGCCGAATGGCTGAAGCCCAGCGAATGCCCCAACTCGTGCGTCAGGACGGATTCGAGATCATAGGCCGTCGGATTCGATGGCAGGGCCTGCGGCGTAGCAAACGCGACTTGCGAACCGCTTGGGTTGAAATAAATGTCAGCGTCAAGAATTTGCCCCACTGTTGTTGCCGCCGGACTGCTGCCCACCTGCAAGCCGATGCGATCCGTTACAATCACGCGCGTAAACGCCAGCACTCCCGGCGTGAACGCCGCGTCCGCCTGATCGAAGCAAATGCTATCCACGCCATCGGAGCCGCAGGCGTTCTGTGTCGTGGTCTGCGTCAGGGGCGCAAACGTTGCCGCTGCCAGCGCAGTTCCCGTGACTCCCATCCACACCGCCATCGATTGTGCAATCACCTGCTGTATTTCCGTGAGTTGCCCGCTCGCCGTCTGATTCTGCGTCACGATCGTCACTGGATTTGTATTTAGCACGGTGCTCCATCGAAACGCGATGCTTCCCGCCGGTGAAAGTTGGTGGGCCTTCACCGGGCAGGACGACCCGCCCGAAATTGACGCTGGCTGCCGCACGTCCGGCACAATCATGTCGAAGGAATACGCCTGCGCGAGGGGAGCGAACCACACTCCATAAAATCCCGCGAGCACGCAGGCGAGAATTCTCTTGCTTCGTGCTTTCATCAGTGTGTCCTTTCTTCTCTCAGTCCCAACTACGCTGCTCGATTCCACTGTTCCGTTTTTTCCTAGACTGGAATCAAATCCCGCGCGTCCGCCTCACCAGCCTTCACGGCGCATTTCGCTCCAAAGCCTTGCGTAGTTTCAATTGAAAAATCGCAATTGGCAGATTGCGAATTCCGCCATGCCGGAACTGGCGTGTTCGCAAGTCAAACATCGGACTCGCCGCCGAATCCTGCGTCACAGTTTCCAATCCAGTCCGCGCATCGCGCGCGATGCGAAACGTTCCCTGTGTCCAGCCCAGCACGCGGTACGGCTCGCCATTGCGCGTCCAAAGGAATACGTAGGCTTCCTCGCCTGCCCGAAACGATGGCACATCCTCGATTCGCGAATGCAGATTTCCAACGCGCCCGCCTAGCATCTTCACGCTCACGAAGCCTGGCAACGAACCCTTGTTTTGCTCGACGACCTCAAAGCGCGTCTCCGTCCAAATCTCGCCGTTTTCCCAACGGCTTTCCGCGCCGAGGCAGCGCACGCGCGCTACCGCCGTCGCCTGCTGCACCAACTCCTCGAACTGCATGCGTGCCAGCGTGGTCGCGTTCGCGACGCCTACGAGCAGCGCCAGCCCCGCCAAAAACAAAATCCACAAAAATCGCCGCCGTTGAACATAACTCATTTCACTCGACCTCCAGGGCGCCGCTCGCCGCGGTCTTGTCAAGATTGGTGTTCTGAATGAACAGAGTTCGCGCGCCAGGCGCAGTGGTTGCGGGGATTTGCAGCGTCAGGTGAATGATTCCGAGTCCCGCCGGTTGTTTGGAGATCACCGTGATATCTCCCGGCCCGGAGACCGTGTACGTCATGCTGGTATCGAAGCCGCTCTCGGAAAAAAGACAAATGTCTGCGGTTGATGTGCCGCTTGCGGGCCGCACCAGCGGGATGGGATTACCTCCAAGCGCGCACGAATTGTTGGCCGCGGAGAACGCGCCCAGCGCGGCGACATCGAGATCCACATCGTTACCGGGGACAGAGACTCCCGCGGTCGTGGGATCCACCACGACAATATTTTCCCCAGTGGCGGTGGGAGCGGAACTGCTCAGCGCAATGACTGCGTCGGAGGCGTTCGGCGCGGCGACGACAAGCGACACCACATTCGATGCCGTGCCCGATGGATTTTGAATCTGGACGGATACGCTGCCTGCAACGGCGACATCTGTTGCCGTGACTGGCGCAGTGCACTCCAGCGCGGAAGTACACGTGGTTGTGCGCGCGGTGCCTGCAATTACCAGCGTCGATCCCGGCCCCGGACTGGAGGCAGCGAAGCCGCTCCCGTCCACCTGCAGCGTCAAGCCTTGCGCCGCCCCTGCGTAGACGCTCGAAGGATGTAACGTGAGGATGTTCGCGCTCGTGGAAATTGTGACGTTGGCGATGCCCGACTGCGATGTGTCGTCGGAGCTGATTGCCATGACCTGAACGGCATCTGGCGTCGGTGGAATGCTAGGCGCGGTGTAGGTTCCTAACGCGTTGATCGCTCCGCAAGCACCTGCTGTCGAGCAAGCGGTGCCCTGGATCTGCCACACCACGTTTTGATTGCTGGTTCCCAAAACCGAAGCCGTGAATCCTTGCACTGCCTGCGGCGCAAGCGTGACGCTTCCCGGGAGGACCGACACGAGCACGTGATTGATCACGGTGATTTGCGCGCTCGCGCTTTTCGTCGCATCGGCCGTGCTCGTCAGGGTTACGGTCACGGGATCCGGGGAAGGAACGGCGCCGGGTGCAATGTAATCTGCTTGGAGCACCGCGCCGTTCGTCACCGTCTGGCACGGATTCGAGCCGACAACGCAGATCTGCCCGAGACTGGCGCTGCCTCCCGCGACGCCATTCACGCTCCAAGTCACGCCCGTATTCGAAGTTCCGTTGACTTGCGCCGTGATCGTTACGCGATGATTTGACTTCATTTGTCTTCCCTTCAATAATCCGCCCATGCCTCGCCCCGATGCCGTTCGCCGCATCAAGAGCTACTCCGCGGAGAATGGCTACGTGTATCAATATTATTTCTTCGAAGGGAATCGCTCCGAACGCGCCGGCCATCCCGGCGGTGAATTCACGTACATGATCACTGCGGACCGCAAAACCTCCTTCCCCTTCAAGATTTTTGTCCATCAATCTGCCCTCGAAGCCTGGGCAAAACAGAATGGCCGAACTCTAAACAGCAGCGAAGAGTACGCCGTCGCCAAGATGCGCCTCTTCCAGGCCTTTGATGAAGGCTCCGTCCAGGCTCCGCCCGCGGGCCAGAAGCCCGTGGAAGTCCTGGTGGACGAATCCAACCTCGAAAACTACCTAGGGCAATTGGGCATCTAGTCCTGCAGTCTCTTCAAGGCACTTTTTACTGAACCAAATCCGGGACTGCGGCGTCTGGTAGATGAATGGGGAGTGCGGAACTCCGATGCCCGCGCGGGAAGTCGAGTGCTTTGCACTCGTCAGGAAAGAAGAGGGCTTGGGCTCGTCAGAGAAGAAGAGTGCTCGGCACTCGCACAGGACAACGAATGCAGGAGCTGGTTCTGATCCAGCCAAGCGGCACGGCGCACGATGAATTAGCGCGAGAGGCAGCCCAAGCTGTCGCGCGGCGTGAATTCGAAGAGCGCCTCGCCGAGTGTGGCCCGCTCGCCTACCGCGTGGCTCGCGGTGTTCTGCGCAACACGGCCGACGCTGAGGATGTCGCTCAGGAGGCGCTCCTGCGCGCCTATCGCCGCTTCGATCGTCTTCGCGACCGAACCCGCTTTCGCGGATGGCTCGTTCGAATCGCGTTTCGAATCGCGCTGGACCGTCTGCGCTCGGCCAAGCGCCGCGAGCAGCGAGACACGCTCTGGTCGGAGCCGGCTCACCAGCCGCGCGTGGCGACCGCTGAAGACCTTGCGGCGTCCACCGAATTTCAGGAGCATCTCGAACGCGCCCTCGCAGAGCTCCCGGAAAAGTTTCGAATCGTGCTTTTACTTGCGGCCATGGAAGAGCACACGATTGAAGAAGTCGCGACGCTGCTCGGCATTCCCGTCGGCACCGTGAAATCGAGATTGTTTTTCGGAAAGAAGCAGTTAGCGGAGAAGTTGCGATGCCATGTGAAAACTACAAAGACGTCTTGATCGAAGCCGCCGCTTCCGGCGCCGAACCACAAACGGAATTGCGCACGCATCTTGCCGCATGCGCCCCTTGCCGCACGGCCTTCGCGGAAGAACAAGCTCTCTTCGCCTCCATCGATGCTGGTCTTCGGCAATCCGTCAGCGCCGAGGTGCCCGCATCGCTCCTCCCGCGCGTCCGCGCCCGTATTTCCGAAGAAGCTCTTCCCCGTCGCAGCTGGTTCACCAACTGGCTCACTGTGGCCACCGCCGCCGCAATCATTGCCGGGTTTTTTGTCACGCGCGTTGTCTGGCGCTTGAACCTCAGGCCGAATCCTCCGGCCAACAACGCGCAAGCAAATCCACCAACCCCGGTTCTCCCACCACCGCAAGCGCCCGTTAGAACTCCTGAGCCTTCCTCGGCAGCCAACTCACACTCGAATCCGCAAACTCTGCTGGCACGGAATTCCCAGAATCTGAGACTGCAGCCCGTTCGCAATTCGATCCCGGAAGTTCTTGTTCCACGCGACCAGGAAGTCTTGCTGACCACCTATGCCGAGCAATGGGGTCAACGTAAGCGTGGTTCGCTGCTCGCTCAAAATTCCGGCGAGACACTTCTTGCGCCGCTGGAAGTTGCGCCGATCCAAATCGCCGAGCTTGACGTCAAGCTCTTGGCGGACGAGAAATCGCAATGACATCCGCCATCGGTTTCAAATCTCGGAACACTTTTCATCCTCCAGGAGGAACGGAATGAAGAAACTTGTTTATTTGTTTTTGCTCGGTGCATTTTTCTTGCCCGCGCAGCCAATGTCCGGTCAGGACAAATCTCAAGAAAAATCACCGGAGAAGCCCAAGGCCGAGGAGCGAGCAAGGGTCTCCATCCCCGTCAAGGTTCAGATTGTGTTCACCGAACACGATGGCGACAAGAAAATCGCAAGCATGCCGTACTCTTTTGTCTCCACCGCGGGTGACAAATACGGAAGCTATGACTCGACCAGCATCCGCAGCGGTGTTCGTGTTCCGGTTGAAATTGACAGCAAGGATCAGAAAACCACCTATCTCGACGTCGGCTCGAATATCGATTGCCGCATTGTCGCTGAGGAAGATGGCCGCTTTACGCTCCATCTCGTTTTCGATCGTTCCGCAATTTATCCGGGCGGTTCCTTGACCGAAGAAAAGCTGGAAGTTTCTCGTCCCAACGGCCAGCCGCTCATCCGCTCCTTCCGAATCTCCGAACATATGCTTTTGAAGGACGGTCAGAACTCGGAAAGCATGCTTTCTACAGACCCGCTGACAGGCCACGTCTTACGTATCTCCGTCACGCTCAACGTGCTGAAGTGAAGCGCAGCGTTTCAGTCTTTCGTCACGATGGACTCGAGCGCGGGAGAAAGGTCTGCATGGAGAAACTGATAGCCGGTATTCTCTAACACTCGAGGCACGACGCGCTGGCTGGACAACAGCAGCGCGTCCGCCATTTCTCCCAGTGCCAATCGCAGGGCGAACGCCGGCGCCGGAAATAGCGCGGGGCGATGTAAGGCCTTTGCTAACACTTTCGTGAACTCCTCATTCCGGACCGGCTGCGGGACAACCACGTTCACGGGGCCTCTCACAGAAGCGTTCTCGATCGCCAATCGCAAAATTCCCACCACATCGTCGAGCATGACCCAGGACATCCACTGCTTTCCCGTCCCGAGTTTGCCCCCGGCGCCAATCTTGAACGGCAGCAGCATTTTCGCGAGCGCGCCACCCTCCCGCGCCAAAATTACTCCGAACCGCGCCAGCACCACGCGTATCCCTAGCGCCTCCGCCTTCAACGCTTCCGCTTCCCACTCGCGTGTTAGCTCTGCTAAAAAATTGCTGCCCGCTTTGCTCTCCTCCGTCAACGACTCATCGCCGCGATTCCCGTAGATTCCAATTGCCGATGCAGAAACCAAAACTCTCGGCCGCGCGTTCATTTTTCCCAACGCATTCACCAGCGCGCGCGTACTCTCAATCCGGCTCGACCGCAGCACAGCCTTGCGTTCCGCCGTCCAGCGCCCGTCGCCTATCGATGCTCCCGCAAGATTCACTACCGCGTCGGGGCCGACTCCCGCGCCCCCCAATTCCCCCGTCGCCGGGTTCCACGCCACATTGAATCCGTCTTTCGTCTCCATGGACACCGTACTTTCGGGCCGCACCAAGCGGCACACCGTATGCCCATCCCGCACCAGCGCACTCACCAGCGCCATTCCCACCAATCCCGTCGAACCACTCACCAAAATTTTCATCTGCATCCTTACAGGGGTTGTCTGGCAAACCCCGACTCACCTAACACTACTTGCACGCTACGCAACGCGCAATAAGCGGTCAAGCATTCAGAAGTTTCAAATTCTACCTATCGGGCGAAGTTCCTGAATCCTTCGCCATTCCGCATCGGCCCTGCTACAAGATTGTCAAGATCGCGCAGCCCCCGTTCGCGCTACTAGCCCAGTCACTTTGCGCGGGTTACAATTCCTCTGTGCCACCTGTTTCTCAAACCATCCGCGTCAAAGTGCTCTTCTTCGGCCGACTAAAGGAAATCGTCGGCCACGCCGAGGAATCACTGGAGTTTACCGACGCCTCTAGCATCGAGCAGCTCTTTGCCCATTTCGCCGCCCGAATTCCCGAACTAGCGAAATTCCGAACCTCCCTCGTGGCTTCCCGCAACCAGGAATTCGCCGCCTGGGAAACGCCTCTCCGTGCCGGCGACGAAGTCGCTTTTCTCCCCCCCGTGAGCGGCGGCTAGCGCAAATTCTATGTCCACGCCCCTCCACGACGACATTTACAAGTTAGTGCGCGAGCCCATCGATCTTGCCGCCTTCGTCAAACACGTCCGTGCTTCCGAGGACGGCGCCATCGTCACCTTCGACGGTTTCGTTCGCAACCAATCGCACAGCCGCCCTACGCTCTATCTCGACTATGAAGCCTACGAAACCATGGCTCTGGCCAAAATGCGCGAAATCGGCGCTCAGCTCCACGATAAATATCGCATCCATCGCCTGGCCATGGTTCACCGGCTCGGCCGCCTGGAAATCGGCGAAACCAGCGTTTTTATCGCCATTAGCGCGCCGCATCGCGCCGCCGCGTTCGATGCCTGCCGCTTCGCCATTGACACCCTCAAACGCACCGTGCCCATCTGGAAGAAGGAGTATTTCGAAGACGGCGCCGTCTGGGCCGATGGCGAACTGCCTCCCGCACCTGCGGCGACACCCCGCGCCAAACCTGCATCTGAATAGCTAATGAGAATGACACCCCAGCGCTCCCGACCCGCATTGTGCTTGTCCGTTTTCGCCCTGCTCTCTTGCGCCATCGCGTTTAGCCAGGACAATCCCAATCGTCCTCCCTGGGCGCAAAAATCGAAATCCAGCTCGAACACAAGCTCGAATGCCAGCACGAATTCTGCGTCGAATACCGCGCCGGCTCCCACTTCGTCCACTCCAAGTTCCTCCCCTGTCGGCGCGCCTGGCATGATCGTGCAGCCCACGCCCGCGGCTCCCAAAGAAGACGCGCAAGAGCAGCGCGGCCGCATCAAGGTAAACGTCAATCTAGTCAGCGTGCTTGTCAGTGTTCTCGACCAAAATAATCGTCCCGCCCCGGATCTTCCCATCGAAGCCTTCCAGCTATACGAGGAGGGCGTCCAGCAAAAGATCGAAGTCTTCGAGTCCGAGACGTCCCAGCCGCTCGATCTCGCGCTGATGATCGACGCCAGCCTTAGCGCCCACAAGGAAATTGCTTTCGAGCGCGAAGCCGCGGCACACTTTATCCGCCAGGTTCTTCGCCCCGGCGATCGCCTCTCCGTTTTTTCATTTGACGAAACCGTCACGCAACGCGCTTCTTTCTCCGATAACGTCCCCGTTCTCCAGGAAGCGGTGCGAAAAATTCCCGACGGCGCGGGCACCTCCATCTACGACGCCGTGCTTCTCGGTTCCCGCGCGCTGGAGCGCCGAGGCGAGGACCGCCGTCGCGTCATCATCCTGGTCACCGACGCTGGCGAGACCACCAGCCGCGCCGACTTCGACGCCGCGCGCAAAGAGGCCGTCCGCTCCAACGTGCTCCTCTACACCATCGTCGTGCGCCCCGTGAAAAACGAAAGCGGCCGCAACACCGCCGGCGAACACGCGCTCGAAACCATGACCGACACCACCGGCGGCGCCATGTTCTATCCCGACACCGCCAGCGAACTGGATATCATCTTTGATCGCATTGACCGCGAGCTTCGCACCCAATACCGCCTCGGCTACTACCCCAACCCCCGCGGCCCCGCCGACACCTACCGCGCCATCGAAGTCAAAGTCCTCAGCGGTGACTACCACGCCCGCCACCGCAAGTCCTACCTCACCGGTCCTTAATAAATCCTGGCCTTCTCTTCCCGTATGAGCGCGCTAAACTTATCCCGACTGCCGCGATCGTGCCCTCTCTTACTTTTTCTTTACATCCCCGCCGAATTAGCGTATATACACTAATGTGTTCTCTTGGGACGCTAGGAAGGCCCTGAGCAACCTGAAGAAACACGGCGTGTCTTTCGAGGAAGCGGCAACCGTTTTCGGTGATCCCGAAGCCTTGGATTGGGAAGATCCCGAGCACTCTGTCGCGGAAGTACGGTCCAAGCGCTTGGGAACTTCACTCACCAGCAGAATTTTGATCGTCAATTACACAGCCAGGAGGGCGAACGATGGCAAGGAAATCATCCGCATCATCAGCGCGCGCCAAGCCACCCGCAAGGAGCGCAAAGCCTATGCCGGATAGCAGGCTTGACCTCTCCGACTTTCCCGAGTCCACCAGCGCCGAGCTCCGCCGCGCCCGCAGGGTTGGTCGCCCCGCCTCCGGAAACCCGAAGCAGCTAATCGCCATTCGCATCGCCCCGCAACTCCTCCGTCAGCTCCGCCGCATGGCGGCCAAGCAATCCAAACCCTACCAAACCCTCATCCACGAACTCCTCGAAAAATCCGCCCGCAAAGTCGCCTGACATACCGGGGCCCCATCAATCGCGTCGGGTCGCGACCGCAATCAGCCGACAATGGTAAAGTGGAAAAAGCCACAGCGTCTTATTCGGATTGATATTCCGGAAACTGGCCAATTTCTTCTATGACCAAGAGCTATCTCGACGCCGCCATCGAAATCGCCCAGGACGCCGGCAAAGTCCTGATTGAAGAGATGACGCGCCCGCTCGACCTTCATTACAAAGGCGATGAGGTGGATCTCGTCACGCAAGCCGACAAACGTTCGGAGAAGCTGATCGTCGAACGGCTGACCAAATACTTTCCCGACCACGCCATCGCCGCCGAAGAAGGCACCGGGCACGAATCCGCCTCCGAATTCCGCTGGCACGTCGATCCTCTCGACGGCACGACTAACTTCGCGCACGGCTATCCCTGCTTTTGCGTCTCGATTGCGCTCGCGCAGCGCAACGCGCTTCTTGCGGCCGTCGTTTTCAATCCTGTGCACAATGAACTGTTCACTGCCGCGCGCGGCGAAGGCGCGGCGCTCAACGGCAAGAAAATCTACGTCTCGAGTAATGCCACGCTCTCGACAAGCCTGCTGTGCACGGGTTTCCCCGTGCACAATCGCAAAGGCAATCCCAATCTTCAATACTACGGCGACTTCACGCAGCAATCGCACGGCGTGCGCCGCGACGGTTCTGCTGCACTCGACCTCGCGAGCGTTGCCGTGGGCCGCTTCGATGGTTTCTGGGAATTCGGCCTGCAAAAGTGGGACACCGCCGCAGGTGTTCTACTCATCGAAGAAGCCGGCGGCCGGGTGAGCGATTTTGCCGGCAACCCGTACCAACTCGGCGGCCCGGTCATCCTCGCCACCAACGGCCTGATCCACGAAGAGATGCGTGCCATGGCCCTGGAAATCTCTCGCCGGACCTCATCCGCTCCACCTCATTCGCCCGCAAAGCGTTGAAAAGAATTCATTTACGCCCTAATCGCAACCTTACGCCACGCTTATGATTTCCTAACGCCCGCAACGCTAGCATTTCGAGGCAACAACGAAGCATTCTGCGCCTGCCAAAGACGCAACTTAGTTCCACCAAAAATCCGTTGCCAAGCATCAGTGTTCCTAGGAGAGAAAGATGCGCTTGCTTGCTGAGAAGAAATTATCCGTTTGGCTGCTCGCAATTACTTTGCTGTGTTCCTGCGCGGTTCCCGCCACTTCCTTCGCGGACGACAAAGACACCACCAGTCCGCCGGCGAAAGCTGCGCCAGCAAAACCCGAATCGCCCGCACCGCTTACCGAGCGAGAGCGCTGGATGCTGGACCGCATGGAGCAACTCGAGAAGCGCGTCGCCGAACTCGAATCCAAGGCTAGTGCGCCCGCAGCTCCGGTCCCGGCTTCGCAGCCCGCTTCGCCGAGTCCTGATGTCGCAGTGACTGCGGCCAGTGCCACGAGCGCTCCCGCAACAACAACGGCGGTGGAACCGGGCGCAAACGTCATTCCTGTGGACAAAGCACTTGCCTCTGCCAAAGCGCAAGGCGCCGATCAGAGCAACGCGCCAGGAGCGAAGCCGGTGCCCGCGGAGCCGTTTGCGTTCGCTGATTTCACTTGGCTGAACGGCAACGCGCGCACCAAAGAATCGCCGATGGACACCAAATTCTTCACTCCGGAGATTCGAGCCGATGTCGACTACGTCTATGATTTCAACCATCCGAGTGACGACACGATCGGCGGCTCCAGCGAAGTGTTCCGCTCCAATGAAGTCCACGTGACACAGCTTGGCGTTGGCGGCGACTTCCACTTCGACAACGTCCGCGCCAGAGTGATGACGCAGTTTGGCTTGTACTCCGAAACCACTCCGCGCAATGATGCCAGCCCGGCTCGCGGGCAGTGGGACCTTGCCGACGCGTACCGCTACCTTTCCGAAGCCTACGGCGGCTACCACTTCAACGTGCTGCACGGAATCAATGTGGACGCCGGAATTTTCATGTCGTACATCGGTCTGTTCAGCTACTACAACTTCGACAACTGGGCCTATCAGCCGTCCTACGTTTCTTCGAATACACCGTGGTTTTTCAACGGTGTGCGTGTTCAAATTTTCCCCAGCGAACACCTGAAGATCGAGCCGTGGTTCGTCAATGGGTGGCAATCGTACGGGCGCTTCAATGGCCGGCCGGGATTCGGAATGCAGATCCTGTGGCGGCCGAACGGCTGGTTCTCGATTCTCGGGAATCAATACGCGTTGGGAGAAGACGCGCTGAACACTCCAGGTCGCGTGCGCTATCACACCGACGACAGTCTCGAAATTAAATACTACGATAACCAGGAGAGTTTCTTCAGCAAAGCGGCGTTTTCGCTAACCGGGGACCTGGGGTGCGAGCATGGAGGCGGTGTAAGCTGCGACACAAACTCGAAGAAGGGTCCAAAACAGGACTTCCTCGGCTTCATGTTCTACAACCGCTTCTGGTTTGACCGCGATAAGTATGGCCTGACTCTTGGCGGCGGCAAGATCAACAATCCCGGACGATATCTGGTGCTGCTGCCCCCGATCAACGGAGCGACGGCTGCTTCCGGAACACCGTACTTTACGGAGAATCCCGGCGATCCTTTCAAGGCCTGGGATGCTTCCGGTACGTTCGACTACATGCCCAGCCAGTACATTACCTTCCGCTGGGAGTTCGACCATCGGGCCGCAAATGTGCCGTATTTCTCGGGGCCGGGTGGTATTACACCAACGTCTTGCCCGACCCCGGTCCTCGGCAATAATATTTGTGGCTCGCCCGGGGCCTTCGTGCCAGGGTTCACGCCGGATCTCAAGAAAATCGAGAACCGCATTGATCTAGCGATCCTCGTGAAATTCTAACGCCTGTAGTTTCGGAGCGGAAGCACAGGAGCGAGTCATGTTCTCCGGTGCTTCCATTCAAACGGACCTGCCGGGATTCAGGAAATCACACTGAGCCGCTGCATCCATTTGTGCTGGTTGTACGGGCGCCGATGACTTCGGCAGGATCGGCGTTGCGACTCGAAGGTTGATTTGTCATCCTGAAGGCCATGATTCGCAGGCCTTCGCTGGCCGGAGCGGTTCTCCGGGGTTCGCTTGTTCTCTTTGGATTTGCTTTTTTTGGTGCGCACGCACGCGCGCAATCCTTGTTCCCAGCAGGCGACCTACGGCTCTTCTCAGATACGGAGCAAGAATGCCAGTGGCTGAACCCGCTTGGGCCGACCGCCGGGATTCTCCAGGAACCGCAGTCCACGCCGGCGGACCCGCAAAGGAAACATCCATGGAAGTATGGAGGCTTAGTTGATCTGGGCTATTTGCTGGATTTCAATCATCCTTCGAATCACATCTTCCGGAATCGCAGCACCACACCACGCGTAAATGAATTGGATTTGAACATGGCGGCGCTCTATCTCAGCAAAGATGCCTCCACCGATTCGCGCTGGGGCATGGAACTGGAGGCGCAAGCGGGCGAAGACTCCAAAGCATTCGGGTTTTCCGCCACGGCCCCGAATCTCGCCGGTGCCAATTGGTTGCGCCAGATCGGCAAAGCAGATGTTTCCTATCTCCTTCCGATCGGGAACGGGCTCACGGTGCAAGGCGGAATCTTCAGCAGCGTAATTGGCTACGATTCGCTTTACGCCAAAGACAATTTCAATTACACGAGGCCATGGGGAGCGGACAACACGCCTTACTTGATGATGGGCGTGAACGTGAGCTATCCCTTCAACAAGAAAATCACCGCGACAGCGTTTGTCATCAATAGTTATTCCCATTTGGCGCATCCCAATACTGTTCCCAGTTGGGGCGGGCAGGTCGCTTACAGCGCGACGGAGCGCTTTACTTTAAAAGAAACGACGCTCATTGGACCGCAACAGTCTGACACTGCCTTCGAATTCTGGCGCTTCTTTTCCGATACCACTGCCGAGTGGAAGCGAAACCCGCTGACGATCGCCTTCGAGTATCAAGTTGGGACAGAAGAGGTAGCTACTGGTGGGAGTCCGCGCGCGTTGTGGATGGCGGCGCAATTACCGGTTCATTGGGCCGTCCACGGCCCGTGGAGTGTGACGCTTCGTCCCGAATTTGCCTGGGACCGTGACGGGCGCTGGACCGGCTTTCCGCAGACCATCAAAGCGGTCACGAGCACGCTCGAATATCGCCACGCGTACCGCAATACCAACACGATCGTGCGGATTGAGCACCGCTACGACGATTCGCGCGGAAAAGGTGGAGGCTTTTTTTACGGTGCTCCAGTGCTGCCCGGCGTTGACGGGCTGACGCCAACCCAACAACTGCTCCTTGCCGGAGTGATCTTCACGTTTGATTCGCGCTGAACGGGACAACTCTCCGAGAGAGCGCTCATTCCCATCGGCGACAATTCCTACTTCGCGCCCCACTCTGCGTACAGCTTTGTGATTGCGGGGCCTACCGTGAAGGTATAGGCATACATTCCAACTCCTTTGAGTTTTTCCGGCACCACGTATTGATCCGCCGCGTCACTCGCAGGCACTCCGGCCTTGTGCAACTTCTCCGCCTGCTCCACAATGTCGTCGAACACTTCGCGGAACTTCGCAATCCAATCCTGGCCGCAAATCGGTCCGTGCCCCGGCACGAAGACCGTATCTTTGTCCCACGATGCAAACGTCTTCAGCGTCGTCATCCATCCGCGTACCGTCGCCTGCGAGTCGAACAGGACCGGATACGAGCTGCTGAACAACAAATCCCCGGCGTACACCACGTTTTGTTCCGGCACACGCACGAGAATGTCCGTCCCCGAATGCCCCGGATAGCTTTCCACCACCGCGGCCAACCCTCCCAGATCAATCTTCATCGGCAGCATCGCTGGATCAATCGGGTGATTCGGCAGCGCCAGCAAGTTCGCGCCGGACATCTGGTACATGTTCCCTGCGATTCCCAACCGTTCTTGCGCGTGCTTTTTTGCAAGCTCCGTTTTTGCTTCGCTCACGCGCTTTTCGAACGGCGCCAGCACCTCTGACTTCTCCTTGCCCTGCAGTGTTCCGTATTCCGTCACCATCCGGCTCGCCACTCCCGCGTGCGCCCACACAGGAATGCCATTCGCGCCGTAATACGAATTTCCCAGCGAATGATCGAAATGATAATGCGTGTCTAGCGCGCCCTTCACAGGCACCTGACTCACTAGCCGCAGCGCGTCCATCTGAAAGGCCGCTCCCGGCGGGCTGACAAAGCCTTCCAGCAACAGCGCGCTATCTTTTCCAACTAGAAAACCGCCGTTGCACATTGTTTGCAGGCCCTTCGACGGATCGGAAATTGTCGCAAACAATCCGTCTCCGACCTTCCTCACCGAAGCAAATCCCTTGTCTATGATTGGCGTCTGCGAGACTCGGGAATCGCCCGCGAATTCGGCCGCAAGCGCCGGCAATGGAACGAGTTGCGCAGCCGCGTAAAACGCTCCGAAACTTGACGCGGTGGCAATAAAACTCCGACGTGAAAAAGCGTTCGAAAGATTTCGATGGCGTTCCACTGCGTGAAATTTCTCCATGAGTCCTCCGTGGTGTCGCAACCATTGTTGAGTAACTGGTTCCGGCGCGGGGGTATTCTAGCAAAGAGCCCTTCCTTCAGTTGAACGACCTAAATATTTCTGCATCGAATCACTTATTCTGGTACTAGATGCGAATTGCTTCCCTGGCAGAAAAAAGATTTCTGCGGTTCAGAAGAACTTTCCATGGAAATTCTAACGTTTTCCTAACGCTTCGTGACCCACGCTATTCCCACGAGGTGTCCTCATGAAAAAAGTTTCGTTGACGTATCCAGGCCTGACGGCGGCCTGCTTTTGCATGCTGGTTTTCTTTTTTTCGACTGTACCCCTTCACGCCCAGTCTACGTTCGGCGACATCGTTGGCGTCGTCAAGGATCCCGGGCAGGGAGTGGTCCCTGGCGCTCAGGTGGTACTTACCAACATGGATGAACGCGCCCAGCACGTGGCAACCACGGATGCCGATGGAGCGTTCCATTTTGTAAATCTTAAGCCCGGCCATTACGCACTTATCGTTACCGCTCCGGGCTTTGCGGATTTCAAGATCACCTCTGCGCAGTTGGATGCTCGACAAACGCTGCGGTTTGATGTTGCGCTCAAATTGGCTTCTGCGTCGCAAACCATCGAGGTGGGCGGCGAGTCTGGCCCGGTGATCAATACCGAAAATGCGACCATCGGAGATACGAAGGATTTTGCGCAGATTACGAGTCTGCCTGTCAATTATCGCGGCGCCACCACGAGTCCGCTGGCCATGCTGGCCACCGTTCCCGGCGCGCAGCAAGACGCTAACGGAAACGTCTCGGTGGGCGGTGGCCTGCCCTCGCAAGTGCAGTATTCCGTGGACGGCTCCTCGACGGTGAACATTCGTCAAAACGGAGCGCTGGGAAACATGAACCCGTCGTCGGAATTGATCAGCGAATTCAAGGTGACGCAGTTCAACAACAACGCGGAGTTCTCGCAATTGGGCGATGTAACCATCAGTACAAAGAGCGGCACGGAGAAATTTCACGGAAGCGCCTTCGAATATTTTCAGAACAGCGCACTGGATGCGGCGGTCTGGGGATCGAGCATCAATGGAAGCACGGTAAAGCCGAATAAAGTGTTTCATACGTTTGGAGGGAGCCTCGGTGGCCCCGTGCTACTCCCGGGGCGGGACCGTGGCAAGGCCAAGACCTTTTTCTTTGCTGATTACGAAGGCAATCGCAAGAGAGACTCCACGCCGCTATTTTTGTTTGTTCCAACCGTGGCCATGCGGAACGGGGATTTCTCGGCTCTGGCAACCCCGTTGATGGATCCGTTCACCGGCAAGCCGTATCCCGGGAACAAAATTCCAAGCGGCAGCCAGTGCGCCAGCAGCCAGGATTGCATCAACCCCGTGGCCACCAGTCTGCTCAACTTTATTCCGGCGCCGAACATCAATGTAAGCGCGGCGAACTTTGGCTCGCAGGCCAACTATTTGCAGCAGACGCCGACGCCGAGCAACACCAATGGCTTCGACACGCGGATCGATCGTACGCTCACCTCCAAACAATCCTTGTTTGCGCGCTGGAGCTGGAAGCGGCTAACGGGACAATCGCTGACCGATTCGTATTTAGGCACACTCAATAGTTTCCTGCCGCCGGACCAGGACACGGAGAACAACAACAACCTGATCGTGTCGCACAACTACTTGATCAGCAACAACCTGGTGAACGAAGCGCGTTTCGGCGTGTCGCTGTGGCAGTTGCAGATTCACTTTCCCATCGAGGGAGCGACCGCCGTTTCCACGCTGGGATTGACGGGCCTGGACCTCAGCGATCATCCCACTGCGGGCGCCTTCCCCATTTTCAATTTCAGCGATGACCCCGGCAATTACTCGCCAATCGGGCGGGACAAGGATGGCACGACGAAATCGCAAACGATTCAGTTTGCGGACAATCTCACGTGGATCAAGGGCCGGCACACCATGAAGTTTGGCGCCGATGTTCGCCACGTCCGCTACCAGGACCTGGAAAGTTTCGGAGGCGCCGACGATTTTGGCGCGTTCACGTTTGACCAAGGCGTCTTTACGGGGAACGCGTTTGCCAATCTTCTGCTGGGCCTTCCGACAAAAACGTATGTAGCGCAATCCGGACCCGACGTGCATGCGCACACGATTCAGACGGGTTTGTATGGGCAGGACGAGTTTCGCCTGAATAACCGGCTGACGCTTTCGTTTGGGATGCGCTGGCAAGCGCTGCCGCCGTTCGTCAGCGACCTGGCGAATCTGACGGCGTTTGACGTGCGCAATGGCGGCATTATCATCCCGGTTGGGAATCAGCCGCGGGCGGGTTTCCTCGAGACCATCAATACGTGCATCGCGGGCGGCGGCATTCCCTGTGGAACGCCGACGGCGGCGGACACCGGTCTCGGCTGCGTGCCGGTAAACGCCGCACTGCCTTGCGCACCGGTGGAATTTGCGAACACCGTGGGACTCGGGCCGGGATTGCGGGAATTTTACAAAAAGAATTTTCAGCCGCGCGTCGGGTTTGCCTACCGCCCGTTCGGAAACAACCGGACCGTGCTGCGCGGAGGAGTTGGAATCTTCACGATGACCAATCTCGGCCAGCTTTCGTTCAACACGACCAACATTGACGTATCCGTTGTGCGCACGACATTCAATCCGAATCAGCAAACAGCGGCCCCGACCTATCAATTCCCGTCCGCGCGTACTCCCGATAATCCGCTGCTGATCCCCGGCACGGGCGACTTCTACCAAAACACTCTGACGAATTATCGCGATCCACAATCAGCGCAGTGGAACCTTACGGTGGAGCGCGAATTGGCGCGCGACTTGACGTTGCGCGAGAGCTACGTGGGCATGAGCTCCTACCGCATGAGCGAGACCGTGGACTTGAACCAGGTCGAGCCGAGCGCGATTTCTCCCAATCCGAATCCCAAGCCGTATCCGAACTGGGGCCGAATTCTCTCTACGGACAATGAAGGGCATGTTGGCTATCAGGGCCTGCAATCCGAGCTGAACCTGCGCGCGCGAGGCGGATTAACGTTTCAAGCGAGCCATGTGTGGGCGAAGAGCCTTGGTAATGTGGGTGGCGATGCGCCCACGACGTTCAACCCGGAGATCATCTATGGCACCCCTGTCGCCAATCGTTTCGACCTTGCGGCGGATCGCGGCAACATGTCCGCGACGCGGCGGGACCGATTTCTGCTCTCCGCGGTTTACGATCTTCCCGTCGGCAAAAACCGCAAATACTTCTCCGCGATGAATCGATTCGCCGAGGCCGTGGCCGGGGGATGGTCGATTAGCACGGTCAGCCTGTGGGAGACCGGTCCCTACCTCACGCCGATTACCAGTTCGAGCTACGATCCGGGTAACCTGAACATCTCCTATCGCGGCGCGATTCAGCGCCCGGATTGTACCGGAAACGGCAATATCGCGAATCCCGCGACCGGCAGCATGTTTAATCTTGCCGCCTTCAATCCAATTCCATCGGGTGCCGTGGGGAACTGTGGCGTGGGGATTCTGGAGGGCCCGGGGACCGCCACAATCGCCGCGGGGCTGGCTAAAAACTTCCAGATTACGGAACGGCTGCGGCTGCGATTTGAAAGCACGTTTACCAATCTGATGAATCATCCTAACTTTGCGCCGCCGCCGACGAACGTAACGGCTTCATCCTTCGGCATCGTGCAAAGCGTGCAGACGGCGGAAAACAGCGGCAACCGAACCGGGCAGCTTTCTTTGCGGCTGGATTTCTAAGCGCCGGCACAAACTAGAGCCCTCTGGCTCGCGGAGGCATCGCGCACGCCGGCCATGAATTTTGCGGCCGACGTTCGCGCGAGGCGGATGCCGTTGCGCTTCCTCGTGCAGCCCGTCGCCCAGTTTACGATTTACTCTCTCCGAGTATCGCCGGGGTTAACCCTTGGTTCACAGCCTGGATTGCTGTGTCGGAATCTCCTCTCGTAAGATTTAAAGTGGAAACTGCGCTCTTTATCCCGACAAAACGCCGACCGGAGCCGGAAAAGAGATTCAGGAGATTTCAACGCATGCGTAAATCAGCAGCCTTGCTTGTTTTGGGACTAACGATGGCCTCGCTCAGCCTCGGGCAGGAGCCTGATGATCTGGCTGTCAACCCGGAGATGCAGCGCGAGGAGATCGTCAACCTAGAAAAAGAAGCTGCCCGCGCGATTCAGTTGAACGATCCCGCCTATTTTCGCCGCGTCTACAGCGACGATTTTGCCGGCACACTCTCTCACGGTCAGCAGGTGGACAGATCCCAGTGGATTAACACCATTCAATCCCCTGAAATAAAGTACGAGTCATTCAACGCCTCCGATATAAAGGTGCGCATCTTCAAGGTATCAGCCGTGGCCACCTGTCTCTGGTCCGTACGCAGCATCATCAAGGGCCAGCGCGTCAACATCCAGATCCGCGCCATGCATGTCTACATCAACACACCCAGGGGATGGCACGTCATCGCCGGCCAGACCACCAACCTGCCTCCCGATGTCCAGCAGCCGCTGTAGCATTCGAATCACTCTCTGAACGCGCATCGCGTTGACGCTTCGCGGAGCGGATGTTACGCTCGCCCCTCGCTTTCCATACGCATGCGCGCCGTCGACCTGATCCGCAAGAAACGTGATTCCGGGGAACTCTCCCGCGAGGAAATCAATTTCCTCGTTTCCGGCTACACGCGCGGGGAAATTCCGGATTATCAGATGGCCGCGTGGCTCATGGCCGTTTGGATTCGCGGGCTGAATCGCGCCGAATTGGCGGCTCTCACTGAAGTGATGCTCTATTCCGGCGAGGTCCTTGATCATTCGGAAATCCCCGGTAAAAAAGTGGACAAGCACTCCACAGGAGGCATCGGCGACAAGACTTCTCTGATCCTGGCGCCCATCGTTGCCGCGGGAGGACTCACCGTTCCCATGATCAGTGGCCGCGGCCTTGGTCACACCGGCGGCACTCTCGATAAGCTGGAAGCCATTCCGGGCTTCAATGTGAATCTATCGCTCGAAGAATTTCGCCGCGTCCTTCGCGAGTGCGGCATGGGCTTGATCGGGCAGACTGCCGAGATTGCTCCTGCTGACAAGAAAATCTACGCGCTTCGCGATGCCACCTCGACCGTCGAAAATATCGGCCTCATCTGCGCTTCCATCATGAGCAAAAAACTGGCCGAAGGCATTGATGCCCTGGTACTCGACGTCAAAACCGGTTCCGGTGCGTTCATGAAAAAGGAAGAAGACTCGGTGCGCCTCGCCGAAGTGATGGTCGAGACCGGCAAGCGCATGGGCAAGAAAGTGGTCGCCCTCATCACGGATATGGACCAGCCGCTCGGCCGCATGGCCGGCCATTCGAACGAAGTCGTCGAGTGTATTGATGTTCTCAATGGCGGTGGCCCTGCTGATCTCCGCGAACTCAGCCTCGAGCTCTCGGCTTGGATGTTTTATCTCGGTGAAAAAACGAAAAGCGTTGCCGAAGGCCGCCTTCTCGCCGAATCCATGATCGCCAACGGCCAGGCAAAGGAAAAATTTCGGCAGGGAATTCGTTTGCAAGGCGGCGACCCGCGCGTCATTGACGAACCGCAACGCCTGTCTCAAGCGCGCCATCGTGCGGACGTTCCAAGCCTCGCCGCAGGCTTCATCACCAGAACGGATTGCGAACAATTCGGCATCGCGCTGGCCATGCTCGGCGGCGGACGCGAGAAAAAGGAAGACAAAATCGATCACGCCGTCGGCCTGGAATTCCACAAGCGCATCGGCGACCGTGTTGAAAAAGGCGAATCGCTGGCCACAATTCATTACAATAGCGGCGCCAAACTGGCCGAAGCCAGCAGCCTGATTTCCGCCAGCTATCACGTGGGAGAGAGCGCGCCGCGCGAGAAGCGCCCTCTCATCCGCCGCATTCTTGGAGCTTGATCGGACCTGTTCGAACATTGGAATCATCCGGAGGAGGGAAGAGGAATGACCGCACGCGAGTGGAATAGAAATCAGGGGAACGATATCCGATTGCAAAATGCTGCAGCCGCGTTTTCCTGGAGAACATTTTTTGCGTTCATCCTGGCGGCTTTTTGCGTTCTTTACCCGAAAGGAGCAAACGCCCAGGCACGGCGCATCGAGCTCGCTGATTTTGGCAAGGCCGTTTCGGTTTCCGATCCGCAAATTTCGCCGGACGGAAAGTCCATTGTATATGTCGCATCCCACATGAATATGGAGCAAGACCGCAACGACCGCGATCTGGTGCTCCAGGAAATCGCCACCGGAGCACGCCGCGCCTTGACCCATGATCGCAAAGACGCCGGCTCCCCCCGCTGGTCGCCCGCGGGGGACCGCATCGCCTTCCTCGCTGCTGTTGGCCCCCCGAAAGAAGAAAAGGCGCAGATTTTCGTCCTCTCCATGAGCGGCGGCGACCCTCTAAAGATTACCGACGCTCCCAATGGCGTCGAGCAATTTGCTTGGCGGCCGATCAGCGGGGATATCGCTTACGTCACCGCCGACGAGGCGGAAAACAAAAAAGACATCGAAAAGCATCTCGACGCCTTCGAAATCGGCGACAACGGTTATCTGGAAACCAAAGCTCCAATGCCATCGCACATCTGGCTGATTGCGGCCGATGGCGGAAAACCGCGCCGCCTCACCTCCGGGTCGTGGACCCTCCCGAAAGTGTTGCCCCCTAGTTCGCCTTCCTCGCCCATTTCCTTCTCGCCCGACGGAAAATTTCTTACGTTCACAAAACAAGAAGACCCGCACTCCGGCGACAGCGATGGCCGCACCGTGCAGATCCTCAACGTAGACACCGGTGAAATCCGAAAACTAACGAAGCACGAAAAGTTCGAAGGCTTCGGCCTGTTCTCGCCGGATGGCTCCCAGCTCGCCTACTGGTATCCGCGCGACGGCGATCGCGCCAACCAAAACGAAATCTTCGTGACCCCCGCGGCGGGTGGAGATGGCCAGGACGCCACCCGCGCGATCGACCGCAATATTCTTCGCGCCATTTGGATGCCGGATGGAAAGTCGCTCCTCGTTGGGGGCCACGACGGCGCGCAAGTTTCGCTCTGGCTCCAGCCGTTAAGCGGCGCTGCAAAAAAACTTCCTCTCGGTGACGTCAGTCCCTCATGGTCCTTCTGGGTAGATGCCACGGTGGGCCGCAATGGCGAAATCGCTTTCGCGGGCAGCACCCCGAATCAGCCATCGGAACTGTATTACATGGCAACGCTCAACGACACGCCCAAACGCTTGACGAACAACAATCAGGAAATCGCCGCGCTTGCGTTGGGCCAGACGGAACGTTTCGAATGGCAAGGCCCCGACAAGTTCCACGAAGACGGCGTAATCATCTACCCGCCCGGTTTTCAAAAAGACAAAAAATATCCTCTCGTCTTGATTATTCACGGTGGTCCGCGGGCCGCTACCACCACGCAGTTTAGTTTTCTCCCGCAATTTGTCGCTGCACACGATTGCGTCGTCTTCCAACCGAATTACCGCGGCAGCGAAAATCTAGGAAATGCGTACACGCGCGCCATCTGGAACGACGCCGGCGACGGCCCCGGCCGCGACGTCATGGCCGGAGTCGAAGCCCTCAAGAAACTGGGTTTCGTGGATGAAAGCAAGATCGCCGTTTCCGGCTGGTCCTACGGCGGATACATGACCACCTGGCTTATGGGCCACTACCAGATTTGGAAAGTCGCCGTGGCCGGCGCCGCCGTTACCAACATGTTTGACCAATATAATCTTGCCGATTTCAACGTCACCGAGCGCTACATCTTCAATGGCTCGCCTTACGTCGGTGACAACATGAAAGGCTACCGCGAACAATCGCCTATTACCTACGCCGCTCAGATGAAAACGCCCACGCTGATTCTTTCCGATACCGGCGATTTCCGCGTGACTATCACGCAGTCCTACGAATTATTCCATGCGCTAAAGGACAACGGCGTTCCCGTGCGATTCTTTGCGTATCCCGTGAGCGGCCATTTTCCCAATGATCCCGTTCGCCAGATGGATGTCAACCGCCGCTGGACGGAGTGGCTCGTTGAACATCTGAAGTGAAATGGAACTACGCCGCGCGCGCTATCGTTCTGTAGACAGTGTTTGCCGCCCGTAATCGGGCGCACTGGGAAAAAGGAGAACGCATGGGACGATTCACGGGTCTGCTGGGCTTGCTTACGATGCTCACTCTCGCGTACCTGTTTTCAACGGATCGCAAAGCCATCCGCCTGAAAACGGTCTTGTGGGGCCTTGGCCTTCAGCTCGCCTTTGCCTTCTTCGTTCTGCGCTTCGCGATTGGCCGCGCGCTCTTCGAATACGCCGGAAGAGGTGCGAACAAGCTCTTGAGTTTTGCCTTCTTCGGCTCCGAGTTTGTATTCGGCGACCTCGGCAAAGCGAAATCGTCTCTCGGCTTCATCTTTGCCTTTCAGGTGCTTCCCACCATCATCTTCATCGCCGCTGTTTTTGCCTTTCTGTATCACATCGGCGTCATGCAGCTGATCATTCGCCTGTTCGCAATCGTCATGACGAAAGTCATGGGCGCCAGTGGCGCGGAGTCGCTCGATATTGCCGCCAGTATTTTCATGGGACAGACGGAAGCGCCGCTCACGATACGTCCGTTTCTCAACCGGCTGACGAAGTCAGAGCTGATGTGCGTGATGACTTGCGGCATGGCCCACGTTTCCGGCGGCATCATGGCCGCCTACATCGCCTACGGCGTGGAGGCCAAACACCTGCTGACCGCCGTGATCATGACCGCGCCCGGCACTTTGTTGATGGCAAAAATGCTGGTGCCGGAAACTGGGGAGCCCCTCACCGCTGGCCACGTCCAGATGCCGGAAATGGAAAAAGAGGCCAACTTCCTCGGTGCCATTTCGCGCGGCACATCCGATGGTTTACAGCTCGCGATAAATGTGGGAGCGATGCTCATTTCGTTTGTGGCGCTTGTAGCGCTGGTGAACTATCTCTTCACGGGAGTGCACAACTCACTGGCTAACCACGGAATCCAGTGGTTTCCTTCCAGCCTTCAGCAAGTCTTCGGCTGGGTTTTCGCTCCCGTCGCGTGGCTCATAGGAATTTCCTGGCATGATGCCCCCACGATTGGAAATCTGTTGGGATCGCGCATGGTGGTAAATGAACTCTACGCGTTTTCTCAGCTCGGTCCCATGAAAGGAACGCTGGATCCGCGCTCCTTCACCATCGCCACGTTTGCACTCTGCGGCTTCGCCAATTTCAGCTCCATCGGCATTCAGATCGGTGGCATCGGCGCACTCGCCCCGGACCAGCGCGGCCAACTTGCCAAATTCGGCATTCGCGCCATGCTCGCCGGCACCATGGCCAACTTGATGTCCGCTTCCATCGTCGGAATCCTTACATGAGTCGCAGAAAGACGACCAAGAAGGCGGCGGACGCGGCAACCGGCGAATTCGAACGCGCCGAGCTCGCTGCTGATTTTATTTTTTCGAAAACATCTCTCCGGCCGTCGATTGCCCTCGTTCTCGGCTCGGGCCTCGGCGCCTTCGCTGATGAATTCTCTGACGCCGTCAAGATTCCTTACGCCGAAATTCCCCACTTCCCGCGATCTACCGCCGTTGGCCACGTCGGCAATCTCGTCATCGGCAACGTGGACTCGATTCCCGTCGCTGGAATGCAAGGCCGCGTTCATCTCTACGAAGGCTATTCCGTGAAGGACGTTTCGTTTCCCATTCGCGTCTTCGCTCGCATGGGCGTGAAAGCCGTCATCCTTACCAATGCCGCCGGCGGCATCAAGCATGAATTCACCCAGGGCCGCCTCGTGGTCATCAAGGACCATATCAACTTGCAGGGCGCGAACCCGCTCTCCGGCCCCAACGACGAACGCTTCGGCCCGCGCTTTCCGGACATGACCGTCGCCTACGACCGGCGCTTCCGTGAAATCACCGTAGGCGAAGGGAACCGCCTGGGAATCGGAATGTACGAAGGCGTGTACGCAGCGGTCGCCGGCCCAAGCTATGAGACGCCTGCGGAGATTCGCTATTTGCGCGCCATTGGCGCCGACCTCGTCGGCATGTCCACCGTGCCGGAAGTGATTACCGCGCGCCATAGTGGTATTCGCGTCCTCGGTATCTCCTGCGTGACGAATGCGGCCGCCGGCATTCTTGACCAGCCGCTGAACCACATGGAAGTTCTGGAAACCGCCGAGCGCGTGAAAGGGCAGTTTATCGGCGTGCTAAAGGCCGTGATTCCCAGATTGGTAGCTGCCATCGCGTAGAATTGGTTTGTGCTTTGAAAGAGGACGAGATCGTGAGCGAGTACGAACTTCTGATTTCCGCAGCCAGGCAAGCGCGCGAAAACGCGCATGCCCCTTATTCCAACTTTCGCGTCGGCGCAGCCCTGCGCGCCACTTCCGGCAGAATCTTCGGCGGTTGCAACGTCGAAAATGCCACCTACGGCCTCACCGTTTGCGCCGAACGCATCGCCATTTTCAAAGCCATCAGCGAAGGCGAGCGCGGCTTCAACGCCATTTCCGTCGTCACTGACACCGATACTCTCACTCCCCCGTGCGGCGCCTGCCGCCAGCTCATCTGGGAATTCTGCGGCGACGTTTCCGTGATCCTCGCCAATCTCAAGGGCAAAGTGGAAGTCATCCAGATGAAGGTCCTTTTCCCGAAACCGTTTGACTCTTCTAACCTCTGAAACGCAGGACGCCATCTGTGAAAACATATCGAATTGCTCCATCGAAAATTGTCCTCATTCTTCTCGCGTCACTCGCCGGCCCGATTTGTTTCGTCTCCGTCGCCGCCGCACCAACGCCTCCAAGGATAGCCGTCGGCGTGGATCTCTTAATCACGAACGGCACGATCGTCACCATGGACGGTCAACGCCGCATTCTCGAAAACGGATACGTGACGGTGCAAGGCGACACGATCGTGGCCGTGGGCTCCGGGTATCCCAGTGTTGGGAAGGGAACTCTTATCCCAAAGCAAACGATCGACGCAAAAGGTGCATTGATCCTTCCAGGTTTCATCAACGGCCACACCCACGTGCCCATGACGCTTTTCCGCGGCCTCCACGATGACGTTACCCTTGACGACTGGCTGCGCAAGTACATCTTTCCCGCAGAAGCAAAAAATGTGACGGAAGAATTCGTGCGCTGGGGCACGCGGCTCGCCGCCGCCGAGCAGGTTCGCGCCGGCGTCACCACATTCGCGGACATGTATTATTTCGAGGACGCCGTCGCCGAGGAAACCAAGGCCGCAGGAATGCGCGGCGTTCTCGGTGAAACCTTCATTGATTTTCCCGCGCCAGACAACAAAACCAACTCCGTCGCTCTCGAATACACCGAAAAATTCCTCAAGCGCTGGCAGGGCGACCCTTTGATCCACGCCGCCCCCGCGCCTCATTCGATCTACACGTGCTCGCAGAAAACGCTCCAGGACGCGGCAGCCCTGGCGCGAAAATACCAAGCGCCCATCCTTATCCACGTCGCCGAGATGAAAAAGGAATTGGACGACAGCCGCGCACAGAACGGCATGACCCCAGTGCAGTATCTGGACAAAATCGGAATCCTCGGCCCGGACGTCGTCGCCGCGCACTGCATTTTTGTGGACGAAACCGACCGCAAAATCCTCGCACAGCGCAAAACAGGTTGCGTGCACAATCCCTCCAGCAACATGATGCTGGCCAGTGGCGTTTCTCCCGTGCCCGAATTGCGCGCCGCGGGCGTCGCCGTAGGCCTCGGCACCGACGGCCCGGCGGGAAGCAACAACGATCTCGACCTGATGGAAGAAATGGACCTGGCCGCAAAACTCGCAAAAATCACCAAGATGGACCCGCGCGCGCTCAATGCCCAAGCCGTCGTCGAAATGGCCACCATTGACGGCGCGCGCGCCCTGCACATGGAAAAAGAAATCGGCTCGCTCGAGGTCGGCAAAAAGGCGGACATCATTCTTATCGGCCTGGACGTGCCCAACGCCGTCCCGATGTACGACATCTACGCCCAACTTGCCTATGCCTTGAAGGGGAGCGATGTGGAGACCGTAATCATCGGCGGCCGCGTGGTCATGCGCGACAAAAAATTGCTAACCGTGGATGAGCCCGCCGCGATCGCCAAAGCCCGTGAGTACAAGTTCAAAATCGAAGCATCCCTGAAGTAAGAGCAGTTGCGAGGAACTGAACCCACTCATTTATTCGAAACGATCAAACCCCGCCGTTAGGAAGCCATTTTAATTTCCCGCAGCCGTCCGCTGGCCACGTCATAAACAAATCCCCGCACCGCCACCTCTTTCGGGATCCACGGATGCGTCCGCAGCTTCTCCAATTGATGCCGCACATTCTCCTCGATGTTCTGGAACGCATAAAAAAACGCCGGGGAAATCGCGGCCGTCCCCGCCCGGTTCTGAACTCTCGTCCGCAACTCTTGTTCACTCGTGTGCATCAGCCCGCAGTCTGTATGGTTGATAACCATAATCTCTTCCGTGCCCAGCAAATAGTGCGACACCACCAATGAACGCAGGCTGTCCTCCGTCACGATGCCGCCGGCATTGCGGATAATGTGCGCATCGCCCGTTTTTAGCCCCAGCGTTCGAATGGAAAGCCGCGTATCCATGCATGTCAACACGGCCAGCTTGCGCTCCGGCCGCGGTGTTAATTTCCGCAGTTCATGTGTTCGCGAATAAACTTCGTTGGCTGCCAGAACCTCGTCAATCACGCTCATGGTCCAGACAGTTTAGCAAACTCAAGGTCTTTACGTTTTAAGGTAGGCCACGCCGCAGCGGAACGTGCGTTCCTTCTCCGACCCCTCGACATACACGATTTGCCCGCGCACAAAAATATTTTGTGACCCCGGCGAGTACGGCGCCGCAACTTCAATCTCCGCTCTCACCGTGTAGTGCTTGCGACTCTTGAACCGCAGCCCGCCCCGCGAAATGTCCTCGCAAGTCACGATGTCGTCCCCAAACGCAAAACTCCGCACGCATCCCTTGAAACTCACTTTCGTACGCAGATGTTTGCGCCGGTTTTCCTGCCGCGCCGCAGGTTTGGAAGCAGCCTCCACCTCTGGTGCCACTCCCGCCGCGGGCCCCGCCGGTTCTGCCCTCTTCTCGGTCTCTACACCCACCAGCACAGCTTCCGTCTCCCCCGGCTCGCCTTCCCCAGCCTCCGGCCGCTTCCACAGCGTCGACGATCCGCACCCCTTGCAGAATCGAACGATCCCCTCGTTCACAATGTACACGTCCGATTCCAGATCGCTTTGCTGTACCACTTCGCTGGCCTTGCAACTGCAGCATTGCAAAAAAATGCGGTTTGCGTCTTTCTCCGACTGCGTTACTGGCGAAAACACAATCCCCCAGAAATCAATGTTCTGGTTGATGAACGCCACACCGTACGTGTAAACTCCCTCCACCTCCCCGAGCTGCCCCACCACGCGCACTTCCGCCTCTTTGTTCGTTTCCAGCGATCGCACGATCAGCTCTTGTTCGGGGGAAAACTTGTAACTCGAAACGATTCCCGCTCCATGGCGGCTGAGCAACACCGTTTTCGTCTGCTCCGAAAACATCTTGCCTTCCATATCGCTTCCGACCAGGAGAATAGGGATCTCCTTCGGAATACGATTACTCCGCCGCATGCCTTCTGAGGCCATTGACTTCACCCGCGCAGAGAGGGAACTCTTCCCAAAATGGTACTCGGAACCCTTCGCCTGCGTCACTGAATTTGTGGGGCCTGCATCGAAACCGCCAAGCGTGGGCATGCCCGGTTCCTGCAGCCCAGAGCACGAAAAAAGCAGAAATCGCCTGCCGCGAGCGACGGCAAGCGTAAGGGACAGATTTTTGTAGCCCGGTACGTACGAACTTGGTATAAATGCCGCCAACGGAAACGTCCGCATCATGGAACAGGAACGCCGCCTCAGCCCCCGATTCACCTTCATCGCTTCCGCGGAAGTCTTATCCGAAATCGTCGGCACTCGCACCATCGCCCGCATTAGCGACCTCAGCGCCACCGGCTGCTACGTGGACACCATCAACCCTCTGCCCCACGGCACACTCGTCAAGGTCAAAATTTTCACGGAAACAAATCATTTTGAAGCGCCAGCAACCGTCGTCTATGCCCACACCCATCTGGGCATGGGACTTATCTTTCGCGAACTCCCGCCAGACTCTCAAACGATTTTGCAGAATTGGCTTCCCTCAGAGGTATAAAGAGAGACCTGCGCGTCTGTTGACCTGTGTACCTGCCAGCACTATCCTTGCCACCTCGCGAGACTTCTGGAAGAACGGTGCCGTCATGACCAACTCTTGCACAGAGAACCGCGTTACCCGTTGGATGGGCGTCCTGATTGCCATCACCTTGCTCGCGGGAACGCGCATAGCTTTTGCCGGCAACGATGCTGCTGACGAGGCCTCGGCCACCATTCGGCCGGAAGCGATTCGCGCGGATATGCGGTTCCTTGCGGACGACTTGCTGGAGGGCCGTGGGACAGGAACGCGTGGACATGAAATTGCCGCAAAGTTCATGGCTTCGGAATTCGAAGCCATGGGCCTCGATCCAGCGGGCGACAACGGAAGTTACTTTCAAAGCGTGCCGCTGCGTGCGATAGAGCCGGATAAAGAGCGAACAATTCTGAGCCTCTGGCGAGGAGGAAAAGAGCTGGTCCTGATCTTCGGTCAGGATTTCATCAGTCTGGTGGATCCAGGTCGTACAGAAGTCTCCGTGGAAGCGCCGGTGGTTTACGTGGGGTTTGGGATAACGGCAGCCGAGCAAAGCTACGACGACTACGCGGGCATGGACGCAAAGGCGAAGATCGTGGCCTTCGTGTCTGGAGCCCCTCCGCAGTTCGAACCCACGATGCGCGCGCACTACAGTTCTGGCGCGATGAAGGCAGCAAACGCTGCGGCACACGGCGCCGTGGGAGCAATGGTGCTCGACAGCCCTGCCATGGAACAAATTCATCCCTTCAAGGAGCGCGTGAGCGACCTGGCCTTTCCCGATATGCGCTGGCTCGATACAAAGGGACAACCGAATGATTATTTTCCAGAACTTCGGGGCGCGGTGTTTCTGAGCATGGAGGCAACAGCGGGTGTGTTTCAAGGCAGCGGGAAATCTCCCGAAGAGATCTTCGCCGCAGCGAAACTAGGAAAGCCGTCGTCCATGGCCTTGCCTGTGGCTGCCAAGATAAAAACCGTATCCAAATTCCGTGACCTCCGTAGCCCCAACGTGGTGGCGCGCGTAACAGGCAGTGACCCAATACTCCGAGACGAGTACGTGGTGTACACCGCGCATTTAGACCACCTAGGAATCGGCCAGCCAGTGAACGGGGACAGAATCTATAACGGAGCTTTAGACAACGCTTCCGGGTCAGCATGTCTGCTGGAGATCGCGCGGGCTTACAGCAAGATGCAGCCGCGTCCGCGCCGCTCGATTCTTTTTGTGTCCGTAACAGCGGAGGAGGCTGGGTTACTCGGCTCAGATTATTTTGCACGTTACCCGACTGTGCCCAAAAACAGCCTTATAGCGGACATCAATATAGATGGCAATCTTGCCTTGCTATGGCCCATCGAGGACGTAATTGCACGTGGCAGCGAGCATTCGACTCTCAGCATAGCTGTGCGAGAAGCCGCCGCGCGCTTGCGTTTGGACGTGAGCCCTGACCCCTTCCGGGAATTGGTATTTTTCATTCGCAGCGATCAGTACTCCTTCGTGAAGCAGGGAATACCTTCGGTCTTCCCGAGCGCAGGCACAAAATCGAGCGACCCGAACATCAAGCCACAGCAGATCATCACGAAATGGCGGCAGACGACCTACCACAAGCCTCAGGACGATATGAACCAGCCCTTCGATTTTGAATCAGGGGCCAAATACGCGCGGTACAATTTTTTTCTAGGATATTTGGTTGCACAGAAAACCGAAAAGCCCGCATGGAATCCTGGTGATTTCTTTGGTGAGCACTACGCGAAGAAAGCAAACTGATTGTTTTCCGCTTCGACCGCAATCTCCCTGCGGATCCCCAACCTTCCTCACTTTGAGTCACAAACGGGGCGTCTGAACTCATAGAGATGGCCGGATCACACAAGGTGTCTAGGATCCCGTTGCGGGTGAATCACGCTAGTGCTTAATCGGACGCGCGTTTCGCGAAAGAGTTGGGGCGGGCAGGGTGTTCTGCGCGCGTTCGATTAAGCCGTTAGAAGGAAGCCGCCCGTGGTTGCGGCGGACGCGGGCCTTAT
>JABCZG010000002.1 GCA_013289835.1 Acidobacteriota bacterium | reverse complement strand
CCGACTGGGGAGTACAGGCTGTGTGTAAAAGGTGGGAAGGAATACTTCGTAACGCGGAAACACAAGCATAACCTCAGAGATCTGGCTCAGCTGTGGGTAGGCTCAGAGCGGCTTTGCGGCTAACAGGTTTTACCTCGTTTTTCCGTCGTAGCTTTTATCTTTGGCGGTTGGTGGTGCGCTTCCGCTCCGGAGCAGTGCCCTGCAGTCGAACAACGAACGCAATCGAACCCTGTTCGGCGGCCTGCTAGCTCCTGATAAGTCACCTCACCAGACATTTGAAGTAACACCTCACATTTCCGGCAAGCACGTACACCAGGACTTGGCAGTCTTGCGAATCGAATACCTCGCCGAGTATGAATTACCCAACGGGGTATATGAAAATGCTTCCGCCTACTGAAATCTTTCCATCTCCCCGCCCGTATCTCTGGCTAGCACGGAATTCGCAGGGGGTGCGCGTGGGTGCTCAAATGGGCAGAGCCTTTTTGCTCGTGCTGACCATTTTCGTCTTATCCGCCGCCGCAACTGAGCTTTACCCTGCCGCCAAGACCAGCCCTGAGCCTTCACGCGATTCCATCATCGGTATCGTCACCCAAATTCAGCGTGCGGACTACGAAGGCGACCGCGCAGCTCTGAAGCGTCTCCACGACAAGCTCACGCCCATCCCAGAAGACAACAAGCTGGCATCGCGGGTGCTCTATTGGCGTGGATTTGCCTTGTGGCGGAGAGCGATTAACGGCTTCAACGAATCCCCGACTCCAGAGGATCTGGAAGAGGACCTCGCGCTGGCGGTCACCGATTTCAAAGACGCCATTGCCCGAGACCCCGCATTCGTGGAACCTAAGATTGGAGCAGGCTCCAGTCTGGGTTACCTCATGTACTTGCACAAGAAAGACCCAACTCGCGTTCAGGAACTGTTCCAACAGTCGAGTCCGCTTTTGAAAGATGCCATGGCGACAGCCCCCGACAATCCTCGGCTGCTTTGGGTGCTCGGTCCCATTCGTTGGTCGTCGCCCCCAGAGCGCGGCGGGGGTCAGGAGAAGGCCATCGAAACGTATAACAAAGGTTTGGAAGCGGTCCACAACCAGAAGCGCGACGCGAGTGATCCGCTGGAGCCCTCCTGGGGGGAACCCGAGTTGCTGATGAGTCTTGCTTGGTCGAATCTGAACCGAACCGCGCCTGATTTGAACGCCGCCGAGCACGACGCACAGGCTGCCCTCAAACTGGTTCCTTATTGGCACTACGTTCGCGACATCTTGATGCCCCAGATTCGAGCTGCCCAAGCCAAAGCCCTCCTCCCGGCTTGAGGCACGGCTATGGCCTAGGCGCTGGGAATGCCCAACCAGTGGTACACTTCGCGTATGGCTATCAAGAAGAAATCCAAAAAGAAGAAACCTGCTTCGAAGAAGAGCGCGAGCAAGAAGCCGCCAGCGAAGAAGAAGTTGGCGAAACGCAAAATCCAACCGAAAAAGAAGGCCAGCAGCAAGAAGAGTGCTGCCGGAAAACAGGCCGCCGCGCCCAAGAAACGCGTTCGCGGAAAAAGCCAAAGCGTTTACAACGTGTCGCCCACTCAAGAAGGACTGGAACCCAGGTCCGGCGGCCAATCCGGCGATCTCCAGGGATTATCCAGCAGGCAAAGCGCGGACTCGGAGAGCGTCGACGAATTGCTCGAGGAAGGGAACTCCTTCGAGGCTGAGGTCGTGAAGGGCGTCCAGGACGCTGGCGACGCCGACGAAGGTGAAGTCCACACTCACGAAGTCCCCGAGGACGACGTCCCCGGCGAATACCTCGATAAAGACGAGTGAGCAAGCCGGTCCCGACATGCCACCAAGTTGCCCTTGACTTTTTGTTGCTGCTTTACTACACTTCACATCAGGTAATGCTATACTTGGAGTGCGGGAGCCCTGCTCCCGCTTTTCTTTTTTCGCTCGCTTGTCCGTCATTTCTCGTTTTGAACAAACCAGAGCGCGTCCTTTAGAATCAATCTCTTACGAATTGCCCATTTTTTAAGTCTTTTCGTTTGATATTCATGCATGTAATGGGGGGATGGGGGGCCGCCGACACTATTTCTCACCGTTGTGAGACAAACTCGGCAAAATTCGGTCCTTTATTTTCAATTGCTTGCGCACTCTTTTGTCACTCTTTGCACCAAGAGTGTTGACGAAGTCCTTTGCCTCCAATCGCTTCCGCACTCTTTCTAAAAAAAAGGGGGTGTATGGGGTTGCTTCCCAATTTGGAACGCTGTCCATCATCGAAATGGGTGTGTCTCATTCCTCTATTGAACGACGGAACCTCTGCCATAAATTCAGTCGATGGGCGTAGAAAACGACTTCTCCGGGGCGTGGATTTGGAATCGGAGATGTGTGAGGCTTGCAGAACGGGACATCAGCCTGGGTTCCCACGATACCCTGCTGAACGATCACATCCGTCGCAAATTCTTCAGGCGCAGTGCACGGCATATCGTCGAGAGTAACTACGTCCACTCTCGGTGAAGGGATAGCCTTGGGGCGGAAAACAACCACGCCATCCGCTCCGGTCTTGCCCTTCAAGAGCACGGCATCAGGCCCGTAGTTTCCGCTGGGGTCGGACAACGTCAGCTGGACGTAGCGGCCCTTGAGAGGCCGCCCTGTCTTATAGTCCAAGAGTCGCACTCGAACACTAGGAGCGGGTGGCGCCGACTGGCCCTGAGATAATGTCGAGGCTGACATCCAAAGTCCGGCGCAAATAAAAAGCAACACTCGCATTTTTACTCTTTAACGAGGTAGAGTGCCCTCTCTAATTCCAGCTCGAGTTTCGCGCCTTTTGGAAGATTGAGCTCATGGCCGCGGCCGGACTCCGTCAAATACGCTGTGACCGCCCCCAAGGCCGCTCCTTCGGCGGCTTCCTTCTTGTCCTTGTCTTTCACGCCCTTGACTGCACCAAGCGCCGCACCGGCCGCTGCGGACTCCGCGGCATCTTGTTGCGTGCTGCTGCGGCCCTCAATCAGGCCTTCCTGCTTCGGGCCGGAACGTACGCTGTGGTCGCCCGGCACGCTCACCACTTCGGCCACGATCGGCAGGGCGCCAAACTTGGTATAAATCTCGTCAAACGTCAGCCACAGCTTCGCCCGGCCCGCCATTCCCGCCGGCTGTACGTGGCTGATGTGCCCTTCGATCTCCGCCCCCGCCGGGAGATAGATCCCGCTGCCCGCTTCTAGCGGTCCTAATGTCTTGACCTTGAACTTCGCGTTATCCTGCGCGCCCTTCGTACTCATATCCTCCTCGAGCTTGACGAGGAACTTGGTCCCGGGCGCGACCGCATAAGTTTCGATCGGCAGCCCGTGTAGCCCGCCGTCCGCCTTCTGACGCGGGTGCTCCACTGTCGGCGGAGCAGAGGAATCCTGTGCCGGCGCCGGCTCGCGCGGAGGCTCCTGCGCTGTGCACCTGCCGCCAGCAACCAGGATGATGGCCAAAACCGCCATCCCTGTCGATGCAATTTGGCTATTCGACTTCTTCATGTTCTCCTCCTGCGGAATACTGAACAGATTATCGATGCACTCCGCAGGCCACTGGAGACGCACAACGGTTCTCGCAACGTGTTGGAAAAGAAGCCACTTGGAGGGACGCCCCGACAGTGTCAGGCTGCCCGCGGCAAACAACTGTCAGTCTTGCCTTTCACAGACCCGCAAGGGGATTCCGACACTTTTCGGCTAAGGTGGGTCGGGCGTGCCAGCTACTTTTCAAGGAAGGAGCGGATTCGGCGGAGGACTACGGCGTACATCGCGGGAGTCACGCGGCCGGTTTGCGTGTTTTGCTGGCTGGGATGGTAAACGCCAAACAATCGCGGTGAGTCGGGAACAACTTCGGCTTCGGCGCCGTGCGCAAATCGGTAAAGCGAGCGCGAGGCAATCACTCCGCGCTGTTTCAAAATTTCTAGATAGGCGTCCCAGGCAATTTTCCCAAGCGCGAGCACCGCTTTTGGTTTCAGGATTTCCATTTCGCGTTCGAGGTAGCCGCGGCAGTTTTCGATTTCCTTCGGCAGCGGCTTATTGTCCGGTGGCGCGCATCGGCACGTCGCCGAAATGTACGCGTTGGTGAGCTGCAATCCGTCGTAGCGCTGCACGGAAGTAGGCTGGTTCGCGAAGCCCGCTTTGTGGAGCGCCGCGTAGAGAAAATCGCCGGAACGGTCTCCAGTGAACACCCGCCCTGTGCGATTCGCGCCGTGTGCTGCGGGCGCAAGTCCAAGGATCAAGAGTTGCGCGTGCGCATCTCCGAATCCCGGAATCGGTTTGCCCCAATAGTTCCACTCGCGATACGCGCGGCGCTTTTCCCGCGCCACTTTTTCGCGATAGCGCACCAGCCTCGGGCACTTGCGGCACGCAACGATTTCTTCATTCAGAATTCGCAGCTGAGAGAGTTGTTCAGGCATGAGCTAGGCTGGCCCGCGGGTCATCATGCGTTTCAGTTCGATAAAGGGTGTTGCTCCGGCAAACATCGCGTCGCAAGACCGCTTTTCAATCATTTCATTGCCAATTCGTTGCACGGCGCCCATTGCCGCGCGCATGATACCCGATCCTGCGCTGACTCGGGCCACGCCGATTTTTTCCAGTTCCCCGACTGGAGGGCACGCCGGATTTGCCAGAATGTTGAGCGGGCCGTCCACGGCTTTCACCAGCTTGGCGATGGTATCGCGATCGTACACGCCGGGCGCAAACAGGCAGTCTGCTCCCGCCTTGCGATACGCGCGCAGACGCTCGACGGTGCGCTCGAACCGCGTTGCTTCCGGCCCAATGGGCATCAAATAAATGTCCGTGCGCGCGTTCAAAACAAATGGGACGCCGAGCGATGCCGCCGTTTCGCGGATGGCATGAATTTTTTCGACTTGCAGCGATAGCGGAACTTGCGAGTTCTCGTCGTCGCCGGTTATATCCTCGAAATTCATTCCGATCGCGCCTGCTTCGATGGCAGCTTTCACCGTTTCCGCCATCTCTTTGGGAGTCGTGCCGTAGCCCGCCTCCAAATCCGCGGTGACCGGAATGCGCACGGCCCGTGCGATACGACCCACCATCTCCAGCATTTCATCGCGCGAGATGCGCTGTCCGTCCGGATAACCTAGGGAGTACGCGATCCCCGCGCTGGTCGTGGCAATGGCAGGGTGCCCGCATTCTTCCAGAATGCGCGCGCTAGCCACGTCCCAGGCGTTCGGGAGAAGCAGCATTCGCGGGCCGTGGTGCAACTTGCGGAATTTCACGGCTTTCTCGGCTTGTATGCGTATGTCCATTGGGAAACCTCCGGTAGCAGATGACGACATTTCTCTAATTTGAAAAACTAGACTTTGTCCGCCGAGGAAGAAACATCCAATTTGGCAAGCGATTTGCCCGCAGGAAAAAATCGCACTACGCCAGAATCTTCAGCACTTCGCCGTGAAGTTTTCCGTTGGTGCTCACGAGTTCTCCCGAATAAATCGTTCGCTCGCCACTCACACTGGTGGAGCGGCCACCCGCTTCTTCCACGATGATTCCGAGCGGCGCGAGATCCCACGCTTGCGAGGTGAGGTCCACGGCAACTTCGATGGCGCCTTCGGCGACCAGCATGTGTTGCCAAAATCCGCCGATGGCGCGGCCATTTTTCGCGGTATCGGCAAGCAGGCGCAGCTTTGCGCGCATGGCAGGATTTTTCTTCGGGCCAGTTCCGGTGGTGAAAATCATGGCTTTGGCGAGGGTGTCCACGTTGGAAACGTGCATGCGCTTGCCATTGCGGTACGCGCCTTCTCCGCGATACGCCCACCAGCGCGTGCCGAGCGCCGGGGCACTACACATTCCGGCGACGATTTCGCCATTATGCTCGATGCCCATCAGCGTGCCAAAGGTTGGAATTCCGCGCGAAAATTCTTCGGTGCCGTCAATGGGATCGATAATCATGCGCGCGCGTCCCGAGGTGCTTGCGGCGTTTGAGTCGGCGCCGCCCATTTCCTCACCCAGAACGTCCAGTGGCAATCCGCTTGCGGCGACTCTTGCGCGCGCCATTTCTTCCACGGCGTGGTCCGCTTGCGTTACCGCGGTTCCGTCGCCCTTTCGGTCAATCCGCAATTCTTCCGCGCGGAAATAGCGCATCGCAATTTTGTCCGCCTCCTCCGCGATCGCGTTCAATAGACTTCCGTAAGTCTCTCCGTATCCCATTCGTTCTCCCAATTCATTCGAACGCCAGAGTCCACGCCATTTGACTCCGGCACTTTGCACCCCTAGCATACAAACTTACGCGAATGTCTGCTCATGCCAACCCGGGAACGGTGCTGGATCGCATTCTCGAAGCACGCCGCGCGGAGGTGGATCATCGCAAGCGGGTGGTGCCGGAGACGGTACTCAAGTATGGCGTGAAAGCGGCCACGCCACTGCGTGATTTTTCCGCGGCGCTTTGCCGCGACGGGCTGAATGTTCTCGCGGAACTTAAGCCGGCTTCGCCTTCGCGCGGTGTGCTTCGCGATCCGTTCGATCCGGTGACCCTCGCGCAGGCGTTGGAGTCGTCGGGAGCTTGCGCGCTTTCGGTTCTGACGGAGGCGGAATTTTTTCGCGGGTCGCTGAAAAATCTTCGCGATGCGCGCGAGGCAATCCAGCTGCCGGTTTTGCGGAAGGATTTTATTTTTGATCCGTGGCAAGTGTGGGAAACGCGCGCGAACGATGCAGACAGTTTTCTGCTCATCGTTGCCGCGCTCGGAGATGGACTACTTCGCGAGCTCATCGCTCTTGGCCGCGAACTCGGCATGGAGCCGCTTGTAGAAGTCCACACGGCAGCCGAGCTTGATCGCGCACTCACCGCCGGTGCGCGCATCCTGGGCGTAAATAATCGCGACCTGACTACGCTTTCGGTGCGGGTGGAGACTTCGTTCGAACTCGTCGGACACATACCTGACGATTGCATCGCCGTCAGCGAGTCTGGTTTGCGAACGCACGACGATCTTTCGAAACTTAGGGCAGCTGGCTTTGACGCTTTCCTCATTGGGACGCATCTGATGATCTCGGCCGATCCGGCCGCGGCGCTTTCTTCTTTGCTTCTTTCTCCAGCGGGAACGCAGTAGGCGGCCATGGTTCGCGTGAAAATCTGCGGCATCACGAATTCAGCCGATGCGCTCGCCGCGATTGAGGCTGGGGCGAATCTGCTCGGATTTAACTTTTACCCAAAGAGCCCCCGTTGCCTGACGGAAGCCGAAGCGAAGAAAATACGGCCACAACTTCCGAAGAGCGTGGAAGCGGTGGGCATTTTTGTGAATGCCCCGGCTGCAGATGTAGCTGCGTTATGCCGGTTGGTGAAGCTGGACGCTGCGCAACTGCATGGCGATGAGACCCCGAAGACCGTAGCAGAACTGGCGCGCAGCGTGCCGGTCATCAAGGCTTTTCGCGTGGAGCCGGATTTCGAGCTAGCGACTCTCAACGAATTTCCGGATGCGTTTGCGTACCTCTTTGACGCGGCGCATACGGGCCAATATGGCGGTACAGGCCACTCGACAGATTGGGACGCGGCGCGGCGCGCCACGAAGGGACGACGTATTATTTTGGCGGGCGGGTTGAAGGTCGAGAATGTGGCGGCGGCGGTGCGCATTGTGCGTCCTTACGGAGTTGATGTCGCCAGCGGTGTAGAATTGAAGCCGGGAAAGAAAGACCACGGGCGGCTGCGCGAATTTATTCAGGAAGTGCGGCGCGCGGAACGCAAGTAGGACACTCGAATCGCAGGTTTGCGGAAGAATATGAGCTCCATTCTTCAATCTCCGACGACGGCGCCGGGCCGGTTTGGGCCTTATGGCGGGCGCTATGTTCCGGAAACGCTGATGGTGCCGCTGTTCGAATTGGAGCGCGCCTATGAAATCGCAAAATCCGATCCCTCGTTTCAGGCTCAGTTTCAGGATCTTCTGAAGAATTTCGCGGGGCGTCCGACGCCGCTGCAATTTGCTTCGCGCCTTACGGAGAAACTTGGCGGGCCGAGAATTTATCTCAAGCGTGAAGATTTGCTGCATACCGGTGCGCACAAAATCAACAACGCTATCGGGCAGGCTCTGCTTGCCGTGAAAATGGGGAAGCCGCGCATCGTCGCGGAAACTGGCGCGGGGCAGCACGGAGTCGCTTCCGCGACGGTGGCCGCCCACTTTGGCCTCGAATGCGTTGTGTACATGGGCACGGAGGATATGGCGCGGCAGGCGCTGAACGTGGCGCGCATGCGCATGCTTGGCGCGCAGGTTGTGGGCGTGGATTCCGGGAGCCGCACGCTCAAAGACGCCATTAATGAGGCGATGCGCGATTGGGTGACCAACGTGCGCACCACGCACTATCTTCTAGGCTCGGTTCTTGGCGCGCATCCTTATCCGACGATGGTGCGCGATTTTCAGTCTGTGATTGGGCGCGAAGCGCGGGAGCAGATTCTGGCCGCTGAGAAGCGGCTTCCTACGCATCTCATCGCGTGCGTGGGCGGCGGTTCGAACGCCATTGGACTCTTTCATAATTTCCTGCGGGACACCGACGTAAAAATGATCGGTATCGAAGCCGGTGGTCGCGGCGGTCAACTCGGCGAACACGCCGCGCGCCTTGCCGCCGCGCAAGGATTCACTGGCGCGCGCCCTGGCGTGCTGCAGGGCACTTACACTTACGTTTTGCAGAATGAAGATGGACAGATCGCCACGACGCATTCCATTTCGGCCGGGCTGGACTATCCCGCCATCGGACCCGAACACGCATGGCTCGCCGATCAGCGCCGTGCTGAATACTCCGCCGTCTCCGATCAAGCTGCGCTCGACGCCGCGCGCCTTCTCTCGCGCACGGAAGGCATCATCCCGGCGCTGGAATCCGCGCACGCCATTGCTGGGTTAATCGAACGCGTCCCCAAAATAAGCAAGGACAGCCTCGTCATCCTCAACCTCTCCGGCCGGGGCGACAAGGACATGGACACTTACTCCCGCCTGCTCTAATCTTTCTTGCCAAACCTAATGTCCGGTATTGCCGCCAATTCGACTCGCATTTCTAAACGCTTCGCGGAGCTGCGTGCGTCGGGAGAGATGGGCATCGTGGCTTATATCACCGCGGGTGATCCGTCGCTCGACGCTACGCTGAAATATATGCTGGCACTGGCTGAAGCGGGAGCTGACGTCATTGAACTTGGGGTGCCGTTCAGCGATCCACTGGCGGATGGGCCGACGATTCAGCGGGCTTCGGAACGCGCGCTCAAGTCCGGCACAACGCTAGCTGGAGTCCTCGGACTCGTTCACCGTATTCGGCAATCTTCGCAAGTGCCGCTTGTTCTCTTCAGCTACTACAATCCCATTCTGCAGATGGGACTGGAAAAATTTGCGTCTGCGGCGGAGTCGGCTGGGGCCGATGGCGTGCTTGCGACGGATCTTACGCCGGAAGAATCGGAAGAATATCGGCGCATTCTTGCAGCGCACCATCTCGATACCATTTTTCTTGGGGCGCCGACTTCCACGGATGAACGATTGGCGAAAATCGCGGGCTGCTCTTCGGGTTTTCTTTATTTGATTTCTCGCACGGGCGTTACTGGCGCGAAGGATGCTTTGCCGGATGATTTGCCTGCGCTTCTCCGGCGGGCTCGTAGCGTCACGCAACTACCGATCGCAGTTGGATTTGGCATTTCGCTTCCGGGGCACGTTTCTGTTCTCGGCGGCCTCGCGGATGCTGCCGTGGTCGGATCTGCGCTCGTTTCCGAAATTGAAAGAGCGAAGTCTGTGGAGGCGGGCGCGGTGGCGCTGGCGGAGCACGTTCGCGCGCTCAAAGAAGCGGCGCGGCATGGCCTTTCGCGGCGTGAGGCTCCGATGCATCGTGGCGGGGTGGCACCATGAATTTGAGTGATTGGCGACGCCGCATCGATGAGATTGACAAAAAACTGGTGGAGCTATTGAATGCGCGTTCGCAGTGCGCGCTGGAAATCGGAAAGCTCAAGCAGGCGGCGAGAATTCCGCTATACCAGCCGGACCGCGAGAACGAAGTGCTTTCGAACGCGGAGCAGAACAATTCCGGGCCGCTGACGGATGCTGCAATCCGGCGCTTGTTTGAACGCATTATTGACGAAGCGCGCGCCGCGGAACGCGATGCCATGCATTCTGGCGATAGCGCAGGGAAAGACAAGAAATAAAACCGGCCGTTTTCCGGTATTTACGGGAAAGGTCCAGGAGAGCAGGAAAAGCCAATGGTCATTGTGATGCAAGAAGGGGCCACTGACGGCCAAATCCAGCATGTGATTGACCGGCTGGTCGCGAGCGGATTTAACGTGCACCGGTCGACGGGGGAATCGCATACGGTGCTTGGCGCCGTCGGCGTGCACCGGGATTTCGATCATCGCGATTTCGAATTGCTTGAGGGCGTGCGGGAAGTTATGCGTATTACGCAGCCGTTCAAGCTGGCGAGCCGGCAGTTCAAGCCGGATGGCACGATCGTTGATCTCGGACGCGGAGTGAAAATCGGAGGGCCGGACGTGGTGGTCGCTGCGGGCCCTTGCTCGGTGGAATCGCGCGAACAGATTTTCTCCATCGCGGAAAGTATCTCCAAAGCGGGTGCAAAGATTTTGCGCGGCGGGGCGTTCAAGCCGCGCACTTCGCCTTATGCGTTTCAGGGAATGGGTGAGCCGGGACTGAAGCTGATGCGGGAAGCGGCGGACAAGTTCGGGCTGTTTACCATCAGCGAGGTGATGGACGCTTCGCAGATTCAGATGATGATGGGGTATGTGGACATTTTCCAGGTGGGCGCGCGGAACATGCAGAACTATTATTTGCTGCGTGCGTTGGGCGAAGTCCGCAAGCCGGTACTGTTGAAGCGCGGGATGTCCGCGACGATGGAAGAGCTTTTGATGAGCGCGGAATATATTCTCGCGGGAGGAAATTTCAGCGTGATTTTGTGCGAGCGCGGCATTCGCACGTTTGAAACGTATACGCGCAACACGTTTGATATCGCGGCGATTCCCGTGGTGAAGAAGCTTTCGCATCTGCCGATGTTTGGCGATCCTTCGCATGGCACGGGGCGGCGCGACAAGGTGGCGCCGATGGCGCGCGCGGCCGTCGCAGCCGGAGCCGATGGCTTGCTCATCGAAGTGCACAACGATCCGGACCACGCACTTTCCGACGGGGCGCAGTCGCTGGAGCCGGGGCAATTCGCGCAGCTTATGGGCGAACTTCGGATTATCGCTCCGGCCATCGGCCGGCGCATCACCTGATCCATGGCGGCCGGTCATCTCATTTCGCGGGTTACTGTTCTCGGCACAGGTTTGATCGGCGGATCGTTTGCGCTTGCGCTGCGCAAGTACACCAAGGACATGCACGTCGCTGGGTGGGACCGTGCGGAGACGGTCCGACAGGCGCAGACGCGAGGCGCGATTGAGGAGGCGTTTTCCGGCGAGCTTGCTCCTGCGCTGCGCAATGCGGATCTCATTTACATCGCGCTACCGATCGCTGCCACGCTCGATTTGCTTCCGGAGATTGCGCGGCATGCGCCTTCTCATGCGCTCGTTACCGATGCTTGCAGCACCAAAGTGCGGATTACGCAGGCGGCGTCGGAACTCTTTCCTGTGGCGAATGGGCCGTTTTTTCTGGGCGGGCATCCGATGGCTGGAAGGGAACTTGCCGGGATCGCGAGCGCTGACGCGGAGCTTTTCGGCGGGAACACTTACGCGCTGATTGGGGCGTCTTCGTTGCAGGAGGACCCGCGCGTTTCGGCGTTCGTGAAGATTCTGGAGAAGATCGGCACTCGGCCGCTTTGGCTAGGCGCTCCGCAGCACGATTATGCAGTCGGGCTGGCTTCGCATCTGCCACAACTGGCGGCGGTGGCGCTGGCGGGATTTCTTTACGACCGGCTGGATGAAAACGGGTTGCCGATTACACTCGCGGGTCCGGGACTGCGCGATTCGCTGCGGCTGGCGGGCAGTCCGTATTCGACGTGGCGGGATATTGTGCTGACCAATCAGGAAGTGCTGTCCGCAGCGCTGGATCTTTTTGCGCGGCGGCTGGACGATCTTCGGGAGCGGCTTGCTTCCCGCGAGCTTGAGGCGGATTTCGATGCGGCCAACGAACTGTACAAACTTCTGCGCTCGCTCTAGTTGATTGTACGAGCCGGGATTCCGCCCTGCTGCTTGTATTAAGATTTCCCCGTAACAAAAGCTGCTGCTTTCGCGTCATAGGAAACAAATGCGTGTCCGCTCACTTATCGCTTTTATCGCTTTGGCGCTAATTGCCGCTCTTCCTTTATTGGCGCAAACTGCGCCGCAAGAATCCATTTCCATTACGCACGTCACGGTCGTTGATGTTGCCAGCGGCAAAGAACTGCCGGATCAGACGGTGGTGCTGCGGGGCGAGCGCATTGTTTCCGTGGGCGCGGGCGATCCGGCTGAGGCGCCGCAGGGGCGCGTCGTTGATGGACATGGCGGATTCCTGATCCCGGGACTCTGGGACATGCACGTTCACATTCAGGACCTTGAGGATTTGCCGCTGTATATTGCCAATGGAGTGACGGGCGTTCGAATGATGTTCGGGGCGAAGGACGCCAGGGAATTGCGCGCAAAATTTGCGGCTGTTCCTGCCGCTCCCGAAGTTTTCATTGGAAGCATCATCGTGGATGGGGACCCTCCGGTGTGGCCTGGATCGATTATTGTGCACAAGCCGGACGAAGCGCGGCGGATTGTGGACGAAATCAAGGCGAGCGGCGCGGACTTCGTCAAGATTTACAACGGCGTTCCGCGGGATGCCTATTTTGCGCTGGCGGACGAGGCGCGCAAGCAGAACATGACGTTTGTCGGGCACCTTCCGTATCAGGTGCGGGCTTCAGAGGCTTCGGATGCGGGGCAGCGGTCGATTGAGCATCTCGACGGAATCGCTATCGCTTGCTCCAAAAAGGAGCAGAGCCTTATCAAGGAGCTGCATCCTGGTCATTACCTGGAGAAGATGAACCTGGTGGTGGAGGCGCTGCACAGCATGGATGGCTCGCAATGCCAGGCGCTCTTCGCGCAATTTCGCCGCAATGGGACGTGGCAGGTTCCGACGCTTACGGTGCACCGCGGGATGGGCTGGCAAAATGACTTGCACTTCGCGTCGGATCCGCGCCTTGTTTATATGAATGGGGACGTGCGCTACCGCTGGCAGCCGCAGAATGACTTTCGGTTTCGGCGGTGGGGGCCGGCGGAGTTCGAACTGCATCGGGGTCTTTTCAATGCGGACAAGCAAATGGTTGGGCTAATGTTTCGCGCTGGCGTGCCGCTTCTTGCGGGCACCGATGCGATGAATCCATTTTGTTTTCCGGGGTTTAGTTTGCACGATGAGCTGGGGCTGCTGGTCGAGTCTGGACTCACGCCCCTCGCGGCGCTGCAGGCGGCGACGATTCGGCCGGCGGAGTTTCTTGGGCGCACCGAAGAACTTGGCGCTGTTGCGGCTGGAAGACGCGCGGACCTTGTTTTGCTTGCGGCGGATCCTCTTGCTGACATCCACAACACGACGCAAATTCAAGCCGTCTGGCTCAACGGGAAATATTTTGACCGCGCTGCGCTGGACCAACTTTTGGAAGCGGCCAAGCACCGCCACGGCAAATCGAAACTCAGATAACACCTCTCACGGCGTTCGTGATTGCTGCTCGCCCCTCAACTGTGGGACCGAGTTGGGGTACACTGCCTGTCAGTTGCGAGGATTCATGGACAAGCGGATTGCTTCGGCGGACGCTGCGATTGAAAAGCTGACCGACGGCGCGACAATTCTGATGGGGGGATTCGGGCTTTGCGGGATTCCGGAGCATCTGATTGCTGCAGTCCGGCGCAAGGGGACGAAGGACCTCACGATTGTCAGTAATAATGCGGGCGTGGATGATTTCGGGATTGGAGTGCTGCTGCAGCAGCGGCAGGTCAAGAAGATGATTTCGACGTACGTCGGAGAGAACAAACTTTTTGAGCAATTAGTTTTGAGCGGGGAATTGCAGGTGGAATTGAATCCGCAGGGGACGCTTTCGGAGCGGCTACGAGCGGGCGGGGCGGGGATTCCCGCGTTCTACACGCCTACTGGGTATGGCACGATGGTCGCGGAAGGAAAAGAAACGCGGGAGTTCGAGGGGCGGATGTATGTGATGGAGCGCGGGCTGCGGGGGAATTTTGCTTTTATCAAGGCGTGGAAGGGCGATCGCTGGGGGAATCTCATTTACAGAAAGACGGCGCGGAACTTTAATCCCATGATGGCCACGGCGGCTGATTATGTGATCGCAGAAGTTGAGGAACTCGTCGAGTTGGGCCAGTTGGATGCGAATCAGGTACACACGCCCGGGATTTTTGTGGATGCTATCTTCCAGGGGCCGAAATACGAAAAGCGCATTGAGCGACGAACGGTGAGAAGGCCGTAGTGGCCAGTCTTTAGACCGGTGATTTTGTTTTTGGGTTTAGTAGGAAACCAAGACTTACGACAGAAAGTTCTGTATGCCGCTGACGGAAGAACAAAAACGGGAACGAATTGCGCGGCGGATTGCGCTCGAACTACGCGATGGGTACTACGTTAATTTAGGTATCGGGATGCCTACGCTGGTCGCCAACTTCGTCCCTAAAGGCATGGATGTTATTTTGCAATCGGAAAATGGGATGCTGGGCGTTGGGCCTTATCCGCTGGAATCGGAGGTGGATCCGGACCTTATCAATGCCGGCAAGGAAACCGTTACTGAGCTTCCAGGCAGCGCTTATTTTTCTTCTGCGGATTCGTTCGGGATGATTCGCGGGTGGCACGTGGACCTCACGGTTCTTGGCGCGCTGCAGGTGGACGAAAAAGGGACGCTCGCCAACTGGGCCATCCCGGGCAAGATGTTGAAGGGGATGGGCGGGGCGATGGACCTCGTTGCTGGCGCCAAGCGCGTGTTCATCGCCATGGAGCACGCCACGCGAGACAACAAGCCGAAGATTTTGAAAAAGTGCTCCTTGCCACTCACTGGCGTGGAAGTCGTGGACCACATTGTTACCGAGCTTGCTCTCATCGATATTACGCCGGAGGGGCTTGTGCTGCGCGAGCTTGCGCCGGACGCCACGCTCGAGCAAGTGCAATCTCTCACCGAGCCGGTGCTTCACGTTCCGCCTGGCGGTCCCAAGCCCATGGCCATCTAACCGCTTGGATTTTTTCGATTCCGCTCCGTGCCCTCTCTGCGGACTCTGTGTAGGACTCTTATGCAGCAACGGTGCTGGCTCACCTGCTGTGACGCCCCGTCCCGAATATCCAAGACCGAGCAGCCACAATCGCAAACCATTTCCGCCGAGCTAAAAACCAAGAACTAAAAACTATCAACTCAGGAGGGCGTGGAGCTGCTCAAGCGGCGAGTGGTGCTGAAGGAATAGTGGAATCCGGAGACGACGCTGAAGATCGTGACGGCGTAAATCAGAATGCGGATGAGCAGCACAAGATGGAGAGTGGGATACGCGGCGGCAAGAACGACAGCAAAGACAAGAAGGATCTGACACCCGGTGGTGAGCTTGCCATAGATGCTGGGGGGAAACGGTTGGTAGCCGGAGATCAGAAGAATCACGACGGCGACGATGAGAATCAGGACGTCGCGGCTCAGCACTAAAATCGTCAGCCACCACGCCAATTGTTTTTTGAACGCCAGAATAATGAAGGAAGAGGAAAGCAGCAGTTTGTCTGCGATAGGATCGAGATAGGCGCCTAGCGCGGAGCGTTGGTTAAGCTTGCGCGCGAGCAGGCCATCAATGCCGTCGGAGAGTCCGGCGACAACCAGGACTAGCAGAGCCCAGCGGTATTCTTCGTAGGAAATGAGAATGAGAAAGACCGGCAAGAAGCCGAGGCGGAGAAACGTGATTTGATTGGGTACCGTCCAGATGCGGCCTTTCATTGTGATTCAGGATAACGCAGGGCGGCGAAGCGCGTCACGCGAATTGCGCGAGGTAGTCGGTGAGCGAGCGGCCGATTTTGCGGGCGAAGAGCTCGTTCATGGAGGGGATGGAGCCGGAGGGCTCGTCGAGCGAGATGCGCTCGACGCGGTTCATGGGGAAGAAAATCGTGGGGAGACCGACGCGCTCGCCGTCGGGCTCGTTAATCTGGCGGATGAAATGGTCAAACGAATTCAGATCAATGCCGCGCAGCGTGATGCCAGACGGGTTGATAGCGAGCAGCTCGCCCCAGACTTTTTCCTTGGGCGTGTGCAGGCTGACGACAACGATGGAATGTGGATCCATAAGAAATGACGGGAAAAGTTCGACTACAGGGTACAGGATTTCAGCCGGGAGCGGTGCAAAAAGTCCGAGACCGCTTGCGTACTTCAAACTTTACCCGCTGAGGCGTCGAGGGGTTGCCGCCGCCTTACCCTCCTTGACCAGGCAGCGGATCGGAGAAGTGCAAAATCATGAACACGAAACTCGCGAGGACAGCGGCTCCCGCGAGCCAGCCCAGGATCGAAGCGGTCTGCCTTTCGCGCGCGTTCATCGGTTCACGATCCACATAAATTTTGCCGATCACAAATCCAGCGGCGAAGCCGCCCAAGTGCGCGGCGTTGTCGATCCGGAAAGCTCCCATAAAGCCGATGGCGAACAGAATCACGACCGAGGTGATCAGCCGGGAGCGCAAATCGCGCATGAAGGAGCCGCCGCGTTTGCTGGTGACTGCCAGCATGGCCCCAACAAGGCCCAATAGCGCGCCGCTGGCGCCGAGAGAAAAGTGACCGGTGAACGCGCTGACGAGAAATCCGAACGCGCCGGTGAAGATGTAGAGAAAGAAATAGCGCGCCGAGCCATAGAGTTCTTCCAGCGCCGGCCCGATCTGCATCAGAGACATCATGTTCAATCCGATGTGGATCAATCCGCCGTGCAAAAACATGGCCGTCACCAGGCGCCACCATTGGTGCTGGACGAAAATGGCGTACGGAAAACTAGCACCCTGCCTGTAGGATGCCTCGCCGCTCACGCCCGTAAGAATATGCAGGCCGCCTGCCTCGCCTGCTTGCATCGTAAGCACCAGGCTGACACCGAACATCAGGATGTTTGCAACCAAGAGCGCCGAAGTTACCGGCGACTCGTATTCACCGAAGACTGCTGAGAATTTCTTGCTCAGCGCCACCAGCGAAAATCGCAGGTTGGCTCCGCATTCGTGGCAGCGCGTCGCGCTGATGCCCACCAAGGCTCCGCACGAGGGGCAGATTTTCGGGCGCGGCTGCTGCTCATCGCCGCCGAAAAATCCGCGCGCTGCGTTTCTCCAGCGATCCACGCGCCACTGCCATTTATAAGGAAGGGCCAATTCTCCTCCTTGCGACCCGCAAACAGCGTTTCTATAATACCTGAAAGAGATTGCGGACTTGGGACGCGCGGGAACGAACAGGAGATAGCCATGGACCGATTCGAGGAATTCGGCAAGCGTATGGACGAGGAATTTTCGCGACTGAAAAGCATCAACAACTTCGAAGAGTTTGGGAAGCGCGTTGACGAAGAACTGAAGCGCGTGAAGAGTTTTGTCAAGGAAGAGGTTACGCCGGAAACGGAGAAGCGCACCGCGCAGTTTTTGCGCGAAGTTTCCGAAAAGCTTACCGAGGCGGCAAGCTGGATCGAATCGCGCAACGCGGCGCGCTCCGCCCAGCCTCCGAAAGAGCCGCAATCATGATTTGGGCAGACTTGTGATTTTAGCCCGGGCTTCCGCGTGTCGTCCGGCGGTCCTTTACCTGCTCTATTTCCCTGCTTTTGTGTTTCTACTGACGCTTTCCGGCTGCGCTTCGCGCAATCCGATTGCGGACCGCCGGCAGCCGCCTCCGGCGCAGCCATCGGAGACGCCGCCGGCAACTTCGGAAGCATCCAAGCGTGCGACCGACGTGCCGGAAACTACAGCGAGCCCGCCAACGCCGGCGCCGAAGCGTAGGAAAATTGCTCCGATCCCGGCTCCCTCCGGATACACGGAAGAGGGCAATGCGTCCTGGTATGGAGTGCCGTTTCACGGGCGGCGCGCGTCGAACGGCGAAATTTATGACATGTACAAGCTTACGGCGGCGCATCGCACGCTGCCGTTCGAGACGATGGTGCGCGTGACGAATCTGAGCAATGGGAAATCCACAGTTGTGCGCATCACGGACCGCGGGCCGTTTGTTGAGAATCGCATCATTGATTTGTCGCTCGCGGCCGCGCGCGAGATTGAGTCGGTGGGGCCTGGAATTGTGCCCGTGCGCGTAGAAGTTCTCGGCAACGTGGATCTCACCACAGGGTTTTTCACCGTGCAGGTTGGCGCGTTCCGCGACCGTGCGAATGCGGAGCGGCTCCGGGATCGCCTCATCCAGTCTTATTCACCGATCTTCATTCAGCCATATGATTCCCCGGATGGAATGTTCTATCGCGTGCGTGTAGGTAAGATTTCCGGCGAAGACGCCACGCGCACTCTTAGCGATCAGCTCCGCGACCGCGAAGGATTTACGCCGTTCGTGACCCGGCTGGACGAAGGCGTGCCCACAGGAGGAATCCGATGAGCGCCGATTGTTTGTTTTGCAAGATCGCAGCAAAGCAGATTCCCTCGAAGATCATTTATGAAGACCCGGATCTCTTCGCCTTCGAGGATATTTCTCCGCAGGCGCCAACGCACATTCTGATTTGTCCGCGAAAACATTTCGAATCACTGACCGATGCTTCGCCGGAAGATCAAGCTATTCTCGGGAAACTGCAGCTCGTGGCTTCGCAGCTCGCCCGCGAACGCAATCTGCTCGAAGGCTATCGCACGGTGCTAAACAATGGCCGGGGCGCGGGGCAGTCGGTTTTTCATCTGCATTTGCATCTGCTCGGCGGCCGGCAATTCCGGTGGCCTCCGGGTTAGGAAGCAGACGACGTCACAATCGGCGAGAGGCTTAAGATTGTGCGCGTCACAGCGATTACGAAACCGGCAGGACGCCAACCAAAGCTTGAAATACGAAGCGTCTATTCATAGCGAAGTGCAACCATGGGATCAACTCGGGTCGAGCGACGAGCGGGAAGGTAGCAGGCCAGCAGAGAGACTCCAGCCAATATCACAGTGACGAATAAATAGGTCGCAGGATCGCTCGGCTTCACTCCATAAAGGAGCGAAGTCAGGGCTTGCGTGAGCACGAAGGACAAGGCGAGACCAATTGCCAATCCCAGAGCAGCCAGCTTCATTCCGCCACCCACTACCAGACGAAAGATTTCAGAAGGACGCGCTCCAAGCGCGACACGCACGCCGATCTCTCTTGTCCGCTGCCGAATAGAGTCCGCGATAACACCGTAGATTCCCAGGGCGGTCAACAGGAGGGCGGAAGCCGCAAAAAAGGTAAGCAGAATCAGGCTGAAGCGTGCATTGGAAAGAGAGTTGCCGACCAGCTGATCCATGCTGCTAACGTTGGCAACCGGAAGTGTTGGGTCAAGATCGGCGACGATTGTCCTTATGGCTGGGGCCATGCGCAGAGGATCGCCATCTGTTTTGACGGCAAACGAAACCGTATTGGACCACCCTTCGAATTCGCATTGCGTCAACGGAGCATAGACTTCGGGCTGAGCAGGCTGGTCCAAGCCAGCATTTTTGATGTCCGTCACGACTCCGACGATGGTGCGACGCGGGGCATCGGGCGGTTCCGGACTTTGCTTTGGCAGGAATTCTTTCGGAGGTTCCATGATGATCGATTTTCCAAGGGGATCTTCGTCGGGGAAGAACTTGCGGGCCAACGCTTCTTAATGATCGTAACGCTCTGCGAGTTGCGTGTGTCTTGATTGGTGAAGAACCGGCCTTGGCGCAATCGCGCGCCGATGGATTCGAAATATGCTGGACTGACTAGAACAAAGGAAGAAGAAGCCATCTCCTTGAGCGAAGGTGGTTTTGGATGTTCGACCACCCAAATGTATTTGCCCCAGCCGCCGCCGATCCCTAGCGGCAACGCCGTGGTGATCCCGGCTGTGCGCACTCCTGGCAGGGCACGGACTCGGCTGAGAAGCCGGTCAAGGAAGCCGATGGCCGCCTGGGGATAGGGATTTCGGAAGTCGGGCTGGGGATAGTTCGCATCCGAAAGTGGGATCTGCATGGTCAACAGATTCTTCTCGGAGAATCCGCGATCGACTTGACGCAGTAGCGCGAAGCTTTTCACCAAAAGGCCGGCGCCGATCAACAGGCACAGCGCGATGGCGACTTCGGAGACGACCAATACGGAGCGCGCATAGCCACGATGACCGATGCCGGACCGGCCCCCTTCCTTGAGCGCGTCGTGCACGTCCGTCTTACTCGCTCGTAGAGCAGGTAAGACACCGAATAGCAAGGCGGTCAGCATTGAAATGCCGGCAGTGAAAACGAAAACATTGCCATCCCATCCGACGGGATTAAAGCGAGGAATGCTTTCTGGCAGAAGTGCGAGTAGCCCGTTCATGCTGAAGGCCACAAGAACTGCTCCCACAGCACCCCCCGCGAGGCTCAGTACAAGACTCTCGACCACCAATTGCCGTATGAGGCGGCCGCGAGTCGCACCTAATGCCGTGCGCACGGCAAGCTCTCGTTCACGGTCTTTGGTACGTCCCAGCAGGAGGCTGGCCACATTGACGCAAGCGACGAGAAGTACAAAACCGACGGCACCCACCAGCAAAAGCAGCGCGGGCCGAATGCTCTCGGTGAGCTGCGATTGCATCGACTTCACGGTTACCCCATAACCGAGATTCTCTTTGTCCTCCGATTCAATGCGTTTTGCGATGGCGGCCATTTGTGCGTTTGCCTGTTCGAGCGAGACACCCTTGCGCAAACGGCCGGCTACGTACAAAAACCGATTGTTACGAGTGTTGAAGTTATCGCCGGGAGCGAAAGCCAGCGGCACCCAAAGATCCACGGAGGGGACGTCATCGAAGAAAGGCATGCCCTTGGGCATGACGCCGACGATGGTGAAGGGTTCGTTGCTGAGGTTCACGTTGCGGCCAAGAATGTGTTCGTCCAGACCGAAGCGGCGCTCCCACAAGCCGTAGCTGATCAACGCAACACTGTGCCGGCCGAACTGCTCCTCCTCTGAAAGAAACAGCCGGCCCTTCGCCGGTGACACTCCCAAGACGGAAAACAATCCGGCGGTAATCCGCGCGCCCTGGAGCCGCTCGGGCTCGGGGCTCGCACCGATCAAATTCAGGTTTATGTACGTGCAAGCTCCCAGACCTTCAAAGACGCCGTTCCGGGCACGCCACTCGCGAAAATCGGGAGGAGCGGTGGGCAGTACGGAAGCTCCCTGTGAAACCTCCGTGCTCCACACGAACGCCAGCCGATTTGCTTCCGGATAAGGCATTGGCTTCAACAGAATCGAGTTCACGACGCTGAACACTACGGTGTTCGCGCCGATACCCAAAGCCAGCGTCAGGATGGCCACGGTGGTGAACCCGAGATGTTTGAGCAACATGCGCAGGCCATAACGCAAGTCCTGCAAAGCGTTTTCGACGAAATTTGTGCGCCGAGCCTCGCGACACTCTTCTTTGGTTCCTTCGAGGCCGCCAAATTCGAGGCGAGCGCGGCGGCGCGCTTCTTCGGGCGAGATTCCGGCGGCCATGTATGCGGCGACTTGTTGGTCGAGGTGAAAGCGAAGTTCATTATCGAGTTGAGCTTCGCTGCGGGATTTGTGGAAGAGGCGAAGGAGCCAGTTCATCAAACACCTCCTACTCGGCAGTGCGCAGGATCAGGGCGACGGCATCGGAGAGCCGCTCCCAATTGAGTAGTTCGGCCTCCAATTGCTTCCGGCCTCTCCGCGTGAGCGTGTAGAATTTCGCTTCGCGCCCCGTGTCCGTGTCTTTCCACTCGGCTTGCAGCCAGCCGCGGTCTTCGAGGCGGTGGAGCGCGGGGTAGAGCGAGCCCTGGTGTACCTGGAAAAAATCCCTGGAGATTTGCTGGATGCGCTGAGAGATGGCGTAGCCGTGAATCGGGCCCAAGGCCACCACCTTGAGAATCAGCATGTCTAGCGTGCCCTTGAGGAATTCCGATTTTTCCTGGGTCATCGTGATACCTAGAACATCTACCTTTATGCCTAGGACTCCTACCTATATGCCTGATTCCATCTGCTGTCAAGAAAAATTGTTTTCCCTTACCGCCGCGTGACCAGTTTGGCCGCGGGTATGGGTCAAGCTAAGATAGGGGCCGTTCTTAGGAGGATTGCATGTCCTTGCGGCGCCGGTCCTTTCGTCCGTGGGTGGTTCTCGTCATTTTTTCTCTCTTCGCGATTCTCAGTGCTCCCTCTTCGGCGCAGCATCCTTCGCCCGGTTCGGGGAAAGCGCTCACCGTGGAACGCATCTATTCGCAGCCGAGCTTGAGCGGGCGCTTGACGCGTGGGCTGGCGTGGACGCCGGACGGCAAGCAGCTCAGCTATTTCGAGACCAAGGGTTCCGGCAGGGAAGCAAAGACGGAACTTTGGGCGATGGACGCCGTTTCGGGGGAGCGGCGCCTGTTGGTGGCCACGGACAAACTCGAAATGATTCTGCCAGCGGAGACGGGACGAACGACGCAAGCTACTGGTCTTGGGCGGCGCGCTCCTGCGCTATATCAATGGGCACCGGATGGCGCGGGGATTCTGTTTCAGGGACCGACGGCGCTCGCATGGTTCGACCTGAAGTCGCAAACGGGGCGCACGCTTGTATCGGGCAAAGCCGCGCTTGCCGATCCCAAGATTTCTCCCGATGGACGCTACGTGAGCTTTGTGCGGGAACACAATCTCTGGCTGGTGAGTGTGTCGGAAAGAAAAGAGCGCGCCGTCACGCAAGGAGGGACGGAAGAAATTCGCAAGGGCGAGCTCGACTGGGTTTATCCGGAAGAACTGGATATCAAGACGGCGTACTGGTGGTCGCCGGATTCCAGCGTGATCGCGTATCTCGAAATGGATGAACGCAAGGTATCGCAATACCCGATGGTGGATTTTTCCTCGCCCAGCGGGGAAGCGGAGATGGAGCGCTACCCCGTCGCGGGCGGCGCGAATCCGATTGTTCGCGTGCTGGTGACTGCGGTGAGCGGCGGGGAGCCCCGCGTGATGGACATTGGGGCGGAAACCGAGATTTACATTCCGCGCGTGAATTGGCTGACCGATTCAAAACACCTTGCGATTCAGCGGCTTAATCGCACGCAGACGACTCTTGATCTTCTGATCGCTGATACGGCCACGGGAAAAATCAGGACAGCGCTAACGGAAACGGATCCCAACTGGATCAACGTCAGCGACGATCTTTATTTTTTGAAGGACGGAAAGCACTTCTTGTGGTCCAGCGAGCGGAGCGGCTATCGGCATCTTTATCTTTATGACCTCGATGGCAAACAGCTTGCACAGATTACGAAAGGCGAATGGGAAATCAATTCGGTAAACGGCGTTGACGAAGCCAAGGGAGTGGTTTACTTCACAGCGACAGAAGCGTCGCCGATGGAGCGGCAGCTTTACACGGTGGGACTCGACGGATCGAGATTTACCCGAATCACAAAAGACAGCGGAACGCATGACGTGAATTTCGCGCCGAATGCTGCGACTTTCTACGACACCTATTCGAACGCAGCGACTCCGCCGAGCCAAACTCTTTACCGTGCAGGGGGCACGCGAATCGCCGCAATCAACGAAAACAAGGTCAGCGAACTGGCGGATTACAGTCTCTTGCCCATGGAATTTCTTCACGTCAAATCGCGCGACGGCGTAATGCTCAACGCCAGCATGATCAAGCCGCCAAATTTCGACGCGCAGAAAAAATATCCGGTCCTCGTCTACACCTACGGCGGCCCGCACGCGCAAGTGGTGCGCAACGGCTGGGGCGGCGCCAATTTCCTGTGGCACGAGCTGATGGCGGAGAAGGGCTACATTATTTTTTCGCTCGACAACCGGGGATCGGCGGCGCGCGGCCACGCGTTTGAAACGCCGCTGCATTTGAGATTGGGCGCGCAGGAACTTTCCGACCAGCGCGACGGCGTGCAATACCTCAAGTCGCGCCCTTACGTGGATGGCAGCCGCATCGGCATTTGGGGTTGGAGCTACGGCGGCCACATGACGCTGCATGCGATGTTTGAAGCAGGCGATGACTTCAAAGTGGGTTTTGCCGGAGGCCCAGTGACCGACTGGCACTACTACGACTCCATCTACACTGAGCGCTATCTGGGTTTGCCGCAGAAAAACGAGAAGGGCTACGAGGACTCTTCGCCGGTGAAATACTCGGGGCAGCTCAAAGGCAAACTAATGATCGCGCATGGCACGGGGGACGACAACGTGCACTTCGCGAACACGCTTTCGGTGATTAACGATCTGATCGAAGCAGGGAAGTACGTCGAAGTTCTGGCCTTTCCGGGACGCGGACACGGGGTGAGCGATCCGCCCGCGAGGCGCGTCCTCATGCAGCACGTTACCCAATTCTTCCTCGATAACCTATAGATTCTAAGGAGCTTTGGTGACAAGGAGGTGGCCGGTTGACAACCACTTGGTTTTTTGCATTATACTTAGTATGGATGTTTTGACATGGCTTTTAGGTGGCTATGAATACGCAGATTCTCTCCAAGATCAAAGTTGCAGATGAGGTCTGGATTGCAACTGCGCTCCTCCACCGGGAGCGACCTGACACCTCCGACTTTTCGATTGAAGAGATCGTGGAACGTGCCCGTCGTGAGGGACTCCACGCGCCCCTGCGCCCTGGTGTCTACGTTCACGTTGTTCTCCACTGTGTGGCCAACCGTCCGCCGAACCCCGGTCGTTATCGCATGCTCTTTGAAACGTCGGAGGGCCGCCGGCGCCTTTTTCGCAAGGGCGATCCTTCTCATCCGGATCGAGAGGGGGCGAAGATCACACCAGAGGCGGAGGACCTCCCCGCTGGTTATGGCGAACTATTGAAGTGGTATCAGGAATGGTGCGTGGCGATGGCTCGAGATCTCGTAGAGAACGATCCTTTGCTCCAAGCGCGGGGTTCCGGTAAGCATCTCTGGGCGGATGAGCATGCGGACGAGTACGTCAACCGGCTGCGAGACGATTGGGAATGAGCCGCATCTTTTGGGATACCAATCTATTCATCTATTTGTTCGAGGATTGGGGAAAATTTTCGGGTCAAGTGACGGCTCTGAGAAGCCGGATGCTCGCGCGCGGAGATCAGTTGTTGACCTCAACGATTACGCTGGCGGAAATCCTCGTCAAGCCGATGCAGAACGGCGACACAAAGGCTGTCGTCTACTACCGGAAATTGATCACCACGATGACGGTTGTGATTACGTTCGAAGAGAGTGCGGCCCTAGTGTATGCAAGGCTACGCGCGGATCGCTCACTGCGTGCGCCCGACGCCATTCAACTTGCGTGCGCGGCGACAGCGGGAGTCGATCTTTTTATTACCAACGACGTCCGGCTGCACAGCAAGCAGATTGACGGTATTCAATTCATCGTTCCGCTCGATCGCTTGCCTATTTGATGGGCTGGTCCAGCGGCTCGTCTTGTCTCGAGGACTGACGAGTCAGGAATATTTTTACGGCGCGACCACGTCTTTCAGCTTGGATTTGACGTGCACAGCGGACAGGCTGGAGGCGTCCCATCCGCCGCCCAACGCTTTGACGAGGAGCACGCTGGTGACCAGGCGCTGGCCTTGGATGACGGCCAGCTCCTGCTCGTTGGTGAGAAGATTCTGCTGCGCGGTAACGACGTCCAAATAATTCACCAGGCCGCCGGTGTAACGATCCGTGGAAATATCCAGAGTTCGCCGCGCGGAGTTGACCGCCTTTTGCTGCGCTTGGCTGGCTTGCTGGAGAACAGTCAAGCCCGTCACGTCGTCCTGGACTTCCTGGAATGCGGTTAATACCGTATTGCGGTAACTCGCGACGCTGGCGTCGTAACCGGCTTTTGCGAATTGCACTTGGGCCCGGCGCGTGCCGCCGCTGAAAATGGTCTCGGCGACATTGGCGCCGACCGCCCAGAACGTGCTTTGCACGTTGATCAACTTAGCGATGTCTGCCGACTGCCATCCGCCAGTTCCAAAAAGATCCAGCGAGGGGTAGTACGCGGCCTGAGCGATTCCAATCTGTGCGTTGGCGGCCTGCATTTGCCGCTCGGCTTCGGCAACGTCGGGGCGCCGCTCAAGAAGATCTGACGGCAATCCTGCGTCGAGGGGCGGCGGTTCACCCTTCAACTCGTTCGGCGGGAGATGAAAATCCGGCGCCGGTTTTCCAATCAAGACGGCAATGGCGTCTTCGAACTGCTTTCTTTGCTGCAGAAGGAGAATGGCTTGGGTTTGGGTGGTGTTCAGAAGCGTTTCTTCTTCCGCAACGTCCAACCCGGAAGCGACGCCGCCTTTGTGGCGAGAGTCCACGAGTTGCAGGCCGCGTTGCAGCGTTTGGACCGTGCGATTCAGAATGCCAAGCTCGGTGTCGAGTTGCCGTAGGGTGAAATAGTCGCCGGCGAGTTCCGCGGTGATCACCAAGCGCACGTTTTCGAGGTCGGCGGCGCTGGCTTGATAGGAGGCTTGCGCGGCCTCAATGCTGCGCCTGCGGCGCCCGAACAAATCCACTTCGTACCCAGCCGTGAAGGGCAAGGTGTAACTGTTCTGCGTGACCGCAGAGGTTATAGGGACTGAACTGCTGGGAGGGCGGTTTCCGGAAAGGCGTTCGCGCTCGGCTTGCGGCGCCACGGCGATATTGGGAAACTGCGTGGCAATCTGCACGGCTGCGGAGGCGCGGGCCTGTTCCAACTGCGCCACGGAAACTTTAATGGTCTGGTTGGCATCAAGCGCTTGCTTCTCGAGTGCACTCAACTCGTCGTCGTGGAAAACGCTCCACCATTCGCCTTTGGCTACGCCATCTTTCGGCGCGCTCTCACGCCATGGTTCGGTGACGTCCCATTTCGCGGGCACGGGCGCCGTGGGCCGCTGATAGGCAGGCCCGACCGTGCAACCGCTCGCGAGGACACAAACAGCGAGCCCGAAAAGGGCGGGGAATTGCCTCAGGCGCTTCATTACGGCTTCTTCGCTCCCGGCGCAGGTTTGGGGGGCGCACTCGGCGAGCTGGGTGTTGCTGCGGGCGGAGTAGCGGCGGTCGGCGTGATTTCCTTGACGCGCACTTCCTGACCGTCTTCGATCGAGTCCGCGGGATTCAACACCATCCAATCGCTCGCTTCAAGACCGTTCAGGACCTCGAGAGTCGTGCCGTAGTCGCGGCCGATGGTGAGCGGCTTCAGGTGTGCTTTGTGATCGGAATCCACCACCACCGCGCGAAGACCTTCGGAGCGGAACAACAGTGCGTTCACGGGAACAGCGAGCCGCGCCCCGGCAACCTTCACTTGCAAATGCACCTGAGCGTAACCGCCGGGGAGCAGCGAGCCATTGTGGTTCGGAACGTCCACTTCGGTGAGCAGCGTGCGCGTGTTCAGGTCGATAGACTCCGCGGTGCGCACGACCTTGCCTTCAAATCGCTGGCCCGGGTATTGGGTGAGTTCGAGGAACGCGCCAAGCCCCGCGTGAATCGAAGGTGCGTATTGCTCCTGCACGCTCAGGTAAACACGAATGGGATCTGTCTGCGCTAGAAAAAAGAGCTGCTGCGAGGCGCCGCCGTTGCCAGCGTTGATCAGCGTACCGGTGTCCACGTTGCGGCGGGTGATCACGCCGCTGAAGGGCGCATAGACATGCTTGAAGGATTCCAATTCTTCGAGCCGGCGCACGTTGGCTTCCGAGGATTTCACCGTGGCGACTTTGGCCTCCAAATCGCCCACGGCATTGTCCACTTCCTGCTTGGAGACGCCGTCCGTTTTGATGAGTTCTTGGAAGCGCGTGGCGGTGATTTTAGAGAGATTGGCGTTGGCCTGCGAGGTATTCAAATCCGCGCGTGCCTGCGACAGTTGCTGGTCCACTTCCGGCGTGTCAATGTCCACAAGCAGTTCGCCTTGATGAACGCGGCTGCCAATGTCGTGGTACCACTGTTTCAAATAGCCGTTGGTGCGCGCATAGATGGGCGATTCAACGTACGCCTGCAGGGTGCCAGGGAGGACAAGATCTTCTTGCGTGGATTCCGTTGTGGGATGGACTACCGCCACAGTCGGGATCGCCAAAGTTTCCGTTTCCTTGGCGAGCGCCTGATACTGGGTGCGGCGCTGGAATAGCGTCACGGCCCCGAAAAGTACGAGCAACAGCACCACCACGAACAGAATGGTGAAGAGCCGGCTCCCTTTCTTGTGTGGTTGCTCCTGGTATTCAGGTTCCATCGGAACTCCGCCTTCCATCATCGCGCAATCCCCGCTTTCACTTCCATATCGAAAATTTTCAAGCCGTTGCCGGCGCCGGCGACTCGCTCGCGCTTCTCCGCCGCTCGCGGCGCCCGTGGATCATGGAGAAAACACAGGGCACGAAGAACAGCGTCGCGAACGTGGCGAAGAGCAGCCCGCCGATGACCGCGCGGCCCAGCGGCGCGTTTTGCTCGCCGCCCTCGCCGAGACCCACGGCCATCGGGACCATGCCGATAATCATCGCCAGCGCGGTCATCAATACCGGCCGGATGCGTACAAATCCTGCTTCGATCGCGGCATCGCGGGCACTCTTGCCTTCGTCCATTTGTTCGCGCGCGAAGGAGACCATCAGGATGCTGTTCGCCGTGGCCACGCCCATGCACATGATGGCGCCGGTCAATGAAGGCACATTGAGAGTGGTATGCGTCAGCAGCAGCATCCAGCAGATGCCGGCCAGCGCACCGGGCAACGCGGTAATGATGATGAAGGGATCGAGCCACGACTGAAAGTTCACGACGATCAGCAGATAGGCAAGAGCGATTGCGCCAATCAAGCCAAGGCCAAGACCTGTGAACGAACTCTTCATGGTCTGGACCTGGCCGCGCGTAACAATATGGCTGCCCTTTGGCAAGTCTTTCTCGATCGCCCCGACATCTTTTTCCACTTGATCCGCCACACTGCCAAGGTCGCGGCCGTCCACGGACGCATACACGTTGATCATGGGCAGTGTCGTGTAATGAGAAATTTCCGCGGGGCGCGCGGTCGTACTCGTTTGCACGAGATTTCCTAGAATCTGGGGAACGGCGCCTGGGGAGCTCCCGCTAATGGGAGTGTTCTGGAGTTCCTGGAACGTGTCCACACGATACTGCGGTTCCTGCACCGCGACGGTGTATTCCACGCCATTCTTGGGGTCCAGCCAGAAGGCGGGATTTGTCTGAAAACTGGAACTCAGGGAAACGAGAACATTCTGCGCGACGTCACGGGACTGCATCCCCACGGATTGCGCCCGTGCCCTATCGATTTGCAAGTAGAGGGTGGGGTTGTCGAAGGCTTGCTGAACATGGACGTCCACCGCGCCAGGGATGTGCCGGAACTGGTTGGCTAATCTTTCGCCAATCAGATAATTCCCGCGTTGGTTCAGCCCAGTCACCTCGACGTCAATGGGCGCGGGCGTGCCAAAATTCAAAATTTGCGTGACGATGTCGGCCGGCTGGAAGAAGAACTGTACGCCGGGAAATCGCTGCGGAAGCTTTTCGCGCAATTCGTTGATATACGCGCCCGTAGGTTTGCCGCGTTCCTCTTTCAATTGCACGAGGATTTCCGCGTCGGAAGTTCCGATGGTGCCGGCATTGCTATAGCTCAAATTGATGCCGCTGTACGGCAAGCCGATATTGTCCAGAACTGTAGTGAGCTCTTCCTTGGGAATGGTTTCACGAACGACACCGTTGACCTGGTCGGCGAGCTTCGAGGTCTCCTCGATACGCAGACCGGTGCGGGCACGCATGTGCAAGCGAATCTGTCCGGCGTCCACCTTGGGAAAGAAATCGCGGCCGAGAACGGCCACGAGCATAGTGGACAAAATGCAGAAAGCCAGAAAACATCCGGCGAAGATGCCGGGCGAGTGCAACGCGGCGCGCAAGGATTTACGGTAGCTCTCCCGGAACTTTTCGAAGTTGCTCTCGAATCCCTGCTGGTACCGCCGGAAGAACCCCATTTTTTCTCCGACGTGTTCCTCGGGGTGATATTCGTCTTCCGAACTCAAAAGATACATAGCCAGTGTGGGAACGATGGTGCGCGACCACATGTAAGACGCCAGCATGGCGAAGCTCACGGCTTCCGCCAGCGGAACGAATAGAAACTTGGCGACACCAGACAGAAAAAACATCGGAATAAACACGATGCAGATGCACAGCGTCGAGACGAACGCAGGCACGGCGATCTGCTGCGCGCCGTCGAGGATGGCCTGCACGGTTTCCTTTCCCATGGCCAGGTTGCGATTGATGTTTTCGATTTCGACCGTGGCGTCGTCCACCAGGATGCCGACGGCGAGCGCCAGTCCACCCAAGGTCATGATGTTGATGGTCTGGCCGAGGGCGCTTAGGCACAGGAGGCTCACGAGAATCGAGAGCGGAATGGAGATGGCGATGATCAGAGTGCTTTTCCAGTTGCCGAGGAAGAGCAGGATCATGATGGCGGTGAGACAGGCGGCAACGATGGCCTCGCGAATCACACCCTGGATGGAGGCCCTGACATACAGCGATTGATCGAAGAAAGTAGAAACGTGCAGACCTTCGGGAAACGAACTCTTGCTGTAGACCAGCATCTGCTTTACGCGGTCGACGATGTCCAGCGTCGAGGCGCTGCCGGTCTTGTAGATGCTCATGAGCACGCCGCGCTGGCCATTGGCCAGCACGACGTTGGTTTGGGGAGAGAATCCGTCGCGAATGTGGGCGACATCTTTCATATAGATCGTCGCGCCATTGACGGTCTTCACCGGCAGATCATTGAGCTCATCGATCGTTTGCGGGCTGCCGTTCATCTCCACGGTGTATTCGAGGGGACCCAGCTTCGCCGTGCCCGTGGGGAGGATCAGGTTTTGCGCGTTCACGGCGTTGACGATGTCAACCGCCGATAGTCCTTTTGCCTGCAGCGAGGTCGAATCAATGTCCACACTGATAACACGCTGCTTGCCGCCGTAAGGGAAGGGTGTGGCGGCACCAGGAATTGTGGCGAGCTGTGTACGAATAAAATTGTTTCCGTAATCGAAGAGTTGCTGTTCGCTGAGGGTGTCGCTGGTCAAGCCAATCTGGATGACCGGAACGGTCGAGGCCGAGTAGATAATGATCAAGGGCGGCGTGGTTCCAGGCGGCAGATTCTTCAAGAAGGTTTGCGATATGGCGGTGCTCTGCGCAAGCGCAGTTTGGATGTTGGCGCCCGGCTGGAAAAACACTTTGATCACCGCGATGCCGGGAAGCGACTGTGACTCGATGTGCTCCACGTCGTTGACCAGCGTGGTTATGCCGCGCTCGACGCCCGTGGTGATGCGTTGTTCCATCTCCTGAGGTTCCAATCCTGTATAGGTCCAAACCAGGGAGATGACCGGGATGTCGATATTTGGAAAAATGTCCGTGGGAGTACGCAATAAAACCAAGGGCGTCAGCAACATAATGACGAGCGCCATCACCACGAATGTGTATGGCCTCGAAAGGGCTAATCGGACAATCCACATGCTTTTTTAAGTCTTCCCTCTGGCTACGGAGCGACCTGAGCCAAAAATACCCACCCTGCCAACACCAATACCCGCTGATACTACTTAGATTCGCGAACGCATTTCCGCGGGTACGGTGGTTTCTCGAATACGATATATCTCAGAAATTGTATTCCCGTTCCAGCCCGCGTCAAGACTTCCGAGGATCCGGAAACCGACTGCTCCAACTGCCGTTCAGTGCGATGTAAGTCATGCAGAATGTGTTTATTACAGCACCCATTGGAATCAAGTCTGCTCCAATAGTCTTCGTTTGATGCCGTCATTCTGCCACAGGGCACACGCACGCCCCCATCCAATTTGGACTCCATTTTGGGATAAGGGAAAGCAGTTGGCGGGATCGAAGCCAAAGCGCCGAGGAATCTCCTACTTATGGGTCATGGTGAAGACGCCGTCCCAGCCGGTGGGCGGTTCGTCGAAGAGGTAGTCCTGGCAGCGCTTCCAGTAGGTGCGAGAGGGGCCGTCGTCGGGCCATTTGTCGAGGACGGTTTGGAATGCTTTCTGCGATTCTTCCCATTGGCGCTTCCGATAAAGATCGCGAGCATGAACGAACGCATCGAGGCGGGCGCGCACCTCTTCCAGAGTGCCATAGGTGGAGGCTTCGCCTGCACGCCCGATCAATTCATAGATGGTCACGGGCTGCAGCTTGCCCTTGACGCGAATGAGGTCCAGCTCGCGAAACAGGAAGCCCTCATCTTTAGCGGCGACGAATGTCGTCTCGTTGACCAGAATATGTGTGCCGTAATCCTTGTTGAGCCCTTCGAGCCGCGAGGAAAGATTCACGGTGTCGCCGAGCGCGGTGTATCCGTAGCGGAGCGCGGAGCCCATGTTGCCGACGCTGGCGACGCCGGTGTTGAGGCCGATGCCGATGTCGAGGTGCGGCTTGCCCTCGGCTTCCCACTTTTTCTGCATTTCGCGCACGCGAACCATCATTTTTAGGGCGGTGTTGCAGGCTCTTCCGGCGTGGCCCGGTTCTTCAAACGGCGCGCCCCAGAAGGCCATCACCGCGTCGCCGATGTATTTATCGAGCGTGCCGTGATGTTCAAAGACGAGGCCGGTCATGTCCGAGAGATATTGGTTGAGGAAGAGGGCCAGGTCTTGCGCGTCCAGTTTTTCCGAAATGGTAGTGAAGCCGCGAATGTCGCTGAACATCACGGTGATGTCGGTTTTTTTCGGTTCGACGAGGCGCGGATTAAGGAGTAGGCGACGGATGACTTCGGGGCTGAGGTATTGGCCAAAGGCGCTGCGCACGCGGCGCTTTTCTTTTTCTTCGAACAGCGAGCGGTAAAGAGACACGAGCAAGACATTCGTGGAAAGCGTGAGGGCGGGTACGAGGAGGTTGAGCCACCAGCCGTGGAGGAAAGCCCAAAAATTAACCGCGATCATGGGGACGAGAAGGCTCACGCCGAACCACATCCATCGTGGCGAAACGAGGGCCATCCAAATTCCCAGGGGAATACCGAAGAACATGATCAGAAGCACGTCAGCGAGGGCTTGGCGGAAACCGTACTTGAGGAACCGCTGGTTCAGGATGTTGTCAATCACGTTGGCATGAATCTCAACGCCCGGGTAGTCCGTGCCGCCGTAAGGAGTGCCGCGGAGATCGCCGATACCGGTGGCGGTGGCCCCGATCAAAACAATCTTTCCTTGAAACGTGCCTGGGACAAAGTTTTTCCGGAGCACGTCCACGATGGACTTGTGATCAAAAGTGCCGGACGGACCCTGGAAGTTGATCATCAACTGGCCACGGCCATCCGGGTGCAGGAGTAGCGCGTTGCCCAACCGAATTTCGACGATTCCCTGCGGACCATAAATCAAATTCATGTCTTGCGCCGGAGGGCCGAGAAAGGCTCGCGCGGTCATCAAGTCCAGCGAGGAATAAATGTCCCAGTCGTCCGGATTTTTCGTGCGGCCATACGGAAGAACCAGAGTCGTCCTGCGTACGATGCCGTCCGCATCCGGAGGCGCATTGAAAAACCCTGTCCATGAAAAATCGCCGTTCAGGGCGGACGTCAATTGATCGAGGTTGGCCTCGGCGCCCTGTGGCAGGAGGTTAGCGACCGCAAAGGTCTCCAGCATGCGTGCTTTTTCAATTCTTTGCGCTTCGGGATGGAGCGGATGAGCGGGTGGGTAGGCAAAGAAGGAAATCTGGTTCGCATACGCGTCGAGTGTGGAAGCTTCGATTCCGTGGAGATCCGCATCCGTAAAGAGAAAATAATTGCCGAGGATGACCGGGCCGAAACGCCGAATGGCAGCGGCGAATTGCTTGTCGGCATCCGAAGCCACTTCAAGCTTCTGCACCTCGGCGGCAATCGCGGGATCCAATCTTACGCCCGCCTTTTTGCGCTCTTCCAGTTTTGTCCAGAAGGAACGAAGAGCGTCGGCGGTGCGATCCACTTCCGGCTTGCTGAATGTGATGTCAAAACCGACGACTTTGGCGCCGTCATCGTGCAAGATGTCCAGTGTCTTAGCGAAATAACTGCGCGAGAAGGGCCAGCGCCCTAGGACTTCCTGCGCGCGCTGATCAATTTCAATGACGACGATTGGTGAATCAAGATGCGCGAACTTCTTCTTAGGGCGGTATCGGAATCGCGTGTCCAGCGTGGCGAGCTCAAGTCGTTGGACAAATTCGAAAATAGGCGTCGGGCGTTCGCCAACAAATGTGAGGACGTACAAAATGAGCGCAAAAAAAGTAATGGACAGGCTCAAAAGAAACGAGACGCGATGGCGCCACCAGGACTGCAGCAGTTCGTAGAGGCTGAACAAGCCCCGCCGCTGCCAGAAGCCGTCTGACGGAGCTGCCATCGCGGTTCGCGGGTTACTCGCGGAAAATAAAATTCAAACGCACGCCGGAGACTTCGATGAGGTCGCCGTCGTTCAAGCGTACCGGGCCGGGAATGGGAGTGCCGTTCACATTGGGCACTTTGTCGCCAGGGCCAAGGTAGAAGCCGTCGTCGCGTTGATTGATCTGCGCGGCCATCTGCGGCTTGAACCAGCCCTTGAGCTTAACCGTGGCCATGCCGGATTTTCCGATGACCGTGAGCCGGTTGGTCAGAACATATTCTTTTTGATCGGTGCTGCCGTTCAGGACGACGAGCGTAGGAACCTTCATGCGGGTGGAAGCAAACTGCATCGATTCACCCATCGCGGCAGCCTGTTGCAGCATCTGACGGCGCTCTTTGGTATCAAGCACCATGGTTTCATTGATCGCCGGGGCAGGGGCTTTGCGGCCGGAATCCCAGGGCACGGGGGCATCGCCGCTGGTGTCCACTTTGATTTTGTGCTTGCCGATGTGGATGTTGTCTCCATCGTGCAAGGTGGCGCGCTCGATGCGCAGGTCGTTCACAAACGTGCCGTTGAGGCTGTCGAGGTCCTCGATGACCAGGCGGCCCGCTTCGTAATAGACCTTCGCGTGGTGATTGGAAACCGCGAGATTGTCCACCGGTAAATCGTTATCGGGGGACCGGCCAATGCTGACCGGCCGGCTTCCGACGGGAACTTCCTTCACGATTTTATTGTCAAACATGAGGCTGAGCTTCGGCATCTCACTTCCCTCCAGCGGAGCCGTTTCCGGCAACGTTTTTTGGCGCCCCGCGGCGCAACCATGAAAACCAACCCTTGGGTTCCGATTCCAGGCGCACGACGACGACAGTAACGTTGTCGGCGCCGCCGCTCTCGTTGGCGAGCTGCACGAGTCGTTCTGACGCCTTGCCGGGATCGGTCTCCGCCTGCAGCGTTCCGGCGATTTCCGGCTCCGTCACCATGCGCGTCAAGCCATCCGAACAAAGCAGCAGAATGTCCCTGGGCAGGAGCATGTGCTCTTCCGCGTCCACTTCAATTTCCTCTTGAGCGCCGAGCGCGCGCAGCAACACGCTTTGCATGTCGCTCTCTTCGGCTTCGGCCGCGGTTAATATGCCGCGACGGACTTGTTCGGCGACCAGCGAATGATCCTGCGTGAGCTGCAGAAGGCTGCCGTTGCGCAAAAGATAGGCGCGGCTGTCTCCGACATGAGCGATGCTCACCCTTGCGCCATCAATCCAAGCCGCCGTCAGCGTGGCGCCCATGCCGTGCTGCTCCGGATGCTCCTCCGCGGACTTAAAAATATTCTTGTTGGCCAGGTGGACGGCGCTCGAGAGCCGTTTTAGCGTTGCGCTCCAACCGGCCTGCGCTTCGCCATAGAACGGTGCATTGGGATTGTTCTGCGCATCGAGGCAGTGTTTCACAAGTGTTTCCACGGCCAGGGCGCTGGCGATTTCACCATGAGCTTCGCCGCCCATGCCGTCGGAGAGCACGAAAAGGTTCAGCGGCGTGACGATGCGGTAGCAATCCTCATTATTCGTCCGCACGCGACCTACGTCGCTTACCCCGCCACTTACGATTCGCACACTTGCTCCCATTGCCGCTGTGAGACTACACCCCGGCCTTCACCTACTTCTGGCAACCCTGCTCCCACGCTAACAGAGCCACAACAGTGGCGAAAGGCTGTGAACCCTACTGATTACTCGCTCTTAAGCCACACGCCCGCGGGTAAAGGCGCTGATCCTGGAAGGTTTCGCGCGCAATCCGTATTTGCGCTGGTACCATTTCGTGCCTCGGGGACGGGCATCCGTTATACTTTTTGGCAGCCAGGAGCGCCCCGCCTCCGCGGCTCTACACTCTTTTCCCTATGGCTGGATCAAAAAAATCGCCGCCAAGGCGCGTGCCGCGCGCCAGAAAAACCAAACTCAGCGCCACGAAGGCTACGCGCGAGTTGGAAGAGCTGAACCGAATTGGCATTGCCTTGTCGGAAACGCGAGATGTCGAACGGCTCCTGGAGCTGATTCTCAGGAAGGCGCGCGAGATCACCGCTGCGGACGCAGGGTCGCTTTATCTCGTCGAACACGTCGGGGCGTCAGCAAACAACGGGTCACGCGACCGCCGGCTGCGTTTCAAGTTGACACAGAACGACAGCGTGCAATTTCCCTTTAGCGAACACACACTGGCGCTGACGGAAGAATCGATGGCCGGATATTGCGCGCTGCACGGGGAAGTCATTGAGCTTGCGGACGCCTATCGCATTCCGAAGTCGCGGCCGTTCCAGTTCAATTCGTCGTATGACCAGCAGGCGGGTTACCACACACGTTCGCTCATCACGCTGCCGATGAAAAACGGCAAGGGGGAAGTGCTTGGCGTGCTGCAATTGATCAACTGCAAGCGGCAGGCGAAAGCGCACCTGGCGAATGCGGCGGCCGTGCGGCGGTGGGTTCATCCCTTTCCCGAGCGCGCGGTGCGGCTGGCGCTTTCCCTTGCGTCGCAAGCAGCGGTTGCTTACGAGAATTCGCAGCTCTATCAGGACATAGAAAACTTGTTCGACGGTTTCGTGAGCGCGGCCGTGAAGGCCATCGAGCAACGCGACCCAACGACTTCAGGACATTCGCAGCGAGTTTGCACCATGACGGTGGCGCTGGCGGAAGCCATTGACCGCGAACCGCGCGGCCCCTATGGCGATCTGCGTTTTTCCCGGGAACAAATGAAAGAGCTGCGCTTTGCGGCGCTCCTCCACGACTTCGGCAAGGTGGGGGTCCACGAAGAAGTGCTCGTCAAAGCGAAGAAACTTTACCCGCTGCAGTTTGTGAGCGTGCTGGACCGCTTTGACTACATCCGCCGTGATATCGAAGCGCGAATCGCGCAACAGAAGTTGGAAGCGGTGACTTCGCTTTCGCGCAAAGAGGGCGAAGCGCGCTTGCGCGCGCTCGACGAAGAAGCGCGGCGCTTGATTGGCGAGCTGGACCGGTTCGCGGATTTTATCGCCCGGGCGAACGAGCCGACAATTCTTCCTTCCGGCGATTTTGAGCTGCTGCATCAGATCGCGCAGAAAACGTACCGCGACCCGCGCGGGACCGAGCGGCCCTACCTCACCTCCGAAGAAGTTCGCTTCCTCTCCATTCCGCGAGGGAGCCTGGACCCGGACGAACGCCGGCAGATTGAATCGCACGTGGTGCACAGCTTCAATTTTCTAGCGCAGATTCCGTGGACCGCGGAGTTCCGTGGCATCCCGGAGATTGCCCGCGCGCACCATGAAAAACTGAATGGGAAGGGTTATCCATTTGGCCTGCGCTCCAATCAAATCCCCGTGCAAGCCAAGATGATGACGATTTGCGATATTTTCGACGCGCTCTCCGCGTCGGACCGGCCTTACAAACGCGCCGTGCCCACGGACCGCGCTCTGGACATTCTGAAATTGTGCGTTCGCGACGAGGAGATTGACGCCGAACTCTTTCGCGTTTTTCTGGACGCGCGCATTTACGCCACGGTCGCCAAAACTCAGTGATGTTGTCCGCATGCGACAAATTGTTCCGCACGGACGTGCCCCTCAACTGCAATCGCCACATGTTCCTCCGCAGCGTTTTCCTTTTCACGATGCTCCTCGCCGCGTTGTCACCTGAGAAGGCAAATGCGCAGCGGCCTCCGAGCGCGTCCGGGGCGCGGACTCTCCTGTTGCCGCGGCAAATAGTATCAGGCGAGCGGGCTACGCTGGCGGTTCTCGACGCGAACGGACGGCTGACGCCGGGCGTTGCCCTTCAGTTTTCGAACGGCGACCGGTTCACCACCGATGCCACGGGCCGCGCGCTTTTCGTAGCCCCGCTGAATCCGGGCGTGATTTTTGCTTCCATTGCCGGACGCTCGGACCGCGTTCCCACGGTGGTTCTCTCACCTGCCGAGGCCGCCTCATCTTCGATGGAGATCTCGGGGACGCCCAGCGTGGCTTTGCTGACGGATCACTTTGAGCTATTGGGGCGGGGCTTCTGCGGGGATGCCGACGCGAATCAGGTCACGATCGGAGGCCAGCCCGCACTGGTGCTGGCGTCTTCGCCGGCCTCGTTGGTCATATTCCCGCCGATGGATCTAGAGGCTGGAACTGCGAAAGTGGAAGTTGCTTGCGCGAAGCGAGAGGCGCCGGCGTTTTCCATGACGCTGGTCGCGCTCGAACTGCAAGCCGATTCTTCGCCGCTCAAACCGGGCGAGCGCCGCACGCTCACTGTGCGAGTGTATGGCTCGGCGACGAAAGTATCGCTGGAGGCGCGCAACCTGGCCACGAGAGTCGCGGAACTTGCCGGAGGGAATATGGTACGCGTGTCCAGCACGGGAGGAGCGGAAAATGTGGCGCGCTTCCGTCTAACCGGGCGGAAGAACGGAAACTTTGCGATCTCGATCCGGCTGGTCCCGTCGCTGACACGCCCGCAGTAGCCCTCAACCGGCAAGACAACCTGCGGAAAATTTCGTCTCTGTGATCCGGGAGAAAACAATCACGCGCTCTTTTTGGCGCTGGCCTCGACGGTAAGCGGCAGCGTACCCTGCGCATTTTCCAAAGCCGCATCCGCAACGCCTGCAGCAACCAGACCTTCCAGCGTGTTCTGCGCTCTTTCGAGGCGCTTCTCGCCCTCGCCGTAACTTTGCTGGGCATTCTTCAGGTGCGTGCCCAGCCGTTCGAACACCTCGGTAAACATGCTCATCTGCTTTTCCATGCCAGCTAGATTGGCGTAGAGGCGCTTGGCATTTTCTTCGATTTGCATTCCGCGCAAGCCCATGGAGATGACGCAGAGATGCGCGTAGAGAGTGTTGGGGGAAACCGCGATCACTTTCTTTTCGCGGCAATAGGCATCCAGCGGCTGCCCTTTGCTGTCTGACGTCTGAAGAAGTTCGTAATAGACGCTTTCAGAAGGAACAAACATCAGCGCCACATCGAGCGTGCCTTCCTGCGGCACGATGTATTTCTTGGCGATGGAATCCGCGTGGAGCTTCACCGCGGTGGCAAACGCGCGACGCGCTTCCTCTCCCTCGGCGCCGATGCGGCGGAAGGCGTCCAGGGGAAATTTCGAATCGATGGCCATCAACTTCTTGTCGCGAAGATGAATCACGGCATCCGCCACTTCGCCGCTCGAGAAACGGTATTGGCTCGCATATTGTGAGACAGGAAGGGAATCCTCCAGCAACCGCTCGAGAGTGACCTCACCGAATGAGCCGCGGGATTTTGCGCCGCCAAGGATGCCTTCAAGCGTGTGCGCCGTTTCCGACATTTGCTGGCCGGCCAGTTGGACCGCACCCAATTGCTGCTGGATTTGCCCAATCTGGTCGCGCGTATTCTTGAGCTCGTCGGCCATCTTGGTTTGCGCGTCGGAAGTCATCTGCCCGGTAATCTGCGCGGAATTCTTGATGGCGTCCTGCAAAGCGGGAGCCACGCTGTCGAGACGTTGAGCAACACTTTTGGCGATGGTCTCCAGTTGCCCGGTGCTCCGAGCCTGCGCGCTCGCGATGGTCTGCAAGTCACGGCGCAATTCACTCATCTGTGATTCCATCGCGCCGCCCTTCTCACGGCTTTGCACGGTTTGCAAAGCCAGCCAAATCACCAGAACGGCCACGAGAAGCACCGCACCAATCAGGACTGCATTCATTCGCTCTCCAATGCGTGCGCGGGAAACGGTCTCCTTACTTTACTCGCTCTTCCACAGTTCTGAAAACCGGCGGGAAAAAAATAAGAGGGCCCCATGTACGCAGGGCCCTCTTGGTTCGGAAAGACAGGTTAATGCGGTGCCCGCTACCAGGTCATTTTTAGAGCGAACTGGAATTGCCGCGCATCGTAGGCCGCCGTGGGCTGGCCCGCCGTGCAAGTCGTTCCAGCGGAAGGATCGCAGACTTGGTTCACAGCAGCGATGTTGGTGCGATTGAAAAGATTGAAGGCGTCGGCAATCAGGTCAAGCTTGAAGCGCTCGCCAAGCGGAATGCGCCGGGAGACGCGCATATCCCACGTAAAGAAGCCCGGCAAGGTGAAGGCATTGCGGCCGAGAGAGCCGAAGCATCCGGCGCCCGCCGTCGTGAATCCCGGTACGGTGAAAGGCGCGCCACTGTTCGTGAGGCAGAGGCTCGGCACGCCGAACATTACGCCTGGAATATAAGGCGAGGTGGTTCCTCCCCCGAGCGAAGGCCGAGTCCCCGAGGCCGAGAAATCCAGGCGCGTGTCTTCCGTGGTAATGACATTGAAAGGCCGGCCCGAAGATAACTCGACAATCGGCGAGACCGTGAAATCAGAAAGGAAGTGCCTGACAAATCCTTCCCCGGACTTCGAAGCCCCCGTCTGGAAGACCGCACTGGTGACCCAGCGATGGCGCTGGTCGTTGTCCGAATTGGAGCGCTCCAGGTTAAAGAAGCGGTCATCCTGCGGCTCGAGAGTGGATTGCAAGTCGGTCGAGTCGTCAATCGAATGAGACCACGTGTAGCTTGAGAGCATCTCGAAGTGATTGTTAAAGCGCTTCGTGAGATTGAAGGTCAACGCGTTGTACCAGGAGTTGCCGTCGGAAAGCTGCGCGTCAACAGTGTTGAAGGCCACGGGCACGCCGAACCCGCCCGGGAAGCCTGCCAGCTTTGCCAGAGCCACCTGTGCTCCGTAACCGCCGGGAACTAACCCGGCGAACGAAGGATTCGGACCGGACGGCCGGAAGAAATTGAAAAAAGCCGCAGTGCCCAGATACTGACCGGCGAGTGGGCATCCCGTCAGTACACCGAGCACTTGCGGAGCGATTACCGTCACGCCGCAAGTCCCCGGGCCGTTGGTGCCCGCCGCAAAACTTGCCGAGGGTGCAGTTACCGTCAAGGGGTTGCTGACCGATATTCCAGAAGCAGCCGCGTTAAACGCATTTTGATCCAGGATGACAGGGTTCGTGAAATTTACGTCCTGTGCGTGGTTCAAGTGCAAGCCGCGAGTCCACTGGTAGCCGAGGCTGAACTTCCACGAGGGAGAGAGTTGGCGTTCGATGGTCAGATTTGCCTGCTGCGCGTAGCCGTATTGGAAATTCCTTGCGACCGGAAGATCGAACGGCAGAATAGGGAGCGGGAATCCCGCAGCAAGATAATTCTGGTTGGCAAAGAGCGAGCCCGCGGCAAATGGATTGAAGCGTTGCTGACTGGGCTCATACCCGAGGGTCAGTGATGTGGGAAATGCCGGATAAATCGAATTCGCGTTGAGCGCGCCCTGGAAAATGGAGGAGCCGTTCAAATTTGTCGGGGAGTCGAATCCATTTCCGCACACCGGAGGAGCCGGCGGCGGCAGTAAACCGCAGGCGGAAGCAAGGCCGCCTGTGGAAAGCAACTGCGTGGAACGCCCGCCATCCGCGGTTGCGGAGTCGAACGCGACTGCCAGCAATGGGTGGTCGTAAAACAGGCCGTAGCCCGCGCGGATAACGGTCTTGCCGTTTCCTGCTGGATCCCAGGCGATGCCGAAGCGCGGCGCAACATTCTTGTAGTCGCGTGGAATTCCCTCCACGACGCCCAAGGCCTGTTCGGCGGCTCCGTTGATGCCCGGCAGCGGCGCGAAAAGCGGTGTGATTTCCACGTCATAGCGCACACCATAATTGATGGTCACGCGTGGTTTAACGCGCCAGCTGTCCTGCCAGAAAAAACCGAGGGGCAGATTGTCGAAGGGCTGATTGGAAGTGCCAATGCCTTGAATGTAGGTGATCGGCGTGCCGAGCCCGTAAGACTGGAGACCGGTGGTGTCGGGAGTACCTGCGCCAAGCGAGATTCCGCCAAAATTGACGTCGCCGCCGAAGTCCAGCTGGAAGATCTGCTGTTTGGAAGAGCGCAGTTGAATGACGTTCACATCGCCGCCCATCTTAAACGTGTGCTTGCCGCGGATGATGCTCACGTTGTCCGTGAATTCGAACCGGCGCTCAATGCGGTCCACCGGTGAATATGGTTCGCGGCCGAAGTAGGCGGTTCCTGGGATGTTCACGCCAATCTGATCGCCCCCTGGCTCTTGGGAAAATCCAAAGTGCAGACCGCGGCGCGCCACCTGCATGCGGAACTCATTGAAGGCCGTGTCGCTGACGATGGTGTCATGCTGGAACGTGAAATCGAGGTCCCGCGACTGGCTGTAGCCAGCGCGAGAGCCGGAATTCTGTCCGAAGACCTGGTTCTGCGAGGTAGAAGGCAGGCCCGTGACCAGCGATGGAGAAACGCCCACGCGAAGAAACGAGGTATTGCGATTGTTCCAGCGCTGATCGATGCGCGCGGACCACAAACTGGTCTTCTCCTCGACCGGATAGTTTCCCCGGATCGAGTTCAGCGCCACATACGAAGCCGGCAAAGGCACGAGCCCTGTCCCGATGCCCAGAGGCACTCCGGACCCAACCGGAAGGCACACCACGCTGTTCACTTGTGTGGATAGCGGGCAAGGCACGGGAATCGGGAAGAACTTGGAGCCCAGTGCTCCCGGAATTCCAAGAAGAGCGGATGAAATCGGAACCGTGGACCCATCCACATTCTTGTTCATGTCACCGTTGATCGCCACATTTGACCCTGCGGCCGTAAGCGCCACCGCTTGCTCGAGCGACGCATTGCAACCAGCGGCCGCGAAGGCGCCCTGGTAAAACGCCAGTTGACTGCTTGTAAGAGTCAGGGGAAACGGAATACAAGGCGAGACGATGCCCGTGGTCAGCCCAAAATTTCCGGCGCCGATGCTGGAAAACCCGGTCTCTTCGCGCTGCGTGTATTCGTAGGAAAAGAAATAAAAGGTCTTATCTTTCTTGATTGGTCCGCCAAACGTCAGCCCGCTTTGCGTGCGAGTGTAGGCCTGCTTAACTGGGTCCAGGTTGCCCGTCGTCGGATCCACTTCCCCGGAAAACGCATTGCGCGCCTGAAACGCCTTGTTCCTCAGGTAGCCAAAGGCATCGCCGTGAAATTCGTTCCCGCCGCTTTTGGTCACAATGTTGATGACGCCGCCGGTGGCGCGCCCGTACTCCGCGTTGTAATTGCTGAGGATCAGCTGGAATTCCTGGACGCCTTCCTGGGAAATCGTGGAACGGATTCCGTTGATGGAATTGTCGCCGGCGTCGGCGCCGTCCACGCTGACCAGGTTTCCACGGGCGCGTGCCCCGCCGATGCTCAAGCCGCTATTGGGAGCAGGCCCAATGGTGGGAGCCATGTCGCGCGTGGTCTGCGAATTCGTAAGCGTAAAATTGATGTAATTGCGGCCATTGATCGGCAGATTGTCAATGCGGCGCTGCTCCACAGTATCGGAGACTTCCGTTTTGGTAGTCTCGATCGGCGCGGTTTCGGTGGTCACCGTGATGCTCTGCTGTTGCCCGCGAAGGTCGAGACGCGGGTCGAAGTTGGCGCCTTCGCCGACGGTCAGCACGATCGAAGCATTCTGGTAGACCGCGAACCCCCCTCCGCCGTCAACGCTCATGGTGTACTTGCCGGGAGGAAGCCCCACAAAATTGTAGTGGCCGGCGTCATCGGCGACGGTACCGCGCGTGGCGCCGGTATTCGCATTGGTGAGCGTAATCTTCGCCCCTTTGACCCCCAGGCCTTGCGGATCGACCACGGTTCCCGAAAGCGTCGAGGTATTTACACCTTGGGCTGAAATGTTTGTGGCCATGCCCAGCAACAGCACGCACAATGTGATTCCTGCCAGCATAATACGTAAAGCCGTTAACACACACACACCCTGCCTGCGTTGCATGAGTCCTCCCTTTAGGCACCGATGAAACTCCCGCTACCCCTAGCGGTGGCGGCACGCCGCCCTTTACATCCTACGCAATTGAATATTCGGCTTTTACTGCAATACCGTGCTGCTTTCAACTGAAAACTTCCCGCTCGTCGTCGCAGAGCCAAGCCTTTTCGGAAAAAGATACGCCGGCAGATTCTTGGAGCAGCGGTCTCCCTTCCGCGACGTCGCCAGGACCAGCGAAGAATGGCTTAGTGCTGCAAGACTGGCAAGCGACAAGATGCGAATCCGCGCCGAAGAATAAAGATGTCGCTGCTTGTCGTCATGCTTGATAGAAGCGGAGGCTTGAAATTAGTGTGGGATTGCTACCGACTGCTGGAGAGGAAGACTTGCAAGGAGGCGCGGCTAGAGTTGCAGATGGCGCTGGACGAGCCTGCGAAGCTTTTCGCGATCCTCGTCGCGCATGTGGACGAACTCGACGCCGCTGCCATCCGGGCCGATATTGCGGACGACGGCGGTGAAATTGATTTTGCGCAGGCCGGCGCGAACTTCGAGTTTGATCGAGTCGCCGACTGCGAGCTTCCGCGGCGATTCCAAATACGCGCCGCCCAGGCTGATCGTTTTTACGCGAGCGAGACCCGCAGGCGCGCCTTCGATCTGCGCGCGCAGCGGTGATTCCAAAGGAACACGAACGTACCGACGAGGAATGTTGTAGCTGGAGCTCGATTGTCCGGGCGCGCCAAACGCCGCCATCGCTTGCTTGAACGATGGCCGGTTCTCAATCATCGCCAGCGCATCTTCCGCTGCCGCGCGCAAACCTGAGGGTTCTGCATACGCGAGACCTTCGCGGCTTTCGGCCAGCATGCGAAGAAGCTCGGCGGCTTCCGCAGCGTGCATGCGGCCCAGCGCTTCAATAGCTTTGATGCGCACGAATTGGTCGCGCAACACCTCATGTTCGCCAGCCGCGATTTCCATCAATTGCGGTATCGCAGTGGCCTCCTGCGCCAGGCCGATCTGGTCAATCATCATGGGAACGACCATCGGATGCGCGTCGGCGAGAATGGCAGAGAACACAAAAGCAGCGCTTTGCGCCGAACCAGCATTGGCCGGCCGCGAAAGCTCGCTCACCGCCAAATCCTGAAGGTTCCATTCCCAGCTCGCCATGGCGCGAGCGAGGCCGCGCAGCAGACGCTCCGCGTCCGCGGCCGCCAGAAGCTTGATGGCAGCGGTTACGCGCTGGCGGCGTGCTTCGTAGAGCCGCGTTTCGAGCAAATTCAGAACCGGGACGCCAATCGTGCGCAGGAGGCGCGCCATCGCCGCTACCATTTCCGCGCCGCGTGGTTCTGTAAGGAGCAAAGTCAGGCGGTCGAGCAGGCGTTCCGGATCGCGCTGCAACAGCCGGGGCAAAACGGGATCGAGCGGCCGATTCGCTAGCGCGGCATCCACCAGCAAAAGCCAGCGATCCTGAGCGACGAGCCGGTTCGCCAACGCAGCCATGTGGTCGTGCTCTTTGTCTTGCGGCACGCGCTCGAGTCCGGTCAGGATGGTTTCGAATCCGGCGAAGTCGCCGCGATTCACAGCGATGCGGCCCAAGGATTCCAGGAAGGCCGCGAGCAACGCCGCGGTTTCAGGAACTGTCTCTTTGTCCAAGGCCTTCATCGCGCCGCGGCTGAGGTCCTCCGGCAATTGATTGGGCCACAACGATTCGATAATGGAATTCAGTTCATTGAGTCCCGCAGCGACGGAGCGCCTGGCGGAAACATCCACATGTTCGATGCGCCGGGCATAATTCAGAACGATGTTGCGAGCTTCACGCCGCGGAGCATCGGCTCCGGCGTCGGCCAGCTGTCCCAGGGTCTGCCGCAGCGCTGCCACCGGAACGCACCAGACATCCGGCCCGCGCAGGACGGCGGATTTTTCCCGCGGAGGCAGCTCCAGCCAGAAGCGATCGATCATCTGTTCGCGATGCGTATCCGTCGCCCAGGTAACCGCGAGCGACGAAAGATGCTGCGAAGAGTGCGGACCAGAATATCCTCCGGCGTTCACGATCACATCGCTAAAGCGATTGAACGTCGGGCGCACGTTCGTAGGCGTGAGGGTTCCATTCGAAAATTCCGCGCTGAGAAACTCAAAAATCAGGTCTTCCGAAAGGCGCTGCAAATATGGCTGCGGCCGCTCGCCTTCCGTCGGAGAATATTGTGAGACGGAGCTGAGCAGCATGCGCACGCTGTCGCGGCTGGCTTCTTCCATCGCTCCGTGAATCGCGCGTGCTGCTTCTTCCGGCGAAAGACCACGAGCCGTTTCTAGAGGTGGAGTCAGCTTGGCCAGCAAGCGCAGGCTATTTACGAGGTCATCGAAGCTCGGCGCTTGAATCGGCAACTCGGCCGTCTCGCTCGGAGAATGCCCGCCGTACGCCACCAGCGCGGCGATCAGACTCGCCAGCACCGTGTCCACGCGCCGCTCCGTATGCGAATTCACCGCAATGCCTTCCACGCGATTCTCCAGAAGCCGCGCCAGCCACCAACCACTGTTTCCGTCCTTCGTGGGCTCTTCCGATCTTAGCAACGAAGCCTTCGCCAGTTTCGCGAGCGTGTCCAGTTCGCCTACATGGAACTTTTTGGAGAAGACCAGCGTGTGGATTTCCGCGCGCTGTAGATCGGCCGCAAGGGCCTGCATCTCTCCGCGCGAATCCGGCAAATGGCCGTCGCTGACCCTCGGCACGACCAGGCCGCCGCGCTCCACGCGAATTTCCAGCCCGCCAAGATTCTCCGTAGCACTACGGATGGAATCGTACGCGCTGTCCAGACTGTCCAGCCGGATCGGATGATTCTTTTCGTACAAGCGCTCCGAGCGCAGAAGCATATGCAGGTTTCGCAGGGCCTTCTGCAGCTCGATGGTCCTCTGGTCAAGGGTAACCGTTGCAAGCCGGGAGGCTCCACTGGAAAGGGGGCGAGCAGACACGCGCGGCGTCGAATCCCCGCTGGCTTTCGACGTTGCCGCACGATTTGGTTTCTGAACCGAAAGTATTGCCCGATTTGCCAAGAACGTCTCCACTTTCCTCGCTGCCGCCAGCCTATGCCTGACGAGCACTCGGTGTGACCCCGCCCCTATTCCGCAACCTTCTCGCGAGGGGCTGGTACTCCCAACAAAGAAAGCAAGCACGCCTCCGGCCTGATGGAAATGGCGCTAAGTCCTTTAGATTTAGCATAAATCAACGGTGGTTCTAGAACTAAGGATCGTCTAATGTAACAAAAGGTTACGGTTTGGGAATGGGTTCTGTGCGTTCCCGGAGCGACTTGCCTGCCGGAATCGGCAGAGTTTTGGCGGTGAGACGAAACTATTTCTGATGGAGAGTCGCTTCAATTGGGACCGTGCCACCTTCGGTCACCTGCACGGTTCGCTTCTCCTGTTGGTATCCGTTCAGTCGAAGCGTAATCGTGCGGAGTCCCGAAGGAATCTGGATGCGGGCTGGCGTAAACTGGCCCGTGGAGGCGCCATCCACGATGATCTCCGCGCCTTTCGGATTGCTGGAGACCTGAGCCCACGCGACGTGTGAAGCCGATTTTTCGGTCAGCGCCACATTGAGCTGTGTCTGAATGTTGTCTTTGACCTGAATCCCACCGGCGTACGCTTCAAAACCAGAGAGCCGCAGCACAAGATTGTATTGCCCGGGCGCAAGCGGCAGCGTGACCGGGGTTTGCCCGGACTGCTTCGCTCCATTGATGAACACATCCGCTCCCTGTGGCTGCGTGCTGACGTAAATTCCTTTGACGAGTGACTCCAGCCTGATCTTCTGGTCCAGCGCGACGTCCTTCTTCACTTGCAGCGCCGTCTGCACGGACTGGTAACCATCTTTCTGCACTTCGAGCCCATACTGCGCGGGATTCAAATTGTTAAAGCTGCAGGGCGTCTCGCACTTGTTGAGTACGTGGCCCGCTGGCCCGTGCAGAATGGCTGTTGCGCCAATCACGTCCGTCACCACGTGGATCGCGCCGCGTCCCGCTTCCGGAACCGGGTGCCCACCGTCGTCCGTGCTGCCATTGCCAGTGGCGGCAACCGGCGCGTCATCGTACTCGATGTGGTCAATCACGCGGACATCGGACGGAGCGTTCCGCAGAAATTTCAGAAGATCGCCATGTTCGGAAGGCCGCAGCTTTCCCGCCAGCGTAAGAGTGTTGCCGGCGCCTTGAATTCTCGCGCGGCCATTCAATCCACGTTCGGAAATCACTTGTTCGATGCGGCCCTTGTATTCCGCTGCTTTGGGGCTCAGCGAATTGTCCGGTTTCTTGGGTGCGGGCTTTTCGGGAATTACTTCGGCCGGTTTGGGCTCAACGGATTTTGCTTCTGCGACCGGCGGCACCGCTCCAGCGGAAGAATCCTTTGGCTGCGAGGGGGCGTCGGTTCCAGCGGTGTTGGTCGCCGCGGTGTCGGGAGAACTTACCGTAGTCGCCGGCGCCGGCAAGCTTGCGCCGCTCTTTTGCGCATCATGAAGTTCACGAGCGGCTTCAAACACCGGTTTTATTTTGATCGCTCCGTACGCGATGAATCCCATGAGCAGCATCGCAATGAAAATTGTTCCGATGACGCTCTTCTTTTTCGGCGGTTCCTGAACGGGTGCGATCGCTCCCGTCCGCCGGATCACCGGCGTCTGCCCTGGGCTGGATGTCCGCGAGTTCAACGAGCGCGCCGTTGCCGCCAGCGCTGGATCTTCACCCGCAAACCCGCGGCCGCCTACGTTATTCGAAACCAGTGTGGCCGCCGGAGAGCCGCTCCCCATCATCATCGTCGATTGGGGGTTCCCTCCCGACGGGGCCATGGAACGGTAATTCTTCAAATCCTCAAGCATTTCCCGGCAGTTTTGGTATCGCTGCTCCGGTTCCTTGGCCAGCGCACGCATCACCACCGCGCTGATTCCAGGATGGATGGACGGATCGATTTGCCGCGGAGGAACGGGATCCTCGTTCACGATCTTATAAATCACCGTGGTGATGTTCTGTCCGGGGAAAGGTTTTTCGCCCGTGACCATTTCGTACAGCATCACGCCCAGCGAAAAAATATCGCTGCGGCCATCCACCGCGCGGCCCTTCACCTGTTCCGGCGACATGTAGCTCGGAGTGCCCATAACGTGGGCCGTTTGCTGTACTGTGCCGAACTGCAGAATCTTGGCAGTGCCGAAGTCCGTCACCTTCACCGTGTCGTCGGCAGTAAGCATCAAGTTCGCCGGCTTGATGTCGCGATGCACCACGTTGCGCTCGTGCGCGAATTGCAGCGCGCTACATGTTTGTTCCATGATGCGCAGCGTGCGCGGCAGCGGAAACGCGTGACCGCCATCAAGCAGCGCCTGCAAGCTCTTGCCTTCCACCAATTCCATGGTGATGTAGTACAGTCCGTCTTCTTCGCCAGCGTCGAACACCACCACAATGTTCGGATGGGTCAGCAATCCCGCGGCGCGCGCTTCGGTCTGGAACCGCGTCAGCAGTTCCGGACGCGAAAGCCCCGTGCCCTCTTCGCTCAGCCGGATGGTCTTCACCGCGACCGTGCGCCCAATGACCGGGTCCATGGCCTTATAAACGACACCCATGGCGCCGCGGCCAAGTTCGCTCACGATCTCGTATCTTCCGGCTTTTGCTACAGTTGTCATCGTTCCTTCATCCGCTGCCAGGCAAAAAAGCCCTACCTAAACAAACCCCGCCAACTCGAGCCGGGTTTCTCCCCATCGGGCGGGAAAATCGCCTGGATTGCATAACACTAATATCGGCCATTTCCTGAGGTTCATCGGCAGACAGTAGTCCGCCGACACCCGGACGCCCTATCTTGACAGTACCCATCGAATTTTCGGTTGGTCAACGCTACTGCCGTACCAGTGTTTCGCACTCGATACGGTGGAGCAGCCAATTCCGTGGTACTTACGACACAAACCCACGAGGGGCCACGGGCTAGCCGCCTCACGCAAAACTTACGGATTGCGCAAGGACTCCCGCGGCGACATGGTGCGCTCTGGCATGGGCACGTTGGTCTCGCGGATGGGGCGATCCACCTCGCCGGGGCGCGCTGGAGCTTCGAGGCCATCCGTCAGCAGAAAACCCTGCAGCGCGAGGCCGTTGGTCCAAACACTCTCCAGCGCGGCGATATATTCGATCTGCAATTCGTACAGCTTTCGCTGGCTGTCGAGTACGCGTGGATACGACGCCAGCATCCGCCCATATTTATCCACCATTAAACTGTACGCTTTCTTTGCCCGTGGCAGCATCTCATCGCGATACTCAACGGCCATCAACCGCGCATTCGCGTATTGATCCACCGCGGTGGCGGCGCGTTCCCGCAGCGTCAGCGCAATCCGCCTCTTCTCCTGCCCCGCGCGTTCGATATCGGCGTTGGCCGCGGCCACATTTCCTTGATTGCGATTGAAGAACGGAATCTGCAAACTGACCTCCGCAAGTCCTTCCCAACCTTTCGCATACGGGACGGTGCCCAGCGTTTCGTGGTTGTACTCCATCCCTCCGCGCACCAGCACATCGGGAACAGGATCGCGTTTAGCGCGCGCCAGCACGCTCTGCGCGCGTGTTTCCGCCGCGTCCGCCATCCGCACCGCAGGGCTTTGCTGCGCGATCGCCTCCACAGCCTGTTCCTCGTTCAACTCCGGCCAGTCTTTTTCCAAATCACCGGCGACCGTCGCCAACGGCAACTCCGGCTGGCCGATCGCAGCCGCAAGCGACCGCCATTCTTCGCGTAGCGTGTTTTCCTGCATTCGCGCGGACATGCGCGCGCGCTGCGCCTCCACTTCCGCTTCGAGCACTTCCGTTTCATCGGCCTGGCCCGTGTTCATCAGCCGGCGCTGCGTCTCCGTGGCATCTTCCGCGATCATGGACAAGTCCCGTCGCGTATCGAGCAGCTCCTGCGCCGCCAACACGCGCAAAAACGCCATCTTCACCGCGCTCTGCACGCGGATTTTTTGTTCTTCGGCCTCCAACTCCGCGAGCTTCGCTTCCTTTCCAAATACTTCGCGGCTCAGCCCGAGTTTCCCTCCCGTCACGATCGTTTGCTGCACAAAAAAACCCTGTTTCCCGCCGCCAACCGACCCGCCGCGAATCTCGTCCCCCGTATACCCCACCGTCGGATTCGGATACAGGGCGGACTGTCGCGCGCGCGCTTTAGCGGCGCGAATCTCTGCCTCCGCCTGCCGGAGCGTAGGATTCGACTCGCTCGCAATTTTCTGAGCCTGCTCGAGCGTAACAAGCGCGGCCTTCGCATTCTCCTGCGCTCGCCCCATCCGTGGATATTCCACCTTGATTACACTCATCTCTTCGTGTTTACCGTGCGTCTGCTGGGGCATCTGCATTTCCTGCGCCCGCGCTCCGCCGGCCACCGCCAGCGCGCCAGCAATCAGCGTCATTCCAAATCCTTTGCGAACTCGCATGTCGTTTCCCCTTCTTCTCCGCGAACTCTGTGTTCTCTGCGTTAAGCTTTTGCTTCTTCTCCTAAGATTCATGCGCATGCTTTTCCAACGCCGAAGCGCCCGCCGCTTTTTTCCTCTCAAGAATCGCGTCATATTCCTTATCCGGCAGCACCCGCATCATCGTCATCATCCCCATCATTCCCGCGCTCCAATTTTTCGGCAGGCCGTACGTCTCCGGCTTCTCCACCACCTCGTCCATCCCCATCTCCATGAACGCGTCCTGCGGAAATCCCGGGACGCTCTCCGCATTGGCGGCGACCGGCGACGGGTGCACGTGTTCGAACGGCACGCTCTTCGCCAGCGACATCATCTGGTTCATCGCTTTCGTTTCCGTCTGGTCCGCCGTTTGAATCTGCCGGTCGCGCAACAAATCCATCATGCTGTTCATCATGTGGTGCGGCAGGTGACAGTGAATCATCCACGCCCCCGGATATTTCGCCTCGAACTCCACAACGCGCGCCTGCGCCACGCCGACGAGCACCGTGTTCATCGGGTACCACGTGGACTCCGGCGCCCGCCCGCCTTCCGTGCCCGTCAACACAAACTGATTGCCATGAAGATGAATCGGATGATGATCCATTCCCAGGTTTACTATGCGCAGCCGCACGCGGCTTCCCAGCCGCGCCAGCAACGGCGTGGTCATCGGCGCGGAAACTCCGTTGAACGTCAGCCAGTTATATTCCATGGACGCAGTATTCGGCACCGTGTTGCTAGGCAGCACCGCCCATTCCTGCAGGATCAAGCCGTAGTCGTGATCGACGTGTGGCTTGTAGTCCTTCTCCGGATGCGCCACGAAAAATCCAAGCTGCCCCATCATTTCCTGCATGGCGCTGTGCGCGTGATAAAAAAACGTCCCCTCCTGATGCACCGTGAATTCGTAAACATATTTCTCGCCGGGCGCGATCGGCTTCTGGCTGATGTACGGCACGCCGTCCTGTTCGATGGGGATTTCCAGCCCGTGCCAATGCATCGTCGTGGACTCCGGCAGACGGTTCTCGAAAATCACGCGCACGCGGTCGCCCTGCTGCACCTGAATCGTTGGCCCGGGACAGCTCCCGTTGTAGCCCCAAGCGTCGATCGTCTTGAACGGCGCAATTTTTTTCTTCACCGGCTCTGTCGCGAGGCGGAAGACCTTTACGCCGCCATCCATCTCATGCGGCAAGTCCGCGACGTCCGGCGTCACCATGGGCACGTATACATTCTTCGGGCCTGACTCCGTTCGCATGCCAGAGCGCAAGTGGTGCGACCCAGTTACGCGTTCTTGCTGCCCTGCGCGCAGACTCTCGCTCAGCCCTAATAACCCAGCGCCAAAAATAGTCGCGTCCTGAAAGAACTTTCTTCTGGAACCGCTCATCCGTGCCTCCTGCTTTCCTTTTCCAATTTAATTCTGTTTATTCTTCAACCGCATGTAGAAACGGAAATAATCCCGTTTAGATGTTTGTAAGGTGAGTTTTCGGGCGGAACTACTTAGACGCGGAGCACACTCGTGGCAGCAAGAGGATCAAGCTTGCACAAAGAAACGCTGCCGGCGCAGCGACTCCAACGTTGCAGATGCAAAACAGAAGAGATTTCTAGCGAGACTGCCGAAGGCGCGGTGGCTGCTAATGTGGCTGACCGAAGAGCGGAGCTTTCGCTCGTCGAACGGAGCAGCGCCACGGGCAATTCCGCCGCGGCGCAGTTCTGAACAGCATGCAGCCGCGAAGAATTGGGATGACTAAGCGCCGCGAGGTGGCAATGGTCCGAGGCGTCCGCGCTGCTTACAGATGACGAACAAGTACGAGCGGCACACAGGGGCGCGCAAATGGGCGCCACAACGAGCGCGATCACAGTCAGAAGGCTGCTCGCCACAGCCATCCAGCTTTGCTTGCGCATCAGGTTTCCGTTTTTCATCAACATCACTCTTACGGTACGCCGCTGCTTTTCCGGCGTCAATCTTCTGCGTGCGAAGGCCGCTGCGAACGCGCAACATTTCAATCGCGGTATCCGTGCGAGTCCTTGTCCACAACCACTTTTCCCGCAAATGACCGGTAGACGTAGGTGAAGTAGACTGCCACGAGAATCATACTCAGCACCCAAGCGGATTCAATTGCATCCGTCGAAGCCCATCCTCGTTACTCGGTTATCGCCGTTTTTGATAGGCTCTTCATGCATTCGTGCGGCATCCCATGTATCGTTTTGACGCGCCTCTTCGGCGCAGGAGCTCATGAAGTACGACGCGATCATCGTCGGCTCGGGCCAGGGCGGCAATCCTCTGGTCTATCGCTTGGCGGATCTGGGATGGTCTGTCGCGCTCCTCGAGAAAAAAGATCTGGGCGGCACCTGCGTCAATGTGGGGTGCACGCCAACTAAGACCATGGTCCATCGCGCGCAGATCGCTCACTATGCGCGCAACGCCACGCGCTGGGGCGTTAATGCTTCGAACGTCAGCGCTGATCTGGCGAAAATCGTCGCCCAAAAGGACGAAGTCGTCCTGAGTTTTCGCGGTAGCCAGCAAAAACAAGTGGACAAGCGCCCGAACCTTCGTCTCTATCGAGGGCACGCGCGGTTTGTCTCGCCGCATCAACTCAAGGTCGGCGATGAACTCCTCGAGAGTGAGAAGATTTTCATCGACGTCGGCGGCCGCCCAAGCTTCCCTGCGATCCCGGGCCTGGACAACGTTGCCTGTCTCACCAATGAATCCATCATGCAGCTCACCAGTGTTCCGGAACATCTCCTCATTCTTGGCGGTGGCTACATCGGCTTGGAATTTGGACAGATGTTTCGCCGTTTCGGCAGCCGCGTCACCGTTCTTCATACCGGAAAGCAAATCGCTTCTCGCGAAGATCCCGAGATTGCCGCCGAATTGCAAAAAGCGCTCGAAGCCGAAGGCGTTCAATTCATACTCAGCGCCCGCACCACCGGCGCCGAAAGCAAAAATGGCGCAATTACACTTTCATTCGAAAGCTCTGCTGGCTCATCGAACGTCACCGGCTCCCATCTCTTGGTCGCCACCGGCCGCAGTCCGAACACCGACGATCTCGGCCTCGACAAAGCCGGCATCGAAACCGACAAGAGCGGCTACATTAAAGTGGATGGCCGCCTCGAGACAAACGTCCCTGGCGTCTGGGCCTTGGGCGATTGCAAAGGCGGCCCCGCTTTCACGCACCTCTCCTACAATGATTTTCAAGTTATCTACGGCAATCTTATTGAAGGGAAGAATCTCTCAATCGAAAATCGCCTTGTGCCCTCGTGCGTCTTCACCGATCCGCAACTCGGCGGCGTCGGTATGACCGAAAAAGAAGTGCGCGCGAAGGGCTACAAACTGAAAATCGGAAGATGTCCCATGACCAACGTCGCGCGGGCCATCGAGCGCGGCGAAACCGCCGGCCTTATGAAGCTCGTCGTGGATGCCTCGAACGACTGCATCCTGGGAGCGTCCATTCTGGCCTCGGAAGGCGGCGAGCTCGTGCAAATCCTCGGCGCGCTTATGCTCGCCCATCAGCCCTACACGCTTTTGAAAGGCGCCGTCTACATCCACCCGACGCTCGCAGAAGGCTTTTTCTTCCTCATGAATGATGTAAAGCCAGTAGATTAGGCGGGAACCGCTAAGCCCATGTCCTCCCAATTTCTATTTCTAATTTCTAATTTCTAATTTCTAATCTCTGAATCTGTGGCGGGACCGGGCGGACTTGAACCGCCAACCTAGAGTTTAGGAAACTTGGTCGATTCACCGTTCTACGTGTTTTCAATAGGTTGCGGTAGCCCATAACGCCTATTTTTGGAGATTTTTGGGCTAGTTGGGTACAGTCTTGGGTACAATTCAGGGTACAGCCTAAACTCTAAATGGTGGGGCTGGCGAGAGTCGAACCCGCGACAAACGGTTTAGGAATTAGGAGGTAAGCCGGTGGCGTGTTTGTTTACAACAGTTTGCGTTGTGGGTTTTTGTGCATGGTTGTGGTCAAACCGGGGTGTTTTGGCCCGTTTTATGTACAGGGCATGTACAAGGTTCTGGTGGGACGGGCGGGACTCGAACCCGCACTCACCGGTTTAGGAAACCGAGGCTTTATCCATTTAAGCTACCGCCCCCGCGCTTTGATTCTATCACGCCCGCGATCTGCGCCGGATTTTCAGGCTACTTCGATCTTTTCGTAGGGGATTCCAGCCGCCCGCAACGCGGCTTCCGGCTCCGCAAGTCCCTGCTCAAAGAATTCTGTCCCACCGCGTTCTTGCGCCCACAATCCAAACTTCGTGCCGTCCATGTTTACCGGGGGATTTTTCTGCACCTCAGGGTTAGTCACCAAGCCACCGCCGAATCGCATCCCGACATACCGGCCCCTCATTCTACCACGCACCGATCTGCACACCTGACAGTTCAAATAATCTGTCTTATATCAAATCCGGTAGCTGGCCCGCTCGCCCCGCCACTCGCAGAAACCGGCGACAAGGTAGTTGCGAAGGGTACGGTAATTTCAAGCTCGGTGTGGGGCTGGGGCGCGAGTGTATCGGAATGGCGCATGGGCAAAAGCGTCTCACCTGTAATCGACGCCACCAAAACCACGGGCAAAACTTTTTTCTTATCCATAAGCGTCCTTCAGTCTAGCAACTATTCCTGCTTCGGCTTCGGCCTTCCTTTGTCGGCATCGGGTGGCAGCTTCCCGGTATCTATCAGGTTTTTGAACCACCGAAAGTAGGTCTCTGCATTGATGGCTGGGTCGATCAGAGTCGCCGTAGCACCGCTTTTCTCAGCAAGCGAGAGAGTAAAATCTCTTTGCGCCGCCGCGAGGTCGATTGCCTTGTTGAATAGTAGTTCATCCCGTCGCGCCCGCCTCTCTAGATGTTGGCCAATCAGCGTGACTGCGCTGGAAACCAGCGCGCCCACGGCTGCCGAAGTCAAAACAGTGAGCCAAGCATTCATGCGCGGGAGTTTACCACGGGCACTTGATTAGTGGGTATCGGCGGCGATCTGCGAGGAATGCAGCGGGCGACGCTGCGTGCGGCATACTCGTATCAGCCAATCGCCTGAAGGTTAGCCGCATACTTCGCAACCATACCTTGGGCGTATTTCAATCGCTCTTCTGCCTGCCGAAGTTCAAATTCTGCTATTTCAAACCACATAGATGCATGGGCAGGATTCGTCGCTTTGAGCCCGTGGGGTAAGAGAAGGATTTCCACATCACTGAACGCATTCGCTGCGGGGCGCAACAGAAAATCCTTAGCCTTTTTGTCCACGATTGTCTTATCCAATTCGGCAACCACCGTTTTCAGCTTCTCAAGCCTGCTTTGAATCGCGGTCGCACGTCCACCTGAATTCGCCATAAAACCCGCTTTCATTTGCAAGTGTACGCTAAGAATGTCGCGATCTGAAGCGGGCTGACGCGGGAGAAGCTTAGTTCGCTGGGGTGCACTCCGATACCAAGAATCAAGCCTTTTTTTGCTGGGCGGAAACCACCTGTTCGAACTCTTCGAGCAGATTGAGATGGATGTCGGTAGGAAGCGGCGCAGTTGAAAAATACTTTCCTTCGGAATAGGCAGCGCCCTGTCGCCGTTCAATCGTAAAGGCGGAGACTGGAATCGTTTGCGATTCCGGGTCGGGAGCCAAGAGGATACCGCTCGGTGCAAAAGTAGATTTCAGTCTAATGTTGGCCGATACGATTTCGCTAACCTTTCTGGATAAGGCTTCCAAATGGGGATTAACTTCAAGTAGCGGCACTCCACTATAAATTGTGACTTGGCTAACATACGCTTTCCGTCTCACCATCTCGCGCTTATATTGCAGGCCGAGTTTCTCAGTTGCCCAAGTCAAAGCCTCCTCAAGAATTTCTTCGGAATCTTTCGTTGACGACGTTGTGTCCAATGCCAAACCAGAGGAGTAGATTGTCACCTTCTCGATGTTCTTTTTCCCAAACTTTCCAAGCTCAAACACCACCCCCTTACTTTCGTCTAGGTCCTCAAACTTCTGTGGAAATTTCTGGAAGGTGTAACGCTCGACCAATGCCCGGATTACATCCGGATAGAACGCAGCGCCACGCGGATTAAGGTCTGTGCTCTCAATAAACAGAAAAACTCTAGCTAGGAGAACCGCCGAAAGCTGCATTTGCTGCTCCTTGTTTAGGACCCCCGACAAATAGTTGCGGGTGGGAAGTTTGTTTGTCGGGTTGCCCTTTTGGGGCTAATATCCCGACCAAAGCTCCTGGCTGAAACAGCACATTTGTGGTCATCTTCGCCGTTAGCATGTCACGCCAATTGGCGGCCGTCGAATCTGAAAGGGCCACCACCAGTGGTTCAATGGCGCGGCCCGATCTCTGCCCTCGCGCATAGTCCTCTGCTCTGGTTTTCCGCAAAGCTTCCGGGAAGAACGCTTTCAAGAACACGTGAACCACTAACACAACTGCCAATGCGCTCCCTAATCCAAAAATAAGTACAAGCAACAGAGACGTAGCCATTAGCTGCCCCCAAGCCACACCAGAATGCCGCTAGGTATGGCGACTGCCAACACGCCCATGAAAACACACAGATAGGTCGTTGTTTGCGTACCAAGAGTTTGTACACGATTCCGAAAGCCTAAACCCAACGCTGCGAGCGCTAGTTCCAACAATACGACGACGACTGCAATGATCGCCGCAGCCCGGCCCATTTGTATCTCAAGTTGCTGGTTCAGAAATATCCCGCCCAAGATTCCGATGCTTACGTGACAGAGATCGAGGCCAGCCCTCTGTAAAACGTCAAATATGTCCTTTTGCCCCAGCGCCCATTCCAAGACGCCGAATACGATTAGAGCCAAGACGGGGATGCCCACGGAGGCTGATAGAAGGAGCGCCATATCACAGTCCGTACTATTTAGGGAATGGGCCGCCAACAACCTGGTCGGGAACCATCACGTCAAATTCCGTTTCGCACTTCACGCACTTTATCGTTTGGCCGCTCAACTGGGCAAATCCGGGCCGCGCAGCAACCTGAACAACCTGTTCCTCATTACAGCGCGGGCACGAAACAGGGATTACGATGTGGGGCGGTTTAGGTATGTTCACCATTCGGCTGAATTCTACCACGAGCACTTAACGAATGGGCATCGGCGGCGATCTGCGGGGAATGCAGCGAAGCGGTTAACACAGCGGGCGCGATCTTTAAGTGGAGTGAATGGCCAGCCATTGTCACTCCGTGCCCGGCGTATGCATCACTTCATCCGGACGCCCACAACTTCAGTTTCGGCCTTTTAGCGGGCAGGTCGCTACCGAGGAAATCTCGGACCCCGGCCTGTGGTTATCCCGATGAATCGGGTGTTTGGGGCTACTGGCAAAAGTTTGGTCATCGTTTATGGACCTCCTTCGCCACAAATCAATTCCACCATTCTAACCGCACCCGCAACTATGCAGATCACTTGCAGCCGCTTTCAGCCCCTCTCTTACGCGCAGCATCCAGCTCTTGGTCCGTCGGGGCATTTCCGTTGAGTGCCCACATCGAAAACTGCAAGGCTTGATTCCAGCACACGGGCGCGTTGCGGTAGTCGCTGTAAAAGGAACTCACTGCATCTTCGATTTTTCCCATAGTTACATCTTGATTCTTCCCGAAACCCACCACATCTGCCACGCGGCGCGTCTGTGGTGAAATGAGCTGCTTTGTCGAAGAATCCAGCGGAGCGTCTTTCATAAGTAGAGCGGCGATATTTTCCATCGCGCTGTCACCATCTGCATAGCCCTGCGTATATCCCTTTACGTACATGAGACGGGCAAGGTCATCTGTCTTACCCAAGGCAGTCCAGTTTGAAGCGTCCAAGGTCTTTTGGCCGGACCCCCACCCCGCGAGGAAAATGAGCGAACAGCAAGCTGCAACTATGATTCTCTTTTGCATGATCGCCTCTGTTGGGCTTTGTCGGCATGGATTCTATCACGCGCACTTAACGGGATGGGTATCGGCACGATCTGGCGGGGAATACGGCGGGGCGCAAGCGCGTTGATGTACAATCCCCGCTATCTGGAGGTTCTGTGGGCAGAATTTTAGTCTTGCTCGCCGCTCTGTTGCCAATTTTAATGTGTATAAAAATCGCCAAGGATAGACGAAAGAGTTGTACTTGGAATGAAGATCAGACCCGCGACCACGGTGCTGGTGCTTTCTTTATGATCGCGCTAGCTTTCCTTGCGGGATTCTATCGGGCCGATGCAATCTCGATCTTTGGGATTGGACGGGCACTCTTGTTGTGGTACGGGGCATACCGAATGGCCAGAGCACTCTACAGGAGGCGCGATCTGAAAAACGAAAATGCGGTTGCTGTGGCTACACTCGACGGGCCAGCCACACAGAAATAAATCGGCGGGTCAATTCAAGAACCGACAGTTGAGCGGGAGACCCTTCATTTCCTTCGCGTTACGGATTCGGGTGTTTCCGCCTACGACCATACTGAACAGTGCCACATAGGAGGGTCCGGACACTCTGGTTCGTTTTCGTTGTATCACTATGGTGACCAGAAGCATGTCAGCTTGCGACTTGAGGGTAGGAAATTTAGGGGATTCGACTATGGTTCAGGTGGGCACTTTACAGGCACTGTGAGCGGGCGCACCGTGACAGTTTACGATTATGAGAAGTCTTGCTGGTTCAGTTATCCGATTTAGAAAGCCGCTCCGACAGACTGTGTCATCCCACCTCAAAACTCTGCCCTGACCGCGTTCAGCCGCTAGTAAACTCTTCTTCCCTACTCTACCCGCAACAAATCAAACTGCGGGGATTCCAATGACCGAAGAAAGAAAGTTCGCCATTCTCTTTGCCGCAACAATTCTGGCTGCCAGAAAACTCATTGAGATGGACCCGAACAAGCCAAATATGGCGAAGCAGTTCTACGTGGACCACGCCATCGATGATGCTGTGTTCATCCTCGAACGAATTGATTCTCGATGGCCAGCGATTGTGAACTCGTTTTCTGCCAAAGATTCTGAAAAGAACGTCTCCATCCCCTAGTTATGGGTGCAATTCGACTTGTCCGGTTTGCGCTGTTTATCAGGCAGGTGACCGCCGCCAAGCTAGAATTGAGGCGTATCTTGCAGTATGATTGCGGGCGTCAAGCCGGGCGTGGAGGTTCTATGCCGCACCTTCGGTCTACAAAAAGCAACGTATTTGTCTTTCTCGCTTTAGTGGCGTTCCTGATTTCAGGAATTGCCAAGGCTTCGCCCAATCCAGGCACACAACAAGGGCATCTGATTCCACCGGACCCAGCCCAACTATATCCGGTCACAGTTGAGGTCCTGAGTTCGCTGCCTGAAGGCGTAAACTTGGAACCATATGTGAATAAGGTTTACTATTCTATTAGACATAACCTTTTTGTAAATTTACCTGAATCGGCCGTGAGTGGAGAGCACGGAGTCGTGGTGGTTCGACTCCACATACAAAAAGACGGGTCATTGCCCTATAAGTTCATCACAATCGTGTCAAGCTCTGGAAAGACGGACATGGATTATGCAGCCCTGAGCGCGATTCGCACGGCTGCCCCGTTCGGGCGTCTCCCCGAAGCATTCCTTGTCCCTAATCTTGACCTGATGTTCACTTTCTATTTCAGGAGCACCCCGCCACCGCCGAAACCAAAAATTGTTCCCGTGAGAATTGCAGCCAATCACATCCGCGAGTCAATCACCACAGAGCGACCATAGGTTCGATGGTCGGATTCTACTTGGACGGGTGGTTAATGGTCCATATTATAAACGTTTGGAGAGACCAATGATTATTGGCGACCGACTTCGCGAATTCCGCGAAGAAAAGAAATTCTCACAGGGCGATATTGAAAAGAAAACGGGCTTGCTCCGTTGCTATGTTTCTCGTGTCGAAAATGGGCATACCGTTCCCGCCGTTGAAACGCTGGAAAAGTTCGCCCGTGCTTTAGAGGTTCCGCTCTATCAACTCTTTTACGACGGCGATGCACCGCCTCAAGTGCCGAATTCGCTCAAGCGGAAATCTGACGAAGGCTGGGGTGGTTCCGGCAAGGATGGGCGGTATCTGAATAAGCTTCGCCGTCTGCTTGGCAAGGCAAACGAGGACGACCGCAAGTTGTTGTTGCACATGACACAGAAAATGGCTCGTCGGTAGCTTCGTAGAAGAATTAGCAAAAGAAGGTGGCGACCTATGCCCGACAAGGTTGCTGCGCATCAGGCCAAGCTTTTTGGGACTAAGGCAGTCCCAAAATCTCTTCAAGTGCATCAAAAATCGGTTTCGTCCGATTGTGATAATTCTCGACATCACCCAAGGTCACTGCAGATATCTTTCCATGTGAGACATTCAGCTTGTTTGTGACCATGCTCCCGATGGCCTCCCGGGCACTGGTGTCCACCTTCGCCTCCAAATTTGTTGCATACGCGTCGCTGAACAGTTTGAGAGCGTTTACGATATTTTGGAATTTTGGATTGCGGAACAAGAGATGACAGGTGTTCTGCACGTAAACTTGTATTTCTGCATCTTTTGTTTTTGATGCTCTCTCAACGAACAAGTGCTCAATACAATCTTCGTAGGCGCCTGCACAAAGCACAACTAAATGTGCAGAAAGAAACGCTTCTAGTTCCGCACTCGTCCCCGCAAACCCTTTTGCTCTTGAGACTGCGTCGTCGAGTCGTTTAAACCATTCGAGGAGATACGTCGTTTTCATCAGTTCCCAAAAAGCTTCGCCTTCGCTAAGGCGATTCGCTTTCTCACGATTTCGACATCTGTCGTGCTATCCGAAACATGAGATATGAATGCCCTGTTGGAAATTAAACGTTTGAAGCGGGACTTGATTTTGCTAGGTATTTTGCCTCTACTCGCTGCGAATGCAACCATCACGGAGTCGTAGACCGCCGCATTAAGGCCAGCAAAAACGTGAAATGGCTTTGGCGGCAGAGAATCCTCGATAGAACGCGTTGTACTCTTGAAAAGATTTGCTAATTCGGCAAGCCGCTCTTGTCCGGGAGAGTTGTTCTCCTTCATGTAATCTGAGAGAAAAGTTTTCATGGGCTTGAAATAACGCTGGCCCCATTCGAACAGGGCGAGAAATCGCAAAATCAGTTCCACATCTCGCATTCTCTTATCTGGCTGTTTTGCGCCCATCAAACGCCGCCAGGTTGAGTCCTTGTTGAGCTTCAGTAACAAGTCGTTGAATGGCCCACTGTATATGCAGTTGCGAACCTCTTGCGGTTTTAGACTTGTACCACCCGTATTTAACCGCTCAAAAATATGAAAAATGCTCGAATTATCTTTTGGGTCAAGTTGGTCAACGATTGTTGCTCGTAGCACAGAATCTCTCAGTCTCATCTGCTCTTGTTTTGAGAGTTCGGTGAACGACTTTCCTTCCCAAACATCTTTAACACCTTTGAGTGCGAATGGTTTATCTGATTCGGGCATCTTCCCCTCAAAATATGCAAAAACGCTCCTCAACCGTTGCTGTCCGTCGATAACAAGGAGCTTCTCGGTTTCTTTGGCTTTGTAAAAGAAAATGCCCGGGACGGGGAGTCCTAGCAGAAAAGATTCGATTAGCCTGCTGGCCTGAAGCAGAGTCCAGACGTAATGGCGCTGGAGTGTCGGTATCACGATATCTTTGGCTTTCCATTTTTGATGAAGCCCTTCTAGGGTATAGTCCGCAGGGTAGGCGACAATTCTGTAAGGGGCGATTTCAGAACGCTCGTCTTCTCTTTCTGAAGGGATGGGTGCGAGTTTGAGTGACATTCATACCTCACGCATAGGCCGAGCCAGGGATGTTCGGACGTGGCGTAGCTTATCAGAGAGCGGACTGTGAAACTTAGTAAAAGCTGTCGGAAGGGATTTAATACTTGCAGGCGAACTCACTGAGCTTATCGCTGCCAATGGGACGTACGAGAATCTTAAACTTGTGCTCTCCGTCCAAGCGAGCCGGATAAAGATTCTTTCCGACGCTGTAGAGGCCGACTTCACACTCCATCTTGATTTGCACCGGCGGATGCGAGCCGTCTTTGGATTCCAGTACACCCTCGCCGACTGTTTTGGTTCCCGATTTGGTTTGAGCGCGCCCGGCAGTTGTGAGTGACAACCTAAGCGGATAGTCTTGGGTCGGCTCATCGATGATTGAGCGCGTCGTCAAATTGAAAGCCTGACCGGACGACAGGAAATAGTAGGATGCGCCGTCGTGTTGCTTTCCATCATGGATTGCGACCTGACCGCCAACAACGAAAAAGGAATCATGGTGCACGACGATTGCGGCACTCTCGTCAATTCCGATGCCAAGCAGCTCCGGGTGCGCCGATATGACAACATCAAGGTCGGCTTCGCGACCCCGTGTATTGACGTGCTGGTCGATAGCGGAATTGGGAACTAATCCGAAGCCTGTCTCGTGTCCTGGCGACATCATTATCGTGTTGTCACCGTCGGGACTTCTGGCGGTGCCCGGGGCACCACGAGTTAAGAATGACGCTTGGATGGTTGCGCCAGCCGAACTGCCTCCGACCACGCCGCCACGCATCACGAGTGCTTTGATTTCACGCTCCACCGCAGTGCCGAGATAGGCGTCCGCGAGCCGCCACTGGCGTCCTCCATCAATCCAGACACCAGAGGCCCGTCGCAGCGGTTCAACGAATCCTTCGGAGTTTGCGCGTACCCGGTCTCTGGTATGCAGTACAGTTACATGCTTTGCACCGAACAACTCCGTCCGCGATTTCCCGTACTTCGCCTCGATTTCTTTATCGGACAACGCTGTTGGAATCACCACGAAGTTCGCATCTAGTCCGCCAGCTAACGCCACGAAACGGTCTTTGACCTCATTCGTCGTCATGCCGCCGCCAACAATTACGAGCCAGCCCTTGTCCGGGCCGACAGCTTCGGGATTGTTGTCGGTTCCCTCTTTCGCGGTATATCCGTCCGAGTGGATTGTCATTGCTAGCACGAGAAGCAGTCGAAGAGTCGCTCTCATGGTTCCTCCCAACCCACTCTAAGACGGGAAACCCGCAATCGGTGTGGATTAAGACAATCGAGTTATCGGTGAGTTACCACGAGCGGTGCGGTGCACTCGCACATTGTCTGAACAACGGCACGTCAGATTTCTATGTATAATCCACGGCAAATGACTGACTGGAGGAGACCGCTATTCATCGGTGTCGGCTGGGGGCTCGGCACGGCTTTGGGTTTGGCAATCCTCGTAGGTGGATTTTTCTGGTACGGCCAAAGACCAAGACCTGAAAAACCTTGGAATCAGTCTGCAATCAAGGCAACTCCATCGGGCATTGATTTTTCCGTCCAAGCAGACAGAGCGGTCGCAATATTCAAGTATTCGTTCCAAAATACAACAGATAGGGATTACAAACCCGCAAGCGACGCCAGATTGATGGTGCGATTGCCGGAGGGTGTGGGCTATCGAGACGCTCCCGGCATGAATTTGCAACAGAATCTTTACGTCCCATCCGGGCAGAAGGTGAATGTCAGCCTTACACTTCCAATACTGTATTCGGACTACAGTTTTTCTGAACAGAAGTCGAAAGATGAAAAACAACTTTCAGTTTTTGTCGACCGAAGGCTCGCGGAAATCGACGGTTTCGTTCTCTTTGACCCAACAAATAGGTACAAGGTTGATTTTCCCAACGGTTGGCCTGACGCAGTTAAACGTGTAAAGGAGCTAGAAGCGTCCAAAACTGGGAAGAGCGAAGCTAAGTAATTGACTGCCTCGCGTGCGAGCTTGAGGCTGGTGCCCATCGCTTCCTCCGTCAGTGTGGCGACAAGGCTCAGCGGTCCTCCGCCCAGAACGTTTCTAAAATCTTTCGACCCGGTGTTCTTTCATCTCGATGCCCACGGAAAAAGCTTTCTAATCTACGCCGCAGCTCTTCGTTTTCGCGTGAACTGAATGCGCGCCCGGTAAGGGCAATCCATTCGAGCCGGAGACGACCTAGGTAGCCCGCCAAGAATGTTTGAAAGTCGGTCTGCGAAAAGTAGTTCATGGATGGTCCTCCACGGCGTTTCGCAGCTACGTCATATCACTACCCAGAGTCTTTCTAATGGTACTGACGACCCAGTACTGCAAGAGACGCACTCGATGTCCCGGAGCGCGTAGCGCTCAGGCCAAGAACGGCTCGACAGGCATTGACCCGTTGCTACATTATGAGACAAACTAACCCCAACAAAAAAGGAGGCCGCTATGGGTTCCCTCCGCGCCGGGCTTCTTCTTGCGTTATGTGTTCTCTTTCCGGGTTCGATGTGGGCGCAAGAAAGTCAGGCAGACGCTAGTGCCGATGGGCTCTCTAACAAAGAGGTTCTTGAGATGCTTAAGGCTGGCTTAAGCCAAGAAATCGTAATAGCAAAAATCAAATCATCCCGCTGTGCTTTCGACACCTCACCTGATGCATTGAAGTCGTTAAAGGCATCGAACGTACCGGACGCTGTAATCTTGGAGATGGTCAAGGCTCCCTCATTGAAGGCTGACAGACAAGGGACAAACTCGGGGATACCGTCGCTGGACCAAATTCTGGAAGAGCACATTCAATCTCTTGGCGGCAAAGAAGCCATGCAGAAACGAAAAACGCTAGTAATAAACGCTACCTTTGAATATCAAGGCAAAAAGGGAAAGATGGATGTCTTCCTCAAAGCTCCGAACAAGTTCGCCAGTGTGATGTACTCGCCAGAGTTTGGCAAAGCTAGCGAGGGCTATGACGGCTCTGTTGCCTGGGCCAGCAATACCCAAACTGGGTTACGCGAAAAAACCGGGCAAGAGTTATCGATGGCGAAGCGCTCTTCAGATTTCTACTACCCTCTTCACCTGCATGAGCTGTACCCAAAGATGACCCTGAAGGGCGAACAGAGGTTGGGAGACCGTCGAACGTACTTAGTTGAGGCCGACCCCGGTGATGGCAGCCTCGTGAGGATGTATTTCGATGCCGAGACAGCCTTGATTGCTCGGACTGACACTGAGTCAGACACTCCACAAGGACGTATGACAACCACTTGGTATCTCGAAGATTATCGTGATGTCGCGGGAACGAAACTTGCTTTTTCAAGGCGCAGGCCGAGTGCGACCGGAGATTTCATCGTAAGCGTCAACGAGGTGCTCCGCGATGCGCCCGTTGATGATGCCGCTTTCAACAAACCTATTGTGAGCGCAAAATCGCCATCTTTAGCTGCGCCAAGCTCCACACTCGCACCAAACGTTCTCCGCGCTGTCGCATGGCGAGGCGTGCCTTGGGTGACTACCTCCTATTATCAGCAGCAAGGAAGTGCCAACACAGATTGTACGGGTAGTGGAACGTGGACTGGTGATATTTGGCGGGGAAACTCCTCGTGCACCACTCAATACACGCCTGCCCAAAGTGTTCCGATTAACTGGCAACACTACACCATCTATAACCTTATTGAGACCTCTGATTCCACGATGGTGCTCGCTTGCACCCGGAACTGGGCTTTCAGCAAGTGCTCGTACCTCATCCCCGGAAACACTTTTGAATTTGAAAATAAGAACGGGAAAATTGGGGTCAAGGGCCACAAGGTGGGAAAAGACAAAGAGCAGACACTTGACTTTGACATCGTTTCCAGCGAGCCGAAGACTGGCCGCTGATTGTTCACGGCGCTACAAGCTCAATACTTAGAATCACATCCTACACGCCGACTTCATATAGGCCAGTTAGGGTGCGAGTACGCCATCGACAACGGTCACACCTAGGAGATTCTTTACCTCTTTCAATTTAGTCGGGAGTATTCTGCTTAGCACAAGAATCACCGCGGTTTTCCCCTTCTGAGACTCCGACCTCAGTTCAGCTTCGCGCAGAGCGGCGTATTTCACGGCCTGAAATAGCCCCCGGACTAGGTCTTCGTCCGGAGAAGATGGGCCTTTCACTTCGACACCAACCCAACGGTCATGCTTTCGAAAGACAATGTCAATCCTGTCCTGAGATGGAAAACAATATTCGGTTTCACCTTTTCCGAACCCAGACAGTCCGATGACTTTCGGATTGTTGGCAACATATTCCTTCAGTCTCCTGTGGTCCTCGCATTCTCCGACGCCACCCCCGGCCCGCGCTCTAGCAATTAGGGCATCGACTTCAGGATTACTGGTGAGGGGCTCCAGTCCGAAAGCGCCAAGCACCTTCTTCCATTTTGGATAGTGGAAGACCTTCACTAGTTCGACGCCAAGAATTCGCTTTCGTTCTTCGCTAGTGCGGTGCTTGAAGTCCTTCAAGTCACGGATGAACCATGCGACGCCCTCGCCGGGCATTCCCGTATTCTTGTTCACGACCAAACACTGGAGCGGGGGAATCTCCTGAGCCCACTCGTTCGCTAGCTCTTTGATTGCTTTTCCGATTGCGCCCAGGACGTAGTTTAGGTTGCGAGCGTTTGTCATCCCCAGTTCATCAGCCAAGTCAGAATAAGTTATTTTCTCTCCCGCAATGGCTTGGCGCACAAGTATTGGAAATGCTTCACGGGCGCGCTTGATATAAAGTCGGTTTCCTTCCAACAGGGAGGCGGCGACTGGAGAATGTCTGCTCTTGCCCGCACGTATCTTTTCAGCGGTCGGTTTACTCGTCTTTTGCGATGCGTTCTGTCCTGAAGAGGTTTTGTAAGTCTTCCAGTTTCTTTCGTTCTCAATTATCTGCATGAAACGAGCGACCCGCTTCGACTTCACACGTTCGACAGTCTGTTGGACTTCCCCGCCTCCTGTTCTTAGGTTTACAGGAACGACCGCGATTTTGTGAAACGGCGGAAACTGGCCTCGCATCCATTTGACGGCTATCCTCCTCCCATATTCGCCCTCACGAGACGTCGGATTCCATTCATCGTCTCTTATTGCGACCCGCAAGACTTTGCCCGGAACTCCGAATCGATAGTCTTTTAAATACGGAATCACGATGTCGCCGTGCTTGATTTTCCGCGCGCGGCTCCGAGCCTTCTTCCAACTGCTGTCATGAGTGGGGCCAACGAGATGGTGCTTACTTGGGGACCATCCAATCGCAACGCATCGCTCCTTGAACCAAATTTCCCAAAGGCCGGGTGCATGCGATTCGTCACAAACAACGGCCCAATAGTTTGGAGCCATTAGCAATCACCTCGACAACCCAGTCCAGCCTCTCAGCGCTAGGCTGTCCGTCAGTGGCGCTCAGCCTGCTGTTTTTCCCGCTGATTGCTGGCTTTCAAGATTTCATTAAGCTGTTCAGCCAACACTTCAATGTGTGCCTGCTCCACGTCGGTGAATTCATGAACTCCGCAAGCATCCTTGAGTATTGTTAGGGCCTTACTGCTAATTGTTGCCATCCCGATTACCTCCGCTTCAATTATCAGGGCGTGCCGCGTTTCCCTGACTGCTCTGGAACCGGCTAGCGATAAATCTTTCGACGCGCTGATTTATGGAGCGCTTCCAGAGAGGCGCAGGCGAGTTAATGTCGGCGAGGCAATCCCGCAGAAGTGTCTCTATCAGCATGTAATCCATTGACCCATTTCGGCCAAACGCACCTTTGAACAGATTTGTGAATTGCTGAAGCGTTAAAGGAACTATCTGGAGATATACTTCGGCATCTTCTGGTCCATACCATTTCGCTAGTCGAAAAGTCTCAGCAGTGTTGGTATCCACAGACACAGATAAGAACAATCCATACACTGGCTTGTTTTTCTTAGCGAACTCGGCCACGTAATGAGCGACGTGTCGTCTCACCGGTTCGCCCTCAGCCGCTTCTTGACGCGAAGATGAGGTTAGCGTGACCTCAACAACGAGGGCGAAATTTTCAAACTCAAATACAAGGTCCGGTTTACCACTTCGAGCGCATCCAACCGGCAGAAAGGACTCAAAGGGTTCCTCTCCCTCGTAGACCTGAAAGTTCCGGCATTCCCACGGCTCGCTCACAAGAGAATTGATTGCTAAGAATGCGCGCCAAATGGCCCACTCGAAGTATGCCGGGGCTTCTTTTGGAGGAACGGGTCTTCTCTCAAAGAGAAGTGCGTCGAGATAGTCCGCTATGTTCTCCCACTGATTTCTTTGGTCGTTCGCGTAACACTTTTCACGAGAGCGCAAAAGCTGCTCTTCCAAGTCGTGCAATTCGCGTTGAATGTCAGGGACACTGCGCTGGTCCAGGTCTGGCGGCAAACGAACTGCAACTCCGGCTGTTTCCAATGCCGCTGCGGTCTCGCGAGCTTCAGCAATCGCTATTTCACGGTTGTCTGTTGGCAGTTCTGCTCCCTGCCATAACTTCGCGAGATAATCTTTCCCGTCCCGTGGTTCGAAAGGTCTCGCGAGTATCGCATCGATTAGAGTTCGCCGATGTGGGGCAAGCCCGAGGCGCTTTCCTTCCTGCTTAAACAAACCAGTAAGGCGCAGGTACCGAAAATTCGAGTCTGCATAGTCCATCAAGGTATCTGTGCTTTGCCTCGCGTTTGCACTCTCTAAAAAACGGCTATCAATATCATGACGTTTCCTCGATTGTTCGACTCGTTCAAGCTCTCTGCGATAACGGAGTATCCGTTCGACTGCACTCCTCATTTCCTCTGAATTTGTAACGATTTCAACTGCTGACATCTCAAGCTTCGAGAGGAACCGTTCACTGTTGGCTTTTTCGAGTTCAGTCATCGTTGCCAGTACGAGTCGGAGCGGACTGAAGGGACCCTGCGCGGCAAACGTTTCCAGCGTCGACGGCAGTTGATATGCGAGAAGCGAACGCAGGAAACATTCCTGCTGAGCCGGTAACGATTCAGATGCAATGAGTCGTTTTCCATTTTCTGTTACAGAGTACGGAAGAACATCAGCCAATTCATTCTCAGCCAACCTTTTGGAGTCAGGCGTAATGAAGCCCAATTGCATCATCGCCGCTCGCCATTTACGTCCGAGGTCTGAAATGTCCTCGTCAGGTTCTCGTTGAATGCGCAAGACTTCGTTGTCGTTCAGCAACCAAGCAAACGCCGTCTCGCGTTCTCGGCCTTCCAAATTCCCATTCAGCGGTGATGCCGCCAAGACCGTCAACCCGGCTCGCAATCGTTGCGCTTCGCGAACAGTCGTGTTGCCCAAGTACCAAGCCCGTTTTATATCAGTGCGTGTTTCTGCATCCATAGTTTCGAGCCCTAGCGGGACCACCCCAAGTGATGTTTCGGCTTGCTGAGCCTAGCATTGGTCAGTTGGGAGTGACAAATCTCTTAATACGAAATTGGCGGAAAAATGCCCTAGCGAAGATAAAGCGAATATGATAGGGTTTGTCAAGTCTGACAAAAAGTCTGACAGACAGGAGTCGGCGGTCCTTATGTTCCCTCTCATCCTGTCCACTGAAACAACTCTTGCAATATAGAAACGGTGGTTTATAGTGCTGGCCGAAGCTCAATTTTCTGATGTTCAAACCAACCTACTGCAAGGTGCGATGAATTCTGCTGCGACGGCCCGGGTTTACCATCAGTCGAAGCTTTTTCCCGCAGAGAGCGAGGATTCTAAAGCCAGGCCCGTCTTGAAATGGGCAGGGGGCAAGGCCCGATTGTTGCCGGTGCTCAGAGCGTGTTTGGCTCGGCAGACTTTCCGACGATATTTCGAGCCATTTCTCGGCGGGGGCGCATTATTTTTTGACCTTGCCCCAAAGACCGCCGTGTTGAACGACCTCAACTCCGAACTGATTTTCTGTTATCAAATCGTGCGAGACCACCCAGCAAAACTTTTCGCGAAGTTGAAACAGATGCAAGTGAGTGAGAGCGAGTTCTATCGATTGCGAAGCGTGATTCCTGAGAGCCTCCCACCGATGGAACGTGCTGCCCGATTCATCTACCTGAACAAGACCTGCTACAACGGACTTTACCGTGTGAACAAGAAGGGGCAGTTCAACACACCGTATGGACGCAACGGCAAGGTCTCTTTGGCGGACGAGGACAACCTGCGGGGAGTTAGTCGGCTGTTGAAAAACGCTCGGTTGATGAGTGAAGACTATAGCTCGGCTGTCAGAGAAGCTGAAAAAGGAGATTTCGTTTACCTGGACCCGCCCTACCTGCCGGTCGGTAAGTATGCCGATTTCAAGCGATACACGAAAGAGACTTTCTTTGAAGACGACCACCGCAAGCTCGCAGATACTTTCCGAGAGTTGTCCGACAAGGGCTGTCTCGTTCTTCTAAGCAACTCGTTCCACGAGAAAATCGCAAAATTGTATTCTGGTTTCTATCAGGAGGTTGTTGAGATGCCCCGTTTCATCAGCTGCAAAGGTGAGGGCAGAGGCAGAGTCAGGGAGCTATTGGTATCCAATCGCCCTCTCGAACTGACTCAATGAGCTTTCCTCCCACTAAATACATGGGAAGCAAGAGAGCTTTGCTTCCGTTCATACTCGACAGTATTTCTCATCTGAACTTCGATAGCGTTCTCGACGCTTTTTCCGGCTCGGCTTGCGTTGCATACGGGTTCAAGCAACGAGGTCATCAAGTCCATTCGAATGATTTTCTCCGTTTCGCGTTTCGGGTTGCGCACGCCACAATCGAGAACAATGGTACGCGACTGGACCAAGACGATTTGAGCCAGCTGTTGCGTCGGAACAAAAAGGCAAAGACTTTCATTCAAGAGACGTTTGCGGACCTCTACTTCAACGCGGAAGAAGACGCGTTCCTGGACAATCTCTGGGCCAACATTCAGGAAATGAAAAATCCTCTCAAGCGCTCACTGGCGCTAGCGTCGGCTTGTCGTGCGGCTATGAAGAAGAGACCGAGAGGAATTTTTACCTTCACCGGAAGAAAGGGATGGGACGGCAGGAATGACCTGCGGCTGACCCTGCGCGAACAGTTCCTTGACGCTGTTCGCCAATTCAATGCGGCGGTATTCTCGAATCGTCGGCGTAATCGTGCCTTCTGCTCCAATGTCTTTGATATCGACCCCCAGCCCTACGACCTTGTATACATAGACCCTCCCTACGTAAGTCCCTATTCCGATTGCGATTACACTAGGCGATACCATTTCTTGGAAGGCTTGTGCACCTACTGGTCTGGCGTTGAATTGATGCCTCAGACCGTTACAAAGAAAATCCGCTCCTACCCAACCGATTTCAGCACGAAGGGAAAAGCGACGGACGCATTCAGACGTCTGTTCGAGCACTTCCGAGGTTCCACTCTGGCAGTCTCGTATTCATCAAATGCTATTCCTTCAAAAGGCAAGATGGTTCGACTACTGAAGGAGTTCAAACGCCACGTTGAAGTAAGAGAAATTCAGCACCGCTACTCGCACGGAAATCACAATCACAAAATCGGTGACAATAAGAATTCTGTCATCGAATATCTCTACGTGGCCACCTGACGTTCTCATGACCAGATGAAAATCATTCTGAACAATTTAAGAGGCGCGACCACTTTTCAACTAGCGCTGCGGCAACTCATTGAAGGCGCAGCGACTCTTTCTGTAGCCGTTAGCTATTTAAAGGTTGGTGGTTGGGAATTGTTGCGCGAACAGATACGAGGCCTTGACCTGCCAAAGATGCGCATTCTTTGCACCGACCAGTTTGGGATTACGCAACCCACAGCCGTTAAACGGGCATTGGCTAGCAAGGTCCAGATTCGAAACTTCGACGGAAAGGTCGTCTACCATCCAAAAGTGTTTCTGGCTCATAACGGAAGCGGTCGGCCCACTCGGTTTTTGCTTGGCAGCGCAAACCTCAGCACATCTGCATTCTCAAACAGCGTCGAGGCAGGTGTTTTAAGCGAGGAAACAAATGCTCTTGGCACCCTAAATCGATGGTTCGACAACTTGTTTACTCGCCGGAGCGTGGCTTTTACCCCCGAACTGCTGAGCGAGATGGAGGTGAAGTGGCGCTTAGCGGCGGCGGAGCGAGCCCGTAATCGACTTCGAATTCGACGACAGGAAATCGCTGCCGGGGCTCGACCCGTTTCGGTTGAACCAGAAGATGTAGACACACTGGAGGATGTTCTTGCGACGATTCAACTCCCTATTGGACTGCTCAATATAGACTACGCAGGGAACAACGTTCGGAATATCGATAAGCTGCGACAAGTGTTGGCAAATCCAAACGAGGCTTCCGGCAAACAGCAGAGTGAACTGAAGTTGTTGGGATTTATGCTCAACGGTAAGCTGACCGCGCTTGGACGTGCGGCGGCTGCGGCACGAACGAATGCGGAGGTCGCACGACTTTGGTGTCGATGGCTCAAGCAAACATCTGATGCGCGGCTACGTGAAATCAATCCGAGACTGTTGGATGCTAAGCGAGTACTTCCGCAATTCTGGCGGCTCAAAGGAGATGTTCGAGAATATTTCCTCGCAAACGCCCGAAGTCCGAAGGAGCGTACGACATTGCAAACAATCGAATTGCTCTGCAACGCACGTGAAGTGGTACAAGAACTGTCGCTGGATGATATTTGGACACTTTCAAGTCTTCTCCAGTCAGAGCGCGTACCAGACTATATCCGCGAAGAAGTCGAGGAATATTTCAACAATAAAGGACAGCGTAGCTGGAATACGGATGACCGTCGCGTCATTCCGTTGGCATGGAAGGAAGACCAGATTAAAGGTGAATAGCGCCTTCTATAATCAGGTTTGCGTAGAGTTCGCCATCATCTTCCTCAAACTCGACTTCTGCAATCTCGTCATCGTCAGGATGCAGGCGAAGTTCGACCTTGCCGGGGTCGGCCTTCTTTTTGAGCGTTAGGTCGTAGAGTTCTTGCACAGTCATCATGTCCTCCTCGATGAATCCTCGCTGTCGGTGCCGACATTCAAGACGTTCAGTTCCAAACTGCGGGGTATCTTGCCAGTCGTTTTCCATTCAGCAAAACATTTCGACGACATGAGCACGATGGCGTCGAAGCCTTTCTTCAGAGCGGCGTTCCTCCATTTGGCGTCATGAGCAGCCATTTGCTCTATGGTCATGCCGTCATATTGCGGCGGGATGCCGAGGACACGAGCGATTCTCTTTTCGTCGCCGACCAATGGCTTCGCAATCTTGGCTCGTTGCTCCAACGGTCTCCCGGCTCCAAAGAGTCCGTAAAACTCTGCTTCGGCATACGTGGAGGCGAGGAACTTGCCTCGCTTTTTGTACGCATCTGGGTCAACAGGCGGGAGGTGCCACCACTGTTTTCTGTTCACATGGGCGATGAGTCGGTCGTAGAGCGCCTTCTTCATTGTGCGACCTGCCGGGCAATGTACAGAATCGTTTTCGCTTTGTCACAATTTTCCCGAAGGAGCCGGGTGATGTCCACGTCCCGGTAGTAGCCCGAGCGGACGCCGTGCTCGTTGGGTGGAATGTAGACATACGCGGGTCGAATCTCGGCTCTGCGTTTGGGTGTGAACGCTGCGAATTGTTTTGGTGTCAGCACGTTTTTCCCTTTATGCAATCTCCGTAGCAGAACACTAGCGTTCTAGCGCCTCTAGCGCGTCGGTGTCCAGTTTGTCGGGTAACTCCGGCCATTCTCGTCGTACATCTTCCCAAGCATATTGCTGACCCTTTTCCTCAGTCGCGCCTTCGACGTTTAGCCAATAGTCGTACTGCTGCCCAAAGAGCAGTGCTTGCGCGTCGGTTAGCTTCACGATTTGCACCTCCTCGACGCGAGTGTCGCAATGCCGCGCTTCCAATCACTCGAAACATGCCATCCAGTTTCAAATCCGCCCATGGGAGTGCGCAAACTTGCCAGCAGCAATCCCCTATCCCGGACGGACAAGTCAAAAGCCAAGCTTGCCCCTGGCATCGCCCACGGTAATCTCAGCATCCTCAACGACAGCAATTTTGATTCGCTTGGCTCTCATGCGTTTCCTTTTCGTAGTTCGCTCACAATCATGATTTCATCACCACGGCTTACGTTCCTCTGGAGCCAACGGACGGCATCGAGTTCGTCGCGGCAACACTGCCAGCTCTCAGTCCCATTGGGATGTCGCAGCACAGCAACCCGGCTAACTTCAACCGGCGTGATGCGCATTGCCCGCAACAGCTCGTTATCCTCGCGAAACCATCTGAATCTGTACCGCGCCAAGTCGCCGGTCATTGAACGCGCTCCGAGCATGGCATGCGAATCAACATGTCCGCCAGCATCATCTGGCGCAGTTCGGCGCGCTGGTCTTCGTTCATCAATTTGACCGCGGCGCAGAGCTTTTCGAAAATTTGTTCGGTGTTCACTGAATTGCCTCGCTCCCCGGCACAACGACGTACAGCAGCCCCTCTTCCACCAGACCCAAAATCTCCGCCAACTCTTCCGCGTCCAAATCCGCGACTGTTTTGTCGCCACAATAGTTGAGGGACGTGTAGTGGTCGGTGGTCTTGGGGATGCCGTGCTTCACCATATAATCGAATGTGTGGTTTCGGGTCACGTTCTTCCCTTGGTTTTATGAAACCCCAAAGATTCCGCCGCCTCGTCGTAAAGCTTTTCCAAATCCTGAACGACGGGCTCGTCAATCTCCCAGCACGCGCCATGATTGCGCCGATGTGGCATACCAGTCGTTTTTATCTGCTGCAAGATTGGTTGCGCCAACTGTGCCAGCTGCGGTCGCGGCTTCGGTTTGTCGTTTTTTCGCCGACCGAGGTTTTTCGCGCTGTCATCGCTCGGCTTGTGGCTGCGCCTTTCGACAGTTCGCGCTCGGGAAAATGCGGATTCGATTTGCGCCTGCAAACGCTCGCGTTCAGCGATACGTCGGTCCTCTTGAAGGCGGCGGATGATGTCGGGGATGCTCATTCGGCGGACCTCGATTCCCTCGACGTGATGTTTCTGGAGAGAGCCAAGCGAATGTTGTGCGAGGAAAATTCGACGAGGGGCAAGACGTATACCCGCGTTGCGTCCAACATGTTTGTGGGAGCGAAGAAAATGACTCGGGGGCACACGCCGATGACACGAGCACCGGCGGTCGCAGCGATGATTGCGATCAAACTTTCGATGGCTGTCGTGGGCCGGGACATCAGCGCACGTCCAGTCCGGCGGCTTTGGCTCCGCGCCAAATCGCCTCGGTGTATCTGGGTTCACAGACAATCGCGCCGCCCCACGTCTGCGTTTCGCTATCACCTACCTTTTCATCGAGCCAAGTTTGACCAGCGGGAGAGACAGGACGCAGCAAAAACAGGCTGCCGTGATTTTCAAAGAGTATGTCTGGAGTAGACATCGGATGACCCTCGTGGTCACCCGTGTCGATTCTGGAATCGCCGTGGTGGGATTTCTTGCTGCTGAAATTATAACGCGATAGCTTCGTTGAAGCCATAAGCGAAACCAACCTTTCGTTTTTGGTTAGGGGCCGTTCGGCGTTGACGCGCCTAGCGGCTCCGCTTGCTGCTCACTTCCTTTTCTTCGCTCCCTCCTTCAAGGCGTCAAGAATCACAGCTCTGAGATACGTCGATACGGTCAGATGAGCATCGAACGCCTTGGCTTTTACGGCTTCGAATTCTTCCGCCGTAAAGGTCACGCTGGCGTGCTTGGTGCGCTGGGAACCAGCTGGCCCGGCGAGCCTTCCGCGGGTCATGCGAACACCTTGGCCTTGGCAGCGTCAGCGACCGACTGCTTGACCTTGAAATACCGCAGCGTCGACTGAGCTGACTTGTGTCCCATGATGACCTGGAGCTGGGGCAAACTGATGCCTGCGTCAGCGCTCAATTGCCCGAGTGTGTGCCGAAAGGCGTGAGGCGAACGGCCACTGTCCGGGACGCCTGCAAGCTCGGCGTAACGACGGAAAATACGATAGACCTGGACGGTCGAAAGCTGGCCTGTTTTTTCAGACGGAAACAACAGTCCAGTTGTCCGTCCGTCGAGATAGTTTTCCAAGAGTTTTTTCTCATCATTTACGAGCGATTCCGGTTTTGATTCTGAGCCCTTGCGGCGGGAGATAAACAAGACTTCGTCCTTCAAGTTTACGTTCTCGACGCGAAGGCTGGCGAGCTCGCTGGCGCGCGTGGCATGGTGCAGGCAGATGGTGAGCAAGAGTCCGTTGCGCGTGCTCTCCGCGAACGCCAAGCGAATCATCTTCTCGGCCTGTGCTTTGGTCAACGGTTGCATTCTAATCATGGTGCCTCCAGCAAAAGCATTGTCTCATATGTTGGGATATGTTGTCAAGATAATTCGTCGTGTTTTCGAAACTATTTTCAATCGTCGCGACCCCGCGGCGCCGAGAACATCGGGCTGGCGCGCGACCGGCGATGGCAAGAGCTGGAGAGCTTGAAGAGCCAACCCGCGTCCTGAGATTGCGCGTCGGATGCTATTTTTGTGCGAAGCGCTGAGAGCAAAAGTGTCGAGTGAAGATAGCTGGGGAACGAGGCGTTTAGCTTCTGTTTGTTCTGTGCAGACAGAAACAACAGAAATATGTGTCAAAATAGACACGTTCTTGTGTTTTCAACGACTTACGAGAGGTTGGATGCAAGCCCAGCGAATCGATGTAGGTCTCTCACTAAGAGAATTACATGTTATGTCATTGCAAGCAAAGGAGTTGGCAAAAATACACGAGGAGGGTGCAACGATTCACGCAAACCTTCCGCGTCGACCCGTTGCGAGCAATCGCAGAGCTCCGGAAAATTCTCCTCTCCCAAGTCTATGAAACAAAACTGTTTAGAAATTTTCGGCTCGCATCTCATTCAGGACAAAGACAAGGGACGTTAAGTCCTGTGGAATCAGCCGGATGCAGAAGCCCCCAAGGAGTGGTTCGAGGGACGGACGTGGACGTCGCTAGCCACCGACATTTTGTGCAGTTTATCTGTAATTTCCGAGGCCGGGAGAGTCCGGAGGGCGGTCGCCATTTCCAGATTTTCAAAAGGTACCCCGACGAACTCCCTGGGGCCACATCGAACTGCCGGAGCTCGCTAGAACCCAAAATCGACCTGCTGCCAACGACTTGCTGCCAAGCCTCAAAATCGACTTGCTGCCAAACCCCAAAATGAACGATTTGCTGCCAAATAATCCTCTAATACACGAAACGTTATAGAGTATTGAAAGCAAAGACTTTAAAATTCATCTGCTGCCAAATTCACATTTTTTTGGCAGCAAGTCGTTTGTGGGAAAATAGAGAGCGTGTGCGTGCGAGAAGCAAGTCGTGGTAGCAAGTCGTTTTGACCTGCTGTCAGCCCGAATGACATACGTTGGCAGCAAGTCGTTTCCGTGGAAACCTGTTTTACTCGGTGCCTTACTCTCAGGGCGCTTTGGGACATCGGCGGCCCCCCGCTCCACCTTATACCCGAGAAAGCCCGCCAGCGGGCCGCTGTGCTTCATGGCTGGCCGCCGTAGCGCCTAGTACGGCCAGCACTTGATGGGCCACTCCAGAACTATTTTTGGGTACTGTTACTATTTCACTTGACATCATGAAGTCTTCGTGAGACAATCACAAAATGAATCGACGTTTCCTTATCCAGCTGGACGCAGAGACCGAGGACCGCCTCCGGCTCCTGAGCTTCCAAACCAACACCCCCCTGACCGAGGTGGTCCGGCAGTGTATCGACCGGGCTCTGCCTGACGTGGAGAAGTACCTGCTCCAAAAGCCCGGGCTCCGGATGGTCAACCCCGAGGATATCCAGCGGCTCCGGGACCTGCAGCGCAAGCCCGAAGGCACCGCGGACAGCTTGCGTCTGAACCTGATGTCCGTCCCGAAACCGACCGAGCCCCGGGAGCCGAAATCATGAACTGCCGAACGTGCCAAAGCGCCCTCGGACTACTCGCCGAAATCGTCGCCCGGGTACGCCAGCTCCCACCGGCCAAACAGGTCAAATGGCGCGCTGAAATTTTGCGTCGGAACCTGCCGGATAAGCCCAGCTCCCCGAGGTCGAATTGACCGACCAGTTCATTTTGAATTCTCTTCGCGTGGGAATAAAAGTAACCGGCATCTGTGCGCTCGGTATTAGTATGAAAAGAGTCATGTCTTTGTATCGGCGTGGCCAAATTTCTCGTCATCAGTCCGGAGAGATGCGCGGAGTGCGGTATCAGAAATTCTATCTGTACCGAACGGTTGTATCAGACGATTTTCCGATGCCATTCCAGTGTACCGGGGCGTTTTGTCACGCCCGGAATATACACGGCGACAGACAGCATAAATTGTGCCCACCGTGCCGCCGAGCGAAACTTCGCCACAATAAGACCGAGCGCAGCCGTCCGGGCAACGTCCACCGCGCTAATCGCACCCGGCAACTTCTTCGATACAACCGAAGCGTGGAAAGATTCAATGCGCGAGGTGGAGTCGGGTTTAGACCAGAAAGTTTGCGCGGACTTCGGCTCTTTAATCGCCTATCCGGCATGTTTATCACCGACGGTAGGCAATAATAAACCGACCCCGGCGGAACCGCGGGAAAGAGAGATGACATGGGCATGAGTCGACAGACGAGAAAGAGAGAAGCCCGCGAGAAATCTACGCCGACTATGAAAGTACCTCATTCGTTGCCAGAAGGCAGTTTGATGTCTGACGTCGGATTAATTGATGCCGCTCAGTTGCGCGTCAACGCCATCCATGAGGCCGGACACGCAGTTGCGATGACACTAATTGGACGTGGCTGTGAGGTGACAACGGTGGACCCACAAGAAATAAAGCGTCTCACTGGACACGCGATGCCCGGATACACCCATCCGAGTCCCGGAGGTTTGAGGGTTGATATTTATCTTTGCACGACTTTTGCAGGAGTCATGTCGGAAGCGATGTACGCAACGAACGGGATGATTAATCCGAAGGAAGATGACTTCACTCACGTTGAAGAAATCCTGGACCGCGCAGGTATGCAAGGTGAGGAAAGAAAAGAGAGCCGCGAGCGTGCAGAAGCAAGGACGCATCAACTGCTGACGATGCACGAAGCCGATGTCAAGGCGGTTGCTAAAGCCCTCGTAGAGAGAAAAACTCTGACCGGCGATGAAGTCCGTCAAATCATTGAAACCGCAAGCGGAGCCGTCTCGACCACGCTATGACTCTCATCCAACAACGCCGCAAATCAGTTCAACGCGTGGGTCCCCGTCTCGCTGGAATGCCGCCAGAGTCCGAGCACGCGCCCCCGAGGCCGAATTGAACCACGAGCACCACTACCTTGACGCGGTGTTCCCGCTGGCTCGGGTAATCTGCCCGACCAATGCCCCTGGTTGCCGATGCCGACCGTGCCAGCAACGCCGAGCCCGCCGTAAGTGGTATCACGTCCTGCGTTACAGCAAGCGCACCCGAGGCGACTGGACTTCCACGGCAATCGCTGCGCGCTGGAACCAGGACAGGCGCAACCAACACGACCCGATGACTCCGGCGTACGTCCGTCGCATCAAGCAGATGATGCACCTCGACCCCGGCGCGCGTCTGGACGGCAAACCCAGAGCATTCGGAAAGCCAGGTCGACCGAAGAAATTTCTAAGTGCTTAGAATGAAAGGGGTTGAATAGGCAGAAAGAAGTAATGCCATATCCCAAACCCCTGGTGTACGGACTTGGGAATCCGAAGAAATTTCTAAGTGCTTAAGAACAAAAGGATTTGACTGTCGAAGAGGAAGTAATGACACATACCAAACCCATAGTGTACGGACTTGGGAACCCGAATAAAGGAAATCTGCTTGTACACCAAGGGTTCCGAAGCCTGACACGCAGGCCATTGATAATGTTGGCTTTAAATGTAAAATTTTAAATAGTGAGCCCCTTTGAACAGCGTATGAGCAGACTAGCAGGACGCTCCCCAAGACGAAAAGCGAGAGTATTCGCCCACGACATTTTGACTTTCAGGCTACCTGTCGCCTGACGCCGAGAGGCGTAAATCCGGCTCGCCATCCTCACCCCGAGGGTGGCGGGCATCTCTTTCAACGGAACAGGACACGGGGTAGAGAACAACGGATATCCTTGACAGGGAAATCCAAACCCAATTTGTTTTTACGCAGAAAATCATCTCTGCGATTTTTGTTTTGTCCGCTGGAAATAATCGGCGGCGTTTATCAGGATGGCATGCTAACAGCACTCAGCAACGGCATCAGACTTCCAGCGAAGATGCGCGAACTAGGCATCAGCGGAAAAGTTGCCTGCGCCATCGTTGGCATTCCGGCATCTCGCCTGAATCTTTGCACCACCGGCGTTCAGGACCTGAGCCCCGGGGATGCGGCGAAACTCCACGATTTGTGCCACCGGCTGGCTGCGATTCAAGCGGCGATTCCGTTTCCGCTGAACTTTGGGAACGCGGACCGCTGGTCTGCAATCTTGGAGCACATGACGCAAGAGAACGTCGATGTCCAGGCGCTCGCTGATGCTGTGGATAAAGTTTTCAATGCCAGACAATAGTTTTTCGCAGTCCAATCAATAGCAACGAATGTAGTCACCTTTCCGAGCCAGCTAATCTGACAAAGGAGGAATTTGACGGCTGACGCCGAGCGGTGATTGATGTCAAAGAAAAAGGCACAGAAGTGCACGGCAGTTTTGATAGGTGAGAGCGGAAGTTTTGAATGCGAACTGGAAGCGGGCCATGACTCGAAACCGCGCCCTAAAGGAGTTAGCTGGAGTCAGAAACATCGCTTCGGCGGGAGAACGTGGACGAATCAAGGTGCCGAGCGTTGTCTCAGAGAGTTGCAGCAGAAGGAAGTTGAATCAAATGTCCAGCGGCTGGCTGCCGTGACGACTACCTGATAGGCAGAACATCGCCAAGGTCTCGCCAGAAAGCAGGTGCAACCGGCAACGCCGGATTCTAGAAAAAGGAAATGTCATGGAAAAACTGAAAGGTGTCTTAACGAAGTGGAACGACCCTGCGGGCTACGGCTTCGTAAGTTCGCGGGATGAATTCGGTACTCGCCGAAGTTTCTTCCTGCATCACTCACGCATCGTCAAGATTGAAGGCGGCGGAATTCCAGCGCTTGGCTCTGAGGTGTTGTTCAACCTTGAACCAAACGACCGCGGCATGATGGCTGTCGATGCTGAAATCGGCTCGTACGCCATGAGACGAATTGTCAGAGCGTTGACACTTGGCGGTGTGAAGTGATTACGCTGCCAGTTGACTTGACATCGGAACGCTTCGAAGTGTTCGTAAGCGAAGCACGCCATCAACTCGACGCTGGCGCAGACTCTAGAGACTTACACGAGCGCCTTGAGAAGAAGTTGCAATCGGAAATCGGTGCCTGGTACGGTCAAGCGAATCGAATCATCGAGGCCGCGCAGGCTATGCCAGTAGAGGCTCTTTGTAAGAATGGTCATGCGACCAAGGAAGTTATGCAAGCAGCAAGCGTTGTGGAACAGCAGCCGATGGCTGCGGCACAGTTTATTGACCCGCTTCCCGAAGTTCCTGCGTTTTTGAAAGCTATCCCTAATTGGATTCGGTGGAAGATTGAGACTGGAGACAATGGCAAGCCGACGAAAGTTCCATACCGTCTCGATGGCCGTAAAGCCGCGTCGACTCGTTCAGAAGATTGGTCCGATTATCGCGCAGCCGTCACGGGCGCGAGAATTGACAACACGCAAGGCGTAGGCTTCGTGGTCAACGGCGGCATCGTCGGTTTCGACCTTGATGGCTGCCACGACCCGAGGACCGGTGATATTTCTCCGTGGGCGCAGAGCATCGTGGATGCTCTTGACAGCTACACGGAAGTAACTCCGTCGCAGACAGGGGTTCGCGTCTGGGTCCGCGGAGAGCTTCCTGGCACAGACAAAGTATTTAATCTCGACCCCGCTGTCGGATTCGGCGACAAAGTCAAGATTGAAGTGTTCACCGACGGCCGCTACTTCACAGTCACTGGAAAGCCGCTGTACGAAGATTCCGTGGATGTAGAAGCGCGCGACCTGACCGAGGTTTATCAGTTGTGCCGCGATATTCGCAGCCAATATCCCGCGCCCACCAAACCAAAGTCGTCAGGAACATCGATAACCCAAAGCGACCGACAATCTACACCGGTCGTGCAGACGGGCTTCTTCAATCACGGCAAATTGTCTGTGTTAATGAGTGGTGTCATCAAGTCGACGGAACCGTTCGTGATTGAAGACGCTCATGGAAATTCCTTGACATATCCGTCGCACAGCGAAGCAGACATGGCTTTGGCAACCGTGTTGGCGATTGAGCACGGAAACGACCCCGAGAAAATCTCAGCAGAGTTTCGCAAGTCGCCTCTGTACCGCCGCGAAAAATGGGACCGTCTCGAACAGCAGACCATCGAAAAGGCGATTAAGTCTGCGGAAGAAACCAAAGCAAAGTCCGGTCAACAATCATCGATTGTTGTTCCAACGCAAGCGAGTCCATCATTGAGTGATGCTCCTTCGGTCACTGCTTCGATGTCAGATGATTCTGCAATCCCAGATTTTGACGATTCGGTCATCACTGGAGTCTATAAGAAAATCGTCGATTTGATTTGTGATGGCACGACCATCCCGAGACAATATGTTTTTCTTGCGGCCAAAGTTTTTCTTGGGGCTCGAAAAGCGAATGCGATGCGCTTCGAAAACATAGAAGATAATTCCTGTTATTACGGCGCGGTCATCGGCCCGACCGGCACAGGTAAAGGTTTGTCGTGGAAGCGTTTGATGAATCGTCTCTTCAAGGTCACCGGTGTTTTGGAGTGCGGCGTCAAAGTCATTGACAGCGCAGATTCTGGTGCCGGTTTGAAAGATGTCTTTTTCGAAAAGCCAGAGCACCAACCGGTCATCTGCTACATTGACGAAGTGACGTCTTTGGGCCACAAAGGCGGGGACAAAAAGCAACCCGAAATTGTTGACACCATCATTGAGTTGGCAAATAGCACCACGTTGAGTCGGACTCTTGCAAAGACTAAATATCGCACCACGGACCACGCGCATTTATCGCTGTTCATGTGCGGACAAGACGGCGAAGTGTTCATGTCTAGTTTTGCCGGTCGAACCAAACTTGGTTTGTACGACCGCTTTTATCCCGAGCACTCGTATCCCGTGGAAGCTGGAGATTTGCCCGAGGTTACGCAAGCAGATGCTTTCAAGTTGCTGGCGGAAATAAATCAACTGCCATTTTCTGGGTTGATGACAATGCTCCCGGAAACGAAGCAAAAACTAAGCAATTATTGGAAGGTTCAACCGCCTGAAGTTAAAAGCAAGCCGCGTTTCAAAACGTATCTGATGCTCGACATGTTTGATGCAGCGTGGAGTCAAGGTCGGATGATTGCGGAACCACAAGACCTGGACGCCGCGATTCGTATTTTCGAACGACAACTGGTGATTCGTCAGGTTCACTTCACGGAAGAAGCGCCGGACAAAGTGGGAGCATACCTCGGGAAATTCAAGAAGATTACCGAGAGCATGCGCCGCAGATTGAACGCCGGAGAAGACATTTCTCTCGTCGCCAAGTCTCTCCGCGATTTTCAAAATGAGACGCACGCCTATCGCAACAATGACCTCCAAACATTCAATTTCGCGTGGAACAACTGGAAGGCTCAGATGCTGCCAGTCAAGGTCAAAGCGACGAACGGGCACGCCTACGATAAGTTTGTTCCTGAGCCAAACGAAAATGAAACCTGGCTCGCGCCACCGCAGTAACCGTTAAAAACCAAAGAGGAAGCATGTCAGACGAAAAAGTAATCGCTATTGGTGTGCTCGCAGACGCTGCGCCAAAAAAGAAAATTAAGGACATGAACCCGGAAGAAAAGAAGGAGTATCAACGCAACGCCACCGCAAAACACCGCCGTGAGGCTAAGCAAGACGATTCTAGCCGCCGTTGGAACTGTACCGATGAAATCACCGAAAAAACGGCCAAGGAAATCTTGACCGAGGTTCGCGGCATCACCAATGACCGCGCCCTCGAAGTCATCCTCGAACTTGCCGATGTCGCTCGTCAGCAGAAAAAGCTCTACTACAACCGCTTCCTTTTTACGCACGGCGTCCGTTTAGCACTTCAGGCTCAAAAGGAAAAGACCGCGTCTGTCATCATCCCAGAAATCGAAGACGGCGAAGTTTCGGGCGAATTGTTATCTCGCCGAGAGCTGTACGCCATCTGGGATTACTCGATGTTCCGCCAACCGGAGATAAACTTTGAGGAGTTCTTGCGTTTGCGCCGCGTCACAAAGACGGACGCATTCCTGCTCGGTCGCGACATTCTCAAGAAAGATTTTCACGAATCGCCGCACGGCATCTGGCGGGACTTCTTCCCGAAGTTCAATCCAGATGGTCTGAAACCGGGCTATACGCAGGAAGATTTGAAAGAGTGGCTGGCTTCACAGGACCCGATTAAGAACTTTTCTCTCGTGGCGTCCAGAAACTCTTACAAAAGTTCGTTCGCCATCGTGTGGATGGTATCGGCATTATGCGCCTGCCCCGATTTGAAAATTTTGCTCTGTACGGAGACCAAACCGTTGGCGCGCGGGTTCTTGCGCGGCATTCGTTCATATTTCGAAGTGCGCAACATCAATGCACCTACTTTGTTCCAAACGCTCCTGCCTGAAATGTGCATTCTTCCGGATGACGGAAGCGCTTTGACTTTTGAAAATCCTATGGCCTCGCTGGGGCTTATTGAATCGAGCGCGGAAGCAACAAGCATGGATAGCTCGGCAGCTGGCCGTCGTTGTCACGTACTCCACCTCGATGACCCCATCTCAAATATCACGACCGGTAACGAAGAGATGCGTCAAGCCAGCATCGATAAGTATGACTTGCTGACCAAGCTCGTGGAGCCGGGCGGCTACATCACGATGTGTTCGACCCCGTGGCATCCCGAGGATTTGACCGCGACGCTCATCAAACGTTCAAACGAGGACGTAGAGCATCCGTTGCAATATCGTATTGACCCGGCGTGGGTCCTAAAGCCAGAGAGCGCTCGCAAGAACTTACTCGACCTAACCGAAGACGACATCGAAAGCCTTTTGTTCCCGACTCGTTTGACGTTCGCCTTCCTTCGAAAAGAATTGAAAGCCAATCCGGTGTTCTTCCGTTCACAGAATTTGTGCGAATTCATCGACCCGGATGGCGACGCTCCGAAGATTCACTTCGACGAAGTGACGCTACGCAAGTCTCTGATGCCCTTGGAGGCAGCGCCGCGCGACGGCGGTGGAGCATTCACAGTTTTAACGGCCGACTTGGCACTCACCAGCGGACATGGGAGTGATGGTACCGCCCTGGCGGCTGTACGCATCAGCCCGACAACAACCGGCCGTTGGCAGATGACGGTCTTGGAAATCCAGCACGGCAAGTTCCGGATGTCGGAACTGGCTTTGAAGTTAGTTCTATTCCACAAGAAGTATCCCGAGGCTCGGCATTTTTACATCGAGCGCATCGCTGGAACAGAACTGCTGCAGCGCGAGGTTCAACAGCTCAGTTATCGCTATGAAATCTCGATGATTAACGCCCACTGGTGTACGCCCGACATGCAGCGGGACGCGAAGCACAATCGTCTTCTGAGCTTGAGCATCCTTCTAGAGGACCCCGACCGCTTGTTGAGATTCTGCAACGGCGAGTGGGTTGATGAAACTTTCGCTCAGTTCATGCGCGTCGGAACATTCCGCCGCAACGTCCGCGGCGACATCCGGTTCCGCGGCATCGACATCGCCGACGCCGTCAGCATGGCCCAAAGATTCCTTCCGGGTCAGCCGTTAACCGAAGAGCAGCAGAAGGACAAGCAGGCCGAAGAAAGGCGGGCACAGATGCTTAAACAGCATGCCGCAATGTTTGGCAATGACTTCACGCCGCCACCGCAGCCACAACAGCAGCAACAAGAGCCCGAGTTGACGCAAGCGCAGAAGAACCGCGCTTTGTTGGGTCGTTGTCTTCCTCCGGGGATGCGTTACTAACAAAATTGACCTTTGAGCGTGGGGACGCTCAGAGCAAGCCACAGCGACGCGGTCCCAAACCTCGGACCTCATTCGGGGTAAGCGTTGGCTGTGGCATTTCCTATTGGAGACGAGAATGGCAGAGCAGCTTTGTGTCCTTTGTGAAAAGCTTTTTGAAGTCGACGATTCCTTCACTGTGATTCGCCCAATGATGAGAGGCAAGATGTTGGTCCTCGATAAGAATGGCGCAGCGCACGAGTTGTTGTCGGAGAAGAGAACTGAGCAGCGACAGCGCAGCGTCATCAAGAAAGAACAGACATATATCATTCGCGAGGTTGAGAAGGTCTTGGCTGAATCGCCAGTTGCGACGCCCGCGGTCATCGAAAAGGTAGTGCCAGAGCCTGAGCCACCATCGGTCATCAAGAAGTCCTATCAGTTATTCGGAACAGTCCGCGCCGAATTAAACCACGCGGGGTTCACAACAATCGATGGCGACGACGGGCTGGAATATTTGCTCCGCGGCGACGGCATCATCCCCGACGTCTCTGGGCTCCGCGCCATCAGCGCCGGTGAGCGTGTCGTATTCACGCCGAACCAGCGCTTCCGAAAGAACATCGCCCAGGAGTTGATGCCTGTTAGCCGAGCCAACGAGCCTTCTTTCGAGCCCGACTTCAAGGATTGGTACAACTTTCAAGTCAAGCACGTCGACGAGAACGGCTTCCTGACAGGCCACCTCGTCGGCATGGACGTCGAAGTATTCGTAGCGTCGCGGGTCTTGCACCGTCAGTCGAGCTACACGCACATGAAGCTAACGGATATTCGCATCGGCGACGTTCTTGCCGTACGCATCAAGCCGAGCGTGGCAGTCGCTAACAAATGGGAAGCCATTGTCGCGATTTACGAGGACTTGCCTCAAGAAGCAGAAGAGAATTCACACGCCACATTGGGCGACCTATACGCTCAACCAGGAGATTAGCAATGCGAACACAGCAGGAAGAAATCGAAATCATAAAAGCAGCACTTGATGCGGAGCCGGGATATCGCGGCGTCGCCAACGAGGGCTTGTTGCTTGAGGCATGTCAGGGCCAACCTGCAACCGCGCGTACGGTCCTAGCAGCTTTTCAAAGAATCAAGCACAAGCTCGCCATCAACGCAGACTACGCTGACGCTTACGCTGAGCTCTGGCAGGAATACCCAGAGTACCGCCTCGATTGCAATATCAAAATCCTCGATTCGCTCGCGAGTGTACATCAGACAATCACTTACGACATTCTACGGAAGCTCGTGGAAAATCCGAACGTGCGCCAGCAGCTTGTGCTGACCTCACGCGCCGTCCAGGCTATCCGCGACGAACAAGAACGCCTCGGGCTCATCGAGAAGATACTCGGTACGCATACTGACCCCAACGGCAATGAGGTCGCCAATGATAAGTATGAGTGGCGGGGAAATGTTGACGGACGGCTCTATTCGGGAACCCGCGCTGAACTGGAGCAGGACGACCTGCCGCGTCTGCAATACATCAACGATTACGTCCAAGCCCAGCGCGCGTTGTACGCCGCTGATACAAAGACGGTCCGCGAAGCCGCGCGCAAACGAGAAATCCACGAGGCGCAAATCCGAGCGGGCATGAAGGCGAAGCTGGTGTTCGCGCCCATCACAGAAGCGTATGAGCCGCCCAACAGACCTGGCGTTCGAATTCCGTGGTCGGAGAACATGCTCAGACGTTTACAGAATTCCGAGATAAGTCGTTTATTTGAACTTTTCGGAGAGGAACAACTTAATTCCGCCTGCCGTAAGACAGCAGCGCAGCAGCTGCAGTAAAAGGAGACTCAAAATGATTACGCTACACCCATCGTTGACGATGCAGGACGTCGCAGCGAGTTTCAAAGAATTCGAACTGAGTCTGGGCAGCCGTGTCCAGCTTCTCAATTCGCCAGAGAACACCGAGGCTATGTTGGATTGGCTCCAGAGCAACGCCCAGCACCCAGACGGAAAAGGAGTTTATCCAACCGCTGCGGCCATCAAACGAGGCGCTGCGGAACTTCACCGTGCCGGGAAGCTCACCTTCGTCGGAGGCCACGAGCCACGCACTCAGGAGCAGATTCGCGAAGAAGAGGAAACCAAGAAATATCCCGAGTCTCTTTCTCAAGCTGAGGTAAACCGCCGAACCCAGGACGCCCTTAAAGCTGCGGGGATTATGGTAAGACTTCGCCGTCGCACAGAAACCGCAGCAGCTGATGTTCGTTCGTATTTTCATAAGCAGCGCATCAGAGAAGCGTTGAAAAAGTTCCTGGATGACTTCCTAAAGAGTCATCCCGTGGAGAAATTGACCGCGGCGGAAGCCGAGGCGTTCGAGAAGTCGTTCTACCAATTTGAAATCAAGGTGTACGGAGAGAAATAAATGGAACGCAAACCAATCTACTGCCCAAATCTCGTTGAGATTCTGACGCAACTGCAAGCCGAGTATCCTTGGCTGGACACCGGGCAACCAAATCGGGACATCATCTTTGCCTGGGGACAAGACCACGGCTTCGAAACAATGGACTACGGTCTCGTCCGAGCAGCTGTTCATAATCTCGGGCAGTCGGCTCTTGAAACAAGGAAGCCTGTTGCCGTCGCGCCGCAGCCACCCCCGCCGCCCGCACCTGTCCAGCCGCGCTTTGACTGGCATCAATTCATCGCATCAGGCAAACAGCTTCCGCTGACCGCTCCTGACGGTTCGCGTTGCCCGCCCGAAGTTCTTGAACGATGCACGCTTAAGCAGGTCAAGGATTACGTCAGAGCCGAAGACATGGAAAAGAAGCCGTGGCTTACAGGTCACGCCGACCAAGGACTCATCGCACCGCGCCGTTAAACGAAATTCTCTCGGAGTGAACTATAGACGCCCCGAGAAATACGTCCGCAGAGCGGGCGTGAAACAAGGAAAAAGCAAATGAGTGAACTAAGAAAGTCCAAAAATAACGTTGCACCTTCATCTGGTGCTCGCCAGGCAGCAGGAAAGCATTCGGACCCCGACGCCAACCTGCAATTTGGCGACAAAAAGTCCGAGGAAGTGAAAACGCTTCCGTTGGAATCAGACAACGATGGTCATGAAAAAGCCATGGACGCCCAAAACAACGGGAATATTTTGACCATCACACAGAAAAACGAAGAAGCCATACGCGCGACCCGCAAGGCAATAAATCGAAAGGCGCTCGGTAAGTAATTACAACATCGGGCCGTCTTCGGGCGGCCCTAGTCTTCAAAGGATAAAATGAACTTCATCAAAGGCATGGAAAGACTTTTCAGCCGGAGATGCTGGTGGTCACGCTCGCTGGCGCAGACGTAATCGGTGTGGACTTTATCGACATCAATCATTCGACAGAACAGCAGACTATAAGAGGAATAATCATGAACAGTTTTTCAGTCTCAAGTTGTGCCTACGACGGAACCAGCGGCGGCTCGGGGGACCCGAACCCTCTTTGCACCATTCAAGGCACTGTCAATGGCCTGCAGGTGTTCCCGCAAGTATTCTTCGCGTATCTCATGGCCGCAAACGCTGCAGGTCAGATGCAGCAAGCGTTGACTGCTGTGCTTTTCAACTGGTACGCCAGCGTCTACGGTTTCCTACAAAATCCGTGGCCCTCAGCGATTCCGTTTCCGCTGTTCCCGTTTGTCGGACCCAAGGCGATTCAAGTCCAAGGTCCATTTCCGGTCCCGAACGTCAGCGTCCCAGCGGCGCTAATTGGAAGTTGGACCGCGTAACTATCTCACGCCGCCGAGTCGGCAATCCCTACAAGGAAATGATGAAGCGGTCCATAAGCCCCGGGACACGGGGCAGCATTGCCGAACTTCGCGTCTGCGCACATTTATTGACGCTCGGATTCGACGGCGTGTACCGGAATCTGAGCGTAAACGGCCCATGCGATGTCGTGGCGACTCGGGGCTCGCGACTCGTTCGCGTCCAGGTAAAGTCCACGTTGTCGATGAATCAATTCGAGAACATGCGTCAAGCCAACTGTGAATTGTTGGCCGTACTCGTGGACGGAGAAATCCGCTACCGGGCTCTTAATCGCGCCATACAGAGACTTGTGCCAGGTTCAATTCTGGCCCGACGCCCGAAGCGAACAGCCACCAAACCAGCCACCAAGGGTGCCAAATGATTGACCACACAAAACCCCATTGGTTGTCGCGCTGGCGCACACCAACGCCGCAGCCGCCCGTCGATGAAGAAATCAAAGCTCGCATCGACGCGACAGCTGCCGACCTTGAGGCCGCCGGTGCCAGTGTTGCGGACCCAATCCCGCCGAACACCAGACCGCTCGGTCTCGGATTGTCCGAGCAGGAGCGCGCAGACGTAGAAGCACACATTCGTGATGAACACATCGAAGCCACTCCGGACCCCGAAGCCGCGACTATTGCAGCCCGAAAGAAAATGGTGGACGACATCCTCGACTGGCTGAGCCGCCGATGAAACCTAGACGATTAGTTATTCCTGTTCCACGCCGCCAACCACCGGCGGGACCGAAGCCATCTGAGGACACGCTCGTGCGCCAGGCTTACCAGTCGCGCTACGTCCGGCACGTTGAAATGCGTCGGACATTGAAAGACCGGGACGAAGGAAAAGCGTGAGCCGCCACAAGCTGACCTTTGAAGATTGCCAGAAGGGTGGCAGCATCGGCGGCATCAAGGCTGGCATACGAGCCCGCGATTCCGGCGCGCTGCAATCGTACCGGACGCCCGAACATCAGCGCCGGGCGGCATTATGCAATGGGCACGCCAGAGGTTCACACACAACTCCACGGGCCGAATGCCCTCGATGTTTCCCTCAGGAGAGGCGGGTGTCCTATTAGCGCGTCTTCGGGCAAGGTGTAGAAGTTGTTCACAAGGTCGTGAACATAAAAGCAGTTTGCTCGCGGACAAACACTGCAGGGCTTCGGAAACGGTTTGCCGTCCAGTTTAATCCAGTGAACCGCGGGAGCCATAAAGGTTCCGTGGATTGGACAACGCGGACGGGGGTCATTCAATAACACCGTACCTCGATTTTATCACGCCTAGGCTCCTACCAATCCAGTAGTTCCCGCTGTCGAAGTTGCAGTGCCCGAGGATAAGCCCGCAACATAGCCGCCTCCAGAGACTCCAGTGAAGAATTCGAAAGCCCACATCGTCAAAGCAGATGTCAGCAAGATATTCGTCATCTCAAAGCCGGAGCCGAAAGCCTGACCTGTACGTTGGTACAGTTGACAATATTGGCTTTCTGTGAAACACTATTCCTGTTGTACTTCTAGCGTTATCCGCGGCGAGTCGCTGACGCCAAACGTCTTAGCCATCGGGGCATGACGGCACTCCCTAGAAATTCCGAAATAAATTCCAAGGGTTGTGCCCATGAAGAAGCTCAAGACTGCTCCGGCTCCTGTCGCTGCCTTGCCTGTAGTCACACATGAACCCATCTTGACCGCCGAGGAGCTTGCCTCCGCGCTAAAGCTCCCGAATGCCAAGACTATCTCCGAGCTGACCCGCAAGCGTGAGCGCAAGGACGGAAGGCCGCCGATGCCCGCGTTGCGCGCCGGAAAGTTCCTGCGGTTCCGTTTGTCAGATGTTCTGCGCTGGATGGAAGCCGCAGCTTAGCCGCGGTTTTTCGTCTTGAGGTACTTTTTCTCAACCAATTCGAGCGCCTTCCGGTTGGTTTCGACTGACGTCTTGATGTAATGCTTGCGCGTCACGTCAGAATCCGAGTGCCTGAGAATGTGCTTGATGGTCAGCTCCGCGGTTCCCAGCTCGTGCAGCACCGAGGCCAAGCCGCGACGGAAGGCGTGATAGCCATGCCATTCGATTCCTGCTGCCTCCAGCACCGGCTTGATATCCCGCTGAGCGAAGTTCTCTAAATCTAAGGGTTCTCCTGTATTGCCATGAAAAATGTAACCATCTCCGGAGTTCAGTTTCAGATGCGCCGCCAACACCTTCTGCACCGTCTTGACGACCGGCACCGCAGCTTTGCTTGCCTTCGTCTTGACGTCCACTATCTTCCCGGCCGACACAGCTCGGCGAATGTTTAGGACCTTTCCGTCGTAGTCTTCCCACCTCAGGCCCTTAATTTCTTCCGACCTCAAGCCCGTCAACGTCGCAACCAACACCAGAGACTTCGCCACCGGCTTCTTCAATCCGCCTACAATCGTGCGGACTTCCCGCAGGCTGTATGCGTGCGTGTCTGCCTCTTCGCCGACCGGTATTGCCGCCTCGCGGACCGGGTTGAAGTCGACCAAGCCGTCACGGACGGCATACTTGAACGCGCTGCTCAGGAAGTTTTTCAGGTTGCGGTAGGTCGTGTGAGCCCGGCGTTCCTCGCCGTCATTCTCAGCAACCGCGCGCAGCAATTTGTCGATGTATGGGGTCCGGACTTGGCGTAACTCGATAGATGTAAGATGAGGGCGAACAAGATTGAGCATCACGGTGTAATTTTTGAGCGTGCTATGTTGGAGCTCGCGGCCGCTGCCACCTTGGCCTTTGGCAACGAAGGATTCGAGAAAGGTCTCGATAGTGTCGACGGATTGAGCCTGATGGACGCCAGCGTTCAGGGGTGCCAGAATCAGGTCGGCCAGAGGTTGGACGGATTCCTTGGTCTGGTATTCGCGGCTGATAGGAGCCAACTTCTTGTACACGTCCTTGCGAACCCGGGTGCCGTTCTGGAGCACATCCTCGCGGAATTTCAGGACCCAGAACTTGCCATGCTGCTTGATTGCGCCTCTTTGCATCACTTCCTCCGGTGTACCCAGCTGCCGTACCCATTGTACCTTGGGTGGGTGCAGTTTGGGTACAGAATGATGCAAAAATAGGCATTTCTATTGGTTATTTTTATTATTGACAGGAGTTTAGGAAACTCTCGCTCTATCCAGTTGAGCTACGGCCCCGGCGTTCGTCTCGAAAGCGTCCACATCCGGAATTGCTCAAAGCTCCAGACGTGTTTCGCCTTCCTGAACATCATCATAATATCCCAGCATCTCTGTCCATGTCATCGCACCAGGCGATTCGGCCTATTGCTCGTGGCAGATGAAAAATGTCATCTGCAGTCTGGCTTATCAATGTCCTAGCTACCGCGGAAACGCTTTCGACCACGGCCTCCTAGACGTCTCCGCGTGCGCCGATGCCTGTGCTCAAATTCGTTGCGTCCAGCACTGATTAGAGCAGGTCTAGCCTTAGGTACCAGGACTCAATAGTGGCTGTTAAGTCACCTAGCCCCACTCCGCCTATCATAAGGCTTCCTTAAGAAACTCAGCTTGGGGTAAGAATTGGCGGGGTGGTGTCGCATTGGATGTCTGGGTTCCCGGAAGCGGTCGCGCGCGGGCCCTTGGGACGCGAATCAACTGGTCAGACCAATATACCAATGCCAGCTCCTCGGCCCCATCTATCACCATTTTCGTTGCATAACATCAACGAAACACTTGACAGCTCAGGTCGTACGGTGGTACAGCCGTTATACCTTTTTGTGGGGGAGGTCCTCATGGAGTCCAATGCTCAGGGCAGTAACGTGCCCGTGTGTGTCATGCCGGCGAAGCTCGTCCGGATTCTTGCGGCCGTTTGCATGGTCCTGTTGGCGTGCGTCCCGGCGCTCCCGCAAGGAAGTACCGGCCGCATTTTAGGGGTCGTAACCGACCAATCCGGCGGAAACGTCGCCGGTGCCAACGTGACCATCACGGACGTGGCCCGCGGCGTCTCGCAAACTCTAACCACAGATTCGGACGGCGCTTACGTAGCGCTAAGCCTCTTGCCCGGCACCTATACGGTTCGCGCCGAATACAAAGGCTTCAAGACCTTCGAGCGCAAAAACATCTTGTTGGAAGTTGGCAAGGATGTCCGCATCGACCCCGTGCTGCAAACCGGCTCGACTACCGAGACGATCACTATCACCGAGCAGGTTCCCATGGTGGATACAACCTCAACCACTTTGGGCGGAACTATCAGCAACGAAATTATCAATGACCTCCCGCTGAACGGCCGCAACTACCAGAATCTGATCTCTCTGCGTCCCGGCACTTCCGTTTATCCCGGTGGCGGCCCCTGGACCCAAACCACCAACGGCATTCGCCCTGAAGACACCAGCTTCATCGTCGACGGAGTCACCAACGATGAATCCTTTATGGGCCTCAGCGTCACGAATGCCGCTGCCGTCCTCGGCGATGCCGCCACGCTCATCCCCATTGACGCCATTCAGGAATTCAACACTCAGGTCAATCCCAAAGCCGAATACGGTTGGAAGCCCGGCGCTATCACCAGCGTGGGTTTGAAGTCCGGCACCAACGATATCCACGGTACCGCTTACGGTTTCGGCCGTTCGGACTCGTTTGATGCGCGGAACTACTTTGATCCCGTCGGCTCGCCCAAGACCCCCGTTGAACTCGAGCAGTACGGCGGCTCGGCAGGCGGGCACATCATCCGCGACAAGCTTTTCTATTTCGGCGCCTATGAAGGTCAGATGTATTCCGTTGGCAATTCGCTCTCCGGGAGTGTGCCTACAACGGCTTCCATCGTGGGCGGCGGTGGCCTGGGTTGCGTAGTGCTCACCACCGGCGACTGCAAACACAGCATCGCGGACGCCACCGCGGACCTCGTTGCCCAAAATCCATCGTTTACAGTGAACCCTCTCAGTGCCTATTTGCTGGGCTTTTACACTCCCAATAGCTCGCAGGGAACCGGTGTCGCGCTGCACTTTCCGAACGTCAACAGCTCGAAAAACACCATCGGAAAAGTGGACTACCACCTCAACGATCACCACAGCCTGAGCGGCTCCTACTTCTTTGGCAATGACACGATCGTAGGGATGGATTCCAACGAACTTCTTGCGCAATTCCGCACCAATGTTCACTCCCGTGCGCAGGCCGCTTCCGCGCACTGGGCTTGGACGCCGAGCTCCACCTGGGCCAACGAGCTTCGCGGCGGTTTCACTCACTACACCCTTGGAATCATCCCGGACGACATCACTTTCCCCTACAAAATAGACACTGGAATTACCAATCCAATCTTGCAAGGAATCCCCAATATCAAGCTGGGCGGTGGTTTCACAGAGCTGGGCGCCTTTCACAATTTTCCCAAGATTGTGGGACCTGACAAAGTCTACGACCTCATTGACCAGATTTCGTATTTGCGCGGCAAGCATGCCTTCAAATTCGGCGGCGAGCTCCGCAGGGACCTTGTCCACCAGGGCACCTACCGCGGTGCACGGGGACGCGTCACCTTTTCCAATTTGGAGGCCCTGCTCTCCGGCGACCCCACAAGCGCCGGTTTCTTGGCCGGTTCCCCTATCCGGAACCTGAGCCAATGGCTCTATGCCGGCTACGTGCAAGACGACTGGCGCATCACCCCGAGAATCACTATCAATCTCGGGATCCGCTACGAATACCAGGCCGTTCCTACCGAAGCCAACAATCTGCTCGGAAATTTCGATCCCACTGTCGGTTTTGAACAGGTGGGCAAAAATATTAGTTCCATCTACAACGGTGACCACAGGAATTTCTCGCCGCGCTTCGGTGTGGCCTGGGATGTCACCGGCAAAGGCACCACTGTTGTTCGTCTCGGCGGCAGCATCGTCTACGATCTGCTCTCCATGAGCACCTATATGTCTCAGCAGAACCTTCAAAGCGGCCCCGTACTTTTTGGCCTTGGCGTCGTTCCCACTGGCGCGACAATTTTTGACGCTGCGTGTCCTGCCCCGACGGGCTGCCCTGGCGTCGGAAACATTCTTACCACTGGCGTCACCATTCCCGGCTCCGGGGCGAATGGCCTCAACTGGGTGAATCAAACCACTCCCATCTATCCCTCTAACGTTACTTCACTCGTTCAGTGCGGTGACGGTATCGGAGCAGACCCAGGCCCGTGCAACACCTTCGCCATGAATCGCAACTTCCGCACACCCTATGTTGAGAACTGGACTCTGGGCATCCAGCATGCCTTTTCTGGCAAACTCTCTCTCGACGCCTCTTATGTTGGGAATCACGGAACCAAACTTCCGGGTGTCGTCGACCTCAATCAGCCCACCCCAGGCGGAGTCGGCCCGTTCGCAGCTAAGTATCCGTATCTTGGATCCATTAATTACCTTTCCAATTTCTACGGTTCCACTTACAACGGCCTGCAAACAACGCTGACCGCTCGCAACTACCATGGCCTCGATTTCGTCCTTGGCTATACCTATTCCCATGCACTGGACGACTTGTCTTCTAACTGGGTCGCCTTTCTTCCTATGGATAGCACGCGTCCCTATTTGGAGCATGCCAGCGGCGACGAAGACATTCGGCATCGCTTTACACTGTCCGTGACCTACTCCCTTCCCGATAAGAAGACTTGGGGGCAACTCTTGGAAGGGTGGCAGCTCAATTCGATTATCGCTCTGCAGAGCGGCCAACCCTGGAACGTCAATGATCAAACGTTCAACTTCAGTGGAACCGGTGAACTTGCAGATCGTTGGGACTTCTTTGGTAACCCAGCGGACTTCAAGTCTGGTGGGCCCAACACCCTACCCTATTGCAGCACCACGGATCCGGCTGTGCCGACTAACCTTGCGGCCGTCTCGTGCGGATACTTGACCCAAGGTGGGGCCACAGCAATTCCGCTATCCGCTGCTCAGACCACGGCCGCATGGAACAATTGCTTAGGGAAAGCGCCCGATCCGTCTGCCAACGGCACGCTCGTGACCGCCGGTTGCTACGTTAGCTTGAATGGCAAATCCGTCTTGGTTCCCCCCGCGCAAAACACCTTTGGCACCATGGGCCGGAACATCTTCCGCGATACCGGCTTCCACAACGTCGACCTCTCCATCACAAAGAGTTTTAAGTTCGGTGAACGCGTCAAGGCGCAGTTCCGCGCCGAAATGTTCAATGTCTTCAATCACCCCGAGTTCGCCAATCCCTGGGGTGCCACCAGCGGTTACGGGCAAGCAGCATTCTCTGATCCGTCAGTGCCAAGCCAGTTTGGTTGCGGCTGTGCCACTCCGGACAGCGCCGCCTTCAACCCCGTCCTCGGCTCGGGCAGCAACCGCGCCATTCAGCTGGGCTTGAAGTTCATTTTCTAGCCGTAGTTCTTGCTTGGAACTCGGAAAGGGGCCGGACATTTCTCCGGCCCTTTTTTCCTGTATAAACGCATATATGCATTCCTGGGAGAATGAAAACCGATGATTCGTACCGCCTCAACTGCACTTGTGATCGGCGTCCTCTTTGTTTGCACTCTAGCTTTCGTCTCGAGCAAATCCGCTGCTGCCGCCGGTGACGATCAAGACGCACTTCAGACCGACCACGACTTGGTCCAGGCCGCCGCCAAAGGCGACAAAGCAACTGTCGGCAAACTCCTCGACACCGATGCCACCTGGACGGACGAAGATGGCAGAAATCGCACCAGAACGCAGATTCTCGGTTCCGTTCCATCTCCCGCACTTGGCAACGAAGCTGGCGCGGAGGTACATCAGCGCACCTACGGCCCAGTCAGTGCCGTGATGGCCGGCCGCGACAAAATCCACGTTCTCCGCATCTGGGTCAAGCGCTCCGCCGGATGGCGGTTGCTCGTCTATCACGAAGTCGCTCTCGGCCGGCAGACCTCCGGCCCCACGGGTTCCGAAGTGAAGGACTGCGAAAATCCCTGCAAGACCTTGCCGTACAAGCCGAGAAACGAAGCCGAGCAAGCCGTCGTTGCTTCCTGGCAGGCCTTGGAGACCGGCGTAACCAACCACGACGCCGCAGCCTGGTCTCCCCACATTGCCGACGAATTCACCATGCTCAGTTCCACCAACGATCACCCCATGACCAAAGCCGACCGCATCGCCACGCTGAATCTGCAGAAGCAAACCGGCCGCGGCTCCGCGCCCTCTCCTCTCGTGTCCGCCCAAATGTTTGATTTCGGCGACGCCATCGTGATGACCTGCTTGCACCAGCCCTACTCTGGCAAGCCGGTCCACGTCAGCCGCCTTTGGATCAAGCGTGATGGGCATTGGATCATGTCCATCAGCTATCAGACGACTATCCAGGATGCGCCCGCCAAGGTCTCTTAGCATCATTCTTTGGACGGGACCCCCTCCGCTGGACCCGTGGGAGTAACGCATGAAGTTGTTTGCTCGTTCTGCGCTCATCGCCGCCACAGCCTGCGCTGTGCTTGCGCTTATCCTGGCGGGCGAAACCTTTGGCGTCACTAAAGATGAGCAAGCGGTCCTCGCTGTGGACCACTCCTTGCTCGAACTCCTCGCAAGAGGCGACGAAGCATTCCTCAACGACCAGCTCGCTCTCAACCGGCTTCTCAACGAGGATTTCACCTGGATCGATTCCACCGGCAAGAGCATGTTCAAAGCGCAAGTGCTGAAAAACTTTCCCCAACCCGCAAACGTCGGCGTTGACTTGCAAGTCCGCGTTTATGGCCGGACCGCTATCGTCCGGGCCAATCGCGGCAAGCTTCAAGTCCTTCGCGTCTGGCTCCAGCGTGCGCCAAGCTGGCGGCTCGTTCTTTATCAGGAAGTCAGAATGGTTGCGAAGTCGGAGCCGCCCGTCGCTGCCGAAGCTGGGTCAGGCGTGTGTGACAACCCCTGCAAAACGATTCCGTTCCAGCCGGAGACTCCGTCCGAGAGGGAAGCGATCACTTCTTGGCAAGGCGTGATGAAAGCCATGGCCGAAAGTGATCCAGATTCCTACGCGCCGCTCATCGCCGACGAGTTTACGGCTACGGACACTCATCACGACGCCCCATACACGAAAGCCGACCGGCTCGCTCAACTCAAAACGCAAAGACAAGCCGGAGCCAGATCCGCTCCCCCGGCGCTGCTTTCCGCGCGCATGTTCGATTTCGGCGACACCGTCATGATGATCGCCCGCGAACAGCGCGCCAACGCCAAGGCCTATTTCAACTCGCGCATGTGGGTAAAGCGCGACGCCCGCTGGCAGATGCTTTTCAGTTTTAATACCAGAATTGAGTAGAATGAGGCCTGCATGACTGCAACTCCCGTGAAATTTGGCATCGTGGGGCTTGGCCGCTGGGCCAAAGTGCTGACGCGCGCCGCCGCGAAATCCGAAAAAATCAAAATCGTCGCGGGCTACAGCCGCTCGGAAGAAAAGCGCCTGGCCTTCGAACAGGAACTCGGCGTTCCTGCCGTCCCAGATATGCGCACGATGCTCTCCAATCGCGAGATCGAGGGCGTCATCCTCACCGTTCCGAATGAGCAGCACTTGCCCGTCGCCAGCGAAGTCGCCAAGGCGCGCAAACACGTCTACACGGAGAAGCCTATCGCCAGCACTCTCGAAGAAGGCCTGGAGATCGCGGCGCTCGAGAAAAAATATGGAATCACCGTCACCGTCGGCCATAGCGCGCGATTGATGGCCGGAATCCGCAAAATTCGCGAAGCCATCGACAGCGGCGAACTCGGCCGTGTCGCTTTCATCGAAGCAAATTTCTCCAATGAACGCGCGCTCGAGCTGACTCCCAAAACCTGGCGCTGGTACAAGGACAAAGCCCCCGGCGGCCCGTTGTCTCAACTCGCCATCCACCAGTTCGATGTGCTCCATTACCTCGGTGGCGAAATCGTCGAAGCTGGCGCTATGTCTTCGAAGCTTTCGCCCGTCGGTGCCGAAGTGGACGATCAGTCCATGACCCTTCTCAAATTCGCCGACGGAAAAGTCGGCTACGTCGGCTCCTGCTGGACCTCTCCCGGAGTTTTCGCCGTGCGCGTTTTTGGCTCCAAGGGCTTGATGCATTACGAGATCGATTTCAACACCTGGGATACTCCCGACCAGCTGCACAAGAACTCAACTCTCTACATCCAACGCGGCAAGGATGGCTACGCCAAGCGCGAAGAGTTAAGAGTCCCGGAGAGCGACATGTTCCGCACCGAGCTCGAAATGTTTGCCGAAAGTTGCAGAACGGGAAAGTCTGGCGAACTGAGCGCCTACAACGGCAATTTTGCCGTGGCCATCGTCTATGCCGCCTTGCGCTCCATCGAAAAGGACGGACAATACACACGCATCGCCGAAGTGCTCAGCGCCGCGCAAGCCCGCGTTGCGGAGAAAATCCACAATGTTGCCTAGCCGCTATTTCATTGAGCTAACGCAGCCGGAAATCGCCGTGCAATTGAAGAAAAACCCGCTCGTCATTCTGCCGCAGGGCAGCGTCGAGCAACACGGTCCTCATCTCCCCACCGGCACCGACATTTTCGCTTCGAACGCCATCGCCCACGCCGTCGCCGAGCGCATGGACGGTTTGGTTTTGCCCGGAGGCCCGCTCGGCGTCACCCCCCTGCACATGCCCTTCGAAGGCACCATCACTCTGACGCCAGACACGTACATGCGCCTGGTCACAGAAACTTGCGCCTCCACTGCGCAGCACGGTGCCAAATATCTTCTGATTCTCAATTGGCACGAACTCAACATTCCTCCGCTCGGCGTTGCCGCCGATCTCTTGCATCGCGAACACGGCATGACCGTGCTCACCGTCCAGGCGTGCTTCGTCGCCGAAGACATGTTTGGCAAGGAATGCGGCGGTCTCACCCATGGCGGCGAAATCGAAGCTTTAGCGGTCCTCGCCTATCGCCCCGATTTGGTGCACCTCGATCGTATTGACAATTCTTCCGACCACTCCCACGGGGAAAAAATGGATGCGCTGCGCCGCACCCGCAGCTATCAACCCGTCTTGTCCGACGTGCGCTCCATCGCACCAACCGGCTGGTACGGCGCTCCGGAGCACGCCACTGTCGAGAAGGCCCATCGCATCATCAACGCCGTCGCGGATTCCATCGCCACGCAATCCGCCGAAATCTTCAAACAGCTCGACAAAATTCAAGGCGGCGTCGCCGAACTCAAGCAAGTGAGCAAGGCGCGCTGATGGCCCGCCTCTTCACCCAAGCGCAAGCGAAGCAACTCGGATTGCCCGGCCGCAAATCCCTCGAAATCGTCTCCGGTGAAAATGGTGCGAAGGGCGTCACCATGCGGCTAGTTGAAATTCCCGTCCCGCAACCTGGGGAAGCGCCGCGCGGCCCGCATCAACATTCCGGCCACGAAGAATGCATCTACGTCTTGTCCGGCCAAGGCACCACGTTTGCCGAAACTGGTGAATATCCTCTCCAACCGGGCGACACGATTCTCATCCCGCCTGGGGAAAAACACGTCACCCGCAACACTGGCAACACACCGCTTCTCCTACTCTGCTTCTTTCCCTCCGCCGACATCTCTAGAAGCACGGTGGAATCCGCTGTTTCATCCGGAACTCCCAAGCGCCCATGACCGCCGATGTCCTCTGCCTGCGCCCCGAAGCCGATTTTCAGCGCCTCGGCGTCTTGCCGTCTCCCTCTCTGAAGATTGCCTATCGTGCTCCGGAAGATCCCGATGTTCCCGCGTTGATGAAGCAAGCCCGCGCCCTCGTGATCCCCGCCGTCGGTCCAAAACTTTCTGCAGAATTGTTCGAAGGCACGACCGTCCAATTCGTCCAAGTCACCGGCGCGGGCGTGGATCGCCTCGATCTTGCTCTTCTCAAGCGTCTGAGAATTTCCGTGGCAAATGTCCCCGGCGGCAGCAACAGGGCTCTAGCAGAATACGTGGTGACCGCGGCCTCCGTTCTTCTGCGCCGTTTCCTATGGGCCGACGCCGAAATTCGTGCCGGCAACTATGCCGACTTCCGCGCCCGTATGATTTCCGAAAATCTTGCAGGTCTAGACGGTCTCGCGGTCGGCATCGTGGGTTTCGGCAGAATCGGCTTAGCCGTCGCCGAAGCCCTTCACCACCGCGGTTCCCGAATCTGTTACTACGATCCCGCTCCGCGCGACGCACGCGCTGCCAATGCACTTGGAGCAAAATCCGTTTTTTTAGACGAGATGCTGAAAATTTCCGACGTCATCACCTTGCACGTCCCCTTGCTCCCCACCACGCAAGGCCTCATCGGTCCCCGCCAACTAGCCGCCATGAAGCCTGGAGCCATCCTCATCCAGGCCTCCCGCGGCGGCATCGTCGACGAAGCCGCCCTCGCGCACTCCTTAATCTCTGGCCACCTGGGTGGCGCCGCCATCGACGTCTATTCCACCGAGCCTCCCCCGCCCGACCATCCACTTTTCGCGCTCCGTGGTGAAGCCGCGCGCCGCATCTTGTTCACCCCGCACATCGCCGGAGCCACCCGCCAATCCTCTGAATTTCTATTTCGTTCCGCATGGCGAAACGTCGAACGCGTCCTGCTGCAAAAAGAAGCACTGCTGTATCTCGTGCAGTGACTGGTGTTTCGAATCGCCAACGGGTTTGGGCAAGCGCTGTTGAGGTAAGGAACTTTTAGCGTATGGCAAAGTCTCGACGCTGGTACACCACTCTCTACTTCCAAGTCCTAGTAGCCATCGCCATCGGCATTTTCCTGGGCCACTTCTCTCCTCGTACCGCTGTCGCTTTAAAACCCCTCGGCGACGCCTTCGTCTCCCTCATTCGCATGATGATCGCCCCCGTCATCTTCTGCATCGTCGTCCAGGGCATCGCCTCCACCCACGATCTGAAAAAAGTCGGCAGCGTCGGCATCAAAACTCTCGTCTACTTCGAAATCGTTTCCACCCTCGCCCTGCTCATCGGCATTCTCGTTTCCCATCTTCTGCATCCCGGCGCCGGCCTGAATCTCGATCCCGCCACCCTCGACACCAAATCCGTAGCCAACTATCTGACCCGCGCCAAAGAAACCGGCATCGTCCCCTTTCTGCTCGCAATTATCCCGCGCACCGTCGCCGAAGCCTTCGTCACCGGCGACGTCCTCCAGGTCCTGCTCATTTCCATCCTCACCGGTTTCGCGGTCTCGCGCATGGGCGCTCTCGGCGAACGCATCATCCGCGGCTTCGCTATGGCCACCAAAGTCGTCTTCGGCGTCATTCGAATCATCATCAAGGCCGCGCCCCTCGGCGCCCTCGGTGGCATGGCTTTCACCGTCGGCAGCTATGGCGTCGGCTCGCTCTCTCAGCTAGCCAAACTCATCGGCACGTTTTATCTCACCAGCGCAATTTTCGTCGTGCTGGTCCTCGGCACCATCGCTTACGCCACCGGCTTCTCCATCTTCCGTTTCATCGCCTATATCAAGGACGAGCTCCTCATCGTTCTCGGCACCAGCTCCTCCGAAACCGTCCTCCCGGACATGATGCAGAAGCTCGAGCGCCTCGGCGCCTCCCCCGCCATCGTCGGCCTCGTCTTTCCCACCGGCTACAGTTTCAACACCGACGGCACCAACATCTATCTCACGCTCTCCGCGCTCTTTCTCGCGCAAGCCACCAACACCCATCTCTCCTTCAGCCAGGAAGCCGGCATCCTCCTCTTCGCCATGATCGCCTCCAAAGGCGCCTCCGGCGTCACCGGCACTGGCTTCGTCACCCTCGCGGCCATCCTCGCCGCCGTTCCCGCCATTCCCATTCAATCGCTCGCCATCCTCGTCGGCATCGACAAATTCATGAGCGAATGCCGCGCCCTCACCAACGTCATCGGCAACGGGGTCGCCACCATCGTCGTGAGCCGCTGGCAAGGCGAACTCGACGCCGGCAAAATGCGCGAGACTATGGCGCATCCCATCGAAAATGGCGAAATGAGTTCTCGCTAGCCGCCCCACGTTTCAGACGCAACGAACCGGTTTACAAATCCACTCGCAGCGTTAAAATGCGTATGATGAAGAACACGCTCTCTTCTCGGAAGTCCGCATCCGCGCTAGCAGGAGGCCCCATGTCAGCCACCCTTCTCGATCGCCGCACCTTCCTCCGCGTCTCCGCCGTAGCCGGCGGCGGCATCCTCTTCGCTCTCCACACCGATTCCGTCTCCGAACTTTTCGCGCAAGCGCCCCAACCTCCAACGCCAGCGTTCTTGCCCACCGCCTTCATTCGCGTCGCCCCCAACGGCATCGTCACCATCATGTCCAAGAATCCCGAGATCGGCCAAGGCGTCAAAACGCATCTCCCCATGATCATCGCCGACGAACTCGACATCGATTGGAAAGATGTCCGCATCGAGCAAGCCGATCTCGACGAAACCAAATACGGCCCCCAGCGCGCCGGTGGCAGCACCTCCACGCCTACCAACTGGGATCCGCTCCGCCGCGTCGGCGCCGCCTGTCGCCAAATGTTCATCACCGCCGCCGCGCAAACCTGGGCCGTCCCAGAATCCGAGTGCCAAACCTCCTCCGGCCGCGTCACCCATTCGCCCTCCAACCGCACTCTCACCTACGGCGCGCTCGCCGAAAAAGCCGCCATCCTGCCCGCTCCCGATCTCAAGACCGTCAAGCTCAAGGATCCCAAAGACTACAAAATCATCGGCCGCCCCACTCGCGCCGTGGACAATCCTCAAATCGTCACCGGAAAAAATCTCTACAGCATCGACTTCAAAGTTCCCGGAATGTTGTACGCCGTTTACGACAAGTGCCCCGTCTACGCAGGAAAATGCGTGGGCGCGAACCTCGATGAAATCAAGTCCCTGCCCGGCGTCCGCCACGTCTTCGAAGTCGAAGGCACGCAAGATTTGCTCGGCCTGCATTGGGGCGTCGCCGTTGTTGCCGACACCTGGTGGCAAGCCAACGAAGCCCGCAAGAAATTACACGCCCAGTGGAATGAGGGCCCCACCGCCCAACAAAGCAGCGAAGGCTTTCAAAAGCGCGCCGACGAACTCTCGAAGCAGCCCCCCGCGATCACTCTGCGCAAAGACGGCGACGCCGAAGCCGCCCTCCAGTCCGCCGCAAAAATCGTCGAAGCCGCCTACTCCTATCCCTTCCTAGCCCACGCCCCCATGGAGCCCGAAAACTGCCTCGCTCACTATCACGACGGCAAACTCGAATTCTGGTCCCCCAGCCAAACCCCCGAAAACGGCCGCCTGCTCGTCTCCAAAGTTCTCAACATCCCCCACGACGACATCATCATCCACCTGAAGCGCGCCGGCGGCGGTTTCGGCCGTCGCCTCACCAATGACTACATGCTCGAAGCCGGCGCCATCGCCAAACAAATCGGCGTCCCCGTCAAACTCCTTTGGACCCGCGAAGACGATTTTCACCACGATCACTATCGCCCCGCCGGTTTTCATTACCTCAAAGGCGGCCTGGACTCCTCCGGCAAACTCGTCGCCTGGCGCAATCACTTCGTCAGCTTCGGCGAAGGCGATAAGTTCGCTCCCTCCGCCAGCATCCCGCCCAATCAATTTCCCGGCACATTCCTCCCGAACTTTTTCTTCGGCGCTTCTCTCATGCCTCTCGGCGTGCCCACCTACGCTCTGCGCGCTCCCAGCAGCAACGCCTTCTCCTGGGTCTTCCAATCCTTCACCGACGAACTCGCCCACGCCGCCGGAAAAGATCCCGTCCAATTCCGCATGGATCTCCTCACCGCGCCTCGCGTTCCCAGCGCGCAGCCCTCAACCAATCCCGGTGATGTGGATTTCGACGCCGCTCGTATGCAAGGTGTGCTGAAGCTCGTCGCAGAAAAATCCGCCTGGGGCACGCGCACTCTGCCGAAAGGCACCGCCATGGGCGTCGCCTTCCAATTCGCCCACCGCGGCTACTTCGCCGAAGTCGTCCAGCTGCGCGTCAATTCCGATAAAGCCATCAAGGTCGAAAAAATCTGGGTCGCCGGCGACGTCGGCAGCCAGATCATCAATCCACTCAACGCCGAAAATCAGGTTCGCGGCGCCGTCATCGAAGGCCTAAGCTCCGTCATGTCCTACGAAATCACCATTGACGCCGGCCGCGCCGTCCAAAGCAATTTCCACGAATACACGCCCATGCGCATGAATCAGGTGCCGCCCGAAATCGAAGTCCATTTCCTGAAAACCGACAACTCACCCACCGGCCTCGGCGAACCTTCGCTCCCGCCGGTGCTCCCCGCCGTCTGCAACGCCATCTTCGCCGCCACCGGCCAGCGCATCCGTTCCTTGCCCCTCTCCAAACACGGCTACTCCTGGGCCTAGCGCAATTCTGCTAACTCTGTAGAGGCCGGGCTTTAACCCAGCCCGCCCTCATCTGGATTGAATTTTATTTTACTTACTGAAAACTGAACACTGACAACTGAAAATCTCTCGCAAACAACCCTGCACGCTCACTCATACCGCAACGCCATCAGCGGATCCACCCGCGCCGCCCTCCGCGCCGGAAGCCAGCAAGCCACCAGCCCCGTAACAATCAACAGCAACGGCACACACGTCAGCGTCCACGGATCATACGCCGACACTCCCCACAATTGCGTCGCGACCACCCTCCCCAACGCCAGGCTCAAGATCAACCCAATCCCCACTCCAATCCCCACCAACTTCAGCCCCATCCGCACCACTAACCTCAGCACATCCCCGCCTTCCGCTCCCAGCGCCATGCGAATCCCAATCTCATGCGTCCTTCGCGCCGTCGTATACGCCAGCACGCTATACACGCCCAGCGTGACCAGCACCAGCCCAATCGAACCGAAGATCGTCATCAGCAAGAATCCAAACCTCGGTCCCGCATACGAAAACTGGCTGATATATCCTTCCAGCGTCCCCGTGAACGTCAGCGGCACGCTACTGTCCGTGGCCCAGATCTCCCGCTCGATCACCGCCGTCATCGTCAGTGGTTCTTGCGCCGTCCGCACCAAAATCCCGCGGAACGCCGAGCCCGTCACTGTATACGGCACCCATATTTCTGGCGTGACGGGATCTTGCAGCCCCTGGTTCTTCACATCCGCCACCAGTCCGATGATTTCAAACATCGGCTCCTTCACTGCATCGTCAAACTCCGTCAGTTGCGCGATGCTTACCTGCTTTCCGATTGGATTCTCATTCCCCAGGTATTTCTTCACAAACGTCTGATTTACCACTGCCAGCTTGCGCGCTCCATTCACTTCCGCTTCTGTGAAGCCCCGTCCGTCCACGAACTGTATTTTCAGCACCGGAAAATATCCTTCGCTGACCAGCTGAAACATCGCGTTCCATTTTTCCGAGTGTGTCTTCCCTGGGATTTCGATGTCGCTCGAAATCCCGCCATACGGCGGCAATGTGCTCGTTTCCGTCGCGTCCACTATTCCCGGCAAGGCTTTCAGCCGTTGCAGCAGCGGCCGGTAAAATCCCGCCACCTGATCCGCCGTCTTATAACGGTCCGGCGGCAGCGGCAATCTCGCTACCCATACATGATCCGGCTGCAACCCCAGGTGCACTTCCCGCAGCGCCACAAAGCTCCGCATCAGCAAACCCGCAACCACGAGCAGTACCAGGGAGAACCCGACTTCCACCACTACCACCACGTTGCGCAGCATTCCGTGCCGGAAGCCCCCGCTGATTCCCTTGCCGCTATCCCGCAGCGGCTCATTCAAATCCTTTCGCGCCGCCTTCAACGCCGGCACCAGCCCAAACACCAGCGCCGTCAACACTGCCGTCACCAGTGTGAACGCCAGCACCGGAAGATTCAGCCGGATCACCGCCTCAGCCGGGATAATGTTCTGCGGCATCAACGCCACCAGGAACTTCAGCCCTCCCCATGCAAGCAGCGTCCCCAACGCGGCCCCGCCAATCGCCAGAATCAGGCTTTCTACCAACAGCTGCCGCACTAATCTCCACCGATTTGCCCCCAAAGCCGAGCGGATGGCAAACTCCTTTTCCCGTGTGGTCGCCCGCGCCAGCAGCAGGTTCGCCACATTCCCGCACCCAATCAGCAGCAATAACCCCACTGCCGCCAATACGATATAGAGTGTCGTCTTAAACTTGCCGACCACCAGATTCGTCAGCGAGTCCACCTCCACCGTAAATTGCTTCGGATAATCCTTCGGATACTGCGTAGCAAGTCGCCTGGCGATTACCGTTAGGTCCGCCACCGCTTCCTTTTCGGAAACACCCGGCTTCAAGTGCCCCAACAGGAACCACGACGGCGGGAACGCCCCAGCATACGTCTTCCCGGAAGCCGCCCGGCTCGGTTTCTCCGGGATCCACAGGTCCGCGTCTCCCCAGCCAAACCGCGGCGGCATGATCCCGATCAGCGTCCTCGGCGTCCCGTTCAATACAAAGGTCTTATTCACGACACTCGGATCAGCCCCAAACTCCTTCACCCATACCTTGTACCGCAGCACAAACACCGGCGGGGCTCCCGGCTCGTAATCCGCGGGCTGCATTACCCTCCCCAGCAGCGCCGGCATCCCCAGGAACTCGAATGTCCCCGGCGTGACATAGTTCCCGTTGAATCGCTCCGCCCCCTCCCCCGATCGGTACAGCACGTCCAGGTTGTTGTTGGCGATCACCCGGTCAAACACATGGTTCTGCTCCACAATATCCAGAAACTCCGGCCCGCTGTACCCGCCACGCCCTCCCGGCTGATTCTGTTCCGTATCATGGATTTGCATCGAAAAGTACCGCTGTGCGTCCGGATACGGAAACGGCTCCATTAAAATGTTATCCATCACGCTGAATATCGCCGTGGACGCCCCAATCCCCAGCGCCAGCGTCACAATTGCAATCGCCGCAAACCCCGGCGCCTTCCCCAAATTCCTCAACGCGTACCGTATATCCTGCCCCAGCGTTCCCATGTCGCCCCCCAGTTAGTCCCTCGCCCATGTAGTGGCGGGTCTTTAGACCCGTGCGGTTGATGTAGTGGCAGGCCTTACGCCTTTTGTCGGCAAGACCCGTCCGCCCTTCTCTAGTAAGGACGCAATCCCATCTCCTTTTGTTCGACGGTAACTCACCCAATTAGTCGCTCTTGCCTCTCGCTTGGACACAATTCGGGCCAAACGTCGGAAACAGTCCACGGGATCCCCCGTTCTGCCCCCCGTTTTCCATGCTTCGCGACTCTCCCTGGGTCACTGTCGTAGGTGGTCTTGCGATAGCACATTTACTTACGTTCAGCCTGTTCATTTTGGAACACCTTGCATGTGGTCAATTTTGCTCATCTAGACGGGTCGGACCTATGAGTCTACGATTGTTCAAGCTGAGCCAATTTCCCGAGTTGATTGAAGGAGCAGAACCGAATGCCGAGTAAGCGTAGCCTCGGTGTCAGTCACGCATTTCTCCGCAGAAGATTCCGTACTAGGATGACTTTTCGGAACTACCGGGACAAAGAGGTCGTCTTTTCGCAAGGAGATCCAGCTGACTCTGTTTTCTACATCGATAGCGGGACAGTGAAGCTCACGGCGGTCACCACACGCAAGAAAGCTATTATCGCCATCCTGCAGCAAGGCAGCTTTTTTGGCGAAGGCTGTCTAGCAGGGCAATCCCGGCGGATTTGTACGGCGCGATCCATTGGACAATCCAATGTCATTCGCCTGCAAAAAGAGAGGACGGTTCACACGCTCAAGAGAGACGCGCATTTCGCAGCCCTGTTCGCTGAATATTTGCTTTCCCGGGTTGTTCGAATCGAGGAAGACCTGATAGATCAATTCTTCAATTTCAGCGAAAAGCGGCTTGCGCGGGTGCTGTTGTTATTTGGGGATATAAGCAGTGAATCGAAGTCGGACTCCCCGCTGAAGGTGAGCCAATCAACCTTGGCGGAGATGGTTGGTACCACCCGCCAAAGGGTAAGTAAATTCATGAACCAGTTCAAGAAGAAGGGTTTGGTCAGCTACAACGGAGGCTTGCAAGTAAATAAAGCTCTGGTCGTAGCGTTCCTGGAAAATCGCCCGATGTCCGTCAAGAAGACGTAGACCCGGCCAGATGACTCCGGCTTTCGCCACTAGACGACTGCCGAGCGAACCACCCTAGGGCAACGGAAGCAAGGAATGAGAACAAAGCAACCAACTCTAAGACAATCGTCTTCGGTCGCCTGTCCTATGTGCGGCGTGGCTGCCGGAAAGCCATGCGTTCTGGCTGCTGGTGGCTCACGAAATGGACCACGCGGGAACCGGAAGGCTGCCGCTGCGGAAGCCGTGGAAAAGAAGAGAACTAAAAAAGCGATAAGATTCTGGCGAAACATGCCCAAATGGAAAAAGCCGGACGCCGCATTCTTGGGGCTGGTAGCCCGGCTGAAAAAGATGCTTGCAACGCCACAGCTTACGAAGTCAGTTAGAGAGAAGGCGACAAAGAGACAGGTTGCATCATGGACGCGGGTTAGTTGAGCTTCCGCAATAGACTTTTCACCTCCACACCTTCAACACCTTCCGTCGATACTTCTTTACTTCGTTGCTTCATTACTTCCCACATCTAGCTTCCGTACTAAATAGGGAATAATTACCTGCCGGAAAATCACCGGGTCCGGCCACACTTTCACCTGCCGCCCCAGGTGCCCGCCCTGCGGATTGATCCACGCTTCTTTCGGAACGTCGCCGCTGCTGAGGATCAAATACGCATCCGAAATCGGCACTTGCGTGTCCAAAACTCCCGCGATCACCAGCATCGGCGCCATCGGCTTTCCGAGCAGCCCCTGCGAAACCAGCGACATCTTCGGAAAAATGTTCGCCAGGTCGTCTACGGTTTTCGCACCCTCATAAATCGACATCAGCGCCGGCCCGAGTCCGAAAAGATATTCGCGATTACCCAGCGTCTTGTTAATCACAAAATCCTTTTGAAACGTCGCATCGGCCGGCGGCGACTGCGCCACCACCGCCTTCAACCGCGCATGCTCCAGAATCGCCAGCTTCGTTGCCCAGTACGCCCCGAAACTCTGCCCATCCATGCCGATCCGCGTCTTGTCCACTTCCGGTCGCGTCTGCAAATAATCAATCACGCGCGAAAACTCGCGCTCCGCCGTTTCGCTCGCCTTGATCGGCGACTGCCCCGTCCCTGGCGAATCCAGCCCAATAAATCCAATTCCGTACGGAAGAATGGCGCCGAAATTCTCCGAAAGATCTTCCTTGCGGCTGTCCAACCCGCTGATGGCAATCACCAGCGGCACAGGCCCTTTCGCATTTTTTGGCAGCCGCAAATAGCCGACGATCTCCGACCCTTCAAACGGAATGCGCACCACTTCCAGCGGCGGATCCATCAATTTCGCGTGCGCGAGAAACGCTTCCAGCGCCTTCGCGTACGCTCGCTGCTTTCCCGGAGACGCCGGCACCGGCCACCGCCCAAACGAATACAGCCTCCACGCTTTCACATAAAGCGCGCTCGCCTTTGCGGAGTCCGTTGCTTCCGCCGCTTTCGCTTGCGCCATGTAGTGGTCCGCAACCGCGCTGAACGCCGCTGCCCACTCGTCGTAGTCGCTCGTCTTGATCGCCGCAAACGCTTCCTTCACGTCCGCGGGATCGAGTCCGATCAACGGATACATCCCGTTTTCCGCGCGCTTGATCGCCTCCGTTTTTATTTCCTCGAGCGTCCGTTCTTTCTGCTGCGCCATTGCCGCGTTTGTGAACGCGAGCGCAAAAAGAATCACGAACACCAAACAACCAATACGCTGAAGTCTCGTTTTGAAATCCATTTACTTTATCCCTTTCATCACTTTTACCAGCGCCGCGTCGTAATACGAAGGCTCGTAATATTTCTCTGGCCCCGGCGCATGCCCGCCCCACGATCCTTCCACTTCCGCCCGCAGCTTCAACACATTCTTAAATCCATCAAGATCAAAGCGCGCGTCCTTCTCATACCCACCCGGCCGCGACATGTACGATTCGTACGTTTCCGTTGCCACGTCCGGCGCAAGATGCATCTCTTTCGTCATCAACTCGATCACCTTCTCCTTATTCGCAGGCGCCATCAGCCAGCGCTGCGCTTCCACGATTGCTGCAAGATAGAGAACCAGCCCATCGCGATGTTCCTGCGCCCACTTCCGCTCCGTGAAATACCCGGAAGCCTGGTACGGCCCGATGAGTTCCTGAACCGAGCCCAGGCTCACAAATCCCGCATGTTTCGCCACGATCGACGTCGGCGGTCCAAGCATCGATCCCGCAAATTCCTTGTGTTCGCGCATCGCCGCCAGCCGCGCCGGCGTCGCCCCAAACGGTTTGATGTCGTAATCTTTGCCGGCCTGCATTCCGTTCAGCAGAAGAATCTTCTTCATCTGCAAGGCGTACGCCGTGTTCGGCGCATCCACAATCAGAGTTTTCCCACGCAAATCATTGATGGATTTGATTTCCGGCTGCGCGATCAATTCATTCTGCGATCCCTCGCCTCCCATCAGAATGATCACATCCTCATGCGCAAGCTCGACCATGGCGACCGCGTTATCCACCGCAAGATAAGCAAGATCGCCCTTGCCCGCCGCCAGGTTCGCCCGCAGCACATCCGAATTCGGCAAATTCTCCGTCTCTACCGTCACGCCGTACTTCGCAAAAATCCCATGCCCTTCCGCCACAACCACCTGCAACGGCTTACCAAGCAGCGTCAGCACCTTGATTTTATCCGTGCTCCGAGCCTGCGCCCGCGCGCCGTGCCCGCAAAGCAATCCAACAAAGATCATCAAAAACTGCGTCCATCGAGTCGTGCGCATCAGTCCTCGCCTCTTTGCATGTCGCTGAATCCGAGAGAAAACGTACTAGCGGTATTCCGTCTCTGTGCGCCCTCAGGGTTCTCTGTGTAAAATCCTTTTCTTGCGTTTATGGTGCGCCCTCGTTCAATTTATCGAGCGACCATTCCGTCACCGGCATCGGATCCAGAATCGGCTTTCCCAGATTCGGGCAACTCAGCGCATACAATCCCGTGTCCGCCGCGCACCAGATAATGTTCCGATCCCACTCGATAAAAACATTGTCCACGGTGCGGTCATAGCTCCCGAATTTTTTCAAGTCCCCGCCCTGCGGCGGAATAAAGTAACCCACCTCTTCTGGCTTCGTGAGATCGCCGATGTCATAGCACCGCAGCCCAGCGATGAAATACGAATACGCGATAAATTCCTGCCGCGGTTTTCCCGGCGCTTTCAGATGCGGCGGATTATGCGCCCCAAATCGCCCCCGCTTGAAACAAAAGTCGCGATACGGCGCTTCCGGCGGCGGCACCGGCCGCGGAAGTTGCGCGACCGCAACGGGATGCTCCTCGTCGCGAATATCAATCACCCAGTTCGGCAGATAAATCTGGTTGCAATCCGAATTCGTCGTTTCACCGTTTGTCAGAACAAATCCGCGCTCGAGGATGCCGCAATAAATGGTGTGGAAGGCGATACCCATTCCCGAATATTGCGCGGGGGGTTCGAACCGACCAATTTCCTTCTGATGCGTGGGATCGGACAGATCGAGAATAATGAATCCGTTGCATCCAAACGCGCCGTAGCCGCGGTTTCCCCCGTCCTCCAATTTCTTCGGAACATAAACCGGCCCGTGCAGCCCCGCGAACGGCGTTTGGTCCGCCACCACTTTCGGCGGCACCAGCTTGGACCAAATCCATTTGTTGTACTCGGCCTCTTCTCCTTTGCGCGAGCCCGGCACCCACCACATGGAAACTTCTTTCGCGCTCGCAGGATCGGACGCGTCAATGATCATGTTGCCGTTGACCAGTTCCCGGAAATATGACGGCTGGTGAATAAAACTTTCGTCCGGCGCGGTATCGAGATACGCGTATTTTCCGCCGTCATAATAATTCCGGTGCGTGCCCTGCCCGGTCGCGCCGGTGCTGAATTCAGACAATTTCAAAATCTTCGACGGATCCGTCGCATCGTAAAATCGCACGCCGCGCAGTCCCTTGTAATTTTTCCGTTTGTCGTCGAGATGCGGATCGTCGTACTTGCCCATCGGCGCTTCGGGCGTTGAATCGGTAATCGGTGTTTGTTGCCCGGTCATCAAAATCCACTTCTTCAGAGTCTTGTTGTACGCCACCTGAACTTGATAACCCTCGAAGCCGCCCTTGTTGAACATCTGCGGCTTTCGAACGTCGCTGATGTCAATCACATCTCCCTGTTGCAGCATGTAGCGGCGATTGCCGATGGACATGACCTGCATCTTCCCGTTGCGCGAGTGTCCCGGCATGAAATGTGCCAGCAGCTCCATGTTGCGGATGTACATCCGCCGATCGAGATAGGAGATGCTATTCGGGGAGGGATGCCCATGGTGGTCCGCCCAAACCGGAATCGAAGACCCCGCCAGTGCCAGCCCCGCCCCAGCCGCCGTTCGAATGAACTCCCGGCGTGATGGCATGAGCCCCCGCTCCTTGGAGCCAGGGGTGTCTCCTCCAGCAGAACGCTGCTTCTTCTTTTCACGCGTGGATTTCATCTGTTGCTTCTCCCTCGACCCTTAATCTGCCGCAGCCCGATTCTGGTGCGCCGGCGGACTTAGCCCACTTTTGCTCTCGACCGCCTGGACCTATATTAAGGACGCCCCTTGGTCCAGGCACAAAAAGGGACCGTCATCCCGTTCAACTTGGTTGGACCGCTGTACCACTGGCAAGAGAAGGCTGTCAAGAATATTCTGCTATGAATCAGAGATATTTATAGTTAGTATGGCCCGCAAAAGAACCTTCGGGTATAGTGGTTGGACCAAATTCAGAGATCGTCCTGCCCAAACGCTCACTCTGTCGAGATTCCCGGAAGACTCGAAAAGAGGGATTCGAACGCTGGCGAGGACCGGCCAAGGTCTTGGGCCGCGCAGAAGATTCCAAGGGAGATAGGAAATGGCAATTGCAACCATCAATCCCGCGACAGGCGAATTGCTCAAATCGTTCGAACCGCTGACCGACGCCCAAATCGAAGTAAAACTGCAGAAAGCCGCGGACACGTTTTCGAGTTACCGCCATGTGCCGTTCGCCGAGCGCGCGCGAATGATGCTCAAGGCCGCGGAGATCCTCGAGAAAGAAAAAGACACATTTGCGCGCGTGATGACCACCGAAATGGGCAAGACGCTGCGGTCGGCAGTGGACGAAGCAGTGAAGTGCGCGTGGGTTTGCCGCTACTACGCGGAAAATGCAGAAAAATTCCTGGCCGACGAAGTAGTGGAGACAGGCGCCAGCCGCAGTTACATTCGTTACCAGCCGCTCGGTCCCGTGCTCGCCGTGATGCCGTGGAATTTTCCGTTCTGGCAGGTGCTGCGATTTGCGGCGCCCGCGTTAATGGCGGGTAACGTGGGACTTTTGAAACACGCGTCCATCGTTCCGCAATGCGCGCTGGCCATCGAAGACATCTTTCGAAGGGCTGGATTTCCTGACGGCGCTTTCCAGACACTTTTAGTCGGTTCGCAAAAAGTCGATAAAATCCTTGGTGATTCGCGTGTTATGGCCGCCACGCTGACGGGGAGCGAAGGGGCCGGAATAGAAGTAGGCATCGGCGCGGCGAAAAGAATCAAGAAAGTAGTGCTGGAACTGGGCGGCAGCGATCCCTTCATCGTGATGCCCAGCGCGAACCTCGAAGTGGCCGCAGCTACCGCGGTAAAGGCGCGCATCTTCAACAACGGACAATCCTGCATCGCCGCCAAACGCTTCATTGTTCACGAAGCTATCGCCGACAAATTCGAGCGCGCGTTTGCGGAGAAAATGGCGGCGCTGAAGGTCGGTGATCCGTTCGACGAAAAAACGGAACTTGGGCCGCTCTCTACCGCGGATGGCCTGGCCGATATCGATCGCGACGTGAAAAAAACAGTTCAGGCGGGCGCAAAGGTTTTGACTGGTGGCAAGCCGCTGGATCGTCCGGGAAATTTCTATGCGCCCACGGTGTTGACGAATATCCCGGAAGGTTCGCCCGCGCACAAGGAGGAACTATTCGGTCCGGTGGCGAGCGTGTTCCGCGCAAAGGATGTGAATGACGCGATTCGAATCGCCAACGATAGCCGTTTTGGTTTGGGGGCAAGCGCCTGGACCAACGACAAGAACGAACGCGAGCGTTTCGTCAACGATTTGGAGTCCGGAATGGTTTTCATAAATAAGATGGTGGCCTCCGACCCTCGCATTCCGTTTGGTGGTGTGAAATGGTCAGGTCACGGCCGCGAGCTGGGAGTCCACGGAATCCGAGAGTTTACAAACATCAAGACGGTGTGGATCGAGGAAGGGACCTAAGGTATTGCGGGAACAAGCGGGCGTGTGGTAGATTGGTCCAACAACTCGACCTTAGTACGACGCGTCCCACGTCAAAAGAAGCGGAATTGGTGCAATGAGATGCAAGTTGGTATGATGGTCATACCAATACTCGAGAGTGCTTCCGTCACCCCGGGAGGCTGTCATGTATAAAATCGTGCGCTCCTCTCGCCTATATGAGCAGATCGTGCAACAGGTCGAGGATTCCATCCACAAGGGCACTCTAAAAGCGGGTGACCAGTTACCCCCCGAGCGTGAACTCGCGCAACAATTCGGCGTCAGCCGCACAGCCGTTCGGGAAGCTGTCAAAGCTCTCCATGAAAAAGGGCTGGTCGAGGCGTATCCGGGACGAGGGACCTTCATAACCGACGGCACTTCCTATTCCATGCGTCAATCGCTGGACCGCATGGTCAAGGTTGGGCAAGCCGAGGGTTCTGCGTTTCTGGCGGAAGTCCGCGCGATTCTGGAGCCGGAGATCGCGGCGCTGGCCGCCACTCGCGCCGACACCGAAGATTTGTCTTCGATGCGCGAGCAGGTTGCGGTGATGGACGGCGCCTGCAAGGACCCGGACGCGTTCATTGAAGCGGATCTTGATTTTCACCTTGCCCTGGCCGAGGCCGCTGCAAATCCAATCATTCTTTCCTTGATCGATTCGATTGTGGGACTGCTCCGCGAACAACGCATGGGAATCTTCCAGGTGGAAGGCGGTCCGGAGCGCGGACAACATCACCACAAGAAAATTCTGAAAGCCATCGAGCTCCGCGATCCAACGGGAGCACGAGAGGCAATGAAGGCGCATTTGGTGCAGGTGCGAGAGGATTCGCGGCGCGCGCCGAAGGAGGAGGAAGCTTAAGAAGAGTTTTTAGTTTTTAGTAAGAAAAGAAAAAGAATTCGGTGGTCCTTGGTTGTTTTTTCGGCTGTTTTAGAAAATTTCCTGGGGCAGCACTCGGCGACGCGTCAGGAGGTTGGAAGAGGCAAGTGGGGATTGCGCCCGGCGGTAACGAGGAGAACAGAGTTTCATGGCGAATCTGGGATTTGTCGGGCTAGGAGTGATGGGCGGCGAGATGGTGAATCGTCTGCTCGGGAAGGGCCACAGCGTCACGGGATACAACCGGACGCGTTCGAAAGCGGAGTGGCTGGTTAAGAAAGGCATGAAGTGGGCGGACTCGCCGCGGGCCGTGGTTGCGGCTGTCGACGTTGCGTTTTCGATGGTCACTAACTCCGCGGCGCTTGGCGCGGTGATGGACGGCCCGGAGGGAATGCTGGCCGGGCTTACTCCGGGGAAAATTTTCGTGGACATGAGCACGGTGAGTCCCGCTTTCAGCCGCGAACTCGCCGCGAAGGTGCGCGAAAAAGGCGGCGACATGGTGGACTCGCCGGTTTCCGGCAGCGTGATCACGCTGCAGGAAGGGAAGTTGTCGGTGATGGTCGGCGGCCGCCGGGAAACGTTCGAACGCGTGAAGCCGCTGCTGCTGGACATCGGGCCAAAAGTGACGCATGTCGGCGACAACGGTCTGGCGCTGGTGATGAAGATTGGAACGAACCTCAGCCTCGCCGTGCAAATGCTGGCATTTTGCGAGGGCGTTTTGCTGGCGGAAAAAAGTGGAATTCCGCGTGCCACCGCGGTGGATGTTTTGACGCACAGCGTGATTGCCTCGCCGATGGTGCAGTATCGCGGCCCGTTCATTCTCAAGATGCCGGAAGAAGCGTGGTTCAACGTCAACATGATGCAGAAAGATATGAATCTCGCGCTGGAGCTGGGCCGCCAACTGGATGTGCCGATGCCGACTACCGCGGTCACCAACGAATTTCTGACGGCGGCCCGCGGCATGGGGCTGGTCGAAAAAGATTTTGCCGTTGTCTTCGAAGTTTTGGCGGCTATGTCCGGAGTCAAGAAATGACCATCGCTACCGACTCATCCAAAACAAACACGGGTACGAAAGCCGAACAGTCCATCCGAATGTACCGCCGGATGGTGATGATTCGCCTGTTTGAAGAGCAGGTGAACGAACTCTACACGCGCGCGCTGATGCCGGGTCTTGCTCACCTTTATGTTGGTGAGGAAGCGGTGGCAGTGGGAATTTGCGAAGCACTGAAGCCCAGCGACTACATCACCAGCACGCATCGCGGCCACGGCCATTGCGTGGCCAAGGGCGCTTCGCCGGATCGCATGTTTGCGGAGCTGCTGGGAAAGGAAGCTGGATACTGCCGTGGTAAAGGCGGCTCGATGCACATTGCCGATCCGGCCACGGGAAATCTGGGAGCCAACGCCATTGTGGGTGGCAGTGCCGGGATTGCCACAGGGGCCGCACTTTCCGCGAAGCGCTTGGGTACGGGCCAAGTCGCGGTCTGCTTTTTTGGAGAAGGAGCACTCGGCCAGGGCGTTCTCTACGAAGTGATGAATCTGGCGGCGCTTTGGAAATTGCCGGTGATATACGTTTGCGAGAACAATCTTTACACGGAGTACACGCATTATTCGGAAACGACCGCGGGCGACATTCTCGCTCGCGGAACTGCGTTCGGCGTGCACGCGGAGAGCGTGGATGGACAGGATGTGCGGGCGGTGCATGCGACGGCGCAGAAACTGGTGGACCGCGCGCGCAAGGGCGAAGGCCCGGCGTTTTTGCTTTGCAATACGTATCGCTACACCGGGCATCATGTAGGCGACATCAATCGCGAATATTACCGCTCGAAGCAGGAAGAACAGATGTGGAAGACGGAGCGCGATCCTATCAAAAATTTCGCGACGTGGATGATCGATCAAAAAATCACCGATGCCACAAAATTGCAAACGATTGAAGACGAAGTCCGAGCAGAGATGAAGGCCGCGGTGGAGTTTGCGATCGCTGCGCCGTACCCCACGATCGACGAAGTGGACCAGGACGTGTATGCCTGAAGTAGCGACAAGGGAACTGACGTTCGCGCAAGCGGTGAGAGAGGCGCTCGCGGAAGAGATGCGCCGCGATTCGCGCGTTTGTATTTTCGGCGAAGACGTCGCGGAGGCAGGTACGCCATTCAAAGTTTTGTCAGGGCTCGTGGAAGAGTTCGGCGCGGAGCGCGTGATTGATACGCCGATTTCGGAGGCGGGCTTCACTGGAATGGGCGTCGGCGCGGCGATGACGGGTCTGCGGCCGGTCGTGGACATCATGTTCGGCGACTTCCTGACGCTGACGATGGATCAGATGGTCAACCAGGCCGCCAAAGTGCATTACATGTCCGGCGGCACTTGGAAAGTGCCGATGGTGGTGCGGACCACGCTGGGCGCGACGCGGCGTTCGGCGGCGCAACACTCGCAATCGTTGCACGCCTGGCTGAGCCACGTTCCGGGATTGAAAGTAGTGCTGCCCTCCACGCCGTACGACGCGAAAGGATTGTTGAAGACGGCGATTCGCGATGAAAACCCGGTGGTCTTTTTCGAAGACAAGATGATGTACAAGCTGAAGGGCCCGGTGCCGGAGGGCGAGTACACGATTCCGCTTGGCGTGGCCGACGTGAAGCGCGAGGGCGAGGACATCACTATCGTGGCCACAAGCAGTATGGTGCAAGTGGCTCTGGGCGCGGCGGAACTTCTCGAGAAAATCGGTCTGAGCGCGGAAGTGATTGATCCGCGCACAACGTGGCCGCTGGATGAGAAGACGCTCATCGAATCGGCGAAGAAAACATCGCGAGCGATGGTGATTGATGAAGGGTACGGGCGCTACGGCGTGACGGGAGAGATCGCTTCGGTGATTGCCGAAGGCGCGTTCTACAACCTGGAAGCTCCGGTGAAGCGGATGGGGGCGATGCACGTGCCCATTCCGTTTTCGCCGCCGCTGGAGGATGTGACGGTTCCAACGGATCAAACGGTATTTGAAGCGGCACGGGCGCTTTGTGGGAAAGCCTGATTGGGCGTGACGGGAGGCGTGCGATGGGACTGAAAACGTACGGATCGATGGCGGTGGATTGGGAGAACCGCATTGACTTTGACCGGCTGCGCCAAGAACGGCTAGCACGCGCGAAGGCGCTCCTCGTTAAATCGGAAATGGGCGCGCTGCTGTGCTTCGACATGAACAACGTGCGCTATTTGACGGCGACGCACATCGGAGCCTGGGCGCAGGACAAGATTAGCCGGTTCACGTTGCTGCCTCAGAATGACGAACCGATTCTCTGGGATTTTGGATCGGCGGCGCGGCATCATCAGCAAAATTGCCCGTGGCTCGGAGAGCGTTCGCGGCCTGGGATTCCGCTGCTGCGCGGAGCAATGTCGCCGGAGATGGGCCGCGCGGAAAACGTCGCGCGCAAAATTAAAGTAGAACTGGAAATGCGCGGGCTGCACAAGGAGCCGCTCGGAATTGATGTGGTCGAGCCGCCCATTCTGTTTGCTTTGCAAAAAGAGGGAATCAAAATCGTGGACGGCCAGCAGTTGATGTCCGACGCGCGCGTCATCAAGACGCAGGATGAAATTTCGCTTCTGAATCATTCGGCGATGATGGTGGACGCGGCCTACGACGAGTTGTACCGCGCGATGAAGCCGGGGATGAGCGAAAACCAGGCCGTCGGGCTCGCCAGCAAAGTTTTGTACGACCTCGGTTCGGAATATGTGGAAGCGGTGAATGCCATTTCGGGCGAGCGCTGCAATCCGCATCCTCACGTATTTTCAGACCGCGTGTTGCGGCCGGGCGATCCCGTTTACTACGACATTCTGCATTCCTACATGGGATACCGGACGTGCTACTACCGGTGCTTCACGATCGGGTACGCTTCGCACGCGATGATTGATGCGTACAAACGCTGCCGCGAATATCTGGATGCGGCGATTTCGCTCGTGCGCCCGGGCCGCACCACCGCAGAGATTGCTTCCGTTTGGCCGAAAGCGGAAGAGTTTGGATTTCCCGATGAGGAAGCGGCCTTCGCGCTGCAGTTTGGTCATGGCATCGGTCTGGCGATTTGGGAAAAGCCGGTCATCAGCCGAATGGTTTCGCTCGAGCATTCGCATGAAATCAAGCCGGGTATGGTGTTCGCGCTTGAAACGTTCTGGCCCTCGACGGATGGCTGGAGCGCGGCGCGCATTGAAGAAGAAATAGTCGTCACCGAAACGGGGCACGAAGTGATTACGCGATTTCCCGCGGAGCAGTTGATGGTGGCGGGCGCGCACTACTTCACCGTGAACGGGCCGCTCTCCACCACGCGCGAGAACGAAGCCGCGCCCAGCCGGCGCGTGAAGGAAATGGTGGAAGCCAGCGCGAAAATCGAAGGAGTGGCGGCTACGGACTAAACGCGCGTCCCCGGATAAAAAACTATGGCGATCAGCGTCGTGATGCCTGCACTGGAAATGGCGCAGGAAACTGGAAAACTGCTGGCGTGGCGGAAAAAAGAAGGCGAGCGCGTCACTAAAGGCGAGCCGCTGCTGGAAATTGAGACTGACAAAGCGGTCGTTGAAATCGAAGCCCCAGGCGATGGGATTCTTGCAGGGGTGACCGCGGACGTGGGCGCGGTGATCCCCGTCGGAGAAACGATTGCATGGCTCGTCGCTGCCGGCGAGAAGCCTCCGGTAAAGTCGGCGGCGGCCGTGCCTGCGGCGCGCGCGTCCAGCGGACCGGAGCGCGCGGCTGCAGCGGTTGCGCCGGCCCCAGCGGAACGAGCCGCAACGACCACGCAAATCTCGCCAAAGGCGCGGCGCTTGGCGAAAGACCTTGGTGTAGACATCAACAAAGTGCACGGCACTGGCCCCGACGGCACGATCACTTCAGAAGATATTCAGAACTTTGCTGATTCGAAAGGCGCGCCGGCTTCTGCTCCGGCTGCAAGTGAAACACTAAGCCAAGTCGCGCGTCTTATGGCCGAGCGCACCACACAGAGTTGGACCAGCGTGCCGCACTTTTTTCTAGTGCGCGATGTGGATTGCAGCGAGTTGATTGCGGCGCAGAAGCGCATCTGTGATGAATCGGAGAAAACGCAGAGTCCCGCGCCGACCATTACGGATTTGCTGATCGCCCTGCTCGCGCGCGTCATTGCGAATCATCGGCGCATGAACGCAAGCTGGACGGGTGAAGCGATTCGTTCGAATCCCGAGGTGAACATCAGCGTCGCCATGGCCGTAAAGGACGGAGTGGTAGGCGCAGTCATTCACAAAGCGAACACCCTGAAGCTTGCTGAAATCTCCACGCAGCGGCGCGAATTGACGGAACGAGCGCGAGCCGGCCGCCTGCGCCCCGCCGACATTTCCGGTGGGACGTTCACACTGAGCAATTTGGGCATGTACAAAGTGGACGCCTTCAGCGCCATCATCACGCCGCCGCAAGCCGCTGTTCTTGCCGTGGGCACCATCGCTGATCGCGTCACCGCAATAGACGGAAAACCCGCCGTCCGCCCGATGATGACCATGACGCTCTCCAGCGATCATCGCGTCGTGGATGGCGCCCGTGCGGCGGAATTTTTGAGCGAGCTCGCTGATGCAATTCAAATCCCAGAAAAAGGATTGCGGTAATTTCGTCCGCGAAAAATTCGGCGAACGGCATCGACATTTTTCGCGCCGCGTAGCCACTCGGCCCAACCATGACCTCCGCGACCTCTCCCACGCAAACCAAAAAACCGTTTTACACCAGCATGTCGCTGCAGGTTCTGGTGACCATCGGCTTGGCAATCCTGCTGGGCTATTTGAATCCGTCCATGGCTATTGCCATGAAGCCGCTGGGAGACGCGTTCATTCGCCTGATCTCCATGATCATCACGCTGATTATTTTTTGCACCGTGGTGACCGGCATCGCCGGCATGGAGGACATGAAGAAAGTCGGCCGCGTCGGGGGCAAAGCACTTTTGTATTTCGAAATTGTTTCAACGCTAGCCCTGCTCATTGGCCTGGTCGTCGGCAACGTGGTGCATCCCGGCAGCGGTTTCAACGTGAATCCCGCCACGCTCGATCCGAAAACCGTCGCCGAATATGCCGGCCAGGCCAAAGCGCAGACGGTCACCGAATTCCTGATGCACATCATTCCAGGCACGATTGTCGACGCTTTCGCGAAGGGCGATATTCTGCAAGTCCTGCTCGTGTCCATCCTGTTTGGCTTTGCGTTGTCCGTGGTGGGTCCGCGCTGCAAGCCGCTGCTCGAACTTTTCGACGCGTTGACGCACGCGGTTTTCGGCGTCGTCAATATCGTGATGCGCTTCGCGCCCATCGGCGCGTTCGGCGCGATGGCCTTTACCGTCGGCAAATACGGCATCGCCTCCCTCGGCCCGATGTTCAAGCTGATCGTCACGTTTTATTTCACGTCCATTTTATTTGTGGTCATCGTGCTGGGCGTGGTAGCGCGCGCCGCAGGCTTCGGAATCATCAAGTTCCTCTGGTACATCAAGGACGAGATTATTCTCGTCCTGGCGATCAGCTCGTCGGAGCCGGCGATGCCCACGCTGATGGCCAAACTGGAAAAACTCGGCTGTTCGAAAGCGCTTGTGGGGCTCGTCGTTCCCACCGGCTACTCCTTCAACACCGACGGCACCAGTATGTACATGACGCTTGCCGCTCTTTTTGTGGCACAGGCCACGAACACGCCGCTCACGCTGATTCAGCAACTGACCATTCTCGCCGTCGCCATCCTGACTTCCAAAGGTGCGAGCGGGGTGCAAGGCGCGTCGTTCATCGCGCTCGTGGCCACCATGACCGTCATCCCCACGATTCCGGTTGCAGGGATGGCGCTCATCCTGGGAATCGACCGCTTCATGAGCATGGCGCGCGCCACCGTGAACATGATTGGAAACGGCGTAGCCACCGTGGTGGTGTCGCGTTGGGAAAAAGAAATCGATTCCGCAACGCTGAATCGAAACCTGGCTTGAAGGAAGGGTCGAATTCGCGCGCGATGTGTGGGTCGGTTCGCGCAGAATGCCGAGTGAAGTAGGAATCGAAGTCGCAGGGGGCCATGGCTGAGCGATTCGATATCGTCGTTGCCGGCGCTGGACACAACAGCCTGATCACCGCTGCCTATCTGGCGAAAGCGGGCTATCGCTGCCTGGTGCTCGAAGGCCGGCCCACCGTCGGCGGCGGCGTCAAGTCCGCGCACCTCACGCTCCGCGGATTCACGCATGACGTTTGTTCTTCCGCGCACAACGGAATCCACGGAAACCCCATCCTGCGCGATGACGAACTCAAGCTCGGCGACTTCGGCCTCGAATACATTTATCCCGATCCCGTCTTTCACATGCCGTTTCCCGACGGTAGCTATCTGACCCAGTGGCGCGACCTGGACCGCACCTGCGAAGAATTCTCCAAGTTCTCCAAAAAAGACGGCCTCGCCTACCGTCGTATGATCACCGAATACGAAACCGTCAAGCCTCTGCTGAACGCGGTCACGTTCTCCCCCATCGGTTTCGGCAAGCCTCTTAACGATCATCTCACGGATCATCCGCAAGGCAAGCTGTGGCAGCGCCGCCTCGCAATGTCCGCATGGGAAATTCTTCGCGACACGTTCGAGGACGATCATTGCCGCGCCCTCATGATGGGCTGCCCGTATTCGCTTCAGCCCGTACAAGACCCCATGACCGCCCGCGCCGCGTACATCCCGCTGCACCAGCAGCGCGAGAGCCGCCCGCTCCCCAAAGGCGGCTCGGGCGCATTGAGCGAAGCGCTGGCCCGCTTCATCGAAGCGCACGGGGGCGTCATCCTCCCGAACAAATGGATCAAAGCCCTTATCGTCGAGAACGGCAAATGCGCAGGCGTGGAATGCGAAGACGCCAGCTCCTATCGGGCTGAAAAAGCCGTCGTCTCGACCATCCACATCAAGCAGCTTGTGGACATGGCCCCGCGCGAGTTATGGCCGCAGGATTTCATCGATGGTGTTGACACGTGGGAAGCCGGTCTCACGCTGTTTGCGACAAACTACGCAACAACCGAGCCGCCAAAATACTCTGTCGCCGGCGGAACTCTTTCGCCCGTGCATTCGGGAATGATGGTCAGCTCCGACCGCGCCATGCGCATGAGCGTTGACTACGCCCAAGGAGCGGTGAACCTCGAAGCTCCCCCGTTACATGTGATCTGCTGCAGCCTGGCGGATCCCACGCGCGCTCCAGCCGGAATGCACACCATAAAAATCGTCGCCTACCAGCCATACGCGCTGAAAGAAGGCCCAGAGCACTGGGACGCCATCAAGAAACAAGTTTCCGACGCGAATCTAAATTTCCTCCGAGAGTTCTCTCCGAACCTGACTGACGACAAAATTCTCGCGCGCACCATCGAAAGCCCGCTCGATCTCGAACGCATGAACCCACACAACTGGCACGGAAGCTGTCACGCCGGTGGATCCGGACCGTCGCAGACCGGAGCGATGCGCCCCGTGCCAGGTTGGGCGCAGCATCGCATGCCGATTCCCGGTCTTTACCAGACGGGAGCCACCACGCATCCCGGCGGCTCCGTAACTGGCGGGCCGGGCCGAAACGCAGCGGCCGTCATGCTGAAAGATTTTGGAACCAGCATCGAGGAAGTGGTGAAGAAAGCGTAGCAGTTTTTTTGAGGGGGCATTCTTATGAGCACCATCAGTCGGCGCGAATTTGTGAAAACGACGGCACTGGCACCGCTGGCCGTCGCACCGTTTTCCTTGGGCCAACAATCCCCGAAAGAAGATCGCTTCGACATTGTCGTCGCCGGTGGCGGCCACAACAGTCTGGTCACCGCCGCGTACCTGGCAAAGGCCGGCTACCGCTGCCTGGTTCTGGAAGGCCGCCCCATGCTCGGTGGCGGCGTGAAAACCGCGGAACTGACGCTGAAGGGATTCAGAGACGACGTGTGCTCGACGGCGCATACGTTCCTCCTCGACAACCCGATGATCAAGAACGACGAGCTCAAGCTCCGCGACTACGGCCTCGAGTACATTGATCCCGACCCCATCTTTCACATTCCGTTTCTCGACGGCACCTATCTGACGCAGTGGCGCGACCTTGACCGTACCTGCGCCGAATTCGAAAAGTTTTCGAAAAAGGACGCTGCGGCCTATCGAAAAATGCTGGCGGAATTCGATGCCGTCAAACCCATTCTGATGGGATCGAGTTTTACGCCCATCGGTTTTGCCAAACCTTTGGATGATCAACTGGCGCAGCAACCGCGCGGCAAACTCTGGCAGCGCCGTCTGGCCATGTCCGCCTGGGAAATTATTCGTGACACCTTCGAAGAAGACCACTGCCGCGTTTTCATGCTGTACATGTCCCACCTGGCATCCGAGCCGCCCGATGCTCCCGGGACTGGGCGCCTCGCGTATGGCACCGCGCGCCAGCAGCACTCCGGTCGGCCTATTCCCAAAGGCGGCTCAGGAGCTTTAACCGTTGCGCTGGCACGCTTCATCGAAGCCCACGGCGGCATGCTGCACACCAACAAGTGGGTGAAGCAGCTGATCGTCGAGAATGGAAAATGCGTGGGAGTGGAATGCAGCGACGGAAGTTCCTACCGCGCGGAGAAGGCCGTGGTCTCCACCATTCACATCAAGCATCTGGTGGACATGGCGCCGCGCGAACTGTGGGGCCAGGACTTCGTCGACGGCGTGGATACCTGGCAGGCGGAGCCGGCCATGTTCGTCACGCATTACGCCACGACGGAGCCGCCGAAATACGCCGTCGAAGGTGGAACGCTTTCGCCGGTCGAGTCGGGAGTCCTGGTTTCGCCGGAGCGCGCCCTGCGCTATGCCTACGACGATCAGCGCGGCGTCGTGAATCTGGAAGACCCCTCGATGCAAATCATCTGCTGCAGCGCAGCCGACCCGACGCGTGCGCCGGCCGGAATGCACACAATAAAGGTCGTCGGCTGGCAGCCCTACGAATTGAAAGAAGGCCCCGAGCATTGGGACGCGATCAAGAAGGATGTTTCTGACGCGTATCTGAAATACCTGCGGCGTTTTTCGCCGAACTTGACCGACGACAAAATCCTCGCGCGATTTATCGAGAGCCCGCTCGACCTCGAGCGCATGAATCCGCACTTCTGGCACGGCAGCGCGCACGCCGGTGCGCAAAGCGCGTCGCAATCCGGCCCGATGCGTCCCATGCCCGGCTGGGCGCAACACCGCATGCCCATTCCCGGCTTATACCAGACTGGAGCAACCACGTTTCCCGGCGGCTCGGTCACCGGTGCGCCCGGCCGCAACGCCGCCACCGTGATGCTTAAGGATTTTGGGACCAGTATCGAGGAAGTGGTCAGAAAGCATAGCTCGAACAAATAAGCACGACGGATTCTGATGGACGCGAGGAGAGTCGAGTATGAGAAGCAAGAGAAACATCGCCTTCTTGGTCGCAGCAGCGGGATTAGCCGCGCTCTTTGCACTCGCCGCGGGGCTTGCCGCACAACAGGTTTCTTCGACGCAGCCGGTAACGAAGATGGTACCTGACAATCCCAGTGAGCATCCTGCGCCCGTGCAGCCCATCCCCTACAGTCACAAGAAGCATCTGGCCTTCGGTCTGGAGTGCAAGCAATGCCACACCAATCCAGAACCGGGAAAGCTTATGACCTTCCCCGACACTGCCACCTGCATGCAGTGCCACGTGACCATCGCGAAGGACAAGCCTTACATCCAAAAGCTCGCTGAATACGCGAAGTCAAAGCAGCCGATTCCTTGGGTGCGCGTTTACACCGTGCTGCCCGGCGTTGCCTGGAGTCACCGCTTTCATCTCGAGGCTGGCGTGAAGTGCGAAACGTGCCACGGATACGTTCGCGAACTGGATGCCATGTCCGAAGTCACCAGCGTCACCACCATGTACAGCTGCTTGAACTGCCATGAACTGAACAAGGCGAAAACAGCTTGCGACACTTGCCATAAACGCTGATCCGGCGCAGACTTTTTTGTAGTGAGGAGCCATGGGCAAACCGATCGAATTGGAAGTCAACGGCAAGCGATATCCGGTTCACTATCCCCCAGATACGCCTCTCCTGTACGTCCTTCGCGATGAGCTTGGGCTCACCGGCAGCAAGTACGGTTGCGGGGAAGGGCAGTGCGGCGCATGCACCGTTTTGATTGGCGGAGCGCCGCGCCGTTCTTGCCAAATCCCCGTGAGCGCGGCCGCGGCAAAACCCGTCACAACTATTGAAGGACTTGAAAAGGATGGGCGGTTGCATCCCGTGCAGCAAGCCTTTCTCGATGCCGGCGCGTTTCAATGTGCGTTCTGCACTTCGGGAATGATCATGAGCAGCGTCGGCCTGTTGCAATCGAATCCCAATCCTATTCAGGCGGACATCGTTCAATTTTTGCAAGGCAATATCTGCCGCTGCGGCACGCATCCGCGTGTCATCGAGGCGATCCATCACGCGGCCAAAACAATGCAGGAGCACGGGCGATGAGCAGCCGCAGAGAGAATCTCGTCGTCGAGCCGGAGCGCTACGAATTCGCTGCCGCTCCGATGCACCAATTCGAACTGGCCCGCCGCGACTTTTTCAAACTTCTCGGCGCTGGCATTGCCGTCTTCGCGATTGCCAAAGACGCGCTCGCCGCGCAGGAAACGGCGCCCAGCTCCAAATCGTTCCACAACGAAGATCTGCCTAAAGACATCAGCGCCTGGCTGCACGTCGGCGAAGACGGCACGGTGACGGGATTCACCGGCAAGGCCGAGATTGGCCAGAACATTCGCACCGCGCTGGCGCAAACCGTCGCCGATGAGCTGCGCGTGCCGTTCGAAAGCGTGCGCATGGTCACGGCAGACACGGCCCTGACGCCGTTTGATGCTGGCACGTTCGGCAGCCGCACGACGCCGACGATTACTCCCCAACTGCGCAGCGTTGCCAACGCCGCGCGCGAGTTGCTGGTCGCCGCCGCAGCCAAGGAGTGGAACATCGCGCCGGAAGGCTTGGTCGCCGCCGATGCGAAAGTCACGGATCCTGCATCCGGCCGCTCTCTTCGTTATGCAGAGCTCGCGCGCGGGAAAACGCTCGCGCAAAATCTCCCAGCCGAAGATCCCATCACGCCCGCAACACAGTGGACGATTGCGGGAAAGCCGATTCCGAAAGTAGACGCCCGCACCTTCGTGACGGGACGGCATCAGTACACGCCCGACCTCCGTCCTGAGGGCCTGCTCTATGGAAAAATTCTGCGCCCGCCGTCTTTTGGTGCAACGCTCGTTTCTTATGACGATAGCGCCGCAAAAGCTATGCCCGGGGTGGTCGTTGTCCGCGATGGAGAATTCGTTGGCGCGACCGCGCCGAGCGCCCACGAAGCGCAAAGCGCTCTCGATGCCATCCGAGCGCAATGGAAAGAAGTGCCGCAGATCTCGGACAAAGAAATCTTCTCGTACCTCAAGAAGAATGCTGCTCCAAACACTGGCGACCGCTTTCGAAAGCAAAAAGGTTCGGTAGAAGAAGCGCTCGTCAGCGCAACTCATCGCGTGGACGCTACCTACACCGTTGCCTATATCGCGCACGCCCCGCTCGAGCCGCGCGCCGCCGTCGCGCAATGGGCCGACGGCAAACTGACCGTGTGGACCGGCACGCAACGTCCCTTCGCCAACCGCGACGAACTCGCCGACATTTTCCATTTGCCCGAGAGTAGCGTGCGCGTCATTGTGCCGGACACCGGCTCAGCCTACGGAGGAAAACACACCAGCGACGCAGCTATCGAAGCCGCTCGTCTAGCCCGCGCCGCCGGCCATCCAGTAAAAGTGGTCTGGACGCGCGAAGAAGAATTCACTTGGGCGTACTTCCGTCCCGCGGGCGTCATCGAAGTCAGAAGCGGCATCGCCAGCGACGGCACGCTCACCGCGTGGGATTTTCACAACTACCATTCAGGGATGTCCGCCATCGAAACGCCTTACGTCGTCGCCAATCTGCGCACGGAATATCACCAGGTTCCCCTAGTCCTCAGGAGCGGCTCCTACCGCGGCCTGGCGGCCACAGCAAATCACTTTGCGCGCGAGACACACATGGACGTGCTTGCGCACACTGCCCAGATGGACCCGCTCGAATTCCGCACGAAGAATCTTTCTGATCCGCGTATGCGCGCCGTGCTTGAAGCGGCCACAAAATCGTTTGGCTGGCCGCGCAAGAAAACGCAAGAGGGACAAGGGTTCGGGCTCGCCTGCGGCTACGAGAAGGGAAGTTACGTGGCCACCTGTGCGGAAGTAGCCGTAGATAAAACTTCCGGAGCGGTGCGTGTCGTGCTCTTAACGGAAGCGTTCGAATGCGGCGCTATCGTCAACCCCGACGGTCTTCGCAATCAAGTCGTCGGCGCAATGATTCAAGGGCTCGGCGGCGCGCTCTTCGAAGCCATCGAATTCGAAAACGGCCGCATCAAGAATCCGCATTTTGCAACGTATCGCGTGCCGCGTTTCCGCGACGTCCCCGAAATCGAAGCCACTCTGCTCGATCGCAAAGATATTCCATCCGCGGGGGCAGGCGAAACGCCCATCATGGCTGTCGCTCCGGCCATCGGCAACGCCATTTTCGACGCCACCAAAATTCGCCTGAATAGCCTGCCGCTGGCCCCGAACGGGGTGCGATCCAGCTGACCACAGTTTCTTTTTTCTCTCAGATGCTCGTGCGCTCGTCGCAGCGGCCGGCGCAGTCATTCAAGAGTTAGGACTCAATCCCGGCGCAATCTTCCCGATGCGCAGGCCCCGGAAAATTGTCGGCCAATATTCCTTCACCACGTTGCTCGCCGCGGTGAATCCGATCCGCACGCCGTATCTCTTAAATGTTCGCGTCGTCGTCTGTTCGTTCGCCGGCAAATAACTCGTCGCCAGGCTCTCCGCCAGCAGTGGCCCAATCATCCCCGGCCAATTTGCGGTCCGGCCTCCGGCGTCCGTGCGCGTAATCACGATGCGGCTGATCGCATACTTGATGCGGTAACCCGCGCCCCCGCGCAGCAGCACAAAGTAGCGCGGATCGGTGTGCAGAAGCGACGGCAAGAGAAACGTCCCGAAGAAATTCGTGGACGCCCCGCTGGCAATCGACGACCCAAACCGCTTGCCGTACCCGCTCCATTCCTGCCCATACCCGGAGAGCGAGTCTCGCGCCTGAGCGATCCCCGCGCTGACCGCCGAACTCAGGAAGCGCGAAGGCGCCGCGCTTTCATCCGCAAACAATTCGAATTTCTGTTTTTTGCTGAGCGGCCCGCGGCTCGCCGCAAGTTCCGGAAAGAAAATCGACCTGCGCCCAAGGATCGAGAATGTTTCTTCCAGGGGATTCTCATGCTTCTGTTCGGTGGGTTCTTGCTTCGGGACCGGCGCATCCGGCAGCTCTTTTGGTTTCGGTTCCTGCTGCGCCGCTCCCGCTTGAGCGAACGCCAGAAGAATGGCGACCAATCCCCAAACCGGTAACCCGCGCCACATTCTGTAATCCTAGCACGAGCTCGTGCTCCGATGCGTTTAGGGCGATCACAATTGGTTCACGGGAAATCTACTCCCGCTGGCGCCAGTAAAGCGCCAGCAGCAGAAGTGCCGCCGCTGAAATAAATCCAATCGCTCCAAACAGGGAAGTGCGCGAAACGTAATCCGCATCCGTCGCTTTTGTCAGCACCAGATACGTAATCTCATCCAAAATCATCGCGCTTCCAATCCCCAATGCCGCCGGTGCGAGCAACGATGCCACCCGCCCGCGCGACCCAAACGCCAGAACAAACGCCGCAGGCAGCGCGATCACCACTCCAATAAATAAATGATGGACCAACACACCACCCGGATAAAAATGCCGAACGCGCACCAGTTGAAGATACAGCCGCAAGCACGCAAACGTGCCCAGCATCGGCAGCAAAATAAGCAACAGCGTCTGCTTCGCAGGCAGAGGCCAGCCGTTCTCATCCATGATCTCGTGTAGCGGGCTCTCGGCCGCGTTCTCACGCACTCAACGACCGCGCCACTCGGAAACCGTAGTCCGCGTATTGCAGCTCCGGCGGAATGCTCGACCGCGCCGCCGTACGCGTAACCTTTATATGGTGCCGCCACGAGCCCCCGCGGGACGCCCGCCGGTTTCCGCTCACCGGCCCGCGCGGATTCCGTTCCGGCGATCGCGCATAGTAACCATCGTCATACCAATCCGCACACCACTCATGAACGTTGTCGCCCAAATTGTAGAGCCCATACGCATTCGGCGCATACAAACCCACCGGCTCCGGCCCCAGCTTCCACCGCTTCGCGTAATCCGGCACCATCTCCGGCAGCCTATCTCCCCACGGATACAGCAATCCTTCCACGCCGCCCCGCGCCGCGCGCTCCCACTCCGCTTCCGTCGGCAGCCGGTACAATTTCCTCGTCGCCGCGCTCAGCCACTCACAATATCTCGCCGCCTCATCCCACGCCACCGCCACCACCGGCATCTTGGGATCATCGAAATGCGCATCTCTAAAATGTTTCGGCCCCGCCGTGCTAGTCGCCGCAAGAAAACACCCATACTCCGCGTTCGTCACCTGATAAATCGCCAGCTCAAACGCATCCACCCACACGCGATGCACCGGCTTTTCATCATCCCGCCCGCTCGCGCATCCCATCGCGAACCATCCCTCCGGGATGCGCGCCATCACCGGCTCGATGATCTTAATTTCCGCTCCGCGAATATTTGACGAACTTGCCATCTCCTCCAACTTCACGGCACCTGCGCGCCCTGCGTATTCACATACAGCGCGTACAGCGACTGGCTCGCCGCCATGAACAGCCTGTTTTTCTTCGCTCCGCCAAAGCACAAGTTCGCGCAAGTCTCCGGCAAATCAATCGCCCCGATCATCGTCCCATCCGGCGCGAACACATGCACGCCGTTGTACCCATTTCCCACCCAGCCCGCCGCCGACCACACATTCCCGTCCACGTCGCAGCGAATCCCATCCGACGACCCCGGCGCCATATTCACAAACAGCCGGCCATTTTTCAGCCGCACGCCATCCACCACGTCGTACACGCGAATCGGATGCGGGTCGCTGGAACTCCGCGGCACTCCCGTGTCCACGATGTAAAGCAATTTCTCATCCGGCGAAAAGCAAATCCCGTTCGGCTTGGACATGTCGCTGGCCACCACCGTCGCCTCGCGCGTTTTCGGGTCCAGCCGGTACACCACCGCAGGCAGCTCGAACGCCGCCTTATGTCCCTCGTAGTCCGACATAATTCCGTATCCCGGATCGGTAAACCAAATCGCGCCATCCGAATGCACCGCCAAATCATTCGGCGCGTTCAGCTTCTTGCCTTGAAATCCATCCATCAACACCGTGATCGTCCCGTCGTACTCCGTCCGGGTCAGCCGCCGCGAGTCATGCTCGCACGTCAGCAGCCGTCCTTGCCGGTCCCGGTAATTTCCATTGCTGTAGTTCGACGGGCTGCGATACACGCCGACCTCTCCCGTCGCCTCCATCCATCGCAGCATGCGGTTGTTCGGAATGTCGCTCCACAAAAGATATCCGCCGTCCCCAAACCACACCGGCCCCTCCGACCACCGAGTCCCCGTATATAACCGTTCCAAAGCCGCATTGTGCACCACGTATTTCGCAAACCGCGGATCAATCACCCGCACCGCCGGATCCGGATACATCACCGGATTTTTCCGTTCCTGATCAACGCCCGCGCCAGTGCCATTGCGCTCCTGCCCGTCAGCGATCGCCAGCGGCTCCAACGCCAGCGTCGCCGCCGCCCCCGCCGCCACATTCATAAACGTCCGTCGCTCCATCACTCCCCCTGTAGAGGCGGGGCTTCAGCCCCGCGGTTTTTCTTCTTCAGCCCCGCGCTTTTCTCCCCCGCCGCCGCGTCTCATCGCTTACCCGGTCTCTCGTGCGTCTCTCCCGATTCCTCCCACATCCGGAATCCCCCCAGAAACGCATTTTCATTGTTCCCCAGCCGCGCCCCAGCCGGCAGCTTCTTCAATTTCTTGCTATTCCCCCCGCCCAGCACAACGTAATCCGCTCCCAGCGCTGCCATCAGTTTCTTCACAACTTTCCCCACGTGCCGCTCCCATTTTTTCCTGCCCAGTCGTTCCAGCCCGCGCAGCCCAAGGTAATCTTCATACGTTTTTCCGTTCTTGTAGCCAAGATGCGCCAGCTCCATCGGCTCCAAGTCTCCGTCGACGATCATCGCCGACCCCAGCCCCGTGCCCAGCCCCAGAAACAGCATGCGCCCGCCCTTATAACTTCCCAGCGCCTGCATCGCCGCGTCGTTGAGTATCCTCACCGGACATCCAAACGCCTTGCCGAAGTCGAATCCCACCCACCCGCCACCCAGGTTATGCGGCTCGCGCAGCGCATGCCCGTTAATGATCGGCCCCGGATATCCCAGCGACACCCGGTCAAACTCCCAGTCCTTCACGCACGCTTTCACCACGCGCACCATTCTCCCCGCCGTCATCGTCGGCCCCGACGGCATCTTCCGCGCCTCTTTCTGCCCCGTCGCCAGCATCTTGATGTTCGTCCCGCCAACATCAATGACGAGAACCTTAGGTTTTTTCCCCGCCTGCCCACGTTTCTTCATCGCCGCCCCCATCGTTGCAAGAGCCTATGACCTACCCTCCTCCATCAGCAAAGTCATTCACCTCTTTTGGCTTGCAGGCGTTGTCCCCCGGGAACCCGCCACGCTTCGCACCGCCTTCAGGAAACTCACACATCCTTGAAGATGAGCTTGCGTGCAGAAATCGAATCCGTTCGTCTGGTCAGCGGTGGACGTACCCGGGCAGGAGTTCCGGGGAAAAGTTGGGTCTTTATACTGGCACGTCATCGTATACGAAAGGCAGCGGCTCTTGTTTTTGCAGAAGAACACAAAATAACCCGGCTGGCTGGGATCCGGCAGAACGTTCTCAAGGTCCAGCGCTGAGATGTCAGCGGAGAAATCACTATCTTGGGTCACGTATTCGTTGTCGAAGTGCTCGTGGCCCAGTAGCGTGCGTCCCTTCAAATCAAAGGTCGCGTAATTTGGTCCAAACTCCAGCCGCAACGTCTGGGTAAGCGGCCCTCCGCTACCCGCAGCAGCAGGCACGGAAACTTCCATCGCCGGTCCCACTTTCGACCCGGTTGGCGAGCTCCACGGCGAATAGGGTGCCGATGGGTCCCAACCGGGAGGCGCATCTGTCGGCCCCACCTGCACATCGCTTACTCCACAAGTCCGCACCAGCACCGGCCTGTCGCTTCCGACTACATCCTCCTCGGCGAACGGCGTGCTGATAAATTCGGTTTCCCTATTTGGATTCAGGCGGCCCGTCCCTACGGGTCCGTTAGATCTCCATGGGGTACCATGATCCGACGTGTACCTCGCTACAAACCGGACGGCCACAGCATAACTATTTCCATTCCTATATTTGATCGAAGCGTTCTGGTGCAGTCCCTCCAACGGTTGCCCCTCAACCGAGCAAAAAAAGGTTACCCCGCCCCAACTCCCGATTTCCTTCGGCGGCAACCACTTAATTTCGGCGTGGACAGGAGCAGCGCTGGCTACAACAAGCATCAACAGGGCAGTGCAATGAGCTGTTGCTGTTTTCATCAGGGTCACCTCCTTCAAGGTTAAAGTTCTCATGTCGGATTCAAACCGGAATCTCCGGTTTGGACCTCCAGTTGGCGCACGATACACCTCCCGCGCTCTCCCGCACAACGAATTTGCCGCCAGTGGCGCCGGGGCATCGTCTTGCCGTCAGCGGTGCCGGGGCATCGTCCCTTTGCTTTTCCTGGTGCCTGTCATCCCGAACCCGGTCGCCTGCTTTTGGCGAACGGGGGTGAGGGATCGCTTTGTCTCTTATGAGATTGGGGTATCATTCGTTTAGATGACCCTGTGACAACCTTGTCCGCCTCACTTACCCTTCGCCCCACGCGCATTGGTTTTTTGGTTGAGCCTCACGATATTGTCTCCATTCAAAAAATCTTTCAGTCGTGCGCCTGCTTGTGGGGCGGGCTTTTCAATCCGATCATCCCAGTTTGCGGGGCGCTACCTGAGGAATGGAAAGAACAGCACCCCGCCCTCGGACCCAGTCCGCAAGCGTTGGCGAGCGGGTACTGTCATTTTTTTGAGCCGGACGTTTTTGTTGAAGCGCAGAAAGGTCTAGCACAGAGTGCTGGCATTGCGGCGAGAGATCTGGATTTTGACCGTCCTAGTCTTATCTCCTTGGAAGCCTTCTTTAGCACGGACAGAGAGCACGAAAACGGTGTTCCATTTGGAACCGACGTTTTCTATGTTTACAAACAACTTTACGAACGTGAGTTCAAGTTCGTCCGACGACACCCGCGTCGAGTTGCCATTTTTACAGGAGATTCTGCTTTTATTGAAGCCAGCTTCGGTGGGTTTCCAACAACTGGCCGGCTCACTCATGTATCGCCAGCCTATGGTGATGCGTTCGGTCCGGTCATGCTGACTCCGACCGCTGATAATTGGGTCAAGGTAATCAGAGAAGGATTCCTAACGCCGCTACATTTTACAAGTGAGAGTCTGAACTTTGATCGAGAGGCGTGGCGCGAGCCTACCCTGTTCGTCGTCGATCCGACGAGCTCGCTTGACTTGGTCGATTTGTGGAATATCCGCCAGTTTCATTCCCAGGTTCTTCCCATCAACCTCGCTTGGTTGAGTGAAACCAAGGATTTCCTTGCCGAGTTCGTCAGGGCAAACTCCCGTCCGCTTCCTAGCAATCCTCACGGCGACATGATTCCGATGACAATACAATTCGGCCGCTCAATATCGAAGGAACAGGCCAGGACAGCCATCGAGACAGCGGGGCTTAGTGGACCATCGGATACACCCTTGAGATTTAAGTTTGGGTACGACCGCATATGGGAACTGAACCGCGACGGGTCCGCCACTCGGCTAAGGCCCTCGCGGGTGTTCGCCTCGAGAGTCGATCTAGAGTTACCCGTTTCCGAAAACGATACGGGTCTAAGCTGTCGTTTTAAGAGCTTAGCGCCAGATTTTAGTCCGACCTATGTCGACGGCTCTGCGCGGTGGGTGAACGTCCTAAAGTTTAGCAGCTACGGAACAGATGACACCTTGGCCCTGATGCTCCCAAGCACCTTCACCGACGACCGCGGGCCAAAGCTCCGTCTGGGAGGAGCAACCCTCATGTCCCGTGAAGGGTTCGTTCTCCCCCAGGAATACAAGGAACACGAGGAGTACCTGCAGCTCCTAACTGGGCAACAAGCTTTGACCCAATGGCTTGGAAACCAGGGAATCAACGCTGAACCTTCTGATCCAGGCAGAATTGCCGACCAAATTGTATCGTCATTGCAGGGGTTGTGGGGTGCGCGCCTAATCGCGGACCGCGATACGGTCAAGTTGCTGGATGAGATGTCGAAAAGCGTCCAAAAGTTTGCCGACGGAAAGCTGGAGGAATTTCCCGACCGGTCGATCAAAGTAAAAAGGTGGAGAGACCTTGTTAACCGTCGAAAAAATGCGCCATTTGGGCAAACAATCAGCCTAGACAGATTTATCAAGGCAAACGTGTTGCGACTCGGTTTAGTTTTGGAATGTACGAACTGTCGGAAGAAGAACTGGTTCGGGATCGAAGGTTTGCATGAGCAGCTTACTTGCGAGCGGTGCCTCAAATCCTATGCCTTCCCACAAGGAAGCCTAAATTTTGATCGGACACCGTGGCAGTACCGCGTGATTGGTCCCTACAGCGTGCCGAACTATGCGGAAGGCGCTTATGCAACCGTTCTTGCTCTGAATGTTTTTGCGCATGGTCTCTGGAGCGACCGACCCAGGCTAACCTATGCGACAGGTCTCAAATATAAGATCGGAGACGCCGATCCATTCGAAGCCGATTTTACGTTTTGGTATCAGCGGACGACAATTTTCAGCCTTGAGGAAGCACCCGTATTGGTTTTTGGCGAGGCGAAGAGCTTCGCCGTCGAGTCATTCAAACAGGATGATCTGACGCGAATGTGGAAACTGGCCGAATTGTTTCCCGGTGCTTTTCTCGTCTTTGCCGCATTAAAGGATAACCTGACCGAGACAGAAAAAGCGGAAATCGGCCGCATAGCAACTTGGGGACGAGAAAGACTCGTTGATGAGAGGCCCCGCGCGCCGGTAATTGTGCTGACTGGCGCCGAGCTTTTCGCCCCCTGGCACATCAATCAATCTTGGAAAAACCTCGGCGGGGAACGAGCCAAATTCGCGGATTCGCGGCGCGCGCGCTTGGACAATCTCTGGACTCTGGCCGAAGTTACCCAGCAAATCTATCTCGGGCTGCCAGACCCCTATGCCCATCCTGCAGCCCCTCGTGCGGAGCGTTGAGGCATTGGCTTCCATTGGGGGACGGGTGGCTAAAACGTTTTGAGTTGACCCGGAGGGACGCGAAACACTGCCTTAATATTCCGCAAATTCTTCACGCAGATCTGAATATGCGTCTTCTCGTAGAAACCAGACGTCTCATAAATCGGTCTACCTTCCAGGAAAACACCTCTAACCGTTTCAAATGGCCGCTGCTTGTCGCGATCATTTACAGCGTGGATGTGATTGATTACCGCGCAATCCAATCTGCGTAGCAACAGGTCCGGGCCGCCTTTGTTTTGAGGCATCTCGCGGCCGGACAATTCCACGTAGTGCTTGAAGTCCGCATACGCGTCTTTCACAAACTCAATCCCCGTGCTGGAAATCAAGTCGAGACAATAGCCCAAGTCGATGACCGCGCCGACAACGTACGGCCTTTGTATGCGGTTCTTTTTGCCCTTGCGGAACTTTTGCAGAAATCGCGCCCATTCCAGTCCCCTGGCGGGATTCGATTCCCAGAAATACACACCGGAGCCTAGCCAGTCGTACTCATTGGCGCTGGTGCGGAATGGTTTATAGTTAATCAGGTCTTCGGCGATGGAACGATCACAGCCGTGATAGGCGAGTACGAAAGAGGAGGAGAGTTCGTGCACCTAATTCTACGTCTCCGCCTAGCGATATTGAGCAGTCAACTTCCCGGAAGGTGTGTGCACGCCGGCCTTTTGGAGAAATTTGCGGGCTTCCGCGCGAGTACCGGCATTTGCCGCTCTTACGCGCTTCAGGGACTTCCGGAATTCCTTTAGTTGCTTTTTGCCCACGTTAATGATTCCTTCCTCATTTCAACAGACTACCCTCCCTGCAACATTCGCGCAAGGGCGACGGTTGGCAGGCTATTAATCGCTGAGCAGGAGGGGGCTGCATCCTTGTTTGGATCGGATTCGATCACAAGGCCAGTGGAGATCCCTTAATGCGCTGAGACGCTCCGGAGTGCCGCTGCCTATTGGATGGTTCATCTGAGGGATGGGTGTCCACGCGCTCTTGAAATGTTTCTCGCCTTACCCTGGGGTGCCCCGTCCTCGGTTTTGGAGGGCGGGGGTTTTGACTTTTCCTCGACTTCCAGCGGCGCGCTTCTATCTCATCCCCGCATCCACTTGCAGACAAACCACTTATAGTTATCACTTGACAATAGGTACGGACCTGCTATAGTGGGATGGTTGTTCCGGCACTGATCCTTGGCGCCCGGCCCACATGCCCTCGCCCCGCGCGGTCCTTCTAACTCCTTCAAAACCATCAGCCCTCTCCCAGTTACCTTTTTGCCAACAGCCCGCGTTCGTAAATCGTCCAGATGCAACACTTACAGACCACCTCGCAAGTGCTGCAAACAAAAGACTTACCGAAAACCTAAGTCCTGTAGATGCAATACTTACAAAAAACCACGGGGTGTGCTCCCGAACCTCCCAACCTTCAAACCTGCCAACCTTCAAACCTTCAAACGATCCCCGCCCTAACCCCTTTCCCTTCACATCCTTAGCAGCCCCCCACCCCTTAACCCCCATCGAATCACATCCTTACAAAAACCATAGGGGGGTGGGGGCCGCCCTCCTCGCTGTAGTCTGTCCCCCTTTCCTTTCAACCACTTACAAATTGCCCATTTTCTATCCCCTTTCTTTTCACATTCATCCATGTAATGGGTGGGTGTACCCCCCTCTGTCAGCTGTCGACTGTCAACTGCCAACTGCCAACTGCCAACTGCCAACTGCCCTGTCAGCTGCCCCACTCCCTCCCTGTCCCGAAACGAACAGACGGCTACTCACTCTCTCCTATATATGCACCCTGTGCTATCCTCCCCTCTCTGCCTTTGGGGGATTGCCCTTTCCTGCCGTCGTGGAGGTCGTCATGAATAAGACACTAAAGATTGTTCTCATCGTCGTGGGCGTGTTGATTGTGCTGGCTTTCGTCGTGCCGTTCTTGATCCCGGTCAATCAGTTCCGGCCAACCATCGAAGAGAAAGCGTCGCTCGCGCTCGGCCGCAAAGTACAAGTCGGGGACCTAAGCCTCTCGCTGATCGGCGGCTCGCTCTCCGCCAAAGATCTTTCCATCGGCGACGATCCCAAATTCAGCTCTACGCCATTCCTCACCGCCAAATCGCTGAAAGTGGGCGTCGAAATCCTGCCGCTGATTTTCTCGAAGACGCTCCATGTTACCGGCGTCACCATAGACAGCCCACAAGTGACCTTGATTCGCGGAACCGCCGGCCAGTGGAACTACTCTTCGCTTGGCGGCTCCGCCGCAAAGTCCCCGGCTGGCCAGGCCGCCCCGCAGCCCGCGGGCTCGACGAGCGCTCCAGCCGACCTCACCATTCAGAAACTCACCCTCAAGGACGGCAGCATCATCGTCGGCGCCGTGAATTCGCAGAAGCGCAGCACCTATGACCACGTCACCGTGACCGCGTCCAACGTTGCCATCACCTCGCAGTTTCCCGTCGTCGTCACCGCCGATCTCCCTTCCGGCGGCACGTTCAAGCTTGATGGCGTGGTCGGCCCCATCGATCAAGCCGACGCCGCGCTGACTCCGCTCAACGCCAAGCTGGATGTCAGCTCATTGAATCTTGCGTCCACCGGTTTCCTCGATCCTTCCCTCGGCCTGGGAGGCATCGTAGACCTCGACAGCACGCTGGAATCAAAAGCCGGCGAAGCCGAAGTCAAGGGCAACGTCAAGCTTTCCAAGGCCTTGCTGATTGCTGGAGGTTCGCCCGCGAGCGTTCCCGTCACCGTGGATTTCGACACCAAATACGATATGCGCAAAAATGCCGGCGTCCTCAATCCTTCCACCCTAAAAATCGGCAGCGCGGCCGCGCACCTCAGCGGCACGTACGAAACCGCAGGCGAAGCCACCGTCGTCCATATCAAAGTGGAAGGGAAGGACATGCCCGCCAAGGATTTCGAGGCCTTCCTCCCCGCGCTCGGCATCAATATGCCGAAAGGCGCATCACTCACCGCCGGCGTCATCAATTCCGATCTCATTGTCACTGGTCCGACGAACAAGCTCGTCACCAACGGCAGCGTCGGTCTCTTCAACGCCAAGCTCTCCGGCTTCGACCTGGGCTCAAAAATGTCCGGCGTAGCCTCGCTCGCCGGCATCAAGTCCGGCAAGGATCTCGACATTGAAAAACTCTCCAGCAATTTGCACATGGCGCCCGACGGTTTGAAGGCCGACAATTTTGACGCCGTGATTCCCTCGGTAGGAAACCTCACCGGCGCGGGAACCATCGACTCCAAGAACAATCTTGATTTCAAGATGGCCGCCACGTTGACGAGCGCCCTCGGCGCCGCGGGCAGCCCCGTCTCCAGCTCCGCGGGTCTGCTTGGAAAAGCGATGGGCGGCGGCGGCTGCAAGAGCGGCACAACCGTGCCCTTCCAGATTCAAGGAACCACCTCGGAACCGAAATTTATTCCCGATGTCGGCGGACTCGCCGCAGGCATGCTGAAATCGCAGCTCGGCTGCGCCGGCGGCCTCGCCACCGGCGGCGCAAAAGACGCCGGCAAAGCCCCCGAGGACGCCGTCAAGAGCCTCGGCGGCCTCTTCAAGAAGAAGCCCTAGGAAAGAAATCAGAAATCAGAAAATAGAAATTAGAAAATGAAAAGCGGCAACGCGAACCGAATGCAAAAATTGAAAAGCAAAAAGTAAGAACTGAAAACTGAAAACTGAAAACTGAAAACTGAAAACTGAAAACTGAAAACTGCCTCTTCACTCGTAGCGCAGAGCCACCATCGGATCGACCCGCGCTGCTCGTCGCGCCGGCACGAAGCTCGCCGAAATGGCGACAGCACCGAGCAGCGCCGCGGCCAGCGCGAACGTCACCGGGTCGTACGGTTTCAATCCATAGAGAAGCGCGCCGGCGGCGCGACCGGCGGCCAGCGACATGGCACCCCCCGCGAGGCAGCCGATTCCCAGCAGGAGCGCGGTTTCGCCGAGAAACATTTTTACAATTTCACTTCTGCTCGCGCCGAGCGCCATGCGAATCCCAACTTCGTTGGTGCGCTGCGCCACCACGTAGGCAATCACGCCGTACAATCCGACGGCAGCCAGCAGGATCGCCAGCAATCCGAAGAAACTCGAGAGCCACGCCATCAAGCGGTCGCGCATCAAAGAGTCGCGCACCATGGTGTCAAACACTTCGTAGGTCGCAGTGATGTCCGGGCTGATTTGGGTGATGGAGGATTTTAACGCAGCGACCGTTGCTGATGGCGGCAGACTCGAACGAATCAAGACCTGCGCCAACGTAGTGGGGTGATGGTCCTGAGCCTGGGACAAATAAATGACGGGGCTCACGGCCCGCCGAATCTTGTTGTACTTCGAATCTTTCACAAGGCCCACAATCTCAAATTGCATTTCCGGATCACGCGGAGTCGCTTCTCGCGAAAAGCGCAGGCCCACGGGATAGGCGCCGTGCAACATTTTGCGAACAAACGATTCGTTGACGATAGCGACATTGGGGGATGCCGGCGAGTCGCCCGGAAGAAATGTTCGGCCGGCAAGCATGCCGATTCGCAGCGTCTTGAAAAAGTCCGGACCAACCACGCTGAACGAACATTCCGTCGCATGGGTCGAATCGGAGCCGGCCATCCAAACCGCGTTGCTCGAACTGCTATCGCTCAGCGGGATGATGCTGGCTTCCGCAGCCGACTCGACTCCGGGAATTTGTTGGAGGGTGCGGACCAGTTCGGACTTGTACGTCACGCGGCGCTCGACGGGGAGATTCAGCCGCGAAAGATCGAGATAGGAGATCACCACGCCATTCCAATGCAAGCCGGTGTCTTCGGTGGTGAGATTCAAAAAGCTGCGAGTGAACAACAGCGCTCCGATGAGCAACATCAGGGAGAAGGCGATTTGCGAGATGACTAACAGACGACGCAAAGTAAATCCTGCGCGGCCGGAGGTTGCGCCACGGCCAGAAGATTTCAAGGCCGAACTGGGGGAAACTCTTGTTCCGCGAAGAGCGGGCGCCAGGCTGAAGAGGATGCAGGCGGCGGTAGCAACGCCCGCGGCAAACGCAATCACTCGCCAATCGAGGTGCAGGGGGAGGAAGACGGGGCTGGATTCGGTGGCAAGAAACTGCAACAAAAGCTCGCTTAGAATCGTTGCAAGCCACACGCCCAGGGCGGCTCCGGCGGCAGCGAGCAGCACGCCTTCTGTCAACAACTGGCAAATCAGCCGCGCTCGCGAGGCGCCGAGAGCAGTTCTCACGGTAAGTTCGCGTTCGCGTGCGCTGGCCCGCGCGAGCATCAAGTTCGCCAGGTTGGTGCAGACAATCAGGAGCACCACACCACTAATGGCGAGCAGCAGCCAGAGCGAACTCGCGTAGCTCTCGCGCAACCGCGAGAGCCCGCCTCCCGCGGGTACGGCGGTCAGCTTGAATTTAAGATATTGAGGAATGCTGGCTTTGGGATAGTCCGGCCGGAGCGACGATTCGAACGCGCCCGGCGAAATGGCGCCGAGATGCTGGGCGGCTTTTTCAATCGTCCAACCTGGTTTCAATCGGCCGATCACCACCAGCCACCACTCGGTGCTGGCGTTCGAACGATTGTCCTCCGCGCTGCCCAGACTTTCGGAGCAGAGTGGAATGGCTACATCAAATTTGTTGCCGACTTCGAGGCCGGTAAAATTCGCGGGCGTGACCCCGATGATTTCGTAGAGCTGGTGCTCCAAGGTAATTTTCTTGCCGAGGGCCGAAGAATCTCCCGCGTATTCGGTTTGCCAAAAGGCATAACTGAGAACCGCGCTCGGAGTACTGCAGCCTGGTTGATTGTCCGCATCCACGAATACGCGGCCCAGCGCGGGCTGAATCCCCAGCGTGCTGAAGAAACTTCCGCTGACCTCCAGGCCCGAGGCCCAGCGCGCATCGCCGCTCGGGCTCAAATTGTATTGGCCGGAACTCCACGCAAAAATGCTGGAGAAGGCTTCCTGGCGGCGGCGAATCTCTTCCCACAGCGGATAACTTGCCTGCGCATTCCAGAATTCGACGCTGCCGCGGGCTCCTTCGCGGTTGGCGATTTTGATTTCGACGATTTCCTTCGGGTTGCGCACCGGGAGCGATGCCATGGTAAGGGCGTCCAGCATCTGGAAAATGGCGGAATTGGCGCCAATGCCGAGCGCCAGCGTCAGCACTGCGACGGCTGTAAATCCGGGATTCTTGCGCAGGATGCGTAGAGCGTATTGGATGTCTCGCAGTAACACTTCGAGAAGCGGCAGCCCGCGCTGGTCGCGGCAGATTTCTTTCGTATGCTCGATGCCGCCGAGTTTGATCAGTGCGTGACGCCGCGCTTCTTCACGATTCATGCCGGCGCGCAGGTTGTCTTCGATGTGCAGTTGCAGATGGCTCTCGATTTCGGAGGAGAGCTCGGCATCGCGCCGGTCCCTGCGGAACAGTCCGCCGAATTTCAACAGTAGCGCGCGCAAACGCCTCATGCGGATTCCTTTCCGGGAGCGAGAAAGCGGGCGAGAATTTCAGTGGTCTGCTCCCACTCGCGGGCTTCTTTTTCGAGCTGCTTCCGTCCCGCGCGAGTCAGCTTGTAATACTTGGCTTTGCGATTGTTGTCAGAGGTACCCCATTCGGAGGAGATGTAGCCCTCCTGCTCGAGCTTCAACAGGGCGGGGTAGAGGGTGCCGTAGTTGACGGCGAGAAGGTCGCCGCTGGTTTGCTCGATGCGGCGCGCGATGCCGTAGCCGTGCAGCGGCCCCAGCGCTTGCAGGGTCTTCAAGACCATCAAGGTCAGGGTGCCTTGCCAGACGTCCGCGCGTTCTCCCATAGTGTCCTCCAGTTGCTCCTATGGCTTACCCATACTAAATGCCACAGCTCCTATGGGAATGCAATAGAGGAAACGCGGGAAGGGGGCATTTTGTTTCCGGATTTCTTCACTTTTGTTTGGCCCAGGCTGGCTTGACTCTGCCGAAACTTCCCACTAGCCTCATGCGTCTACCGTAACGGTTGCCGGGGGACGGTTTCACTACAGCTCTCTCGCGAGGAGTCTTGCATGCGTTCCAGCTGGATTTGGCGGTCCGCGTCAGCGGTCCGCGTGGTCACTTTTTCCACTTCGCTCTGCGTAACTGCGCTTTTCGCGCTTCTGTGTGCGGTGCCATCTTTATTTGCGCAAGGCGGTGAACCGGAGTACTTCGCCATTCGCGGGGCAAAGGTCGCGCCCGTTTCCGGGCCGCCGATGGAGAACGCCACCGTGGTTATTTCTCGCGGGATCATCACTGCCGTGGGGAAGGACGCGGTGATTCCGGCGGAAGCGTGGGTGATTGACGGCAAAGGACTGACGGTTTATCCCGGGCTCATTGATTCGTTCACTGACGTTGGAATTCCTGCTGCAGTTCCCGCTGGCGGAGAAGGGGGAGGCGCACGCCGCCCGCAGGAATCCGCGCGCGGACCGCAGGACCGGCCGAATTCGACGCCTTGGCGGAGCGCGGCGGACGAAGCCAGCCTGAGCGATAAGCGAATCGAAACTTGGCGCAGCGCCGGTTTTACGACGGTAGTTTCCGCGCCGAAGGGTGGATTTTTTCCGGGGCAGGCGGCGGTGCTGAATCTCGCGGGGGAACGCGCGGGCGATCTGGTGGTGAAATCGCCGGTGGCGATTCCGTTGGGGCTACAACCTTCAGGAGGATTTCTCAGCGGATTTCCGGATTCGTTGATGGGGGTGCTCTCGTACGTGCACCAGGTGTGGCTGGACACGGCATGGAGCGTGAATGCGCAAACCTTGTATGAACAGAATCCGCGCGGTGTGCAGCGGCCACGGTATGACCGGACGGAAGCGGGGTTGTCCGAAGCGTTTGAGGAGAAGAAGCCCGTTCTGATTCCGGCGAATAGTTCGTTGCAACTGCGGCGGGCGTTGGAGCTCGCGGAGCGCTGGGAAGTGAACGGGGTGATTTACGGCGGGCAGATGGCATATGAAGTCGCGCCGGAAATTGCGGCGAAGAAAATCCCTGTGCTGGTGAATTTGAAATGGCCGGAGGCGGAAAAAGACGCCGATCCCGATGAGAAGCCCTCGCTTCGAACGCTGCGATTCCGCGACCGCGCGCCGTCTTCGCCGGCAGCGCTGGCCAAGGCGGGTGTGAAGTTTGCGTTTTATTCGGGGAGCATTACCGCGCCGAAAGACATTCTTAAGGCGGCGAAGAAGTCTATTGACGCAGGGCTTGCGCCCGACGCGGCATTGCGCGCGCTGACGCTCTCGCCGGCGGAGATTTTTGGCGTGGCCGACCGGCTGGGTTCGATTGAAAACGGGAAGATGGCTGACCTGGTTGTGACCGATGGAGATCTTTTCGAAGAGAAGACAAAAATCAAAATGGTTTTCGTGGATGGTCACAAATTCGAAATCCACGAGCCGGAGAAGCCGAAAGACGCTCCGAAGGGCGATGTGAGTGGAACGTGGAAGCTTTCTTATACGACGCCTGAGGGATCGGAGGGGTCTACCGCAGACCTCAGCATGGAGAAAGATGGCACGATTACGGGAATGATCACCAGCCACCGCGGGACGGCAAATATTATCAGAGGCTACCTGAGCGGGGACAAAATCAGCTTCACGATCAACATTCCGCTCGATCAAGGGCCGACGGACATTATTTTTTCGGGGACGTTTGATGGAACGTCGTTGAAGGGCACAATCAATGTTTCGAATCTGGGATTGTCGCTCGACTTCACGGGGGTGAAACCCGGTTCTCGTTCGAATGCGGAAGCGGGAGCAGCTTCGCAAGAGGGAGACGCGCGATGAACCGGGCACTGAAACTCACAGCGATTGTCGGTGCATTCCTTGCGCTTTTTGTTCCGCGCATGGCGAACGCGGCGCCGCCGCCCGAAGGGCCGTCCGTCATCTTGATTCAAAACGCCACGGTGCTCACGGTTTCGCACGGAACGCTCGAGCATGCGTCGATCCTTATTAAGGACGGGAAGATCGCGGAAGTGGGGCTGTCCATCAAGGCGCCGAAGGATGCGCAGATTATTGATGGCGCGGGGCAATTCGTCATGCCGGGGATTATTGATTGCCATTCGCACATTGCGATCGACGGCGGCGTGAACGAAGGGAGCGTGTCCGTCTCTTCGATGGCGAATATTGCGGACGTCATCGATTCGGATGACATTGATATTTACCGAGACCTGGCGGGTGGCGTTACGGCTGCGAACATTTTGCACGGGTCGGCGAATTCCATCGGCGGGCAGACGGAAGTGATCAAACTGCGCTGGGGTCAGCCGGCGGAGAAGCTGCCGTTCGAAGGCGCAGTTCCGGGCATTAAGTTTGCGCTCGGAGAAAACCCCAAGCGTTCGAATTTCAGTCTTCCCGGGCAGCCCAAACGGTATCCGGCGACGCGCATGGGTGTGGAAGAGACGATTCGCGGCGCATTCGCCGAGGCTCGCGACTATGAGAAGACTTGGGAGGAATACGATAAGCGCGTGGCCGCGGGGGAGAAGAATTTAATTCCACCGCACCGCGACCTGAAGCTCGATCCATTGGTCGAAGTGCTGCAAGGCAAGCGTTACGTGCATGCGCACTGCTACCGCGAGGACGAAATTCTGATGCTGCTGCGGGTGGCGAAGGAATTTGGTTTCAAGGTGCGCACGCTCCAGCATGTTCTCGAAGGCTACAAGGTGGCGGATGAGATCGCAGCCGCCGGCACGGGCGCTTCCACATTTTCGGATTGGTGGGCGTATAAGGTCGAGGCTTACGACGCGATTCCGTATAACGCGGCGGTCATGACGCGGCGCGGCGTGATTGTGTCCATCAATTCGGACGACGCCGAAGAGGCCACGCACTTGAATCAGGAAGCAGCGAAGACGATGAAGTTTGGCGGGCTCTCGCACGACGAGGCGCTGAAGCTGGTGACGATTAATCCGGCGATGCAGCTGGGCATTGACAAGCGCGTGGGGTCGATCGACATCGGCAAGGATGCGGACCTGGCGATTTACAATCACGATCCACTCAGCGCCTATGCTGTCGTGCAAAAAACGCTGATTGATGGGCGCGTGTACTTCGACCGGCAGCGGGATATCGCCGAGCGGCCGGAACGCGAAAAAGAAAAGAAGGCGTTGCTCGAAAAGGAAAAGAAAGCCGCCGAGAAAAAACCGGATGCGACGGTAAACCTTGGGCGGAAGTCCGGCGAAAAGAAATCCGAAGAGAAGAAGCCAGATGAAAACAAGCCGGAGGATAAACCGAAGCCGCCACAAGCGGCAGTCACGGGGGCGGTGATGGATTTTAGTGCGTACACAGTTGCGCTTCTCTCGGGAGGTGCACTGTGAAGAACAACGCTTTCGGGAGTTTTCGCGCAGCGCTGTTTTCTGCCGCCATCTGCGCCGCGGGGCCGTATGCGTGGGCACAATCGCAAGCACCTGCTAGCTATGCGCTGACGCATGCAAAGATTTTCACGTTGGCAGGGACGCCGATTGAAGACGGCACGCTTGTGATTCGTGACGGAAAAATCGCGGCGGTCGGCGCGACGGTAGAAATTCCACAAGGCGCGCAGGTGATTGATGCCAAGGGGCTGCAAATTTATCCCGGATTGTTCGATCCCATCACGCAGATGGGGCTGAGCGAGATCGGGGCAGTGAGCGCGAGCGTGGACACGTCGGAAACGGGCGCCTATAACCCGGACGTGGTGGCAGCGACAGCGATTTCGCCTTCGAGCGAACATATTCCGGTGACCCGCGCCTCGGGAATCACGCAAGTCTTGGCGGTGCCGGGAAGCGGCGGGTTTGCTTCGGGCGGCGGTGGACGCGGTGTTTTGGGCGGACAGGCCTCGGCGATTCATCTGGCGGGCTGGGAAATTGACGACATGCTTTTGAAAAAGAGCGCGGCGATGGTACTGAACTGGCCGCAGATTGAGACGCGAACGTTTGATTTCACCACGTTCACGCGAAAAGAAAAACCGTATGCTGAGGCCAAGCAGGAATACGACAAGGAAGTGGAAGGGCTTACGGACTGGATCGAACGCACGCGGCACTACGCGCAGGCCATGGAGAAAGGCTCGACCGCCAAGTATGACCGCGACCTGAAACTGGAGGCGCTTGTTCCGGTACTTCGCGGGGAATTGCCGGTGCTTGTTTTTGCAGATCGCGGGCGCGACATTCGAAACGCGATCGAATTTTGCGAGAAACAAAAATTGAAGATGATCCTTGCCGGCGGTTCCGAGGCGTACAAGGTGAAGGATTTGCTGCGTTCGAAAGGCATTCCGGTGATTCTGCGGAATACGCTCACGCTGCCGGTCGAGGAGGACGATCCGTACGACCGGTTGCTGTCGCAGCCCGCGGAGCTTTCGGCGGCGGGAGTGAAGTTTGCGTTCGGCAGTTTTGACAATTCGTTTGCGCGCCGTCTCGGTCAGAATGCGGCCAACGCAGTAGCATACGGCCTGCCGTATGAGGAGGCGCTCAAGGCGGTCACGCTTTATCCTGCGGAGATTCTCGGCTTGGCCAATCAGGTCGGGACGCTGGAACAGGGCAAAATTGCCAACATTATCGTCACTAACGGCGATCCACTCGAGCTGACCACAGACGTCCGCTATCTTTTTATCAAGGGCCAGCTCACTTCGCTGGACAACCGGCATCTGCGGCTATACGAGAAATACTCGAAGCGGCCGAAACCGGCGATGTAAATCGCGGCGTCGCCGTATTCCTTTCCCGTCGGAAACGATTGCCCAGCGACTGCCGTCTGAAGGTGTAAGCTCGCGTATGTCAGGGGGATTTCGTGCAAACTTTGCTGCAGGATCTGCGCTACGCGTTCCGACTTTTGGCGAAAAGCCCGGGCTTCACGGCGATCGCGGTCTTGACGCTGGCGCTCGGAATCGGCGCGAATACGGCCATCTTCAGTGTTGTGAATGGCGTGCTCCTTCGGCCGCTGCCCTTCCACGATCCTTCCCGGCTGGTGCTCGCGCTGGAGAAAAATCCAGCGTTCAAGGGACTTTCCTCCGTCTCGTACCAGAATTTTCTGGATTGGCGGGACCAGAGTCACTCCTTCGAATCGATGGAGGCAACGCGGGCTGCCACCATCACGTTGACTGGAGCGGGAGAGCCCGAGCGCTTGAATGTGCAGATGACAACTGCTGGCATGTTTCCAATGCTGGGAATTAGCGCCGAGGCCGGAAGGACATTTCTGCCGGAAGAGGACCGCGCCAACGGCGCCCCTGTAGTCCTGCTTACGCATGGCCTTTGGCAACGCCGCTTTGGCGGCTCGCAGGACATCATCGGCAAACCCATCAATCTAGATTCACGGCCCTACACGGTCGTTGGCGTTTTGCCGGCCGGTTTCCAGATTCTCCAGCCTGCGGACGCCTATTTGCCATTCACGTCCTGGGCCATCACCCTCCCGGATGACCGCAACTGGCATCCTGGCATCATCGCTTTAGCACGGCTCAAACCCGGTGTCATGCAAGAACAGGCGCGCGCGGAAATGATCGGCATTGCCAAACGACTGGAGCAACAGTATCCGTTGTTCAACACTGGCACGGGCGCCGACGTCGTTGGCCTTCAGGATCAGTTGGTGCAGAACGTGCGGCCGGCGCTGATTTTGTTGCTGGGCGCGGTTGGAGCTGTGCTTTTGATTGCGTGCGTGAACGTGGCGAATCTGCTGCTGGCACGCGCGGCGGCGCGCGGCAGGGAAGTGGCGATTCGAACGTCGATGGGCGCTTCGCGCTGGCGCGTCACTCGTCAACTCATTACGGAAAGTTTGCTGCTTTCGATCGGTGGCGGCGTGCTCGGATTGCTGTTCGCGCAGGCGGCGCTGGGGCCGCTGTTGAAACTTTCGGACGCCAGCGTGCCGGCGGTGTTTACCGTGACGCTGGACCGCTGGGTGCTCGTGTTCACTCTCGGTGTATCGCTGCTGACGGGACTGGTGTTCGGAATTGTTCCGGCTTTGCGCACGGCCAAGCTGGACTTGCGTGAAACACTGAATGAAGGGTCGCGCGGCTCGACGGCGGGGCCGGGGCATCACCGGCTGCGGGGAGCGCTGGTGGCGGCGGAGATTGCGATGGCGATGCTGCTGCTTGTGGGCGCGGGACTTCTGTTGCGAAGTTTTTCGAGGATGCAGGATGTTCCCCCGGGTTTTCAGACGGATCATTTGCTGGTAGCGGACATTCCGCTTTCGCAGACGGCGTATGCCAAGCCAGAACAGCGTTACGAGTTTTTCGATCGCCTGGTGGAGCGCGCGAAATCGCTTCCCGGGATTCGTTCGGCGGGAGCGGCTTCCTTTTTGCCGGTGAGCGGCGGCGGTTCCATCATTCACTTCAACATCAAGGGGCGGCCGCCGAAAACGCCGCATGAGTTTATTGCCGCGGGTTACCGTGCCATCACACCAAAGTATCTCGAGACGCTGGGTGTGCCGCTGCTTCGGGGACGCACGATTACTGCGGCGGACCAGGAAAAATCGCCGGCGGTCGTGGTCATCAATGCCACGATGGCCAAGAAATTTTTCGCGAATGAAAATCCGCTTGGAAAATTCATGCAGCTTGGGGCTACGCCGGAGCAAGAGGTGCCGTGGATGGAGGTCGTGGGCGTGGTTGGAGACGTGCGGCCCGGGCTGGGTCTTGATCCGCAGGCGGAGATGTATTTGCCGTACAGGCAGGCGGATCAGCTGCTACCGGTGTTTCAGCTTTCGCTGGTGTTGCGGAGCGCGGCGGACCCGATGACGGAAGTTTCCGCTCTGCATAGCGCGATTGTGGAGATCGATCCCAATCAGCCACTCGTAAAGGTTCGAACAATGGAGGAGAACATGGCGGCCACGGTGGCGCAGCCGCGCTTCCGCACGTGGCTGATCGCGATTTTTGCGGGGCTGGCGCTGGTTCTTGCGGCGGTGGGAGTGTATGGCGTGATGTCGTACACGGTGACGCAGCGGACAAGCGAGATCGGAATTCGCGTCACGCTGGGCGCGCAGGCGGAGGACGTTTTCCGGACCATTGTTGGAGAAGGATTGCGATTGGCGCTGATTGGCGTGGGAATGGGAATTGTCGCGGCGCTGGCACTTACACGGTTGCTGCGGAGCTTCCTGTACGGAGTAAGCGCGTATGATCCGTTGACATTTCTGGGAGTGGCCATGCTGCTGACGGCGGTGGCGGCGGCTGCGTCGTTTTTTCCAGCGCGGCGTGCCACGCTGGTGGATCCTATGGTGGCGCTGCGGTACGAATAGCCTGGAGCCGACAGAGGTACAAACGGGATTTTCTGGAAAATAACTCGAAACTTTTTGCGTGGGGCTGCGTTTCTACTGTTGAATCCCATGCGCGCTCGTCTGCCTATTGCCTTCCTTGCCCTGACACTGACTGCCGGAGCTTGCCCTGTTCGCGCGCAAGAGGCGGAGAAAATTGTCTCGCAATACGTGAAAGCTGCGGGCGGGTCGAAAACGTTGAGCAAGATTCAGACGCTGACGCTGGAAGGAACTTTCACTAGCACTGATGGGAAGGCTGGGACGTACACCTTCGATACCAAGCTGCCGAACCGCTACTATCTTGAATTGCTGGTGGGCGAGAGGAATCTGATCGAGGCGTACAACGGGAAGTCTGCCTGGCATGAGACTGCGGCTGGGGAAATCGGCACGCTGGTAGGCGGCGACGGCCAGCAACTGGAAGCGGCGGCGCAGTATTACAATTCGCGTCTGCTCAATCCGAAAAAAAGCAAAATGGCGCTGGCCGTTGTGGGACATGCGCAGGTGCGCGGGAAAGATGCGCTGCAATTGGAAGTGACCAGCGCGACGGGCATGAAGAGGGAAGTGTTCTTCGATCCGCAGACACACCTGATCGTGAAGGAAGCAGCCACCGTCGGCGGGTTGGTAGAAGAGATTCTGTACGACGATTACCGCACGGTTGACGGCGTGAAGCTGCCCTACAAGATTGAACTGCAGCGAGGAGACGACAAATACGACATTGACGTGACGCGCGCCGCGATCAATGGAACCGTGGGCGAGCGCGTCTTTGATTTTCCAAAAAAGTCGCAGGTCCTATTGCCGGACTTGAAAGCACTGTTCAAAGAGATTGACGAGAATCAGAAAGCCATCGACAAGATCAAGGAAAACTACACGGGAACGCGCACGGAGGAAGAAACGGAATTCGAAAGCGACGGCCGGGTGAAGAAGCGCGAGCTGAAGGAGTACACCTTTTTCTATTTGAACGGGGAAGAGGTGTCCACGCTGACGAAGAAAGAGGGCAAGCCGCTGAGCGACGAGGAGCAGAAAAAGGAAAACGAGAAGACGCAGAAGGAGATTGCGGAGTTACAGAAGCGGGAGGCCAAGAAGGAAGCCAAAGAGGAAAAGGCCAAGGAAGAAGGGAAGAACGACGACAGCGACGAGCCGGGAATTGAAGTGTTTCTGCGCGCCTCCCAGTTCGTGAATCCGCGCCGCGAGCGCTTCCGCGGGCAGGACGTGCTGGTGTTCGATTTCGAGCCGAATCCCGAATTCAAGGCGCACAAGCTGGTGGAAAAAGTTGTGCAGAAGCTCGCCGGCGTTGTGTGGATTGATGAGAAGGCGCACGACGTGGCGCGGCTGGAAGCGTATTTCACGGGCGACATGAAGTTTGCCGGTGGCTTGCTGGCGAATTTGCAAAAAGGAACGAGTTTCGTTTTCGAGCAGGCGTACGTGAATAACGAAGTGTGGCTGCCGACGTATGCGGAAGCACACGTGGGCGTACGGGTGCTGCTGGTAAAAGGCTTCAAGGTCAACGCAGTGACGCGCTATTCGGACTACAAGAAATTCAATGTGGAGACGCTCTCCACCATTGCCAAGCCCAAGGGCGCTCCCGATGTTCCCGCCGATCCGTCCGCAAAGCCCGAGTAAGGCTCCACAAGTACCCGGCGACTCACGCCGAAGGGTCTGAGATACAATTCACCGCGGGCCAAATGCGCGGCTCAGCGTGGACTCCTGTCGCAAGGAACGACAGCCTGGGGGCATCCGTATGCTGCGTACTTTCTTTCGAGTGATTTTCTTGATGACAATGGCGCTGTCCGCCGGAGCAGTCGTCAAATTGCGCGCGCAAGCGAATCCCGTGCACCAAAAGACGGAGGCGCCGCTCCGCGTTGCTCTTGCGGGATTGGTTCATGGTCATGCTTCCGGATTTTTCGACCAGTTTCATCGGCGTACGGATTTGCGAATCGTGGGCATCGCGGAAGCCAACCGCCAACTTGCGGCGCAATTCCAAAAAAAATACAGCCTGGACCCAGGGATTTTCTATACCGACCTGGAGGAAATGTTGAAGGCCACGCATCCGCAGGCGGTGCTCGCCTACACAAACACCTATGATCACCGGCGCGTGGTGGAGATCTGCGCGAGGTACGGCGTTCCCGTGATGATGGAAAAGCCGCTGGCCGTCAGCCTCGAAGATGCGCGGGCCATCGAGAAAGCGGCACACGAAGGGAAAATTCAGGTCTTGGTGAACTACGAAACGACCTGGTATCGCAGCAATCAAGCCGCGTACGACCTGGTGCACGAAAATGCCATAGGGGACATTCGAAAAATAGTCGTGCATGACGGGCACAACGGCCCTAAGGAGATCGGAGTTGGGCCGGAGTTTCTCGCATGGCTCACGGACCCCAAGCTCGACGGTGGCGGCGCGCTGTTTGATTTCGGATGTTACGGCGCGGATTTGGCGACTTGGTTGATGGATGGCCGCCGGCCGGACTCGGTGACAGCCGTCACGCAGCAGATCAAGCCAGAGATTTATCCGCGCGTGGATGACGAAGCGACCATCATCCTGACGTATCCGCACGCGCAGGCGATCGTGCAGGCCTCCTGGAATTGGCCGTTCTCCAGAAAAGACATGGAAGTGTACGGACAGAAGGGTTATGTAATCACCGTCGGGCCCGGCGCGGTGCGCCTGCGCCTTCCTGATAAAGAGGAAACCTCGGCCGACGCCAAGCCGTTGCCCAAGACGAACGAAGACTCCCTTTCCTATCTGCGAGCGGTGCTCTTGGACGGCCTGAAACCGGAGGGGCAGTCTTCTCTAGAAACGAATGTAATCGTGACGGAAATACTTGATGCGGCCAGGCAGTCCGCGGCAACGGGCAAAACGGTCTTACTGGCGAAACGATAATAGAACCAATTGACGGCGTTCGATTATTTTACGGAGACGGGACGATCGAGGGCTTCGCGAACTTTTTGCGCAAGGACTTGCGGCGTGAACGGCTTTTGCACGAAAGAAATTCCTTCCTCAAGCGTGCCGCCCTCAGCGATGACGTTGTACGTGTAACCGGACATGTACAACACACGCAGATGGGGGTAACGTTCCGTAAGGCGCTTGGCGAGTTCGCGGCCGCTCATCCCGGGCATCATCACGTCTGTTAGCAAGAGATGAATTTCGGCGCCGTTGTCTCCGGCGAGGCGCTCCGCGTCTTTGGGGGTGAGCGCTTCGATGACCTCGTATCCGCGCTGGGAAAGAACTTCGCGCGTCAACTCGCGTACGGCGGGTTCATCTTCGACGAGAAGAATCGTTTCGTGACCCTTGCCGGTCGTGGACACGAGCTTTTCCGCACGGGACGGAACCTGGACAGCATCTTCCACGCGTGGCAAGTAAACCTTAAATGTCGTGCCCTTTCCTAACTCGCTGTACACCCAGATGTAGCCGCCACTCTGCTTCACAATGCCGTATACGGTAGAAAGACCTAAGCCAGTGCCGCGGCCGCTTTCCTTTGTGGTGTAGAACGGTTCAAAAATATGCGCCACGGTTTCGGTGCTCATGCCAACGCCGGTATCGGTCACGGCGAGCATCACGTAAGGCCCCGGAACGACGACCGCATGTTCGCGCGTGTAGGTGGCATCGAGATCAACGTTGCTGGTTTCAATCAGGATGCGGCCACCCTCCGGCATGGCGTCGCGCGCGTTCACGACCAGATTCATGATCACCTGCTCGACCTGGCTGGGATCGGCTTTGATCGCACCGACGGCGTCTCCGACGAGCGTTTTCATTTCGATATTCTCGTTCATCAGTCGCCGCAGCAGCGTGTCAAGATTCAGGACGATGGCGTTGATGTCGAGAACTTTCGGCTTCAGGACTTGCTTGCGGCTGAAGGCCAGCAACTGGCGCACAAGAGTCACGGCGCGGTCCGCGGCGTCTTCGATGTGCTTGATGTCGGCGCGCAATTCCGGCTTGTCCACGCCGCGATTCAAGGCCATCTCAATGTAGCCTTTGATGATGGTCAGAAGATTATTGAAATCGTGCGCGACGCCGCCAGCCAGCCTGCCAACGGCTTCGACCCTGCGCGCCTGCTGCAATTGGTTCTCGAGGAGCTTGCGGTCGGTGATATCAACGATGAGTCCTTCCATCACCGAATGACGATCGTTGCCGGGAACGACAACGGCGGTGTCGCTGACCCAAATGACCTGGCCGTCTTTCCGCGTGATGCGGTATTCGGCCTGAAAGCGCTGCCCGCGAACGCAGGCGTCCTCGGCAGTTTGGATGATGGGATGATCTTCTAGAGGCACGAAGCGTGTCCACTGGCCGGAGTCGGCGAGCCATTCCTCTTGCGAGTAGCCAAAGATCGCTTCCACTTGCGGACTGACGTACAGCCACTTGCCCTGGAAGCCGATCTCGGCGATGTAGCTGACCGCAGCGACTTGCTCGACGAGCATGCGGTACTTGATTTCGGCTTCGGCGCGGGCGCGCTGCGCGCTCACCCTCTGCGTGATGTCGCGGCTGACACAAATGGTACCGCCGTCGGGCAGGGTAGTGATGGCCATTTCCGTCGGGACTTCCGTGCCATCCTTGTGGTGCATGGTCAGCGGTCCAAACCACTTGCCATGTTGCTCAAGAGCCGCGCGGATTTCATTTTCGACGGGCGTGACGTCGCGTTCGTTGGAGACATCTCGCCAGGATTTGTCCAGCATCGCTTCCGGAGCGCCGTTTCCGGTCATCCGCGCATAGGCCGGATTCACATAAATGAAAATTCCCTCGGCATTGAGAATGGCCATGCCGTTGATCGCCGAATCCATCGCCAGCGTATTCCGCCGGGCGATATCCGCGCTCTGCCATTGGCGGTACTCGCTTAGTCCCAGGCGCGTCGCGTAACAAATGATGGAGACTGCCAGGAGCGTAAAGCTCGTCCCGCGCCATTCCGAGCCGAGTTGCAGAACCAGGGCGACAACAAGGAGTGGTCCCAGCGCCAGCATGGCGTGCTTGCCTGCGAGCCGGGCCATCTTCTTCCGGGGGGACTTCGCAGTTGGGGCCGGCTCATCCGTTTCTTTCCAGTACGAAGCCCAGACCGCGGCAACGAGGAAGGGCACCGTCCAGTTGAGGTCATACCACGTGCCGGTAGGAACCTGGTGGACGGCCTGCGCGTAATCGGCGGTGCTGGAACAGAGTGAGTAGATGAGCAGAAAAAATGCCAGTCCACCGTACAGCCTGCGCAGACGCTTCGTTTGCGCGCTTAGGGTTCGAATGACGGCGAGCGCCGCCAGCGCGAACGTGACCGCGTCAAAAATCCAGGTCTGGACCAGCGCGGTAGCCCTGTCCGAGTTGCCTCGCAGCAATTGCACATAGTAGAGGCCGAAAAAGACGGAGATGAAGACGATCGCGATCTGCAGCGAATCGAGCAGCGTCTCGAGATCGAAATACGGCGAGTCTCGCTCCTGATCCAGAAACAAAGCGACGGCGAAGAAAACTCCCTGTACATCGAAGAGGATGCGCACCACGGAGAAGCTTGGCGCCACGGTGTGCAACCAATCCTCATAGTACATCCAACCAGAATTGGCCACGCCCCACATGGCCATTCCGCAGGCGGTGAGCAGCCAGAACGGGCGGCCGAGGCCGCGTGCGCGGCGCGACGCGGCGAAGCACATGGCCGCTGCAAAAAGGCTGGATAGTATCTGCAGAGAATTGGCGAGGATGCCCCCGGCGGTGGAAGGGCCGAGCGTTAGATTCCCGACAATGTGGAGGCCGACGATAATGAGCGACAAGACGGCCAGCTTACGAGGCATCCCCAGATGCTCCTTGCCAAATTAGTGGTTACACGATGAATCATTTAAGTTTAGAGCAGACTCGCGGAGGAAGGGAAAAATGCACGGGCGGGCGTACCGCAAAACTAAACGCCCCCGGCAGAGCCAGGGTCGTTCGCTGTAAGTCGCTCGACGGCGCGAAGTTCTGTCAGCGGCCTTCGAAGCAATAACGGTCTTGCGACTGCACGGCGGCGGCCACGCGGCGACGCAGGGCGATCGTGTCCACGGGAGCGCGCTTTCCGAAGCGCTTGAGCACGGCCATCTGCGTGGTGAGCATGTCGCCTTCGTTGACGGCGGCGATGGCGCGCTTGGCGTCGTGTTCGACGCGCTCGGCGGCGTCGTTGATGAAGACGCGCGCGGCGTCAATCATGGTCTGCGTGGCGGATTCGCCCTTGCCTGCGGCGGCCTTCTGGGCGCGGAGCAAGCACGATTCCATCGCGTAAATTTCCATAACCACGTTCGAAAGTGCGCCGATGAGTTCCTGCTCGTCGGCCAGTTTCTCGCGGAATTTTTGTACTGCGCCGCCGGCGGCTTGCAGGAACATTTTCTTGCAATTGGCCACGACGCGCGCTTCGTCGGCGAGGACGCCTTCCGGCGCTTCCTCAAAGGACGGCCCGGCGAGAATTTCCTCCGCGAGCTTCATGGCCGCGGGAATCAACGGGAGCTGGCCACCCATGGCGCGCTTCAAGAGCATTTGGACAATCAACATGCGGTTGATTTCGTTGGTGCCTTCGAAGATGCGGTTGATGCGCGAATCGCGATAGGCGCGGCAGACGGGGTATTCTTCGTGGAAGCCGTAGCCGCCGAAAATTTGCACGCCCTCGTCCACCACGAAATCGAGCATTTCGCTGCCATACACTTTGGCGATGGAACTTTCGATGGCGTATTCCTCGAGAACCTTCATCGAATTTTGAATCCTGTCACCGGAGCCGGAAGCCGCAACCATGGCTGCTTCGATGTTGCCGGAAGAGCGGTAGACCATCGATTCCACGGCGAAAATCTGAATGGCCATTTCCGCCAGCTTTTCTTTCATCAAGCCGAATTCGCCGATCTGCTTGTTGAACGCCTTGCGCTCTTTCGTATATTTCGAAGCCGTGGCCAGCACATTCTTCGAGCCGCCCACGCATGACGCGCCCAGCGTGAAACGCCCGGCATTCAAAATGTTGAACGCCACAATGTGGCCTCGGCCGATTTCGTGCAGCACATTTTCTTTTGGAACTTTGCAGTTCTCCAGGAAAATCGGCGTCGTCGAACTGCCGTGAATGCCCATTTTGTGCTCTTCGTTCCCAGGCTTGAAGCCGGGGAAGGTACGCTCGACGATGAAAGCGGTGAACTTTTCTCCGTCAATCTTGGCGAAGACGATGTAGATGTCGGCGAACCCGCCGTTGGTGATCCACATCTTCTGGCCGTTCAGAACGTAGTGCGTGCCTTCAGCGTTCAGCTCCGCGCGCGTCAGCGAATTCTGCGCGTCGGAACCGGCCTGTGGCTCGGAAAGGCAGTACGCACCGATCCACTCGCCGGTCGCGAGCTTCGGCAAATACTTTTTCTTCTGCGCGTCGGTGCCGAAATAAACGATCGGCAGCGTGCCGATCCCGGCGTGTGCGCCGTGGGTCACCGCGAAGCCGCCATAGATCGAAAGCTTTTCGGTCAGAACGGTCGTAGCGATCTTGTCCAGCCCCGCGCCGCCGTACTCTTCGGGAACGCCTCCGCCCATCAAGCCGACTTCGCCGCCCTTTTTCACCAGCTCGGGCATCAACCCCGGCTTCTTGTTTTCGAGATCCTTGATGAATGGAAAAACTTCCTTGAGAACAAATTCTTCCGCCGTCTGCCCGATCAGCTTCTGATCGTCCGTCAAATCAGCAGGCGTAAATACATCGCCCGGCTGCGGCGATTCGAGGAGGAAGCTGCCTCCCCTTGCTGCGGGCTTTGTCAGAGTTGCGGTAGCCATGTCGTTTGCTCCTGGCAAAATGCGGATGCAACTGGTTTCGTTGCAACATCCCCTGAGGGTTCCGCAATAATTTAACTCACTATCATTTTACTCTCGGCAGAGAATCCCGTAAACACCGACGAAGTACAGTTGTCCGCAAGGCATTCGCAGCTGGTCGAGCTCAGCCCGCGGGGAAGCTCTGTTCACAGAAATACAACGCATTTTTGTAGGAGGAAGCATCCTGGGAAATGGTATCACGGCAAAAGTGGCGGGTGGAGCAATCCAGAGATATAATCCAGCGCTATTCCACGCATCATCGAGGAAGATTGATGAAGCCGATCCATCGCGTTCGCACTCTAGCTTTGCTCGCGCCGCTCTTTGGCGTGTTTTTCCTTACTGAGCTTTCCTCCGCGCAAACTCCGCCGTCATCTGCTCCAACTACGTTGCCGAGCGAAATGCCGGCGCAATTCACGCCCGTCACGCAGAGTTTCGATTACACTCGCCGCGACGTGATGATCGCCATGCGCGACGGCGTGAAACTGCACACCGTAATCCTCGTTCCGAGAGGCGCCAAGAACGCGCCGATCCTTCTCACGCGTACGCCCTACGACGCCACCGATCTCACCTCGCACGAACACAGCTCGCATCTCGGTCCCAGCCTGCATGGCTATGACAACGCGCTCGAGGTGATCCTCGAAGGCGGCTACATCCGCGTGGTGCAGGACGTCCGCGGCAAGTACGGCTCGGAAGGCGACTACGTGATGAACCGCCCGCTGCATGGACCGCTCAATCCCACGGCGGTCGATCACTCCACCGACACGTACGACACCATTGATTGGCTGGTGAAAAATATTCCAGAGAGCAACGGCAAGGTCGGCATCATCGGCATTTCCTACGACGGCTTCACGCCGCTGATGGCGCTGGTCAATCCGCATCCCGCGCTCAAAGTTTCCGTGCCGATGAATCCCATGGTGGACGGCTGGATGGGCGACGACTGGTTTCACTACGGCGCTTTTCGCGAAATGAATCTGCCGTACATCTATGAACAGGATGCCACGCGCAAGAACGACGAGTTCTGGTGGACCAGCCATTACGATGATTACGATATGTATCTGCAAGCGGGATCAGCCGGCGAACTCGGCCGCAGCCGCGGCCTCGAACAAGTGGGTTTCTGGCGCAAGCTCGTCGAGCATCCCTCGTATGACAGCTTCTGGCAGCTGCAAGCGATGGACAAGATCATCGCCGCGCAGCCACTAAAAGTTCCCATGATGCTGGTCGCCAGCCTGTGGGATCAGGAAGACATTTACGGCGCGATTGCCGTCTACAAAGCGGTCAAACCGAAAGACACCGGCAACGACAAAGTGTTTCTCGCCATCGGCCCCTGGTATCACGGGCAAGAAATTCGCGATGGCAGCGCGCTTGGCGCGGTGCGATTCGACAGCGATACCGCGCTGTACTTTCGGCGGGAGATTCTCGCGCCGTTCCTCGCGCATTATTTGAAGGACGATGCGCCGAAGAGCGACGTCGCCCCAGTAACGGCGTTCGAAACCGGGACGAACACCTGGCGGCGCTTGCCTGCCTGGCCTGCCGGTTGCGCCAGCGGTTGTTCGGTAAAGCCGACGCCGATGTATCTCAACGCTGGGTCAAAACTTAGCTTCACCGCGCCCGCCGCGAGCGAAACTTCTTTCGACGAATACGTCTCCGATCCCGCCAAGCCCGTCCCGTTCAACGGACGCCCCAGTTTTCCCGTCGGCTTCGCCGGCAACGTGCCCTGGCACAACTGGCTTACCAGCGATCAGCGCGAAATCTCCGGCCGTCCCGATGTCATCTCCTTCGTCACAGACACTCTGACCGCGCCAGTGAAAATCAGCGGGCAGGCCGTCGCGAATCTCATCGCCTCCACCAGCGGCACAGATTCCGACTGGGTCGTCAAGCTTATCGACCTCTATCCCGACGAAGTCGGCGCGCAACCGGAAATGGGCGGCTATCAACTGATGGTCGCCGCAGACATTTTCCGCGGGCGGTACCGCGAAAGCCTCGAAACGCCGAAGGCGCTCGCGCCGGACAAGCCGTTGCTGTATCGCTTCGCGCTTCCCACCGCCAATCACGTGTTCCTGCCCGGCCACCGCATCATGGTGCAAATTCAGTCCACGTGGTTCCCGCTGTACGACCGCAATCCTCAAACCTTCGTCCCCAACATTTTTTGGGCCAAGCCCGCCGACTTTCGCAAAGCCACCCAGCGCATCTACCACGCGCCCGGCCAAGCTACCTTCATCGAGCTGCCGCTGGTCACCGCGCCGTAAGCGAAGCCATTCAAAGTTGCGCATCACGCTGGCTTTCTATCTCTACCAGCCGGCGCTGCAAGAAGCGGCGCTCGATGTCGTTGGTCGCAAGCGTCAGCGCACGCCGGTAGGCTTCTGCCGCTTCGGACGCCCGCCCAAGACGGCGCAACAAATCCGCCCGCGCTGCCGGCAACAGATGAAACTCTTTCAGCTCCTCCCGCTTCTCGAGTTCGTCGAGGAGTGCGAGTCCCTCTTCCAGGGAACGAGCCATCGCCACTGCCACCGCGCGGTTAACTTCGATCACCGGCGACGGATGCGTTCTTAATAGCACGTCATACAACCCTGCGATCTGCGGCCAGTCTGTTTCTTGCGCCGTCTTCGCATTGGCGTGCAGCGCGGCGATGGAAGCTTGCAGCGCGTACACGCCCGTCGCGCCGCGGCGCAGCGCCGATTCCACTAGCCCTGTGCCTTCCTGAATTTGCTCGCGGTGCCAAAGACTGCGGTCTTGTTCCTCCAGCAAAATCAATTCGCCGTCAGCGCTCACGCGCGCGTCTCGCCGTGAATCGTGGAGCAGCATCAGCCCGAGCAACGCTTGCGCCTCCGCCTGATTCGGAAGGAGACTGCACAGCACACGTCCTAGCCGGATAGCTTCGGCGCAAAGCTCCCGGCGGATCAACGCATCGCCGCTACTCGCGAGATAGCCTTCATTGAAAATCAAATAGACGACCAGCAATACGCCGTCGAGGCGGTCTTGCAATTCTCCATTCAACGGCACGCGATAGGGAATCCCAGCTTCGCGTATTTTCCCTTTCGCACGGACCAAGCGCTGCGCCATTGTCGCCAGCGGAACCAGAAACGCGCGCGAGATTTCCTCGGTAGTGATTCCGCAAACGGTGCGAAGGGTCAGCGCCACCCGCGCCTCCATCGGCAGCGAAGGATGACAACACGTGAAGATCAAGCGCAAGCGGTCATCGGCAAACATTTCTTCTTCCCGCTCGCTCTCCGGCCGCGCGGCGATTTCGCTGGTCTTCGCAATTTCCTCTGCCTTGCGCTCGAATCGCTGATTGCGCCGCATACGGTCGATGGCTTTATGCCGCGCCGTGCTGATCAGCCACGCGCGCGGATTTGCGGGCGTCCCCTCCGTAGGCCATTTCTGCAGCGCAATGGCGTAGGCCTCCTGCAGCATCTCCTCGGCGAGATCAAAATCGCCGAGGAGACGAATGAGCGTCGAGAGGATGCGGCCGGACTCTTCCCGGTGGAATTTTTCGAAATCCATGGGGCGAGGATTTATCTCACCCCGCGGCAAGGGGATTGTCAACGTCCGGCCCACGGTTGAGATTGGCTGCGCCGTGAAATAACTCCCGGCGCATTTTCTAGGCTTGCGCGGCTTGGCCGATGGGCCTGATGGGGCGCACTTCGATGGACCCGAAGCGAGCGCCAGGGATACGGGCAGCGACGGCGATGGCCTGATCCAAATCGCTGGCTTCGATCAGGTAATATCCGCCCAGCTGCTCCTTGGTTTCGGCAAACGGGCCGTCGGTGACGACGCGCTTCGCATCGCGCACGCGCACGGTGGTCGCGGTGGTGATCGGCTTCAGCGGATTCCCGCCGATGTAGTTGCCACTCTTCTGGATTTCCTCGGTGAACTTGAAGTACTCCCCGTGCATGGCAGCCATTTCCGCTTGAGAAATCTTGGCCACTTCCGCTTCAGAGCTATAAATGAGTAGTAGAAATTGCATGGTGTTGCCTCCTGTAAGTTAGTCGAACGGGAGCGCCGAATATCGACAACGCGAACGGCCTGCTTCCGCTACGCTTGCTTGGCTTGCCCGCGGACAGCCAGCTGCCTCACTTCTATGGTTCCGTTGCGAGCGGACGGGATTCGAGCGGCGATGGCGATGGCTTCGTCCTGATCGCTTGCATTCACGAGGAAAAAGCCGCCCAATTGCTCTTTGGTTTCCGCAAAAGGCCCGTCGGTCACGACCCGTTTGCCGTCCCGCACGCGCACCGAAGTTGCCGTTGTCGTTGGCCTCAGCTGGCTTCCTCCCAGGAACTTGCCCTTTCCCGTGAGTTCTTCACGGAGTTGTCCGTATTCCTGATACAGCGCAGCGTGGTCCGCGGGCGCCAACTTTGCCCATTCGGCTTCCGTGTAGTAGATCAGCAGCAGGAATTCCATGGGTGTCCCTCCTGTTGGCTAGTCGAACGGGGACGCTTCAAATCGACATTCCTAAGCGCCAGCGCCGGTTTTCTGCTTCAGGAATGTTCCCTTGTCGAGTTCGTTGAAGGCCTGACGCAGCTGTTCCTGGGTGTTCATCACGATCGGGCCATACCATGCTACGGGCTCTTCGAGCGGCTTGCCGGACACCAGCAGGAAGCGGATGCCTTCGTCGCCAGCCTGGACCATCAACTCGTCGCCGCTGTCAAACAGCACTAGAGAACGATTGTCGGCTTCCGCGGGCGGCTTGGTGTCCGCCCAGCTCACTGGCTCCGTCGGGACGGAGAGGGGCTCCGAGGCGTTGCAAAACTTTCCGTTACCAGCAAAAACATACGCGAACGCATGCCTCGTGATGCCCACGGGCAGCGTTTTGCGATGCCCTGGCGGCACGGACACGTCCAGATAGATTGGATCGGCGGCGATGCCGTCGACGGGCCCGGTCTTTCCCCAGAATTTCCCGCACACCACGCGGACATGCGTGCCGTCGTCGTCCTTGATTTCCGGAATATCGAGCGCCTTCACCTCTTGATAGCGCGGCGCAGTCATCTTCAGCGCCGATGGGAGATTGGCCCACAGCTGAAAGCCGTGCATCCGCCCGGCGTGGTCACCCTTGGGCATTTCCTGGTGAATGATGCCGCTGCCAGCTGTCATCCATTGGACGTCGCCCGCCGCGATCGCTCCGTGGTTCCCCATGCTGTCGCCGTGCTCCACGGTCCCCGCGAGTACATACGTAATCGTCTCGATGCCGCGATGCGGATGCCACGGGAATCCCGCCAAATAATCCTCCGGCACATCATTGCGAAAATCATCCAGCAGTAAAAACGGATCAAAGTCCGACGTGTTCCCGAAACCAAACGCGCGCCGCAGGTGTACCCCCGCGCCTTCCGTTGTCGGTTTGGACTTGATCAACCTCTTCACCGGTCGTATGGACATAACCGCCTCCTTCCCCAACACCGAGAGTCTACCGATTGGATGCACGAACGCCAACCATTGGGCAACAAACGCGAGCCCCAGCGCCATCCGCTGGATTGGCCGGGGAGCGATACCACGTGCGCGACTTGAAAATAGTCCTCGCACTTCGTTCAAGGAAGTGCCACGCCATGCTAATCCCACAGTAACAATGCGCACCTACCCTGCTTGCTGGCAAATCGCAAGAGCCAGTCCAGGGACAGGTCCATTTGTTGCAGCAATTGAAAAAATAAAAATCTCAGGAGGAGATAGTGACAACGACCAAGCAACTTTGGTTGCCTTTGTTCCTGGCGGCCTTTCTCGGAGCATTCCCCGTTCGGACCCTCGCTTCACCGCACGATTCCGACGATCTTCGCCACCGCATCAAGCATGTTTTTGTCATTGTTCTGGAAAACGAGGGTTTTGACGTCACGTTTGGTCCAACTTCCAAAGCGCCTTACCTGGCCCAGACGCTGCCCAGTCAAGGAGTTCTGCTAAACCAGTACTATGGCACAGGTCACGTGAGCCTGGACAACTACGTCGCCATGATTAGCGGACAGGCCGCTACGCCAGAGACTCGCAATGACTGCCAGGTCTACCAGGATTTTGCGCTGAGTGGTGTGACTCCCGACGGTCAGGCCAGTGGCAGCGGCTGCGTCTATCCTGCCTCCATTAAGACCCTCGGCGACCAACTGACCTCGATCGGCAAAACGTGGCGCGGCTACATGGAAGATATGGGCAACGATCCCGCTCGCGAAGCGGTCGTCTGCGGCCACCCGGCTCTCAACTCTGTGGATCTGACGCAAACCGCGGAGGCTCCTTCGGCTTCCGTTCCTCTGGGCGACCAGTACGCTTCCCGGCACGATCCCTTCGTTTATTTTCATTCCATCATTGATTCACCTGATTGCGCGTCTCACGTCGTCAACCTCAATCTTTTGCCTCAGGACCTCCTTCACGAGTCCGCCACTCCCAACTTTGTCTTCATTACGCCCAACCTTTGCGATGACGGCCATGACGCCCCCTGCAAGAACGGGCAGCCGGGAGGACTGGTCTCCGCCAATGCGTTCCTGCAAAAGTGGATCCCGCTCATCATGGCTTCGCCCGCGTATCAGCGCGATGGCCTCATCGTCATCAATTTTGACGAAGGGGGACTGAGTGAACAGGTGACTTCCACCGGTATTTCGATCCTTGCCCCGGGACTTTTCTGTTGCAACGAACAGCCCGGTCCGAACCTGGCTCCCTTTCCGCAGTCCACGAACATCACTTCAACCATCAGCCTGACCTTTGAAAGCTATGGGGGCGATCGGACCGGCGCCGTACTTCTTTCACCGTTTCTCGAACCCGGTACGGTTTCCAACACCCCTTTCAACCACTACTCGCTGCTGAAGTCCCTCGAGGATATTTTCGATACCGACGCGTATTTGGGGTATGCAGGCGCGCCGGGGCTCGTTGGCTTTTTCGGCTGTGTCACCTCCGACATCGCGACCAAGGAGCTTCACGGAATCTCTTCCTGCGGCCGGCGCTGAGCGGGGAACACTTCCAAAGGCAACGCTCGAAACGGCCTTCGGCGCAAGATTCGCCGAAGGCCGTTTTCGTTCTGTAGCCCGTGTCGGAGGAGGATGCACCGGGAAAAATCGAAGTGCAAATCCGGCTCTCTGCGTTTACTCTTCCGCAGGGCGGAATGGAGAAGTTCGAGAGGGATTGATCGGCGCAGCTGCAAAGAATATTTTCAAAAAGGAGGAATCATGGAAAACAGTTCAAGCATCCGGACGATTGCGGTGATTTTCTTTGCGATGCTGCTGGGTGTTCCTCTTTGGGCGGGGCTGCAGGAAAAAACCGGTGAGAAGCCGGCGGCTGCTCCTGCGGCCGAAGCGGCGAAGCCGGGTTTAGTGGAGATGGAGCGGCTGAAATTTTATTTGGGCGAATGGGACTATACGGAGACGTATCCCAAATCGGCGTTCGTTCCGAATGGCGGGGTGAACACCGGGGTGTATCACAGCAAGCTCGGGCCAGGCGGGCAATCGCTCGTCAATTCGTTTCACTCGCAGGGGCCGGTTGGCGATTTTGAGGGATTGCTGGTGATGACCTGGGACGCGCGCGAAAAAGCATACAAAGCGTATGTCTTCGGAAATGGAATTGCCGGAGCGATCATACAGACCGGGCAGTTCGAGGGCGACGCACTGGTGTATCGCTTCGAGTTTCCGGCCGAAGGCGCGACGATTAAATTACGCAATGTGACGCGCGTTAGCGCGCCCGGAATACTTGTGAGCGAAGAATACATGACCATGCCGGGCGCGCCGGAAGCTTTGTTCGTTCGCGTCGAAGCCAAGAAAAAATAACGATAAGTTGATGCGTTACGGTCGAGCGACTGCTGTTCCGTCACTGAACGTAAGCAGCAGGAAGTGCAATGGAACTCCGCGGGGCGCAGAGATTGAGCACTTCTGGCCTGCCGTCAGCCATGTCACCGCGCCGGTGGCGAGTTTTACTGAAGGTTGGCCAGGTACGCGGAGTTTCAAGTTTGGGTTTGCGAGAGCAACTAAAAGCACGTCGGGACCTTCGAGCAGGCCCGCATGATTGGGTCTCTTTGGTATGTAGACCTCTTGGACAAAGACCTCGCCCGTCTCGAAGAGTGGTAAACCTTTGTCTGGGAAATCAGGGATCCGAGTTATTGGAGGGCCCGAACAGTCCCTCACTGCGCCGGGGATTACCTCTCGGCAGATGTTGTGAGGGTTTTTCTGGGGCTTCAGGAGCTCAATGGTGACGTTGTTGAAGGGGAGGTCGGAATCATTGCGGGCGATGTGGGCGAAGTGGCCGGGGGAGTAGCCGAGTTGGCCGTCGACCATGACGAGATGAGCTTCGGGTTTGCCTTGGACGGCGTTGATGACGTCGGCGGGGCCGAGCGAGACGTAGAGGTAGGGGACGTCGTGTTGATGGAGGAGCGTGGATTCGTGGGCGGGGACCGATACGCGGAAGACGCGGACGTAGTCGTTTTCAAGGACCAGGTGGTGGTGGGGTTCCTGGGGGATGGGGACGGCAACTGGAGCTTGAGCGCTCACAGAAAAAGCGAGGAGAAGAGTAGCGGCGAAGAAAATAGATTTCATCGGAAGATCCTCAGAGGAGAAGAAACTAACCCGATTAGATGACCTCGTCAACATTCGATGCGAGACATTGCAATACAAGAAAAAACCGGAAAACTCAACGCAGAGACACAGAGAACTCAGAGAAAAGAGTAAGCGAGATTTCTCTCTTCGCAGGCCGACCTTCCGCAGGAGCGGAAGGGAAGAAAAAGCGTCGGCCTGCTTCGCTCGAAATGACGGTTGTGTGGATGCGCAGCAGATTGCCGGGCTGAAGCCCGGCGCTACGAAAACCAGGAGAAAGAGAAAACGCACCGGTCTTCCCGGCAGAAACCGCGGGGACGCAAAAGACGCGAAAGACCGGCCACTACAAAGATGCGCGAACGCGCGGGGGAAAGCAGATCCCTCGCTGCGCTCGGGATGACATCGTCGAGGATTGCGCGTTCAGGTTCAAGAAAGGCGTTCGTTCAAGAGAGGCGCTCGAAGATGCCGGCGGCGCCCATGCCTCCGCCGATGCACATGGTGACCATGCCGTAACGGGCGTTGCGGCGTTGGAGTTCGCGGATGATGGTGGCGGTGAGTTTTGCACCGGTGCAGCCGAGGGGATGGCCGAGGGCGATGGCGCCGCCGTTGGGGTTGACGCGGGAGGCGTCGAGGCCGGCTTGCTGGATGACGGAGAGAGATTGCGCGGCGAAGGCTTCGTTGAGTTCGATGACGGCGATGTCGTTGAGGGAGAGGCCGGCGAGCTTCAGGGCTTTGGGGATGGCGCGCACTGGCCCGATGCCGAATTCTTCGGGGAGAACTCCGGCGGTGGTGTAGGTGACGAAACGCACGAGCGGCTTGAGGCCGAGCGATTTGGCGCGCGCGTCGGACATCACAACGGTGGCGGCGGCGCCGTCGCTCATGGGCGAACTGTTTCCGGCGGTAACGCTGCCCTTGGCGTGGAAGGCGGGCTTGAGTGTGGCGAGTACCTCGAGATTAGTGTCAGCGCGCGGGAGTTCATCGGTCGCAAACACAAAAGTTTGCGTCGTGGGCTTCACCATCCCACCTTTTGATTTGGAGGAAGCGCCGTTGCCGTTGGTGAGCGAGGTAATTTTCACTTCGACGGGAATGGTTTCGTCCTTGAAATTTCCGGCGGCGATGGCGGCGAGGGCTTTTTTGTGGGAGTCGGCGGCGAACTGGTCGGCTTGCTCGCGGGTGATGCCGAATTTGCGCGCGATGTTTTCGGTGCCGAGGCCCATGTTGATGTAGGTGTCGGGAGAGTGATCGACGAGCCAGGGATTGGGGGAAACTTTGTTGCCGCCCATGGGGACCATGGACATGGATTCGGTGCCGCCGGCGACGATGATTTCGGCGGAGCCAGAGCGGATGCGTTCGGCGGCGAGGGCGATGGCTTGCAGGCCGGAAGAGCAGAAGCGATTGATGGTCATGGCGCTGGTTTCGACGGGAAGTCCGGCGCGTAGGGAGGCGATGCGGGCAACGTTCATGCCTTGTTCGCCTTCGGGCATGGCGCAGCCGAGGATAACGTCGTCGATTTCTTTGGGGTCGAGGCCGGGGACGCGGGCGAGCGCCTCCTTGATGGCAAGCGCGGCGAGATCGTCGGGGCGCGTGGCGCGGAGAGAGCCTTTGAAGGCGCGGCCTACGGGAGTACGGACGGCGGAAACTATGACGGCTTCGGGCATGGTGACCTCGCGGTTTGAGGATGCTTCTTTATTGTTGGTCCGGTCTTTGGAAAAAGCAAATTTTGTTGGTCGCGGATGATCGGTTCTTAGTTGTTAGTTGTAAGTATTTAGTCAGAGAGGAGAAGATGGTGAATTTGTATTGGCACGGTTTTCAGTTGTCGGTTGCCAGTTTTCCGTCGGAGAAGAATGAAGTCTTTGACGACCCTCTCCGGGCGACTCAAAGCAGTTTCGCTTGCTGGGCATAAGGGGACTTTAGGACTGATACAAGCCCCTCCCCCGGTTTTTTGTAAGCGTTGATTCTAAAGAGTTTAGATGCCATGTAAGTTGTTTAGAATCAACACTTACAGATGTGTTGATTCTAAATGGGTTAGCATTGTGCTCGGAAGGCTTGCCAAGCGGTTGACGTCGGCATGGGGGCTGAAAACGAAAAAGCGGCAGCAGGGCTGCCGCACTCCAAATAGGCTTTTACCTAGGGAATAGTGTACCGAAGTCAAGTGGGATTTGGGCTGCGGAAGCTGCGGCCGGGGCTATTCGGCGCGGAGGGCTTCGACGGGGTCTACGGTGGCGGCGCGGCGGGAGGGGAGGTAGCTGGCGAGGAAGGCGGTGGCTACTAGGCCCAGGGACGCGGCGATGTAGGCGATGGGGTCGATGAAGCTTACTTTGAAGAGCAGGGAGGACATCAGGCGCATGACGATTATGGCGGTGGCCAGGCCGATGGCTACGCCGATGGCGGTCAGCGAGAGGCCGTGGCGGACGAACATGCCGGTGAGGGTTTGCTGCTGTGCGCCTAGGGCCATGCGAATGCCGATTTCGCGGGTGCGCTGGGAGACGGAATAGGCAATTACGCCGTAGATGCCGACGACGCCGAGCAAGAGCGCCATGGTGCCGGCGACGCCGAGCATGATCAGCGTGAAGGAAGTTCGGGCCATGGAGCGCTTGTAGTAGAAATCCACGGAATGGACGTCGGCGAGCGGGAGATTGGGATCCACGGACCACACGGCTTGGCGGACATCGTTCAAGAAACTTTGCGCGCCAACGCGGGAGCTGCGGAGGGCAAACGCGACATCACGCATCACAAAGGTGTCGTCGCTTTCGAAGTGATCCATCAGAAGCGGCCAATAAATGGAGGTGTTGGCGGGCTGACTGACGCCGTCCTCGTATACGTTGCCGACGACACCGATGATTTCGCGCCAGTCGTCTTTGGTGCTGACGCGGATGCGCTTGCCGAGAGCGGCGGACGGATCGTGCCAATGCTCGCGAGCGACATTTTCCGAAACGATGGCGACGGGGAGTTTCTTGTACGTGTCATCCCAGGTGAACTCGCGACCCGTCAACAGCGGCGTGCCTGCGGTGCCGAGATATCCGGGCGAGACGAATCGGAAGTTGCGAAGCGGAGGAAGCTGGCCTTCGGCGTACGTTTGATCCGCAACAAAGACGGGATCGGTCCAGCCCGCGCCGGTCATGGGAACTTTGGAAGTAACTCCCACGGAAGCTACGCCGGGAATTGCGGCGAGTCTGTGCAAAACCTCGTCATAGAGTCGGACGACTTTTTCGTTTTCTTTCACCTGCGCTTCGGGGATGGAAATGCGAAAGGTTTGCAAGGTAGCCGGCGCGGCAAATCCGGGATTGACGTGGGTGAGCGCGCGGAAGGTGCGAATCATCAGGCCGGAGCAGATGAGCAGAACGAGCGCCATGGCAACTTGAACGACGACCAGGACGCTGCGCGCACGATGCTGTTCTTTGCTTTGGCTGAGGGCGCGGCCTCCTTCGCGGATGCCGGTGCTCAGGCGCACGCCGGCGTACTTGATGATGGGAATGCAGCCGAATAGAACGCTGGCGAGCAGCGCGATCAAGAGGGTGAAGAGCAGGACCGGACCATCCAAGCCGATTTCCCGGATGCGAGGAAGTCCCGAAGGAGCGATGGAAGCCAGAATGCGAAGCGCGACGTAGGCAAAACCTAATCCGACAGTGCTACCTAGCAGGCCGAGAATAACACTTTCGAGGAGAAGATCGGCCGCGATGCGGCCGCGGGTGGCGCCCAAGGCAGCGCGGACGGCGAGTTCCTGACGGCGGCCTTCGACGCGGACGAGGAGCAGATTGGCGACATTGGCGCAGGCAATCAGCAGCACTAATCCGATAGAACCCATAAGCACCCATAAAACGGTGCCTACGTCACCGACGACATCCTGCTTGAGAGAGCGGACATTTGGTCCCATGTGGGCATCTTCAAAGAGTCTGAGGCTGAAGCCCGGCGGCGGGGGAAACGAGCTCATGACGATGGGTAGCATGCGAGCGACGTCGGCGTTGGCTTGCTCCATGGTTACACCGGGCTTGAGGCGGGCAATCGCTTCGTGGCTGAAGTTGCCGAGGTGAACCTTGTTGCGATCCAACTGAAACGGAGTGAGTAGGGCGGGGTCGTCCCAGTCCAGAAAATGAAATTTCTGTGGCAGGACGCCGATGATTTGGCTGGATTTGCTATCCACAATGATGTTTTTGCCGATCACATTGGGGTCGGCGCCAAACTTTCTTTGCCAATAGCCATACGTGAGGATGACGGTTGGGGAAGCGCCGGGGGAATCTTCTTGCTTGGTGAAAGTGTGGCCGAGAATGGGAGTAAAACCGAGGAGGGGAAGAAGGCCTTCGGTGACGTTAATCGACTGAACTTGTTCGGGTTCAGCGAGGCCGGTGACGCTGACGGAATCGCCTTGATAGAGGCCGATGTCCTGAAAGGTGCGCCCCTGTTCGCGATAGATGAAATAGTTGGAGGGAGACATGTTGAGGTTTTTGATGTTGATGCCTGGGGCGGTGTGCCAGACGCCGACGAGCTCGTCGGCTTTGGGATAGGGCAGGGGCTTCAGCAGGACGCCTTCGAGGACGCTGAAGACGACGGTGTTGGCTCCGACGCCGGCGGCGAGAGTGATGAGGGTGATGGCGGTGAACATGGGGGCGTTGCGGAGTCTGCGCAGGACCTGCTTGAGCTGGCTGCCAACGGATTCCATGAGGCGGACCTCCCTCGCGTAAGTGACCTTACAACGGAGCGTAGAGTTTGGCGATTCGTTAGTGAGATACGAGTGCAGGCGGGAGAAGTTCCGAAGAATCTCGCCCAAAATAGGTTTTTGGCGCCGGGCGGCCCAAAAAAGCAGGGGAACCGAGTGATGAGCAAGAGAATTTAGAAGACCTTTACGACAGGAGCGCGCCAGATTGCCGCAGCCAATGTTCAGAAGAGCGCTCGAAGACAGGCCTTACTTTCCCTTGAGCGGTGTGCCTTTGCGCGGGATAGAGACGGTGCCGGGGGGCTCGACGGCAAACTTTTTCGAATAGTTGCCCTGGTTGATGGCAATGCCGACGCGGCCGCGGGAATCAATGTAGAGAAGCGAATCGCCCACAGGGACGTCCATGAAGGTCTTGGCGTAAGGAAGCGCGACGGTTTTTTTGTTGAGCTGAACGACGACTTTATCGCCCAGGTTGTAGCCGAGCTTTTTGAATTCGTCGCCGGGAATATCGGTGATGAGCGAGCCGAAGGGATCGTCGAGGCCGATGATGTCGCCGTCGATGCCCTTGTCGGTCGTGGTAGAGGATTTTGGAGTGAGGCGGACGAGTTGGGTGACCTCGGGGCCGACGAGATTGAAATCCCATCCGGCGGCGAGGTGCGCGCCGGCGGGAGAAAAAATATCGCGGCCATGGAACGTGGAGGAAATGGCGGACTGGATCATCCAGTTTTGATTGGTGATTTCGCGGGCCATGGCGAGGCCGTCGCGATCGAGCACGGGAGTGATCAGGCCGTTGTCGGGGAGAACAAAATATTGGCCCTTGCGGGATTTGACGACGATGGCTTTGCGGGAGGTGCCGACGCCGGGGTCGATGACGGCAACGAAAACGGTTCCCTCGGGATAGTAGGGGGTGACGGCTTCGAGGAAGCGCGCGGCTTCTTCGATGGAAAACGGAGTGACTTGATGGGTGATGTCCATGATGCGCGCGTCGGGCGCCACGCTGAGCATAACGGCTTTGCAGATGGCCACGGCGTCGTTGGCGGCGCCGAAATCGGTCATGAAAACGATGGTGGGGCGGGAGCCGGGTTGCGCGCTCGAGTTTGCCGAGTTTTTTTTGTCTGTAAGCTTCGAGCAGGCGGAGCATAGCAGGGCCAGCACGAGTAGCGGCAAGACAAAGAGACGAAAACGAGAAGTCATCAACGCTCCGTTAAAACTGAAATGTTTTCTTGTGAGCCAGTGTAAGCCGCGCGGTTGACATTCGGCAAGTCGCGGACTACAAGGTAGGCACCCAGGGTTTCAATCCTTCGCAGCGAGAGAGAGAAAAAGGGAGGGAATAAAGATGCTTTACTGGATTGTGGTTGGGCTAATTGCGGGGTGGCTCGCCGGCCAAGTGATGAAAGGCGGCGGGTACGGCGTGCTGGTGGACATCATCCTGGGAATACTTGGCGGGATCATCGGCGGCTGGGTGTTCGGAATGCTCGGAATCTGGCCGGGCGGAGGGATGATTGGGTCGATCATCGTGGCGTTTGTGGGGGCGGTGCTTCTGGTGTGGATCACGCGGCTGGTGAAAAAGGCGTAGGGCCGACGCCGAAAAATTAAGACGCGCTGCCACGGGCGGGGGGACCTGCCGCAGCAGCGCGTTTTTTTTGTTGGAGGAGATTCTAGTTTGATCCCGCTGTGCGATCGCGCGTGACCATGTACCACTCAACGGTTGGCGCGCGTTGATACTTCAGCCGGGTGCGCGTTGCCTGGGCTGCGGCGGCGAGACCGAGTTTGTCCTGGGTGGCGGCGAGTTGCTGCAATGCCAGGGGGGATTGGGGATCCGCTGCCAGTTCGTCTACCGCGCTCGCAAAATCATCCTGGGTGAAAAGCAAGTAACCACGAGCGGACTCATAGGCATTTTCGATGACCAGATCGCGGGAAGTCCCGGCAAGCGCTTCAAGCTCAGAAATCGCTTCGACGGCATTGTCTGCGAGATGATTTAGAGCTGCGACTCGCGTACGCTCTCGAAGCACCGAGGCGCGAGCGACGCCGCGGTCTGCTTCGCTCATGCCAGCGAGAGGCTGAGCTAGAAAGACGGAAAGCTTTCCAAGTTGATCGAGTTCCTCCGGAACGGTGGCGGCGAGCATGGCGCGTCCCAAGCCGAGTTCAAAGCGCGCGTTTGGTTCGTTCTTGGAGGCGGCTTCTTCGGCGAGACCTGCGAGGGCCTTGCGGCCCTGGTCCAGTTGTCCTTCCCAGAAGTAAACAAGTGCCTTCTGATATTTGGCGTAGAGTTCGTCGCGCGGACTGACGGCTATCTCGATGGAGCGGTCATATTCGTGGCGGGCGTTTCTGAAATCGCCCATGAGAGTCAGGGCGTCTGCGAGGCCGACTTGCGAGGGGAAGTAGGTTGGGTCGACCTGCAAAGCGGCGCTGTAATGCGCGAGGGAGCCCCCGTCGTCACCGGAAATTCGGGAAACTTCGCCGAGCGAGTCTTCGGGGTTGGGGGAAGTGGACTCGACTTCCGCGTAGCGCTTGAGGGACACCAGAGCTTTTGCGGGTTCACCGGTCTGGGCATAGAGGTAGCCAAGCCGGTTCAGAGCGGCTGGAAAGTTTGGATCGACTTGCAGAGCCGTTTCCATCAGCGTTCGCGCGCGATCTTCGTCTTGCTGGAGGAAGAGCCATTCGCCGGTGAGATAAAGAACGTGCTTGTCCCGTGGATAGCGCTTGAGAAGATCGTTCATGCTCATGATGGCGGGAAGAAGGTCACGATCCTGAATGCTGGTCATCCAGCGGACAAGGAGCTGCTCGTCGGGAGCGGCGTTAGGAAAGAGAGTTTTTGCCTTCGCCAGAGCGGAAGAATCAGGAAGAGTGCGGCGCGCCGCGAACGAGAGCATGGCGTAGCCGAGAGTAAATTGCGGATCCTTCTCCGTGGCGTGGCGCGCATGAACGACGGCGTCGTCGTACATGGCGTTTTCATATTTGTCCACGGCCAGTTCCAGAAACTTGCGAGCCTCTTCCGAGTGCGTGGTTAGTGCGATGGCGCCAAAAAGCTGCTGCGGAACGGGAGCTACCGCCGGAGCCTTCGTGGTGGCGCGGGAAGCCGCTTCCTCGAGGTGAGGAGAAGAGGTTTGTGCCCAGGCGCTCACGCCCACGAGCGAGGGAAAGATAAGCAGAAAAAAACGAGCCGCGAAACGCTTCATAGCCACACACTCCCCGAGAAGGATAGGAATAGAAGGATGATCCCGGCTAAAAACGTAGCGCGGACAAGGATCGCGGGGATACTGGCCGGTCGTACAGGTGTGCTCGAAGATGAAGATAGCGAACGGAAGTACTAAGGGGGAGGCTCACGGTTGGGCACAAAGCGCGGAACGGGTACTTGCCCTGCGTTGGGACGAGTGAACATACTAGGAGCAACCTGCGTGAAAGTGAGTGTAGGGAACATGAAGGTGAAAGCATTTGGGAACGGGCTGCGGATGGCCGCTGTTTTTTGCTTTGCGGCCTTGTTTGCTGTCACCGCAATTCCTGCGATCAAAAACATGGCCGTGGTGGTCTCCGCCGGAAGCAAGCTGGCGGACGTGCCGCTGGCCGATTTGACGAAGTTCTGCAAGGGAGCGCAAAAAGCGTGGCCCGACGGCAAGAGCTTTACGCTGGTGATGAAGGACCCGGATTCTGCCGAGATGCATGTGGTGGTGCAGAAATTGTTTGGGGGCGCTCCGGGCGACGTCAAAGTGGAGATAGCGAAATTGAATGAATCCCGGGTCACCGTAAAAATCGTGTCCAGCGATGAAGAGTTGCTGCGCACGGTGGAGTTGACTCCGGGGGCGGTGGGGATTCTCGATGTCTATGCCATCAATAGCTCGGTGAAAGTTCTACGCGTGGATGGGAAGCTGCCATTTGACATAGGGTACGCGTTGAAGGGCAACTGAGGAAAACAGAGTCCAACGAGACTCTGGCGGCACTCCTTCCGATTGTTTTGGCTTCCTCTGAAATTTAACTTCGTTCCAAGTAGGCGGGCGAATTACGCTCAGGAGCCGCCGCGGGCTGTTCACGGTGTTGCGGAGTTGGGTGTGCGCAGGGCGCGCAGGGCCGCGTAGCCGAGGAACACTACGGCGATGGCGAGGGCGAACCACAGTAGATTGGGATGGCGTTCGGTGAAAGGGCGAGGATCGGCGTAGTTGGATGTCAACTCTTCCGGGCCCAAGGTGGGGTGCAGCATCACTTCGTTGGGCTCGATATGAAGTGTTCGTGCGAGGTCGTACTGCGGCGAGGTGGCACGGGCGTTGCCATAGAGGAGACGGTAGGTGCGGCCTTCCTTCGGATGGAAAAGAGCGAAACGCACGTTCATCGCGAGCGACAGGCGGACTGCGGAGAGAGGAGCGTCGTTGGCGTTGAGGATTTCCACGCGCCAGTAGCGCGGGCCCCAGCTTTCGTAGCAGCGCACGCGCAGGGATTCCTCTATTTTTCCCGCGATGGCATAGCGGTAGATTTCTCCACCGCCGGCGGGTTGCCATTCTTTTGCGTCAGCGCTCGTTGAGAGGCGCACTGCACGGTAAAACTCCGGCTGAGCAGTTTCGAACACAACGTCGGCGACGGGAACGGATGCGCTCCCAAGATCGACATTCCATTGTGTTTGCGAGGGGGGACTCTCGGAGTCGGGCGACAACATTCCCGTTAGGGCTGCGTCAGTGGAGTTGAGAATTTCTTTTTCGGCAGCGGGATAGGCGAGGACCTCGACGCCCGTTACTGGGAATTGATGGGCCGCTTCCCGGATGCGGAGACGAAGATAACGCGCATTGTTTTCCGAATAGCGGATGATCTGGCTGCCTTCGAGGCCGTCTTTGCGGAAGCGCGAAATCGGGGCGCGCGGATTAACGATGCGCCAGAGGTGCGCGTCGTCGCTGGCGTCCACCTCGACCCAGTTGATGAAGTCGGATTCCGGCGTTAGAACGCGGATGCTGTTGTAAAAATTTGGCCGCTCTCCCAGGTCCGCAACAATCTGAGTGAATTGCCCGGGCACGTAGCTGTTTTCGCGCACGATGGCGGAGAAAGTGACTGGTGCCGTCGGCACGGCGAGCCGGGAGCGCAGCTCGAAGGGCTGTTCTGCGCCGAGGTCGTCAATGATGCGGAGATCAGCGAGCCGGTTTTCCGAATGCGCGAAGATTTCGCGATCGATGATTACGTAGTTGAGGGCGCCAGGTTGCTGCGAAGCGATGGCGCGGGAGTAGCGCCAGGAACGCCAGGCGGAAGGCATATCCGCGGCGAGTGCGGTTGCGGCGAGTGCCGCGAGCACAAGCAATAGCGAAAAGGGGCGGCGCGCCATCAGGATGAGCGCTCGCGAGCGACTTTGCGTTGGTAGATGAAGGAGACGATGAGCAGCACGAGTCCGAGGATGAAGAAGGAGACAATGCGGTAGAAGCGCTCGAGGTACGAACTGTCGTAGAGAAAAACCTTGATGACCACCAGGCCGAAGAGGACCAGAGCTTGCCAGCGCAAGAGGGCGGATTGCCGGATTACTCCGAGGGCGATCAGACCGGAGGCGTAGGCGGTCCAGAGAAGAGAGAGGGAAAGATGCTGGGCGAGGCCGGAGTCGATTCCCAATTCCGCGTGATGGCCGAAGTGGTCCCAAAGTTCGAGCGATAGAGCGATCAGCGCGAACACGTTGATGGCAACGGCGAAGCCACCCATCAACGTCAGTTCGCTCTCGCCCACGGAGGAGGAATACTCGTTGGCGGCGTAAAGCACGACGCCGAAGCAAGCGACGAGGACGGCATAGGCCGCGAAACGCTCATTGAATAAAAATTGCGGAGCGGGCAAGGGGAAAATCAGGATGCGAACGGCGGAGAGCGCCAGCAGAAAATAGCCTGCGGCGCGCAGATACGGGGTCATCGAACGGAACCCGGTCCAGACGAGGATGGCGCCTTCGACGGAGAACGCCAGCGTGATCCATTTGCCATCCAAGCGGATGGGAATGGCCAGCGTGGCAAAGGTCAGGGCGAGGCCCGCGAAAAGGAAGCGGGCGAGCGGCGCCTCGCCTGATTCTGGCGGGGGAACGAGGCGCGCGATAACGACGTAAGCCGCGGAGAGGGCGAGCGCCAGGAGCGTCAGCGGCCAGCGATCCTGCGGCCAAAGCATTTCGTAGAGAGCAGCGAAATAAGCAAACGAGTTCGCAAGAACCAGGAGGACGTCGTAGGTGTCCAGCGCGGAATCCCGAATGGCGCGAAGCACCGGAAGCGCAGCGTAGAGCAGAAAGAACAGCGTGGCGAAAATCAACGTGCGATCGAGCTTGCTCGGGCGGTAGAACTCGGCATGCCAGCCCCAGAAATAAAACTGGGTGAGAAGGAAGGAAAGCGGAGCGAGGGAGCGCCAGTCGCGGCGCAGTTCGATTACCAGCAATCCCGCGCCGAGAATCAAGAGATAGGTGAAGAGGACTACCTGGGCATCTTTGCCCTGGCTGACCAGCACAGGTGTGAGAAAGCCGCCGAACAGAGAGAGCAGGGCGACGCGCTGCGAATTGCGGCCCAGCGCTACGGCGGCCATGACCGCGGTGATGACGATCATGGCGAAGAAGCCGACGTCGAGGCTGAAGAGCTTGTAGTACTGACAGCCCGCCCAAATGGAGAGATACAAGACTGCCGCGCCCAGTCCCGCGATGCCTTCAGAGAAATAGGCGTAGCCCCGCTGTAGGAGCCAGTGGCTCCAGGGAAGCAATGCGGCGCCGAGCAAGATTCCAATTCCCACGCGGCCGCTCGGTCCAATCCAGTTGTTGTCAAACGCGTATTTCAAAAAGAAAGTGACCGCGACGATGACGGCGGTGATGCCGATGCGATTCAGCCAGCGGCCGGCAATGCGTGTTTCCAGATCCATGGCCGAGGAGCTTTTTGCCTGCGAACTGTGCAGCGGTGGTGCAGCGAAAACGTTGACCTGCGGAGACGAAAGGGAAACTTCGCGCGGCTTGGGAATCTCTCGCTGTGGAATCAGTGGAGGAGGGGCCGCGTGCGTTAGCGGCGGTATTGGCGCCGGATCCCGTGTTGGGATGGGGGCCTGCGGCTCGGGGGAGGAGGGAGGCGCCGGAGTGGTCTGGCGCGGGGCCGATCCCAGCGCTTTTTCAAGAATGGTGAGGTGCTGCTCGATCGTTCGCAGACGGCCCGCAAGGTCGTTCATAGACGTGCTTTGCAGCTGATCCGACAGGCGTTGGACGCGAATGAAAGCGGAGATGGCCAGGATAGGGGTGACGATGACCACAATTACGGCGAGGATGCCGAGAAATTCCATCGTGGGCGCAAGGGGAGCGCGTTGGGCGAATTAGAACATAAGTCAGGGGATTGAACAACCTGAGGGCCTGGGAGAGCGCTAATACCGGGGGATAGATGGGCAGATGAAACGCCCGGAGGGGAGTGCTCACTACTGAGGGAGCCAGCTGCCCACCTGTACGAAAGGGCAGGTTTTCCACAGGCAGTACAGGGAAAAATAGGCGAAAATCGAGGCGAAAGTCGAAAGCAACATAAATTATTGAAATACTAGGACTTATTGTACTACCAGCCTCAAAATGGGGGTACTAGGAGAGTGGTTTAGGCCTCAAAATGTATCTACTGTACCATCGCCTTACCGTCTAAACTGGTGTCAAATGGGACAGGTCGAACGGGGCTGGACCTTTCGGACAGGGTCGCGCATCTAAGCCAGTGTTAGGGAATCAAGAGAGAAGCAAAGCAGTTGCCCGGCAGTTGGTTGGGTTTGGTGGACGAGGGAAAGATGAAGATCAAGGACAAGAGCCGGAAGTGGATGTGGTGGTTCCTGGGGATAGTTGTCGCGATGCAGTTCTTCTTCGTGCGGGAACTGCTGGCGGCGTTTGCGCTGTTTGCATTGGGATTCGCGGTGATCGCTCTCGCGTTTGGCAGCTTGTACATGCTGCATCGCACGTGGGTCATGGCGGTTGAGCAGCTGGCGGAAAGCAAGAACCCAGTCATGGTTACTGCGCGGCAGTCGTTGTATGCCATCGAAGACCTGGCTCGGCGGCCCTTCCGGCGCCCGGGTTCGGCTCCGGCGCGGTAAGAGTTTCTACGAGTTTCTGGATTCGTCCAGAGCACACGCAGCGCCGGTTACCCTGCCTCCTTCAGGGTGACGTGGACTCTGCGGCAAGAGCACAAAGGAAAAAGGCCAACCGTTTAGAGAGAGCGGTTGGCCCTTTTCTTTCGCTATGGAGATGTTCTCGAGCTTAATGGGTTAGGGGATCGATGTCTGATTTTGGAATGATCTCATCGTCCGCTGAGCTGGAATCGGAGTTTGCTTCATAGAGCGTTTTCCCGTTGTCCTTCAGCAGTCCATCCAGCGTTGATTTTGAATGTTCATCCACGGCGCTTACCGCGGCCACCAGACAGGAATAGAGGAAGGCTTTCATTCCTTTGCGGAATTGGTCGGTGGAACGTTCCGTGGAGCGCGCCACTTCGGCTTCCAGCTCTCGCCGGCGGACATCACACTTGGCCCGGCTTTCCGCGTCGAGCGAAGCCAGCGCGGCAGTTGCACGTTCTTTCGCTTCCGAAAGTGTCGTATCGGCGTGCGTCTCTGCCTGCCGCTGGAACTCTCCTAGCGCGGAGTTGACCGCGCCTTGCACCAGCGCCTGTGCTTCGGCGGAGCGCGCATCGAGCTTCATGAGCGCTTCTTGCGTGACGGAGTGCATATTCTCGAGCAGGCGCTCGTAACGGCGGTCGATGGTGCGAGCCGCGGTTCCTTCAAACACGGACGCCGCTTGCGTTACCGCTTCGTTGACGCGGGCATGGATCTGCGGTTCGATCTCGCGGGTCATCTTTTCCATGAATTGCCTGGACTTTTCCAATTCGTGGCGCAAATCGGCGGCTTGTTTCTCCAGCCTCTGGGCGAGCTCTTCCGCCTGGGCTCGATAGCTTTCCATCTGCTGCTTCCACTGCGCGGCGATCTCGCTGGCGAACTCTTCCTTGGATGAAGTTTTGGTCGCGGCCACGACCGTGGGAAAAAGTTCCTGAACTTCGCGCACGCTGGATTGGCGGACGTCTTCGATGGTGCCGAGCGCGCCGCGCAACGCTTCCTGGACGTGCTTTGCGGCTGCTGCTTGCGCGGCTTTTTCAGCGGCCTGCTGCAGCCTTCCCTGCAATGCCGCGACCAGCCCATCCGGGGTGATGACCACGCGTTGCGGCTTGGGCGTCTCCACTTCTTTCGGTGCTGGCGGTTTAGCGGCAACGGGAGACGGAGAAGGAAATGTGGCGACCTCGGCCATTTTTGGTTCGTGCTTCAAGGGGGGCTCTTCGAGATTCGCGGTTATCGGCGTCGGCTCCAATATCGGCGCAACCGCAGTGGCGAATTGCGCCGATGAAGTACTGGATTGTCCTGCGGGCAGCCAATCCTGCGGAGGGACGGCGATGCCCCAGACATTTTCCGGGCTTTCCAATTCCACGCCTACTTGTTGCAGTTCGCGTGCGCTCTGCGACGGATGGACGGAACGCACTCTCGCGCGCACGGATGGAGGCTTCGGCTCGACATTCAACCCGACTACTTGGAGCGTAATCCACGAGCCGACGCCATAATCGTGGCGCGAGGGATAACGGCAGCCGTGCAGGTTTACGCTGGTGGAGACGGTTCTCTCCACAAACGGTTCGCCCATGCGGTTCTGGCCGAAGACGATCAACGGGACCGACCGTTCGATGCGCGTGCTGCGGCGCGCTTCTTCCCCGATGGAATTTCGAGGAGTGTTAGCGAGATTCGATGGGCTCACTTCTCCTCCCAGGAAATCGATGTCCGAATGGGATGCGGTTTCGGGGAAGATCGATCGACATAGAAATTCTTTTCGTGAAGAAGCGGAGTCCGCGCGAGCGCGGTCCAAGTCTTGGCGCGTATTTGACGAGCGTACGTTCCTCGCGACCCCATGTGGCAGATGGTAGCCGAAGCTCGATTGCTTGTCGATGTTTGAGAGGGTGGTTCCAGCGGCTGGGAGGTAAAACCGGCCATTCTGCTCTTAGGATGCAGTAGGGACGCGACGAGTTGGCGTATCTCTGGTAGGCTTTGCGTCGCTGAGAAAGGAGTTTCCATGCGACGTAGCTTTGCTGCTTTCCTTCTGAGTTTGGTGATCCCGATGCTAGCGCTCGCGCAAGACGCGCACCGCGTGGCCATCCGCGCCGGTAGGTTGATTGATGGAAAGAGCGACAAGCTCATTGAGAATGCGCTTATCGTGATTGAAGGCGAGAAGATTGTGTCCGTGACTGCGGGCGGAAGTGCGCCCGCCGGCGTGGAGGTCATTGATTTATCGAAGGCGACGGTGATGCCGGGATTCATGGATGTTCATACGCACGTGATGCTGAATGGCGACATCAGCGCCGAAGAGTACGACGAGCAACTGCTCAAGGAATCGATTCCGTACCGCGCGATTCTTGGCGCGCGCAATGCGCACATCGCCCTTTCTCACGGATTTACGACGCTTCGCGACCTGGAGACCGAGGGCGCCATGTATGCCGACGTGGACGTAAAGAAGGCCATCGCCAACGGCGAAGTGCCCGGCCCGCGCATGCAGGTGGCCACGCGCGCGATGGCTCCGACGGGAATGTACCCGCTGCTGGGCTATTCGTGGGAGTTGAAAGTGCCGACGGGCGTGCAATATGTGGACGGAACGGATGGCGCGCGCAAAGCGGTGCGCGAACAGGCGATGTACGGCGCGGACTGGATCAAGTATTACTCCGACCGGCGCTACCATTTCGAAGCCGATAACGTCCTTCACTCCATGGTGAATTTTACGGATGAAGAGGCCAAGGCGATCGTGGACGAAGCGCATCGTATCGGAAAGAAAGTGGCTGCACATGCCATCGGCAGTGACGGAATCGCGGCGGCGCTGCGCGCGGGCGTGGATACCATTGAGCATGGGGATGGACTGACCGATGCGTTGATGGACGAGATGGCCAAGAGAGGCATTTATTGGGTGCCGACGATTACCGTGGGTCTGTACGTTGCGCCTGGCCGCGGTGGAAATTGGCAGAGAATGGCCGATCTACAGCGTGAGAATTTTACGAAGGCAATCAAGAAAGGCGTGAAGATTGCGCTGGGGACGGACGCGGGCGGCTTTGACTGGAAGAAATTGAATGAAGCGAAAGAGTTCGAATACTACGTGCAGTACGGAATGACGCCCATGCAGGCGATTCGCTCCGGCACGTCCGTGCCGGCGGAATTGCTGGGGTGGAGCGAGAAAGTAGGAACGGTCGAGGCAGGGAAATGGGCGGACATCGTCGCGGTCAGCGGTGATCCTTTGAAAGACATCTCGGAAGTGGAGAATGTAAAGTTTGTGATGAAGGGCGGCACCGTTTACAAGAACGAGCTGCACTAGAAGCGGGGGGACATTGCAAACCCTTTGGCAAGATTTGAAGTACGCGGCGAGATTGCTGCGAAAAAATCCGGGCTTCACAGCTGTGGCGGTACTGACGTTGGCGCTCGGCATCGGCGCGAACACGGCTATCTTCAGCGTGGTCAATGCTGTGTTGCTGCAGCCTTTGCCCTATCAGGATTCATCGCGCCTGGTGGCTATTTCGCAGGTGATCTTGCAAACCGGTTCGAATGGAGTTCCTGTCTCGTTTACGAAATTCAGCCAAATTCGCGAGCAGGCGCGGACGCTGGAAAGTACCGCGGCCTACTATTCGCTGACGGCCAGCCTGGTCACGGAGCGGGAACCGGAAGCTATCAACGGGGCGCGCGTTTCGAACGACTTCTTCAAAGTGCTGCGAGTTCCGCCTGTGCGCGGGCGAAGTTTTCTCCCGGAGGAAGAACAAACTGGTGCGGCCGACGTCGCGGTGATTAGCGATGGATTCTGGCACAGCCATTTCGGCGGGCAGGAAGATGTTCTCGGCAGGAATCTGTCGCTGGATGGGAAAAATGTCACCATCGTCGGCGTGCTACCTGCCAGTTTCAAATTTCCCCTGCAGTTTCCGGAGCCCGATGTGTGGCTTCCACGGGTGACGGAAATCAGCTTTCTTACCCCCGCGCAAATACGAACAGGTGCGGGATATCTCGGTGTGGTTGCACGGCTTCGCGACGGCGAATCGATTGCGCGCGCGCAAGCCGAGCTGGACACCATCAACGGACGGTACAAGGAACAGTTTGGGAATTACGTGGACGCGACGCGCTTTGCGCTTTCCGCCAGCTCGCTCGAAGAGAGTCTCGTTGGGGCGTTGCGTCCTTCGCTCCTGGTTCTGCTGGCCGCCGTTGGATTTGTGCTGCTGATTGCGTGTGCGAACGTGGCCAATCTTCTGCTCGCGCGGGCAACCTCGCGGGAACGGGAGATTGCGGTTCGCAAAGCGCTTGGTGCGTCGCGGATGCGCCTAATTCGTCAAATGTTGAGCGAGAGCCTGTTGCTTTCCCTTGGCGGCGGCGTGGTCGGAGTTCTGCTGGCGATGCTGTCGCTGCCGGCGTTGCGCGCACTCAGTCCGGGGACTGTGCCGCGATTGGCAGAAGCTAAGATTGATCCAGTGGTGCTGGTCTTCTCCTTGGTCTTGTGCTGTGCTACTGGAATTATTTTTGGCCTGATACCCTCCCTGCAAGCCGCGGGGAAAGAGCTGCAGGAGTCGTTGAAAGAAGGCAGCCGCGGCTCGTCGGAAGGCGGCAGCCGCGGAGTATTTCGGGCTATTCTAGTCGTCGGCGAAATTGCGGTGGCGCTGCTGCTGATGACTGTTGCCGGGCTGCTCATGGACAGTTTCGCGCGGCTGATGCAAGTGAACCCCGGGTTTTCTACCAAAAATCTAATGACCTTTCCATTGACTCTTCCGCCGGCCCGCTACGCTCAGCCGGAGCAGCAATCCCAGTTCTACCGTCAACTCCTCGAGCGCGTGAAAGCGGATCCGGAAGTGGAATCCGCCAGCGTGACCAGCTATCTCCCGCTGGCCGGCGGCCTGCGGATGGTTTTCTTTTGTGCCGAGGGGCGCACGTGCCAGGGAATCGGCAAGGATCCGACGATTGCCGTGCGCCAAGTGAGTTCGGAGTATTTCGAGACGGTGCGCACGCCGTTGCTCGCTGGCCGCGTCTTCAGCGATCAGGATATCGCCGGGGGATTGCCGGTGGCGATCGTCAATGAGACGACGGCGAAGCGCTACTGGCCCGGGCAGAGAGCCATCGGCAAGCACATCGCGAATTCGCGCGACATGATTCAGCGCGAAATCGTAGGCGTCGTCGGGGACGTCAAATTCAACGCGTTGAACACGGCGAATTCCGAGGAGATGTATCTCCCCATGGCACAAGTTCCGTGGCCGGCCGTGACGCTCATCGTGCGTTCAGGAGCGAATCCGCAATCGCTGGTCTCCGCGGTGCGCGGAAAGATTGCGGAGGTTGATCCGACGTTGCCGGTTTCCGGAATTCTCAGCATGGAGGATGTGATCGGAACGTCCGTGGCACAGCCGCGGTTGATCATGCAATTCGCGGGAGTTTTTGCGGGATTCGCATTGCTGCTGGCGGCCATCGGGATTTACGGCGTGATGGCGTATTCCGTCACGGTACGTAAACAAGAAATGGGCATCCGCGTCGCGCTCGGCGCGAGATCAGCCGACATTCTGCGCCTCGTCGTGGGACAGGGCCTGCGCTTGACGCTACTCGGGGTGGGAATTGGGACTATTGTTTCGCTTGTTTTGACCCGATTGCTCGCCAGCATGCTTTTTGAAGTTCATGCCAAGGATCCGTTTGTGTTCAGCGGCGCCGCGTTGGTTTTGGTGCTTGTCGCGTTTGTGGCCTGCTATTTGCCGGCGCGACGGGCCACGCGCGTGGATCCCATCGTCGTCTTGCGCTACGAATAGGCAGCGCGTGTTTCGAATGGCGTAGTAAATCGCTGCCTGCAAATCACCACGCGAACTACTTAGGAGAATGCTACTCCGCCATCCACGTTGATCGATTGTCCGGTCATGGCGCTGGATTGGTCCGAGCACAGAAACAGCGCGGCGCGAGCGATCTCTTCGGCCGTTTGACCGCGTCCTTGCAGAATGCCGTTCAGAAAGCCCGCCAATTGATCCTCTGCGCTCACGCCCAATTTTTTCGCGAGGTCTGCGCCCAGCTCTTTGGACATTCGCGTTTCCGTTACTGGTCCGGGGCAGATGGCGTTCACGCGCACGCCCTTCCGCGCGGCCTCCGCTGCCGTGACCCGCGTTAGCCCTAGCATTCCGGCCTTCGCCGCGGCATAAGCTGAGCCCCAGGCATAAGCGGCCTTTGCCGAGAGACTCGAGATATTAAGGATGACGCCGGATTTCCGCACGTACATCTCCGGCAGCACCAGCTTCGACAATAGAAACGCCGCGCGCAGGTGCACCGCGATCACTCTGTCGAATTCCGCCAGGGGATAGTCTTCCACAGGAACGACTGGGCCGTAGTGTCCGGCGTTGTTCACGACGATATCGATCCTGCCGAATTTTTCTCTCGCGGCAGCAACAACACGGACGCAATCGGCTTCCTCCGACAAATCCGCGCTGGTGTAGGCGGCGCGGCCGCCGCTGCCAGATATTTCAAGCGATACCGCAGCGAGCTCCTTCTCTGTGCGCGCCGTCAGGAACACGGCGGCGCCTTCCTTGGCAAAAAGCTGGGCGATGGCGCGGCCGATTCCGCGGCCCGAGCCGGTAATCAAGGCGACGCGATTTTGGAGTTCCATAGGGAAATCGAGAATAGAGGGAAGCAGGGAAGGAGGCAAGCTGGGACGCGCAAAACCGGGATTGGCATCCTTATTGACGGCTGGCCAACAACTGTACTTCAGGGCAGATGCAATTCCCCATTTCGAGGCCTAATCTCTCTTACATAAATGGGCAATCATTTTGCCAATGGGATTGGTGTATGGTTTTGTTCCTTCCAGATTTCGCGGCTTCGCCAAGTCCAGCCGTTCGTATCAAATTGGGGGTGCACCTCGTGCGCCGAATAAGACTTATTTCCAGGCTGACTGTAGTTCTGAGCGCGATTTCGCTTGCGGGTTGCGCGGGTCTTACGAATTCCAGCGGCTCCGGCAACATCAGCAAGGCCGTCGCGCCGTCGCTGGCGGCTCAGCCGGCGAATGCCACGGTAACGGCCGGCCAGACCGCAAATTTTAGCGTCAGCGCCACGGGCACGGCGCCGATCGCTTATCAATGGCGCAAGAACACGGCCAACATCGGCGGCGCGACCGGCGCGAGCTACACGACGCCTGCGACCACCTCGGCTGACAGCGGTTCCAAATTTGATGTGATTGTCAGCAACAGCGCGGGCAGCATCACGAGCGCGCAGGCGACCTTGACGGTGAATGCGGGTACTGTCGCACCCTCCATCACTACGCAACCTGCGAATCAAACGGTCACGGCGGGTCAGACGGCGATGTTCAGCGTAGTTGCCGCTGGAACGGCGCCACTTTCCTATCAATGGCGCAAGAACGCGACGAACATCTCCGGCGCAACGGCTGCCAGTTACACCACGCCCGCGACCACCACTGCCGACAACAATTCCAAATTCGACGTTATCGTGAGCAATAGCGGGGGCAGCATCACGAGTGCGCAGGCGACGTTGACCGTGAGCGCCGCGCCCGTTGCGCCGTCCATCGCCACGCAGCCCGCAAACCAGACGGTGAACGCCGGGCAGGCCGCCACGTTTAGCGTGGCTGCCACGGGCACCGCGCCACTCACGTATCAATGGCAAAAAAATGGCGCGGCCATAACCGGTGCGACGGCGACCAGCTACACGACACCGGTGACAACGACCGCCGACAGCGGCGAGACCTTTCGCGTCGTGGTGAGCAACACAGCGGGAAGCATAACCAGCAATTCCGTTACGCTGACCGTCAATCCGAGCACGGTCACCTCCACCGTGGACGTCATCACCTATCACTACGACAATTTGCGCACCGGGCAGAACGTCAATGAAACGACGCTGACGACCGCTAATGTGAGTTCCACCACGTTCGGAAAGCTGGGGGAATTCTCGGTGGACGGTTTAGTGGATGGCCAGCCGCTGTATCTTTCGCAAGTCACCATCGGCGCGCAAAAGAAGAATGTGCTCTATGTGGTGACGGAGCATGGCTCGGTCTACGCGTTTGACGCCGACTCCATCAATGGAATCACGTCTACGTTCTTGTGGAAAACTTCCACGCTGGGCGCGGGAGAAACGAGCAGCGACAATCGCGGCTGCGGACAGGTCACGCCGGAGATCGGTATCACCTCCACGCCGGTGATTGATCGCATGCGCAACGCCATTTACGTGGTGGCCATGTCGAAGAATTCCAGCGGCACGTATTTCCAGCGGCTGCACGCTTTGAATCTGTCCACTGGCGCAGAGCTCTTCGGCGGCCCGCAAAACATCACGGCAACGTATCCTGGTACGGGCGCGAACAGCTCCGGCGGAAACGTGGTCTTCGATCCGAAACAGTACAAAGAGAGGCCCGGTCTTCTGCAGATCGCCGGAACGATCTACACCACCTGGTCGTCCCACTGCGACGCCGGTCCGTACACCTCGTGGGTCATGGCCTTCAGCGCGGACACGCTGGCGCAAACCAGTGTCTTGAATCTGGTGCCCAACGGCAATGACGGGGGAATCTGGATGGCCGGAGCGGCTCCCGGCGCGGATGCTTCGGGGAATATCTATTTCATCGTGGGCAACGGCGATTTTGACACGACTTTGAACGCGAGCAACTTCCCCCTGAACGCCAATTGCGGGAACTGCTTCGCAAAAGTTTCTTCCGGAGCGCTTGCGCTGCTCGATTACTTCACGCCGTTAAACACCGTGTCGGAATCCAACTCCGACACCGATTTCGGTTCGGGCGGGCCGGTGCTTCTGCCGGATATGGTGGACGCCAACGGCGTGACGCGCCACCTGGCGGTTGGCGCCGGGAAGGACGCCAACATTTATGTCGTGGACCGCGACAACATGGGCAAATTCAACTCCGCGCAGGACAACAACTATCAGGTGATTACCGGACAAATCGGCGGCGTGTGGTCCAAGCCGTCGTATTTCAACGGTACCGTTTACTACGGCTCCGTTAGCACCGCGTTGAAGGCATTTCCTGTGACCAACGCTAAACTTGCGGGCACTTCTTCTTCCCAGACCACGCACACGTTCGGTTATCCCGGCACCACGCCCAGCATTTCCGCGAACGGCACAACCAACGGCATCGTCTGGGCTATCGAAAACAGTGGCGCCATTCTTTTCGCGTACGACGCGACCAATCTCACCAGGGAACTTTACGATTCGAATCAGGCGGCGAACAACCGCGACCACTTCAGCGGAAACAAATTTATTACGCCGATGGTCGTCAATGGGAAAGTTTACGTGGGCACGCCGAATAGCGTCACGGTTTTTGGCCTGCTGCCCTAAGACAAGTGAGTCTTGAGTTTTGTTTCGGCGCCGATGCCGAAGGCCTCCAATGCCCGCGCCTGCACTTCGTCGGTGAGTTCGTTGATGCGCTGAACACCCGGCCCACCCTCCCGACTCGATAGCAAAATTGCCGCTAGCCGGCGGGATTTCGACGATTTACTTGCCTTTGGGCTTGAGCCCCTTCAGCAGGGCATGCACCATGTCGTGGATCTGATCGCTGGTGAAGGTGCCGTGATGTGGCGGCTCGACGCCGACGGCCCGGTAGGCCAGTTGCATCGGCGTGCGCTTGAAGACGTCCAACACAAACGTGCCTTCTCGGAATCTTACGTTTTCGTAGCTGACTTCCGGTGGTCCGTAGCCCCAGCCCTGCCAGCATCCAAACGGCCCGCACACCAGCCCGGGGTAGCCGCCGGGATACACGCGCTCCATGGTCACGTTGTGGCCCCGCATGGCGAAGTGATAGTCCACCAGGAAATCCGCGGCGGCGGGGTCATTCACTTGAGTTAATCCCTTTTCCGTCAACTGCCGCTCGATCGAGGTGCGCAGCTCTTGCCGGACAACATCATTTGCGGGATCGGGGACGGGCGCAACCGGTTGAACCGGTTGACGGCCTCCGATGGTGTCGCGCGAAATCACTGGCCGTTCCTCGCGCGCTTCCTTTCTGGCGGACGCGGGACGCCAAGCCCAGGTCTGATGCTTCAAGACCGGCACATCCCGGTTGCGAATAATCTGTACATACTCATTGCAGCCCGCGAGCACCAGCCCGCCAAGCAGAATGGAACCCGCCAGAAGCGATGCTTTTCTGATTCGATTGGTCCAGAACTTCATCACAGACTCCTTCAATGCAAACACTGCTTCCAATTTCATCAAACCCTGCATTCCTGGAAGAGTTGCGCCAGGTAAAGGTTGCGTGTGCGGAGCACGGATTGAAAATGCAGATGACATCCTCAAAATCGCCGATGCACCCATTTAATCGCGCGGAGCGTGCCAATCGGAAGGCGGAAAAACGACTGGCCAGAACTTTGGATTCGGGGAATCAAACTCGAAAGCCACCGAATAATAGTCAGGCGACGTGTCGTCTATGCGCACGACCCGGCAGCTTTGCTCCAAATGGTTGTGCGGATTCACCAGGCGCATAGGCTGGCCGACCTGCACGTCCATCTTCATCTTCAGCATGCCGCCATGGGCGTTGACAATCAGCGTCATCGCTTCCTCTTGCCGCGACTTATGCTCGGTGTCGTCGGCGATCACCGTGACCTTCATCTGTAGCATGACGCGCTCGCTGCGCCGGCGGTCACTCGGATTGTCGGCGGTTGCCAAACAGTTCTCCAGAATTTCAACAGGGCGGACCTGACTCCGACTCCCGCATAATCCCTTTACCAAGTATCTGACGTGAATTTTACCTCACCTGGGGCAGGGAAACGCCGCTCGCGGAAGCCGCAGTTACGCAAGAGACATGTCGGCGTAGCCGCTGAGGCCCGTTAGCTCACGCGCGAATTCAGCATGGCTTTGAGCTGCGCCTTTACTGTGGGCCATTCGGATTCGATGATGCTGAAATAAACGGAATGGCGTATGCGCCCGCTCGATGTGATCATGTGGTTTCGAAAGATGCCTTCTTCTTTTGCTCCGATTCGCAGAATCGCCGCACGCGACTTTTCATTCAGCGAATCGGTTTTCAACTCGACGCGCAGGCACCCTAGCGTTTCGAACGCGTGCCTCAACAAAAGATACTTTGCCTCGGTGTTCGTCGCCGTGCGCTGCCAGTCGCGCGCCACCCATGTCCACCCGATTTCCACGCGATGATGGACGCGATCAATGCTGCCGTAGCGCGTGCTGCCGATCGCCCGGCCCGTAGCTTTCTCAAGAATGGCGAACGGCAAGGACACGCCGCGCTCCTGCTCCTGCAGCGCCGTCTTGATATACGCCGCCATGTCCTCTTGCGTTCGAACGGGCGTAGGAATCCACCGCCACAACTCCTCGTCCAGCCCGACCTGCGTCAACGCGCCCAAATGCCCTTGCGCCAGCGGCTCCAGCCGCACGCGCCGGCCTTCCAGTGTGACCGGCTCAACCCTCATTTCTGTTGCCATCGTAGCGGCATTCTATGCAGAGCCGGCTTGTTCAGCGAGCACCAATTTGGCCATGTCTGCGCTCGCGTGCCGTGTACGGGAGGTCGTTCGCGGAACGCTCCTAGATCTTGCGAATCAGGAAGAGCGACTGATCGTCGAATTGCGCTCCATGCCGGGCAACGCTTTCTTGTAGCGAGCGGCAAATGACGTCCAGAGGTTCCTTGCCATGCTTCTGGAATTCCCCTTGAAGTCGCGCGAGCCCAAACTCTTCCCCGGCGGCGTTCGCCGGCTCAAGGAATCCGTCCGTGTACAGCGCGAAGACGTCGCCCGGCTCGGCTCGCACTTCGGAACTCGCAAAATCTTCTGTAGGAAGAATCCCCAGCGGCATGTTCGGGCACGCCAATTGCACGACCGTGTTAGTTCTCCGCGAAAAATGCAAAATTGCCGGGTGGCCTGCGAGCCCCACTCGCAAAACGTCTTCCTTCTTGGCAAGAAAACAAAAGGTGATGAACATATCCGGCTTCTTCAAGGGATACAAAACCTCATTCAGCCGGGGCAGAAGATGCCCGGGGTCATCGCCCGAACTTAGCAGCATGCGCGCCGCGCTCTTCGCCATGCCCATGACCACTCCAGGCGCAACCCCATGCCCGGCCACGTCGGCCACGTAAGCGACCCAGTGCTCTTCCGACCCGGCAAGATCGATCAAATCGCCGCCAACCTCACCGCTCGGGGACGACCGCCCGTAAAACTGGTAGCCGCCAATCGTTGTATCAATCGGCGGGACCAGAACGCGATGGATTTCCGTGGCCAACTCAATTTCGGCATGAACTCGAAAATACCGCCGGCCCTCCGTAATTGTGACGTAAAGAAAGCACGCATACCCCAGCGCCACAACTACCATGATGGCGAGCCCGTCGAAGGTCAGCCGGCTGTGCATCCGGCCTATGTCGTCAGCGTTCATCATCGCCACCTGTGCCGGGGATGGGAAAGAGACGCTGAGTTTGTACATGAGAAAATAATGGACGGCGAAGATGAGTGGGAAAGCTTTCCAAAAGTGCTTGCGGAGCGCAAATCCGCCAAAGGCATACAAAACCGGAAAGGAGCCTGACAGCAGCACGCTAAGCACTAAACGAAGCGGCGGCGTGCGCCCCATGTCCGTCACATCGCTAGCAAATCCGATGGCGCTAAAAACAAGGAAGACGCCCAGAAGGAATAAAGAGAAAGATCTTGGGGAGAGAGTTTTCCAGAATGTGGTGTCCCTGCTCATAGAAAGAGGCGGCGCGTCCGCGCATCCTATCATGGGCGGCCTTCATGCCGGGCAGGTTCTCCTCGTCGAAGCGGAGCCACTCTTAAGTCTCCCGGCACGGTAAGCTTCAGACTTGGCCTTGTCCGTTACCCCAGGGAAGGAAACGAGATGCAGGGCGGGCGCGGCGTAAGGTATGATAGAGTCTTCGGAAATTATCTTACTTAGGATGACAATGCCGACTGCAACGAATGGAAAGGTATTGCTGAGGGTGAGGCCGCGGGGCTTCTGTGCGGGGGTAGTCCGCGCGGTGGATATCGTCGAATTGGCGCTGGAAGCCTACGGCGCTCCGGTCTACGTCCACCACGAGATCGTCCATAACACCTACGTAGTAGAGCAGTTGCGCCGCCGTGGCGCCATCTTTGTGGAGACCATTGAAGAAGTGCCGCACGGCGCCGTGCTCGTTTTCAGCGCCCACGGGGTTCCGCCCACGGTCCGCGATGAGGCCAAGTCGCGCGCTCTTAAAGTAATTGACGCCACATGCCCGCTGGTCACCAAAGTGCACCTTGAGGCGCTCAAATTTGCGCGCGAAAAGCGCACCATTATTCTCATTGGTCATCGCGACCACCAGGAGATCGTCGGCACCTCGGGAGAAGCTCCGGACCGCACCATCGTCGTGGACTCCGTGGCCGCGGTGGACGCGCTCGAAGTCGAGGATCCGGATAAACTCTCGTTCCTCACCCAAACGACTCTGAGCCTTTATGACACGCAGGAAATCGTGGCGCGTTTGCGCCAGAAATTCCCATTCATCCAGGGTCCTGCCAGTGACGACATTTGCTACGCCACGCAAAACCGCCAGGAAGCGGTCGAGCAGGTCGCCAAGGACGTGGACCTGATCCTCGTGGTCGGTTCGCCGAACAGCTCGAACTCCAATCGGCTGGTGGAAGTCGCGCAACGCAGCGGCGTCAAAGCGCAGTTGATCGACTCGGCGAAGGACATTGATGTGAACTGGCTCGAAGGTGTTTCGCGCGTGGGCTTGACCGCGGGGGCGTCCGCGCCGGAAGTCCTCGTCGAGCAGGTTAGCGAGAGGCTCGCGGAGTTTGGCTTCACGGATCAGCGCGATCTGGATTTGATCCGCGAGGATGTGCGCTTCACGCTGCCGCCGGAATTGGCGACCATCGCGCCGGCTCCGCGCCGCTAGCGGGTTTGTAGTTCCCAGGGTGAGTCCGGGGAAGTTGTTTGTGTCCGGAGTAATTTGAGAGGGCAGGGGTTGTTTGGTCCTCTCATCCGTTGCCAGTCGCGCAGACGGGGAATACAACACAAGGAGCCAGACCTTGGCGGTCAAAATCGTCCGTCAGCCGAAGAAGATTGCCTTGATTGGCGCGCCCTCGAGCGCCGCTGCTTTTTCCGCGGGCAGCGAGAAGGCTCCGGCGGCGCTGCGCGCAGCTGGACTCGCCGAAAAACTGCAAGGTATTGGCTATGAGCTTGTGGACTATGGCGACTGCGCTCCGCGCCTTTTTGCGGATGACGAAGAGCATCGCCGGGCTCGCAACCTTCCCGAAATTGTCGCCGGCCTGAACGATTTGAAAACGCGCGCGGAACTCGCGGTCAAGAGTGGCGCGCTCGTGCTCGTGCTAGGCGGCGATTGCGCGCAAGTGATTGGCTTGTTGACCGGCGTGCGCCGCTACTACAAGCACGTGAACCTGCTGTGGTTCGATCGCGACGCGGATTTGAATACGCCTGCGAGCACGCCCTCTGGCCGCATCGACGGAATGGTGGTCGCTCACATCATCGGCAGGGGTGCGCCGGAGCTAGTGCGGTTTTGGAGCGAAGCGCCGCTGGTGCGTGAGCCGGATGTAACGCTCTACGGTATCGAACGACTCGATCCGCCGGAGCAGGAGTTCCTCAGCAAATCGCCGATGCGCCACATTGACGCGGCAGACATCCAGGCAAAAGGGGTCCACAAAGCCGCCCACGATGCTCTAGCGCAAGTTCACGCCGATGCGCGCGATTTCGTTCTCCATCTCGATACCGACGTGATTGCCCAGGAGGAGTTTCCCGCGGTGAATGTTCCAGGAAGCGGTGGATTAGACTTCGAAGCTGTTCGCGCTTCGCTCGTCGAATTCGCGAAACACAAAAATCTCTTGGGTCTCGACGTGGCGCAGTACAACCCCGAAAAGGATCCGGATGGCAGCGGCGCAAAAAAGCTGATACATGTCCTTGTTGAAGCGCTGTCCGCTCGTTTCGAATCGTTGAACGCACCCGCGGCAGAGGCCGCCGCCGATCCTGCGGAATTGCCGCCCTCGGAAACCACCGCGTAGCAAGTCGCCGGTCGCAGCTGAACCTTCTCGGCAGAAATTCCTTCCACCGAGCAGTGAACAATTTGAGGCGAACTTCACCCGGCGGCAGAGGCGCGTTTACGCAAGTAGCGCGCCAACCCGAGAAAGGAAAGATTTAATCCCGCGCTGAAAGCGTAGTGCTCGACTTCATCTTCAGGCAAATACTGCGCAATTTCGGCGCGCGTCGCCGACATGAAGGAATCCATCGCCGCCGAATCGCTGGCTGCGGAACGAATGAATTTGTCGGCGACTTCCGCCCATTTGTGAAGCCGTTCGCGGAACAACAAAATATGCTCGGTGGGATTTTCGGAAAAGCCGTAGTGCGTCAGGAAAAGCCGCGCGGGTTTGCGCTCGAGGATGGCGGCAAACGATGTTTCCCAAATTTCGAGATCAATATCCGGCGGCGGCGTTGCGGGCATCACGTACGGGCGGCCCTCGATGCGCACGCCAGTGGTGTCGCCCACGTAGGCCACGCCTTCCTGCTGGTCAAAATAGCTGACGTGGTGCGACGCGTGGCCCGGAGTGTAGACGACCTCCAGCTTGCGCGAGCCAAGCGTGAGTGTTTCGCCGCCTTCGAGGATGCGGAGGTTTGCCGCCGATACTGGAAGCATGTCACCGAAAAGAATGTGTAAATCGTTGGGCCACAGCCGCAGCGCGCTGGCCATGAGTTTCGCAGGATCGATCATGTGCGGCGCGCCCTTTGAGTGGACATAAACCGCGAGGCGCGGATTTTCGCGCACCAGCGCGCCGGTGGCGCCCGCGTGATCCATGTGAATATGGGTAAGAAGAATGGCATCGAGATCGCGCACGGCGACGCCATGAACCTGAAGCTGTTGGCGCAGCGTCTCCAGAGTGGAGCCCGGCCCAGGATCAATGATGGCGCGGTGACCATCGGATTCGAGCAGCGCCGTGCCGATGGTGTGAGGCCGGCCCATCCAGTTATCGTCGAGAACCGTGAGTGCGCACATAAGTGCAATAGTGTAGCTCACGTTGGGCACTAGGCAGGGATAAGACGATGAACAAATTCGTAAGATCACCGGAAATTCAGACAGGCGGGACAAAAGAAGAGAGGCGCCCGGAAACCTCACAAGCGCCTCTCTCTACTGCTTCAACGTAAACCGTACCTCACTGGATCACCTCCTTCTCGGCGGGAGCGCCGATGTCGACAAGAGTGTCGAGTGGTTCGAGTATAGCGCCAGAAAGGAGAGTTGTCAGGACAAGCATTTCCCCAAATCTCGCCGCATCGCCGCATGTTGAAAAATGCTGGCTACTAGTTTCGATTAGGGCAAGCTGCTCCCTGTTTGGCGAAAAGACATAGTAACTTCAGAACGGGGTCGCCGCCGGCGCCGCCCCTCGAGGAGCCTTCGCATGGTGCAGATCAAGGGATCCGCAATCCAGGAAACCATCAACCAGATCAAGAACCGCTCCGGCGAAGAGGCCTTCCAGAAAATCCTCGCGCTCATGGACGAAGAATCCCGCAACGTCTTCAAGGGCGCAATCTATTCCTCCACCTGGTACCCGCTGGATCTCTTCACGCGTTTTCTCGAGCTGGAAATTCGCGTTCTCGCGGACGGCAAAGAAGAGATGGTCACGCGCGGCTCCGAAGCCGTTATCGAGCGGCAGCTTCGCGGAATTTACAAGGCTTTCGTGAAACTGGGTTCGCCCGAGTTTGTGATCAAGCGCATCGCGGCCGTTCACGAAACATACTTTCAGGGCGTGCCGATCGACGTTCAGATCGACGGACACGGCAAAGCCATGATCAAGTACACCGGTTTCGAAAGGCAGCACCGCATCATGGGTTTCGCGATTATCGGATTTTTCAAGAAAGCGCTGGAGATTTCCGGCGCCAAGGACGTGGTCATCTACTTCGCCACTCCCATCGAGGAAGGCAAAGGCTACGCCGAGCTCTCAATTTCCTGGAGTTGAGCGCTGCGCAAAAAGTGATCAGGTGTTTCGACGTTACTCCAAGCGCCGATGCTTGAACTTCTTTTCGCCTTTCGCGTAAGCCGCAACCGTCTGCCCGTTTCCGTACAGCTTGTATTTATAAGTTGTAAGGCCTTCGAGCCCCATGGGTCCGCGCGCATGCAATTTGTTGGTGCTGATTCCCAGTTCAGAGCCGAATCCGTACCGAAAGCCGTCGGAGAAGCGCGTCGAGGCGTTGTGAAAGACGCCCGCGGCATCAATCTCGTCCAGGAATTGTTTCGCCGCTTCCGCATTTTCGGTCACGATCGTTTCGGTGTGGCCTGAACCGTAGCGATGAATATGCGCCATGGCCTCTTCCAGATTGGAAACGATCTTCACGGAGAGAATTAAGTCCGAGTATTCCGTTTCCCAATCCTTCTCCGTGGCTTCCAATGAGCCATCTTTCCCCAGCAGCGCGCGTGATCGTGCGCAAACGCGCACCTCGACACCGGCGTTTCTTAGTGTCGCAATACCCCGGGGCAGAAATTCGCTCGCGATTGCTTCATGAACCAGCAAGGTTTCCGCAGAATTGCAAGCCGCCGGATATTGCACTTTCGAATCCAGCGAGATGGCAATCGCTTTCTCGATGTCCGCCGCTTGATCCACATACACGTGACAAATTCCCTCGCCGTGGCCTAGCACCGGAATTTTGCTGTTTTGCGAGACGAAACGCACGAATGCCTGTGAGCCGCGAGGAATAATCAAGTCCACAAATCGATCCTGCTCCAGCAGATCCTTCACGTCCGATCGAGTCAGTAGCAAGTGGATGGAATCCTGCGGCACCGATGGAAAGCGGCTCAGGCACTTCCGCCACACGGAGACCAGCGCCTCATTTGTGTGAGCCGCTTCGGCGCCTCCTTTGAGAATGATCGCGTTGCCAGACTTCAGCGCCAGCGCCGCCACCTGCGGCACCGCGTCCGGCCGCGATTCGAACACGATCCCGATCACCCCCAGCGGGCATGATTCTTTGTAGAGCACCAGCCCATCATCCAGCTCCGTAGCGGCCAGCCGTTTGCCCAGCGGGTCCGGCAGCTGCGCTACTCCGCGGACATGGGCAGCCATCTGCGCGATCCCCTGCTTGGTTACGCGCAGCCGCGCAAACGTTGCCGACGACATGGACCCAGCCGCAACGGAAGTCTCCGCCGCGCGACAATCGCGCGCATTCGCCTCCAGAATCTCGTTGCCTGCATCCTCGATCGTCTGCGCCGCAGCCATCAGAATTTCTGTCCGGCATTCCGACGGAAGCCTGGCCAGCGCCCGCGCCGCGACTCTGGCGCGTTGCGCCACCAATGTCACGCTTGTTTGCGCTTCGTCTTTTGTTTCCTTCGTCATGATTTATTCAACAGCACGATGTTGTCGCGCGTAACCAGCACGCAAGAACTCACCGTCCCGCGCTTGCCGCCATCACTTTCTTTCATCCCCAAAACTCTTGCCGCTTCGCTGCTATCGCAGTTCGCAATCCCGCGAGCAAATTCGCGCCCCGCTCCATCCACAATACTCACAACATCCGCCGACGCAAAATGCGTTTCAATGCGAATGATTCCCGAGGCCAGCAAACTCGCCTTGCCCTGCGTCAGCGCGCGGTACGCTCCGGGATCCACCACCACGCGGCCCCGCACGTCCGCCGCATACGCAATCCACCGCCGCTTTCCCTTCATGCGCTTGACCGGCAAGAAGGCCGTGCCAATTGTTTCGCCGGCGAACACGCGATCCAGTACGCCTTCTGTCTGCCCGTTGGCAATCACTGCCGTCCCGCCGCAATTCATGGCAATCTCCGCGGCTTCCAGTTTCGTCCTCATGCCGCCGCGGCCGCTCGCGGATGGTCCGGAGGCCAAGGCCTTGAGTTCCGGCGTGATTTCCTCCACCAGAGAAATGATTTTGGATTTTCCATCCGCAGTCTTCTGCTGCAACAAGCCATCCACATTCGTCAGCAGGACCAGCGCTTCCGCCTCCAGCCCGCTCATCACCAGCGCCGCCAGCCGGTCGTTGTCGCTGAACGCCGCCGTTCGCGTTTCCGGCCCGATGGATTCCAATTCCGCGGTGGATACCGTGTCGTTCTCATTGACGATCGGCAGCACGCCGAATCCCAGCAACTTCTCCATGGTCTGCCGAAGATTCGAATACCGCCGCCAATTCGTGAAGTCTTCTTCCGTCAGCAACACTTGCGCGATCTTGACGCCCCACGTCGAAAACAAATCCTTATACGCATCCATCAGCAGGCTCTGGCCCACCGCCGCACACGCCTGCTTGGTGACCATGTCGCTCAGCCTCGAGCGGTGCAGACCCAGCCACCCTCTTCCCAGTCCCACCGCGCCCGATGAAACCAGCACCACTTGCCTGCCGCCCTTCATCAAGCTGGAAATGGAACGCACGATCGGCTCCATTCGCGCCGTGCACAGCTCGCCCTCGGCGCCGGTCACCGTGCTCGTGCCGACCTTGATCACTAGCCGTCGCGCCGCCTTTAGGCGTTTCTCCCGCTCGGCCCCGGATTTCTCGTTTTCGCGCATGCAAGGTTTCGAGCGATTTCGACTAGCGTCAGGAATTGCCGCTCGTCGCGCGGGGCGCGACCAGCCTTCTACGCACTACAACTTCCCGCAAAGCGATCGAACCGCTCGCAAGTATTGTACAAAGGTTGCTGCGGGTCGGTCGCTGTTTCCCCGGAGTATGCCGCCCCCTGTCGCAGCCGCGAGGATGTTCGCGCCTTCTAAGTACGAGGGCACTCGACAATGTAATCCGGCCGAAGCTACCATTCGGCATCGGTGGCGCACCGGCCAGCGGCTTCAACGAAGTTGCACGAGGAAATAATTTGGAAACAGTCGCATGCAATCTATGCGGTTCCCAGCAGCATACGCCCGTCTACGAAATGCCGGACCGCCTTTTTTTTCCTGACGAATTCTTCACCGTCGTGGAATGCGACCATTGCGGCTTGGGGTTTGTAAATCCGAGGCCGACGATTGCCGAGGTCCAGAAATATTACCCCCCGGAGTATTACCGGACCCCGCCGACCAGCAGCCACGATCGCTACGTCACGCGACGATTCACGCAAGAAGCCAGCTACCTTCAAGAGCTGGAAAGCCGCAACGGACGCAAGAAATTGCTGGACGTCGGCTGCGCCAACGGCGATTTCCCGAGGTTCATGGCGGCTCGCGGCTGGGAGGTCGAAGGCGTGGAAATTTCCGAATCCTCGCAGCGCATCACGGATTTTCTTGTGCACACCCAGGAATTTCAGGACATCCCGGTGAACGAGCCAACCTACGATGCCGTGACCGCCTGGGCCGTTCTCGAGCATGTGCACAACCCCATGGCCTATTTTCAAAAAGCTTCGACAGTCGTCAAGAAAGGCGGCCTCTTCGTTTTTCTCGTGACGAATTTCCACAGCGCGGCCTCGCGATATCTCTTCCGCGAGGATATTCCGCGGCACTTGTACTTCTTCACGCGCGAAACTGTGCGGCAATACCTGGACAAAACGGGATTCACGCTCGAAAAGGAAGACAACGGCCGAAACGTCTACAAGCTCGCGCCCAATAACTGGCTCTCTTTCTTCTTGCGATCGCGGCTGCGGGGCAAGAAATTCACCTACAACGATGTGCCGCTCACCAGCAAAGAATTCCGCCGCCTGCATCAGCTGCCCAACGGAATCGCTGCGGCGCTTCAGTACGCGGCGTACTCGCCCGCTTCGGTGCTCGATCGAATGCTCTGGCCGGCCATCGAGGCGGCGCAAGTTCTAACGAAGAACTATGGCATCAGCACCTATGCCGCACGCAAGCTGTGAACTCGTAACTACGCAGCAGCAATTACCGCGAGCGCATTTCATTCGCTACTCGCGAGAGAAGTAAGGAAATGGTTGCGCAAAACGGGAGTTCTGGAATAACCTTGTGCCACCGCGTTACGTTGCTTCCTGAGCATTCTTCCCCGTCGAGAAAATGGATGGGAAGAGGTACCAGCGAGGCTCGGAAGCAGCGAATTGAAAAGCTGCAATGCTTCTAACGAGGTCCGCCAAACGCAGCGAACGGTTCAGCGGCGGACGCGTGAATCACCATGGATCCGAGAGAGATAGTTTGGGAGGAACAGAGATGCGTAAGCTGTATCTGGGATTGGCAATCAGTGCGTTTTTAGCGTTGCCCCTGTGCGCCCAGCAGAAGAGTGCCGCGGCTGCCGATGATTCGAATGCTGCGGCGAATACCACGGAGAAGAGTTCAACTGAACATAGTAGTACGGCTACCGCCAGTGCCGTGCCTATCAAGGGCGTTTTCGCTTTGCCTGCCGAGCCCCGGCCCACTCCGTTTCCGGGTCCGGCTGCGGCTGCGGCGGATACCCGCCAGGTGGGATTGCTCGTGCCCAGGTACGAAGTCGCATTCACGTTCGACTACGTCAATTTCAATCCCGGTTCGCCGTTCGCGGGCTTCAATAATTACGGCGCGGCTGGCTCCTTCACCTACAACACATCGAGATGGCTGGGTTTGACCGCGGAACTCGGAGGATACGACTTCACCTCTCGCAATCTCTTTCCGCTGACCGGAAGCAACAGTTCAGTATCCGGCAGTTTCACTAGTTTCCTGTTCGGGCCTCGGCTGAATTTGCGGAAATTTAACCGATTTGTTCCCTTTGCGGAATTTTTGGTTGGCGGCGCTCACGGCGGCATCGAAGTGGCCGGCGCGAACGATCAAACCGCCTTTGCGCTGGCCGCTGGCGGCGGCATTGACTATGTGCTCTTCAAGAATTTGGCCTGGCGCGTGGGAGAGTTTGACTATTTAATGACCACATTCTCGGGCACAGCGCTCGGGGCTAGTTCGCGGCAGAATAACTTCCGCGCCGCGACCGGCGTGGTCTTGCGCTTTGGCATTCCCAATCCTCCCCCACCTCCGAACCATCCTCCGGTGGCCGCCTGCGCCGTGAACCCCGCTTCGGTGTATGCCGGCTCGGGCGACAGCGTGGCAGTGCACGTGAACGCCAGCGATCCGGACAACGATCCGCTGACGTACAGCTACTCGGCCACGGGCGGCGCAGTGGATGGCACCGGTGCCGATGTTCGCTGGAATTCCTCGGGCGTGGCCGTAGGAACCTACACCGTCAACGTCAAAGTGGACGACGGTCGGGGTGGCACGGCTTCCTGTGCGGCAGACATGAAGGTGGAACAGAAACCCAATCGTCCGCCGACGGCAACCTTGTCCATCGAGCGCAGCCCCATTCAGCCCGGTGAGCGCACCGGCGTCACCTGCAATGGCACTGACCCGGACAACGACCCGCTGACGTACAGCTATTCCGTCACCGGCGGACAAATTGTTGGCAGCGGTTCGAACGTGCAGTTTGATTCGACAGGCGCACAGCCCGGAACCTACACCGTGACCTGCACGGTCAACGACGGTCGCGGTGGAACCGCCGACGCTTCCGGCACTGTGGAAGTGAAAGAACCTCCACAGATCAAACAACTGGAAGCCAAGCTGGCGCTCCACAGTATCTACTTCCCAACGGCTCTGCCGACCGTGGCAAAACCCAACGGTGGCTTGGAGGCCAGCCAGGCTGCTACCCTCGACGCGCTCGCAAGCGATTTCCTCCAGTACTTGAAGTATCGACCGGACGCTCATCTCACTCTCCAGGGCCACGCTGATGTTCGCGGACCCAGAGAGTACAACGTGAAACTCTCCGAACGCCGCGCGGATCGTGCCAAGAACTACCTCATTGATAAGGGCGTACCCGCGGATCACCTGCAGACCCAGGCGTTTGGCTTTGAAAAGAACATGACGGATGCAGAGGTCAAGGCGCAGATCGATGCCGACCCGGATCTCAGCCCAGCGGAAAAGAAGAAAATCCTGGCCAACCTGCTCACCGTGCGCTTGGCCAGCAACCGCCGCGTGGACATCACCCTGAGTACCACCGGCGAGCAATCCGTTCGCCGCTTCCCATTCAACTCCAGGGATGCCCTGACCCTGCTTAGCAGGAGTGGCGGGGAAAAGGGTAAGACCAAAGCGATGGCCCCGGCCCCCAAGAAAAAGGCCACCCCATAAACGGAAGTCCTACTCACCGGGAGTGACTCGTCACTCCCGGTGAGGCGACGACTTTCAAATCTCCACATTAGGAAAGCGGACTCTTGGGGCGCGATTCGAAGAGTCCGTTTTTTTTGCAGTCGGCGTTACCGCGCATCCAGGTACTATCTTCTTCCGCTCTTGGGAACGCCTCCCGCCCGGGCCCGATCCGAGCATCCTCGCGCGCGGTTGGGCAGATTCGCCTCCATCGTTTCCCGAAGTGGAATTTGCACCGGTCCATTCCTGCAAACCCTTAAAAGGAAAGCCTCTATTGCGATCTGAGGACCCGAATGGAGCAAATAATTCCATGGCCGATTCTCAAATTGGCGCTTGCACAATAGATTCAAAATTAGCTAATGTATTGAATTGTGAATAAGTCACGCGGGTTTTCCTCAAATGGAACACCAAGTGCAAGTCCTTCCGGAAGTGAGGTGCTCTCTCCATGCCAGCGACTGGTGAAAGTCTGGAACTGATCCGCGAAGTCCTTCCCATGAGTATTCTCATCGTAGACGATGAACAGACCATCCGTGATACCTGTGCGGAAGTAGCCGAGCAATGCGGCATGAAGGCTACCGGCGTCTCGACTGCCGAAGAAGCGCTGGAAATCCTGGAGCATTCCGCTGTGGACATTGTGCTGACGGATTTGAAGCTGCCGCAGACCAATGGAGTCCAGCTGTTGAAGCAGGTTCACGACCAGCATCCGCAGGTGACCGTCGTCGTGCTCACACAGTACGGCACAATTGAATCCGCCCTGGAAGTCACGCGCATGGGTGCATTCGACTACGTTACCAAGCCCTTTCGCATCGAAGAGCTGCGCTCCCGGCTAGAGCGTGTGGCCCGCGCCGTCGAATTGCAGCAAGAAAACCGTCTCCTGCGCGAACAACTGCGCACGCGCCCGGGCTTCGGCGGACTGATCGGCGTTTCCATGAAGATGCAGCGTGTCTACAAAATGATCGAAAAGGTCGGCCAGCATGAGTATCCCGTCCTGATTCTCGGCGAGAGCGGGACGGGGAAGGAACTGGTAGCCAAAAGCATTCATTTTTCCGGGCCGCGCAAGGACCGCCCCTTCGCACCGGTGGATTGCTCCGCGCTCGTGCCCACGTTGATCGAATCCGAGCTTTTCGGCTACGTGAAAGGCGCGTTCACAGGGGCCATGCAAGCCAAGCAGGGCCTGCTCGAAGCGGCCAAGGGTGGCACGCTGTTTCTCGACGAAATCGGCGACATGCCTGTGGACCTGCAAGCCAAATTGTTGCGCGCTCTGCAAGAACGGGAAGTCAAACCGGTCGGTTCCACGGAGCGCCGCCAAATCAACGTCCGCATCATCGCGGCGACCAATCGCGACCTGGATTCGGCTATCCGTGCGGGAACGTTCCGGCAGGACCTCTATTTCCGTTTGAACGTCGTGCAAGTCAAGCTGCCGCCTTTGCGCGATCGCAAAAGCGACATACCCATCCTGGTCACGGCCTTCCTCGAGAAATTCTCGGAATCGCACGGGTCAGTGCGTACCATTTCTGATGACGCCATGCGGCGCCTTATCGCCTATGACTGGCCGGGAAATGTGCGCGAGTTGGAAAATGCCATCGAGCGAGCCGTGGCCCTGGGCTCCGGCCCCATCGTGCACGTGGGGGACCTCCCTTCGAACCTGCAATACTCAGCAAGTGAGCGCGTGCCGGAAAAAGATGAAATCCTGCCACTCGAGGAATTAGAACGCCGCGCGATCCTCCGGACCCTGCGTGAAACCGGCGGCGACAAACTCTCTGCCCCGCGCATGCTGGGGATCGGCAAGACCACTCTGTACCGCAAATTAAAGCAGTACCACGTCGAGCATGCCGAGGCATAAAGTTCGGCCGCTGTAAACGTTCGCTCCTCGAAACTCTGACCGCTTCTCCTGCGCACTCAGGTCGACCGTGCAGCGCTTTTATTTGCCCATCCATCTTCTAGCTCGTCCGTCTCCCGCGGCACTTAAAGTCATTGGTCATTCGAAACGCGTAAGCTCTTGATTCTTCGAACTCCTTCCAGTTCGACCCTGCCGCCGCGGTTCACTCTGGGAAGAACGCCAGCCAAATTCTCGACATGGAATTTCTAGCGGCCGCACCAATTTTTTCTCCTCCTCTAAGTGACTGATTCTTTGGACGAAATTGAGTTTCTGCGATGGGCCTACTGGTGCAAATGCTCTCACCGAGGCCGCTCGTTCCTTGTGGCAACGCTTCGTAGGCGGGCCCGGCACAGCGTAACAAAGAGCGCGGCAGAGCCAAGGCGACAGAATGCGCGTTTGGGGGAAAAAACCGGAGAAAGCAGCCAGCGCACAAGGCGTGGCCCAAGCCGCGTTGGCCGGCGCGTCCCGCGAGGTGCTTTTGCGCGTGGCGCTGGCCTCTCTCGTTCAGGAAGGCTACGCGGACCGCATCGGCGTGTGGCTGGAAGCCGATTCGAATGCGGGCCGGCTCGAGGAAACGGTAGCAGGTTTTCACGGGCTGGTATGGGACCGCGAAAACGGGGAGACGCCCATGGAGTGGGCTCATCTCTCGGTGGAAGCGCCATTGCCGGAAGAAGAACTGCGGAGCGGAAAGAGCGTCGAACAGGATCTCTACGCCGTTCCAGAGGGGCCGATTATCGGACCGCTTGTGGAACTTCGCCGCATACTCTGGACGCCGATCGAGCGAAGCGGAAATCTGAAAGGCGTGATCCTCGCGGGGAGCCGGAACAATCACCAGGTGGTTTCGCGGAAGGCCGTAGAAACAATCGCGGCGGAGCTGGCTCTAACACTGGGACTACAGGAAGAACAGGAAAGCGCGCGGATTCGCACGGCGGATATGAAGATTTCGCGCTACGTCCTGAAGACACTTGGCGGCGGCGGTTCCGCGGAAGCAACGCTCACGCACCTGGTCGACAGCTGCACCGGGATGCTGGGGAGTGAATCGAGTTTCGCCGCGGAATTTGCCATGATCGGAACCGTGGACCACCACGCAGACTTCGGTGATAGAGCACAAGCCGTATTTCAGTGGAAGAGCGGAGATATGACATGGACTTCCGCGGCGGAGCGGGAGCCGCTGGCAGGAATCTGGCGCAGCGCGCTGCAAACGCGGCGGGTGGGCGGTAACAAGCCTCAGCGGTCCGGGCAATTCGGAAGGATCGCCAGGGTTGTGGCATTTCCCCTGGAGTTCGAAGCGCAATTGCTCGGGATTCTGGTGGTGGGTCTTCCACAAAGCGCCATCTCTCCCGCGACGCTGGACCGGCTGGAGTTGCGCGCGGAGCTGGCAGGAGCCGCCCTGTGGCGGAAAAAACGCATCGAGCAGGAAGCCCGGCAAACCGAAGGGCAGCAAGCTTTACTGGATTCCAGCGGTGACGCTTCGTTCCTGCTGGATGAAGCCGGCAGAATCGTGTCGTCCAGCCGCGCGGCACGTGAGTTGATGGGCCAAGCCTCAAAGATCCAGGAAATACACATTCCCCACGTGGTAGCACGGGAGCAATTTGTAGAGCTTTTCCGCGCGAAGGAACACGCGCACATCGAAACGTTCCTACGTGGCACGTTGCGCGCCAGGCCGGAAGTGCAACGCGGCAGGGAAAATTGGCTTCCCGTCGAACTACGCAATGGAGTCCGCGTCGAGCTGCGGACGACGGCCCTTACGGCCGGGCAGCGCATCGCCGTCCTGCGCGAAGCCCAAGCCGTTCCCGAAGCCGGGCACGGAGCCGACCGCGCCGAGATTGAATTGCAAAATGTCCTCGAGTGGCTGGACGAGGGAGTGGTGCTCTTCGATGCGCAGGAAAACGTGCGAGCGATGAACACGCGGTTCGCACAGGTTGCGGGCCTGCCTCCGGAGGAGTCCGCAACACTTCGAACGCTTGAGAGATTGATCGGCCGGCTGGAGGGCCAGGCGGCGCAGCCGGGACAGTTCGCGGCGCGCTGGCGGGAATTGGCGCGCGGGATTGACGGCGGTGTGCGGGAAGAGCTGCAAATGACGCGGCCTTCACCGCGCATACTTGAGCGAGCCGCGCGGCCTGTGCTGGATACCGCCGGGCGGCCGTTGGGACGAGTGGAAGTCTACCGGGACCTGACGGCGCAGCGAATTTTTCAATCGAAATTGTTGCAGACCGAGAAACTGGCGGCGCTCGGCCAGATGGTCAGCGGTATCGCGCACGAATTGAGCAATCCATTGACCAGCATTCTGGGTTACGCGCAACGCCTGTTGGCGCGCCAGGAAGGCTCCGGTCGCACGCAGGAAGCGCGGCAGATTTTCCAGGAAGCCGAACGGGCCAGCGCCATCCTGCGCCAGTTGCTGCTGAACGCCAGGGAAACCTTGCCGGAGCGCCGCGCCATCTCGCTGAATCATGTCGTGCTGCAGGCCATGGATCTCCAGAATTTTAGCCTCGCCGCGGAAAAGATCGCCGTGGAGCTGGAGCTGGATCCTGAGCTGCCGGCCGTGCACGGTGACGCCGGGCACCTTCAGCAAGTGCTGATGAATCTGGTGGGGAACGCTCGGCAGGCCATCGAGCAGCAAGGCCGCGGCGGAATCATTCGCGTGCGAACCAGGAATGCCGGACAGCAGCGCGTGCATCTCGAAATCGAAGACAATGGTCCGGGGATCCCGCAAGCCATACTGGCCCGGATTTTCGATCCATTCTTTACCACCAAGCCTGCGGGTGTGGGCACTGGGCTGGGACTCGCAGTTGTACTGAGCGTGGTGCGCGAACATGGCGGACGGGTGCAAGTTTCCCGTTCGGCGGAAGGCGGCGCGATATTTCAGGTAGAACTGCCCGCCGCCGTGGGAAGGATGCCGGAGCAAGCGGCAATCGGTTCGCCTTTCCCTGAGGCCACTCCCGGAAAACAGAAAACCGAATTCAGCGGAGCGCCCGGAAAAAATTCCGTGGTTCCCGCCGTGCACGAAAAAGGATCGCGCGTTCTCGTCGTGGAAGATGAACCAACGGTGGCGCGGCTGATCGCCGACGTTATGGAGGACGAAGGGTTTGCCGTGGACGTGCTGCTGGACGGCCGCGAAGCGCTGGAGCGCGCCGCGCGCACGTCGTTCGATCTGGTGATCTGCGACATGAAAATGCCAGGTCTTGACGGACAGCATTTCTACAAATCACTGGTCCGCGCGGGAAATCCGCTGCGCGACCGCTTTCTGTTCGTCACCGGGGACGTCGTTGCGGCGCAAACGCGCGAGTTTCTGGCGCGAAATCACCTGCCGCATGTTGCCAAGCCGTTCCGCGTCGAAGAGTTGACGGAAAAGGTGCGCGCCGTGCTGGCGAGCCATGCGTCAGGCGAGTCCGCGGCACTGGCAGTCGAACAAAAAAATGCAGCGAGAAACGGATAGGGTCATGCATAACCGGGAACAAACCGTACTGCTGGTGAGTGACGACGCGGCTCTGTGCGCCGCGGCACGCCGCGAATTCGAGACGAGAATCGCGGGGCTCCGCGTATCGGCGGTGAGCAATCTCGGTGCGGCGCGGCGGATTCTCGAGGACGATGCGCCGGCCGTGATTTTGCTGGAGGAGGCATCGATTGCAACCGAAAGCGAAGGGCCGCGCGGAATGGTCCCGCGGCTCGACGCCGTGGTGACTTCGTTGGCGGTCTATGCGCCGGTGGTGGTGATCGGGACGGCCGAGCAGCGCACGGAGCTCTCCGCGCTGATCGCCGCGGGAGCGGCAGACTACGTTGCGCGAGACGGGGGCTGCTTGCCGGCGGCGATGGGAATGATCCAGCGAAGATTGCGGCAAACCCAGAGATTGGCGGACAGCACGATCGAACCCTTTCGAGCAGAGCCGGAAGATTTTGGGGAAGTTCTACGGCACGAACTGAGTAATCCGCTGACGGGAATTCTGGGCAACGCGGAATTGTTGCTCGCGGATATTCACAAGAAGAACGACGGGCAACTTCCGCACGGCGGACAGCAGCGCGTGGAAACGATTGCGGCGCTGGCCGTGCGCTTGCGAGAAACGGTGCGGCGGCTGAGCCAGGAGTGGGAGTCGCGGCGCGCTCAAATTAGCTGAGGTCACAGAAACGAAAAGAAAGAAAAAGATTAGAACTTAACGCAGAGGGCACGGAGGGCACAGAGGACGTAGAGAAGAAACGGAAGGACGAGATTACAGCGTCGCGCGAAGAGAAGGAACCAAAGTTAGCAGTAGCATGAGGCCGCGGAAGCGGCCTTTTACTTTTTATGCCGGATTGCCAATCAGAGTTTCGAAAATTAATTTGGCGCAGCGCCTGAATTCGACGCGGCGGAGGCGAAGAAGGCGAGGACGCGGCGGCGAAATTCCTCGGGCTGGAAACCGAGCGCGGCGGTGTGAAAAGCGCCGGGGACGATCCAGAGTTGTTTGGGGCCGCGGGCGGCGGCGTAGATCATTTCCGCGTGGCGGCAGGGAAGCGCGTCGTCCTTCTCATCACAGATGAGGAGCACGGGAAAAGCACGAGCGGCGACGGCCTTTACCGGAGAAACGTCCGCGACTGGAAAGCCCGCTAGTTTTTCGTCGCGATAGAGCAGTGTCCAGGTGCCGGGTGCGAACAGAGTTTTGCCGAGCCACGGATATTTTCGCAGGCCGGCGTAATCGTAGGAGGCTTCGCGAAGATTGGCGAAGGGCGCTTCGGCTACGACGGCTTCGATGCGCGGCTCGACGGCGGCGGATTGCAGAACGATTCCAGCGCCCATGGATTCGCCGAGGGCGAAGAGATGCCGGGGGTGCTCGCTGGATTCGAGAGCATCCTCGATAGAGCGAGTATCGTTGCGTTCGATCCAGCCGTAGGTGGCGATGGGGCCGCCGCTGGCGCCGTGGGCTCGGGCGTCCATCATGACCACGCTGTAGCCGGCGCGCAGCAGGAATTCGGACAGGCCGACCACGCCGACGCGATTGTCGGCGACGCCGTGGAAGAGCAGGACCCAGCTGCCGTTGGGATTTTTCGGACGGACCTTCCAGCCGCGGAGAAGCGCTCCATCTGGGGCGAGGACTTCGAAGTCCTCACGGGTGGCACCGGTCACGGCGAAGGAAGCATCGGCTTCGCGAATCAAATCGGGGCTCAATTCGCGACGGATGGGGTGGAGGAAGGCAGGACCGGCAAGCCAGCCGCCGATAGCGGCAAGGATCGGGGGGAAGAGCAGAAGGATGAGGGCGATGCGAATTGGGCGGCGGCGCATTGGGTCCTATTAGGGATACGTGCGGAGCAATACCGGAGTTCAAGTAAAGCTTCAAGGGGGTGCCAGGGACACCCCTGTTTTTTGTAAGTGTTGATTCTAAATGATTTATGCTTTTCGTAAGTCGTTTATTTTCAACACTTACGAAGGGGTCTGCAAGTGTTGATTCTAAAGAGTTTGCATTGCAGCAGAAAGGAGAAAGTGAACAGACCCTCCATAGCGCAGGGTCCGCAGACTCTAAGTCAGAAGTGCGACACGCTGGTGCACGACGGAAAAAGGGCAGCTGGGCTCCCCAGAAACTAAAAGCCACTCGGACCTCAGGGCAAGTGACAGCAGGACTCCGACCCGGTCGGGGTAAACTTCCCGCAGTCCACAATTCTTCCTGAAAAAATGTTAGGCCGAAAAAATGGGTTGGTCAAGGGGCAGTCGCGGGGAGAGAGTCCAAAGAGTGAAATAGAATCGGCTAGTAAACGAAGGGGATCAGGCGGCGGGTGCGGCGCATGTAATGTTTGTAGGGCTCGCCGAGGGCGGCGGCCAGGGCGGCTTCTTCGACGGACATGCGGTAGCCGTAGGCGATTCCCATGCAGGTGAGGAGCGCGAGCAGACCGGCCCAATTGCCGAGGGCGAGGCCGAGTCCAACTAAAGTGATGAGAGCGCCGGTATACGAGGGATGGCGGATGTACCGGTAGGGCCCGGTTTCAATGACCGTCTGGCTGGCGTGAACTGCGACATCGTAGGTGAAGAAGCGCCCCAGAAGGGACATGGCATAGAAACGAAACGCCAGGCCTGAAAGCATGAGGCCGATGCCGAGGAAGAAAAACGCAGCGCGATGCTGCAGGATTGACGTCTGGGGGAGGATGAAGGAGAGCGTGAAATCCAAGGCTACCGCGATCCAAAGGAGAGTCAAGATGAGACGGTATGAGCCACGATCGCGAGTCCTTGTGGGGTCGCTGGATCGTTTGGTTGTGGAGCCAATGGTTTCCATCACGAGCCACAAAACATAGGTAGACCAGAAGACACTCGCGTAAATGGGTCCGCCGGAAAAGGGCAAAGGGTGCAAGCCAGAAGCTCCGAGCTCAGCACAAGTTATTCTACGCAGTAAGGAACGAGCGCTGTGACATATTGTTGGCAAAGAAAAAACTGGCGCACACAAGGTGGATTGCGTTCAAGCCGCACCGTGCGCCGTTAGTCGCCGGTGGGGACTGCGGACGGGGCTGATGCTACTGCGGCGGTCTGGGCTTTGGCAGGAGCCGTGCGGTTGCGAAGGAGTTCCTGGGCTTGCAGGACGATGTCGGCGAAAAGCAGGGAGAAGGCGAGACAGCCCCAGACAATCGTTTCGATGGCGTGTTCGCCGAGGGTTTCCCAGCCGGTTACGCCAGCGACGAAGCGCACTTCAAGAAAGACGATGGCAACGGCAAAACTGCGCGTCATCCACTGACGATGCTGCTGGACTTTACCGTTGAGGATGAAGGCCATGGCGATGCCGGTGGTGAGCATCCACAAAATGGCATCCACGGCGGCGGCGATGCTGAAGGAGCGGGCCGAACCCGTGCGCTCCTCGAAATGCTGGATGTAAAAGCCGAGGGGTGCGGCGACGAATACGCCGGCGACGTAGAAGCGTCCGACGACGCGGTGGAACTTGGTGAAGCGGCGGCGGAGACGTTCCGAGAATTGCATGGGGCCAAGCAAGAGGGCGCAGGCGCCCATTACGCCGTGGGGCAGGAGCCACCATTTGAAGGGCTGGATGTGCGGCCATTCGGCATCTTTGGCGTCAATGAGGAAATGCTCGTTGTGGCGAAGAACGTAGGCGACCATGACGCCGATGATGGCGAACAAAATGTATTTTGGGCGCGGCCAAGCGAAGCGCTGGGGCGCAAGTGGTGCGGTCGTCAATTTTGGCTCCTAGACAAGGCAGGAAGATGGCGACAGCATACACCTAAAAGTATGCTGCAAAAGAAAAAAAGGGCTCCTTCGCGCGATACATCAGAAGGGCGAGGACCGTCGGGATATCCGCAGTTCTTTCCGAATTACTTTGAGCTCTTCAGGAGTTTGGCGATGGGGGAGGCGGCGCGCTGCTCGGCTCGGCGTTCTTGCTCGACGTGCTGGGTGCAGTCGGCGATTTCGTCGTCGAGAGCCTTGATTTCGCGGGCGAGATGGAAATTTTGGGGGTCTTTGGAGTAGGTCTCGAAGAGGGCGTTGCGCTTGTCTTTTAGATCATCGCGTTTTTTCTTCCAGACACCTGCGGTTGCAGCCATGGGGTGAGCCTCGGAAACAGTTTGCGCCTTTTTATGGGTTGCGGATAGGGGCGTGGGGATTTGTGCCTAGATTCGAACAGTTTCGAGAGGGTGGCATGCGAAGAGGGCGCAGTCCGCCGCGGCGGACGCCCCAACAAAGAGAAGAAAAGATTAGGAGCGGAAAAGGACGGATTCGCGCTGGAAAGTTTTGACGGCGATGAAGATGGCGGCGGCGGCGTAGACGCAGGTGGAGGCGAAGATAACGGCGATGGAGTTCCAGTGATAGGTGCCGGTGATGATTTCTTTGCAGACCAGACTGGTGTTAAGGATGGGGATCAGGGCGAGCTTGGGAGTGAGTTCGACGCCGGGAAGGATGCTGGCCACGGCGGGAATGACAACGATGAACGTCATAGGGGTGAGATAGCTCTGTGCTTCTTTGTAGGTTTTGGCGAAGAGGGCTACGGTCATCAGGACTGCGGAGAAGAGGACGGAAAGAGGCAGAGCCATCAAGAAGACGGCGACGACGGAAGTGAGGCCAAGATTCATGTGGATGCCGGCACCGGAAGTGTCGGCGGAACTCGAGAGAGCGTGACCCATGTAGGCGAAGGAAAGGCCCATGGAAGTGACGGAAAGGATGGCGGTGGTGAGGGAAGCGGAAAAAACGAGGAGAAATTTTCCAAGGACGAGGTCAAGGCGAGAGACGGGACTGGAGAGAATGGTCTCCATGGTGCCGCGCTCTTTTTCGCCGGCGGTGAGATCGATGGCGGGGTAGATGGCGCCGGTCATCGAGAGAATGATGACCATATAGCCGATCATGCTGCCAATGCTGGCGCCGCCGACTTTCTCAGGCGGAGCAACGTTTTGTTGTTTGATGTCGAAAGGAGCAATCAGAGAGTCCGGAAGATTTTTGGCTTCGAGGCGTTTCTTGACGAGGTCGTCGCGGTAGGCTTTCAGGGATTTTTCGACATGCTCGGCGCCAAATTCGGACTTGATTTCGCCTTCGTAGTAATCAATCTGGATGGTTTCGGGGGCGCCTTTGTCGAGAGAAGCCTGGAAGCCATCGGGAATGTCCACGGCGGCACGGATTTGCTTGTCAGAGATTTGGTCCTTCCAATTGCCGGCGTAGGGAACGACCTGGAGGTCCTTGTTCGCGCTTAAAGCGGCAACGACAGCGGGGGAGTCTTCGCCGTGGAGGATCATGATTTTGGGGACTTCTTTTTTGGCGCTGCCAATCAAAACGGTCGAGAGGGAAATCATTCCAGAGATGAGAATAGGAAAAGCGAGCAGAGGAACGAGAACCGTGGAGATGAGAGTGCGGCGGTCGCGGAGCCATTCCGTGAGTTCCTTGCGATAAACGACGCCGATGGCGTGAAGGTTCATGACGATTAAGCCTCCGCGTTGGCGAGAAGAGGGCCAACGACTTTGACAATGATTTCCTCGAGATTGTGTTCGTTGTGTTTTGCGCGGAGTTCGGAGAGGGTCCCTTCCTCAAGGAGCTTGCCGCCGTGAATGATGCCGATGTGGTCGCAGAGGCGCTCGACTTCGCTCATGATGTGGGTAGAAAAGATGACGGTTTTGCCTAGGCCGCGGCAGTCGGCGATGAAGCCGATAATGGTGCGGGCGGTCATGACGTCAAGGCCGGTGGTGGGCTCGTCGAATATCATGACGGGCGGATCGTGAACGAGGGTGCGGGCGATAGAGGTTTTCTGCTTCATGCCGGTGGAAAGCTTGTCGCAGCGGCGCTCGCGGAAGCTGTTCATATCGAGGCGGGCGAAGATGTCGTCGACGCGTTTTTTGAGAGTGGCTTCGTCGAGGCCGTTGAGGCGGCCGAAATATTCGACCATTTCCTGAGCGGTGAGGCGAGGGTAGAGAGCAGTAGCGGTGGAGAGGAATCCGACGTTGGCGCGAACTTTTTCGGGCTGCTCGACGACGTCGTAGCCGGAGACGATGGCGGTGCCGTCGGTGGGCTCCAGGATGGTGGCGAGCATGCGGAGCGTGGTGGTTTTGCCGGCGCCGTTGGCGCCGAGAAGTCCGTAGATTTTGCCGGGCTGGCAGGTGAAGCTGACGTTTTCGACAGCGTGGATTTCGCCGCGCTTCTTGTCCTGGAAGCGCTTGGACAGGCCACGAGCTTCAATCATGGGAAGACCCCTCGCTAGGAGTAGATAAGATAGGGCACAGACCGTTCAGAGTCTACTACGCAGAGCGCGGCGAAATATTACGGGGATTGCGCGGAAAGGACAGAGCCTGGAAAGGAGTAGCAGGGAGATAGCGGATCGTAATATTAAATGATTAACCTTTGTGACAGTTGGGGCACTGCTTGGCATCAAACTTATCGGGCGTCACGCGGAACATGTTGTTGCACTGGATGCAGACGCGATGAATGACCGAGCTGATGACTGCGCCGGGCTGGGCAGGTTTGTTGGAGGCGGCGGAAGGAGAAGCGACGGGCTTCTGGGGAGCGGTTTCCGTGGACATGGGCGGATTCTAGCACGCGGGGGAGTTTCTTCAAAAGAAGACTGGCGGCATCCAGGAGCGCTAGCGGCGCATCTTTAAGATATGGGGAATGAAGGGTTCCGGCGTTAGTGAGAATAGGAACAAGGCGCGCAAGGTATGTGGAGAAAGGCGCGCGGCTCTTGCTAGAATGAAGTCCTTTGGCGCCTACCAGGCAGAGGCCCCGCAAGCCACGGACAAGTGAACGGAAAGCAGCGCCGGAATGAGGTGGCAGTCCGTCTGGCGAGGCGTAGGGCGCGAGGACGCGCCGAATAGGAAAAAATGGATCGCAGGCTGCGAAATCGAATCTTGCTCTACCTGCTGGCGGCGGGAGTGCTAGCGTTTGTGTTGGTGGAGATGAGCGGCAGGAAGCCGGTGGCGAAGATCTCGGCGGTTTCGCCGATGCGGGAAAACCTGGTTTCTTCGATCAGCAGCAATGGAAAAGTGGAGCCGATTGAGCCGTTCGTGATGCGCGCGAAGCTGGATACCTTTGTGGAGAAAGTGCACGCGACGGAGGGGCAGGCGGTGAAGAAAGGGCAGCTGCTGCTAGAATTGAATGTAAAGGATGTGGCAGCACAATTGGCGGAGGCGCGGTCCAAATTATTGCGCGCGCAGGATGATCTGCGGGCGGCGAAGTCCGGCGGGCGAACGGATGATGCGGCGAGGGTTGCGGGGGATTTGGCGAAGATGCAGGCGGAACGCGACCGGCTGCAAAAGAATCACAGCGTGCTGGCGCGGTTGATTGCGGAGCAAGCGGCGACGCGTGAGGAGTTGGCTGCGAACGACCTGGCGTTGACGAAAGCGGAGGCGGAAGTGACGCGGCTGTTGGCGGCGAAACAGGAATTTGATCGCAGCGTGAGGCTGGACACGGAACGCGCCACGCTGCAGGTGCAGCAGTTGCAATTCGAGGTGGGAGCGCTCGAGGACAAGGTGCGGAACGGATGGATCGCCGCGCCGGCGAGCGGAACACTTTATTCGCTGCCAGCGAAGGCGGGAGATTTCGTGAAGACGGGAGATTTGCTGGCGGAGATGGCGGACTTGCACAAGGTTCGCGTTAGGGCATTTATTGACGAGCCGGAGCTGGGCGCGCTGGAGGCGAACGAGCCGGTGAAAATCACGTGGGATGCGCTGCCGAATCGGAGCTGGATGGGGAAAACGGAAGTGATTCCGAAGGAAGTGGTGGCGCGGCAAACACGGAGCGTGGGAGAGCTACTCTGCTCCGTGAACAACGACAAGCTGGAGCTGCTGCCGAACATCAATGTGAATGTGCGCATCAACTCCAAGGAGCGGCTGGGCGTATTGTCCGTGCCGCGAGGCGCGGTGGAAGCCGAGGGCGGGCGACGGTATGTATTTGTGGTGAAGAGCAATCAGCTCGGCGTGGGCAAGTCCACGCTGGAGAAGCGCGAAATTCACGTGGGGATTGCTGACGCGACAAACTACGAAGTGATCAGCGGCTTGCAAGAAGGGGAGCTGGTGGCGCTGCCGGGTGATGTGGATTTGCGCGACGGAATGGCGGTGATCGTGGTGGCGACGGAGGTGGGAAATTTCCAGGTGCAGCCGAATGGTTAGCGGAAGCAAATGGATGCTCGCGGCGTTCTTGGTGGCGGGCACGGCGATGGCCGCGGAAACCCTCAAGCAGGAAACAGACTTCGACGCGGGACGGCGTGCGTACGAGGCTAGCGACTACAGCAAGGCCATCCAGATGTTGCAAGTGGCGGCGTCCAAAAATCCGCAAAACGGCGACGTGCAATTACTTTTGACGAAAAGTTACCTGGAGCTGCAGGAGCGCGACGCGGCGGTCAAGAGCGCGGAGAAGGCGGTGTCGGTCGACCCGCAGAATTCCATTTATCACGAGTGGCTGGGCCGGGCTTACGGGGAAAAGGCCGATCACGCGGCGATGTTTTCGGCGATTTCGCTGGCGAAAAAGACGCGCAAGGAATTCGAAACGGCAGTGCAGCTCGACGGGAAGAATTTTGCGGCGCGCCAGGCGCTGATCGAATTCGATTGCAGCGCTCCCGGGCTCGTAGGGGGCGGCGAAGAAAAAGCGCTGCCACAGATCAAGGAATTGGCGGAGATGGATGCCGCGGAAGGGCACTATGCGGCGGGGAATTGCCGCAGGCAGAAGAAGGATTTTGACGCAGCGGACGCGGAATTTGCGAAGGCGCTGGAGAGCAAGCCAAAATCCGTCGAATTGGTCTATGACATCGGCGACTACGCAGTGCGGCGCAGCCAAATCGAACGGCTGGTGTTGGTGGCCGATGCGGGCGAGCGGATGAATCCGAAAGACCCGCGGGGGAAATTCTACCGGGGCGTGGCGCTGGTTTTGAAGAACGAAAATGCGGATGAGGCGGAGCGGTTGTTGCGGGAGTATTTGAAAGGGGCGCCGACGAGGTCGGGATATCCGCGGCCCAGCGTGGCGCACGTTTGGCTGGGGCGCCTCTTTGAAGAACAACACCGGAAGGATGACGCGGAGAGGGAGTTGGAAGCCGCGCTCAAGTTGGATCCAAAAAACAAAATGGCGCAGGAAGCCCTGAAGCAATTGAAGAAGGGCTGAAGTTCGGCGACGGGCGCGCGGTGCCTGCAATCGAGTTGGAGTGAAGCGCGATGATGGATTTGCGGGAAACGGTGTCGGTGGCGATCGACGCGCTGCGAGCCAACAAAGTGCGCGCGATGCTGACCTCGCTGGGCGTGATCATTGGAAGCGCTTCGATTGTTCTGGTCGTCACGGTAGCGCTGACGAGCAAGAAATTTGTGCTCTCGCAGATCGAAAGTATTGGCTCCAACCTGGTGTGGGTGGAGATGGTGCAGAGGCCGGACCGGCCGCAACCCCTCAGCTATGAAATGACGCTGGATGACCTGGAAGCGGCCAGGGCGATTCCCAACGTAGTCGAGGTGGCGGGGACGCGGGACTTGCCGATGACGCTCATCGTAGGCGGTGTGGAGCGCCCGGTGAACCTGGTGGGAGTCACGAAGGGTTACCAGACGATTCGGCGGCTGCTGGTTCTTCGCGGGCGCTACTTTGATGCCGGCGACATGGAGATGCGCAGCAAGGTTTGCCTGATTGCCACACAGCTTGCCGACCGGGTGTTTGGACAAGAGAATCCGATCGGAAGAGATATTCGAATGGGGGAGCTGACGTTTACGGTGATCGGGGTGTTTCGCGAGCGCGTGGAAACGTTTGGCCTTTCGGATATCCAGGAAAACACCGTCATTATCCCTTTTACGCTGATGAAGTACTACACCGGGATGGAAGTGGTGCGCTTGCTGGATGCGCAGGCAGACAAGGCGGAAGACGTACCGTCGGTAGAGCGGCAAGTGGGGCAATTGCTGCGGAGCCGGCACCCGGCTGAAGCGGAGTACAAAGTACAATCGCTCACGGCGATTCTTGGGGCGGCGAGGAACATTTCACTGGCGCTGACGATCGTGCTGATCGTGATTGCGTTTATCGCTCTGCTGATCAGCGGGATCGGAATCATGAACATCATGTTGGTGACGGTGCAAGAGCGAACGAGGGAGATCGGCATTCGAAAGGCCATAGGGGCGGCGCCGCGCGAGATCATGTATCAGTTTCTAGTGGAATCGATTGTGATCAGCGGGGGCGGAGCGGTGATCGGGATTTTGATTGGGATCGCGATTCCCGTGGCCACGCAGTTTTTCTTGCCGGGGAATCTGCGGGTTCCGGTTTCGCCGGTTAGCGTGATCGTGGCTTTCGTGGTGTCGTGTTCCACGGGGCTTTTCTTTGGGTATTTGCCGGCGAGCGAGGCGGCGCGGCTAGAGCCGGTGGAGTCGCTGCGGTACGAGTGAAGAAGATTTCCTGAAGGTTGGAGTACGGAATCCGCGCGGATGGGTGGAGGGTGGACCATGTGGAGAGAAATTCGAATTGTGGCAGCGGGCGGCGCGATGGTGGCGATGTTTTGCGTGCCGGCAAAGGCACAGGAACGGGCGGCGCAGGCGCCGAACCCTGACGCGCCGGTGGCCCTGACGCTCAAGCGCGCGATTGAGATGGCGCTGCAGAACAGCAAAGACATTCAGGTGGCGAAGATTCAGGCGAGCGTGGCGGATCACGCGGCGCAGATTACCAAGGCGGAGTTCATGCCGAATCTGTATGCCGGGTCGGGAGCTGGTTACACGTATGGCATCCCGGAGACGCCGGGCGGGCGGGCTCCGTCGGTGTTCAACGTGACGTACACGGAGCAGATCTATAACGAGCCGCTACGGGGCCAGGCGAGAGAATCACAGGAGCAGGCCAAAGCGCAAAAGATTGCGCTGGAAGATGTGCGCAACAGCGTGATCACACGGACAGCCATGGCGTATCTGGAACTGGGGAAAGTGCAGCATTCGCTGGAGCTCTTGCGCAAGGAGCAGGACAGCGCGGAAAAGATTCTCCAAGTGACGCAGGAACGGCAAGGCGAGGGCTACGAGTTGCCGGTGGAAGTGACGAAGGCGCAGCTTACCAAGGCGCAGGTGGTGCACCGAATCTTGCAATTGGAGGGGCGCGAGGATGAGTTGGAGGTATTCCTGAGATACCAGCTCGGATTGCCGGATACACAGGCGATGGAAGTTTCGCCGGAGGAGTTGCCGGGCGAGGCCGAGCAAGCGGGAGACAATCTCGTGGCCTTGGCCATGACCAACAACGCCAGCTTGCAAATGGCGCAATCAGACGTGCGAGCGAAGGAGTTCCGCTTGAAGGGCGAGAAGCGCGGATATTTTCCGACGCTGGAGCTGGTGAGTGTTTACAGCGTATTGGCGAAGTTCAACAATTACGACCAGTTTTTCCGGACGTTTCAGCGGAACAATCTCAATGCAGGGGTCAACGTGCAAATGCCCTTGTTCAGCGCGCACACGAAAGCGGCGATCGGGCTGGCGAAGGTAAATCTAGACGCGTCGAAAGCCAGCTTAGCCAACAAGAAAATGGAAGTAAGCGCAGAAGTGCGGCAGAAGACAAGGCGCGTGCGCGAACGAGACGCGGCGAAAGAAGTGGCACGATTGGAATTGCAACTGGCGCAGCAGAATGTGACGGTGCTGCAGGCGCAGTTTACAGAAGGGAAGCTGAATCTGCGCGAGGTGGAGAAGGCGCATTTGGAAGAGAATGAGAAGTGGATGGCGTACCTGGATGCGAATTTTCAGAAACAGCAGGCGCAGCTGGATTTGCTGAGGACCGCCGGGCAGTTGGACAAGGTGTGGCAATAGGACAGTGACTGGTGAATCGTGACTGGTGACTGGTGATGCTCGACCAAAAGAGCATGAGTGCTCTTGTTGAGGCATTGAAGAGGTTGGACGACGGGTTTGCCGGGCTGCCGGCGTATGAGGGCAATGCGCCGGGAATGGGGCAGCTGGCGGATGTGCTGAAGGCTACGGCGGAACGACTGCAGGATAACTTTCCATATTTTCATCCGCTTTACGCGGGGCAGATGTTGAAGCCGCCACACCCGGTGGCGAGGCTGGCGTATGCGCTGGCCATGTGGATCAATCCGAACAATCACGCGTTGGATGGTGGAAGGGCCACCTCTCTGATGGAGAAGGAAGCGGTCGCGGAGATCGCCGCTATGTTCGGCTGGAAGAATTTTCTTGGGCATTTGTGCGGCGGCGGAACGATGGCGAATCTCGAAGCCTTATGGGTCGCGGGACAACTCCATCCCAAGAAAACGATTTTGGCGAGCGAGCAAGCACATTATACGCACAAGCGCATCAGCGGAGTGTTGCAATTAGCGTTCGAATCCGTGCCCTGCGATGCACGCGGGCGAATGGATGTGCAAGCGCTTGCAAAACGAGTGGCCCGAGGAGATGTGGGCACAGTGGTTGCGACCATGGGGACGACGGCGACGGGGTCAGTAGATGCGTTGCCGGGAATCCTTGCACTGCGCGAAAAGCATAGCTTTCGAATCCATGCGGATGCGGCGTACGGCGGCTACTTCGTGCTCGCGGAGCATCTCGGCGAAAACGCAGCGCGCGCCTTTGCGGGGATTGGGGAAGCCGATTCGATTGTGATCGATCCCCACAAGCATGGGTTGCAACCGTATGGGTGCGGCTGCGTGCTGTTTCGCGACCCGGAGGTGGGGCGCTTGTACAAGCATGATTCTCCCTACACATATTTCAGTTCGGCAGAGCTGCACTTAGGCGAAATTAGTCTGGAGTGCTCGCGTCCGGGAGCGGCAGCGGCGGCCCTGTGGGCGACGCAAAGACTGTTGCCACTGACCCACAAGGGGGAATTCGCGCAAGGACTGGAGCGCGGGACGAAGGCGGCGCGGGCATTGTTCGAAAAGCTGAAAGCCGATGCGCGATTTGTGACGGGGTTTGCGCCGGAGCTGGACATCGTGGTATTTGTGCCTCGAGCTGCTGCCGTGAGCGAGGCTTCGCAATTGACCCGATCGATTTTTGAAGCAGCGGCGAAACACCAACTTCACCTGGCGGTGGCCGAATTACCGGTGAAGTTCTGGGAAGAAAACCTGGGTGCGATGAAACGCGATCGGGAAACGATAACCTGTCTGCGTTCTGTGTTGATGAAGCCGGAGCACCTGGATTGGGTCGAACGCATCTGGGAGCTGCTGAGCTTATCCACCTCAGAGGTTCTCGCGGCCAACACCTGAAGCGTCAAAAAGTAACACTCGCCGGAGGCCGAAAGCCCCGTTTAATGCTGTATTTAGCAGTTCGATGCAAGATAACACCCATTGGCAGAAAGGTTTGAGAGGATGCAACGAAGTCAGGTAAACTGTTATCTATACCTAGGGGGCCGGGGCGCACTTGTACGTGCGGCCGGGATGGCCGCGGGCGAGAGGCAAAATCGAGACGGATTGCTCCGCCGGGTTTCTATTGAAAAGGCTGAGGGTGAAGAATGCCGGATGTAATGAAGACATTGTTGTTGAATCCGCCGAGTTTTGAGAATTTCGACGGCGGTGCTAGCTCGCGGTGGCCCGCGACGCGCGAGATTGAGTCCTACTGGTATCCCGTTTGGCTGACATATCCCGCGGGAATGCTTCCGGGAAGCCGCTTGCTCGACGCTTCGCCGCACAAGGTGAACTGGCAGCAGACGGTGCAGATTTGCAAAGACTATGAGTTTTTGGTGCTGTTCACGTCGACGGTAGGCATCGAGAGCGACGTCAAGCTCATCCGCAAAATCAAAGAAGCAAATCCGAGCATGAAGATTGCGTTCGTGGGGCCGCATGGACACATCAAGCCCGACGAAACGCTGGCGGCCAGCGAGGACATCGATTTTGTCACACGCGGTGAATTTGACCATTCGGTGGTGGAATACGCGAAGGGCATGCCGCTGAGCGAGATTGCCGGCGTCAGTTACCGCAAAGACGGAAAGGTCGTGCACAACGCGCCGCGACCGGAGCTTCATACGGAAGAGCTGGACGCGCTGCCGTTTGCGACGGACATTTACAAGCGCGACCTGGAGATTGAACGCTACAACGTGCCGTTCCTGTTGCACCCGTACGTGTCGTTTTATACGACGCGCGGTTGCCCTGCGCTCTGTACATTCTGTATGTGGCCGCAGACGATTTCCGGACATGCGTGGCGGACGCGTTCGACGGAAAACGTAGCGCGGGAAGTGAAACAAGCGCTTGGGCATTTTCCGCAGATGAAGGAAATTTTCTTCGACGACGATACATTTAACATTCGCAAGGACCGCGTGATTGATCTTTGCGCGAAGTTCAAGCCGTTGAAATTCCAGTGGTCTTCGACGGCGCGCGTGCACAGCGACTACGAGACGATCAAGGCCATGGCGGATGGCGGCGCCCGGCTCTTCATCGTGGGCTTTGAATCGGGCGACGCGCAAATTCTGAAAAACATCAAAAAGGGCGCAACAATTGAGATGGCGCGCAACTTCATGAAGAACTGCCGCAAGGTGGGGATCCGAGTTCACGGCGACTTTATTATTGGGCTGCCGGGCGAGACGCGAGAGACGATCCAGAAGACCATCGAGTTTGCCAAAGAGCTGGATTGTGAAACGATCCAGGTTTCCTTGGCTCACGCCATGCCGGGAACAGAATTGCATGACACCATGGCGGCGCAAGGATTCCTGAAAGTCGAAGCGCTTGCGGATTCCGGCGGTCACCAATTGCCGCATATCGAATATCCGCATCTTTCGAAGGCCGAGATGATGGGCGGTGTAAACCGCTTCTATGATGAATATTACTTCCGGCCGAAAGTCGTTTGGCGCATCGTGAAGGAAGCGTTGTGGGACAGCAACGAGCGCAAACGGCTGTACCATGAAGCGGTCGAATTTCTGCAGCTGCGCGCGGAACGCTTGAAGTGGGTCAGCCAAGGCGGCGAAGACTACAAGAAGCCGATGGTTTCCGTGCCGGGGTCACCCTCCGCTTCCGGAAACGACTAACCCTTACCACATGGGAAGTGAACGAAGGCTGCGAATCAAGACGCTGGTCATGGTCTTGGCGATGGTTGTGTGCGCCAACGCCGGGGACCTGATGCTGAAGCGCGGAATGTCGCAGATTGGAGCCGTGCAACTCACGGGGCCGGGGCTGGCTCACGCGTTTCGGCTGACGGTGACGAACGGGACGATATGGACCGGGATTTTCTTTCTGAGCGGTTTCATGCTGAGCTACATGACGGTGTTGAGCTGGGCGGATTACAGCTACGTGATGCCGGCGGGGGCTTTTGGGTATGCGCTGCTGACTTTGCTGGCCGTCGTGTTTTTGCATGAATCAGTTTCACCGCGGCGCTGGGTGGGCGTAGCGCTGATTTGCGTGGGCGTACTCCTGGTGGGGCAGACGAAACCGCGGACAACTGAAGTGGTTGGCGAGGCGGCAGCATGATGCGGACAATCTTGGGGCTGGCGGTCCTTATTCTTGGGAGCACCGGCGGAGAAATTGCGATTACGCATGGTATGAAAGCGACCGGGGAGCCGGCGCGGTTGCGGCCACGGGAACTGCTGCAATTTTTGGGGCGGGCGCTTTGCAATGGATGGTTTTGGGCCGGCGTACCGTTGATGGCGCTGTCGTTTTATGCTCTGCTTGTGTTGCTGTCATGGCAGCCGATTAGCCTGGTGATTCCCGCTTCTGCGTTGAGCTATGTGGTGGGCACGCTCGGTGCAAAGTACATACTCGGGGAAGAGGTGAGTGCGGCGCGCTGGGCGGGGGTGGTGATGGTTTGCGCGGGGGTCGCGCTGGTCGCCGCGGGGTGAGGGGTCCGAGTGTCGCGCGATAAAATAACCATCCCTAAATAGGCAAATGGTGGTAAGGTCGCGCTAACGGGTCAGTCCAGGCAGGTGCCTCAAGTTTTTTCGGTAGCAACCAACCAAATTCTAGAAGCATCTGACTTGACCAAGTAGATTGCAATTCAGGGTTCCTGCGTGGCGAGAAAAGTCTCTTTGCATTTGGTGTCGCGATGCAATTGGGCTTTGGGACAAAAGGAATGCTTTTCCATACGCTCTATTGGATCGCTTTAGTGCTGGCGGTCGCGCCGCTGGCTTACTATTTGCTGTCGCTCTATTGCGTGATTGAGTACTTCAACGAACTGCGGAAATTGCCTCCCTTAAAAGCTACGTTCACACCGCCGATTAGTGTTCTTAAGCCCGTGCGCGGGGTGGATCAGGAGGCCTACGAGAATTTCGCGAGCTATTGCCGGCTGGACTACCCGGAGTACGAGATAGTTTTTGCGGTGGCCGATGTTGATGACCCGGCGGTGCCGATCATCGAGAGACTGCAGACAGAATTTCCCGCGTGCTCCATCCGGTTGATCAAAGGCGTTGCGCGCATCGGCACAAACAGCAAGGTGAACAGCTTGTGCCGGCTGGCGCACGAGGCGAAATACGATTTGCTGGTTATGAGCGATAGCGATGTGCGAGTGGAGAGTGATTATCTGAAGGTGGTGGCGGCGCCGTTTGCAGATTCTCAGGTAGGGGCGGTTACTGCTTTTTATCGGTGCATCACGAGGGGTGGCGTTGCGACAAACTTGAGTGCGCTGGGAATGTGCATGGATTCCGTGCCTGGGGCGTTGGTTGCGCGGCGGCTCGAAAAGAAAATGCAATTCGCTTTTGGCTGGACGATGGCGACGAGCAAGGAGCGACTCGCGGAAGTTGGCGGCTGGGAGGCGATGGCGAATCATCATTCCGACGATTTTGAGCTTGGCAACCGGATTTCAAAGCTTGGCTGTCGCGTGGAATTGATGCGCGAGCCGGTGGAGATGGTTTTTCCCGAGGAGAGGGTCAGCCAGTTTCTTCGGCACGAACTTCGCTGGTCTATTGGGTTGAAGAATGTACGTCCCACTGCATATTGGGGCTTGCTGCTTACTCACGGTTTGCCATTGGCACTGTTGGCTGCAAGCATTGCTGCCGCATGCGGCTGGACGGGAATTGCAACGGCGCATCTACTTGCATACTTGGTTTTGCGGCTGGGGCTGGCTTGGGCGACGGGGGTGTGGGGCCTGGGCGATTACGGCATAAGGAAGAAGCTGTGGCTTGTTCCGGTGCGGGATGCTGTGAGCTTTTTTGTTTGGGTGGCGGGGTTTTTCTTCGAGAAAATCACTTGGCGAGGATTGGTGTATCGCGTCAAGAATGGGCAGCTATTCCCGGTGCCCGCTTCGAGTGCGAGGTTGATTAGCCCTGCGCATGAGGTGAGCGCTACCGTGGCGAGCCCGGAAAATATTTCCTGACGCAGGCCTTCTAGAGTTGGCGAAATCTCCCGTTTCACAAAATTGCGCCTTTTTAGGCGCGTCGTTTGTTCTTCTCCATTACTTCCACTAACCTTCGAGCAAAACGCCCCGGAAAAATCTTCACGGATGTGACAAGCTGATAGAGTTGCGTGGGATGCCGGGATCAATGGAAAATCTCTGACGATGATGAGCAAGATCCGATGATGGCGCATTCCGCGCTGTGGCGTGATGTCGTATTGCTGCTCGCGGCTGGCCCGCTGGTTTATTACGCGCTGGCGACGGTGGCGGCGTTGCGTTTTTTTCGAGGCGAGCGCGGGCGCAAGCTGTCGGACTTCTCTCCTCCGGTGAGCGTGCTCAAGCCGGTGCGCGGGTTGGATTTTGGCTCGCATCAAAATTTCGCGAGTTTTTGCCGGCAGGAGTATCCGGACTACGAGATTTTGTTTGCCGTGAACGATGAGCATGATCCGGCAGTGGCCGTGATTCGACAAATCATTGGGGAGTTTCCGGAGCGGAGGATACGGCTTCTTGTGGGGGCGGAGCAGCTTGGCACGAACCGAAAAGTGAACAAGCTGGCGCGGCTCGCGCGCGAGGCGCGCCACGAGGTGCTGGTTCTGACGGATGGGGACGTGTGCGTGGGGCCAACTTATTTGCGCGAGGTTGTGGCGCCACTGGCGAATTCGAAGATTGGGGCGGTGACTTCATTCTACCGCGGAATCGCGGAGAAAAATGTGTGGGCCGAGCTTGAGGCGATTGGGGCGTCGAGCGATTTTTTCGCGGGCGTGCTGATGGCGCAATGGACGGAGGGAATCCACTTCGCGCTGGGTGCTTCGATTGCGACGACCAAGGGATGGCTAGGCAAGATGGGTGGGTTTGAGGCGATTGCTGACACGCTTGCAGACGACTATGAACTTGGATTCCGGATCGCGGAAGCCGGCGGGGAAGTCGTGCTTTCGCGCGAGGCGGTCTGGACGATGTATCCGGCGCAAAGCTTTCGGGGATTCTGGGATCACCAGGTGCGGTGGGCGCGAACGGTGCGGTTGTGCAGGCCTTTGTCGTATGTTGGGCTACTGTTCACGCAAGGGCTGCCGTGGGTCTTGCTTGCAAGCATTGTTGCGCCAGCGGTGTGGATTGCGGTGGCATATCTGCTTGCGTATTTCGTTTTGCGGTTTTCGATGGCGTGGACGGTTGGCGTTTGGGGCGTTAAGGATGACGTCTTGCGACGAAAGATTTGGCTTGTGCCATTGAGGGACGCCATTCACTTTGTGATCTGGCTGGCGAGCTTTAGTTCGAATCGAGTGAAATGGGGCAGCGTCGAGTATTTGGTACGTAAGGGAAAGATGGTGCCCGTGGGCGGGGCTGACGCGCGAGGTACGAATTCAGCGGCGCACGTTCCTGGGCCATCGAAATGAGAATGCCGCGCGCGTGGCGCGGTTGACGCGTTCTCGAAAGCCGATTAAATTAGATAGGTAGAATCGTGGCTGTCCCGATCATCGGGAAGGAGCTGCGATTCGTTTTTTTCCTCACGACGGGTGGGAGATCGTCCAACGGTAGGACTCCAGATTCTGGATCTGGCTATCTAGGTTCGAATCCTAGTCTCCCAGCCAACTCCGTCTCTTGCGATCGGTAATGACCTCAGCGACACCTGCTTTCACTTCCAGCGATTTTCTTCGGATATGGCGGTCAATATCCGAGTTTCTTGTCCACAACGTTTTGCAACGGCTCGCCTTTTTGAAAGCGTTCGAACTGAGCGATGAAAAACTGCATGGCATTGTCGAGCCAATCGGGCGTATGGTCGGCGCAATGCGGAGAGAGCAAGACGTTTTCCAATTTGTAGAAGGGATGGCCCGGCGGCAGCGGCTCGTGATTGAAAACATCGAGCGCGGCGCCTTTGATGCGGCCGGTGGAAAGCGCACGGATCAGGGCTTCCTCGTTGATGACCGGGCCGCGGCCGATGTTGATGATCACCGCGGTCCGCCTCATCGCCGCAAACTCATGTTCTCCGATCATTCCGCGAGTTTCAGAAGTTAGCGGCGCAGCTACAACCAGGTAGTCGCAGCGCGGAAGCATGTCGATCCGGTGATCGGGAGTATAGATTTGTTCTACAAGAGGATCACTGTCTTTCAATGGTGAAGCGTGGCGCTTGACGGCGAGAACGGTCATTCCAAGCGGACGCACTCGGGCGGCGACCGCTCGGCCGATATCGCCATATCCGATGATTCCGACGGTGTGGCCTGAAACGGGCAGCACGTCGAATGCTTCCCAAACGCCCGCCATCTGACTGCGAATCATGCGGCGGAAATCCTTGGCGAAATACAGGATCGCGCCCAACGCGAACTCTCCCAACGATGCGCTGAAGACGCCGACACCGTTGGTGAGCGGCGCGGAACTTTCGATTAGTTCCGGGAAGAGCGTCCGCTCCAGACCGACGGAGCGGGAATGCACCCAACGCAGGTTTGGGCACATTCCAAATACTTTTCTGAACAGAGCAAGAGAGCCGGACCAGTTGAAAAGCACGCTGGCGCGGGTGGCTGCTTGTTCAAACTGCTCTGCCGAGTTTCCGACGAGTATTTCCGCGCCTGCGAGCGAATTCTTCAGCAGGGCAATCTGCGGCTCGGCGGGATCGGCCAGGACCAGGATAGTGTCGTTTTTCATGTGATTGTGAAAGCTGCGCAAAGGATTACATCACAGTGCGAACGGATGCAGGGCAAGATTTACAGTTTGGAAAAAATAAATCCGATGTTTAGTGGTTCGCGTTTGACAGTGCAATTTGCGGCCTCCTACAATACACCGCTTTGCGAAAAGCGCCGGGAGTTGACCGAAGGGTTGCAACGTTCTACGGTCTAACCGAATGAAGTAGCAGGGCTCGGAAGGAATTCTATGCCGCCAAGAGATCCCAAGTCATTGAGGAGTTACCGCTGGTATGGCCCGGATGATTTGCGTTCGTTCGGGCACCGTTCGCGCGCCGCTTCCATGGGCTGCACGCAGGCGGACTATGCGGGGAAGCCAGTCATCGCCATCCTCAACACGTGGAGCGACATCAATCCGTGCCACAGCCATTTGCGGCAGCGTGCGGAGGACGTCAAGCGCGGCGTTTGGCAAGCAGGCGGTTTTCCGGTGGAGATGCCGGCGTTGACACTCGGCGAAACATTTCAAAAACCAACGACGATGATGTATCGCAATCTGCTGGCGATGGAAGCGGAAGAACTGCTGCGCTCTTATCCCGCGGATGGCTGCGTGCTGATGGGAGGCTGCGACAAAACCACGCCGGCGCTCTTGATGGGCGCCATCAGCATGAATGTGCCTGCCATTTATGTTCCTGCAGGGCCGATGCTGCGGGGCAATTGGCACGGAGAAATTTTGGGCAGCGGGTCCGACGTTTCGAAGTATTGGAATGAACGCCGCGCAGGAAACATTGACCTGCAAGCGTGGACGCAAATCGAAGATGGCATCGCGCGGTCAGCAGGAACCTGCATGACCATGGGCACGGCCTCCACCATGACCAGCGTTGCGGAGGTCCTGGGGTTCTCGCTTCCCGGCGCGAGCTCGATCCCAGCGGTGGATTCGAATCACCCCAAGATGGCCAATCGCTCCGGACGGCGCATCGTGGAAATGGTTTGGGAGGGTTTGAAGCCGCGGGATATTTTGCTGGAAGCCTCGTTCAACAACGCGATTGCGGCGGTATTTGCGCTTGGCGGCTCCACGAATGCGGTGATCCACATGCTGGCGTTGGCGGGGCGGGCGGGAATTCCGCTGGCGCTCGATCGCTTCGACCAGTTTTCGAAGAAGACGCCGATGCTAGCCAATTTGCGCCCGAGCGGCAAGTACTTGATGGAGGATTTTTACTACGCGGGTGGATTGCCCGCGCTACTCAAAGCACTCTCGCCGCACCTGGACCTTGGATGTATGACAATCACCGGGAAAACTCTGGGAGAAAATATCGCCGGGGCGGAGATCTACAACGGCGATGTCATTCGATCTTTGGATAATCCGGTTCTTGCCTCTGGAGGGCTGGCGATTTTGCACGGGAATCTCGCGCCCAATGGCGCGGTGATCAAAGCGTCTGCGGCCGAGCCACAGCTCTTGAAACATACGGGGCGCGCCATCGTCTTCGACAGCTTCAACGAAATGAACGCGCGGATCGATGACCCCGCTCTGGATGCGGACGCGAACAGCGTGCTGGTTTTGCGGAACGCCGGGCCCAAAGGCGCACCGGGTATGCCGGAATGGGGGAATCTGCCAATTCCGCAAAAACTCTTGAAGGCCGGGATACGCGACATGGTGCGTATCTCCGACGCCCGAATGAGCGGCACGAGCTACGGCGCCTGCGTACTGCACGTTTCGCCGGAATCGTTCGTGGGCGGGCCGTTGGCGTTGTTGAAGGAAGGGGACATCGTCGAGCTCGACGTTCCTGCGCGACAATTGAATATGCGTGTGAATGAGGATGAACTCGCGCGGCGGCGCGCCGCTTGGCAGCCGCAAGAGGGAATTTATCCGCGCGGATACGGCAAATTGTTTATGGAGCACATCAAGCAAGCGGACGAGGGGTGTGACTTTGATTTCCTGGAAGGCACGGCGCCCATTCCTGAACCGGAAATTCATTAAGGGTCCAGAGTCGCGACCAAGGTTAGAAGAGTGATGAACTGGCCCTAAGTTGTTGCGACATTACTCTGCGGAGCGACGCGCGGTTGACCTGTGCCGATGATGAGCATCAGCACTCCTGAGAGACAGAGACTTCCCACCAGATACAAGAGACCAGCGGTGAAGGAATGCGTGCGGTGGACCAAATAGCCCACCATCAGCGGACCGAAGAAGCCGCCGAGATTCCCCAGCGAATTAATTAATCCGATAGAGGCTGCTGCGGCCGACTCACTCAGAAACGCTGTTGGAACGGCCCAAAAACAGGGATGAAACGCGAAGTAACAGGCTCCCACCAGAGTGAACAGCGAGACAGCGAGAGTCGTGTTCGAGCCAAATTTCACAGTTAGCAGCAAAGCGATTCCACAAGAGAAAATAGGAACGGCGGCATGCCAGCGGCGCTCGCACGTCTTATCCGAATGCCACCCATTCCACTGCTGCACCAGAAACCCAGCGAGGTACGGCAGCGCCGCGAACAAGGTCACGCGAATGTCGCTTTGCCCGGAGAGTCGCTTCAGAATCGTGGGAAGCCAAAACCCAATTCCGTAGCCTCCCGTGGTCGCGCCGAAATAACACAGCGTAAGGAGAATGACATCGCGCTGGGACAGAGCTTGCCAAATGGTGTAGGAGCGGACTTTTTTCTTCGCTTGTTTTTCCTCTTCCAAGCGGATGGTGATCCATTCGCGCTCGTCGGGGTCGAGCCAACGCGCCTCGCGCGGCCAGTCCGTCAGATAGAAGACGGTTACCACGCCCAACACGACGGCGGGAATTCCTTCCAAAATGAATAACCAACGCCAGCCTCGCAAACCAAGCCAGGAGATTCCCAGCAGCCAACCGGCGAGAGGCGAGCCGATTACGAAGGAGAGCGGATTCGCAGCGAAAAAGATGGCGACTGCTTTCGCGCGGTCCTGATAGCGAAACCAGTGGGACAAGTAGACGATGACGGCAGGAAAGAAGCCCGCTTCGGCCGCACCAACGAGAAAACGGACCACATAAAATTCCCGGGCTGTGTGGATAAAGGCCATCAGCGCGGTTATGATTCCCCAGGAAATCATGATGCGAGCGATCCAGCGGCGCGCGCTCCAACGCTCGGCAATCAATGCGCCGGGAATTTCCAGCACCAGGTAGCCGATGAAGAACATGCCGGCTCCCAGACCGACCACGCGGTCGTTGAAGCCAAGATCGCCTGGCATTTGGAGAGCGGCTGCGCCGACGTTCATGCGATCCAGGAAAGCGATGATATAAAGCAGGAAGAGAAATGGGAGCAGCCGCCAGGCAATTCGTTTTCGTGCGCGGGAGGCAACGGCCGAGTCAAGAGGCGCAATGGACATCTTCCCTCGATTCGCAAGATCTCGGAAAACGGCAGAAGCATCCTGCGCAACTTGCGCGATGCCGCCGCACAAAATTTGCGCCGCGTAGTATACACAAAAATCGCGTCCGGTTTTCTTCCATGAAAAATACTTCACTGGAAACAACGAAGGATGGTAGAAGATAAGCCCTCACATGAAACCTCACGCGGCAGCAAGTTTTTGGGATGCGAAATGAGAGAGCATGCCATTGCGGCGATTCCCGGGGATGGTATTGGCCCCGAAGTGATCGCGGCCGGACTTGAAGTTCTACAGGTACTGGCGCAGAAAGACGGGAATTTTCGGCTGAGGGTCGAAACGTTTCCGTGGGGCTCGGACTACTACAAGAAGCACGGCGTGATGATGCCGGGCGATGGGCTGGAGCGCTTGCGAGCGTTCAGCGCGATTTACTTTGGCGCTGTGGGCGCGCCCGACGTTCCCGACCATGTGACGCTGTGGGGTTTGCGGCTGGCGATCTGCCAGGGCTTTGACCAGTATGTGAATCTTCGGCCGACACGCATCCTGCAGGGATTGTCCTCGCCACTGCGCGACTGCAAACCCGGCGATCTCGACTGGATGATCGTGCGCGAGAACAGCGAGGGCGAGTACGCGGGGTTGGGCGGCCGCGCGCACCGCGGCTCTCCCGAAGAAGTTGCCACCGAGACGGCGATTTTCACCCGGCGTGGCGTGACGAGAATCATGCGGTTTGCCTTCAAGCTGGCGCAACGGCGGCCGCGAAAGTTGCTGACGGTCGTCACCAAGTCCAACGCGCAACGGCACGGCATGGTTTTTTGGGATGAGATCGCGGCGGAAGTGGCGAAAGAGTTTCGGGACGTTACCTGGGACAAGATGCTCGTGGATGCCATGACGACACGCATGGTCGGCAAGCCTTCCAGTATTGACACCATCGTGGCCACAAATCTGCACGCCGACATCCTGTCCGATCTAGCTGCGGCTCTTGCCGGCAGCCTGGGAATCGCGCCAACGGCCAACGTCGATCCGGAACGGCGATTTCCTTCCATGTTCGAGCCTATTCACGGGGCAGCGTTCGACATCACGGGCAAAGGCATTGCCAATCCCATCGGCGCGCTGTGGACCGCTGTGCTCATGCTCGATCATCTTGGCGAGAAAGAGGCTGCGCTGCGATTGATGCAAGCCGTGGAACGCGTGACAGCGTCCGGTCTTCACACGCCCGACCTTGGCGGCAAAGCGACAACGCGAGAAGTCACCTCCGCAGTCTGCGACGCGATCCAACTTGCGAACGCATTAATGTTCTGAGGTCCAATCACCTCGGGCAAATAAAGTACGCGGTGATCACTAGTCGTTCAGACCGGGTAGATGTGCGCTAGAGTATGGGCCATTTTATTGATTCCGTTCGAATGGGTGTCGAAGGCGCATGAAAGTGCTTTTGCTTTCACGGTACAAACATCTTGAGATTGCCGAGCTTCCTGAACCGAAGCCAGGTCCTGGGGAGGTTCTTGTGCGCGTTGCCGCGTGCGGCATCTGCGGCAGCGATGTTCATGGCTACGATGGATCATCGGGACGAAGGATTCCGCCGATTGTCATGGGGCACGAAGCTGCCGGAAGAATCGCGGCGATAGGCGATGGAGTAAAGGGCCTTGCGGCAGGCGACCGAGTTACCTTCGATTCGACCATCTCTTGCGGTGCTTGCGATCCCTGCCGCCGTGGAGAAGTGAACCTCTGCGACAACCGGCAGGTTTTGGGCGTTTCCTGTACGGACTACCGCCGGCCCGGAGCGTTTGCCGAATATATCGCTGTTCCTTCGCGCATCGTGTATCGCTTGCCGGAGAATCTTTCGTTTGCAGAAGCGGCGATGCTGGAGGCGGTGTCGGTTGCGGTGCACGCGGTTTCCTTGGCGCAAGTTCCTCCCAACAGCACGGCCATGGTTCTCGGCGCGGGGATGATCGGACTGCTCGTGGTGCAGATGCTGCGCGTTGCGGGCTGTTCGCGAATCATCGTGGCGGACATCGACAGCACACGGCTCAAACTTGCGAAAGAAGTTGGGGCGAGCGACGTGCTGACTGCGGACGCAAACCTTGTTGAGCAGGTTTTGCAGATTTGCGGCGGAGGTGACGTGGACGTTGCGGTGGAGGCGGTGGGTAGGAACGAGACGGTCAGCGCCGCGATTGAGAGCGTGCGCAAGGGCGGGACCGTCGTATTGGTCGGCAATATTTCAGCGGAAGTCACGCTGCCGCTGCAGAAAGTCGTCACGCGGCAAATCCGGCTGCAAGGATCGTGCGCGTCAGCAGGAGAATATCCGCGGGCGATGGAGCTTGTGGCGGCTGGCGCAATTCGCGTCAAGCCGTTGATCACCGCCATTGCGCCGCTCGATGACGGGCCGCAATGGTTTCAACGGTTGCACGCGCGCGAGCCCAATTTGATGAAGGTGGTCCTCACGCCTGGGGAATTTTCGGGTTCGGAGGAATAGAGCGCCTTTTACTGCGGAATCATGTCCAGGATTTCCCGTCACAATCTTGCAATAGATCGCCGCATCTTTCCATTCAGACGGCAGCCTAGAGAGGCTCGGGAATCGGCTCCATATTCCCCAGTAGAAAAACATAACCGCAAATTCCCACAATAAGGAATGCCGCGGCCGCCGCAAACGCCCAGAAAAACGAGTGCGTACCCGACAGGATATAGCCGGTGACAACGGGCGCGGCGATCGCGGAGAGTTGACTACAAAAATTCATGATGCCCCCGAGTGTTCCGACGCTTTCTCTTGGCGCAATCAGCGACGGAATTGACCAGCCCACGGGCGAGGCGGCTGACAAACCTCCCAGCGCTATGCTGATCCAAAAAATGGCCTGTAAAGGAGTCTGAGCGCGCACCGCGCCTAAAATACCCAGCCCGAGGGTCGTTCCACCGATCAACACGAATTGGCGAACGCGAACGGCGTTCCATCCGCGCTGGATCAGAGAATCGGCGAGCCAGCCACCGATCACCAACTCCGTGATGGTCGCAAACAGCCAGGGAATGCCCGCGTACAGAACGGCGTGAAAGAGGTCGAGGTGATGAGTCTTCGATAGATAGTCCGGCAGCCAGGTTAGGAACAGGTAAAAACTGTAGTTGTACGAAGCAAATCCCAATGCCAGGCCACAAACTCTTCGTTGCCGCAACAAATAACCAAGAGGCGCACCTTTGGCTGCGTGCACCTTGTCTTCCGGCTGCGCTCCGCCGCGTTTGATCCATTCGCGCTCGGCGTCCGTCAAGTATTTGTCTTCACTCGGATTCTTGTAGAAAAAGTAGAACAGCGCGAAGTACACAACGCTGATGAAGCCTGTTGCCGCAAAATTCCAGCGCCATCCGAAATATAAGAGCGTCAGACCCAGCAACGGAATTCCGATCGCCGAAGCGAATTTTGCCATGGAATCAAAGATTGCCGTCGCCAGGCTGCGCTCCTTTTCGGGGAACCAATAGCCGATGGCTTTCGCGTTGCCCGGAAAGGTCGGAGCTTCGCCGACCCCCAAGAGAAATCGCGAGGCAAACATACCGCCGATTGCGGTGGAAACGGCAGCGCCGAACGAAGCGAGACTCCAGATCATCGTGCCGAGGATGCCCACGCGCCTCACGCCGAATCGATCCAAAAGTAAACCGGAAGGGAGTTGCAGAGCCGCATACGTCCAGTTGTAGGCGCTCAGCAAGTAGCCGAACATCACCGTGGAAATCCCGAAAGTGTCGTGCAGCGCGTCGCGAGAGACGGAAAGATTCACGCGATCGAAATAATTAACAAGCACGCCGAAGCCCAAGAGCAGAGCGATGCCCCAGCGTCGTTTCGGCACAGAGGAAGCTTGCAAAATCTCTGTTTGCTTCACCAGATCATCCTTCTTTCCAGGCATGCCGCGCGAAATATAGTGGAGAACCGTGGCGCGAACAAGGGCCCGATGGGGATGTTGCAACTATTGGCCAGAGCTGCCAATCCCATAGCAAGGAAACGGCGGCATCTTTGGCCCCTAAAGGACGGCAAGCCGTGCAGATGACCACGATGCCGCAGCGGCTAGAAATGCGTACGCCCAGCCCTAGCAGAACGGCAGTTTTAGTCTGGCTAAACCTCTCCTTTAAATTTTCGGCATTGACATTCTTTTGACCCTGCTCCTAATGTCCCCTCACCGGAAGTATTCAAGGAATTGATAGCGACTATCTGGAGAAGTAATGGTGCGAAGCGAGCGCATTGTCTCGTTCCGATGATGGCGCGAAAGGCGTAGCGGCCCAGTCGAGGGGAAGCGTGTTCCGCCGCAGCTGACGGGAATGGCCGGAAAGGCGTTGACGGCCGCCCACGAAAAGGAAAAACAGAAATGAAGAAGATTGTGCTCATTGTTTTTTTCGCGCTTCTGTTCGTTCCGCTGTCTTCGCTCGCGCAGGGCCTGGGTAGCATCGTCGGCAGAGTTACGGATCCTGCTGGAGCCGCGGTCGCGGGCGCACAAGTCACGGCGACACAGGAGGGCACCGGTTTTTCTCGCTCTGCCGTGTCCGATGCCGAGGGGCTCTATGTGATTCCTTCGCTGCAACCAGCGACCTACCGTATGACCACCGAGGCCAAAGGTTTCAGCACTTCGAGGCAAACCGACGTCACCTTGCTTGCCGACCAAACGCTCACTGTAAATGTCGGCTTGAAGCTCGGTGTAACGACGGAGGTCGTTACGGTCACGACCAACACCGTGCAGATAGACACCTCGACATCCACGCTGAAGCAAGTCATCGAACAAGAGCGCCTTATCGAACTGCCCCTAAACGGGAGGAATGCGGCGCAACTGACTTTGCTGGTGGCAGGGGCCGTCAACTCCCCCAACGGAGGGGCGGATCAAGGAGCCACGAAGACCTTTCCCGGCGCAGTGACGTATTCGGCCAACGGTTCGCGGCAGGACACCATCAGCTACCAACTGGATGGCGGCAACTACGTGGACGAATACACGAATGTCAACCAGCCGTTTCCGTTCCCGGACGCACTCCTGGAATTCAGCGTGCAAACCAGCAACTACAGCGCGGAGTACGGCGAAAACGCCGGCGGCGTGGTGAACGTCATCACGAAATCTGGCACCAACAATTTCCACGGTGACGCGTTCGAGTTTGTGCGCAATCCGATTTTCAATGCTCAGAATTATTTTGCGACGCCAACCACCCCGGATCGCATCAAGCGTAATCAGTACGGCGGGACCGTGGGCGGTCCGATTATCCACGACAAGACATTCTTCTTTCTCGGTTATCAGCGTACGGCATTCCGGAATCTTGTTCTGGGAAGCTCCAAAGTCGTCGGACAGACCGACATAACCAACTTCTTGGCGACCGGAGGCCCCGGTGGTACCGCGGGAGTTTTGGATCCTGGCGTCGCAAAGATGCTGGGAATCGATCCCACTACTGGAGCGTATCTGGGCTCGGCTGCAAAATTCAGCTTGGCGGGCCCGATACCGACAGGCTCGAACCCCACGGTGGCGTATTCCAAGCCGGACATTGAGAATTATGATTCGGGGATGGGCCGCGTTGACCATTCCATCGGAAAGAACGACAAGATCACGGGCCGCTACGAATATGACCGCTTTACCAAGGCTCCGGTATTCAACCCGCTCGAACTGGTGGCTTACACGGATGCGACGTTCTCGATCGTTGCGCAGAATGCGCTGATCCACGAGACGCACATTTTCTCCCCGTCGCTCATCAATGATTTTCGCATGAGCTATTCGCGAGAAGTCTCGACCAGAGGACCGGATCCCAACGCCGTGAGCATTGCGACGTTTGAAACCGTGCCTCTTCCCTTCGAGCCAAAACCTGCTGCCATTCAGGGAATCGGTGTGCAAAACGGATTTAGCTTCGGGGACAATCCCGCCGGCGTGTTCACCAGGAATAACTTCACCTATGCCGACGACGTCAGCTGGGAGAAGGGGAAGCACGACTTTCATTTTGGCGGCATGATTGAATGGAGCCAGGTGGATTTGAATAACGAGTTCAATCAACCGGGCATCGTCAATTTTTGCGCACAGGATACCTATGCGATAAATGGGTATCCGAAGGGTGAGCCAGCAGGCCTTCCTACGTATCTGAATTTTCTCTCTGGGACCATGTGCGATGGCGGGCCCTCCGGCAACGGTTACGCGTTCCAGCAAGGCGCGGGCGAGTTCAAGGCCAACCGCGATAAATTCTCCGGCATCTACGTCCAGGACAATTATCACGTGAGCAATCGCCTCACGCTGAATCTCGGATTGCGCTATGAACCGGCGCTGCCCTGGAGCGACAACGGTGATCGCTGGGCGCAAGTGAATCTTGCGGCGATGGCGGCGGATACCAGGTCCAAGGTATATCCGAACGCGCCTCCGGGAATTTTCTTTTCCCCACAGAATGGCATCAGCGATCCGGGGATGCCGAAAAACGCGCTGAATTCCAATCTGAAAGGCGTCGCTCCACGCGTTGGGTTTGCTTACGATCTGTTCGGGGATGGCAAGACGAGTCTGCGCGGGGGAGCCGGAATCTTCTACGATACGCGTGCGATGGGAATGTTGAGCAATCGCTATGTGGATGAGTGGCCCTTCAGTCCGCAATTCATCCTCTCGACCTCCGGCAACAGTTCGCCCACTCCGGGTTCCACGGCCGGGTCCTTCAGTGATCCGCTCTGTACCCTGCCAACCACGCAGGCGGCTCTCAATTGCTCCGGGGCGCAAGCCACTTTGTATCCCACGTTCCCGAGTCCGTTCCCGGCACCGACGAATTTCGCCTATAGTCCGCCGTTCAATCAGATCGCAGTGACCTATGACCCGAGCGGCGTGTATCACGTCCCGACGGTTTATGAATGGAATCTGACCGTCGAGCGTCAATTGCCTGCAGGCGTTTTGTTCCGCGCAGCTTACGTTGGTTCGCGCAGCCTTCATATCCTGGAAACCCAGTATTACAACGCAGGCGTCCCCTGCACCGACCCAGCATCTGCTGTGGCTTGCACCGGCAAGGCCAACGTTGGTCTTGCGAACCTCACGGTCTGCGAGGCCACGGGAGGCACTGTTGCATCCTGCAACGGCCCTGCGAACAAAAGTGGCGCGCAGTTCGAGCCCAATACTTTTTCCACCACGGTTCAGGCAGACATTAACGACATCAACGCCAATTACAATGGACTGCAAACTTCCGTCGAGAAGCGCATGTCACATGGCCTGACGGTTTTGGCGAACTACACTTTCTCCAAGAGCCTGGACGACCTTCCCTTCAGCGAGGGAGTTTCTGGCTTTGATACGGGTTACTCCACGCTTCCCCTAAACAATCCCAGCCGCCACAGCTTTGACTACGGACCATCGAGTTTCGATCATACTCACGTGTTCACCGGATCTTACGTTTGGGAATCGCCAAGCCTCAAGAGTTCCGGCTCGTGGATGCACTATCTCCTCGGGGATTATGAACTCGGCGGAATCATCTCCGCGGCGAGTGGGCGCCCCATCACTGTGCTGCAAGGCACGGAACTCTCCGGCACGGGGATTGGCAATGATCGCGGAACATTTATCCCCGGTGTTGACCCTTACAGCGCGACATCCTGCGGCACCACCGTAAACTGTGTGAGCTGGCTCAACCCGGCGGCCTTTCAGCCAAGTAAGGTAGGCGGTGTTAACAATCCGCTCATCTATGGCACGTTTGGTGACGTCGGCAAAAACGTTCTCCGCCTGCCGCACACCGCCAATTGGGACATGCAGCTTGCCAAGAACTTCCCGATTACGGAACGCTTTCGACTGCAGCTCCGGGTGGAGTACTTCAACGTCCTGAACCACCCCAACTTCGCACCAGAAAGCACCAGTACGGGAACAGTGAACACCACCGACCAAATCAGTTCCTTTGACAAGCTCAATAGCAACGCCGCGTTTGGCACCTTCCGGGCCGGGCAGGCGGGAGATCCCCGCATCGCACAATTGGCCGCGAAGTTCTTCTTCTAGCCCCACACCAAAGAGGAAGCGTCGGGGCGCCTTTTCGAGGGGGGCGCCCCGATTCTTATTGTAGAAGAAATGGAAACTATTCGCGGGCTTGCTGCTACTTTTGCTTAGCGGTGTTGAGGTGAGAAACGATGAAGAAACTTTGGCTACTTGTTGTTATGGAGATTCCTTCCTCGCATTGAGATCGGAGGAGCCGGTCGGCTGGGTTGAACCCTGGCAGCCTGCAGGTTTGCAGCACGCTGCTCAGGAGTTCGAGCCAGGACCGACGGCTACCACGAACTATTTCGCCGGTGTTGTTCCCACGTTTGTGATTCCGTGTTCGTCGTTGGAATGTACGAATCCGACCGAGCCGGGCCCGAGACGGTAGCTCGTACCGTTGACGGTGATTTCGACGTTCCCTTCGCGGATCAGCCACATTTCGGAATGCACGTGATGGTGTGCCGGATGGGGCGCGCCCCCGGGCGGCAGGATCGTTTCGTGAACCTCCAAGGACTCGCCGGTGGCAAGCTGTCCTTTCAGAACAGGACGGATTTCCGCACCGTTCGAAACGTGCATCGGCAGCTTTTCGAAAGGATACATTGCAGATGGCAGGGCGCTGTCTTCTGCGGCCATGCTCTCCGGACTCAGAGCTGCGGGAAGCAGGGCAGCGGGGAGCATGAGACACAAATCACGGCGGGTCATAAACATGAGTTTCTCCTTTGTCATTCTGAACCCGGTACCTTGTGAGTCGGAACCAATATTGGGTAGCGGGTCAGTCTCCGGTTTGGCAACAAACCAGGCACATAGAAACACATTGAACATGCCGCACAATTCGACTGTGGTTGCCGACTCTACAGGGCCGCTACGTCCTTGCCTGCCTCATCCAGAAAGTGGAGCTCGTAAGTCTCGGGCGGTGCGGATTCGCTTTCGGGCACGACTCTCGTCCGGTCTGGGTCGCCCGTGCGAGCAAAGCGTCGCTGGACCGCTACCGCGAGAATCAGCTCGTCTTTGACAACGCGATGGCTCGCGCCGGGATGTGCGCCCTCGTCCATGACTTCCTTGTGCACCAAGATGCCAACCTGCCAACGGCCGTCTGTCATTATGTCGCTGTAGCTCAGGCTGGTGTGTTCTCCCTCTTTAGAAAACAGCTCAATCTTCAGGGTAAACGGTTTTTTCTGTACCCACTTTTGCCACACCCAGTCACGCCCCTCACACAGCAAATTCTCGGTACTGTGGCCGGGCCGCTGAAATAGAAACATTTGGGGGTTTTTGCCCTCAATAGCATTGAAATGCTCTGCCTCCTCTGGCCGACACGCGTCATCCGTCTCCATGTACGCGCGCCCATCAAACTTATATTGGTGCTCAGATGTGTTTCCCGTAGATGCAAATCCGACCTGCACATCCGGGAGCCCATGCGTCTTTGTGTCTAGAAACCCGAGGTGGTGTGCTGCGGTGGCTAGCAGCAAATCGCAGGATTGCCCGGGCCAGCGCAATATCCAGAAGGGACTTATGTTTGCTCCACGCAGCTCGCCCGTGCCCATAACCACCAATAGCTTTTCATCGGGCTCTCCCAAGTTCACCGCACCAGCTGTAAACCACGCGCCGGGGAGTTGCGCCAGCGACAAGTGCAGCCTGTCGAGTCGACGAGAAACGTGCGCATCTCGGGCGAGCCAGGTACGCGCACACTCTGGCAAGGCCACCGCGCTGGGAAGCGAGTCTTCTTCAGAACTGAAAACCGCCGGTGAATTCGCCTGTTGGGTATTCGCCCGAACACCAGCCAGGCCAATAGCGCCAAGAAAAACTACACTTGCCCTACAGACTATTGAACGCATTACGTCCATCCTATCACCTGCTCTGTTGCCGCAAAATATTGGTGATAGAAGGCTTTGCCCGTTCCTTTATAGCCCATTCATCTGACATTGACACTCGCGGTGTTATAGGTTCGGTTGGTTTTCGAATCTTCCAGTTTTGGGCCAGCCATCGAAAAGCCCAAGTCGAAGAGCCCAAGTCAATCTGAGGAGGAAATAAACAATGAAGGCATACGCCTCGGTGCTCGCACCCGCACTGTTGATGTGCGGTATAGTGGCTCCCGTATTCGCGCAGACCCCGACTGCGCCACAAGCGGTTTCTCCGTACACATTATCTGTATTTGCCAGCGCTCCGGCAGGCCTGAGCGCGCCAGACGACATCGCAGTTCTGGATGATCACGTATTCGTAGGCTATGGCGATGGACACGATCCTGGGGGCGTCGACGGGTTGAGCAGCCAGATAGTGGAATACAGAATGGACGGAAGTGTGGTGCACACCTATACCGTGCTCGGGCATGTCGACGGCGTAAAGGTGGACCCAATTACTCACAAAGTGTGGACACTGGAGAACGAAGACGGCAATGCGCGGCTGGTGATCATCGATCCGGAGACGCAGAAAACATCGCTTTATCTCGTCGGCACAGGGCCACACGGCGGGGGCTACGACGACATCACCTTCCGAGGCTGCAAGGTGTACTTCAGCGCGTCGAACCCGTTGATCAGCCCGAATACTGCGCCAGCGATTGTCAGCGTCAAGCTGAGGAACGGAACGGTGGAGCTCGAAGGCGTACTGCAAGGCGATGCCAGTGCGATTAACATTCCTCTGGACACAACCGTCACGTTGAACTTGCAGGATCCAGACTCAATGACCCTCGATCCCTTGGGAAACCTTGTGCTGGACAGCCAGGGCGACCAGCAGTTGCTCATCGTTTCGAATCCCGGCACTTCCCATCAGCGGGTATTGCAGTTGCCGCTGTCGTACCAGACCCCGAATGGGCCGATGGGCGTGGAGGTGGACGACACCTTTTTCACTACCTCCAGTCAAGGTTTTATTCTCTTTGCCGACAAGGGCCTCAACAAGGTTTTCAAGTTGAGCAAGAATGGCTGGGCGCCGGGCGTCGCCTACACCGCTGCGGACGGCGGTCCGTTCGTGGGCACGATTGATCTAACCACCGGTATCATTACCCCCATCGTCATGGGTTTAGTGGGTCCCGGGGGATTGATGTTTGTGGATACATCCAAGCACGGCTGGCAGGACTGGAAGCGTGACGACAACGCTTGCCGCGACGACCGCGAGTAGAAACGCAACCAACTCTTCGAAGTGGTTCGCAATCAGCAGCATTTCCATGCGAAACGTCAGTGCCTGATTTACGCAGGCGTAACCGGGAACTGACTCGCTCACCACTATCGGTGTCGCTGGCGGCATTGTTTTCGCAGCATTAGATGGATGCGGCCTTTTCGGGAGTTTTTGCGGCGCGGTAGATGGATTCGATGAGCGCGAGGCTGCGGCGTCCTTCGAGTCCGTCGCATGCTGGGGCGCGGTTCTGCTGAATGGCTTGGAGGAAATCTTCGAGGACCGCTTGGTGGCCTCGGAAATCGCTGACGGCCGCGGAAGAGGCGCTTTGATTTTCGTCGAGCGGGGCGGATTCGACGGCGGCAGCTGATGCGTTTTTGAGATTCGCGGCGATGATGCGGTCGTGTTCGAGAATGACGGTGCCTTCGGTGCCGGTAATTTCAACGCGACGGGGATAGCCGGGATACGCGGCTGTGGTGACGTGGAAAACGCCGAGGGTGCCGCTGGCGAATTCGAGGAGGGCGGCGGCGGTGTCTTCGGCTTCGATTTTGTGAAGCAGGGTGGCGGTGCGAGCTTGCACGCGGATGACATCGCCGAGGAGCCAGAGGAGCAAGTCAACAGTGTGAACGCCCTGATTGATCAAGGCGCCGCCGCCGTCGAGGGCGAGGGTGCCGCGCCAGCGGGAATTCGAGTAGTACTCCGGAGGGCGATACCACTTGACGCGGGCGTCGACCAAGAGCGGTTTGCCGAGGAGGCCCTGGTCGAGCCAGTTCTTGAGCTGGCGAATATGCGGCTTGGTGCGGTCTTGAAAAATGACGCCGAGTTTTACGTTGGATTGGTTCGCGGCTTCGATGAGGGCGTCGGCGCGGGCAGTGGTGATTTCGAGCGGTTTTTCCGTAAGAACGTGCAGGCCTTGGCGGGCGGCGGCGATGCCTTGGGTGGCGTGGAGGCCGGAGGGGCTACCGAGGATGACGAGATCCATGGGGCGGTGTTTTAGGAAGAAGTCGAAGTCTTGATAGGGAGTGCCGCCGTGTTCGCGGCAGAGGCGGGCGACTTTTTCGGCGTTGGCGCCCTGGATGGCGGAGATTTCGACGCCCGGAATGGCGCGAGCGGCGCGGGCGTGGGTTTCCGTGATGTTGCCACCGCCGATGAGGCCGATGTGGAAGGTCATTGAGAGTTTTCGGTTTTCAGTAGTCAGTGTTCCGTAAGAGAAGAAGGATAGTTGGATTTGCGGTTTAGTTTCAAATCCATAATTTTTAGTTCTAAGTTAAGAAAGAAAAATAGTAGTGGTTTAGTTTCAAATTCATTTCCAAATTCATCTTCAAGTTCATTTCCAAAGGTCCGATGTAGCGCGGCGCTTGTCAATGATAGGCGGCGACGAAGTCTTTATAGGCGGCTTCGGTGGCTTCGGGGGTGGCGATCGCTGAGCTGATCAATATGCGGTACCGGAAAGTGACGCTGGCGTGGGGCGCCAGGGAGAAATTCAACTCTTCTTTTCCATTGCTAAAAACCTTCTGGCCGAGTGGGTTAACGGCAAACAGGCCGTAGCCGCGGGCGTGCCAGTAGGTGGGGAAGCCGGGATTTTCCGGGTGGTCAAGAATGGTGATGGTGACGGGCTCGTCGCCGACCATGCCACTGAGATTGCACCAGCGGCCGCGCGTGCCCCAGGCGGCGTCGCCTTTTTTCCCTTCGCTGGTGAGGTAGGTACCGTTTACGCCGGTGTTGTCGAGCTTGGGAACGGTGGTGGCGCGGCCGCTGATGTCGGTGTAGACCTTGGGCTTGTCGGAAGGAATTTCGAGGGCGCGGATGACGCGAAGGCCCATGAGGCCGTCTTTTGCGTCGGGGAAGGAAACTTTTTCATCGAGGGCACGGAGTGTGGTGATGCGGTCCACGCTGCGGAAGCCAGGACCGCCGCGAAAGACGAAGTGGGTGTGCTCGTTGAGCAAGACTTTGTTGTCGAAGGTGACCCAGTCGGTTTCGACGTCGAGTTCGCCGTGGTCGGATCCACCTTTGGCGGAGACGATGGAGCGGTGGAGGATGGTGCCCATCTTTGGGGCATTTTCCGGTTTGATGGCGTAGGAATTGTTCCAGAAGTCGAGACCGTTCACATTCTCATAGTTGAACCACAGGCCGGCGTGATGAGGATGATCCACGCGTTCGCCGGGGCGGGGCTCGAGCGGAAAGCCGCGGGTAATGATGGTGCCATTGGCGGTGCGCAGCGGATAGAGAACGGGCTTCTTGAGAGTGTCTGGCCAAATGTAAGACGTAAAAGGTTTTCCATCAATGGAGACGTCCACGCGCCGGGATTGTTCGTTGACGACAACGGAGACGCGGTCGGACGGGCTGGGGCCAGCGTTGACGAAGCAGGTGAATAACGCAGCCGCAAAGATGGCGGCTAAAAACGATCCGGTAATCGCAATGCGCATGGCTGAATGTGGCCTCCAATTTTCAAAAGGTCTGGCAGATCAAATCTCTTCCGACACGACGTACGGCGCGCGGTAGGTGCCACGAAGGAGGCGAGTGGCTTCCTCATCGCCAATGACTTCCTGTTTCGCAGGATCGAACCGCAGCGTACGCCCCAGGCGGTACGAAGCGTTGGCTAGATGCACTAATGTCGTCGAGATGTGGGCTTCTTCGATCGGAGAATGAATATCCTCGGCACGCCGGCTGCGAACGCAATCAATGAAGTTCGCGTAGTGGTCGCCGGCGCCTTTGCCTTGCGGGCCGGGTTCGGCTTGATCTGTTACCCACGTTTTGTAGGCGTCGTATCCATCGATTCCGAGATAGCCGTTTGAGCCGTAGAAAATATTGCCGACAGTGTTAGTTTTGGCGTCTCGTGGCCCAAGGGACTGTGCGCTCGAAGGCTTTTTGTTTGCATCGGCGGTGATTCCGGCAGGGGGTACGCCGCTGGCGCCATACGCCCCGGTGCCGATTTCGGCTTCGTGGTTGGTGATCCAGTGGCGGACTTCGACTTCCATCATTTTGCGCTTGCCGTCCGGAGCGTCGAAATAGAAGGTGGCGTTCAAGACATTCGGCGTTTCTTGATCGTCCTGGAACATGAAGTGTCCGCCCATGGCGGAGACTGATGTGGGGAAACCCACGCCCAGTCCTGCACGAGCGATATCAATTTCGTGGATGGCCTGGTTGCCGATTTCGCCGTTGCCGGTGTCCCAGATCCAGTGCCAGTTATAGTGAAAACGATTCTTGGTAAACGGCTTCATGGGAGCGGGGCCTGTCCACAAGTCGTAGTGGACTCCGGCGGGCACGGGCTCTTCGGTGGAGTGGCCGATGGAGGCGCGCCACTTGTAACATAAGCCGCGCGCCATGTAGACGTCGCCGATGGTGCCGTCACGCAGATGCTTCATGGCTTCCAGCAGGCCGGGGTTCGAGCGCCACTGGCTGCCGTGCTGGCAAATGCGGTTGTATTTCTTCACGGCGCGAACAAGTTGGCGTCCCTCAAACCAGTTGTGCGAGCAGGGCTTTTCCACGTAGACATCTTTGCCGGCTTGGCACGCCCAAATGGCCATTAGGGAATGCCAGTGATTGGGAGCAGCGATGGTGATGGCGTCGATCTCTTTGTCTTCGAGCAGCTTGCGAATATCGACGTAGGATTTGGGCTTTGGTAATCCAAGCTTCTCGACATCGCCGAGGCGCTGGTTCAGCACGCTCTCATCCACGTCGCAGAGCGCGGCGATTTCTGCTCCCGGCACGTGTGCCAACCCGTGAATGTGATCCTTGCCACGGCCTCGCACACCGCAAATGGCCACGCGGACGCGATCATTCGCACCCATGATGGTGGCGTAACTCGATGCCGAGACGCCCAGGGCGGTGCCCGCGACACCGGCGCCGGTGACTTTCAGAAAGTCTCGCCGCGAACCTGTGAGTACAGACATGCAACCTCCATCCAAGCCAATAGAATCCCCAGAACATAAGAATAAAACTTGATGCCTCGACCGGCCTCGGCGAACCCCCGTGCGCTGTGGCCAGGAGCTTCCCAGCGCGCTTATGGTAAGCCAAGATGGGAAATTCTGGTGTTGAGAGTTATTAAACCAATCGTTTATCAATCTTGCGTTGACTCCAGGGGAGTTGGAGCGCTAAACGGCAGCTCAAGAGCCTAGCCGGTACCAGACTTCATGCTGTGCGCCAGGCGATCGCTTCGTTCGTTAAGTCCGACTGAATTTTAACCGCAGTTTTTTCGGTTTGACACCTCGGGGGGTGACTTCTATATTTTGCGGCGTCCATAATTTTTCTTTTTCCACTGGTTTTATAAGAAGATAAACGTAGCAGACGGCCGGATACCGTATCGGTTTCGGGCCTTGTGGGTTGACTGCCTCTGGAAAGGAAGCGCTCGGATGCAATAAGTTCAGCGCATGCATATGGCAACGACATCCGTCAAACATCCGGAAGTGAAGGGGAGATCGCGGGCGGCGGGCCTGCTGGGTGGCGAGCAGATTCGGTCTGCGGTGGAAGAGGTGTTGGCATCCACGCAGTTCATTGATATTCACACCCACCTGTTTTCTCCCGCGTTCGGCAAGATTGGACTCTGGGGCATCGATGAGCTTCTGACATACCACTATCTTGAGGCGGAATTTTTTCGCTCGTCGAGCATGAAGCCAGACAACTATTGGAAGCTTTCGAAAAAGGAGAAGGCCGACGCCATTTGGAAGGCCTTGTTCGTCGAGAACAGCCCAATTTCCGAGGCGACGCGAGGGATTGTCGCCGTGCTCCAGGCTTTTGACTTACCCACGGATGCTTCCGCGCTGGCGGAGGCGCGCAGGTTTTTTGAGGCGCAAACCATTGAGACGCACATCCGGAAAGTGTTTGAGCTTGCGGGAATAAGCAGCGTGGTTATGACCAATGATCCGCTGGACGCGGAGGAAGTGCCAACGTGGATGAACGGAGGGCAGAAAGATTCGCAATTTCAGGCGGTTCTCCGGTTGGACCGGATTCTTTGGGGTTGGTCGCAGCACTGGCAGGAATTGGCGCGGCAAGGGTACGCGGTGGACGAGCGCGCCACGGGGAAATCCGTGGCGGAAGTTCGGCGTTTTCTAGAAGACTGGAATGCGCGCATGCGGCCGCTGTATATGGCTGTATCGCTCTCCGACGAATTTCAATTTCCAGATGAGAGCATGACCAGCAAGATTCTTAGCGAGGCGATTCTGCCGTCGTGCCGCGAATTTGGCATACCGATGTCGCTGATGATTGGAGTTCGCCGCCAGGTGAATCCGGCGTTGCGACTTGCCGGCGATGCGGTTGGCAGAGCGGACCTTCGCGCTCTCGAAAATTTGTGCCGCACCTTCCCGGACAACCGGTTTTTGGTAAGTGTGCTAAGCCGCGAAAATCAGCACGAACTCTGCGTCTATGCGCGGAAGTTCAGCAATCTGATGCCCTTTGGATGCTGGTGGTTCTTGAACAACCCGTCCATCGTGGAGGAAATAACTCGCGAGCGGATTGAAATGCTCGGGACCAGCTTTATTCCGCAGCATTCCGATGCCCGGGTTCTGGAACAGGTCATCTACAAATGGCGGAACACGCGTACGACCCTGGCTCCGATTCTCACGAATTCCTACCGTTTGCTGCACAATGACGGCGGCGGCGTGACCAAGCAGGACATTCAGCGCGACGTGAACCGCATGCTGCGGACGAACTTCGAGAATTGGACCAAACTAAGCGCGGGCTGATCCTCAACAGCATTCGGTAATTTCCAGGGCATTAGCTTTCGACCAACGCGGTCCGCAGAAAGCTGGCGATGGATTCGGTGAGTTTCCGCGGGCATTCCGTATTCGCGGTGGCGAGCGCCAAACTCCTCGTCAGCCGGTGGCCTTCGACGCGAAACTTTTGAAAGAAGTGCGAACGCCCCCTCAGTGCATGCTCGGGGAGGATGGAGTAGCCGAAACCCGATTCGACCAGGCGTTTGACGGCTTCGGTGTCGTCCGCCTCCATCACCACGTTGGGCGTTACGCCAATGTCTTTGAAGAAGCGGTCGATGACCAGGCGAACGTTGCTGCGTCGTGGATAAAGAAGAAATGGAACGTTGTTGAGCTCCGAAGCGCGCAGTGAGCCGACGTGCCCGCTACCAACCTTATTCGCCGAAGGCCGCACGATTAGAAGCTCCTCGTCAAAGAGCGGGGTGAGTCTGAGGTTGTCCTCAGCGACGGGAAGAGAAATGAGCGCCAGATCGAAGCGGCGGTCAAGCAAGCCGGAAATCATCTCTTCGGTTACGCCGACGGTCACGCGGATCTGTGCGTTGGGGAAACGCTTTCGTAGTTGACGCAGCGGACCGCCCAACTGGTAGATCAGGGTCGTAACGCCGGTGGCGAAATGGAAGGGACGCACGTCCTTCTCCATATCGTTTTCAAACACTTGGTGGATGCGACCCATCATCTTGACGACTTCTTTTGCGTGTTCCGCCAAGCGCTGGGCCGCGGGCGTGGGAATCAGCCGTTTTCCGCGCCGCACGAAAAGCTCGGTATGAAGTTCGTCGGCAAGATTATGGAGTTGCAGGCTGACGGCGCCCGGCGACAAGTGAATCCTTTCTGCTGCCCGGGTCATGCTGGGAGAGTCCATGACCGCGAGGAACAGCTCGAGTTGGTGGATGTCCATGGTGCCTGCTCTCAATTTAGCCCGCCGCAGACACACGCAGGCTTGCGCGGTAGCCTGCCGGCAATGGTTTTTCGCATCCGAAGGATGACGCACGGATTCTACACTGCGCGTAAGCGCTTGCGTCAAGTTATGCGCTCTTGTACGCTCCCGGCTTCGCGAATGTTGCTTTACAGTCTGGGCGCGGAACAGCTGCAAAACGTGGCGTATGGCAGTTGAGGACGGGAGGAGCGAGTACGGGATGGCAGGAATCGACTGGCTCATTCTCAGCCTGTACTTCGTCTTCGTCGCAAAACTGCGGCGCGCTTCTAGTAGGCATCTCGCCTTGGATACTGAACGAGCCGCAGGTCAAACTTCAATCACATCGCTTGATTCTCTGCGGGATCAAGTTACATGAATGAATCCACATCCATCGCCGAACGATTCCGCTCGAAGTTTGGCGCGAATCCGCGGGTGTACCGCGCTCCCGGACGCGTGAACCTGATTGGCGAGCACACCGACTACAACGAAGGTTTCGTCATGCCCGCGGCGATTGGTATGTATTGCTGGGTGGCCATCAGCCCGCGGGAAGATCGCAAGCTGGTTCTGCGCTCCGATGAGTTTTCCGGAACAGTGGATGTGGACCTCGGTTCCGCAGAGATTCGACCGCGCAGAATGTGGAGCGATTATCCCGTTGGCGTCGCGCTGCAATTGAAGCAGATGGGTCTTCCGTTGCCTGGCGCAAATATTCTGATTCACGGCGATATTCCCATGGGAGCCGGGCTGAGCTCCTCGGCCGCAGTCGAGGTGGCAACGGCGTTGGCGCTCGCCGAAGAGTCCGGCCACACCTGGGACCGCGTGCAGTTGGCGCGCCTGTGCCAAAAGGCAGAAAACGAATTTGTCGGCGCGCGTGTTGGGATCATGGACCAATTCATATCTCTGCACGGACGTAAGAACCATGCACTGCTGCTCGATTGCCGCTCGCTGCACTTCGAATTCGCTGCAATTCCCGAAAACGTACGACTGGTAGTTTGCAACACGATGGAGAAGCACGAACTGGCATCGAGCGGGTACAATCAGCGGCGCGCGGAATGCGAGGAGGCGGTCCGGCGTCTTGCACAGGCTATGCCGGGGATTCATTCGCTGCGTGATGTGACGCTTGAACAACTGGAGCGGCATCGCGGAACGCTCTCCGAGATCACGTATAAGCGGGCGCTACATGTGGTAACCGAAAATGCGCGAGTGCTTGAGGCCGCGGAGGCGCTCCGAAGCGGGGACATCGCGCGGTTTGGAAAACGCATGGGGGAATCGCATTGCAGCTTGCGAGATTTGTATGAAGTGAGTTGTGCGGAACTCGACGTGATGGTTGAGCTGGCAGGCAAACAAGAAGGTGTCTACGGGGCGCGCATGACCGGAGGCGGATTCGGCGGGTCCACGATCAACCTTGTTGAGGCGCGCTTTGCCGAGGCCTTCGCGGAAAGAGTGGCACGGGGCTACGAGAAGGAAACTGGAATCGCCCCCAAGATTCAGATTTGCACGCCGGCGGGGGGCGCAACTTTGGTTGAACCCTCCGACCTTCAAGAGTAAGCGAAAAGACAAAAATGAATTGGGACGATCTTCGGGAAACGCCGCACCGCCGCCGGAATCCCCTCCTGCGGGAATGGGTGCTTGTTTCGCCGCAGCGCATGCAGCGGCCCTGGCTTGGGCAAGTGGCGAAGTCGGCGGTCGCGCCGTCCATTAAGTATGATCCGGATTGCTATCTGTGTCCCGGAAATGCACGGGCACAAGGATTGCGAAATCCTGCGTATAAAGCGACCTTTGTGTTCGATAACGACTTTCCGTCGCTGCTTCCTAATGTGCCCGATAGCAAAGTGGAAAAGGATGGTCTGCTCGTCGCGCAAGCGGAGCGCGGGATTTGCCGCGTGGTTTGTTTTTCGCCGCGGCACGACCTGACCATACCGCGCATGAAGCCGGAAGAAGTTCGGCTGGTAGTTGACGTGTGGGCCGAACAGTATCGCGAACTGACGGCCCTTCCGTGGGTCCAGCACGTCGAGATTTTCGAAAATCATGGCGTCCTGATGGGCGCGAGCAACCCCCACCCGCATTGCCAGATTTGGGCGAATGGAGAAGCGCCGAACATTCCTGTGAGCGAAGGAGCCGCGCAAAGCGAATATCTGCAGAATCGCGGCAAGTGCCTGCTTTGCGCATACCTGGGCCTTGAGATTGAGAACCGAGAACGAATTATCTGCGAAAATGAAGGATTCGTCGCGCTCGTGCCGTACTGGGCAGTGTGGCCTTTCGAAACACTAGTATTGAGCCGTCGCCATGTTTCGAACATTATGGGACTGAACGAAAATGAGCGAGACAATCTTGCCGACATACTCCGGCGCCTAACGATTCGCTACGACAATCTATTCGAGACCGCCTTTCCGTATTCGATGGGATTCCACCAACAGCCTGAAGATCGAAAGGAACATCCGGAGTGGCATTTTCATGCGCACTACTTTCCTCCGCTTCTGCGATCTGCCACGGTGCAGAAATTCATGGTCGGCTACGAGATGCTGGCGGGGCCCCAACGTGATATCACCGCAGAAATTGCCGCGGCGCGATTGAGAGATGTGCCTGAGCTCCACTACCTCGAACGTGCTTAGTTGAAAGAAAAGGATCGCTGGGCGACGGCTTGGAAATTGAAAACGGACTGACGCAATGGGAGGGCTAACTCCATGAAATCAGATCGCATGCTAAGACGCGAATGGCTCGCAGGCACAGGCGCGGCGCTTGCCACCCTGACTGCATCTGCAAAAGCAGGGGCAGTTCTGGACCAGACCCAGACTCCCACGCCGCAGGCTTCATCCCCTGAAGAAGAGGCCGACCGCATACGCCGCATGAAATGGTGGCACGAGGCGCGTTTCGGAATGTTCATTCACTGGGGTTTGTACAGCGTACTCGGCCGCCACGAATGGGTGATGGAAGACGAGGGAATTCCCGTAAGTGAATACGAACTGCTGGCCAAGCGCTTCCAGCCAAAGCCAAACGCGGCGCGGGCCTGGGCAAAACTCGCCAAGGAAACCGGGCAGAAGTACATGGTGATGACCACCAAGCATCACGAGGGCTTCTGTAATTTCGAAACGAAACTCACAAACTACTGCGCGCCAAAGCAAGCTGCCGGTCGCGACCTCGTGCGCGAGTATGTGGAAGCCGCACGGGCCGAAGGCCTGCGCGTGGGGTTTTATTACTCGCTGATGGATTGGCATCATCCGGATGGCGCGCGCTGCGCGAAAGACGAAGAAGCGCGCAAGCGTTTTATCGAATACACCCACGGCCTCATCCACGAGCTGCTGAACAACTACGGAAAAATCGATTCTCTGTGGTACGACGTGGCCTGGCCGCTCGACGCCGCGGGCTGGGAATCCGAACGCATGAACAAAATGGTTTTCCAGCTTCAGCCGGATATCATCGTGAATAACCGGAACCGCTTGCCCGGCGATTTCTCCACGCCGGAACAGGTGATCGTCGCCGAAAGGGGCGGCCGCTCCTGGGAAAGCTGCATGACGCTGAACGACAGCTGGGGCTATCAGCAAGCCGACGACAATTGGAAAAGCCCAAAAACGGTGGTGCGGAATCTCATCACCTGCTCGCGCGATGCCGGCAACTATCTCTTAAATGTCGGTCCGAAACCGGATGGCTCGATTCCTGAGGAGTCCGTCCGCATCTTCAAGGAAGTAGGGCAGTGGATGGCGCACAATGGGGAAACGATTTACACGGCGGAGCCGTGCCGGGTGCGGCGTTCGAATTACGCCAACTTTACGCGCAAAGGCAATACGCTCTACATGCATATTTACTTCTGGCCGGGCGACACCGCTGCCTTGGCAGGCCTCATGACTGGCGTGAGGTCGGCCCGCATGTTCGCCACCGGGCAGAAGGTTGCTTTCGAGCAGGATCGTTTCCGCGTGCGATTCACTGGTTTGCCAGCCGAAGCGCCTGACCATCCCGTTACGACGATTGCCATCGAGTGTGAATCGGAGCCGACGCAGGACACCGATTTCGTGCGCCGCGAAAGGCCCCGGAACGGAGTTTGATTCCGAGCCATGCAATGAGGCGGTGGCAGTTTGAAACTGACACAGGCACCTGATATATCTCTAAGTCGATAAAAGGAATGAAAGCCGATCATGCGAATCACTGATGCCAAAGTAATCGTTTGCAGCCCAGGCCGGAATTTTGTGACGCTCAAGGTCACCACGGAAGACGGAATCTACGGCCTCGGGGATGCCACGCTGAATGGACGCGAACTCGCGGTGGCCAGTTATCTCTCCGACCACGTCATTCCTCTTTTGATTGGCCGCGATGCGCGACGCATCGAAGACATCTGGCAATACCTTTATAAGGGAGCGTACTGGCGCCGCGGCCCGGTTACGATGTGTTCGATTGCGGCGGTCGACACGGCACTGTGGGACATAAAGGGTAAGGCCCTGAATGCCCCTGTCTACCAGTTGCTCGGGGGCGCTTCTCGAGATGCCGTGCTGGTGTATGGCCACGCCAGCGGACAGGACATTGAAGACACCGTCAAGGCGGTAGGGGACTACATCAAACTGGGATACAAAGCGATTCGCGCGCAAAGCGGGATTCCCGGACTGCGGAGTACCTACGGCGTCGGCCGGGGCAAAATGTATTACGAGCCAGCGGAGAAAGATGCGCCGGCGGAGGACGCGTGGAGCACCGATCTTTACTTGAATTTCGTCCCGCAATTGTTCCAAAGATTGCGAAAGGAATATGGCGAAGATCTTCCCTTGTTGCACGATGCGCATCACCGGCTAACGCCTATCGAAGCAGCGCGCCTGGGAAAGAGCCTTGAGCCTTATCATTTGTTTTGGCTGGAAGATCCGGTTCCGGCGGAATTGCAGGAAAGTTTTCGGCTCATTCGTCAGCACACCACCACGCCGCTCGCCGTCGGCGAAGTTTTCAATACCATTTTCGATTGCCAGCGGCTGATCCAGGAGCAACTCATCGATTACATTCGGACCGCGGTTGTGCATGCGGGAGGAATTTCGCACTTGCGCAAGATCGCCAGCCTGGCGGAACTCTATCAGGTGCGGACGGGGTGCCACGGCGCGACGGATATGAGTCCCGTGTGCATGGCGGCCGCACTGCATTTTGATCTGAGCGTTCACAATTTCGGGATTCAGGAATTCATGCGCCACACGGAGGATACCGACCGCGTGTTTTCGCATTCCTACAGTTTTACCGACGGTTTGATGCATCCGGGCGATGCTCCCGGCCTCGGCGTGAATATTGATGAAGCGCTTGCGTCCAAATTCCCTTATCGCCGGGCGTATCTGCCCATCAATCGCAAACTCGACGGCACCATGCACAGCTGGTAGTTGAATTTCGTACAAGACAGAGCAGGTGGGCAGCTCGCTGCGATTTGTGCGATATGCAGCCTGCGGTTTTGCTGAGTGCCACTGAATGACAACTTTATTCGCTACGGATTGACTCCACGCTAATCTGGAAACTTCTCGGGAAATCCGCGAGAATGCTTCGGTTGTACTTTTCAATTTGAAGGTGGCGGTCGAGGTGAGCGCATGGGGTTGACGATCAGGCCGAAGAAAGACTGCCGCTGGGACCTAGTCAGCTTGGGCGAAGTCATGCTGCGGTTTGACCCCGGCGACCGGCGAATCTCGACAACGCGCTCCTTCGAAGTGTGCGAAGGAGGCGGAGAGTACAACGTGGCGCGCGGGTTGAAGCGTTGCTTCGGCATGGACACCGCGGTGGTCACCGCTTTTGCTGACGATCCGGTCGGAAGGCTCCTGCAGGATCTCATCTACCAGGGTGGCGTGGACCAATCGCTGGTTCGCTGGGTCGAGCACGATGGCGTGGGCAGCGCGGCGCGCAATGGCCTCAACTTCACCGAACGCGGCTTTGGCGTGCGTGCAGCATTGGGAAGTTACGATCGCGGACACACAGCGGTTTCTCAGCTCAAACCGGGAGACATTGATTGGGAGCAGATTTTTGGGAAATACGGTGCGCGCTGGTTGCACACCGGAGGTATCTTTTGTGCCCTCTCCGCGACAACGCCGGAGGTAACGCGGGAGGCCATGCAGGCAGCGAGGAAGCACGGTACGGTCGTGTCGTACGACTTAAACTATCGCGCCTCCCTCTGGAAGTCGCACGGCGGCAAGAAACAGGCGCAGGAAGTGAACCGCCGCATCGCTCCGTTTGTCGACGTCATGATTGGAAATGAAGAAGATTTTTCCGCGGCGCTGGGCTACGAAGTGCCGGGGATGGATGAACATCTCTCGACGTTTGAAGCGGAGAGCTTCAAGCAGATGATCACCAAGGCCGTGAAGGAGTATCCGTTCCAGGTTGTCGCCACCACCCTGAGGAAAGCCAGAACGGCTACGCAAAATGATTGGGGCGCCATCTGTTATTGCGACGGCAAGTTCTTCCAGGCAAAAAATCGCGAGAATCTGGAGATTTTCGATCGCGTCGGCGGGGGCGATTCTTTTGCGTCGGGATTGATTTACGGATTCCTGGAGGGAAAGGATCCCCAGTGGTCCGTGGACTGCGGCGCTGCGCACGGCGCGCTGGCCATGACCACGCCGGGAGACACCTCCATGGCAACGATGCAGGACGTTTTGCAAGTGATGAAGGGAGTTGGCGCACGCATCGCGCGCTGACGAGCACGCGCCAGAAGAAAGGGAATCGCCGATGGACAAGCAAAAAGTTCGCGAGCGGATCCTGGAGATCGGGATCGTTCCGGTCATTCGGGCCTCGTCGCCCAGCGAAGCGCGAATCGCGGCTGACGCCGTTTGCCTGGGTGGCATTCCCATCGCGGAGATCACGATGACCGTTCCCGGCGCCGTCGAAGTGATTCGCGAACTGGCAAAGGCTGGCCCTTCGGAGTTGCTTGTCGGAGCGGGAACCGTCTTAAACGTGGAGGCGGCGCGCCGCTGCCTGGATGCGGGAGCCGAGTTTCTGGTGAGTCCGGGGCTAAACCTCCCAACGGTTGCGTTTGCCGCAAAGGCGGGGAAGCTGATCATGGCCGGAGCATTGACGCCTACGGAAATCATGGCTGCTTGGGAAGCTGGCGCGGATTTCATCAAAGTCTTCCCGTGCGGCCAGATGGGAGGCGCGAAATACATCAAGGCGCTGAAGGGCCCGTTCCCGGAGATTCCGTTTATTCCCACCGGTGGCGTGAATCTGAGTACCGCGGCGGAGTTCATCGAAGCGGGATCCGTGGCTCTGGGTGTCGGCGGAGAATTGGTCCATGCCCATGCGCTGAAGTCCAACAAGCCGGAGATCATCATTGAATACGCGCGGAAATTCCTGGCGATCGTGAAGCACACACGAGATCAAATGAATTCGTCAGGCGACGCGGCCAAGAGCAGCCACTGATTTTGGAATGCGTTTTCGAATTTCTCAGGATAAAAGCCCGTTATTGATTGACGCCGCTGGCAAGAATCCCGCCGTCCACCACAAGCAAGTGGCCGGTCACGAAACTGGCGGCATCCGAGGCGAGAAAAACCGCAGCGCCTACCAACTCTTCGACCTTGCCAAACCTGCGCATGGGCGTGCGCATCAGGAACTCCTTGCCGCGCTCCGTCCCATCCAGAAGAGCGGCATTCAGGTCCGTGCGCAATACGCCCGGGACGAGCGCATTCACGCAAACTCCCGACATCGCCCATTCGACGGCGAGCGACTTGGTGAGTGACGCAACCGCCGATTTGCTGGCCCCGTACGCCGCAACTTCAAACAGTCCTACAAACGATGAAAGCGACCCAATATTTATGATGCGGCCGTAGCGTTTCTCGATCATGTGCCGGCCAAATACCCGGCAGGCCCGCAGCGTCCCGTTCAAGTTCGTTTCCATGATGGCGTTCCAGTCGGCTTCCGGAACCTCAAGCGTAGGCATCCGCTTCGTGCGCCCAGCGCAGTTCACCAGAATCTGGACGCTGCCGAACTCCTTGCAGACCGATTGTAAAAGCCGTTCTATGCTACCGTTGTCTGTGACATCGCACGTCTGCGCCAGTGACCGCCGCCCGAGGGTAACGACCTCCGCGGCCGCGCTCTTCACCTGTTCCTCGCGGCGCCCCGTCGGAACAACATTTGCCCCAGCCTGCGCCAGACCTTTGGCGAGCGCCAGCCCAATGCCGCTGGTTCCGCCGATCACTACCGCCGTTTTGTTTGCTAGATCAAGAAGCGGATGACCCATCAAGCACTCCTCAGAATTGCGGTTGCGCGGTGTGTCCCGCAAACGCACAGGATCAATTGTAATGGTAGATGTGAATCGCCAGCGTTGAGAATTGCTAAAAAGGATGTTTACCAGTCTTGCTTTGACACCGGACATCCTCCCGCATAAAAGCTATTCGTGCCTCGGCGATATCGAAATGGAAAGCGCACTCAGGTGGTGTTCGGCCTCGAAACAGCGTGCCGCCCGTTAAACAGCGCTGAATCGCCTGCCACAATCCAAATCTTTAGCCGCCCGCCCGCTAGAATAGGTAGTCTAAACGCATGCTTCGTGTTTCGTACGATGAAATGAATGCGGTCCTCTTGCGCGTCTTGCTCAAGCTTGGCTTCGAGCATGACCGGGCGACTCTTTGCGCGCGGCTTTTCGCCGATGCCAGCCGGGACGGCGTTCCCTCTCACGGGTTGAATCGTTTTCCGCAATTCGTGCGCATGATCCAGAACAAGATCGTGGATGTCCAAGCCGCGCCTGAATTGGTGGCTCGCTTTGGCTCGCTGGAACGCTGGGACGGGAAACGTGGCCCCGGTAATCTGAATGCCTACCAATGTATGGAAAGAGCGATCGCGCTATCTCGCACGCACGGAATGGGCAGCGTGGCGCTGGCAAACACCAATCACTGGATGCGTGGCGGCAACTACGGTTGGCAGGCGGCAGACGCGGGAGTAATCGGAATCTGTTGGACGAACACCCTCGCAAATCTTCCCCCATGGGGCGCCAGCGACCCCCGCGTGGGCAATAATCCGCTCGTCATTGCCGTGCCACGGCCAAACGGACCTGTCGTGCTAGACATGGCGATGTCGCAGTTCGCCTTTGGCGCCCTGGCGTCCTATCGAAGGCGCGGTGAACAGCTGCCTGTCGCTGGAGGCTTTGATGCGAACGGCCAGCTTACCTGTGACCCCGGAGCCATTGAAGCTTCCCGGCGGGCTTTGCCCATCGGCTATTGGAAGGGTTCTGGATTGGCCTTGCTGCTCGATCTGGTTGCGACACTCTTGTCTGGTGGCCACGCAACCCATCAGATACCCGTTGACACCGAACGGGAGACAGGTCTCTCTCAAGTGTTCCTCGCTTTCGACCTTGCTTGCCTTGACCACTCCGGAGACTCGGTACGCCTCGCCGACCAAATCATCGAGCATTTCCGCGCAAGTCCGGTTGGCGCGGGCCAATCCGTCCGCTACCCCGGTGAACGCGTTCTGCAAGTCCGGGCTGAAAATATGAGAGTCGGTATTCCCGCCGAGGAGTCGGTTTGGGACGAAGTGGTGCAGCTGAGCACCGTACTTTGAGCAAATCTTCGATCCTTCTCCCTCGCAATCGCGGACGCGCTTTGTAACTTTTTGTAACATCCCACGGGTGTAGCCCCTACCGAAGCTCGCAGTTAAGCCATTATAATCAAATGGGTTAGCCAAGAAATGCCTGTGGGTGCGCACGTGCACATCTCAGGCTGCCGAGTGCAGGTACCCGACTAGGCAGCGTTTTGGAGTGCATGATGAGACGTCACGGCAACAAACGGCATTCAGGTTTCTCCCTGCTGGAGAGTTTAGTTGGCCTAGGTATTATCGCGATCGTTCTGGGCATGTCGATCGTGGGTTTCGGCTATATGTGGCCCAGTTTCAAGGCCAACTCCGCCATGGACCAGGTGCTGTACCGGTTGCGCGCGGCGAGAGAGCAAGCCATCGCCCATCGCCACAACGTCCAGGTGCAGTTCGTGGGGACCAACCAAATCACAATTACGGAGCTGTGGGCAGCAGGCACGCCCCCACCTCCCGTCACCGTCTCGTTTGAAGGTGGGGCCCAGTTCACCGTTTACAACACACTTCCCGATACCCCCATGGCTTATGGAAACACTTCGGCCATCTACTTTGAAGGTGTCTCGGGCGGTCCTCCAATCATGCAATTTACGACAAGCGGAACGTTCGTTGACGGTGGAAACACTCTGGTGAACGGCACGGTGTTCCTCGGCCTACCGGGGAACCCCGCAAGCGCCCGCGCAGTAACCGTTCTGGGCGGCACCGGCCGCGTCCGGGAATACCACTGGGATGGTACCCAGTGGCAGGAATAAGGAGAATGCGCATGAGGCGAACAATAGAGCGCGTTACAAAGCAAACCGGCTTCACGCTGCTGGAAGCGATGATCGCCATGGTCATTCTCTCCTTCGGCATCCTTTCCCTGGCCACCGTCTACGCGCAGGGCATTCAAGTGGCGAGCATTACGCAGTTTGATTACATCGCCGAAAAGAAGGCCGAAGAAGCGGTGGAGACGATTTTTGCCGCGCGCGACTCCAAGCTGCTGGCCTGGACCAACATTCGTAACGTAACCGGCACGGGTGGAGCGAACGACGGAGTGTTTGTCGTCGGGGCGCTGCCTTTGTGTGCCGCCGGGCCAGATGGCTTGTATGGCACTGCAGATGACCTTACGAGCGTCCCCGATGTCGTGATCATCGGCCCGGGACCCGACAAGATTCTTGGCACTGCGGACGACGTGGTGATGTCCCTGACAAACATGACCCGGACCATCACCATCGTGGACGTTACTGGCGAAGCCGGGCTCCGCCAAATCACTATCACCATGAACTACACGGTCGGCCACCTGAACCGGCAATACACGCTAGTCAGCTTCATCGCCGAATTCTCGTGAGGTTGGATTGAGGAGCGAGCTTATGAAGAAACAATCAGGCTTCACTCTGGTCGAGTTGATCGTGGCCACGGGCGTCACCGCGGTGCTTTTGAGCGCGGCGGTCCTCAGCTTCCGAGACTCCACCAAAGCAAATAGCACCGTCACCCAGAAATCGGACATGAGCGACAACATGCGCTCAGGACTGAACCTGATTACTCAGGATCTCATCCAGACCGCCACGGGCATACCCACGGGTGGCATTTCGATTCCAAACACCGTCAATGCCAGTGGATGCAACGTCGGCAAACCTGTGAACCGTCCACCAGCTTCCTTGAGTTTGACCTTTCAGGGCCCCAACTCCGCCAATCCGGGATGCAACGTGATTCTGCCGGCCATCGAACCTGGAAACAGCCTGGGTCCCACGATTACCAGCCCGGACGGGACCAAGGGGCCTGCAACCGACGTTCTCTCGATTATGTATGTGGACAACACCTTGGCTCTGGACGCCAAGCAGATTAACGGTGCGGGCTGCCCCGCGGGGGCCATCGCCGCGAATGGCAACACCATCACTTTTGATCCTGGCTGCGTAACGATCGGCCTCGCGGGCATTCCTGTCAACGTCGGGGACCTGATCATGATTTACAACAACAACGGCAATTGCCTGCAGGAAGTCTCGGCGGTCAGCGGACAAACCCTGACCTTTAATGCGGGTGATCCTTACAATCTGAACATGCGCACCGGGACGGAAAGCGCCGGGACCATCAAGCAACTCCAGAATCTCACTGGCGGCGTTCCCAACGGCACCTATCCCGTCACCTCTGCCACGCGCATCTGGATGGTTACGTACTACTTGGCTGTCCCGGCAAACGATTCCGCGCAGCCGGAGCTTATGCGCGCTCTTAATTTCAATGCCCCGCAGGCCGTCGCGGAAGTTTTTGAAAACCTCCAGTTCACCTTCAATTTCGATGATGGGAGTTCGCCGGCTCCCGTGAACCAGACTGTAGTTCCGGTAACCGACAACGAAAACCAGATCCGCTCCGTGAACGTGTATCTGGGCGCGCGAACTACCTCCACGACCGCGGGTAGCGGGCAATATGTCCGGACCAACTTGGCCACGCAAGTCGCGCTGCGCAGCATGGCCTACTTTAATACTTATAAGTAAGAGGAGCTACACGATGCGACCGGTGAAAACTCTTATGCGAAAACAATCAGGTATAGCGCTCGTTACGACGCTCTTGCTGCTTCTTCTGATGTCCGCCATGGTGGTGGGCTTCATCCTGCTGGTCACCGAAGGGCAAAGGCTTTCCGGCATGGACAACGACCAGGTGCGCGCTTTCTACGGCGCGGAATCCGGCATGGAGAAGCTCACGGCTGACCTCGGAACCCTGTTCGGCACCACCTATGCGCCCACTGGTTCGCAGGTAAATGCCCTCATGACCACTCCTCCGTCGCTCCCCTCGAGCACGGCGGTAACGTACGTGGATTCTCAGGGGAATAACACCTATTTGATCAGCTATCCGAAGGACGCAAATGGCAACCCTCTAGCGTCCTTTGCCCAGATCACTTCGGGCTCCAGCCCTTACCAAGGGATGACTGCTCTTGAGACGCCCTATACCTTGACGGTCGGAGCGCTGACAACCAATGGCGCGCAAGTCAAACTGCAGCGGACCACCCAGACGGTCGGCATCCCGCTGTTCCAGTTCGGCATATTCTCGCAAACCGACTTGAGTTTCTTCCCTGGTCCGAACTTCAATTTTGGCGGACGCGTAGCTACCAACGGCAACCTGTTCGTGGCCAGCGGTGGGCCCGCGAATGCCACACCGACTCAAACAACTGCCGTCCAACTCTGGTTGTCGAATCCTGTGACCGCAGTCGGTAGCGTTGTGCGCGACTGCCTCTCAAACGGCAACACCGAGTCCACGTCAGGCATTCACCCGGGTAGCGTTGAGATCACCAAAGGTAGCGGTTCCTACCAGGCGCTTGGGTTCGGACAAGGAAGCATTACCGGTTGTTTAGGCAGTGGAACGGCCAACGCAAGCTGGCCCTCGATCTCCGCTTCTTACAACGGAAATCTTCGAAGCGGTGTGAAGCCGCTGAACTTGACCATCACGCTCCTGGGTAGCGCTTCCCCCGTGGACATCATTCGCCGTCCCGTGCAAGGCGAAGACACCGCCAATCCAGGCGTCCTTGGCGAGCGGTATTATTCCCAAGCTAGTCTGAGAATCTTGATCTCCGATAACGCAGCCGATATCACAAGTCTTCCTTGCGTCAGTGCTGGCCAACCATTCAACCTGGCAGACCTTGCGTTGCCTGTTGGCAGTTGGGCATCTGCAAACGCAACCGCGCTTAAAACCGCCATGACCACGGCCGGTACTACTCCATTGCCACTGGCGGGCTCGGGCGCAGTGGGGGGCGCAGCTGCATATGTTCCGGGCGCTAACGGGGGCGACGGCTATTGGCAGCCCAACTCGACTAAGATCGTCACCGGCTACATCAAGATTGACGCTCAGACAACGTACGGCAGTCCTTGCGGAACATATAAAGACGTTACTCAGGAAATCCTAAGCCTCGGCTATGCCGGCAGGAATATCAACCCCATGCCTCAGTCGTACGACGGAACCAATCTCAATCCGAATTGGGGGGGCCTCAGTACACAAATGCAGGGCTCCAGCGCGGCGCCGCCCTATCTGCCACTCCCGACAGTTCCCACCGTGAATCCGAGTACGGGCGCGGCGGTGCAAGTGAATTATCAAAATGCGGCGCCCATGGCTGCCGGAACCTACAACGTCGCCGCGTTCGGGACGGGCACCTGTATGGATCCCCACCCCAATGCGGTCATCCGCCTGGAGCGCATTCGCGACAATCCTTCGTCGGTCATAGTCAACACCGGCGTCTTGAAGACTACAGCCCCCAAGAACCTGCCGTCACAATCGACGGTTGCCCAGGTTTGCGGCGTGGATCCGACCACCAAGTTGCCTTTGGTGGGATGGACCCCTCAGCCTTCGGACTTTTGGCCCAACGTGCTCTACGATACGCGAGAAGGCTACAACCGCGAGGCTGCGCCTACCGGCGTGTTCGCCAACCGCGTCACGCTCGGCGGCCTCATGCACTACGTCGAACTGGACGTCAACAATTTGGCAAAGTGGTTCTCCGGAACGATTGGCACAACGGGCCCCAAGACGCAGGATGCCAATGTTGCGCCGAACAACTTTGTCGTGTACATCTCCGATCGCCGCGGAAACTACGTTCCGAGCAGCGGGCCTGGTGCTTTCGCAAATGCTTGGCCACCGCTCTCGCCCGGCGGACACGAAACCGGTGAATACGGCTACAGCGACTTCGTCAATCCTTCGACTGCTGCAGGCTGCACATTCGGCACGCTAGACACAGGGGAAGACCTGGATGGCACAGGAGTTCTCTACACTTACGGGGCGATCACTTTCCCTCCTGCGCTGGTGGACAGCACCGGAAGCATTCTTGCAAACACGCTCTTTTCAAATACACTTTCGGCCACGGTGGCTGACCCGTTGTGCACTGGTCCAAACGGCGGTTTGCCCTGGCCACGGACTTTCTTGGTCAATGCCCAGGAAGGCCGTGAGAATCCGTCCGCGCTCTTCCGCCGGGCTGTAAAGCTCGTTAACGGAAGCAAGATCGGCTTGCCCACTTGCGTAGGAGGAGTCGTTTGCGGCCTTACTGTCGCTACGGAGAATCCTGCATACGTGCAGGGCGACTACAACGCCAATTCAGCGGGCGGCGGGTTCGGCGACCCCAACGTGGCAGCTTCGGTCGTCGCCGATGCCTTCACACTCCTCTCTGACCAGTGGAATGACGTGAACACCTTTGGGTATCCGTTCAACGTGAACGGCCGCCAGTCCAACACCGCCTACTACCGCTTGGGCGTGGTCGCTGGAAAGGGCATTTCATTCCCCAAACCAAGCTGGGATACCACCACGATCGATGGCAGTCAGGACTTCGGAACGGACGGCGGTGTCCATAACTTCATGCGCTTCCTCGAAAACTGGAACGGAACCCTGAACTATACGGGATCAATCCTCAGCCTTTACTTCAACCGGCAGGGGACCGGTCTCTTCAATTCCGGCAATAACAACTATGCTCCGCCGCAACGCGGCTATTCCTTTGACACTAACTTCCTGAATCCGTCGTTGCTCCCGCCGCGCACTCCGATGTTCCGCGACGTGAATACCACGGGATTCACGCAACTGATGCTGCCGACTCAGTGAGCTACCGTTCTTCCCCGTGCACCGCGCGGCCCCCCGTTCCCGGGGCCGCGTTTGGGGTGCGCAGGAAGAACGTTTTCTGAGACTGGGTACGAATTGGGAATTAAAGTACGCATAGATTAGGTTTCAAATTGTAGAGAAACCGCCACGCCCGTATCACCGCTCGCAGGTGGGGCATCTCTGGCGCGGTCGTGGGCTTGGGAGAGGCGCAGGCTATGGCAAAAAGTGCATCGGCGGGAGAGTCGTCTTCATCCAAATCACTCCTATTCATGATGATGGCCATGGCTTGCGGTGTCTGCATTTTGCTTGGCGGCGGGTTCATGATGACCTCTCGCTTGATCAATTCCCTCGCGCTCCGCAATTCCAGTGACAAGACCACCGTGCGCACTCCGCTCGGTGACTATCGCGTTGAAAAGGCCAAGGAAGTTGGCCCCACCCTCCCGGTCTATCCCGCTTCGACCCTGGTGCTCCCGGGGAATGAGGGTGCGCGCCTTCCTTCTTCGGACAGCCAGGCCCAGGTTGTCACCAGCACCTATCATTCGAACTCTTCGCGCGAATTCGTCGCCACCTGGTACGCCGAACACCTCGCTCCGGAATTCGCTCGTCAGGATAGCGGCCCCAAGAATTTACCCGAGGCCTTCCGGGATTCACACATATCCGATGACGACATCATTTTTCTGGGTGAACGCGGCGACCAGATCCGCGTGGTGGTGCTTGGGTCAGACTCCTCGGGCACAAAGATCGCTCTTCTCCGCTCCATCAAAGAACCCTCTCACTAGAAAAAGGCGTCTTCTCCCGTGGCACCCATTTGCCGTTACTGCGGATCGAAAGTAAATGAAATAAACATGAGTTTCTGGTCTCGCTGAATCTGCAACACCGCTGCGGCGCCAGGATGAAGCGCTTTCAGCGCGTCTCGCAGCCGGTCCAGCGTAGTCATCGGTTGGCCATTCAGCGTTCGAATCACGTCCCCGGTATTCAGCGAGACCTCTACCGTCGCGCCGGCCGACCGCGCAGCGACGATAATGCCAAACGGATCACGCAGATCCGAGGTCATGGCCGCAATTTTTGCGTCAATTTCAACGCCCACGATTCCCAGCGCCGGTACAAGATTTTTTTCCGGATCCGCCAGCGCCGCGATCTGATCCATGTCATGTGGGGGCGCCATCAACGGAACGTCGAATCCGTATCGGTCTTTTCCGCGAAGAACATCGAGATGGACTTTGTCGCCCGTTTCCCGTGACAACAGATGAAAGGCCACGAACGGTAGATTGTCCACCGCTTTGCCGTCGATTGCGGCAATCACATCTCCGATCTGCACGCCCGCGGCTTGCGCCGGGCCGTCCGGCTGCACGTCCGAGACGATCACCCCGTAGTTGCGCGGCAGGTTCAGGGCCTCCGCCATCGATGGCGTAATCGTTTGGATGCTCACTCCGATTTCCGGGCGGTGTAGATGGCCAAACTTCCGCAGTTGCTGGTACGCCACGTTGACCACCGCGCTGGGAATCGCGAAGCCCAGTCCTTCGTTCCCGCCCGATTGGGACAAGATAAATGTATCCACCCCCACCACTTCACCATCCACGTTGACTAGCGGTCCTCCTGAATTTCCAGGATTAATCGGCGCATCCGTCTGAACGTAAATCGTGGGAGAATCCGGATCAATCTGCCGCGCCACCGCGGAAACGACGCCCATCGTTACGGAGTTGCGCAAGCCTTCCGGACTGCCAAAGGCAAACACCAGTTCCCCCTGCCGAAGTTTGCGATACGAGGCCAGAGCGAGCGCCGGGAGCTTGCCCGCGTCCACTTTGATTACCGCGAGATCGTTCTCGCGCGACACCCCAATGATGCGCGCGGCAAGAATCGTGGTCCGCGTGGAAAGCGCCGCGTCCAGCGAGTCATCCCCGTTCGGAGACGGCAGCACCACCTGGACGCGCTGCGCTCCATTTACCACGTGCGCGTTGGTCACGATGTATCCGCTCGCATCCACGATGAATCCCGAGCCGATAGCGCGTTGCCGTCCGATGATCGCGTTGGTGTTCCCTTTGTCGCTTTCTTCTAAAGGCCCGTAGCCGGTCACCAAAATTTGTACCACGCTAGGCGACACCTTTTTCACAAGTTCATTCACGGATCCGCTCAGCTTTCGTAACGCGTCCCCGGGACGTTCCTGCGCTCGTGCAGCAACGGCCAGCAGGCAGAACAATAGAAGTGGCGCTAGACCGCAAAGTGCGCCCCACGTTCGACGCGCCAGAGGATGGGGTTTTTTCACGAATTGCTGAGCGAGCGAGAACATGGATGAATTCTCCTGGAAAGGGCGGCTACACTATGGATGCGCCTATGAGCCATCCAGAGTACAACGAATGTTGGCAACCTGTGTTTTCGAGATCGCCGCAGCGAGGAAGGCAGAATTTAATGAAACAGCTCCCCAAGAACCGTGCACCAAATCGCATTCTGGAGCATCCGATGTCCGAGGATAGTTTCGCGAATGCCCGACGTGCCGGAACAAGCACGCGCCAGGAAGCGCTCGCGGCGGTTTTCCGCCGATAGTGCGACCATAGCCTGGACTTCTATCTAGAGGATTAGCTGACCATGCCACGGATTCAAACCACGGAAGACCGCCGCCTCGAGGAATCGCGCACCCGCAAAAAATACTGGAAGCGCTGGGGACCCTATCTCTCCGAGCGCCAGTGGGGCACCGTGCGCGAAGACTATAGCCCCGGCGGCACCGCCTGGGAATTTTTCCCTCACGATCACGCTCGCTCGCGGGCCTACCGCTGGGGCGAAGACGGCATCGGGGGAATCAGCGACCGCCACCAGATGATGTGCTTCAGTCTGGCACTCTGGAATGGGCGCGATCCCATCCTCAAGGAACGCATCTTCGGCCTCACCGGAAATCAGGGCAATCATGGCGAAGACCCCAAGGAATATTATTTCTATCTCGATTCCACTCCTACCCACAGCTACATGCGCATGCTCTACAAGTATCCGCAGGCTGAATTTCCGTACGAGGCGCTAGTCGAAGAAAACCGCCGCCGTAGCCGCCGCGACCCGGAATTCGAGCTTCTAGATACCGGCGTCTTCGCCGAGAACCGCTATTTCGATGTTTTCGTCGAGTACGCCAAGGCTGATGTCGAAGACATGCTCATCAAGATCACCGCGGTGAATCGCGGGCCGGAAGCAGCCGTGCTTCACTTGTTGCCACAATTTTGGTTTCGCAACACCTGGTCCTGGGGCAAGGATCTTCGCCGCCCGCTCGCCCGCCAAGGAACCAATGTTCCCGGGAGCTCGTGTGTCGAGCTGCAGCACTGGCAATATGGCAAACGCTGGCTCCTTTGCGCCGGCCAACCGGATCTGCTCTTCACAGAAAACGAAACCAACAACGCGCGCCTCTTTGGCGGCAGAAACCGCTCGCCCTACGTGAAGGACGCCTTTCACGAATTTGTGATTCGCGGCAACAAGTCCGCCGTCAATCCCGAGCAGATGGGCACGAAAGTCGCGGCGTGCTATCCGCTGCAGCTCGCACCCGGCCAGTCCGTAACCCTAAAGCTGCGCCTCACCGATCTCGAACCTCTCGGCGCCATGGATACCGGCGCGGGTGTTGTAGGTGGATTTGACTCCCCCGGTACGCAGGAGCGCACCGAAGGCGTTCCTGGCACCAATGATTTTGGCCCGGGATTTGAGGGTATGTTCACCACTCGTCAGAAGGAAACCGAAGAATTTTACGCCTCGCGCATTCCCAAAGAACTTTCCGACGACGCCAAAGCCGTCATGCGCCAGTCCTTTTCCGGCATGCTGTGGTCGAAGCAGTTCTATCACTACGACGTGCACACTTGGCTGGAAGGCGATCCCGCCGGCCCCAAGCCCCCGGAAGAGCGCTGGCACGGCCGCAACAAGGACTGGACGCACCTCTATAACGAAGACATCATTTCCATGCCGGACAAGTGGGAGTATCCGTGGTACGCCGCGTGGGACCTGGCGTTTCATTGCATTCCGCTGGCCTTGGTCGATCCGGATTTCGCCAAAGACCAGCTCATCCTGCTGCTCCGCGAATGGTATATGCACCCGAACGGCCAGCTGCCCGCCTACGAATGGGCCTTCGGCGATGTGAATCCGCCGGTGCACGCCTGGGCTGCCTGGCGCGTTTACAAAATCGAACGGCGCGTCCGAGGCGTCGCCGATCGCGGCTTCCTCGAAAAAGTCTTTCACAAATTACTGCTGAATTTTACCTGGTGGGTAAATCGCAAGGACCCTGACGGCGCGAATATTTTTCAAGGCGGATTCCTCGGCCTCGATAACATCGGGGTTTTCGACCGCTCCGCACCGCTCCCGACCGGCGGACAACTCGAACAGTCTGATGGCACCAGTTGGATGGGTATGTATTGCCTGAACATGCTGGCCATCGCGTTGGAACTCGCCAAGGAAGATCCCGCCTACGAAGACGTGGCTAGCAAATTCTTCGAACACTTCGTCTACATCGCGCGGGCGATGAATGATTTCGGCAGCGGCGGCCGTTCCCTCTGGGATGACGAAGACGGTTTTTATTACGACGTGCTCAAGCTTCCCAATGGCGAAGAACATTTTCTGAAAATTCGCTCGATGGTGGGATTGATTCCGCTCTTCGCCGTGGAAACGCTCGAGCCGGAAATCGTGGACCGTCTGCCCGGTTTCAAGCGCCGCATGCAATGGTTCATTGACAATCATCCGGACGTGCCGGAACACATTGAAATGACCCAGCGTTCGGCGCGCGGGGTGCGCCGATTGCTGTCGCTCGTGAACCGCAAACAACTCAAGCGCGTGCTCACGCGCATGCTCGACGAAACCGAATTCTTCTCGCCCTACGGCGTGCGCGCTCTGTCTCGCTTCCACAAGGATCATCCCTACGAAGTCCACATCAACGGCAACGTAAACCGGGTTGACTATGAGCCCGCCGAATCCTCCACGGGCGTCTTCGGCGGCAATTCCAACTGGCGCGGCCCCATCTGGTTCCCGGTAAATTATCTGCTCGTCGAATCGCTTCAAAAGTTCCACCACTACTACGGTGAGGATTTCAAAGTGGAGTGCCCCACGCACGCCCCCCAGGAATCCGACCTCTGGCAAGTCGCCGCCGAAATCTCCCGCCGCCTGATCCACATCTTCCTGCGCGATTCGAACGGCCGCCGCCCTGTCGCCGGAGGAACCGAGATCTTTCAGAGCGATCCGCATTGGCGCGACCTCATCCTTTTCTACGAATACTTTCACGGCGATAATGGCGCCGGCATCGGCGCCGGCCATCAAACCGGCTGGACCGGTTTGGTCGCGAAACTCATCGAACAAAGCGGCGAGTAACATGCCATCGCTACTGATCCGGGAAGCCGCCCTGGAGGACGAGCCGCAGCTTCTTCGCATGATGCGCCTTCTGGCCGAGCAGGAGCCGGGTAAAATTCAGTTTGACGAGGCCGTCGTTCGTCAAACCTTCCAGCGCTTTTTGTCCCTTCCGGCATTTGGACGAGTGTGGATTCTCAGCGAAGGAGCCACGATCGTCGGCTATATTGTCCTGACCATCGGTTTCAGCTTTGAGTTCCGCGGCCACGATGCTTTCATCGACGAGTTGTATGTCGAGCCTGACTTTCGACGCCGCGGGTTTGGCACGCGGGCCGTTGCTTTTCTTGAAGAGAAAGCGCGCGAAATGGACGTGAACGCCGTTCATCTGGAAGTGGACCGTGGGAACGACTCAGCGTTCCAACTCTATCGCCGTGCCGGATACCACGATCACGATCGGTTTTTGATGACCAAGTGGCTGAACCGATGAGAACAAAGAGTTTCGAGGTTTACCAATGAGCGGACGATTCGAAGGACAAGTTGCTCTCATAGCCGGCGGCACGGGGGGCCTAGGGCATGCCGTAAGCCTGGGGTTTCTGAAGGAGAGCGCCCGGGTCGTCGTCACTTCTCGAAGACAGGAAGAAATCGATGCCTTGAAGACCGCGGCCGGTGCCAATGCCTCCCAACTGGAGGGGTTTATCGTTGACGTTACCGACGAAGCCGCCGTCCGCCAGCTCGTCGAAAAAGTTCTCGCGCAGCACGGCCGTCTGGACATTCTTGTGAACACCGTGGGCGGTTACACCGGCGGCACCAAGCTGTGGGAACTGGAAACGAAAGTGTTCGACCTGATGCTGGCGCTGAATCTGCGCTCGGGATATGCGCTTTCTCGTGCCGCTGTCCGCGCCATGCTGAAAAAAGACCGCGGCGCCATCGTGAACGTCGCCGCCAAAGCCGCATTTGACCACGCCTCCGGCGCCGCTGCGTATGCCGCAACAAAATCCGCGGCCGTGGCCATGCTGGATTCCTTGGCCGCGGACTTGAAGGGCACTGGCGTCCGCGCAAATACCATTCTGCCGAGCATCATTGATACGCCGCTCAATCGCAAAGCCATGCCCACCGCGGATTTTTCCAAATGGCCAAAGCCCGAGGATATCGCACGCGTAATCCTGTTCCTATGTAGCGATGACGCTAAAGTCGTTCAAGGCGCGGCCGTCCCGGTCTACGGCGACAGCTAACATTTGCATTCCTTCGTAGTCGTTCGGGTTGGCAGATTTCGTATAGAGTCCTACAAGCGGCGATTCGAAAGAGGGAAGCATCCAGTGTCGGAACAAGCGGAAATCCAGTTTGGCCGGGAGATCTGCGGCGATCTCGCCGCTGCCGAATCGCGTGAGTGGCTGGTCACCAACGGCATCGGCGGCTATGCTTCCGGCACCGTTGCAGGAAGTCTCACCCGCCGCTATCACGGCTTGCTGATTGCCGCCCTGCAACTGCCGCTGGGCCGCACCCAACTTGTTGCCGCCTGCGATGAAATCGTCCACAACTCTGGCGCGGATTTCCCTCTCGCCACCCATCGCTGGTCCAGCGGCGCCATCGATCCACAGGGCCATCTGAATTTGGAAAGTTTCCACCTGGAAGGCACCACGCCTGTCTGGACGTACGCTCTGGCCGACGCGTTGCTGGAAAAGCGCATCTGGATGCGCCAGGGCGAGAACACAACTTACATTCACTACACGCTCGTGCGCGGAAGCGCTCCGATCGAACTGGAACTCAAAGCTCTTGTGAATTACCGCGATTTCCATTCTTTGACGCGGGCTGGCGACTGGCGCATGAATATCCAGCCGGTGGAGTACGGCCTGGAGGTGCTGGCCTTCGAAGGAGCGAAACCCTTCTATCTCTTGAGCGCGGAAGCTGCCTGCGAGCCCCACCAGGAATGGTATAGCGGCTGCTATTTTGCGCAAGAGACTGCGCGCGGCCTTGATGACCACGAGGATCTTCTTCTCGCTGCGGTGTTCCGCGCGAAACTGGAAGTCGGCTCCAGCTTCACGATTGTCGCGACCACCGAAGCAAACGCATCGCTGGATGCGGAAACAACGAGGGCGGAGCGCGCCAATCAGGACGTGAAACTCTTTCAGAGCTGGCAGGCTAAAGACGAGAGCTATGCGGAAAATGCACCGTCCTGGCTCTGGCAGCTGATTCTCGCCGCCGACCAATTCATCGTCAAACGCAGCCTTCCGGAAATGCCCGATGGCCGCAGCGTCATCGCGGGCTATCACTGGTTCGGCGACTGGGGCCGCGACACCATGATTTCCCTGCCGGGTTTAACGCTCGCCACCGGCCGCTCCGACGTCGCCAAGTGCATTCTGCTTGCCTTCTCGCGTTACGTGGATGGCGGGATGCTCCCCAATAATTTTCCCGACACTGGCGGCACGCCCGGATACAACACCGTTGACGCCGCGCTCTGGTACTACGAAGCCATCCGTCATTATTTTGCCGCCACTCAGGACACCGCCACCCTGCAGCAGCTTTTCCCCGTTCTCGCCGGAATCATTGACGCGCACGTGAAAGGCACGCGTTACAACATCCGCGTCGATCCCGCAGACGGCTTGCTCTTTGCCGGTGCCCCAGGCGTGCAACTCACCTGGATGGACGCGAAAGTCGGCGACTGGGTCGTTACGCCTCGCACCGGAAAGCCCGTGGAGATCAACGCGCTCTGGATCAACGCGCTCGAAATCATCGCCGAATTCGCGCGCCTCCTCAAACAGCCCGGCGAAGGCTACGAAAAACTTGCCGTCAAGGCCAAGAAAAACTTCCAGAAATTCTGGAACGCCACGCGCGGCTGCTGCTACGACGTCATTGATGCGCCCGGAATTGGCAACGACGCGCCATTGCGCCCAAATCAAATCTTCGCCGTGTCCTTGCCGGCGAGCCTGCTTTCGAACGAGCAGCAAAAATCCATCGTCGCGGTTTGCGCTCAACACCTGCTGACCTCCTACGGCCTGCGCAGCCTCGCTCCCGGCGAACCCGGCTACGCCGGCCACTACGGCGGCGGCCAGCGCGACCGCGACGGCGCCTATCATCAAGGCACCGTCTGGGGCTGGCTCCTTGGTCCGTTCTCTCTCGCGCACTATCGCGTCTACCGCAACCGCGAAGTCGCCCTGCGCTTCCTCGAACCGCTCGGCCGGCAAATTTACTCGGCCGGCCTCGGCACGCTCAGCGAAATCTTCGATGGCGACGCCCCCTTCGTGCCCCGCGGCTGCATTGCCCAAGCCTGGACCGTGGCCGAAGTCCTGCGCGCATGGGAACAGATTTCCTCCGCAAAATAGTCCGCTCGCGTCTGCCCTCGCACTTCTGTTGGCATTCCCGACGCGAATGCGCCCACAGTGTTTCTTGCGTACACCCTCATGCCGACCTCAGACCACATAAACGGAGACTCGATATCATGGAGTTATCCGCACGCCGCGCGAAGGTAAGAAACAAGCCCATGAAAAATTATGTCGCGACTCTGCATAGACTGCTCGTCCTCACACTCTTCCTCATTTCTTCGCCTTGTTTTGCGCAAACCAGCACCGTTGGACAATTCAGTTGCGGCGATCGGCAGGGCGCGTCGCTCAGCAATCCGGATGTGAAGTTTGTCGAGATCACCGCTCTTGACGTAGTTAAGCAGTGGAAATCGCGCCCCGTCTTGGTTCATGACGGTTTCGACGCCGCGAAATACGGCTTCACGCGCGCCGAATTCTATCGCTCGCATCTGCCCGTGCCTGGTCGCGAAGGCTACGGCCAGGGAGCAGTTGGCGCATCGACGGACCGCCTGGCGCTCGCGGTTCACGTCGTCGGTCCCCGCGGCGATCGTTGGTTCGAACTGACTACCCCATCGGACCCGAACGACAGCTTGCTCTACATTCAAGAGCGCGGCGATGACGACTCCGGCGCCAATACCGCGGACACGCCGCAGCAAGAGGGTCCGGCTCCGAAACAGGACGAAATGCAATCCTGGCTAATACTCCAAGCCGCCACGCCCGATGCTAAATTGCCTCTGTTCAACTTGAGCTTCTGGCATAAAGACAGCGGGGTGTACAGTGTCACCAGTTTTGACAACCAGTTGTTTCTCGACCTGCGGTCCGGGTCGCCGCGGATTGTTAAAGCACTGAGCTGCAGCGAATTTGAGCCCATCGGCGGCGCATGCTCTGCCCAGGACCAGGGTTGGGAAGGCCGCGATACACTGGATTGCCATTGGGATCCCGCATCCAACGACTTCCGCTGCACGATGACTTCTCCTTATGGCGGCCCGCACGCCGTTCGCAACGCGCAGGAAGACTTTTATCTGCTCTCGGACAAGCCCGCGAAACCACCCTCCGATTCACAGGGCTTCTGGCCCGACCTGGGACATCTCGCACTGAGCGTCCAGCAGAAACCGAAAACTCCGGTTCGGGGCGTCCTTGTTGGTGACCTGGGGCCCACCACTCTCCTCCAGCGTTTCAAAGATTTGCTACCCGACGCCGAGGTCTTTGTTTTTGCCAGTCCTGGAGCCGGTGACGTCTGGAATTCCCATTTGTCCTTGGTCACCGTCTCATCCGCCGGAAAAATCGATATTCAATCGATATCCAAATGGAGCATTTCCGGCGAAGAGACGGATGAGAGCGAAGCGCCCAAAGATTTTATGCCGCTCTTAGCGAAGGACTCGTATCAGACCCACATCCTGGAGCAACGGCCAGGATATCGCGCGTTTGATGCTGCTTTGACCTCCAATCCGGGGACGGGGCAACCACATTTAGACCACGTTCTCTATTGGATCGGACTCGAAGCCGTGGATGGAAAACTTGTGGCCAGCGCCGTGCGCGTGGCTACCGACGGCTATATTTATGGGGGCTGTGGCGCGGAATACCGCGAGGGCACTGCAACTTCGATTCGAAAGAAAGCCGGCGTTGCCGAGGCGACGCTACGCGTGCAGGGGCAGTTTGAATACGAGTACACGAACCCGTATCCGACGGAAGGGCCAAACTGCGTCTGGACCTGCCTTCTTCACTGGAAGGCTGGCGCCGGCTTCCGCGCTCGCAAACTTTCCGAAGACTGCAAGGCTGCTCATCAGGAAGTAATCATCACCGAGGATGGTGCAATCACCGGCAAGGACGCCAAAATTCCATAAGCTCTCGCCACGATGCCGTCAAATTCAGTGATTCACTTTGATTCCGGCGGCGCAGGTTTTCCGGCTGCTGGCATCATCGGCAATTCATACAGTTCGATCAGTACCTTCCCTCCATCCGGGGATGCCACCAGGAAAAAATTCACGCGCGTCCCGTCTGCTCCGGGCCGTGTGGCGGGATAAACGGACTTAACTCCAAATTTGTCTTTCAAGAGTAGCGTCGCGCGGTCCACATCCGCGCAGCGATACTCCACCTGCTGAAGACCCTCGCCGAATTTCGCCAGATATTTTGCGATGGCGCCGTCACCGCCCGGCTCGCGCGTCGTCAAAATATCCAGCGAGACGTCCGGCTTGAAATGCAGCCCGAATTCCTCCGCGTCCTCACTCGCCGGCACCTCTGCGAGCCTCGGCGTGCCGTTCGCAATTCGAATGCGCCCGAACGTATCCCGCTGCACTGCAATCCCGACGGTTATGGACGGATTTGGGCCAAATAAAAGCGGAGAAAGTTCGCTCTCACCCCACCAGCCGGCAATAGCAGATCCCGATGCCGCTCGGCCAAGTCGATAGATCTCAGCGGCGGCGGCGAGTTTCTTTGATTCTTCCGCGGACGATAACTCCGCAATGAATTGGGCGAGGGGGCTGGACATAGAACCGTCAAGAATTGTAGCGTGAGGGCGGCGCGAAGAAAAGTCGCAGCCCGATCGACGTTTTCAAAAAACGCATCGAAAACCATCTCTGCTGCATCTGAGGGATATGCCCAAACCAGTCTTATTAACGGTGGATGACGACCCGGAAGTCCTGCGAGCCATCGAGCGCGACTTGCGCAGCCGCTACGCCGATCGCTATCGCATCATGCGCGCCAATTCCGGCAGCGCCGGCCTCAACACGCTTCGCGAACTAAAAGCCCGCAACAATCCCGTCGCTCTGCTCCTCGCCGACCAGCGCATGCCCCAGATGGACGGCGTGAATTTTCTTTCCGAAGCCATGGAGATGCACCCGCTCGCCAAGCGCGCTCTGCTCACCGCCTACGCCGACACCAATGCCGCCATTGACGCCATCAACGAAGCCCGCATCCATTACTACCTGATGAAGCCCTGGGATCCCCCCGAAGAAAAACTCTTTCCCGCTCTCGACGACCTGCTCCACGACTGGACCGCGTCCTTCCGCCCGCCCTATGAAGGCATTCGCGTCCTCGGCACGCGCTGGTCCACCCGCTCCTATGAATTGCGCGATTTTCTCGCGCGCAATCAAGTCCCCTACCAATGGATCGACGTCGAACTCGCGCAAACCGACCCGGAAGTCCGCGGACTGGTCAACTCGCTCGGCCATGAAGCCGAAACGCTTCCCCTGATTCTTTTTCCCGACGGCGCGCGCCTCGCCGAGCCGCCCCTCCCCGCGGTCGCTGACAAGATCGGCCTGCACACGCACACGGAAACCAGTTTCTACGACCTCGCCATTGTCGGCGGCGGCCCCGCCGGACTCGCCGCCGCCGTTTACGGTGCCAGCGAAGGACTGCACACCGTCATGATCGAGCGCGAAGCCCCCGGCGGCCAGGCCGGTCTTAGTTCGCGTATTGAGAACTACCTCGGTTTTCCTGCTGGGCTCAGCGGCAACGATCTCGCCCGCCGCGCCGTCGCCCAGGCCCGCCGCTTCGGCGTGGAAATTCTTGCTCCGCAGGAAGCGGTCAGCATCCGCGCCGAAGGCCCGTACCGTTTCCTAAGACTCGCCGATGGCTTCGAAATTTCCTGCCACGCCCTGCTTCTCGCTATGGGAGTGCAATGGCGGACACTCGAGGTTCCCGGTATCGAACGTTTACAGGGAGCTGGCGTATATTATGGCGGCGGCACCACCGAAGCCATGGCTTGCAAAGGAGAAATCGTGCATATCATCGGCGGCGCAAATTCCGCCGGTCAGGCGGCCATGCATTTCTCCAAGTTCGCCGACAAAGTCATCATGCTGGTCCGCGGCGAATCTCTCGCCGCCACCATGTCACACTATTTGATCGAGCAAATCGAAAAGACGCCCAACATCGAAGTCCAGACGCGCAGCAGCGTCGTCGAAGTTCACGGCGAAACGCGCCTCACCGGACTCACCATTCTGTGTTCGACCACGGGCGTAAAGGAACAAGTGCCGGCCACCAGCCTCTACATTTTTATCGGCGCGCAGCCTCGCACCGAATGGCTAGGCAATTTGATCGAACGCGACGAGCGCGGTTTCATTCTATCCGGTCCGGACCTCCTCCGCGACGGAAAGCGCCCGCCGGGTTGGACCCTCGATCGCGACCCCGGCTTGCTTGAAACCAACGTGCCGGGTATTTTTGTCGTCGGCGATGTGCGCCATGGTTCCGTGAAACGGGTTGCCTCCGGCGTGGGCGAAGGCGCCGTCGTCGTGCAGTTCATGCACCAATATTTGGCGAAGGTCCAATGACGCACTCCACACAGGGAGCAAAACGCGCATGACTGAAGTCTCCGCGCCTTCTCCAGCTGAGGATCTCGTCGCAAAGCTGCGGACGATCCCCGTTTTCGCTGACCTCCCGCACCCAGACCTGCTTTGGTTCGTTGCTCAGTGCGAGGAGCATCGCGCCGCCGCAGGCGAAATCATCATGCGTGAGGGCGACCCTCCGAACTTCATGATGATCATACTCGAAGGCGAAATGCGTGCCCGGGCCGAGCATGGTGGCCCCGATGGCCCGGTTTTTGTCGCCAGCGCCGGCGAGGTTACCGGCATGCTTCCATTCTCGCGGCTCAAGGTGATTAGCGTCACTGGCCGCGCCGTTTCCCCCGCACATTACCTCGGCTTTCCTGTCGCTCATTTTCAGCAACTCTTCATGCGGTTGCCAGAGCTGGTCCGCCGGCTTGTCGGACTTCTGGCGGACCGTGTTCGCAACGTCACCCGCGCCGAGCAGCAGCACGAAAAGCTTGCGGCTCTCGGCAAGCTTTCCGCGGGCCTTGCTCACGAGCTCAACAATCCTTCCGCTGCCGCCCGCCGTTCCGCTGCCGCGCTTCGCGACTGCCTCGCGCGTCTTCGCCAGGCCGCGCGCACCACAAAGATCGGCCCCGATGATTGCGCGACGCTTGCGCAAACCGAAGAGGAAATCCGCGCGTCACTGACGCCCGCTCAATTCAAGGATGAATTCGCCCGCGTCGAGCGCGAAGAGGCCATCCAAGCCTGGCTCGAATCGCACAACGTCCCCGAAGCCTGGCAACTCGCTCCGCACCTCGCCGATGCGAATATCTCCGACGCCCATTTAGCGCGTTTCGCTGCAGCCGCTGGCGCGTCCGTTGGCTCCGAACTCACTCGCTTCGCCACGCTCCTGGAAATGGATCGCATCGCCGAGGAACTCGAGAACAGCTCCGCGCGCATCTCGGACCTCATCCGCGCCATCAAGGAATATTCCTATATGGATCAGGGTTCCTTGCAGGAAGTGGACATCCAGCACAGCATCGAAAACACGCTCACGATCATGCATCACAAGCTGAAGCGCGGAATTATTGTCACTCGCGATTATGCTCCCGGCCTTCCTAAGGTTTTGGCCAGCGGCAGCGAACTGAATCAGGTATGGACCAACTTGATTGACAACGCCGCCGACGCCATGAACGGCAACGGCAAACTCAGCATTCGAGTCGTTCGCGAAAACGATTTCATTCTCGTCGAAATCGCCGATAATGGGCCTGGCATTCCGCCCGAAGTCAAATCCCGCATCTTTGATCCCTTCTTCACCACCAAGGGCGTCGGCGAAGGCACCGGGCTGGGACTTGACGTCGTCAGCCGCATCATCAAAAATATCCGCGGCCAAATTAGCGTGACATCCGTTCCCGGCGACACTCGCTTCCAGGTTCGCGTCCCTATTCAACCTCCGGTCCAAACTCCCAAACCAGACTGAGGAAACCCCATGGCCGAAACCTGCACGCACCTCGATCAAATCAAGAACGTCAAGCCGAAAACAAAGGGCTGCGAAGAGTGCCTGAAGATGGGCGACACCTGGGTGCACCTGCGCCTGTGTCTGATCTGCGGACACGTCGGCTGCTGCGACTCATCCAAGAATAAACACGCCACAAAACATTTTCATTCCACCAAGCACCCCATCGTCCGTTCCCTCGAACCGGGCGAACGCTGGATGTGGTGTTACGTGGACGAATTGATGTTTGAAGACGACTGACTTCTACGCTTTTTCTTTGCCGGGATCACCAGCGACGCCACCAGCGCGATCAGCAGCACTCCTCCCACCACCAGCAGCGAAATGTCCACCGGAATGTGCACCCATGGCTCCCCGATCATTTTCCCTCCGATGAAGACCAGTACAATCGCCAGCCCCTCATCCAGGTAGCGCAAGCGATCGAGAACGCCCGCCAGCAGAAAATACAGCGCGCGCAGCCCCAGAATCGCGAAAACATTTGACGTGTACACGATAAATGGATCGCGCGTAATCCCGAATACCGCGGGAATCGAATCCACCGCCAGAGTCACGTCCGTGACTTCCACCACCAGCAAAACAAGAAACAGTGGAGTAGCAAATAGCTTTCCTCCAGTCCGCACGAAGAATCGTTCGCCCTCATACTCGTGCGTCACCCGAAGATGTTTGGTGGCGAATCGGAAAATACTGTTTTGCTCAGGATGGATTTCCACTTTCTTGACGAAAAACAGCCGCAGCCCTGCATAAACGATGAAAGCTCCGAGCAGATACAACACCCAGGAAAAGTGCTCGATCAGCTCCGCCCCGACGACAATCATCGCCCCGCGCATCACCAGCGCGCCGATCACCCCCCACTCCAGCAGCCGGTGCTGCATCCGCTCGTCCACCGCAAACGCTCGGAAAATCAACAGAAATAGAAACAGGTTGTCAACGCTAAGGGCTTTTTCAATCAGGTAGCCGGTAAAAAATTCAAGCGCCGGCTGATGTCCTCGGAAATAAAACACGCCAGCCCCGAATAAAATGGAAACGCCGATCCATCCGCAGCTGGCTAGCGCCGCCTCGCGAATCCCAACTTTGTGTGGTCGCCGGTGAAATACGCGTAGGTCCAGCGCGATCGCAAGAAGGATAAAAACATTGAACGCGATCCAGCGGAAGGGCGTCCCCATGGCGGCGGCGCGCAGCGGCGCTAAGGTTTGTAGCTCCGTGCCTCGGTGGAATTCAGATTGCTCAATTCAACCCGCGTCGTCTGTCCTGCTTGAATGCTCACGGGAATGTCCCAGCGCAATCGCACATCACCCGCGGCCGCGTTCAGGTTCAGCGAGCTAATCCAATACTTCCCGGGAGCCAGTCCGGAAATCGCCGCCTTGCCATCAAGGTCGGTGTCCGCCTTCGCCGCCAGGTAATTGATCTGCGCGGTATCCGGCGCCAGGTGCTGTACCCGTCTGTTACGCTCGCTCTGGATCGCCGCCCACTTGCTTTGCGGATTCACCCCGTCCAGTTCCAGCTCCACTCCCGACACCGTCTCGGGATACGCCTTGATGAATTTCTTGAGCGCCGCCAGGTATTCCGCTCTCAGCTTTTCGTATTTCTCGGGGTGTTCCTTCTTGTCCTTTTCCGTGTATTTCGGCTTCGGAAGCCCTTTGGTCACGCCTCCGCTGTTGGACCTCTCATAGGCGAGCAAAAACTCCGGAACCTTTAAAATGTCATCCGGGTTAAGCAATTTGTCCAAATCCGGCGCCGTCAGGTCCAGAGTGTCGTGATCCTTGAGCCACTCGCGCAGTTCCGGAGAAACCTTCAGTCCATCAATAAACTCTTTGCGCGGCGGAATGGGATCTTTTTCCTCCACGTCCTTGACGATATCCTCATAACTCTTGGTCAGCACGTAAAACGTGAATTGCCGCACCGGCTCCGGCTTCGCCGCGCTCGGGGTCACGCGTGCCGCCAGCTCCAGCCTGCCAGTCTCGCTTTGCCCCCGCGCCGCCCCTGCAAAACACAAGGCACACAACGCCAGGCCCACGGTGAAAATAGATGCTTTTCTCATGCGCAAATCGTAGCAGATTGTCACGCGGCCACGCACAAAAGCAGAAAGCAGGTTTCTTGAATCGGTCACTACTTCACGAACAACAGCAGAAAAATTCCAATCGCAAGAACCGCGAGCAGCAACGCCCCCGCGATCCGCCAGGCCAAGCTTGTTGGTGCGGCTGGGATTGGCCCGGGTGGCCTCCTCGGTTGAAGAGGCGGATCCAACACGCCAATGCCTGTGCGTTTCCGCGGCGGTCCACCGCCGCGCGCGAACGACGCCTGCGGCTCCGGCTCGGATTCGTATTCTGTAAACTCGTATGGCACGCCAAAAATGCTACTCCGCTGCCACAAATCTGTCTAGAAGAGCCGAAACACGGCCTCGACCGTAACCCACGCCGGAACGGCGCGCCGCGCTGCATCGCGCGCGGGAATAAATTTCCACCCGCGAACAGACTGCACTGCTCGGTCATCCAGCCCCAACCCGATCCCTCGCGCAATCCGGATCTGCGAAGCGCGTCCATCCGCTCCCACCAAAACCTGCAGCGTCACCGTTCCCTGCAACTTGGCCTCGCGCGCCTCGTCCGTGTATTGCGGATCCGGGCAATACCCGCACCTTGGCAGCACCACGCCCGCCTGATAGAACCCCGGCGGCCCGCCTTCTCCGGCCTGATCGCCTGGCGAACTGCCGATGGAATCTCCCGGCCCATTGCCGATCGTGTTGCCTTTTCCGGGACCAGAGGAATTATTTTGATCGCGCATCCACGGTAAACCAAGGTTGGCCACTGACGTCAATATCCGGGGCGCAGATGGATCCAGAATCGTCGGAGGAATCGGCAGCTCCGGATTCTGATTCTGCGGAAGCGTCGGTTTCAAGAGTTGGATCGCAGATCGCGGCGGGAGATTCCCTTGAGTGGGAGGAAGGAGATCATGCCCGGAGCCGCTCCCGGACCCACCATTTGGATTGTGACCGCGAAGACTGTCAAGAAAATGCGATGGCACCGCAATGTAACTCGGGATTTTTCCGCCTAGGGGAAGCGGATCAGGTTTTGAACCGGGTGGGTGGAGAGCGAGAATTGCCAATGCGCCGAGGATCACCGCGTGGCTCAGAATGGATGCGCCCTGCGCCTGGCTCGTGTGCGCAGACTTCTCCGCCCGAAGCAGGTGAATCGGCGCCCCGTTCGCGGATGACGTGAAAATTCTCGCGGGTGTAAGTAATTGCTGGAAATTGTCGCGGACGCGGTGCATCCAGGAGTCTCTCGACGGCTGCAGCGGAGCAAACAAACGCGAAAGCGGTTCGCCCATGGACAGACCTCCGCGAGCGCCTCCGAATTTAGCCGAACACCGGGTGGAGACGATCGGCGAATGCCCACTCAGAATCCCATCTCATCGGATTGGTTGCCCGCAACTGGCCCGTTGTTCGCAAGACGATTCAAGAAGTGCCAACGCGACGCGAATAGAAATCTTAGGGAGATTTGAGAAGACAGACCGCTAGGTGTCGAGATGACGCGACTCGAATGATCTTCGGAAATGTCTTGCTAATAGAGGTGGAACGTAACTTCAATCTGCACGCGGCAATTCACAGGCTTGCCGCCCGGTCCGACCGCCGCACGCATCTTCCAATTCTTCACCTGCGCCAGCGCTTTTTCTTCCAGCCCCAAGCCCGGGCCCTTGATGACCACGGGATTAATCACGCGCCCGTCTGCTGTAACCGTTACGTCCAGTAACACCGTTCCTTGATACTTCGCCTTGCGCGCTTCATCCGAATATTCTGGCTGCGGGCAGTAGATACACACAGGCGAGCCCACGCCATTCACGCCGGCGCGGAACGCACCTCCGCCGGTGCCGCCGCCTTCCCCGGGTCCAAGACCTCCGCCCGAGCCGCTGCCGATACCGCCAGCTTCACCCGTGCCAATGCCCCCGCCCCCGCCTGGGCCGCCCGAATAATTCACACTGGCCGCCAGCGGATCGCCCATGTTCGTCAGCGGCGGATTCGCCACTTTCAGATCAGGCGGGCCGAGCAGTGACGGATCCATCGGCAACTTTGGATTCGGATTCTTGAGCGTCGCTTCCGGTGGAGTGAATTGCGTCCACTTGAATTTCGGCGCGCGGCCCTTTGTAGGAGGCAATTGCGAACGGTCGCCACCGCCGCCGCCACCGCCGGCCTTATCCGCGCCCGCAGGTAGCTTCGACATATACGGCGAAATATCCAGTGGCGTAATGTCAATCTGCTTGTTCTTGGCTTCCGTCGAAGCCGGCAGCATATTCGTAAAAATTGGGATGACCAGAAGAGCGATGACCGCGACGTGCAATCCAACGGCGATTCCCTGGCTCCAGCCGAAGTTTTCATCCTTCGACCAGATGTCTTTTACTTTCATCGGCTTTACGGCAAAGGGCAGCGGCGCTTGCTTGGGAGGCGAGAAAAACTCCTTGATGCGCGTCCCGAAACCACCGAAATTCGCGCCCCAGGCCACAGCCAGCTTGCTATTGACAGGTCCCTTGGGCACAGGCTTTGCGCTCAGAAAATCCTTGAGGTTGTCGCCCATTCCGGCGCCAAACGACGTCTTCGTGAACGGTGCATCCGCGCGCTCGCGTACGTTAATCGGCCGTTCCGTCAAGAACTGCTTCAGATTCGACCAAAAATTGTCGGGGATAAGGATTTGGGGTTTGGCGAATTTCGGCACTGCTGTGGATGGCACTGGTACCGGCGCCTCGGGTGTCGCGGACACTCTGGCCTTTGCCAGTTCAGGCGGCAGAAGATTGATAATCTTGTCCGGCACAGGTCCCCTCGTTCTTTAGACGCAAAAGCACCGTCTTCGGTGTGCTTAACCGATAAGATTCGAGCCAGCCAGGAAAGGTTGCGCGCCCCCCATGGCTGACACCAACTCCTATTCATTGTAACATACGTGCTTACACTGCTTTCCGATGTTTCCGGCCGTACACCTGAACCTCCGTACGGTCAGTACTGAGCATACATCCCGCGGAGAGTACGCGATCCAATCGTGCCGCGGATACGCAACATCCATCGGCGGTTTGCAGGCAAATAAGGAGATTTTCAAGCGCTCACATCCATGGCCGAACCACTCGAACTGAAGAAAACGCTGAACCTGCCCAAAACGGATTTCCCGATGAAGGCCAGCCTGCCTCTGAATGAGCCAAAACAGCTCGATGCCTGGTACGCGGGAAGCATCTACGAGCGCATCCTCGAAGCGCGCAAAGGCAAGCCTCTATTCGTTTTGCATGATGGTCCACCGTACCCCACCGGCGAAATCCATCTCGGCACCGGCCTCAACAAAATCCTCAAGGATTTGGTTGTTCGAACGAAAAGCATGGCAGGGCACTACGCTCCCTACGTCCCCGGCTGGGACTGCCACGGACTGCCCATCGAAACCCAAGTGGAAAAAGAGCTGGGCGGGAAGGGAAAAGTTCCCCCCGCCGAGTTTCGAAAGCTCTGCCGTCAGTTCGCCACGCGCTTCGTCGAGCAGCACAAACGAGACTTCAAGCGCCTCGGCATTTTTGGCCGCTGGAACGATCCCTACCTGACCATGAGCCACGAATACGAGGCCACCATCGCCGGTGCGTTCCTCGATTTCATGGAGAAGGGCTACGTCTATCGCGGCCGCAAACCCGTCTATTGGTGTCTCGTTGATAGCACCGCCCTCGCCGAAGCCGAAGTCGAATACGAAGATCACACCAGCCCCTCCATCTACGTGCGATACAAACTCGTGCAGGACGGCGCAAACGCGGACAAGATTCCCGCAGAGCTCAAGGGCAAAAATGTTTACGCCATCATCTGGACAACGACACCATGGACGATTCCCGCAAGCATGGCGCTGGCGTTTAATCCGGCGTTCGAATACGCCGCTGTCGAAACAGATGGTGACGTGGAAATCGTTGCGCACCAACTTCATCGCACCGTTTGGGAAGCGATTGGGCGCAAGAACCCAGGAACAACTCTCAAGACGTACTCCGGCCAATATCTCGCGAGCGAAGCTGGTTTGCGATTCCGGCATCCATTTCTAGACAGAATCGTGCCCGCAGTGCTGGCAGACTACGTCGAGCTCGATCAGGGCACCGGAATTGTCCACACCGCGCCCGGTCACGGCGCCGAAGACTTTATCACTGGCCAAAAATATGGACTCGAAACGTACGCGCCGCTGGATGACAAGGGCGTTTATCTCGAAGGTCTGCCGGAATACAAAGGCAAAGATGTTTTCACCGCGAATCCCATCATCGTGAAACTGCTCCGCGATCGCGACGCGTTACTCGGCCATCACGAATACAAGCACAGCTATCCGCATTGCTGGCGCTGCCACAACCCCGTGATTTTCCGGGCGACGGAACAGTGGTTCATCAAAATGGATGCGGCTGCGCATGGAAAACAAAAGACACTGCGTCAGGAAGCGCTCGAAGAAATTCCCGCTGTGAAATGGATCCCGGCGTGGGGCGAAGAGCGCATGTACGAGATGATCGAAAAGCGCCCGGACTGGTGTGTCTCGCGGCAACGTTTTTGGGGCGTGCCCATCATCGTTTTCTATTGCGACGCCTGCGGCACGCGCCTCGAGGATTTCGCCGCGCTTCGAAACGTCGTGAAGTGGTTCGAAAAAGAAGGCGCCGACGCGTGGTACCAGCACACACCCGAGGAATTGCTTCCCGCCGGAACCAAATGCTCGTGCGGCGCGACAAAGTGGCGCAAGGAAAACGACATTCTCGATGTATGGTTCGATTCCGGTTCTTCGAATCTCTCCGTTCTAAAAGGCCCGGAGTGGCCCGCCGATGTTTATCTCGAAGGCCCCGACCAATATCGCGGCTGGTTCCATAGTTCGCTGCTCGTGGCCACGGGCGTGCGCGACGGCGCGCCGTATCGCGGCGTGGTCACCCACGGCTGGACGCTCGACGAACAAGGCCGCCCGATGTCCAAATCACTTGGCAACGCTCTGTACCCGATCGAAATTTGCGAGCGCTGGGGCGCCGATTTGCTTCGCCTGTGGGTTGCTTCCGTCGAATACCAAGCCGACGTCAAAATGAGCGAGCGCGTCATGACGCAGCTCAGCGAAGCCTATCGCAAAATTCGCAACACCTTCCGATTCGCGCTCGGCAATTTAAGTGATTTCGATCCTTCGCGCGACGCGCTTTCGAACGAGCATCTCGAGGAAATCGATCGCTGGATGCTCGATCGCACCGCTGAACTCGTGAAGAAATGCCGCGAATGGTATTCGAACTACGAATTCCATCGCGTCTATCACGCCATCCACGATTACTGCGTAGTGGACCTCAGCTCGTTTTATTTCGACGTGCTCAAGGATCGCTTGTACACCAAAGCCGCCAAGAGCAAGTCGCGCCGCTCCGCGCAAACCGCCGTCTGGAAAATCACCAGCGCCCTGGTGCGCCTGGCCGCTCCCGTCCTCGTCTTCACCTCCGAGGAAATCTGGAAGTATTTGCAGAAAGCCCCCGGCGAGCCCGACAGCGTGCACATGGCGCTATTCCCCGAAGCAAACGTCCTCGCTGGCGGAACCGACAAAGCTGCAGCCGAAAAATGGGAACGGCTCGCACAAGTTCGCGCCGCCGTCTTAGTCGTACTCGAACAAGCCCGCGCCGCCAAGACCATCGGCGGCGGCCTCGAAGCAAAAGTTCATTTGCACGCGCGGCCGGAAGCGGCAGGACTGCAAAAACTTCTCGAAGAGAAGCAATCCCTTCTCCCCGCGCTTCTCATCGTTTCGCAAGTCAAAGTCGAGCCGTCCCCAAGCCCCGGATCCGTTCCAGCCGAATCGTTGCCGGAACTTTCTATCAAGATCGAACGCGCCGACGGAAAAAAATGCGAGCGTTGCTGGAACTATTCAACTCATATTGGCGAAAACTCGCGTTATCCCACCGTCTGCGAACGTTGCAGCGAAGCCCTCGCCGAAATCGAACGCGACGGCTCCGCAAATGTGGCGGGAACCTAGAATGTTCTCCGCCTCTGCGTCCTTCCGTTCCTTAACTTCCTTTACTTCCTTAATCTCCTTTACATCATGAGCATTCCTTCGCGCCTTCGCTGGCTATGGCTCACGCTTGCCATCGTGTTGCTCGACCGCGCCACGAAAGCCTGGTTTGAAATGCAAACCACCGAAGGCTGGCGCCACGAACTCGTCCATCACTTTCTGTACCTGGTGCGCGCCAGCAATCCCGGCATCGCGTTCAGTTTTTTCGCGGATTCCACTTCGCACTGGACGCGGATCATTTTAATTGCCGGGTCAATCGTCGTGATCTGCTTTCTCGCCTGGTTTCTCGTTGCCGGAAGTGGCGGCACCACGCGCACAGCCGCCGGGCTCGCTCTTCTCCTTGGCGGCGCCACCGGCAACGTCACCGATCGCATTCTTCACGGCGCGGTCACCGATTTTTTTGAAGTCTGGTTCGGCACCTACCACTATCCCGCGTTCAACGTCGCCGACTCCGCTATCACCATCGGCGTCCTCCTGCTCATTCTCGATGTGCTCTTCGGGCCAAAACCCACGACGCCAAAATCCTGATCCAGGTGGTCGCGGAGAATTCGCGATCTCTCGCACTAGAGGTGTTCTTTTCATCCCAGCACAAGAGAATGCGCTGGAATGAAATTTCCGGATGAGATAATCTCCGCAGCATGTACAGGCGGCTCCTGATCTTTGGGATCTTCGGGCTGTTCTTCGTATTGGGGCTCAATTATCTTTTCGTTTACCCTCTGAACCAAGCCGTGAAGCGCGAAGCCGAGCGGCAGGACAAGCTGTACTGGAGCACTTTCAATCTCATCCAGCATTATGGCGTGCAGCCTGACGCCGAATCCGAGCTGAAAGTAAAGTTTGCCCTCGACGACGCCCGCGCGAAAGGCCTGAGCAAGACGCGCCAGCTCATTCTTCAAACTTATTTTCAGGACCTCCAACATTGCTTCCAAAGCGACCGCGCCGCCTGCAAAAAAGCCAACACCGACATGGACGACGCCATACGCGCCCCGCGCTGACGCGAGCGGCCCCGCCATAAAATCCGACGCGCCAGTCCCGTTCCTCGTAGTGGCGGGTCTTTAGACCCGTGTTTTTCATTCCAGACCGGTCTGAAGTCCGGCCACTACAACCCCCCCCACCGCATTCCGTATCTCTCTTCTCTGTATCCAGAACGCTTCCATTACAATCTTTCAGTGCTGCCAACCACTCCCCCTAACCGTCGCGAACTCGTCGTAGCTGCTGCTGATTCCGGCGCGCGGCTGGACCGCTTCATCGCGGCGGCGTGTCCGGAGCTCAGCCGGACGCGGGTGCAGGAACTGATTGAGGCGGGGCTGGTGCGCGTGGATGGGAAAGCGGCGAGCAAAGGGGCGGTGCATCTGCGCGGCGGGGAGAAAATCACGGTCGAGATATCGGAGCGGCCGGCGATTGTTGCGGAGGCGGAGGCGATTCCCCTGGATGTGTTGTACGAGGATGAGGACGTCATTGCCATCAACAAGGCGGCGGGGATGACGGTGCACGCGGGGGCGGGGACCGTGTCCGGCACGCTGGTCAACGCGCTGCTGGGGCGCGGGCAGGCGCTCGCGCAGGGTGGCGATCCGCTGCGGCCGGGGATTGTGCATCGGCTTGATAAGGAGACTTCCGGCGTGATTTTGGTGGCGAAGAACGACGCGGCGCACGCCAAGCTTGGCGAAGCGTTTCGCCAGCGCGCGGTCAAGAAAACGTATATCGCGCTGGTGCAAGGCCAAATGAAGGAAAAAAGCGGGCGCATCGAGCTGGCAATCGGGCGGGATCCGATTCATCGCACGCGCATGACGGTGGAGCGCAAAACCTGGCACGGCGCGGCGATGGCGAATCCGCGCGCGGCACGAACGGACTGGCGTGCGCTGGCGACCATCGGCGATACGACGCTGCTCGAAGTCCAACTCCACACCGGGCGCACGCATCAGATTCGTGTGCACTTCTCCGCGCTGAAGCATCCAGTGGTGGGCGATACGCTGTATGGCGCGGCGCGGGAGCTGCGCGTTGGAAAAATCGAGCTGCCGGCGCTGGGGCGCAATTTTCTGCATGCGGCAAAGCTCGGTTTCGCGCAGCCGCGAACCGGCGCATGGATCGAGGTTCGTGCCGCATTGCCCACGGAGCTGCGCGCGTTTCTGGAGAAGCTCTCCGCTGCCGCCGGCGAGCCGCCCAGCCGAATTGACGCTGCGCTGGCGGGATACCTATAATCAATGCAAATGCGACGGACAATCCTTTCCCTGGTTTTAGCTTTGACGCTGCTTGGCATTCCGCTTACCGAACGGGCGCAGCAAACTACCACGGACACGAAGCCGCAGTCCGCGACACCGGCGCCGCCTGCTCCAACGAGCCAGGACTCTGCCCAGAAGAGCGATCAGACGATTCGAGTCCCGGTCAACCTGGTGGACGTCCTCTTCACCGTGCTGAACCGGCGCAACAAACTCGTGCCGGATTTGGAAAAAAGCGACTTCCAGGTTTTTGACGACAAGCTTCCTCAGGAAATCCGGTACTTCAGCAAACAGACCGATCTCCCCTTGCGCATCGGCATGCTGATGGATACTTCCAACAGTATCCGGGACCGCATCAAGTTCGAGCAGGATGCTTCGGTTAGCTTTCTTTTCAGTGTGCTGCGCCGCAATAAAGATGAAGCGTTCGTGATGACCTTTGACGACGAGCCGCAAGTCATCCAGCAGTTCACCGGTGATACCGGGGTGCTGCGCGATCAAATCATGAAGACGCGCGCTGGCGGCGGCACGGCCATCTATGACGCGGTTTACGATGCCTGCGTGAAGGAGTTGAGCCATCCGCCCCGTCCGCCGGGGGATCAGCCGGACGTGGTGCGCCGCGTGATGATCCTGATCAGCGACGGCGACGACAATTTATCCATGCACACGCGCACCGAAGCCATCGAGATGGCGCAGCGAACCAGCGTGGTCATTTACACCATCAGCACCAGCACGCAGTGGGTTTCGCCGGAGGAGACCGACCGGAACAAGACCAGCGACCGCAAGTATCTTAAGACCGACGGCGACCAAATTCTTCAGCAGCTTGCCGAAGAAACCGGCGGGCGCGCGTTCTTCCCGTATCACGTGGACGATCTCGATCAATCTTTTCAGGACATCGGCGACGAGCTGCGCAGCCAGTATTCGATTGCCTATCTTCCGACGAACTACGTGATGGACGGCCGCTACCACAAAATCCGCATTGAAGTGCCCGAGCACAAGGGCTTTCAGGTGCGCGCTCGCCGTGGCTATTTTGCCCGCGCTACTGCCAACATCCCGGTAACGCCGAAACCCGGCGGCGCCGCGCTTCAATAATCCGTTATTAGAAAACGCGATTCGGACACGAGCGGCTCGGGGGCGCTGCGGTTATCCTAACGGGGAATATTTCGCAGCAGCACGGCGTCGGAATCCGCGTGCCCGCGTCCGACTGCCAGCCGCGTTCCGTCTCTTGAGTAGGCGAAGCCGTTTATTCTCTCCGACGTGAAGTGCGTGAGCTGACGCCGCGCCGCGCCGTCCAGCGGCTGCATCCACAGATTGTCCACGCCCTTTTCCCGCACACCGTACAGAACGGCTTTGCCGGAAGGCATGAAGGCGAAGCGTGGCAGCCCCCGTGGGTCAAATTCCACAGACGTTTTCTTTCCGTCCTCGAGAAAATAAGAAACGAGCGTGGGGGTGTGATCCGATTCGCGGACCTCGAAAGTAACGACCGTTTTGCCATCTGGGGAAAGGTCGTAGGGCTCGGCGGTGGCCTTGATGACTGTCTCGGGAGCGCCGCCATCAATGGGAATGCGCTTGAGGAAATGATGGTCGGCAGCATCGACGAAATACAGCCACTTGCCGTCGTTCGAGCAGGTGGGCGCTCGGTCGTTGACGCCAAAGGTGAGCTGCTTCAAGTTTGTGCCGTTCGAATCAATCCGCCAAAAATTTGCTGTGGCGCCACCTGACCGGCCAATTGACCGAAAGACAACGTAGCTTCCTTTTCCGCAAGAGGCGGCCTGATCCATCACAAATTTCGAATCGGAGAAGACCACGCGACTACCACCCGCTGGGTTCACCATGCGAATCTCGGGGCCCTGGAGGACAAGAAGTTGAGAGTCGGGAGCCCAGTCCGTTGCCCAAAACGGCAAATTCGAATTCAAGTTCACGGGAGTGAAGCTCTCAAGTGATCCGGCGGGAGCTATCTCGATCTGGACTCTCCCCTGGCTCTGGTTTGCCGCGATGGTTTGGCCGTCCGCGGAGATGCTGGGATGAAAATAGCTGTTGGTATCGGTAGTCAATACACGGAAGTCGCCGCTGGGGAAAGAAACAATGCCGATTTGGCGACGGACAAATCCCGTTTCCGCGGAGGAGGCGGATACGAGCAGACCGGCCATATCCGGAAGCCAGTTGGGCTCGAAATAAATGTGGTCCTTGGTGACGGCCGCCTGCTTCACGGAGCCTGTGGCGACGTCCACGACGAGGAATCCGCCGATATCCTGCGTTGTTGGCTGGACGATGGGAATGACGATGGATTTGCCGTCGGGGGACCAGGAAAGCGTCAGGCTGTCCGTTTGAACCTCCTTGTGATGGAAGAGCTCGCGCTCCGAGGAGCCGTCGGGTCGCGCAATCTTAAGGTCGGTTACCGAGGAATCTCCGTGCTGGTGCAAATAGGCGAAGCGCTGGCCGTCGGGGGAAAAGGCGATTGGACTATCCACGTCCTTGATGAGTAGTCGGGGAGTCCCTCCCAGCATGGGAACATCGTAGAGGGAAGCGATGGCTTGTTCGGAATCCTCGCGGCGGACGAAGTAGATGTAATTGCCATCGGGAGAAAAAGTAAGACCGCTATAGCGCGTGGCAGCCGGAGTGACGACCTGGGTGTTGCTGCCAGTCGGAATGTGGCGCAGCCAGAGTGATTGCAGACCATTTTCGTCGAGTACGTGGAGAAGATATTTTCCGTCGGGGGAAATCCTGGCGAGGGAGACATGACCGTTGTTAGTGAGATTGTCGATGGACATTGCTTCGACGGGCAGAGTTTTTTTGTGGGGCAGAAGTGAGAAAATGCCGAAGGCAGCGGCGACGAGCAGGAGGAGGGTGGCTCCAACCACGAGACCGGTGCCAATTTTGTTTTTGCGCGCTGCCTCCACGATCACGGAGCCACTGGAGGGGGTGACAGGACGAGGCTCAGACGGGGGAGCGGCCGCTGGTACAACGGCGCTGACGCGAGCAGAAGACGCCGCGGCGGTTTTGCCCGAGTCAAGCTCTCGTTGCAATCGCTTCAAGTCGGCGCGCAGCTCGGCGGCGACTTGGTAGCGTACATCGCGATCTTTCTCGAGAGCCTTGTTGAGGATGCGCTCGAGTTCGACAGGAACTCCGGCGTTCAGCATGACGGGAGAAACCGGCGCGGCATTGAGAATATTGTCGAAGACGACCGCGCTGGTTGAGCCGGGGAACGGAAGCTTGCCGGTCACCATTTGATAGAGGACGGCGCCGAGCGAGAAGAGATCGCTGCGCGTATCGAGATCTTCGCCGCGGGCCTGCTCCGGCGACATGTAAGCGATGGTGCCGACCGCCGTCCCCGGACTGGTGAGGATGAGCGTCTCGGAATTGTCCATGGTCGTGCCGTGAAGACCGGCTTCGCGTTGCGGCAAAAGTTTGGCCAGGCCGAAGTCTAGGATTTTGACCGTGCCGCGCTCGGTGACGAAAATATTGGCGGGCTTGATGTCCCGGTGGACGATCCCTTTTTTGTGCGCAGCGTCGAGAGCGTCCGCGAGCTGAATGCCGATGTCCACCGTGCGCGGAATGGGTAGCGGGCCGAGCGGGAAAAGCTTGTCGAGAGTTTGTCCCTCGAGCAGCTCCATGGCGATGAAGGTGCGGTTCTCGTGTTCTTCGATGGCGTGGATGGTGCAAATGCCCGGGTGATTTAGGGCGGAGGCGGCGCGGGCTTCGCGCAAGAAGCGCTCGATCGCCTGCTCATCATGATGGGTGCTCTCCGGAAGGAATTTCAGGGCCACGCGGCGGCCGAGCTTGGAGTCCTCGGCTTCGTAGACGATGCCCATGCCGCCGCTGCCGAGCTTGCGGAGAATACGGTAGTGGCCGATTGTTTCGTTAAGCATTGCGAGTAGTTGAATTGAGGATGGTAGACGGTCGAGGGGCTGCGGTCAATTCCTTCGGGAAAAGAAAGCAGGGAAAAATTGAAAAATGGCAGACAGAGCAGAGAGGGAAGCCCAGAATCTGTGCCTTCCCTAGACTGTAGCGGCCGCCGAGATCCGGGAAGATGAACGAGAGGCCGCTCCGTTGGTCTTCGACCAGCTTCGGCGAAGCTCTTCGGCGCGGCGGATAACGCGGTCGACCACGTCCTCCGAGGCCAGTCCCGCTGGGCTGGCGTCCATAGATTTACCCGCGGGAGGAATCTCCAGTGCCTGCAGCTTTTCGAAAACGGGCTTCATGGCGCGAGCGGGGTTGCGGAGAAACTCCGAGCCGCGGATGCGGGTGAAAATCCAACCCATGCGCTCCAGCACAGACTGCCGGTCCATGTCCTCAGGGAGCTTTTCGAGCGGGTAGTAGCGATCGCCGTCGCACTCGATGGCCAGGCGATTCCCGTTCCCCTCAACGACCAGATCGATTCGAAACGTTCCAATTCTCCAGTGAGGAGTGACCCGGTACCCCGCCGCGGCGAGACGCTTCATCACTTCCCGTTCGAAGTTCGATTGCGTGCGCTTCTCCTTCTCTTCCAATGCGCGCATGAGGCGCGCGGGGTCTTCCGCGTGTTCGATCAATTGCCTGCGAAGATCGTCCGCTTTCAAATCGTCATGCGGACTCAGCGAATGAACGATCCACATCTGATCGCGGGCGCGGCTAGCGGCAACATTAAAGCGTTGCTTGAAAAGTTCCTGATCGCGCAGAGAGAGAGAGCCGCGCTCGGCGGTGTCAACCAGGGAAATGAACACCACATCGCGCTCGTCCCCTTGGAATTGCGAGGCGTTTCCGCAGAGCACGCGATGGAGTTCATAGCGGTCGGGGGAAACGTGCGCGCGAACCAGGTTGTCAATTTCGATGGCTTGCTCATCGCCAACCAGAGAAACCACTCCAAACGTCAGCGGCTGACCCGCGTCATTCTTCTTGTATTCGGGTTGCTCCATCGCGGCCGCCAGGAGTGAAGCGACGGTCTGGGCTTCCTGGCGATTGATCTTGCCATCACGGCTGGACCCGGAAACGCGATGCGCGATGGTGTGCGGCCGCAAGTGGACGCGGCTCGCGTCGCGCAAAGGCTTGATGCGGCCGTCGTAGGAAATCATGTTGCTGAACTGAATGATCTCCGGGACACACCGGAAATGTTCGACAAGACAAGTTGTGCCGCCAAACGACTGGCGCGCGAGATCGTAGATCGAAATCTGGCCATCATAGAGATCGGCGTTCGGGATTCCGCGGAGATACTGGAATATGAGGTTCTGAATCACGCTCAAATCCTGTCCGACCGCCGATGGGCTGACTTGCTCGTGGTCGCCCACTACAAGGACCGTCTTGCCCAGGTACAGAGCGACCAGCGCCATCACGTCGCTCTGGCTGGCTTCGTCAATGATGATGACGTCGAAGCGGGTCGTGCGCGGGTCGAAGTTTTCAACGACGCGGGAGAGCGGCATAACCCAAACGGGGACGGCCCCGCGGCACTCACTCATTTTTCTGGCCGCTTCGGCACGCAAAAGGGAAACGCGAATTCCGTGCCCCTTACCGATGCGGCGAATGGTATCCAGCCAGCCGACGAGCGCTTGCGGCTGCCGGGAAGAGGTGCGGCGCGCCTGTGACGACCAGGAGCGCTTGTCAATGAGCTCGACGGTCACACGGCGCAACTGCTCGCTCAACTTTTCAGTCTTGGCCTGCAAGGCTTCGAGCGAGACGCTGCCACGGCGATCGAGTTCATCGTTCAACTGCCGCCAGGACCAGGCGGAACCGGCGTCGCGCGGCGGCTCCCCGCGGCCATGCACCCCGGAGCGATTGCGAATCGCTCCGGCCCATGCCGGGGCAGCGGTCTCGAGCTTGGCTAGCAATGTGCGCCGCAAGTCCAGGTCCGCTTGTTTGCTCTTTAATTCCAGCAAGCGCTCGTAGGCTTCGCGGTAGTTATTGGAATCTTCGTCGTTCACCGCAGCCAGGAGCAGGCGGATCACTTTGGATGCCTTCGCTACGCGGGCTGCAAGTTTGAGCCGGTTCTTGAGATCTCGGAATTCTTCTTCCAGTTGAAGCAGTCTCAGTTTCTTGAAGCGGGAGTCCAAGATCGGCGGCAGAGCCTGTGTGACGGCAAGGTGAACGCGCGCCAACTCGCCGTCGGAACCGACCACCGCGGGCTGTTCGGCCAGGAATTTATCCCAACGGAAGCCGATGTCTTCTAGTCGCCGTTGCAAAGGAAGCCAAATCCGCTCTTGCCAGCCCAGGCAGTCCTCGATCGAGTCACAATACTGGATCAGCGTTTTTTCGACCTCTTCGCCCATTTCACTCGAATGTGGAGTCCCAAGAATCGCCACTTGTCGATCCCACCGGGCGCGGAGGTCTTCGCGAAGACCCCTGATGCGGAACATTTGGCGCAAGGCGTGAAAATGTTCGGGAAGGCGAGGGCGGGCACTGTTCACCTTCGTTTGTTCCAGGAATTGGCTCCAGGACTTGTGAGTGAAAAGCGTCAGCGAGCCAAGCTTGCCGCCTTCTTCCAGATGCCCCAGGATTTCGCCCGCGATGCGCTCCTGCTCCTTGGCCCCAGAATCGTTGGAACTTTCCGGGCCGTACTTGACGAACGATTCCTGAACGTTTGCGGCTTCGCGATGAACCAGCCGCACGAAGCTGATGAGCTGGTCCCATGGCTGCCGGTGCACATCGCCGTATTTGCCGGCGTATACCGCGGCGAGTTTCCATTTGTCCTTGCCGGAAAGAGGTTCGACCGCCTGCGCAAGAGCAGCGGCTAATCCTTCTATTTCTCCAGCCGAAGTTTGCGCCGCACCGGACTCCCACAAATCGGAACGCAGATCGAGGTCCTCCATCCCGAGACGATTGCGCTCGCTCACGCTGGCCTCGAACTCTTCCACTCTGGGAAGATCCTGCAGCTCGGGAAGATGACCGGAGAGTTCGTTCTCGTCTTCGCGGGAAATCGAAACACCCGTGCGATAAAGATCGGCCAGTTCACCGGCAGAAAGTGGCAGCGGCGCCACCGCGGCCACCGGGCCGGGAAGCCAGCCGAGCGCGTCCTTTTCCTGGACCACTTGGCGAGCGGCATCGGCGGGCACCCAACACTTCCCGCCAATCGCAATGGACCGATATTCGTCGGCGCGGGCTTCCGCCAACTGCGTCCGGATTTCATCGAGCTTTTTCAGGACGTCGAGTCGTTCGGATTCCAATTTTTTTGCTTCGAGTTCGAGAGATCCCGCGTCGGCCCGCGACAACCTCTCCGCGATCGACCCCACGGCGCTCTCCAGCTGTTTGCGGCTGTCCAGATCACTTTCCAGCAAGCTGACGCACAACGGACGCAACTCGGGGACAATGTGATGCCGCACCATGCGCAGCGCCTTCGTCGTGTGGCTCGTGACCAGGACGCTCTTGCCCTGCGCCAGCAAATGGCCGACAAGATTGCCGATGGTGTGCGTTTTTCCCGTGCCTGGAGGACCTTGCACCAGGACTCCGCCGTGTTCCTCGAGCTGCTTCGCGATTCGAATCTGTTCGGGATTGGCGGGTTTGCTCAGCAGCACTTCGCTATCTTCTGGAGCGGCGCCGTTTGCGGATGCGTCCGCATTTCCCGCATCATGAATCGGCGCTTCTTCTCCGACGATATTCAACAAGGACCAAGGCAGGTCTTCTCGAGTGCGAAGGTCCGCGAGGATGCCTTCAATCGCGGCTGCAAATCCCAGCGTGCGTGCGCGCAGGAAGAGGACCGGATCGCGCCCAATGCACGGGTCGCTGACTTCCTCGTCCGGCGCGCGGTCCTCGAGAAACTCTCCACGCGGCGAGAGCTGTACCACCAGCCGCTTCAGAAAGTCTGACGTTGAACCGTTAACAAGCGGATGAAAGCCCTCTTGCTCCAACTCCTCGCGGCACCGGCCGATCGCGCGTCCATCCACATCGTTCATCGATTGGAACAAAGCGGAGTAAAGCTCAACCGGATGGTCCGCTTCCGAAAGCGTGAATTCAGGGACCGATGCATTGAACTGCAATTGGAGCCGCTGAAGGAGTATCGGATGATAGATGCCTCCATCCGCGCGAGGCCAGCTCAAAATGCCGTCGCCTAAAACGAGCTCTACACGTTCCGCCTCGCGATCGATGCGGCCGTAGAGTGCGTAGAGAGATTCAAAAATTCTCATCGCCGCGCGCGCTGGCTTCTCGGATTTCACCCAATCAGTGCGGAGAGCCCTCCAACGCTCCAGGCTCGCCGCCCTGGCCGGATCGTCCGCAAACTTCATTGTCCTGGGCTCTGCCCCATTCTGTGGCGCATCCAACGTTTGCTTGACAGAGAAGCCGTTCGAAGGGTCGTCCCACCCGTCTTCCAGCCACCCGACAATTTCCTCAGGCGGCTCGGGCGGGCGAGTCAGCCGCGGCCGTTGCGCCTTCAGAACGTAACTTGCGCCGCCGGTTTCCACACCTTCGCTGTTCCCGTTCTTCGATTTCGAGATGCTGCCTTTCGCGGCCCCTCGTTGAAGGGAGGGATGTTCGGGAAGATCACGCAGCCAGAAACTCCAGGGCTGTTCGCGAATCTGGCGCTTGGCGGGATTGCGGTGCTGGTTCAGCGCTTCCAGATAGCGGAACACGCGTGTGAGTTTGTCCCGGGCGACGCGCAGTTTTTCGGCATCCATGGCTCGCTGCCTTCTTAGAAAAACATCTCGGGCCTGAGGGTGGGCAGAGGAGACTTCAGAATACCAACGTCACACGGAGAATCTCAATGGTACCTCGCTAGTACCCCTGGGGGACCATAAACTCGTAAATTTCCTGCCAGTTAGGCCGCGTCGCTCGTTGCGGCACCTCGGGAAGAAATTTCAGGACGAATTGCATTTGGCGAACGCCCGCGAGTAGATGAAACGAGGATCAATCTTTAGGGTAGAGCAGCTTCGCGTGTTGCCGAGTGGTTTCGATGCGAATTTTTGAGCCCTTGCGATTATTTTGAGGAGCTGCTGCTGCAGCGATGTAGCTGATCCGGTAGGCCGATCTTAGATGACCAGTGAGCATTTGCATGGTGGCGGCGAGCTGCTTTCCGGACTCAGGAATAAGAACTTCTCCGCCCGTTTTATCCGCAAACATCGCAGCTCGCTCATTACTAATTTTCACTGCTCGCTTATCGTGAAATCCCCCAAAGCCCTCGCGTAGCAAAACGGGGAAAATCGCGACTCCGGCCTTTTGCGCAGCGTCGATAGCCTGCTCAGGCTTGTGTCGGCTTGCATTGTCTTCAAAATCACTGAAGACCACATAGATCTTCCGACCGGGAGAACCGGCGAACTTTGCCGGGTCCGCAACGGTAAGGGCGTCAAACAAGGCTGTAGCACCATGATAGGTCGCCTGAGGAACTAGATTTAGTCCTTCGTCGATTTCCTCCAAGCTTCCGGTAGGCTTCGCCGAGAAATAAATTCCTGAGGCAAAAAGTAACACAAACCCTGTATCGCCTTCGCGCCAGACGGAGTGCACAAGCTCGCTCGCTAGCCGGGCCTCCTCTGAAATGAATCGATCTTCGTTGCGGCTACCGCTCGCATCGAAAAAAATGCCAAGAGTTAGTGGTTCCTTCATGGCCGGCGATATGGACTCAATCTTTAATTCCTGTCTGTCCTGGAAGATACGAAGCTCTTCACGTTTCAGATCCGCAATCGGCTGTCCATCGCTGTCGAGCGCAATAAGATCCAGCGTGACGGCGTTCGGTTCATCAGCACGGATGCGGTCTGAGGATTGCGACACTAACGCCGCGTGGAGTGATTGCGTCGCCGGAGCGTCATGCAAAACATACATCAATAGGGCGACTGCCGCGAAGGCAAATCCACTGAGTCGCTTCAACAATTCCATCACCCTTTGGGGGCGTAGTAGCCTTTGCGGGCGAGGACTTTCAGGTCGTGGTTAGCGGTCTCCACGTGGATTTTGCGGAATTTGCCGTCGAGCGCGGAGTTGGACGGGTAGTAGCCGAGCGTGTACTGGCTGCGGAGTTCTTCGGAAATTTCGTCGAACGCCTGCATCAGCTTTTTGTCGTTGCTGGCGTTGAGCACTCGGCCGCCGGTTTCCTCGGCGAGCTTCCTTGCCGCGCCGCCATTGGCGCCGTAGTGCGGGTCGGCGACGAGAATCACGTGAATCACGGTGTCGGTGCGCTGCGCGGCTTCGATGGCTTCTTCGATGCGCACCTTGCTGCCTTCGTCCTGCGCGTCGGATACGATCACGATGGCTTTGCGGCCGGCTTCGGTATTGAGCTTTTCTGAGCAGGCGAGATAAATGGCGTCATAAAGCGCGGTCCCGGTGACGGTGCCCGTGGGCACGGGGCCGGGGTTAATCCCTCCACCTCTCATGGAGACGTTGATGCGCGTGTGATGCACGGCGCGGTCGAGCTGCGCGCGGTCATCGGTAAAATCCGATAGCAAATCCACGTCGGTGTCGAATGACATCACCAGAGCTTCGTCGCCTTTGCGCAGCACACGGCGCAGAAACGAGCTGCCGGCCTCCTGAATGGGGCCGAGCATGAACTGCTCGCTGCCGGAAGTGTCCAGCAAGAGTGCGAGGGTAATGGGCAGAGTCACTTCCTTGGAAAAGAACGCGATTTTCTGGTCCTGATTGTCTTCCGTGATCTTAAAATCTTCCTGCTTGAGGTCGCCGACGATGCGCTTGTTTTTGTCGCGCACAGTAGCGAAAATATTGACGAGGTTGACTTGCGACTTGATAACCGGGCCCTGCGGAGCGGGCTCCTGCGGCATGGCCGGAGCGGCCAGAGCCCATACAACCAGCAATGCAGCGCATTGCGTCACAACTTTCTTGATAGAACGCATGTATACTTTCCTCGTCGAGAGATGCCCGGCCGGAAATGCCCGCTGGGATGTTGTCGCCCTGTAGGATGCGGCGAAACGCCACGATGGATGCGTGGCGGAAGCCACCCGAGCGGCTGAATCCGATAGGAAGTTTGGCCTGAGGACCATGAAAAGTCTACGAAAAAGCTCACTCCTGACTGGTGTACTGCTATTCGCGGTTGCCGTTTCGCTTACAAAACTGGGCGCGCAAGCGCCGGAACAAGGCTCGCCGCCCGCTGCTGCACCGCAGGGCCAGCAGACCGCACCACAGCAGGGCGCGCCCACCAGGATCACCATTCCCGTCAATGTCGTCGTCGTGCCCGTAACCGTTAAGGATGGCTCCGGGCACCTTGTCCCGGATCTGCGCCGCGATGAATTCCGGATTTTCGAAGACAACGTCGAGCAAAAAATAAGCTTCTTCAGCGTGGAGGTTTATCCGCTTTCGATGGTCGTGCTGATTGACAACGACCTGAAATCCAAGGATGAGAAACAGGTAGCGGACAGCCTTCGCGCGATCGTTGCAGGATTAAGCCTGAATGACGAGACCTTTGTCTGCCGCTTCGACCAGTTCTTTCATCAAGGGCAGGGCTTTATCACCGACCAAGATAAACTGCTCACAGAGTTAAAGCGCACCCAACTGGATTCGCAGCCTTCCGTGGCGCCCTCCAGCCCGGCCTTTAGTAACGCGCCATCCATCAATGGCCACTCCGCAGAGGGAGACGCGCCGAGCGTCGGTGCGGCAACCATGAACATCAAGGGCCAGCCGACCAAGGCTCTGGACGACGCCGTTTACAACGCGGCCCAACTCCTAAAGGACCGCGGCCGCGACAGGCGCAAAATTATCTTCCTGATTTCCGATGGCGTAAACGGCCCGAAGTTTAACACCTACAACTATTCAACCACGTTGAAAGAACTGCTTCGTTACAACATCGCGGTTTATGCCGTTGGCGTTGGTAACGCGTACTTTGACCGGAAATTCGAACGGCTCTCCAAGTACGCTCACGACACCGGCGGCGACGTCTTCTACGGCGTGAAAAGCCGCGCGATGGAGGAGCTGTACTCGCGGGTGACAGAGCAAGCCCGCAACGAATACACGCTGGCCTACGCACCCGCCGGAACTGACCGGGGTGCGGAATATCACTCCATTGAAGTTCGCGTGAAGCGCGATGGGCTAACCATCTTGACGCGCGAGGGCTACTACGCGGGAGCCACGCCGCGATAATTCGAACTCTTCGCGTATTTTGAAAGCCTTTCCGGAAAATTGCGTCAGGCCTTTGCCGGCGCTATTGCCGATCCTCCCAAAGCGCGCTCACGGAGATACAAGAAAAGTGGAAGGCCGAACGATACGCCGACGGTTAAGACTCCCAGGATTGGGAGCCAAACGAGCTTCACGCCCATCCGTTTGCCCTCGCTGCGAACAAATCCAAGCACGACCACGGCCGAGATCAAGACGTCCCACGCAAAGAATCCGCTGATGCGATTGGCGAACAGTTGCTGGACAAATAGCGAGGCGTTGAACCCGTTCTCCATGAGCCAGGGGACAAACTGCGAGTAGGGAAGCACAGCTCCGGGAATACAAAGGACCAGGTACACGTTTTTTCGATTCACGGATCCTTCTCCTCTTGTTCTTCTCCCGATTTTCCGTTTGCTCAGGCGCTCAAGGACTCTTCATGCGCCGGGCAGATTGGTTTGTATGCGCAACTTCGGCAAATGAATCCCGGCTTGGCGGAAAATTCGCCCGCGCGAATGTCCGCGGCCGTCTCCTGAACAATACGCAGCGCCTCGTCGAGTTGTTTCGCGTCACGCGTGGTTTCCTGCCGCTGATTGTCCTGCAGGTAGTGGAAAACCAGGCGCACGGGATTCCACTCAAAAATCTCTTTCCCTGCAATGGCGTAGACGCTCAGTTGCAGGTCTTTCTTCGCGTCCGCGTCTTTCTTTGCTTTGCCCGTCTTGTAATCCACAATTTCTACGTCGCTACGCCCCAGGGAATTCACCTGGTCGATGCGGCCCTTCAGAACCACGTTGTTTTCTACCGGCAGTTCGAAATTCTTTTCCAGCTCCAGCACCAGCAACGGCTCCTCCAGCACAGCTCGATGGAAAGCTCGCAGTTGCTCCAGCCCGTCTTTCTTGTACTCCCCTTCCTGATAATCGTCTTCGAAACCCGCGTCCGACCATTCCGTTTCGAAGATTCTCTGCACTTCCTCAAAAGGCAGGCGATTGCCTTTCTTGAACTCCGCCATCATCCGCCGGATCGTGGCGTGGATTACGCGTCCGAAGGTGAGTGTGGCCTTCGGTCCTTCTTGCAAGGACCAGAGCGATGAAAACAAGTAGCGCTGCGGACAGGACCGGTAGCTTTGCACCGCGGAAGGATGCAGTTGCAGTGGTTCCGGTGACGGCGGGTGAAACGTTTCCGCCCAATCCGCAATGCGCGAAAAAATCCTTGGCAAGCCGCCCGGTGCAAAGAGCGCGTTCTGCGCGATTCCGGCGTCCTTGTCTTCCGTCGACGCGGCCGGCGCCGGCGCAACCTTGGGAGCCAGTTGCAGCACGTCACGGCGCTTGATGGCCGGATCCATAAGGATGTCTTCAATGAACGGCGGCACCTTCGCTTTCCTCTCGGCCAGCGAAGTGATGGTCAGCCGGTCCTGCGCGCGCGTCAGCGCCACGTAATACAGCCGCCGCTCTTCCTGATGATGAAAAAGCTCTTCGGGCGCGCCTTCTTTCATTAACCGGGCGGGGAATTCGAAAACGTGGGAGCGTTCCGGTTGGGGGAATTTGTTTTTGTTTACACGCAGCACGAAGACGTGCGAGAACTCCAGACCCTTGGCACCGTGGACAGTCATTAACTGCACGGCGTCGCCGGGCATATCTTCATCCAGGGAAATAGTGCCGCCGGCTTGGTCGAAGAATTCGAGGTATTCCACAAACTCCGGCAATCCCCAGGTTTCGCTCTTCGGTTCCCAGGCTTTCACGAATTCGGGCAGGCGCTTCACGTAGGCGCGGTCTTGCGCCGAAGCACGAGCGTAGAGTTCCAGCCATTCGAGCAGGTCGGCCAGAATTTCCGCCGCCGTGCGCCGTGGCATGCTCTTACGCTGCTCGGACAGAAAATTCAGCAGCTCCGTCAAGTCGCTGGCCGCGGGTTCGAACGGCAAGCTCGCCTGCTTGGTCTGCAATTCGTCGTAAATTTTCTTGCGGTTCTTGCGCGCGCGTTCCGCGTAACGCACCAGGTCCGAAGGAGTCAGCCGCCACGCCGGCGCCGCCAGCACGCGCGCGGCGGCAATATCATCGTAAGGCTTGGCAATCAGGCGGAGGTACGCGATCAAATCTTTGACCAGCGGATGCTCCAGGATGGAAAGCTTGGAGATGACAAAAGGAATCTTGCGCTGCGAAAGCTCCGTCACCAATGCGTCGCGATGATTGTGCGCGCGGTACAGCACGGCGAAGTCGCGCCAGCGGCGTCCGGTGTGGTGGATGCGTTCGATTTCCTTGGCCACCCAGCGCGCTTCATCCTCGATTTCTGCCAGTTCCACGATGCGAATCTTTTCTCCCTCCTTGCGGCTCGTCGTGAGCACCTTTTTTGGAAAATCCACGCTCGTGGTGTTCATTCCGATGACCTGGCTTGCCACGCGCAAAATGTTCGGCGTCGACCGATAGTTTTCCGTGAGGCTCACACGAAACGGCGTCGAATCGTCTCCTTCGCGCCATCCGGCAAAACGCTCCAGGAAAAGTTTGAAGCTGCCAAAAGACGCGCCGCGGAAGCGATAGATGGCCTGGTCGTTGTCGCCGACGGCGAAGATGTTTTTCGTTTCGTTGGCGAGCAATTCCAGCAGGCGCAGCTGCGCGATGTTGGTGTCCTGAAATTCGTCCACAAGAATGTAGCGATAGCGGTTTTGCAGCGTTGCGCGAAGCGTGGCATCGCGTTCGAGAAGTTCAACGGCGCCGGTGATCAGCGAGCCGAAGGAAGAACGCTTCTTTTCGCGCAGCAATTCTTCACTGGCTTTGTACGCCCGCGCGATTTCCAGTTCGCGCGCCACCATTTCTTCGCGTTCGCCCAGTGTGTCCGCATCGAGTTGCGCGCGCTCGGCTTCCAGTTCCGCGGCAAGCTGTTCCGCATAACGCGCGTAGTCGCTGGAGGAGACCAGCTCATCCTGGCAGCGCGAAAAAAACTGTAGGAAATCACTCAGGAACTGCCCTGGCTCGGCCAGCCTCCGGTAGCGGTCCAGCTGCAGCCGGTGCAGGTTGCGCCGCAGCAAAATCCAATGATCGACCGTATCCAGCATGATGTGATCGGAATCCACGTCTTTGAGCAGCGACTCGCAAAAGGCGTGAAAGGTCTTGAGGGTAACGTCTTTGGCGCGCTCGCCCGCCGCCTTGACCACGCGCGACTTCATCTCTGCCGCCGCTTTGTCCGTAAACGTCAATCCCAGGATGTTTTCCCCGGAGAGCGACGCATCCGATTCCAGCAAGTGCCGTATGCGTTCGGTGATGACGCGCGTTTTCCCCGTGCCCGCGCCCGCAATCACCAGCAGCGGCCCGTCGCCGTGCGTGATCGCCCGCTTCTGCGCCGCATTCAGCTTTAGCCCGCCGTCACCAAGCGGCTCCATGTCAAACAATGTCGCCATCGACTAGAAGGGTAGCGGAATTTTCTCGGAAGAGGAAACGAGTGCGCGAAAAATTACAGTAGGGGTTTAATTGCGATGGCCAGACCAATCATTGCGAGGACGCCTAGTAGCCAAAGAATCCGCTCTTTTCTGCGGAGCCTGCGATCGGGGAAGAGTCTCTCGTATTCCTTCTCGAATCTCCAATTTCTTTCCGGCCCCAAAAATCCAAGCGGATATCCAATTCTTTCCTCAGCCGGAAGTCGCTCGTTCACCTGATTGACGCGGTCAAGACTAATTACCAGAGCCCACAGCACACATGCGGACATCACGCAGAAGCAAAGCAGGCTACCTGCGATCCTTATTGCTGGTGCCGTACTCAGGTGACCTGCGTCAAAAATCACGCTCATTGCCATCACGCTAATCGGAGGACCTCATCGCGTGCGAACCTGAGACGGATCCACCGGGGCAAGGTAGCATCATACAAATAAACGCGCACTGCTTCCCTTGCATTCTTCCGCAATGCCTCCCAAGTTGCGCCCTGCGTGAAAATATCTTCCGTCAGACATTCCGCGGAATAGCCACCTCCAACTTCTTGCGTCACTTCGAATATCAGTTCGGTCGTGGGTAATCTGTTCATCGCACGCCTCATTGTCGCGAGACTAGCACGCGGTTTCTGAGCAGGCAATTAAATCAAGTCACTGATGCCGGAGGCTCGCCATCATCGCTGCGATTTCTCGCCGGCTGCTACTTGCCAATTAAATTCGGCGGATTTTTTCTTGGGGACCGTGAGAGCTTCCCATTTGTCGGCGGACGCGTGCTTGGCCAGGAATACGATCTGGCCGACGTGGTAGGAGTAGTGGGCGACCTGGCGGTTGATCGCTTGCATGACGGAGTGCGGTTCGGTACGGATGGTGATCGTTCGCACCAAGTCTGCGTCGCTCAGCGGGGCCAGCGCGTCGAACAGATATTTCCAGCCGCGGTCCCACAGTTCGATCAGTTCGGCGCGCGTTTTTGGCGGCTCTTCGAATTCGGTGTCGCGCTGACGGTCCGGCTTTTCTCCGTCACTGGTCAGGAAATCGGTCCACCGCGAGCGCATGTTTCCCGACATGTGTTTTACGATGATGGCGATGGAATTGGATTCCGCGTCGAGCGTGGCGAAGAGCCCTTCGTCGGGGCATTGCGCCATGGCGCGTTCGCCGAGTTTTTTGTAGTAGTGGAAAAGATCGATGGAATCCTGCACGTAAGATGTTTTGAATTGGTGTGCCATAGCGCTATTCTCTGCTGTCTGTCGAGCGTGTCAACAGCACTCTGAGCCCTCGGCAAAATTTGTTAATTTTTGTTCATTCCAGGTTACCAATTAGCGGGTGCTTGCAACTAAGCCGGACAGACCGAACAAGCCGGGGAAGGAACTCCTGGTGCCTGAAAAAAAGTGCTTGACAGTTCGCTTTTTATTCGCCTAGTATCGGTGCGCTGAATTGCGGAATTCCACGAGGGAGGATCCCATGACCATTGGACAATCCATGCTGCCGGAATTTGACCAGGAAATGCAGAATACGCGGAAGACGCTCGAACGCTGTCCGGACGAGAAGTGGAATTGGAAGCCGCACGAGAAGTCCGGGACGCTGGGCTGGCTCGCCGGGCACGTTGGCACCGTCCCTGAGTGGATCACCATGACGATCAATACGCAGGAGTTGGACTACGCTCCCGTCGGCGGTCCCTCCTTCGAGCCGCCCAAAATCGCCAATCGCAAGGAACTTCTCGCAGCGTTTGATAAGGCTGCCGCAGAGGCGCGCGCGGCTCTTGCGGGCGTCAGCGATGCCGAAATTATGAAGGACTGGACGCTGCTTGCCGGAGGGCAGAAGATTTTCGCCATGCCGCGGGTGGCTTGCATTCGTGGAATGTGCCTCAATCACCTCTATCATCATCGCGGGCAGCTCACGGTGTACTTCCGGTTGCTCGGAGTGGCTGTGCCCGGACTTTACGGTCCGAGCGCGGATGAAGGGCAGCCGGGCGCGGCTGAAGCCGCGACGAATTAACCGCTGAACAACGCTGAGTAAATTTCCGAGGGCGGATAATTCTCCGCCCTCGGAGTTGTGTCGTCCGCAAAAGCCTCCGTTTTCCAATCGCGCTATAATGGTGTGTCTCTCCGCTGGAGGCTTCGCATGAGTACGGAAATCCCCGTCATTCTCTCTGCTGTTCGCACGCCTATTGGAAGATTTCAAGGCGGCCTGGCCGGATTCTCCGCGCCAGAGCTTGGCGGCAAGATTGTTGCCGAAGCGATCCGCCGTTCTGGTCTCGATGCCAAGTTGGTGGATGAGGCCATTCTCGGCAATGTGGTGCAGGCGGGGCTCGGACAAAATCCTGCTCGGCAAGCTGCGTTGAAAGGTGGATGTGACGCGCGTGTCGCGGCGATGACGATTAACAAGGTTTGCGGCTCCGGACTGAAAGCTGTCGCGCTGGCGGCGCAGGCGGTGCAGCTTGGCGAATCGGAAATCGTCGTGGCGGGCGGGATGGAGTCCATGTCCAATTGCCCGTATCTGCTGCCGCAGGCGAGAACCGGTTATCGCATCGGGGATGGAAAACTTGTCGATTCGATGATCAATGACGGGTTGTGGGACGCTTACGAAAATTTTCACATGGGGATGACGGGCGAGCTGGTTGCGGAGAAATACGGCATCACGCGCGAGGAGCAGGACAGGTTTGCTGTGGAGAGCCACCAGAAAGCGGTACGCGCGCGGAAATCGTGTTTTTTTGAAGCGCAGATTTTGCCGATCGAAGTACCACAGAAAAAGGGCGAGCCTCTGGTGATCAAGTACGATGAATCGCCGCGCGAGGATACCTCGATGGAAGCGCTGGCGAAATTGAAGCCGGCGTTCAAGAAAGACGGCACGGTGACGGCGGGCAATGCTCCCGGCACGAACGACGGAGCGGCGGCGTTAATTGTGACCAGTGAGCGGAATGCGGCGCGGCTCGGAAAAAATCCGATCGCCCGAATCGTCGCGCAAGCCGTAAGTGGCGTGGAGCCAAAGTGGGTGATGATGGCGCCGGTGGAGGCGGTCGAAAAATTGCTCGCAAAAACCGGGTGGGATCGCGACAAAGATGTTGATCTCGTCGAACTGAACGAAGCGTTCGCCGTCGCGGCGATTGCCGTTACACGCCAGCTCAAGCTCAATCCCGAAAAAGTGAACGTGAACGGCGGCGCCGTTGCTCTCGGCCATCCGATCGGCGCAAGCGGCGCGCGCATTCTCGTCACGCTGCTCTACGAATTGCAACGCCGCAACCTTAAGCGCGGCATCGCCGCCCTCTGCCTCGGCGGCGGGAACGCCGTGGCCCTCGCCGTCGAAAGATACTGAAAGCGTCTGCTTTTATGAAATATTGTCCCTTGTGCGGTGCCGAATACCAGGAAAGCAGCGAACGATGCGCTTCGTGCGAGGCCAAGCTGGTGGCCTCACTCGATGCAGAAAACGTGCGGATGAATCCGCCACGGCTGCTGTGGAAGGGCCGCGGCCTCGAAGAATTTGACATTGTCAACGCCGCACTCTTCGAGGCCGGAATTCCAGAACGCGCGGAGAGAACTCTTGGCGGGCTGATCGGCTCCATAGCGCACCGCGACTCCACGATTCACTTGCTCGCGTCGGATCTGGAACGCGGCTTAAACGTTGCTGCTGCCTCCATCCTTCATTGGACGACTGGGGCAACCCGCAAATTACGGACGCAGATTTGCTACAACTGCTCGTCCGCCTGTTCTTCATCACTTGCTGTGTGTCCGAGCTGCCGAGCGCAATTGATTGTCGAGCCTATCAACGAAGCAGAACCCACTTCGACGGCAGCGGTTCCCGGCGCCATCAAGTATTGTCCTCTCTGCGATACGGAATACGATGCCCAGTTTCAGCTCTGTACGATCTGTGGCGTGGGACTCGTTCCCGAAGAACTGCGAGGTCGGCCGCTCAGTGAAAAAGACCGGGGGGACCGTCTGGAAATGGTATGGCGAGGCGGTGATCCCGTAGCAGTAAGCAGGGTTGTCGCGCTGTTACGCGAAAACGGGATTCGCCACCACGTCCAATCCAGCAGCGACCACCTTGTTTTTGAACTCGCGATGCCCCGGCCCAAATATTTGGTCCGAGTCTTTCGCGGTGACTTGCCCCGGGTGAGAGAGATCCTCGACGGGGTTCAAGATAGCCCCTTCTTCGGAAACGAAATCAGTTCGGATTTTCCCGAGAAGCCTGACTCCCGCGTGACTGTCGAACGTCAGGCGTGGAATCCTGCCGCTGCTAGCATTGAGATATGGGCCGGCGGAGACGCGGCCTTCGGAAAGCTCCTTGAAGATTGCCTCTTCGAGAACCGGATCCCGTACCGGTCGGAGGGGATCGCGCCGGGGAGGCTCCGCTACTTTGTGGTTCCCCAGGATGAGCCTGCCGCTCGAGAAATCGTGCGGGAGATCACCGTATGACTCCCGCGAGTCCGGTCGATGGCGAAGCCTGCCTTTTCGAGAGCGCGGACAATTTCTCTTCCCTTGACGCGGGGAAGCCGGGTCATAGTGAGATTTGTTGGATGCCGACAAGTTCGAGCGGGCAGGGGTGGTTGTTTTCAGCTTCCAGGCAAAGCTGAATAACTTCGCGCACGCGTTTCATCAGCGTGTCAAGTTTCTTAGCCTGAGTGTGGCATCCACGGAGGGCCGGAACCGTGGCTACGTAAAATCCTTCTTCGTCTCGCTCGATCAACACCGTGAATTTTCGCCGTGGCTTCATGTGATTTCCTGGAACTCAAGTTTATCATGAACGCAGGCTAAGATTTGCCGGTGTCAAGCAGCTGTTCACAATCGCCGTCGGACACTTCTGAGAACTACTGAATCTGCAAACTAGGTAGAACTTCGCTGTATCGCTTCTTCGCTGGCAGGTGCTTTCAAATCGTTGCCGCAGTGGGGGCAAAATTTGTCGAGCTCGCCTACTTCGAGTTTGCATTGGGGGCAGGAGGGATGGAGGTTGCATTTGCAGTTAGGGCAAAAGTTGAAGCGGGCGTTTACTACGGTGCCGCATTCGGGGCAGGGGTAGGGCAAGGGCTCGCGCATCAGAAGATAGATGACGAAACCGATGAGGCCCCAGGTAGGCAGAAAAATGAGGACCAGGATGGTCCAAAGGGCGGAGTTCATGCCGCGGCGGCTGGCGTCGCGATTGACGTAGGCGATCATGAAAATGAAACTCGCGATGAACAGCGACATTAGGGTGACCACGCCGAAAAGCGCGAGCTGGGCCAAGCCCGGCATGTCCTTCAAGTCCGGCGGGAACATTTCATTTCCGTTGGGACCATTCCGGAACGAGGCGTTGATGGTGAGGGCGACACCTACCGCTATCAGATAGAGCAGGGCCACCAGGACCTTCAGCCAGCGCGGAACAATGCCAAACTCGCTCCAGAAGCGGAGCTTTTCCTTTCTCCGGCGCAACTGGTTGAGGCGCTTTCGCTCATTGAGTGAATCCGTTATTTTTTGCTGATAATCTGCCATATCTTTCCTTTCGCTCCACTCAAATCCGTTTATCTGCTTTGCCGCGTCCAGTCCGATTCGTTGCCCTGGCGCAGTTTCTCCATCAACACGACGACCACAAAGAACAGCGCGGGAATCGTCCACCACAAACCAAAGCCCAGTTCCCAGACGAGTTTCGGAACACCGGTGCGCTCCCCGAACCATTGGAACAAACGCCAGACATACGGAGCGCTGGCAATTCCGAAGGCCCAGGAAACGGCGCAGGCCAGCCAGAGCGCGCGGCGTTGCGGTTCGCGTTCGCGCAATTCCTGGGCGCGCAGCCGAACGCGGAATTGCGTGCGGCTGGCGAGCCCGCTGGGGACGGCGATAGCCATGGTCCGCAGCGAGCGCAGGGCATGCTCGGTGTGACGCGCGTGTTCGGCGCAGCGCGAGCATTCTTGCAGGTGCGTGCTGAGCCAATCGTGGTCGGCTGGAGGGATGCCTTCGACGCGTTCCTGTGCGATGAGTCGTTCGGCGCGTGCATGGATTTCTTGATTCATACGGCGCCTCCTTGCAACGCGCCACGGAGCGCTTGGAGTCCGCGGTAAAGGCGCGATTTTACGGTGGAGAGCGGGACGCTGAGGACGCCGGCCATCTCTTCGATTTGCAATTCTTCCTGGAAACGCAGGACGAGGACTTCGCGATAGATAGCGGGGATTTGGCTCAGTGAGGCTTGGACGTTTTCTTCGCTCTCGCGGCTCAAGACTTGGTGTAGCGGCGAAGGCTCCGTTTCATTCGCGAGTTGGAGCGGGCTTTCCTGCTCGGGGTCGGTCAGCGTGTCGAGGCTTTGCGGCTTCTTTGAGCGCTGCCAGTCAATGACCAGGTGGCGGGCGATGGCGAAGAGCCAGGCTTCAAATTTGGATTTGCCGTCGTACTGGTGGCCGCGTTCGAGGACGCGGATCCAGGTTTCCTGAAAAAAATCTTCGGCGCGCTCTTTGTTTCCGGTGATGTAGACCAGATAGCGGAACAGGCGGTATTGATACTGCTCGATAAGGCGATCGAGCAAATCCGGGTCGCGGCGCTGCAGACCGCGAGCGATGGATTTGGCTTCATCGGCCATCAGCGCGGAGAACAGGGAAGCTGAACGGTGTGCGGTCAGGCATGAAGTCGTGGCGCTCATTCTAACTGCACTACGGGCGAAGGTGACGAAAAGACGCAAGTGCGGCCCGGGGGGCCATTCGTCTGGAAATCCTAGTTAACAAAAACCCCTCCCCACCCCCGTTTCTCGGATGTCTGGCAAACAAAGGACTTTAAGCCTTTTGTTTTTGGAAGTGTGGCAAGGAAAGGAGTTATGGGCGCGTTTTGCGTAAGTGTGGCAAACAAAGAGCTTAGGGATAAGGCTGGCTGATTCTAAAGGAGTTGCAGACGCGAATGCACTCGAAAAAGTGGGGGAATTGGATGATTTGCCGGATGTGTGGCAAATGAAGGGCTTAGGGGAGAAACCCTGAGGCTTAGGGATAGGTGCCTTGGCCGGGGGAGCTGGCAGGGCGACCTTCCCACTCAACATACGCAAATTATAGCACAGTCGTAACATTAGTCAAGGATAATTTAGAGGGAATAGAGACAGATTAACGGTCATTGCCGTTGCCGGTGGCGCCGGCGACGTATTGCATTTTGCGGACATAGTCTTCGAAGGCTTCGCGACCGTTTTTGGTGAGGCTGCAGATGGTCAAGGGGTATTTGCCTTTGAAGGTTTTGCAGATGGCGACGTAGCCGGCTTCTTCGAGCTTGGCGAGATGGCTTGACAGGTTCCCCTGCGTGAGCCCACATTCGCGCTGGAGGTAGAGGAAGTCCGCCTCGGTGACCGCGTACAGCACGGTCATGATCATGAGGCGCGCGGGCTCGTGAATGACGCGGTCTAGCGTCGCCAAAGCTTGCAGATCGGGAGTCATTCTTGAGGCATCCTCGCCACTGGATTGCGCCGCACGTATAGAAAAAGAGTGGCCGCTCCATCCACAATCTTTACCGCACCCAGCCCACCCAGAAATATCCCGAATCGCTCGGCAAAACCAATGTTCAAAAGGACAACAGTTGCCGTCAGGCCCAGAATCGCCAGGAGTCTGAGCCAATTCCTGGAAGCGGAGCCATAACTGTTTGCCACGGCTAGGCCTCCGGCGAAAAGAAAAATCCACTTTGTAGATTGGAACATGAAAAGAAAGAGACCGGCCGCGATCGAGAAAAAAACCAAAGCGAATGTAAGAGTTCGGAACAATGATGGCTCCGCGGGCACCCCTATCGGTCCGTCTACGAGCACATACCCTGTACGCGGATAGACGATCTTGCCCTTGAGCCAGTCAAGAAACTTCTCGCCCGAATAGGGGATCGCCACAATCACCAGCAGGACTATCAGGAAACCGAAGAACGTCGATAGCGGCGGGTGAACATTCCAGTGCGGACCCAAGGCGAGGCCGTAGAGGATGTACGCCACTCCCGTGAAGATCCTCGTCAATCCGGCCGGGTCGATATTTCCAAGTGCTTTCCGCTTAGCGGTTTGCCCACTCTCCGCAAGCGGAGACGGAAAGAGCGTCATGCTTGCACGACCGGGTTGCGGCGGAGATAGAGGAGGAGAGAGATGAGGCCTTCGAGGAGGAACAGGAAGCCGACGCCTAGAATGAAGTAGCCGACGCGAAAATGGGGCGCGACTTTGAGGGTGTCCACGTAGAAGCCCACCACGGGAAAGCCGAGTACGACGAGGAAGGAGATGCTTTTGTCGGTGCGGGTGCCGAGCCAAAGGATGATGGCCATGACGAGGGCGGTGAGGGTGCAGATCCAGGAGACATTGACGAACCAGATGGCGAGGGAGGTGGCGCCGAGAAGGAGGTAGGTAAGAGAGAGGCGGCGATTGCGCGATTCGCGAGCGCGCTTGATTTCGGCGATGGCGGGGGCGTTGGGGTCCTGGACGGGGGTCAAATTTAGGGGTGGGGAGCAGGCAAGGCCATCCTTGGCGGCAAAGTAGGGGGACGCAGCGTACCCGGTTCGGGGGTACGTGATACGCGCTTTGAGCCACTCCACGATTTGGGCGGCGCGAACGGTCAGCAGGAGGTAAATGCCGAAGCCAACGATGGCCAGTAGGGATGCGGTCCGGCTTGCCGAGGGGGAGCCGCTGTAAACGAAGTAGAAGCCGAATAGTATGGCGGAAATGCCGATCAGGAGCTGGGGTAAGCCGTCGGCGAACCAGTAGGACCAAGAGCGCTGTTCGGCGAGGAAGACGGGAGAGGTGGAGTTGGTCATGAGATGCTCCTTTGCCGCAATCTAGTTTGCCATACAAACTGGACTTGTCAAGAGGAGTTTGGGGGCGAGGAAACGGCGGGATGGGCAGGGAAAATCGCAGGCGCGTCTCGGGGAAATGAATTCTGCGCGAGTGCGGTGTAAACTGCCCGGCGTGATGATTTGTCCTCAATGCCATGCGGAGTATCGGGAGGGGTACTCTTCCTGCGCGGATTGCCATGTGGCGTTGGTTCATGATTTGCCGCGCCAATCGCGTGAAGATTCCGGCCGTTTCGGCCCCCCTCCTACGCCGGGCGACCCAGATCAGGATCCGTTTTGTTCGTTTTGGCAGGGGGACGATCCGCGGATTCACGCGGAGTTGTGCGAACTGCTTGAGGAGGAGGGCATCGCACATAAGACCATCCGGCGCGAGGATCATCTTTTCAATTTGAACTCTAAGAGCGCTTTTCAGATTGGCATTCCGTTTTCGCAATTCGAGAAGGCGGAGGCTGCGGTCAAAGAAGCGTACGGAACACTGGACGAGCATGAGGATGCGACTCGGCTGTTGCCCTATCAGAAGGGGTATGCATCGGGCGGTCGAAAGGCTTTTCCCTGGCGGCCAGCGCCACAGGGCTTCGCCAGCGCGCAAAACAACTTGGAGAATGATCAGGAGAACGACGTGACGCCTATTCCTGAAGCGCCTGCAGGCGTTGATCAGGCTGACGACTTGTTGGCCGGTTCCTGTCGAGAGGACTGGGATCCGGATGACGCTACGGTAGAGGTATGGTCCAGCGCCGAATCTTACCCGGGCGAGTTCATCGCGCAAGCCCTGCAGGAAAATCAGATTCACTCGCGCTTTGATCAGAGAAGGGGATACGCAATCTTTGTAATGCCGGAGGATGAGAAATGTGCGCGGGAGATTGTGCGCGAGATTGTGGAAGGTGTGCCGCCGGAATGAAATGGTGTGGCGGATAGTTATGGCGGGGACTGTGCCCCTGTGGACAGCGTTACGCTGGCGGAAGTAGTAGACTGGGCGTGCTCGACGGCTCCGTGTCCAGGAGGAAGCCATGTCATCGAAACCGGGTACAGCAAGGCGCAATGATTCTGCTTTGGGCGGGGGAGGATCCTGCGTTGCATGTGGCTTTGCTGGAGCAACTGGAAGCGGCGGAGATAGAGTATTCGGACAAAACACTTGGAGATGATGAGGTCGCGCCGACGGCAGATCCACTGCCGATTGACTGGAAGGCGCGATTCGGGTTTGAAGTTGCGGTGTCGTCGTCTGATCTTGCGGCGGGGCAGCAGATCCTCGAGGTGCTTTTGAGTGAAGAACCGGCGGAATTAGAAATTCCTGCGCAGGATGGGGCGGCGTCGGCGGAGCCGCCGCTGGTGGTGGCTACTGAGGAACATGGCACGGTGGAAGTTTGGAGAGGGAGCGACGAGCGGATTGCGCAATTCCTGACAGCGGCTATGCAGGAAAATGAAATTCCCCTGCACCTGGAGAATCCGGGGAGCGAGACGCGGATATATGTCTCGGGCGCCAATGAGAAGAGGGCGCGGGAGATTGTGCGGGAAGTGGTTGAGGGAGCGCCGCCGGCGTAGGTTCTTCGCTGTGGCTCATTCGAAACAAGCAGCAGTGGGGTTTCGTGTGCATTCGGGGTGGGCCGCGGTCGTTGCGGTGTCCATCGAAAAGGGGGCGCCGGTTGTTTTGGCGTGGCAGCGGGTACACCTGGTGGACACGTTTGCGTACAAGTTCCGGCAGCCGTATCACACGGCGGAAAGAATGCCGCCGGGGCAGGCGCGCGAGTTCATCGAGCGGATGCGCGAGGAGGCGAGGCGGCTGGCGCATCGCGCAATTGACGGGCTGCAGAGCGAGTTGCAGAAACAAGGCATTGCGCTGAAGAGCTGCGGTCTTCTGCTTGCGTCGGGAAGGCCGCTGCCTGCTTTGGAAAAGATTCTGGCATCGCATGCCTTGATTCACACTGCCGATGGCGAGCACTTTCGGGAGGCCATTGTTCATGCGAGCGGGCGATGCGGACTGGCGATGATGTGCGTTAAAGAGAAGGAACTCCTGGATCGCGTTGGACAAGTGTCCAGACTAAAACCGAGGGAACTCCTGCGCCGAATTACCGAACTTGGCCGCCCGCTTGGCGCACCGTGGTCGCAGGACGAAAAGTTCGCGACAGTGGCGGCGTGGCTGGCGATGGCTTCGAAGCCCTCCGTGGCTTTCAAAACCAGGTGAGCTAGTTTTGTAGTAGTCTCCTGCTCGAGAATGTTCTGCCCACTGTGCAAGGCGGAGTATCGGCAGGGATTTTCAACCTGCAGCGACTGCCACATTCCGTTAGTCTCAACGCAAGAAGAAGCGGCGGCCGTTGAAGTGGACAGGTTGTGGACCGGCGACAACCGCAAAAAATTCGAGGGCATCCTGGACGCGCTCTTGGATGCCGGTATTCCGTTTCGTTCCAGAGAGACTCTGAAATCGCAACCCTGGCCCTGGATTTCAATATTTTTGTTCCGGTTCATGAAGCCGCGTCCCACGTTTGAGTACAGGATTGATGTTTTCCATAAGGATCGCGATCGAGCTGACGATGCAATCCCCAAATCAAAAAGTGAGGATGACTTTGGTGACGAGGATGATTGAGACTGGGTCATGCTTGACCTATTCATCTTGCGCATGTTCCTCTTTTGCATGAGTGACGGAGACGAAGAATGGGGATTGATTCGATTAAGACGGTGGCGGTGCTGGGCGCGGGGACGATGGGGAATGGGATTGCGCAGGTGTTTGCGCGGTCGGGATATAAGGTGATTTTGCGCGATGTGGAGCAGAGGTTTCTGGATCGTGGGATGGAGACGATTGGGAAGAATTTGGATCGGGAGGTGAAGAAGGGGAAGCTGGCGGAGGCGGAGAAGGGAACGGTGCTGGGGCGAGTGCGGGCAGTGACGAGCATAGAGGCGATTGCGGAGGCGGATTTTGCGGTGGAGGCAGTGCCGGAAAAACTCGAGATCAAGCGGGCGGTGCTGATGGATGCGGACGCGATTCTGCGGCAGGAGGTGATCATTGCGAGCAACACGTCTTCGATTTCCATGACCACGCTGGGGGCGCTGACGAAGCGGGCGGACCGGTTTGTGGGGATGCATTTTATGAATCCGGTGCCGGTGATGGTGCTGGTGGAAGTGATTCGCGCTCTGCAGACGAGCGACGCGACGTTTGAAACGACGATGAAGCTGGCGGAGAAGCTGGATAAAAAGCCGGTGGCGGTGAACGATGCGCCGGGGTTTGTTTCGAATCGCGTGCTGATGCCACTGATCAATGAAGCGGCGTATTGTGTGATGGAAGGCGTGGCGACGGCGGAGGCCGTGGATGCGGTCATGAAAACGGGGATGAATCATCCGATGGGGCCGCTGGAGCTGGCGGATTTTATTGGGCTGGATGTTTGCGTGGATATTATGCATGTGCTGCAGGAAGGGCTGGGGGATCCGAAGTATCGCGCGTGTCCGCTGTTGAAGAAATATGTGGCGGCGGGGTGGCTGGGGCGGAAGTCGGGGAGAGGGTTTTATAGCTATGCGAAGTGATCCTACGGAGTCCTCGTCAAATGGGCTAATGGTATACTGCGCTCAGGAGAGATTGCTATGAGTCCCGCGGATAGCGTCATTGTCAAAAATCCGAATATTCTGGGTGGTACCGCGGTGTTTCGTGGGACGCGCGTGCCCCTTCAACTGCTCTTCGACTCTCTAGAACGCGGCCACACGCTCGAGCAATTCCTCGAAGGTTATCCCACCGTTTCCCGGGAGATGGCCATCGCCGCGCTCCAGGAAGCGCAACAGCTTCTATCCTCCAAGACGTGAATGCGGGTTCTTCTCGACGAGTGCGTGAACGAAGGACTGCGCAAGTACTTGCCCGGCCATGACTGTCAAACAGCACGATACGCGGGCTTTGCTGGACTTGAGAACGGTCAGCTTTTGACCGCGGCCGAGTCTGCAAAATTCGATGTTGTCCTGACTGTCGATCGCGGATTTGAATACCAACAGAATCTGGGGCAGCGAAGGATCGCGGTTGTTATTTTTTGTGGAAGGTCGGTCTTGCTTGAAGACCTTGTGCTCTTGGTTCCGGATTGTCTTGCCCACCTGAAGTCCATTCGTTCGGGACAGGTCGTCCGGATCGGCGAGTGAAGGGGAGCGGTGATTAAAGGCGAACATAAGGCGAAATAAAATGTTTGCTTTTTGTTCGCCTTGGTGGTACGTTGCTGGACGCGGTTTTCAACAGGTGCGCGATGCGTGGTTTTTCGAGCGGTGTTCTAAGCTGTCTGGAACGTGAGAGACTCGAAGAGGAGCTATGCGAGGCTCGCACTCGGGGACGGAACCTTTCCCGGCTGCGGCATCTGAGCCACCGGGAGCGGGTGGCCTTGGATGAGCGGGAACAGGCGGCGCAGATACGGCTGCGGGACCACGACGCGGAGCACGGTTGTCAGCGGTAAGCGGGTTTCAGGCGGTACGAGGCTGGCCGGTGAAAAAAGATAGCGCGGAGATAAATCGAGTGGTAAACTCCACACTTCGTAATTTAATGGCTGGCTGTTTTAGCGCCGCACAAAAAATAGCCGTTTTACGACCGCACTTGAAGTCGAGCGTTTTATGACCGCACCTGAAGATGACCGGTTTTTGGTCGCACTTGAAAACGGGCGCGGCGCTTTCCCGGCGCGGCGTCCAGGCCATCGGCCCGGCAGTCAAAATTTCCTAATTTCCTCCACCGAGGTGTGACATGACAGAAGAAAAAGACAGGTTGCTGGCAGCGGCGATATCGCAAATCGAAAAAGACCACGGCAAGGGCGCGATCATGCGCCTGGGCAGCCGGGATGTTCTGGTCCCCGTCAGTGTGATTCCCAGCGGGTGCCTCTCGATTGACGCGGCGCTGGGCGTTGGCGGCTTCCCGCGCGGGCGCGTGATTGAGATTTACGGGCCGGAATCGGGCGGCAAGACGACCATGACGCTGCACGTGATCGCGGAAGCGCAGAAGCTGGGCGGGCAGGCGGCGTTCATTGACGCAGAGCATGCGCTTGATCCGGTGTACGCGCGGAAGCTGGGCGTGGACGTGGACAATCTCCTCGTTTCGCAGCCGGACAACGGCGAGCAGGCGTTGGAAATCGCGGAGACGTTGATCCGCTCGGGCGGCGTGGACATTGTCGTGGTGGACTCTGTCGCCGCGCTGGTGCCCAAGGCGGAATTGGAAGGCGACATGGGTGATCCGCAGATGGGCTTGCAGGCGCGACTGATGTCGCAGGCGCTGCGCAAGCTGACGGGTATCGTTTCGAAGTCGCGGACTTGCCTGATTTTCATCAATCAGATTCGCGAGAAGATTGGCGTGATGTTCGGGAATCCGGAGACGACGACGGGCGGGCGCGCGCTGAAGTTTTACGCATCCATGCGCGTGGACATTCGGCGCATTCAGGCCATCAAGGAAGGCGACAAGGTGGTCGGGTCGCGCACGCGCGCGAAAGTGGTGAAGAACAAAGTGGCCGCGCCGTTCCGCGAAGCGGAGTTCGACATTGTTTACGGCGAAGGAATTTCACGCGAAGGCGACTTGATTGATCTCGGCGTCGAAAAGGGCGTGCTGGAAAAGAGCGGCACGTGGATCAGCTTTGGCGGCGAGCGCATGGGGCAGGGGCGCGAAAACGCGCGCGTGTTTCTCAAGGAGAACAAAGACATCCGCGACAAGCTGGAAAACGTGCTGCGGAAAAAGCTGGAGATTCCGATACCTGGCAATTCGAATGCGGCTGTACCTGGACCGAACGGCCACGCTGCCGCCGGGCCGGCGGAGAAGTCGCCGATGAAGGCTTCGGCAGCGGTCGCGGGGGCGGATGCCTCCAAGGCGCGTCCAGCGCGGTAAGAAGCTCCATTTGAACAACGAAACCGGCCCTTCTGCAAGCACGCGGAAGGGCCAAGTTTTTTCGCTTTAACTGAAGTAGTCAGGCAGGATCCTCAAGTACACCCGCGGACGAGACCCGGAGAAGGCATCGACCGTCGCAAGATGCGACGGATTTCCCATTGGCTTTCCTCAGCCCGTTGACGTCTACAGGGCATAAGGACAGGTGACTGCCCTGACGGTCAGCTATTCAAAACAAAGCACATAGCCTCGTACTGGGCCTGACTGCCTATTGTCGTACCCGGGTAGGACAGTCTAGACTATGTCTCAGACTGAGAGGAGAAGTTCCTCTTGGGGGCAGTTGAGGACAGACGCGCGGACACTAAGTGGCATCGAATCAAGGACGCGCTCAAGTGGCCGATGAGGTGCAATAGTAGCAAGCGGCGCATATAACTCAGGAGTTTGGAGTTGGCGCCGACGCACGGTTCTTTTGAATGTGTGTTGACCGTGAGGACAGGGTAAGGTAAAAATCATGCCCCTGTGGATTTTGGCAAGGGCAGGCCAGAGACGGTTGACCGCGTTGCGGTTACTGTGAAAGAGGCAGAGCTGGTGAAGGAATTCGGAAAAGCAACAGTTGCAATGATTTTGGCCACGCTGTGCGCCGTGCCGGCGCCTGCCGGAACTGGCACTGGGCAGCCCACAGCTACAGCTCACCGGACGGCTTCGCGCTACCGCGGCGTCCCTACGTTTGCTGATTCTTCGAAGACGGATGATGGCACGTACGACGATCCAGTTGTGCGCGCGGCGGCGGTTTCCGCGCTGGGCCGTTACAACGGCGCGGTCGTTGCGGTGGATCCGAACACTGGCCGCATTCTTACCGTCGTGAATCAGAAAATTGTGTTCGGCGACGGGTACATTCCATGCTCGACGATCAAACCCACTATCGCTCTCGCGGCGCTGGAAGAAAATGTGATCACGCGCGACACCATGCTGCGCGTTGGCCGCCGCAAGTACATGAATTTGACGGACGCGATGGCGCATTCCAACAATGAATTTTTTGAGCAGCTTGGCACGCGCATGGGGTTTGACACGGTTTCGAAGTACGGGCGTCTGCTAGGCCTCGGAGAACTTGCTGGCTACAACCTGCCCGATGAGCATCCTGGGTCGTTTCCAACCGCGCCGCCGGCGTTGGGCGGAATCGCGCGCATGTCCAGCTTCGGCGAAGGGATTCAGGTGACGCCTCTGCAAATGGCGGCGCTTTCCGCGGCGTTCGCGAATGGCGGGACGCTTTATTATTTGCAATACCCGCACACGCAGGAAGAAGTTGAGAATTTTACGCCGCGCGTGAAGCGCGAGTTGAATATCGGGCTGATCCTCCCGGAAATCCGAGAAGGAATGCTCGCAGCGGTTCTGTATGGCACGGGCAAGTCGAGCTTCGATCGCGGCGGCGATGAGATGCCGCTGGGGAAGACGGGCACTTGCGACGATCACACCACGCCCTCGAAGATCGGCTGGTTCATGACCTACGCGGATGAATCGCATCCCAAGATTGCGATCGCGGTTCTGCTGCGCGGAAACACTCGCCGCGTCAAGGGACCAACCGCCGCGGAAGTCGCGGGGCGCATCTACCGCAGGCTGCGCGAACAGAATTATTTTGCGAATCCCACGCCTGCCGTGGCCATGAATACGGGACGCTAGACCAGTTCGGAGTTGCGGATTTTTTGTGGCGCTGAGGAAAATCTTCTCAGCGCTTTTTCTTTTGGGTGATCCGCTTGGACAAGTTTCATCATCTTCCCGCACCCAACTCGGCAGAGGTTAAGGGGCCATGGCAGGTGGAGGATTGAGCGCACAGGCAAGGAAACAAGTTTGACGTGCGGAGGAAGTTGGGACAAAAGAGAGGAGTGCGTTAACCTGCCAAGGCGGGAAACGAGGCGGGTCGGAACGAGTCGGGCGCAGTTGGTTCAAAGGCAGCAGCGAGTGGCTTTGGGGGAAATGTGAATCGTCGCTCTTTGTTTTTGATTCTGGCGGTGTGTGCCGGAGGGGCCGTCCTTCTCGGATACGTTTTCAAGCAGCGGCTGGCCACGGCTACGGAGTTCGACCGCCAGGTAAATCTGGCTAACGCAGAGGCGGCGCGCATCCGCGAGCAAGTTATCCTGCCCACCGAAAAAAAGGTGCCTGCGGGAGATAATTTCGCCGCGGCGCTTCAAAAGTTTGGTTTGAGCGCGGAAGAGGCGGCGAATGCCTCGGCCGCGGCGCAGCGCACGTTCAATCTGCGCCAGGTGCGTGCCGGAAACACAATCACCGTGGGGCGCTCCGTGGAAGGCATCCTGCGCGAGATCGACTACAAAATTGATACCGACCGCATGTTGAGGATCGTCCCGGAGGAGCAAGGATTTTCCGCGCAGATCAAAGAGATTCCATCAAAGACCGAAGTTGCCGCGGTGAGCGGACGCGTGGACGATTCACTGTTTAACGCCGTAGAAGATGCCGGGGAATCCGCGGAACTGGCTATGCGCCTGGCGCAAATCTTCGGGTACGACCTCGATTTCTACACGGACCCGCGCAAGGGCGATACGTTTCGCATCGTGGTCGAGAAAAAGAAATATTCTAACGGCCAGACCGCCAGTTACGGAAGAATTCTCGCGGCGGAATACGAAAATGCGGGAAAGAAGTACCAGGCGCTGTTATTCCACGATCCGGCCGGCCAGCCGGGATACTACTCCGCCGACGGAAAGTCGCTGCAGAAGGCGTTCCTTCGTTCACCGCTGAAATTTGGAGCGCCGGTGACCTCGCACTTCAGCAAGGCTCGCTTTCACCCCATTTTGAAGGTCTATCGGCCACACATGGGGACGGACTACGGAGCCCCCATTGGCACGCCGGTGCAAACCATCGGAAGCGGGCGCGTGGTATTTGCCGGACGGAAGGGCGGCGAAGGAAATATGGTGCAGATCGCGCACGCGAATGGGTACGAGACGATGTACCTGCATTTGTCGCGCATGTACGTGCGCGCCGGCGAGCACGTGGAAATCGGCAAGACGATCGGCCTGGTCGGAAGCACGGGGCTCTCCACGGGGCCGCATCTCGACTTCCGCATTTTACAAAAGGGCGAGTACAAGAATTTCGAGAAGCTCGGCCTGCCCCCGTCCGATCCCATCACGAAGAAAAATTGGCCGGAATTCGCCGCTATGCGCGAGAAGTGGCTTCCGGTGCTGAAGAATCCAGAACTGCTTCAAGCCGCGGATGTCCCCGCCGGTAGCGACGCCCGCTAAGCCAGCCACAAACTAAAAAATTGCTGCGGAGTACGAAGTGGGCCGCTCTGCTGTGGTTAATAAATAATCGGAAGCTTCATGAGATCCGAGGCTTTTTCCTCGGTCACTCGAAGCACAACCAGGGTGCGATCGTCATGGGGGGCGGTGCCGGGGCCGCTGTGGTTGTCCGTGGCTTCGAGGATGCGTTCCGCAATGCAACGAGCAGATTCATGCCGGTCGAGACTTGAGAGAAGAGCTGTTAGACGATCAGGGCCAAATTCCTGCTGCTCCGCGTTTTCCGATTCGAGAATGCCGTCGGAAGCAAAGAGCACGACGTCCCCTGGCTGCAAATCCACAGTGGTTTCGTCGTACTCGACTTCGGCGAGCAGACCAAGCGGCACACCCTCCAGGCGAATGGCCTTTACATGTCCATCACGCACTAGCAGCGGATAGGGGCCGCCGGCGTTGGCGAGCATGAGCCGGCGCGAGGAGGCGTCATAGATGGCAAACAACATGGCAATGAAGCGCGAGTCCAGGCGCGCGCTATACAGCCGCCGGTTAAGAAGTGACAGCATGCACGCCGGGTTGCAGGCCTGATCCACCACGATTTCTCGAACGGTGCCGATGGCGAGTGAACCATAGAGAGCCGCGGCCGTGCCCTTACCGGAAACATCGCCGAGCGCCACAGCGAGCCGGCCTTCGCCGTACGGAAGGAAATCGTAGAAATCGCCGCCCAATTCGCGCGCTGGAACGTAGGCTGCCGCGAGGTCGAGGCCCGGCACTTCTCGCGCACCGGTCGGAAGAAGCTGTCTTTGAATTTCACGCGCGGTGTCCAGATCGCTCCGCAGCAGCCGTTCGCTCTCGCGCGCATTTTCGTAAAGCCGGGAGTTCTCCAGTGCGATAGCCACATACGAGCCAAGAGTCGTGAGGATGCGCTCATGTTCCGCGGTGAAGGCATGAGGCGCGGTGCTCTCCAGATCCAGAACGCCGATGAGGCGGTCCTGCAGGAAAAGAGGCACGACAATTTCGGAACGCGCGTCCACGCCGGTTTCGCAGCGGATATAGCGGGGGTCTTCCGTGACATCATTGATGCGCACGACGCGGCGCTCGCCGGCGGCGATTCCTGTGAGGCCTTCATGAAGCGGGAGGCGCAGCCGCGCGGGAATGGACTCTTCGTAGCGCATGGCAAAGACACTCTCGAGGAGTTGCGTTTGCTCGTTCCAGAGCATGACGCTGAAGACGTGGTAGTTGACGATTTTCTTGACGCGCTCCGCGACGCGGCGGAGGAGCTCCTCGCGGTCCAGGATAGAGGTCAGCTCGCGGCTTACCTCGTAGAGAAGCGTCAGGGTTTTGGCTTGCTCGGGGAAGGCCAGGAAAAGACTCTGGGGCACAGGATCTGCATCGCCCAGAAGAGCGAAGGAGCCGAGTCCTGTAGATTCATCCATGGAGGGAACTCCGAGTCTGGCCTCTATTGGATGTAACAGAAGACGCGGCGTTGCACAAATTAATTTGCAACCGGCTTGGGGAACGGAACCTGCGTGCCAATTTGGACGTGCATGCTCGCACTTCGGAGCTTATCGCCAGATTCTTGTCTGAAGAATATTTCATGAAAAGTTCGGTGCTTCCAGTGTGGTCCTTACATTACTATTTTAGTCCGGCGAAAGAATGCCTCGGGACAAAACAACGGGATGACACCCAAAGCGATTCTGGTGATTGCGGCATTCTTACTTCCCTTTTCCTCTTGTAGACTAGTGTTGGGGCAATCTTCGGCGCTGCCTATGGACGGAAGCGCGGCGAATAGCCACGCGGTAGCTGCCGCGGAGGATGCGCAGCGCGTCGACATTCTCCCGGTTTCAGGCGTGGTGTTAGATCCTTCCGGAGCATCCATCGTAGGGGCGCAGGTAATGCTGCTCGCCGCGGACGGAAGAGAGCTGGCGCGAACCACAACCGATAAGGAAGGGAAGTTCCATTTTGAAGACGTCCGGACCGGAACGTACAAAGTCGATGTGCAGGCCAACGGCTTCAGCGGGAAACAGATTGATATAAAGGTGACAGCGAAGGCCACGCCCGCGGTGCGAGTCGTTCTGCCGATTGCAGAACAGAACGAAACGGTTCGCGTGACTGGGAGCGATGCCACTCCCCAATTGAGCACGGATGTTTCCGAGAACCAGAACGCGAACACGTTGGATCGGTCCGCTTTGGACCGCGTGCCGGTGTTTGATCAGGACTACATCACCATGCTTTCGCGGTTTCTGGATGACAGCGCGATCGGCACCAACGGCGTCTCGCTCGTCGTGAATGGTATCGAATCAAACGGGCCGGGGGTGCCACCGTCCGGAGTTCAGGAAGTGAAGATCAATCAGAATCCGTATTCGGCGCGGTTTGCGCGGCCGGGGCGCGCGCGACTGGAAATCATCACCAAGGGCGGCACCCCCACTTATCACGGTTCGGTCGATTTTCTGTTCCGCGACGCGGTGTTCGATGCGCGAAATACGTTCGCCGTGGGGAAGCCTCCCGAGCAGCGCGAATTCTTCGACGGATCGCTGACGGGGCCCATTGGAGACGATAAGAAAACTTCGTTTCTTCTTGCTCTGGAATGGGATAAAGACGACAGCCAGGCGGCGGTGGTCGCGACGGGCGTCAACGGCGCGATCAACGAGAACGTGGCGCAGCCGATGCGCCATTTCTTTGGATCCGGACGCGTGTTTCATGACTTCAGCGACAACGACCACATCTGGATCGGCTATTCCTTCGAGCATCAAAGCAATAAGAATGTAGGCGTTGGCGGCAATGTGCTGCCGGAAGCGGGGACGAATACTACATTCCTGGAGCACGAGGTCAATTTCAGCTACCGTCACATTTTTTCGCCGAAGTGGGTCAACCAGTTGCAATTCCTCGTCGGCCACTATGACGCGCCAGTCTTCAGCCTGAACGAAAATCCGCAGATCGTAGTTTCAGGTTTTTTCACGGGCGGCGGTGCGCAGGCGGATTCGCGGCGGACGGAATATCACTTCGATGGCACGGATTTCCTCACCTACGTCAGCGGAAAGCACCAGCTGGTTTTCGGCGTGGATATACCGGACATCAGCCGGCGCGGCGCGGATGACTTCACGAACATGGCTGGGACCTACACGTTTGACAGCCTTGCGGCGTATGAAGCGGGGCAGCCGGCAACCTATTTTGTGCAGCGCGGGCTGGGCCATCTGGTTTTCCTCGAGAAAACGGTGTCTGGATTTATCGAGGACACCATTCGAATCAAGCCAGGTTTTTCCCTTTATCTCGGGGCCCGCTACTACTGGCAAAACTTTTTTCACGATGACCCGGACAATTTCGCGCCGCGCGTAGGTTTTGCCTGGGCCCCGGCGAAGAACGGCAAGACCATTTTTCGCGGTGGAACGGGCGTTTTCTACGATCGCACCGGGCCGCGCCCGATCGCGGATCTTCTGCACTTTAACGGAGTGAATCTGCTGCGATTCATTGTTTCGAATCCGGCGAATCCTCCATTTCCTTTGACGTATCCGGTCACGCCCGCGGAATTGGTGGGAGTGCCAACGAGCGAAGTGGTGTTGGACTTACGTTCGCGCATCCCGTACACCGTGCAATACAGCTTCAGTGTCGAGCGGCAGGTAACCGCGAAGAGCACGTTCAGCGCGACATACGTCGGTTCGCGTGGGATCGATCTCTTCCGCTCGCGCGACATCAACGCTCCCCTGCCGCCCTATCCCGACATCGTTCGTCCCGATGCCAACCTCGGCCAGGAACGGCAAATCGAATCGGACGGCTATCAGAAGAGCAACGGGCTGGAACTGACGTTTCGCGGGAAACCGAGCCGCTTTTTCAGCGGGCAGGTGCAGTACACGTTGAGCAAAACCTACAACAACACGAGCGGGATCACGTATTTTCCCGGCAACAGTTATTTCCCTTCGGCGGATTGGGCGCGCTCAGATAACGATCGCCGGCACAAATTCGATTTGCTGGGATCGACGCAGGCGACAAAGTTTTTCTCGGTTGGCGCGGCACTTTCGCTCTATTCCGGCAAACCCGTTAACGTGACGACGGGTTCCGACGAAAACGGAGATGGTATCTTTAACGACCGGCCGCCGGGCTACACGCGAAATTCTCTCCACGGTCCCGGGCTGATTAATCTGGACTTAAATATTGAGCATGATTTCCTGCTGACGAAAGGAAAGAAGGATGGGCCAACGCTGACCGTTGGCTTGAATTCTTTCAACGTGCTGAACCATCAGAACGATGTGACTTACGTGGGCGTGATCTCTTCTGTTTACTTTGACCGTGCAGTTTCGGCGCTTCCGCCGCGGCGCATGCAGCTCAACCTGCAATTCAAGTTCTAGGCGCTTGGCGGACTTCTAATTCTTCAGTGAATGCGGGGGAATGGAAGCGAAAGCTATTTCACTTCCCAGGTGTCGCCCGCGCGAAGCAACTTTGTAAGGTCGCCGGGGCCGCGCTTGGCGATAACGTCCTTGATCTGCTGATTCATCACGTCTTCGTAGCGTGGCACGTCGCCCCACGCGCGGAAAACGCCAATGGGCGTCGGAAATTCCGGGCGATGCTCCATGTGCGAGAGCTGGAAGGCATACGCGGGCCGCGGATGGTGCGCATCGTGAACGATCAGATCGGACTCGGCAACGCCGTTGCCGAGCGCGACGACTTCTAAGTCGCCGTCCGCTTTCCGGCGAATCCCCTTGTCTTTGTTTTTCCCGAAAATCATGGGCTTGCCATGTTCCAGCTGAAGAATGTGCTCGCTGCGCGCGTCGCGGTCGGTGAGTGAGAACCATGCGCCATCGTTGAAAATGTTGCAGTTTTGCAAAATTTCCACGTAGGCAGAACCCTTGTGCGCGGCCGCGTGCTTGAGAGTTTCTTTCAGGTGTCCCTGGAAGACGTCAACGGAGCGGGCAACAAATGTGGCTTCGGAACCGATGGCCAACGAGACGGGATTGAAAGGCCGATCCAGCGATCCGAAGGGCGTGGATTTCGCCTTTTTGTTGATTTCCGAAGTCGGCGAGTACTGCCCCTTGGTCAGTCCGTAAATTTTATTGTTAAACAGCAACACCTTGATGCCCACATTCCGGCGCAGCATGTGAATCGTATGATTGCCGCCGATGGAAAGCGCGTCTCCGTCGCCGGTTGCCACCCAAACTTCCAGTTCGGGGCGTATGGCTTTGAGACCAGTCGCTACGGCCGGTGCACGGCCGTGAATCGTGTGGAAACCATACGTGTTCATGTAGTACGGGAAGCGGCTGGAGCAGCCGATGCCGGACACGATGACGAAATTCTCTTTCTTGATGCCGAGCTCAGGGAAAACGGCCTGTACAGCGGAAAGGATTGCGTAATCTCCGCAGCCGGGGCACCAGCGCACTTCCTGGTCCGTCTGAAAGTCTTTTTTCGTTAGCGGCGTGAGAGGCGGCGGCAGCGTTGCGGTTCCCATGGTCGAGTCTCCTAGAGTCCCAGCACTTCTTCGATCTTCTGTTCCAATTCCGCTTGCTTGAACGGGCGACCTTGAATCTTGTTGAGGCCGATGGCGTCCACCAGATACTTCGCGCGCAAAACCCATAAGAGCTGGCCCATATTGAGTTCCGGAACCAGAATTTTTTTATAGCGCTTGAAGACATCGCCCAGGTTCGACGGCAGGGGGTTGAGATGCCGCAGGTGTAGATGTCCGATCTTGCGGCCTTTGGCGCGCTGTGCCTTCATCGCCGCGGTGATGGATCCGGCGGTCGAACCCCACGCAACGATTAGCAAATCGCCTTCGGGATCTCCTGCGGGAAGCACGTTGGGGATATCCTGCGCGACGGCAGCAACCTTTGCCGCGCGGATACGAACCATATTTTCGTGATTCAATGGCTCGTAGTTGATGTTGCCGGTCGGATCCTGCTTCTCGAGGCCGCCGATGCGATGCTCGAGCCCGGGCGTACCCGGAACTGCCCAGGGCCGCGCCAAGGTCTGCGGATTGCGTTTGTATGGAAGGAATCCGATGGGATCACTCGCAAACGTCACGGGGAAATCCGGAATGTCCTTGAGATCGGGAATGCGCCAGGGCTCCGCGCCGTTGGCCAGGTAGCCGTCCGAAAGAATGATGACGGGTACCATATATTTGACGGCGATGCGGCACGCTTCGATGGCCACCCAAAAGCAATCTGCCGGAGTCGACGCAGCCAGTACGGGAATCGGGGCTTCGGAGTTGCGGCCGAAGAGCGCTTGCAGCAAGTCGGCTTGCTCCGTCTTGGTCGGCAAACCGGTGGATGGCCCGCCACGCTGGATGTCGCAGATGACTAGAGGAATCTCGACGGCCACGGCAAGGCCCATGGCCTCTGTCTTCAGCGCCATGCCGGGACCCGAAGTCGTGGTAATGGCAAGTGCGCCTGCGTAGGCCGCCCCGATTGCGGAAGTGACCGCGGCAATTTCATCTTCGGCCTGAAACGTCATCACTCCGAAGTCTTTGTACATCGAAAGTTCGTGCAAGATATCCGATGCTGGGGTGATGGGGTAGCTGCCCTGAAAAAGTGTCAGCCCGGACTTCTGCGCCGCAGTGACGAATCCCAACGCCAGCGCCTGATTTCCGCTCATACTGCGATACAAGCCCGGCGTGAGCTGCGCCGGAGGAATTTCATAACTGGTTTGAAACGCTTCCGTGGCTTCGCAGTACGAATAGCCACCCTTCAACGCCAACTTATTTGCTTCCACGAGCAGCGGCTTGTTCTTGAACTTTTCCTCAACCCATCGAACCGTCGGTTCCATCGAGCGGTTGTAGAGCCAGTAGCACATGCCCAGCGCGAAAAAGTTTTTGCAGCGATCCATGGACTTGGCGTCCAGGCCCAGATGCTCGAGCGAACGCCGCGTCAGCCGTTCCAGCTCCACCGAAAAGAGACGGTACTTGTCCAGCGAATGATCTTCCAGCGGATTCGAAGTCATCTGCGCTTTGCGCAGGTCGCCCTCTTTGAAACTATCGCTGTTGACGATCAGAATTCCGTTGGCTTTCAGGTCGGCAACGTTGACTTTCAGCGCCGCCGGATTCATGGCGATTAAAACGTCGATCGCGTCGCCGGGCGTGTATACCTCGTTTGAGGAAAAATGCAGCTGGAAGCCGCTGACGCCGGGAATCGTGCCGGCAGGGGCGCGAATTTCCGCCGGATAGTCCGGAAACGTAGCAATGTCATTGCCGTACAGAGCGGCGGTATTGGTGAACTGGCTGCCGGTGATCTGCATGCCGTCGCCGGAGTCGCCCGCGAAGCGAATGACCGCCTGATCCAGCACTTCGCGCTTGTGTTTTACCGGTGGAACTTCAATGAGCGTAGACATTCCTGTCCCAGGCCTCCACAGAACGATGAAATCCCCCTACCCCGGAGGATTGCGGCTCAGTCATAAGGATGAGGCGGTGCGGTGAAAGGATGGCTTCTGAAGCAGCCCGCCAAGAGCCGACACCCAGAGGATATCACACGGGAACGCGCGTGGCAGTGCGAGAGTCGCTCTTGCGCCAATGTGTCCTAACGAGAAAGACTTGCGGAGCGGCGCGGTGGTGACGTTCCCAGAAGGGGGCCAACGAGGCCGCGAACTGAATTTTTTTCACGATAAGCATCCACGGTTCCCGGAGGCGCCATGAAAGCAAATGGCGCAAGAAACACGAAAATAAAAAATGAGACTTGACGTTCGCTTTCTTTTCGCCTAATGTGGCTGTGGAAAAAGTCGGAAGGTGGAGGCGCACACATGGCCCTGACGAAACGGCAAAAGGAAGTTCTGGATTACCTCGTCTCGTTCGAGACCAAGCATGGCTACGCGCCGAGCTTCGAAGAGATTGGCAAGGGCTTGAAGCTGACGTCGCTGGCCACGGTGCACAAGCATATCACCACACTCGAGAAGAAGGGCTTCATTCGCCGCGGTTACAACCAGAGCCGCTCGATCGAAATCGTGCAATTGCCGAAGTCCGTCAAGGATCAGGTGATGGAGCGAAGAATCCAGGAGCTTCCGCTCGTGGGCCGCATCGCCGCCGGACGGCCACTGGAGGCCGTCGAAGAACGCGAGACGCTTTCGCTGGGCGATTTTGCGCGGGGTGGCAATTCCTTCGTTTTGCAGGTCAAGGGCAGCTCCATGATTGAGGATCACATCATGGATGGCGATTACGTCGTTTGCGAGCAGACACAGGTCGCCAATGCCGGAGACATCGTTGTAGCTTTGATTGGCGGAGAAGATGCTACTTTGAAGCGCTTTTATCGCGAAGGCGCGGGTAAGATTCGTCTGCAACCGGCCAATTCCGAGATGGATCCCATTTTCGTTCCTGCCCAGGACGTCAAAATACAGGGCCGGGTCATCGGCGTTCTTCGAAAGTACTGAGCCAAAGCTCGCTGTCTCTCCGTCTCAGCCATTTCCTCAGCGTATTCTTTGTTCTTCCATCCTGGAAGGGCTTCTGCCTCCAAGGAAATTTCATCCTTCATTCCGTTCCAAATTCATTTGTGACAGAATCCATGGGGCATTAAAGCTGTATCTCATCGCGGCTGAGCTTCATCTATAAATAGGCGGTCGATCTCGTTCAGCGGCCAGGCGCAGAGTCCCAAAATTCCAAAGTAACAGAAGGGCGAACTTGTCCTCGAAACGCGAAAACATTCTGATTGTTGATCCAAGTGACGCCTCGCGGCAGTCGCTGCTCGAACTTCTGCGCTCGGCTGGCTATGAGGTCGCCGTATCCACGTCCCAAGGCGAAGGTTTCGAATTCGTCCGCAACACTGGAGTGGACCTGCTGATTCTCTCCGCGGACCTCGCGGATATTCAGTGCTGCGACGCACTTGCCGAAATCAAAGGCAATTCTTCCACAGCCGATACCCGCGTCATCCTGATTACGCGCGGGGGCGGCGCCGAACGCGCCCGCGGCTTGGACCTCGGTGCTGACGATATTCTCACTCCGCCCTGGGAGCCCGCCGAGATGCTCGCCCGCGTCCGCGTGCAGCTGCGCGACAAGCACTCCGTTGCCGATCTCCGCGAGAAGACGCGTATCGCCGATGAAGGCCGTGAAGTGGCGCAGACCGCTTTCCAGGCGCTGGCCGTCACCGAAAAGATGACCCGCGATGCTTTCTCACTGGAACGCACACTGAAAGTCGGAGTGTCTGCGCTCTTTGTCCTTGCCCTCTTGATCGGCGGAATTTTTATCCTTTATTCCCGGCGCGCCGACAAGGAAGCAAACCGCGCGTATTCCGTGATCGCGCAACTGGAGCGTAGCGCTCACCGCCAAGAGCAATTGGTCGCGGATGCCCGGAGCGCGCGCGCTGAACTTCAGAAGTCCGATGGCCTCCAGCAAAAGCAGCAGCTGCTGCAGCAATCGGATGAACTGCGGCAGAAAATCGCGGGCGCGCAGGGCGACGAAGTCTCCACGTTGCGCAAACAGCTCGACGAAACCACCAGCCGCCTGAAGCGCGTGGAAACGGAATCGGAGTCTGCCGAAGACGTGATTCGCGCCTACGCCCCGAGCGTCTGCCTGCTGCACGTCTCCGTTTCGTTTGTGGACAAGAACTCCGGCCAGCCGCTGCGCTACGGCGGAATCAATCCGGATGGCGAGCCTTTGAAGGATAGCGACGGAAATCCGGTATACACCTTGGAGGGCCACGCGCCGGAAGTTCGCGCCGATTTCTTCGGCACCGGCTTCGTCGTGGGCCAGGGGCGCATCCTCACGAATCATCACGTTGCCCAGCCCTGGTGGAAGAACGACGAGCTCAGCGCGATTCCCGCGCAGGGGCTCAATCCCGCTATCGCGGAAATGACAGCCTATTTTCCGGAAGCCGGCGCGGGCGTGCCGGTCAACATTTCACAGATCTCCAATGAGGCGGACCTTGCTCTGCTGACCGGCGATCTATCCAGCCTCAAGCGGCCTATCCTGAAAATCGATGCGCGAAAAGAGGCGGCGATCAGCGGTCAGTCGTTGCTTTCGTTTGGCTACGCCACTGGCATTAGCGCTATCCTCGCGCGCGCCGGGGAAGACGCCGTCAACGAAATTGCGAAATCCACTGGAGGCGACCCCGACAAGGTTCTTCAAGAGCTTGTCCACCGCAAGCTCATTCGTCCTTTGGTTACGCAGGGCCACATTGGCGACGTGCTTGCCGACAAGATTGTGTACGACGCGCAAACCACGTCCGGCGGCTCCGGCGGGCCGCTGATCAATCGGGACGGCGAAGTGATCGGTGTCACCTTTGCCGTGGTCCGAGGATTTGGCGGTTCGAACTTTGGGGTTCCCATTCGCTTTGCCCAGCCACTCCTCAAACCCTGAGCTCACAATTTGTTTTTTTCGAACTGGAAGTTGAAGCGGGCTTCTTTTACCTTGTTGGAAGAATGACGCGGCAATTCCATCGCCTCCGCGCGCTGATTGTTGGCGTGCTCGTGGTTTCGCTCGCATGGCCGGCCCCTCTGCGTGCCTACGCCGTCCTTGCGCATGAGGCCATTATTGATGCCGCCTGGGAAACGAATCTTAAGCCACTGCTTCGAAAGAAATTTCCCCAGGCTACGGAAGAGCAGCTCAGCGGGGCCCAAGCGTACGCCTACGGCGGCACCATCATTCAGGACATGGGCTACTACCCTTACGGCAGCCCTTTTTTCAGCGAACTAACGCATTATGTCCGCAGCGGAGATTTCGTTCAGGCTCTTTTGCGCGATGCCAAGGATGTGCATGAGTACGGATTCGCGTTGGGTGCGCTGGCTCATTACGCCGCGGACAATGACGGCCACCGCCTCGCCACCAACCGAGCGGTTCCCATCCTCTATCCCCGGCTGAAGAAAAAATATGGGGACACGGTTTCCTACGAGCAAGATCCGCTGGCACATATGAAAACGGAATTCGGGTTTGACGTACTGGAAGTGGCGCAGGAAACCTATGCGCCGGAGGGCTATCATGACCTTATCGGATTCGAAGTGTCGCAGCCGCTGCTCGATCAGGCGTTTCGAGAGACTTACGGGTTGGAACTGAAAGATGTGCTCGTCAACGAGAACAAAGCCCTCAGCTCATACCGCCACGACGTCAGCAAAACCATTCCAAAGGCTACCGAGATTGCATGGAGCCTCAAGAAAAACGATATAAAAGACGACCTGCCTGGCATGACCAAGAGAAAATTTCTCTACAATCTTTCGCGTTCCGACTATGAGCGCGAGTGGGGCAAGGACTATCAGAAGCCGACGATTGGCGAGAGATTCCTCGCGTTTCTATTCAGGTTGATTCCGAAATTTGGGCCGCTGAGAGTGCTGGAGTTCCGCACCCCAACGCCGGAAACGCAGCGCATGTTTCGCGCGAGCTTTAACGCCACGCTCGACCGCTACCACAAACTGATCGCCGAGTTGGACGAGGGCAAACTGGAATTGCCCAACGATAATTTTGACACCGGCGAAGAGACTGGGCCTGGCAAATACCGGCTGAACGACGATGCCCGCGCCGAGCTGTTGGACAGGCTGGCCGCCCTGAAATTTGTCGGAACTCCGCCGGAGCTGCGCGAGGACTTGCTGCACTTTTATGCGGACCCTACTGCTCCCTACGCCACCAAGCGAAACGCGAAGGCTTGGGCGAAACTCCAAGTGCAACTGGAACAATTGAAGCAGGCGGCTCCCGCTCCGGCGGCAGTTAGGTCATCCGCGGGAATGCCGCAAGCATTGACGCCATTGCTCTGAGGCCACTGCCGCGGGGAAACGCTCCATCCTTTTTGGTGGTTCTGCGAAGGCTATCAGCTTTCTTTCTTCAAAGTATTGAAAAAACTGCAGGCTTGTCACCGCTTGCGCGTGAAACAATGTAGAATTTCGCGCGATGCTTTTGTCGCTCCAGGTATGAAGAAGACCAAGCCAATTCAAAAACTGCTCGCCGCCAATCGCAGCGAAATTGCCATTCGCATCTTTCGCGCCGCGAATGAGCTGGGCCTTCGCACGGTGGCGATATATTCGCACGAAGATCGCCTGGCCCTGCACCGCTTTAAGGCCGACGAAGCCTATCAGATCGGCGCCGGCAAAGGTCCCGTCGAAGCTTACCTGGACATCGCCGGACTCGTGGCGCTCGCGAAAGAAAAGGGCGTGGACGCCATCCACCCTGGCTATGGCTTTCTTTCCGAGAATCCCGCGCTGGCTCGCGCCTGCGAAAAAGCAGGCCTCATTTTTATAGGTCCGCCGCCCGAGCTCTTGGAATTGCTTGGAGACAAGACCGCCGCGCGAAGACTCGCTGCTTCTGCGGGAGTTCCCGTTTTGCCTGGGACGGAAAATCCGGTCAAGTCCGCAGCGGAGGCCCACAAAATCGCGCTAGAGATCGGCTATCCAGTCATCGTGAAGGCCGCGATGGGCGGAGGCGGCCGCGGCATGCGCGTCGTGCATTCTGCCTCCCAGCTGGAAGCGCTGCTCGAAGAAGCGCAGGGCGAAGCGCGCTCCGCGTTCGGCGATGCTTCCGTCTTTTTGGAGAAATATCTGCCGCACGCGCGGCATCTCGAAGTCCAGATCCTTGCCGATCATCACGGCAATCTTCTGCATCTCTACGAGCGTGACTGCTCCGTGCAGCGCCGCCACCAAAAAGTAGTGGAAGTCGCGCCCGCCGCCAATCTTTCCGCCAGCATTCGCCGCGAGCTGTGTGATGCAGCAGTGCAGCTCGCGCGCAAAGCAAACTACCGCAACGCCGGCACCGTCGAATTTCTCTACGACGTGGATTCGCTGAAGTGGTATTTCATCGAAGTCAATCCGCGCATCCAGGTCGAGCACACCGTAACCGAAATGATTACCGGCATCGATTTGGTGCGCTCGCAGATTCTCGTGGCGCAAGGTTATCAACTGCATCAGCCGCCGATGGATCTGCCGAAACAAGAGAATGTCCCGCTCAACGGCGCGGCGCTGCAATGCCGGGTGACCACCGAAGACCCGGAGAAAAATTTCGCTCCCGACTATGGGAAAATTTCCACCTATCGTTCTCCGGCCGGTTTCGGCATTCGCCTCGATGGCGGCACCGCCTATTCCGGCGCGGTGCTCGCGGCCTACTACGATTCGCTGCTCGTCAAAGTCACCGCCTGGGGCACAAATCTCCCCGAAGCCTGCCAGCGCATGGACCGCGCTCTCCGCGAATTCCGCATTCGTGGCGTCAAAACGAACATTCCTTTTGTCGAAAACGTCGTGAACCACCCTAAGTTTCGCGCAGGTGACGTCACCACTTCGTTCCTCGACGATTCCCCTGAACTTTTTCGCTTCCCGACCCGCGGCGATCGCGCCACCAAACTTCTCTCCTACGTCGGCGACGTCATTCTCAATGGCAACCCGGAAGTGAAGGGGAAGCCGGCACTTCAGGAATTCGAAATTCCCGTCGTTCCCGCCGCACCGGGAATCAAACCGCCTGCCGGCACGCGTCAACTTTTGCAAAAACTTGGCCCAAAGAACTTTGCTGTCTGGGCGCGCAAGGAAAAGCGCCTGCTGCTCACGGACACGATGTTTCGCGACGCTCATCAATCGCTGATGGCCACGCGCGTCCGCACGTACGATTTGCTGGCCACCGCCAGCGCCGTCGCTCAGCGACTACCGAATCTCTTCAGCCTCGAAATGTGGGGCGGCGCGACGTTTGACACTTCGCTCCGCTTCTTGCACGAAGATCCCTGGCAGCGCTTGCGCGAACTCCGCCAGCGGATACCCAACATCTGTTTCCAGATGCTTCTTCGCGGTGCCAACGCTGTTGGCTACGCGTCCTACCCTGACAATGTCATCATCGAATTTGTTCGCGAAGCGCACGCCCAGGGCATCGACATTTTCCGCATTTTCGATTCGCTCAATTCCATCGACAACATGCGCGTTTCGATCGACGCCGTGCTGGAAACTGGGGCCGTCTGCGAATCAGCCATTTGCTACACCGGCGACATCCTCGACAAAGGCCGGCCAAAGTATTCGCTCAAATACTACGTGGCCCTCGCCAAGCAACTGGAAAAACTCGGCGCGCATTTCCTCGCCATCAAAGACATGGCCGGCCTTTGCAAGCCCTACGCCGCATTCGAATTGGTGAAAACGCTGCGCGAGGAAATTGCGCTTCCTATTCACTTTCATACGCACGATACCAGCGGTATCAACGCCGCCTCCGTGCTGAAAGCGGCGGACGCGGGAGTGGACGTCGCCGATGGCGCTCTCGCCGCCATGAGCGGCGGCACCAGCCAGCCGAATCTCAATTCCATCGTCGAAGCCCTGCGTCACACTCCACGCGACACCGCAGTGGACATAGACACGCTCAACGAGTGCTCCGATTTTTGGGAGACCGTTCGCACCTACTATTTGCCGTTTGACTCCGGGCCGAAGGCCGGCTCGGCGCGCCTCTATCAGCACGAAATTCCCGGCGGCCAATACACCAATCTACGCGAACAGGCCACCGCCATGGGCCTCGGTCACCGCTGGCGCGAAGTAGAGAAAATGTACGCCGAAGTGAACCAGCTTTTCGGCGACATCGTAAAAGTAACTCCTTCGAGCAAAGTCGTCGGCGACATGACGCTTTTCCTGATGGCCAAAGAAATGCAGCCCGCCGACGTTCTTCATCTCGACGAACACCACGATGTCTCGTTCCCCAACTCCGTCGTCGAGATGTTTTCCGGCGTTCTCGGCGTGCCTCCCGGTGGCTGGCCGAAGAAGCTCCAGAAAATCATTCTTCGCGGCCAGGCCCCGCTCAAAGGCCGTCCCAGCGCGAATCTCGAGGCCGTAAATCTCGACGACGAACAAAAATCCCTCGAGAGTAAACTTGGCCATGCTGTCAGGCGCGATGATTTGCTAAGCCACCTTCTCTATCCCGAAGTCTTCGCGAAATACGACAAGTTCCGCCAGACCTACGCCGACGTCAGCGTCCTGCCCACGCCCATTTTTTTCTACGGACTAAAATCCGGCCAGGAAATCACTGTCGAGATCGAATCCGGAAAATCGCTCATCATCAAATTCCTGACCATCAGCGAACCGCATCCCGATGGCACCCGAACTCTCTTCTTCGAATTGAACGGCCAGCCTCGCGAAGTAAACGTGCGCGACCGTGCCCTGCGCGTCGTCGAGCGCGCGCACCCCAAGGCCGATCCCGCCGAACCCGGCCAGGTCGCAGCTCCCACCGCGGGCGTGATCAGCGGCATTGCCGTGCAAGCCAATCACGCCGTGGAACGCGGCGCAAAACTTCTCACCCTCGAAGCCATGAAAATGCAGTCCAATATCTACGCGCCCATTTCCGGCCGCATCGTCAAGCTCCTGGTGACACCCGGGCAACACGTCGAGGCGAAAGACCTTCTGGTGACCATCGCACCGTGAGTTCCGGACAGCTCCGCAAGCACGAACAATTTCGCTCTCGCTTCCTTCGCAATCAGCGCGACCTTATCGTCTACACGCCGCCTGGTTACGCCGAACAGTACTTGCGCCATTTTCCTGTCCTCTATCTTCACGACGGCCAGAATCTTTTCGACGGCGCCACTTCTTTTATCCCCGGCCAGGATTGGCACGTCGGCCAGACCGCGGATCAGTGCATTAACGCTGGCACCGTGGAGCCTCTCATCATCGTCGGCATGTACAACACCAAGGCGCGCATCCGCGAGTACACACCGACGCACGTTCCCAAACTCGGCGGCGGCCGCGCCGACCGCTACGCAAAATTTCTGCTGGAAGAAGTAAAACCCTTCATCGATCGCGAATACCGCACGCTATCCGGCTCTCAACGCACCGGCATCGGCGGTTCCTCGCTGGGCGGCCTGGTCTCTCTCTATCTGGGACTCCAGCATTACCGCGTTTTTGGGAGAATTGCCGCGCTCTCGCCTTCGGTCTGGTGGAACCAGCAAGTCATTCTCAGATTTGCCCAGACGGCAACCGTCGAGCCGCGTCCGAGCATCTGGCTGGATATCGGCACGCGCGAAGGCCCGCGCATCGTGCAGGACGTCGAGCGCTTCCGCGACGTGCTCCTCGAAAAAGGCTGGCAGCTCGAACGCGACCTGCACTACGAGCGCGTGGAAGGCGCGGAGCACAACGAAGCCGCCTGGGCCCAGCGCGTCGCGCCGTTTTTGCAATTTCTGTATCCCCCGCGCTAGCCCGCTGTATAATCCGCGCTCAAGTTCCGCGTCGCCAGGGGGCGTCGAATGCAGGAAGGCCGGCCTCACACCATCCTCTGTGTCAGCTCCTACGAAAAGGGCCAGGAATTTATCCGCACCTGCAAAGCTATCGGCTGCCATGTTCTTCTCCTGACCGTCGAAAAATTCCGCAACGGCGACTGGCCGTTCGATTGCCTCGACGATGTTTTCACCATGCCGGAAGATCTTCCGTTGCAAGGGCTGATCTATTCGGTCAGCTACTACGCGCGCTCCCGCCAAATCGACCGCATCGTGGCGCTCGACGAATTCGACATGGAAAATGTTTCCGCCCTCCGCGAGCACCTGCGCATTCCCGGCATGGGCCTCACGACGGTTCGTTATTTCCGCGACAAGCTGGCCATGCGCGCGCGTGCTAAAGAAGCGGGCATTCTCGTCCCCGAATTTGTTCACGTCTTGAACTACGACAATCTCCGCGAATTCATGTCCCGCGTTCCCGATCCCTGGTTACTCAAGCCTCGCTCACAAGCCTCCGGCATCGGCATGAAGAAGATTCATTACCCCGACCAGTTATGGCACTGGCTGGACCAGCTCGGCGATCAGCAATCGTTCTATCTCCTCGAGGAATTTCTTCCCGGCTCGGTCTATCACATAGATAGCGTGGTCTCCGAGCGGGGCGTCGTTTTTGCCGAGGCCCACGCCTATGGCACGCCCCCGCTCGATACTTCTCACCATGGCGGCGTCTTCACCACGCGCTCGCTTCCCGCCGACGGCGAAGAAAACAAATCGCTCCAAGCGATCAACCGCAATTTGCTCGAAGGCCTCGGCTTCGTTCGCGGCGTCACGCACGCCGAATTCCTGAAATCCCACGCCGATGGCAAATTTTATTTCATCGAAGTCGCCGCCCGCGTTGGCGGCGCCTACATCACCGACCTCGTTGAAGCCGCCAGCGGCATCAACCTCTGGCGAGAGTGGGCGCGCCTCGAAGTCGGAGCAGGGAAGCAGCCCTACGAGCTTCCGCCCTTGCGCCGCGAACACGCTGGCGTGATTCTCTCGCTCGCGCGCCAGGAGCAGCCCGATACCTCCGCCTACACCGATCCCGAAATCTTCTATCGCATCAAGAGGTTTCACCACGCTGGCTTCGTTCTGAAATCCCCCAGCCACGAGCGCATCCAGCACTTGCTCGATTCCTACGCCCAGCGCTTCACCGCCGATTTTCTGGCCACCGCGCCCGTGCCGGACAAACCAAGCTCCTAACAGCACCCTCCGCCCCACTGTCGGTCTTCTTTTTTCCGACTAGGTCAATCAGGGAGAACTTGGACACGCCCGGGCGCAAGAGCTAATGCTTCGGGCCGGACAGTAAGCTAGAAACGAGAATCCCAGTATACTGGGGCGATGTTGACACGTCTGAAATTGCTGCCAACCATTCTTTTCGCTGTCGCGTGTGTTGCCACCGCGCAGTCCAATAGCTTTACTGGAATTGTCCATCCGTCTCTTTCACCCTTCGAATTCCGCGTGCATATCGACGACAAGAAGGACGGAATGACCGAGGGATTTCGCGCCATTGACCGTATTGAAGTCCGAAGCGCAGGGAGGCCCGTACAAACTATTCTCTTCGCGGGTGAGGACACGCCAATTTTCCGCGGACCGTGGAAGGAAGTAGTGTCGCTGCGGGATGTCGACTGCGACGGTTACAAGGATTTGCTAGTGCAAATATCAGTCGGTATCCACGGAGACGCCTGGTATCACTTGTATCGGTTCAATCCTGCACGCAGTTTGTTTGTCGAATATCCCCGATTTTCGAGCCTGCCACTGGAAAAAATCGATTGCCGTAATAAGCTCGTCACGACTTACGTGAATAGCGGAGCGGCAGGATGCGCGTATGAGAGCGGTACCTACCGATGGGTCGAAGGTGAGCTATTGCCAGTGCGAATTGAGTCGCAGGAGACTGCCGCCGACGGAGGATTCACGCGAGTTGTTAGCTCGTGGAGCAATGGAAAAGAGACGGTCGTGAAACGGCGCGTTGATGGTGACGATTGCCATCGTAAAAACTAGGAAAACGAAACCTCCCGATTGGTTCCATTGCCCGAGCCCCTCAACCACCCAGCCCGTTCCGGACAAACCAAGCTCCTAGCTGCTCGCTACGCACCACAACGGTTGCTCTTTGTCCGATTGTGGCTACGGATTCAATCGGTCCACTAACGGCCATAATTCTTGTTCCTGACAGGCAGCTGCATATCGCGCAGGTTCTGCCCATATTTCTTTTCATGCTTTATACTTGCGGGGTCATGACGGTTTACGAGGTACCTCCCAATAGCCCTTATCAGCGACAGTTCCGCTCCATAGGCCGGGGCGCGATCGTCGTACTGCTGGGAATTCTCATATTTTCTGTCTACGAGCCAGCTGGACTCAGCGATTCGGTAGGACATGCGATTGGGTGGATAGCTGGTGCATTCGTGCTGGCTACGTGCGCGGGTGCAGCTGTATTGGCCATTGAAGAAGGCAAAATAAAGTCTCTGCGGAGGCTTCGCTTCGAAATCTTCGATGGCAAGATAGTTCAAACGGGCGAAGAATCAACACGCATTCAGATACCTTTGGACCAAATAGATTCTCTTTACGAATATCGCGGCCGACTGCTTGTCCGAGGTGGTGACCCGAGACGACAAATTGCGATACCAAGGGAAGTTAAGGACTTTGATGTATTGAAGAGCGAACTGCTCGCGCACGGCGCGCTTACTCCGCACAAAGCAAAATTCCATCCGTGGTCAATACTGCCGCTCGTCCTGCTGCTTGTGGCCTATTTTTTCCTATTCACTTCTCATGTCCGAACGGTTGTCATTAGTGCGGGGGTCGCTGCCCTTGCATTGCAGGGAGCAGGAACGTACTCGCTGTGGAGAGTTTGGCGCGGAAAAACGTTGCCCAGGCTTGTGGTGCCGACCTACGTTATGACGTGGTTGGTCCTCGCTTGGCTCGTTTACCAACGTTTCAGGACCGCAGGTTAAACTCATAGAAGCCCGCGGCTGAAAGATAACTGCGATAGCTCCGCTTGCCATGGCTAATCTCCCCAGGGGAAGCTATAAGCCAATTCTTGGTTAGTCGCATTACTGTGGGCCACCACCCCACACTCCGCTTTACATTTCCTCCGCATTCCTTCACACTTTCGGTGGATTGAGCCTACCCAGGCCCGGCACGTCCTGTCCCAAAGTCTAGTAACTGTCTGGAACAGCGCTTTCATACTTTGTTTGCTGCGCGCACTTCCCCGGAATAAAGTTTGCTTACCCCGGCCGGAATTCCGCGTGGGGTGGTGCTGTCCCTTTGGGAGGACCGATGTGGGGCAATAAGAAACCGGATGTGCCGCTACCCGGCCACCCGGATCCAAGAAATTCACAATTGAATCAGCCGCCGAAGTCCGCTCCGGCAGCTTGGGAGGATAAACCCGCAATGAGTACAGATGCCATGCGTCCATTAGGGGCTACCGCT
>JABCZG010000001.1 GCA_013289835.1 Acidobacteriota bacterium | reverse complement strand
ATAAGGCCCGCGTCCGCCGCAACCACGGGCGGCTTCCTTCTAACGGCTTAATCGAACGCGCGCAGAACACCCTGCCCGCCCCAACTCTTTCGCGAAACGCGCGTCCGATTAAGCACTAGCGTCATCCGCTCGGAATCGATGGAAAGTGACAAGGAAGCAAACTTCCTAGAAGCTGGCCAGTGTTGCTGCTCGTTTGAAGAGTTCTTCCGATCGCGGTTGTCGGTGAAAGGTTAGTGCTCCCCGGCAACCGGAGCGGGACGCGCCACGCGCGTGTAGGATTCGAGGAGGATGTTCCAGGCGCGTAACTATCACTTTGAACATTTCTCCAAATTTATTAACCAACGTACGCTTGACCCGCAAATCTCCCGGCGGGTAAGTTGGCCCCGCTCGAGTTGGGTGGGGTTGTTCTCGTTGTGGGCCGGTGTCTCTTCGCCTCCGCTGCCTCTCACCTGTTTGCGAGCCTGTGGCGCTATCTCAACTTACAAAGGTGACTGATGAACTCCAGAAAGAGCATTCTGGCAGCGTTGGCGGTGATTCTCGGTCTAGCGATGGTGATTTCAGGCTGCGGTAGTAACAAGCCGCCAATCGCAATCGCGCTTGGCCCGAACGGGGCCCAGAACGTGGTTGCGGGCCAGATCGTGAACATCACGGCCACGGTCTCCAATGATTCGAAAGCAGGTGGAGTCTCCTGGAGTCTGACTGGTCCCGGTACATTGAGCACGCAGACCACCACGTCTGTCACTTACACTGCGCCCTCGCCGATCACGGCGAACGCCACAGCCACGATTACTGCGACCTCCATTTCCGATACGGCGAGGACCGCGACGTTAACGATCAACCTGCAAGCTGTTTCCATTGCTTTCACGCCAGGCGCCGCGCAGACAGACGAACAGAGCCAGACCACCAGCGTGACCGCAGCAGTGTCGAATGATCCGATGACCAAAGGCGTGACCTGGAGCCTCACTGGCGCGGGCGCGTTGAGCGGGCAGACCGCGACTGCCGTTACCTATACTGCCCCGGCGAGTATCACAACCGCTTCGACTGCAACCATTACCGCAACATCTGTGTTCGATACCACCAAAACCACCACGCTGACCATCAATCTTGTTCCTCCGCCCTCCGTTACCACCGCTTCGCTCACGGCTGGCACTGTCGGGACCGCCTACTCTGCTACCCTCGCGGCTGCCAACGGCGTTGGACCCTTCACTTGGAGTGTGACGGTCGGTACGCTTCCGGCCGGGCTGACTCTTGCCGCCGGCACTGGCGCCATTACCGGCACGCCCACGGCGTTTGGCACCTCCAACTTTACGGTTCAAGTAAAGGATGCGGACAATTTCACGGCTACAGCAGCTCTCAGCATCAAAATTAGTCCCGCCCCGGTTGCCATCACCACGTCTTCTTTGCCGAACGGCATCGTCAATAGTCCGGGCTATAGCGCGACTCTCGCATCCACAGGAGGCGCCACGCCCATCAATTGGTCTTGGACTGCTCAGGCCGGCTCCACGCTGCCTCCAGGTCTGGTCCTTGCTCCCGCCACCGGCGTCATTTCCGGCACGCCAACCTCCGCAGGCACCTTCAACGTCAGCGTTACGGCCACGGATTCCAGCACGCCGGCTCTTACCGCGTCGAAGAATTTGAGCATCACCATTATTCCGCAGCTGGTCATTACTACGAGTTCGCCGTTGCAAAACGGCATCACCAATACGGCCTACACCGGCGTCACACTGGCTTCAACGGGCGGCTTCGGAGCCGTTGCCTGGTCCCTGACCGCCGGCACCACCCTGCCTGCCAACCTGTCTCTAAACGCTTCCACTGGCGCGATCACCGGCACACCGACGACTGCCGGCACGTTCAGTTTCACAGTACAAGCCGCCGATGCCGGCACACCGCAGCAAAAAGTGACCAAGGTGTTCAGCATCACTATCATTCAGCAGCTTGTAATCACCACATCGGCTGCCCTGCACACCGGCTCCGTTACCACTCCTTACACCGTAACGCTGGCATCGAGTGGCGGCACGGGCGCAGTGACGTGGGCCCTGGCAAGCGGCAGCACGCTTCCAGGCGGTCTGACTCTCACCTCCGCTGGCGTCCTCGCCGGAACTCCTACGACGGCGGGCACGTTCAATTTCTCCATTACCGCAACGGACTCCGGCGTGCCGCCGCAGACCGCCACCGTGGCTTTTGCGCTGACTATTACTCCGAAACTCGCCATGATCACGGCCTCTCTGCCTAGCGGTAGTCTTGGCACCGCTTATAGCGCAACGGTTCAGAGCAACAACGGCGGGATCGCCCCCTACACTTGGTCTTGGATTGCACAGGCTGGCTCTTCACTGCCCCCTGGGCTGGGCATTGCCCCAGGTACGGGTCTCATTTCTGGCACGCCAACCACGGCCGGTACGTTCAACGTCACGGTCAGCGTGGCCGATTCCAGCACGCCCACCGCGCAAACGGCCAGCACAAACTTCACCATTTCTATTGCGACGGCTCCGCTGTCTGTGGCCACAACCGGTTTGCCGAACGGGGTAATGGGACAGGCCTATACCGGTGCAGTGTTGCAGAGCGCTGGCGGAAATCCGCCGGTTACCTGGAGCGTCTCCGTCGGCGCATTGCCAACGTGGGCGACCCTAGCACCGAGCACTGGCGCTATCACAGGCACGCCGAACGCAACGGGCACGACCAACTTCACGGTCAAGGCGACGGATTCCACCACGCCGGCGGCGCAGACCGCCACCAAGGCGCTCAGCATCACGGTTGTTAGCGCTCTCTCGATCACTACTACCCAGGGGCAGATACCGGCCGGGATTGTGGGCAATCCGTACAACGCTGCGATGGCAGCCACCGGCGGCACAACGCCTTATGCTTGGTCTTGGACCGCCCAGGCCGGTTCTTCGCTGCCTCCAGGGCTCAGTATCAATTCCAGCACGGGGGCCATTACCGGCACGGTGGGAGGCTCTGGCGGTACGTACAACGTCACTGTCTCGGTCGCCGATTCCGGCACTCCGCAGCAAAACGCTTCGGCGAACTTCAGCATCACAATCACGGTCGCAACGCTGGCGGTTACTACCACGTCGGGTTCGCTGCCCACGGGCACGGTCAACATCGCTTATACCAATGCCAACCTGTCAGCCAGTGGCGGCATTCCGCCGTATAACTGGAGTCTCACGGGTGGCACCAATTTGCCCGCCGGCTTAAGCCTCAGCTCTTCCGGCCAGATCACCGGCACTCCGACGGCAACGGGCACGACTAACTTCACCGTGCAAGTCAACGACTCCGCCACGCCCACGGCCAACACCGCCACCGCAAGCCTCAGCATTACCGTCAATGCGGCGCCAACCTGCGTCGCCGGAGGCAGCGAATCCCTCTTGAACGGGCAATACGCCTTCGTGCTCAAGGGCTTCGACAATGGAACGGGAGCGGGCGAAACCAGCCCGCAGCCAGTCGCAATCGGCGGCGTGCTTACCTTCAACGGCACAAATAACAATGGATTGATCACCGCCGGCACCATCGACATCAACCAAAACAACTCAGGCTTCACGTCGAGCACCCTTACCTCCGGTTCCTATGGCATCACTTCAGACCATCGCGGCTGCATGGTGATCACCACGTCGGCGGGCACACAGAACTATCGCTTCTCGCTAGGGAACATTTCTTCAGGCGTGGCCTCCACAGGACACGTGATTGACTTCGACTCCACCGGTCCGTTTACTGCAGGTGTTATGCGCAAGCAGACCACCTCGGCCTTCTCCACGTCGCAGGTCACTGGCAACTACGCCTTCGGCGTGTCGTCCGCTCAGAATATCCTCTCATGCAACAACAGCATCTGCGGCGGAGCGTTCGGGGCCGTCGGCGTGTTCAACTTCTCCTCCGGCACTATCACCGGCGGCGAAGTCGACTTCAATCAGAACGGCCTACTGGACGGCAGTTCCGTGACTACCACCAACTGGCCGAGCAGCCCTGTCTCCATCAGTGCCGGAGGCACTTACACCATCTCCAGCACGAATGGTCGCGGCGCTCTTTCCTTCACTCCCGCGGGCACCGGCTCCACCGCTGTGAACACCGTGATTTACGTGGTGTCCTCAACCGATGTCCTCGTCATTGATAGCGATAACCAGACCAGCAATAGCCTCTTTGCAGGGGAAATGTTGAAACAGTCCGGCTCATTGTCCGGCAACCCCCTGTCCGGTGCTTACGTTGGGTATCAGTCGGGGCTGGGAAGCACTGCCGGCACAAGTCGCACCACACTTCTACTTCTTACCGCCTCGGGCACCGGCATCACCGGGACCCAACTGAGGAACGACGGTGGCAGTTTCCAGTCCAAGAGCCTTACGGGAATAACTTACTCTGTTGCATCGTCAGGACGAATGACCGTAACTGGCGGCACCAACCCACCGATCTTTTACCTCGTGAGCGCGAATGAAGCATTTGCCCTGAACGGGGACACTACCGTTGCAGCGGGCTTTTTCCAGTCCCAAACCGGCAGCCCATTCTCCAATTCGTCCGCCAGTGGAACTTATGCTTTCGGAACGATTGATCCGCAAGACGCAAACTCTGGCGACAGCTTGGGCGTGGCGACGTTCACCCCCGCTACCACCAGCATCAGCGTAATCAACGATAACAATAGCAACGGCTCTCAGAGCCTGGATCAGACACAGAGTATGACCTACTCGATTGACTCGACTGGACTTGTGTCTATCCCCTCAGGCTGCACCATATCAGCAGCGTCTACAAACTGCCAAGCGATCCTGTACATCATTTCACCGACGAAGGCGGTCCTCATGGATGCCACTTCTGGCAACCCGAAGATCCAGCTCGCGGACCAGTAAAAGGGGCAACAGTTCAGCGAAGCGCAACTTAATTACAATTACGCGGATCCGGTGAGAAAGACGATCCAAGTCTAAACCTCACCGGATGCACGAAACAAAGGCGATCAAAGCGAGGCCCCGGTTCCGGAGCCTCGCTTTTTTGTATGTGTGCACGAGCTTCCCGATAAACGCGGGGAAATCAGACCTCCCATCGGCTCGCGAGAGGATTTCCCTGGGCCCTCGCTTCATGGACTTAGTCACTGTGAGCGATTGGTCGGCAAACCGAAAGTTGCAAGGCTTCCGAGTCAAATCTCGCGTAACCCAGATCGGCTCACACTTGAGGATTGCACTACGGCAGGCCGATGCGTTGCAGGATCGCCTGATACCGCGGTTCCTGGCTCAAGTTCCGGAATCCCGAAGCGACTTTAAGCAAAACAAGCAGGCCAACCCGTTCTTCGCACGCTTTTTCCAGCCAATCCAGCGCCTGCTCCTTATCCTGCAACGCATTCGAAATGATTGCCGCCCAATACGACAGTTGCGGCATCGATGCTCCCTCTTTTTTCAAATCTTCCAGAATTTCCCGCGCTTCTCTAGGTCTGCCGGATCCCGCATGCACGACTGCCAGCATGGCGCGAAGACTCGACCAGTTCCCCGACTGCGGCAGCGCATTCTCAATGGTGGCGAGCGCCTTCGTTGGCAATCCTTTCCGCATATACGCCGGCGACAATATCAAGCTGGCTTGCGCGAATGATGCATCCATCTCCAGGATTTTTTCGAACTGCTCGATGGCTCGGTCGTTATTCCCCGCAAAGTAGTTCAGGTACCCCACGTTGAAATTCATCGGCAGCGACAGCGGATCGAGTTCCAGCGCGCAGTCCGCCTCCTGAATGGCTTCCTGCTGTCGCTGGTGTACCAAAAGCCAAAGGCTCAGCCCGTAATGCGCACGCGCCGAATGCGGACTGAGCTCGACGGCCCGCCGCAAATGTTTCTCCGCGTTGACCCAATCCCAGTCGAAGTACAAATTAATCAGTCCCACTGCCAGGTGCGCATCCGAAAGCGTTGGTCCCATGTCCACCGCTTTCGAAGCCGCCGCCCTCGCTTTCGAAAACGCCTCTTTGGCGGGCAAAACGCCAAACACCGCCAGTGACGTGTAGCAGTCCGCCATCACCGCATGTGCCGGCGCATAAGCAGGATCCTCTTCGATCGCTTCGCGGCAATGTTCCAGCGCACGCCACGAACTGGTCGGAGTCCATTTGTTCCAGAAGTATAGCGCTCGCAAGAACGCTTGATACGCCTCGCGATTCACCGTATCCCGCGCCGTGAGTTTCTTTTTTTCCTGCGGGCTCAGGTGCAGCCGCATGTGTTCGGAAATCTGCTGCGCGATCTCTTCCTGCACCGCAAAAATATCATCCAGTTTCCGGCTGAAGTTTCCGCCCCACAAATGCGCCTGCCGCGCCGCATCCACAAGCTCGACTTTAATCGTCAGCGTGTCGGCCCGGTGCACCACCCGGCCCGTCAGGACCGCCCGTACACCCATCTCCCGCCCCAGCACAATCGGGTCCAACTCGCGCCCTTTATAGCGAAACACCGTGCTCCGCGGCAGCACGCGCAATTTCGGCAGCTGCGACAGATTATTGATGAGCATCTCCGTAATGCCGTCGCTCAGATAATCCGTCTCTGGATCCTGCGTTTCGTTCGCCAGCGGAAGAATCGCCAGTGAATCGATGGTTTTGGTGGCGCGCGGAATCGGCACCACACCGTCCGAATCTTTTTGCCGTCCGGATTCGATATCGCGTTTCAGCCGCTGCAAATCCGCCAGCAGGTCCGAAGCGGTCTGGTATCGCAGGCTCCGCTGTTTTTCGAGCGCCTTTCGAATGATCGCCTGCAGCGCCGCCGGCAACGTCGGATTGACCTGCCCGGGATTAACGGGCTCGCGGTTCAGAATCTTATCCATGACGTCATCAACACTATTTCCATGAAACGCCATCCGCCGCGTCGCCATTTCGTACAGCACCGCTCCGAAACTGAACAAGTCCGTTCGCGCATCAAGATCGTCCCCGCGAATCTGCTCCGGCGACATATACGGCATCGTCCCCAGCGCGATCCCCGATCCCGTCAGCACCTCCTCCGTCGGGCTGAGCGGCGCGTTCGAACCGCGCAGTGCGTTTACCGCCCGAACCCGCCCCGTCCGCGTGAATTTCGCCAATCCAAAATCCAGCACTTTCACCAAGCCGCGCCCGGTAATAAAAATGTTTGCCGGCTTGATATCCCGGTGCATGATCCCCCGCGCGTGCGCCGCTTCCAGAGCATCCGCAATTTGACTCGCGAGTTCCACCATCTCGGGAATTTGAAAACCTGATTTGAGAATGTGATGCTTGAGCGTCTGTCCATCCAGAAATTCCATGACGATGAAGTGCCGCCCGTTATCCGAATCAATGTCATAAATCGTGCAGATGCGCGGATGATTCAGCGAAGACGCAGCTTGCGCTTCGCGCTTCAGCCGTTCAAGCGCCACTTGATCTTTCTCAAGCTCTTCGGGCAAAAATTTCAGCGCAACACGCCGCCCCAGCCGCGTGTCATCCGCCGCCCAAACCACACCCATTCCTCCGTCGCCGAGCTTCTGGAGGACTCGGTAATGCGAGATAGTCTGCCCGTCCATGTCGATTCGAATCGCCACTCCCCGTAATATCGCCCCCTGGGGATGCGCGGTGGTACGAGATGGTAGGTCGTCCCTTCATCGAAGTCAACGAACCGGGAACCGCACACGCCGTGGAAAACAGCGCTCGAATTCTCTATCCGCGCTGCAAAAAACTGCGCTCCAAATCTTTATCCGCTTGGCACAATTCAGCCCGTTTTTCGGGTGAAAGTTGAGTAGAATGTCCGCGTAGATTGGGAGAGCTGTAGTGAAAAACAGCGCGATTTTACTGGTGCAATGCCCCGACCGCCGCGGGCTGGACGCGGCGATTGCCAATTTTGTTTATCAGCATGAAGGAAACATTCTGCATTTTGAGGAGCACCAGGTCGGCGAAAAAGGATTCTATCTCGCGCGCGTGGAATGGGACCTGAACGGATTTCAACTCGACATCAATGACTTTCCCCGCCAATTTACTCCCATCGCGGAAGAATTTGACATGCAATGGCGGCTGGCGCTTGGGAGTTATCGCTCGCGCGTCGCGATTTTTGTTTCAAAATACGACCACTGTCTCGTCGATCTTCTCTATCGCCAGCGCAACGGCGAGCTGGCCTGCGAAATTCCGCTGATTATCAGCAACCACGCCGATGCAAAACGCCACGCCGATTTTCACGGCATTCCGTATCACATCGTTCCGGTCACAAAAGAAAACAAGCCGCAAGCCGAGCAGCAGCAATTGGAGCTGCTGCGCAAAAATGAGATCGATTTAATTGTCCTGGCGCGCTACATGCAAGTCCTTTCCACCGATTTCATCCGCCACTACCCGCAGCAAATCATCAACATCCACCATTCGTTTCTGCCCGCGTTTGTTGGCGCAAAGCCGCATCACCAGGCGTACGAACGCGGTGTAAAACTGATCGGTGCCACGGCCCACTACGTCACCGCAGTTCTCGATGACGGCCCGATCATCGAGCAGGGCGTGGCCCGTATTTCCCACCGCGACACGCTCGAAGACCTCGTCGAAAAAGGCCGCGACATGGAACGCGTCGTCCTCTCCCGCGCCGTCCGCTGGCACATCGAAAATCGCATCCTCCTCTACGCCAACAAAACCGTCATCTTCGAATGAGTCCAAAAGTTTGGAAACTGATTCCGCGTCTCGGCGAATGGACTCTACTTTTCGACTCATCTTCACTTCGCTGCGTGCGTAAGGTCGGCGTGGAGCAGGCGATGAAAAAGATGTTCGCCGGCTTCGCGGCGGACGGAGAGGCGTCCGGCCACATATGCGCGTGAGGCGAGGCCGCGCTGGACGGAATCGCATATGGCTTCATCTTCTTCTTGGACTTTTTCGCTGACTTTGATGCTCGCTCTATTTTTCTTCAACGCTTTTTTGCTGATGTCCGAGAAGTAGTAATCGAAAACGACGGCGCACTTATCCACGCCTAGTGGCAGAACAAGATTTGTGTCCATCACGCCTTCGTAGGCGTTGATCATGAAATTTGGATAGATCCACAAATAAAATGCGCGGCCCTGGCGCGTGGCGGCAACGCCGGATTCGGACTTGGCGCCCGAAGAGAGCGGGCTGGATTGCAAACAGGCGCGGTCGAAATTCTCGATTGTATATTTGGTGTACTCGATTACGCTACTCAGGCCTTTATGCGCGTGGGGGACGTGGTAGCCGCCGTCGAGATAATTATCCACGTACACTTTCCAATTGCAGTTCAGTGTGTAGACGCGGCGATCAAAGTATTTCAGTTTTTTCGTGAGCTGCAGCGGCGCGACGATTCCGGGAATCGCGCCAAGAAAATCCCGCAGCGGCGGCGCGTTACCATCCAGATTCACGAAGACAAAATTTTCCCAGGTGTCCACTCTCACCGGGACGAGGCCGTTTTTCGCGCGGTCGAAATCGCAGACGCCCTCGAATTCCACCATGCCTTTCAGTGCGCCATCGATTCCATACGTCCAGCCGTGATAGGGGCAGCGAAACTGTTTCGCACAACCCTGCGCTTCGGTGACCACGGCGGCGGCATGATGGCGGCAGACGTTGTAGAAGGCGCGCAATTGGCCGTCCTCGCCACGCGCCACGACGAGCGGTTCTCCGGCGAGATCGGCGGTGAAGAAATCTCCTTTTCCCCGGACCTGGTCCGCGCGGCCGGCCACCTGCCAAGATTTGGCGAAGACGCCCTGCTGTTCGAGTTCGCCGATGGCAGGATCGAAATACCACGGCGAGGGAATTGTCCAGGCGCGGTCGAGCGGATCGTTGGGATTATATAGGTTAAGGATGTCGCGGACGTTTCGCTGCATGGGCTGCTCCAGAGGCCGTAAGTCCTTGTGCGCGGACCGTTTAACGGGCTGGGAGAGTTCATACCGCGAAAGCCGCGGGAAGAGAAGGGAAAAGACGACGCAGCGGCGGTTAACAGTCCCGAGCAGCTCGGGATCTTCCATCGACAGTTTCCAGTTGAAAGTAAGATAAGAGAACTCACTGGTGGGATGCTCCGATCACTTGGGGATGAGGAGTCGCAGAGTTTAAGGGTCGAAAAGTCAGAGAGCGACGACACTAGGGCGCTCCGATGAGAGTGGCCGGGCCGGGACCCGCGGGATGGAGAAGAGGTGGCGCTCCAGGGAAAGCAGGGGAAAAGCGGATCCCTCCGTGTCGCAAACGTTTGCTTGAGGTTGTGGCAGAAATCATGGCGTTGGCGCAGGGGGGACGGTTTTTGGGGCAGGGTCCGGTGGACGGGGAAACAAATAGGGCGAAGAGAGGGAGTTCATCCAGTAATGGAGGCGGACCGTTCCATCTTTTTGCCTTACGGCTTGCAGATGGAGCGGGCATTGCCCGATGTACGGCCCGCGATTGGGAGGAATCTCGCAACCCTCGGGGCCAGCGTCCACAAAATGGTCGCCGTCGGGCGATCGAATTTGGAAGCGCCAAGAGGGCTCCAGACGCTGAAGCGCGCGGAGTGTGGTGGCATACCAGTTCTCGGCGTTCGCGGGAGGTACCTGGGCGTAGCACATATACATGGGAACATTATTCGCCCAGGCGCTCATTTGACAGGCGACTTTTGCGTCGTTGGTTGAGATGTCAGGACCTGCCGTTTGATTCTGTCTATATTCTCTAAAGTCAAATTTAGCGGCAGTGGCGATGATCTCGAGATTTTTACAGAGCTGGTCCGTGCATTGCGATAGCGCAGAAATTGGGAAAAGACACAAGCACAGCAGAGAAATTATGCGGGCCGTTTTCTTGTTCATAGCACTGCCCCTCTTGAAGCGCAGACGCGAATAACTGAAATTGGGGCAGAGCTGGGATGTCCCGACATTGAAAGTCTGTTCCCAGTCCGCGGGACTGTCAACTGATAGGTTCGAGGGCGGGTGGCGGACACTGCAGTTTTCAGGTTGTGGTTTTTGTACTGGGCCCAGGCGACTGCCGATGCTCGGCGAGGAGATCGGCGAGAATCCATGCGGTTCCGGCGATGGCGAAGGTCTCTACGGTTTCGCTCCAATTCGAATGATTGCGGGGATCGGAACGAAGCACGGGTAGCCACACGAGTAGGCCGAAGAGTACGAGCATCCATGTCAGCAGGCGAGCGGCGAGAACCGTCATGCGATTCGCGAGAAGAGCCACAGCCGCGAGTGCGAAGAAAACGGTGGTAGCTACGGCCCAGAACATCGGACTTGGCGGGAGCCACTTGGGAACGAGCTGGGCGGTAGGGGCAAGATAAAACGCTTGTTCGAGGGTAAAGGAAGCGGTACAGAGGCCGAGAAGAATGCGGCCGATGCGATTGAGCGTTTCCGGTGACCAGGCGGATGACAAGCGCGCAGAAAGGATGGCCGCTCCGGTGACGAGAGAGAACTGCTCGAAGAAATTGCCCCAGCTAATGTAGGTCCGCGGATGGGCCCGGATTTCCGGCACGCACAGTAGGGCGAAGACCAGATAAACCACACTAAGGACGAGTGCGCCGGTTCTCGCGGTGCGACGAAACTGAATCGCAGCGCCACCGAAGATGAGGGCAGCGGCGGCGGCGAAGACCAGGAAACGCGGTTGATGCCAGCCGTTGTAGTCATGCCAAGCCAGGGTGATGAGGCCAAAGGCCACGGCCGCGACTCCAAAGAGATGACGGCCGAGGCTGGAACCAGACGTTGCCACAGTCATTTGCTTTCCATCCCGTTCAGACAGGTGTGCACGGAGATTTATACAACGGGATGGAGCAAGGGTATAGCGCCCAGGCAGCGCGCTACTCGAACACGATAATCCAGCGAGGACCTTGGCGGTGGTGATGACGGTCCATCAGTGGATGCGAGCGAGGACGGCGACGTCGAATTTTGAATAATACTTCTTCACGTCGTTGGCGCCGTACTTGGCGCGGAATTTCTCGACCACGGTGGAGACCTGTTTGGCGTCCTTGAGGGGAGCGACCTTGGCTTCGGTTTCTGCGCCGCGCGCGGCGATGCGAATCATCGGATTGTTGAGCGCATTCTTGTACCACTGTGTATCCGAGCCCTTCACCGGCAGGAGGTAGAGCTTGTCGTCCTCGAATACGAACCAAACCGGGATGGAGATGATGCGTCCTGACTTTCTGCCGGTCACGCTGATGGTGATTTCGCGATAGCGCGACAGGCGGTCTTTTAGGGCATCGTTTCGTGCCGGCATGTGCACTCCTGCTCCTTCGAGTATAGCTTGGAGCTCCTGGCGCGCGGCCTGGTTAGCGGCCGACCATTTTTTGGAGTTCTTCGGGGTAGCGAGCACCTACCGCTGGGATTTTTGCGGCCGCGGTCTCCAGTTCGCGGAGATCGTTGCGCGAAAGCTCGACGTTCGCGGCTCCGAGGTTTTCTTCGAGGCGATGCAGCTTGGTCGTTCCAGGGATCGGGACGATCCAGGGCTTCTGGGCGAGCAGCCATGCGAGCGCGATTTGGGCAGGTGTCACCTTTTTCTGTTGCGCAAATTTGGCAAGCAGATCCACCAGCGCTTGATTTGCTTTGCGGTTCTCTCGCGTAAAGCGAGGGACGATGTTGCGGAAATCGCCTTTGTCGAATTTTGTGTCTTCGCTGATCTTTCCGGTGAGGAAACCTTTACCCAGAGGACTGAAGGGAACGAAGCCGATGCCGAGTTCCTCGAGCGTCGGGATTACTTGGGCTTCCGGTTCTCTCCACCACAGCGAGTATTCGCTTTGCAGTGCGGTGACAGGCTGGACGGCATGAGCGCGACGGATGGACTGCACGCCTGCTTCGGAAAGCCCGAAGTGCTTTACCTTTCCTTGGCGAATCAAATCTTTCACCGCGCCCGCTACGTCTTCCATCGGCACGTTGGGGTCCACGCGGTGCTGATAGAAAAGATCGATGACGTCGGTCTTGAGGCGCTTGAGGGAGGCCTCGGCGACTTCCTTGATATGCGCGGGCGTGCTGTCCAGCCCGGCTTGTTTGTCGGTGTTCGGATCAATTTTGAAACCGAACTTTGTGGCGATCGCCACTTGTTTACGGAAGGGAGCGAGAGCTTCGCCCACGAGTTCTTCGTTGGTGTAAGGGCCGTAGACTTCGGCGGTGTCGAAAAATGTGACGCCGCGTTCCACCGCCGCGCGAATCAGGGTGATGCCGTCCTTCTTGTCCACGGCGGGCCCGAAGCCGAAACTCAGTCCCATGCAGCCGAGGCCAAGAGCAGAGACTTCCAAATTGCTTTTTCCGAGTTTGCGCTTTTGCATTGGTTTTCCTCGCGGAGCGTTTGATGTGTAATCCCGAGATCAAGATGAAACACCGTAGTTGCGGTAGCCGCCTCCTTTTGATGTATTGCCTATTCCTTTCGTTCTATGAAACATTATTTGCCAGTCCACGTTATATCTCCAAGAAGAGCCGATGTCCTATTCGCCCATACTGGTTGCGCATATTTGCGCCGGGAGCCTGGGATTGCTGTCCGGGACGGCGGCAATGTTTTTCCGGAAAGGTTCCCGCCGCCATGTGCTGGCGGGAAGGGTCTTTGTCGCGTCCATGCTCACCATGGCCTCCATCGCGACGTACCTTGCCATCGTGAGGCATCAACCAAGCAACATCGGCCCAGGGATTTTAACCCTTTATCTGATCGCAACGGCGTGGCTGACGGCCAGGCGCAGAGATGGGGAAACGAGCCGTTTTGATTGGGTAGTGCTGCTGATTCCCTTGGCGCTCGGGATCCTCACCTGGATGAATGGGATTAAAGTCGTGCGCAGCGGAGCAAACTCACAAGACGGAGTTCCGGTCGGAATGAGTTTTTTCATGGGCTCGGTGATGCTGCTGGCTGCGGCGGGGGACGTGCGCATGCTGGTGCGCGGAGGTGTATTTGGGGCCAAGCGCATCGCGCGGCATCTGTGGCGCATGTGCTTTGGGCTGTTCATCGCGGCGGGGTCTTTTTTCCTGGGACCCTCAAACCGGCCGCTGAGATTGCTTTCGACAGTGGGGGTTGGGCAGCACCTATCGCCAGCTTTATTCAGCACAGGCTTGTATTCGATTCTCACCCTGCTTCCGCTGGTTTTGTTGATTTTCTGGGTGGTGCGAGTGCGCTTCACAAATGCTTACAACGGAAAGACGATGAGCCCTAGTGGAGTTGCGCGATTCGTAGAATCAAAACCCGCACCCCGAAGACCGTGGGAGCGGCGCCGGGGAAGTGGGCGCCACGAGTTAGGCGGCTTTTTTTGAAGTGTTGTTCAGAAGGCCGAGGTGTAGCAAGCTTTCGGCGGTCGCAACGATGGAGTCTTCGTTGGAACGCGGCGCCCAACCCAAAAGGCGCTTGGCCTTTTCGTTGGTGGCGTTCTTCTTTTTGCCGAGTTCGGGCAGCAACAACTTCAGCGCCGGATCGCGCAGCGCGGCGAGACGCACCACCCAGTTAGGCAATTGGCGGCTGGGGACTTTTTTGGCGGCTTCGCCCATCCGATTCTTCAACACCGTGGCGATGTCGAACAGGGACACGAAATCGCCGGCGACGGCGAGGAAGCGTTGGCCCTGGGCGGCGGGATGAGTCATGGCGAGGATGTGCAAGGCAGCGACGTCACGCACGTCAACGACACCGAAATAGAGCTGCGGGGCGCCGGGCATGGAACCGTCCAACATGCGCTGCACGATGAGGATGGATGCGGAATAGTCGGGTCCCAATACCGGGCCGAACACGCCGACGGGATTGATGACGGAAAGCTCGAGCTTGCAGCCTTCTGTTCTAATGAATTCCCAAGCCGCGCGTTCCGCCAAAGTTTTGGACTTCGGGTAGGCTTGCAGGCCGTTGCTGTTGGGGTCAGTCCAATCCAGTTCGGTGAAGGGCGCGTTTTGCACTTTGTGGCCGTAGCCAATGGCTGCGAAGGAAGAGGTGAGCACGACGCGCTTGACGCCAGCGTCGCGCGACGCGCGGAGGACACGAAGCGTGCCTTCGCGCGCGGGGAGGATCAGGTCGTTTTCGTTTTTCGGGACGCTCGGAGGCAAGGGAGAGGCCACGTGGAGTACGTAGTCGCAGCCGGCGACGGCTTCCGGCCAGCCTGTGTCGCTTTCGAGATCGGCGGCGAAAAAGGACAAGCGATCGCCTGGCTCCGCGCCGCCTACCTTGAGCATGGCGCGCACGTCGGCTTCGCGCCTCAGGCTGCGGACCGTGGTGCGTACGCGATGGCCCGCAGCCACGAGCTGCAGAACGGCGTGGCTGCCGATGAAGCCTGACCCGCCGGTTACCAAGACAGTCTGAGACATGGAGAGACCTCTCAAAAGTTGCTAACGAAATAGATAGATTGAGCGGTCGTTCGGTTACATGCGGGACGAAGGTGGGCGGCCGCGCCTTACCTCCGAAATGGACGCGAAGCAGATTTGCTGGGGGCTATTCGTAGCGTAGGGCTACCATCGGGTCGACGCGCATGGCGCGGCGGGCTGGGATGTAGCAGGCGACGAGAGCTACGAGCGTCAGCAGGGTTGAAACGGCAATCATGGTGAGCGGATCGTTGGCGCGGACGTCGTAGAGCATGGAAGCGAGGTAGCGCATGACGGCGAGGGCCACGCCGATGCCTACGCAGGATCCGACAATTGCGAGGACAAGTCCCTGGCGTAATACCAACTTCAGAACGCTCTCGGGTTGCGCGCCGAGGGCCATGCGAATGCCGATTTCGCGGGTGCGGCGCGAGACTTCAAAGGAAAGCAGGCCGTACAATCCCACGCACGCCAGCACCAGGGCCAGCAAACCAAAGAAGCCGGAGAGACGCGCGACGAGCCGCTCTTGAAAGAGCAAGCGGTCGATTTGTTGCGATTCGGTTTTCACGTCGAAGAGAGGCAGATTGGTGTTCACTTGGGCGATGACTTCGCGCACCGCGGGAAGAATGGCCTGCGGGTCGGCGGCGGTTCGCAATTCGAAGGAGGCTCCGCCGGCGCTTTGCGGCGAGTACATCATGGCGTTAATTTCGCGGCGCAGGCTATTGTATTTCGCGTCGTGGACGACACCAACGATTTCGTAGCCGGGACTCGCCGGCTCATTGGCGTCGGCTGCGGATTCGCCGAAGCGCTTGCCAAGAGGATTTTCCTTGCCAAGATATTTTTCGACGAAGGCATGGTTCACGATTACGGGAGTCGGTGCGGAAGTGGGAGTCGTTCCGTTATTCGAGGCGGAGATCGCGAAATCAGAAGCATTGAAACTGCGGCCGGTGAGAAGGGGAATGTGCAAGGTCTCGAAGAAATTTGGGCCGACGCCGAGCATGTCCGATTCAGATTGCTGATCTTGCGGAGTGCCCGGCCAATGGAACGAGGTGACCATTAGTCCGTTGCTCAGAAGCGGCATCATGGAGTAGCTGACGGACTGGACGCCGGGAGTTTCGGCGAGGCGGCCCTGCAAGTCGCGATAGAAGCTGTCTACTTGCGGGCCCTTGTAGCCGACGAGTTCCGGATTGATGGAGAAAAGCAAGATATTGTGCGAGTCAAAACCGGCGTCGACATTGCGCAGGTTCTGGAGGGTGCGCACCAGGAGGCCGGCGCCGACGAGCACAACGATGGCCAGAGCGACTTGGGCAACCACCAGGGCATTGCCGATGCTGAACCATTTCCCGGGGCGATGCGCCGAGCGTGTGGAGCTGCCCTCGCCTTCCTTGAGCGAGGGAGTGAGATTCACGCGCGCACCGCGAAACGTGGGCGCGAGGCCGAAGAAAATGCCGGTGAGCAAGGAGACAGCGATGGTAAATCCGAGGACACGCAGATCAACACCGGTCGCGAACCCAAGCGGGCGCGCCTGATTGCTGGAAACAAAAGAAACGATCGTCTGCGCTCCCCAGTAGGCGAACAGAATTCCGACCGCGCCGCCGAGCAGCGAGAGCATCACGCTCTCCGTCAATAACTGGCGGACGATCCGCGCGCGGCCTGCGCCAAGCGCTAAGCGAACGGCCATTTCTTTTTGGCGGGCGGAGGCACGAGACAGCATCAGACCCGAGACGTTGGCGCACGCGATCAGCAAAATGATTCCCACGGCGAGCATGAGGACATATAGAGGATTGGAGTACTGGGTGCGACTGCCGGTCAAGCCGCTCTGCGCGGGGACAAGGGAAACCTCGGGATTGTCAGTGACCGTGGATAAGGTGTGCGGCGCGCTGGCCGATTCGGTTTGGTGCGGCGGTGCAGTCGGGGCCATCGTTTGGGGCCCAAGCAGAAGCGTTGGCTTATTGCCCGCGGATTGCGGCGGCGGACCGCTTATTGGGACATTACCAGCTGCTGGCGGGGGCGGTCCGGCCGTACCGATTTCACGGCGAACTATGGTGTTGCCACCTGCCGGCGCCGGCGCACCGGGAATTAACGCAGGCCCTCCCCCCGGCTCACCTGAGTGGAAGATCGGTACCGAGCCGTGCAACATTTCGTTGCGGAAAACGCTGCTTACGACGGCTTGCGTTTGCGTGGCGGGCGTACCGGGCTTTACCCGGCCGATGATCGTTAGCCACCAGAAGGCCGGATCGGCCTGGCGGTCTTGCCAACGGAAGGGACCGCTGGCGCCGATGCGCTGACCATCGGAGAGCGGCAGCCAAACATCGTAATCGCTGCCGGGAGTAATGCCGGTGAAGCGCTGTTCGGCCACGCCGATGATGGTGAAGGGGACGTTGTTCAGTTCGATGGTGCGGCCCAGAACGTCGCGGGAGCCGCCGAAGGCGCTCTGCCAGTAGCCAAAGTTCAGAACGGCAACTGGCGCGGCGGAAGGAGCGTCATCGGTTGCGTCGAGCAAACGGCCGAGGGCGGGCTGGAGGCCCATGGTGCGAAAATATTCGCCGGAAACGAGCTGGCCGTTGATTACGGTGGCAGGACCGTTGCCCGTCAGATTGAGCCTGCCGGTGTTGGCAAACGCAGCGGTCCCGGAAAAGAGATTCGCTTTGGCGATCTCGCGAAAGAAGGGTTCGGAGAATGAGCAGCCGGAGGGATGGTCTGCGCCAGAGCGCAAATCGTTCCTGCAATCGCCGGCAGACATGTACCCGTGGGTGTCCGGGGGATTGCGCGCGCCCCATTTGAGCAAGACCAGCTGCGAAGGATTGTGGACGGGGAGCGAGCGCAGCATAACGGCATCAATCAGGCTGAAAATAGCGGTGTTGGCGCCGATGCCCAGGGCCAGCGTGAGAATAGCGACCGCTGCAAAGCCTGGAGATTTGCGAAGGGTGCGAAGACCGAAGCGAATGTCCTGGAGCAACTGTTCTAGCCAGACGAAAGTCCATACTTCGCGGGCTTCTTCCTTAACGCGAGTTACATTGCCGAACTTGCGCATGGCTGCGTAGCGTGCTTCTTCGGGAGACATGCCGCGGTCGATGTTGTCTTGCGTCTCGATGGCGATGTGCTCGCGGATGTCTTTATCCAGATCCTGCATCATGCGGTCGCGGCGGCTCATAATGCGCTCCTATTCGGCTGGCCGGAGAATCCGTGCGATGGCTCGCGCCAGCTTGTCCCACTTGCTGGTCTCGACGACGAGTTGCCGGCGGCCTTTCGCCGTGAGGCGGTAGAACTTGGCGCGGCGATTATTTTCGGAGACGCCCTCTTGAACGGAAATCCATCGGCGTTTGATGAGACGGTGGAGGGCGGGATAGAGCGAGCCCTGTTCGACTTGCAGCACGTCGTCGGATTTGAATTCGATGGCTTTGGCGATGGCGTGGCCGTGGGCCGGGCCCAACAGCAGGGTGCGTAAAATCAGCAGGTCCAGAGTGCCCTGAAGGAGTTCGATGCGCTCGCGTTGTTCTTTGGTAGACATACTAGGTGAGGATAGTTAGCGTCCAGTAGAATGTCAAGGGGAGCGGACTCCGAGCGCGCCAGTGGCGATGCGCAGGTCAAGCGCCGTCGGGAGAGAGGCGTGGTTCTCGCACAGCAGAAACCCACTTCAGAGGGAAACTCCCTTGGAGCAGTTCGCGGAGTTTTTTGCGGGCGCGATGAAGCTGGGCCTTAGAGGTTCCGATGGACCAATCCATGATTTTGGCAATTTCGTGATGCTTGTAGCCCTGGATGTCATGAAGCTCGACGACCATTTTTTGGCGCGGGGCCAGCCGATTGAAGGCTCTTTGGAGACTCAAGCGATCGAGCGAGCCGGACAGGAGCAGATCGGGGGCAGCGAGATTCTCGCCCGGCTCGTTGCAACGGTCTTCGCGCTCGTCGTTTTCGCCAGTGGACAGTCGCGGATGGAATTTTTGACGAAGGCGCATGAGGACCGTGTTGACGGCGATGCGATGGAGCCAGGTGTGGAGAGATGATTCGCCGCGGAAGGTGCGGATTTTGCGCAGGACGGTTAAGAATGTTTCTTGAGTAAGATCTTCGGCTTCGGCGCGATTTCCGAGCATACGCGAGCACAAGGCAAAAATGCGGCCGCAATGTGTGCGGTAGATGCACTCGAACGCGGAGCAGTCTCCGAGCTGGGCTCTTCGAATGACTTCACGCTCCGGCAAACGGTGGATTTCGGATGAATCATGCTCCGGAACGTTGATGGGCGCTGCAAGCGATGACCATACGCTGGCCTGAGAACCAATCATTTTGTTTCCCCCAATCGACAAATCGAACGAGTACCCGGGAAAATGTCATTGTGGAGGCTCTGCAGCAAGCCACCTCTGGATCCAGTGCTTCCAGCCAAAGTCACTGAATGACTGGCCGGCGATTGCCCGATCGAAAAAAACGATGGAGCGCCGACTTATCGCCCAAACATCGAGTAGGCAGAACCTTTGGAATCTCGCGGCGGCGGCTGGTGCGTCGTCTGTTGCTGGCGGCGCGAGGCGGCGGCGATGGCGTCGTCGGCGGGACGATTGGCGATGCGTTCGAGGGCGTCGGCGATGCGGGACAACTCGAAGGTCAGCTGCTCGGTTCCAGGCGAGCGTTTCAGGACGACGACGCGTTTTCGGCTGAAGTAGAGAGCGGTCCAGAATAGAAGTCCGGTCACGACGGAAACGAAAATCATGAGCATGTCGTGACTGGTGATGGTGATGCTGCGGCCAGCGATGGTGATCAAATGATCCGAGAACACGGTTTCCTCCCGGCTGGGCTTACGGATTACTTGTTTGAAGCTTGGTGATGAGTGCGGCCGCCGGGGACGACAGCCGCACTCTTGGCCCGAACGAATCCTGAGGGAAAGGTTCGGACCGATGGCGACGAAAGTTGCTAACGGCTGAGATGGGGCGAAGAGGTTTGCAGAGACGCGATGAGGTCATGCGCCGCGCCTGGAGCGGGGACGTCGGACTCCAGAATGATTTTTGCGGCGGTGGCGGAGCGGCCGTAGAGCTTGCGATTGGCGTCGTCGTCGGGGCGCAGCGTGGAGCCCTCGAGAGAGACGCCGGCGAAGGCGCCGCGTGCGCGAGAGTAGCTGAGGATTTCCGCGCGCATGTAGGCGTCGGTGTCAGCGGAGGCGTCGCGGCCCTTGGGGCCAGCGGCGGCGGAAGCGTCGGCGCCGAGCTTCACTTTGGAATGCAGAAGGCTGCTGGCGCCGCGGTCGTTCATGACGAGGAAGACGAAGTCGGTAGCTTCACCGCCGATCTGGAAACCGACGCTGCCGCCTTCGAGCGCGTACATGGCGGGCGTGCCCCATGGGCCGGTGAAATTCTTGCCGGTGCGGCAGACCATGGTACCGCGGCCATAGCTGCCACCGACGACGAAGGCGGCCTTTAGGACCGAGGGCATGACGACGACGCAACGAGCTTTGTCGAGCAGGTCTTGCGGGATGTCATCAGGAACGCTGAGAATTTCCTGCATGACTTTTCCTGAGTTTTGAAGACGATCCCGCTCGGCGCGGGCTTCTTCGGAACTTTTTGCGGAGAGTGATGGACCTAGAGCGAGCATGCCCGCGATGGTGACGGTGCAACATTTAATCAAGGTTAGTTTGACGTAGTTCATGCGGGGCGCCTCCTAAAGCGCCGGAGTTGTTTCCCGATAGAGACTTCTGTTTTTTTTCGGGAGGGCGGATTCCCTTTTTGTTTTTGGTCCCGCGGCTGAAGAGGCAAGTTCGCTTCCAGACGCGGTAGCAATTTGCTAGTGGGCTGAGAATTCAACGGCATACGGGGAAGCATTGGAGAATTGGAGCGAGGGGCTGGTTATCGTCGCGGAGGAGGGAGGAGGTAATTTTTTCACGGGTCGGGTGAAGAAACGAAACGAGAAGTATGTACCAGTACCATTCATGGCGATGATGTTCGATTTCGTAAGGTGAGAAAAAAACTCAGCTTAGCGGAGTTGGCAAAACGAGTGCTCTCGTGGAGTGCGATTGCAAATCTGGTGCAGCCCACACCAACAAGGAGAACTTTTCAAATGTCACGAGGACACAGAACTGTCGCTTCTTTCTTTTTGGCTGCAGCACTATTCGCGCCGGTGGTGTTCAGCGGGTGTTCCGCGCGCGCTTCGTATCGCGTGTACGATCCGGGGCACGAAGACTATCACGTGTGGGACAGCAACGAAGGTGTGTACTACCAACGCTGGGAAGTGGAGACGCATCGCGATCATCGCGACTTCGTGAAGAGGGGCGCGGATGAGCAGAAGGAATATTGGAACTGGCGGCACGGGCATAACGATGACAGGCACTAGGATCAAAGGACCGACGGAAGGAGTGGCTGGCGAAGGCTTCCGGCGCGGTCGTCTACAAATGATTCACGATGCTTCCGATGAATCGGACCTTGCAGAAACGCTCCTTGATTGCTGGAAAACCTGAGGAGACGCGCCAACCTTTCCCGGTCGGAAAGGTTGGTGCGGGAGACAGGAGTTGAACCTGCACGGCCTTTCGGCCACAAGATCCTAAGTCTTGCGCGTCTGCCAGTTCCGCCACTCCCGCAGTGGTTGAGAATATTCTACAGGCTTGGAAGCGGCGGCACTATTGGGAATTTGCGAACGGCTTCGCGCGGAGATGGGGAGCGAATTTGCGGCGAGCCTGCGGCCGATTCTTTTGTGGGAGCAAAGATGCTGGATTCGAGGCGGGTGGGGGGGCATAATGGGGCGGTTCTTGAGAGGACTGCTTGGCACGTCCCCGCGGCCAAGCGTGGGCGTCTTTCCCAAAGGGCGCGCGTCGCCGCTGCGAACGAGGGCAGCACCATGATCATCCAAGATCAGGGAGAGCATTTTGTCTTAATTCGCCAGACGGACCACGCGGTCCTGTCGGGATTTTTCGCGCGCGAGTGGGGGAATGAAGTTTTCAGCAAGCCGGAGCCCCGAGACTCTTTCTGCCTGGCGGCTACGGAACATGATAATGGATGGAACGAGTGGGAATTCTCGCCGCAGGTGGACCCCGTTACATTTTCGCCGTACAGCTTCATGTCCGTTCCCACGGAGGACCACATTGCTCTGTACTTGCGAGGGATCGATCGCGTGGTGAAGTCTGACCGCTACGCGGGTTTGCTGGTGAGTTTGCACTGCGCGGGGCTTTACGATCGCACGCGGGCCACGATGCCGGGATTTTCCGCGAAGTACATCAAAGCGCAGGAAGCGACCATGGTGAATGATTTGCTGCAAAGGCTGCGGCTACAGCAATTGCGATTAAAGGTGGATTTGCGGGCGGATCCTGCGATGAAAGAATATGCGGAGGAGAAGTGGCTGCAAGTGAATTCCCACCGGCTGGAGGCGCTGGACCGTTTGTCCCTTTATTTCTGCCTGGGTCCGCTGGAAGGAGCGACGATTGATGCGGTACCGGTGGATTATCGCGGGAGCGAAGTAGATTGGGATATTCAACCGGAGGGGAACAATGCGGTGACGCTGGAGCCCTATCCGTTCCGGCGGGATCCTCTGGAGATCAGTATTTTGGGACGGCGCATTGCCAAGCGGCGGTATGCGGATGATGGCGACTTCCAGAGAGCGCTGGCGCAGGCGCCTTTTTTTGCGATGAAGTACACGCTGCGCGCGGGCGGCGCGCGATCGCGTGCGCGAGTGGCGACTGCTTGATCAAGTAAGCTGACGTCCCCGCGTTTCCGGAAGCAGCAAGGCCAACAGCGCCGCGGCGAGAAACGCTCCTGCCTGTAGAAAAAACGCTGGACCAATTCCAAATTTTGCGGCCAGTGCGCCGACGGCGAAGGGCGCGGCGGCGGATAAGCCACGGCCAATGTTGTAGCTGAGGCCCATGGCCGTGGCGCGAATTTCTCCCGGGAAAAGTTCGCTGGCGATGGCGGCATAGCCTGAAAAATAACCAGTGCCAAAGAACGCGACGAGCGGACCCAAGCAGAGAAGCCAGAAAGAACTTCGCGCAAGGCCGTAGAGGGGCACGAGGGCTGCGGCGATCAAAAGATAGGTGACGTAGGGCTTTCGGCGGCCGAAGGCATCCGCGAGAACACCGAAGAAGGTGTAACCCAGCCACTTTCCCAGACAAAGGACGAGGAAGAACGTGGTGGTCTTCACGAGGCTGAGGCCACGGCCGCCTTGCGAAGCGGGGAGCGAGAGGTAGGCCGGGATCCAGGTGAACAGTCCCCAGTAGCCGAACATGCTGCACGCGTTCATGGAGGTGGCGAGCAAGCCGTTACGAAGAACATCCTTTTCGAATAGGCACGATAAGGACGCACCGCGAGCATTGGGAATTCGTTGTGACCAGATGGCGGGCTCCGGCACACTTTTTTGAATCCAGAAAACCAGCAAAGCGGGGAGCGCTCCGACGAAAAATACGGCGCGCCAGCCGAAGTGCGGCAGAACCAGAATGACGACGAGCGCGGCGATGGCTTCGCCGACGGCGTAGGAGGATTGCATCAGGCCGAGGGCTTTGCCGCGATGCTCGGCGCGCCATGTTTCGGCGATGAGCGCTGCAGCGGTGGTCCATTCGCCGCCCATGCCGAGGCCGAGGATGAAGCGAAAAAGGGCGAGTTGGGGAATCGTGCGAGATAAGCCGCAGGCGGCGGTGGCTACGGAATAAAGAAGGATGGAGGCCATTAGCGCGCGGGTGCGGCCGATGCGGTCGGCGAGGACTCCAAAGAGAAAGCCGCCGATGGCGGAGGCGATTAAAGTCAGGGAGATCAGGAAGCCGGCGGTGCGGCTGTTCATGGTGAGTTCGAGGATGAGATAGGAAAGGACGAGCGAGTAGAGCATGACGTCCATGGCGTCGAGCATCCAGCCGAGGCTGCCGGCGATGAGGGATTTGCGTTCGGCGGGAGTTACGTCGCGGGGGAGAGAGAAACGCCAAGGGGGGCGGTGCGCAGAGGAGTCCGGTGAAAAAGCAGTTGCGACAGAGGAGGGCTGCGGCGAGGAGCGCGTTGGCACGGCCTGATTGTAACGAATTCGAGCGCGCATGGAAGCGCCTCGGTAGAAATCTCGAGGCGCGGATGGCGCAGAATTTGCGAATATAAAATGGCTGGTCGCGCACCGAGTCGAGCGCGTTTCTGCTTGACTTTCCTGGCTCGCGCGTCCATCTTGGTTGGCTTTGCTCCACGTTGCCGAAAGGGAATTAGGGCGGCGGGGCAAGCGCATCCACTATGACCAAGGTTCGGCTCTGTTTCCACGATCGTTGCTTTGATGGAACCGCTTCCGCTGCTCTCTTCTACCGTTTTTATCGGGAACGCTTTGATGCAAACGCAGTGTTTGGATTTACGGGGATGACGCACCGGGCGGTGCAGCCTTGGGAGCCGGGACTTTTCGATGGGGACGAAAACGCCATTGTTGATTTCAAGTTTTCGAATTCGCCGAAAGTGACCTGGTGGTTCGACCATCACCAGAGCGCGTTTTTGACGCCGGCGGACGCAGAGCTATTCCGCAAACACCCCGGGCCGCATATGTATTACCAGCCGGAGTACAAATCTTGCACCAAGCTCATCGCCACGGTGAGCCGAGAGAAATTTGGGTTTGACACCGGGCCGCTGGAAGAGCTGATTCGCTGGGGCGACATTATTGACGGCGCCCAGTACGCCACGCCGGAAGCGGCGGTGGAAATGGTGGAGCCGGCTACGCAACTAGCGCTGGTGATTGAGGCGGCGCCAGAGAACGGACTTCCCGCGCGGATTATTCCGGAGCTGGCGTATTGTCCGCTGAGCGAGATGGTGAAACTACCGGTGGTGGCGAAACATTTAGGACCCCTGCTGGAGCGGCATCGGAACTCCATCGAAATTCTGCGCGAGAGGATCGACGCTCGCGATGGAGTTATTTTTTTTGACGTAGGCGATCTGGACCTGGAGGGCTACAACAAGTTTATCCCGTATTTGCTGCACCCGGAGTGCGTGTATTCGGTGAGCGTGAGCGCTTCGGCGACGAGGGCGAAGGTTTCGCTGGGGACGAATCCGTGGAATCAGGCGACAGCGAATCAAAACCTGGCGTCGTTGGCGGAAAAGTATGGCGGCGGAGGGCATCCGCGCGTGTCGGCGATTTCGTTTGAGCCGGGAGATTTGGAGCGGGCGCGGGAAGTCGCGCGGACCCTGACGGCCACGTTGCGTGGAGAGTAGTGCGGATTCCGAGGATTGGCGCGGTTTTCAACGTTTTTGCGCGTTCGACAAAATCGAGTGTGCCGTGTAAAATTTAGAATCACCCCCGTGGACCGGTAGCTCAATGGTAGAGCAGCTGACTCTTAATCAGCGGGTTGCAGGTTCGAGTCCTGCCCGGTTCACCACTTGTTTATTTCTAATTGCTCGAATCACGACTAATTGACCTTCCTAGGCTCGCGCGAACCGGAAGCCCATTTAGGCACACTTCACCGAGGAGCTACGGGTTTTTCTCGGGAGTAGCCGCAACTTTGAGTCGATCCTGACGGGCGGCATCGTTACCTGGATCTATTTTCAAAGCGCGGTCCAACAATTCCAAAGCGCTCTTGCGATCGTTCAGGGTCGAAAAAATCCGTGCAAGCTCCAAATATGGCGGTGTGTAATAGGGTTCCATGAGAATCGATTGTTGATACAGCTCCATCGATGCAGTTACCTCTCCCTTTTGAAGCAGCAAGCGGGCAAGTTGCGTTCGCACTTCTGCGGATTTTGAACCGAGGTCGATGGCTTTCTGAAGTGCCTGGGCGGCGCGCTCTTTCTCCCTAGGGCGTGCCACGCTGAAGATAAGCCCGTAGGAAGACTGGACCTCCGCGTCATTCGGCAGTGCGGCGGCAGCCTGTTCCAGTATGGCGAGGCCCCTCTCGGCCAGTTCCGGATAGCGCGCGGCAATTTGCGAATAGGCCAGCGCAAGATTTCGCAAATCCAGTTGCGTGTCGCGTGAACCGGAAGATTTTGTATCGAGAATCAGGTCGATCGGCGGCGCTGACGCACCGCCCTGCAGAACGGCTGGAATTTCGGAGGGTGTCCGGAGAATGCGGTGGTCCGTTAAGGACGAGTGCCCGATGTTCTCGATGGCGCGCTTGGGCATGTGGCAAAAGGTGCAGTTGTCGGGCGGCGAAGTGGCTTGCCGCTTCGGTATCGGTCCCCGGCAAGTGTCGGCGGGATGGCAGTTCAGGCATCGCTCGCGGAAATAATCAGCGGCCTTGTCGCCGTGGAGCTGAACGTGAGGATCGTGGCACGTTATACAGCCCAAGCGTCCTTTACTCGCGGTCCAACAGCGGCTCATCCTCAATTGCTCAAACTGATCAAGCGCAACGAAACGAGTTCCTTTGATTGTGGGAGGAACCGAAAATATATCCACGACATCGCCGAGCGGCGTACCGGGCCGGAAGTCGAGGTAATTCTTGCCGGGCTGAAGAACGCGAGCGTCGCCGGCAAAGTGGCACTGTGCGCAGACGTCGTCCCGAACTTCGGGCCGCAACCGGTCGGGATTCACGATCGAAAAATCCAAGGGTCCTGTGAGGGGAGCGCCTTGCTTGCGTTGTTCGACATGAATGGCCCCTGGGCCGTGACAGCGCTCGCATCCGACAGTCAAGAAGCGGAAAGGAGGCTGCTGAAAGCGGTTGTGACTGTCTGGAGCCAGCAGCGGCAAGCCCGTGTGGCAGTCCACGCACAAGTCCACCACGCGACGCGTAAAACCTCGGAATATGCCTTGATTGTAGCCAGGAGATAGATCCCAACCACGCAAGCGCGTGTAGTACGACACCGGCGAGACGAACAGTGCGTCTCCCTTCGCTACCAGGTAGCTCTTTCCCACATCACCGGCCCCAACGGTATAAGCAATTTCGTGGGTTTCTGAATAAACGACGTTGCCTTTCGCATCGCGTTCGGATTCTTCCTGAAACATTTTGCCATCGCGCGCATAAACCGAGTAGGAGCGGCTCAACTGCTTCCTGAGGATGATCACAGGTTTTGCCAATGCGCGTAGTTCGTCCGGAGAAGGAATGGCCACAGACCTGCCCATCCCAGTCCGCTTGAAGGATTCAAATTCCGAGGGATGACAAGCCCCGCAGGCTTCGTCGCCGACATACTCGACCCCGGGCTGTGCATTCAAGTATTGCTGTGGTGGCCTTTCCTGAGCAGGAGCTGCTTGTCCCGGCGGACGCGCCTCCGCCGTTCGCGCGAGAGTGCAAACGAAACAGAGGGCCGCGAGCCCAACCGTCCATGTCACGCGAAGAAGAATTTTGGGCTGGCACGAAGGAATATGGGAGAAACAAGGAGAACGCCAATTCATGGAGCAGGGGAATTTTTTCGCGGGCGGATCCCCGTTCCCTCCTCAATCGTGTAAATTTGATCCACAGCAAGATTGTTAAGACGCTGCGCCAGCCCGCTGGGCCAGGAGATTTCTATGCCATCGATCTTGGTGTTGCTTCCCAGCCCGAAATGCAACCGGAGATCGTTTTGCGAAAGGTAACTGGCCCCCCCGCGAACTTCATTGAATTGCACAAGCTTTCCAGTGCGGATGGTGAGGCGCGCGCCGATCGCAGCCCGGTTACTTTTCGTCCCCTCCAGCTTGAATTCAACCCAGTGGTTTCCGTTGGCAAGATGATTGCGCAGGAGAGTCGGCGGTTCACCGACATTCAAAATCAAGGCGTCGATTACACCGTCATTCCAAATGTCGCCAAACGCGACGCCGCGGCGTGAAGCCAAAGGCAAATCCGTAAGTCCTGCGGCGGCGGAAGCGTCTTCAAATGTACCGTCGTGCTTATTGAGGTGCAAAAAGAGAGGTTCCCGGTAGCGCGCACCGCCTTTGATTGTGTCCACCTGGGGATACACATGACCATTGGCAATTAAAATATCCGGCCAGCCATCATTATCAACGTCTACGAAACCAGTTCCCCAGGCAACGTCTGGAAGGCTTGCCTGGGAGATTTGCGCCGTTTGGCTTACGTCTTCAAAGCCCTCGCGACCAAGGTTGCGATACAGAGTTTTGGGCTGATCCGCAAAGGTCGTGTCGATGATATCGAGCCATCCGTCGTGATCATAATCGCCGAAGTCCACTCCCATGTTGCCTTGCTCGAGACCTGTACCGCTCAAGGCCACCCCGGCTAGCAAAGCCACGTCGGTAAACGTTCCATCATGATTGTTGTGGTACAGGTAGTTTGCGCCCGCATCGTTGGCGACCAGTAGATCCGGCCAGCCATCGTTGTCATAGTCGCCCCAGACAACTCCTAGCCCAAAGCGGCCTTGCGAATCGTGAACCCCAGCGCGCACGGAGACCTCCTCAAACGTGCCATCTCCACGGTTGTGGTACAGAAGATCACTCTCCCCCTGGAGGCCCCAGGGTCCACATTGAACCAGCACACCTTTGAAGCGGCAGAATTTGTCCCGGCCGAACTCTGGTAAGTTGTTGATATCCACGTGCACGTAGCGGGAAACAAATAAATCCACATGGCCGTCGCGGTCGTAGTCGGCCCAAGCCGCGCCGGTACTGAATCCGCCGGCGCGCACACCGGCCTTCTCGGTTACATCTTCGAATTTGCAATTCCCGAGATTGTGGTACAGCACGTTGCCACCGTACCCCGTGACATAAATGTCCAGCAACCCGTCATTGTCGAAATCGGCGACGGCCACGCCCATTCCCCAGCCGCGCCGGGTGAGGCCCGCCGACTTGGTTATGTCCTTGAAAGTCCCATCCGGCTCTTGATGGTAGAGCGTGATCATGGGGTCGCCGCCGTCACGGTAGCGATCCACGGTGGACCCGTTAATGGTGACGATGTCCAGCTTGCCGTCATTGTCGCAATCAAAGAGGCCAACCCCGCCGCTCATGGATTCAATGACGTAGCGCTTGTCAGGCGAGGAAATGTGCGGAACTGTCAAGCCGCTCTGCTTGGCGATGTCTTCAAATACCGGGCCGCCATAGACTGAGGATTTGCTTTGCGCACTGAGCAGGTAGGCGCAAATTAGGGCCCCCATGGAGACGAAGAGGGATATTGAAAGTGGCCGATGCATTCGGCGTGAATCCTATCACGGCAATCTCATGCTGTTGCTGGGTTACGACGCCTTAGTTAACCGTCACGGGAATGGAGACGTTTGCGTCGGCATTGGCATTTGTCCCGTCGCTCACATTGCTTTCGGTAAAGGCATAAACCGTCACCGAGTAGGAACCCGGAGGGGTGCCGTTGTTAGTGGGAGGAGGAGTCATAGTGCTGCCACCACCGCCGCAACCGGCTATCGTCATCCCCACGAGAATCAACACAACTGCCGCGGCGTAGGCCGGACTCCAGACGCGCCTCCGCAGTGCCAACGCCGCGACGGCAAACAGAAGAACCGCAGCGATGATGACAACCGGAAGCCGAAATAGCCGCTGGGGATCGAACAGGAATGGAGGCACAAGCGAGTTTGCGGTCGTGGTAATCGTTACCGTGGCGGTTTCAGCGGCACCAGCGGGACTGGAATTAACAACGTTAGTGTTTAGCGGATCATTTGTGGCGACCGAGCAACTCGCCTTGGGGGCATTGGTGCTGCAGGACAAATAGACGAAGCCCGTGCCAGACGTGAGTCCGGGTGTAAAGATACTAGTGTTGCCCGATGTTGCCCCAGCCTTCACAGTTATAGAGGGGGGATTCATGAGCGTAGGCTTGGTCACAGCAGCGGCCTGATAGTAGTGAATATAATCCACCAGCATCGTGGCTGGGCTGGGAGTTGTCGAATCAGGATTCCCGGGAAAATTTCCACCCACAGCAAGGTTCGTGAGGTTGATGAAGGGGTGATTAAAGACCCACTGGCCGGAACCGCCCGGAACGTCGTTCGCGGTACGGATAAAGAAGACGTTGCTGGGACTGTCCACGTAAAACTGGACCATGTTCGGGGACCAGATGGCTCCGTAAATGTGGAAGCCCGTCACATCGCCAACGGTGAAGCTGAAATCTTGTCCCAAACCGTTCGCGCCCGAATAGCCTGGGCCGTGAATGGTAGATCTTATTTTCGTGGGCCCCAGTCCACCTGAGGCCGGGACGTTTTCCATGAAGTCCATCTCTCCGCAACCCGGCCATGCAACAGTTGCGAAGTTGCTCCCCAGAGCCCAGAAGGCTGGCCAGAGCCCCGGCCCCACGGGAAGACTCATTCTCGCCTCGAGCCGGCCATATTGGAATGTCATCGTCCCGTTCGTGTTCATGCGGCTGGAGGTCCAGCTTCCATTTACGAGGGTGTTGTTGATTCTGAAAGCTTGGAAGGCCAGGTGCCCGTTGCCGTCGATGAAAACGTTTGGATTGGCAGGATTGCATGGAGTAGCGTTTTGCGCGTCTCCAACAGGTCCGCAGTACCATTCGAGTTCGTTATTCACATTGAGATTCCCATGGTCGAAGCTCCACTTCGTGGTATCTATGGGGCTATTCGCTACTCCATTAAATTCGTCACTTTGACTGGGTACGAGATTCCATGTTTGCGCGTTAGCTCTTCCCGCGCCGGCCAGGAACAAAACCACGATCGCGAGAAGGTATTTCCATCGGCTGATCGACCGCCAGTTGGTCCAAATGTTCGTCATTATTTTCTTCTTTCCCAGAATATCGAGCCCATCCGAATCCCTGCATTCTCCGCCAGAATACCAGTTTTCAACATGGGTAACACACCGTCCTATACGAGTCAAGGAGGAGTTCCGCCAGGCGAAGGATACTGAGAGATATGCGCGGCGAAGAAACGCATGAACTGCCGCAGGCAAAGGTAGCGTTTTGCGGCACGGGCTAGGTCTATAAGAAAACCGGTATTCTAGGAAACATTTTTATGTTATATACCGCGTGTTCCGCCGGCGACAAAACGGCGGTTCCGCGGCGAATTCACTTTGGCTGCGGGAAATGCGGGTGAGTGAAATGCTGAGAGATCGTTTCGCTACTTCCCGGTTGACAGTCCCCTACAACTGGTTCTGCACGTTCACGTTAGCACTTGTGGCCATCGGTTGCGGCGGAGGCACGTCCTCGGTCGCGCCTCCACCCCCACCCCCACCGCCGCCGGCGGCGGCCACGCCGGCCTTCTGGCCGGTGCCGGGCTCGTACAGTCAGACGCAGGCGGGGCAGATGGTCACGCTGACTGATGCGACTGCGGCCGCAACCATTTATTACGCGACGGACGGGACCACGCCCACGACTTCCTCGACCGTATACGCGAATCCGATCACGATCACCGCGACGGCCACCATCAAAGCGATTGCCACCGCCTCGGGATTCTCAACGAGTGCCGTGGCGAGCGGGTCGTACACGCTAACCCTGCCGGGTACTGGACCGACAGTCGCAGTGGTCGTGACGACCGACGACCAGACCAGGAAGTTGACCGCGCAGCCGAGCGTCAGTTTCTCGACCGCGAGTGGCGGCAGTAATGTCGTGTATATGGATGAAACCGAGGTGTATCAGCCGATCGAGGGATTCGGCGCCGCCACCACGGACACGGCCATGTATAACCTGATCGAGATAGCGAAGGCTAAGCAGCCCGCGCAATTCACCCAGGCAGTGAGCGATCTGTTCACTCGGCAGGGGAATGGCATTGGGCTCAGTTTCCTGCGCAATCCGATGGGCGCCTCCGACCTGGCACGGAGTGTCTATTCGTTCGACGATAACAATGGCACGGCGGATCCCACGCTGGCCAATTTTTCGATCGCCCACGATCAGGCGGACATCATTCCCTTCCTGTTGCTAGCCAAGGCGGCCAACCCGCAAATCAAGATCATGGCCAATCCCTGGAGCCCTCCGGGCTGGATGAAAACCAGCAACTCCATGATTGGTGGATCGCTGCTAGCCACGCCCACCACCGTGTACGATTCCTTCTCCAACTACTTCGTGCAATACATCCAAGCGTACAAGAGCGCTGGAATTACCATTGACTACATCTCTTTGCAGAATGAACCGCTCTTCGTTCCCTCGAATTATCCCGGCATGTGTATGCCGGCAACTTCGACCTCGACCGATTGCGCATCGTCAACGGATCAGCAGACGGCGTTGTTTGGGCACGTACTGCCGGCGCTTTCCGCGGCCAATCTCACTACCAAGGTATTAGTCTACGACCACAATTGGGACCGCGGCGACTATCCGCAGAATGTTCTGGTGGCCAACCAGGCTAATTTGAGCCAGATTGCCGGCGTCGCGTGGCACGGTTATGGAGGCACGCCCGGCGTGATGACGGTGATCCACAACATGTTTCCCACCATTGGTCAGTATGAGACGGAACACTCCGGCTTTGTAACCAATGCCGATCAGGCGAGCATTGATTTTCCGGAAATCATCCAGAACATGCGAAATTGGGCCAGGGCTTTCGTGAAGTGGAGTCTTTCGGTGGACGAAAACCAAGGACCGCACACCGGCGGCTGCAGCACCTGTTCGCCGATCGCATTGGTGAACAGCAGCACGGGCAATATCACCTACAGCATCGAGTATTACACCCTGGGCCATTTCAGCAAGTATGTCCTGCCGGGCGCGAATCGCGTCTTTAGCAGCAATGCGCAGGGAATCGTGACGGCGGCGTTCGTCAATCCCGCCACGGACAAAGTATTGGTGGCCTACAATACGTCCGCCGCGACGCAAACGTTTGAAGTGCAATGGGGGACGCAGTCGTTCACCTATACACTGCCAGCGCTGGCCGCGGCAACCTTCACTTGGAGCGGAACGCAGGGCGCGGGGGTACCTGCCTACACGGTCAGCGCAAAATCGCAGATTCAAGCATCGAGCTTCAATAGCACCGCCGGCCTCAACGTCCCGGCAAATTATCAAACGTGGGGACTCGAGACGGAGCTCACTTCGGACACCAATGGCGGCTTCGACGTCGGGTTCGCCAGCGACGGAAATTATGCGGTTTACAAAAACGTGGATTTTGGCACCGGGGTCACCGGCGTAACGGCCCGCCTCGCTTGCCAGCAGAGCCCTGGAAACTGCGGCGGAACTCTCGAGTTTCATTTAGACAGCAATGCCGGCACGCTTATTGCTTCCGTAACTATTCCCTCGACCGGAGGATTTCAGACTTGGCAAACGACCGCGCCTGTTGCCGTGTCCGGGGCGAGCGGCGTTCATGACTTGTACGTGGTGTTCAGGGCCCCTGCGAGCGGCACCACAAGCCTCGGAAATCTAAACTGGTTCCAGTTCAACTGAAGAATGTCGCCAAGGTACCGCGGGAGACTCTTGGGATGACCTCTTCACCGAAAAAAAAAGCGAACGCTGATCGCCAGCCGAAGGTCACTCTCCGGACCATCGCACAGCACCTTGGTCTCACGCCCGCTACCATCTCCGCCGCGCTCAACAATTCCGCCGCCGCCAAATCGTTCCCGGAGCACACCAAAGCACGCATTCTGGCCGCCGCAAGAGAATTGAACTATCGTCCAAATTATTTTGCGCGCTCGCTTCGATCGCGACGCACGTACACGATCGGTGTCATCGCGGAAGAAATCGGCGACGCTTACGGCGCCTTGGTCATCAGCGGGATCGAGGAATATCTGCGGAAAAATGATTTCTTTTTCTTTACCGTGATTCACCGCCACGACCAAAAGCTCCTGCAAACCTACGCGCAAATGCTATTGTCCCGCGGCGTAGAAGGCTTCATCACCACGGACACGTCCATCATAGAAAAACTCCCATTGCCTACTGTGGCGGTAGCAGGGCACACGCGCGTCGAGGGCGTGACGAATATTACGCTGGACCACAATCTTGCCGCGCGACTCGCGCTCACGCACCTCCTCGATCTCGGACACCGGGAAATTGCCTTCCTCAAGGGCCACCCCGCCAGTTCGGATTCTGGTATACGCTGGGCCGCAATCCGCGCCATTGCCTGTGAACTAGGCGTTCGCATTCGGCCGGAACTGACCGTGCAAATCGATAGTGACGCTACTCCCCAACTTGGGTGTCCGTTCGCGAAGGAGTTGCTGTCGCGCAGGCAGCGCTTCACCGCTCTGTTTGCTTACAACGATCTCTCTGCCATAGGCGCGATCTGGGCATTTCGTGAGGCAGGTCTGCGTATACCGGAAGATGTGTCGGTCGTCGGATTCGATGACATTCCCGCCGCGGCATTTGCCAACCCAGGTCTGACCACGGTACGCCAGCCTCTCCAGCGCATGGGCCAAATTGCGGCAAAGAGAGTGATTAATCAGATCGAAGGCAACGTCGAATGGGTTCCCGAAATTGCAATTGAGCCCGAGTTTGTCGTCCGCGACTCCACGGGTCCGGCTCCCTCCTCTTTCAGAAAGTCGCAGTCATCAGGCGCAAACCGAGCCAAGCGTGTCCCGTCCAAACTCGCGGCACCGAGCAGAGATGTTTTGCCATGCCCGCGACGCAAACCTGTTGATTTCCATTAAACGCTGCGAGTGAAGAAGGCCAACCCATAGGGTCAGTCAGGGTAGGGCGCACCTTGCCGCACGACGCGGATGTCGTGATCGGTAAATGTATAATGCATTCCCGGATCCAAATATTTCGGCATGTGGCAGGAAGCACAATTTTTTGTGCCCACCTTGCAGGCGGGACCCTGATGGTCCGGGGTTGGCTTCATGGAAGTCGCCGCAAGATGGCAGCTTAGGCACTTCTTATCGTAGGACGCCGAATCGCGCACGAGTTCTTGGTGTGGGTCATGGCAAGCCACGCAAGTCAGGCGAGCATCGCCCTTCCTTCCCCAGCAACGGCTCTTTTCCAGGCGATAAGGCTGTGCGCGAAGGTTAGCGAGCCCCTCAAGACTGCCAAGCTTGACGTCCCACCAAGTGCCATGGCAGGCACCGCAGAAATCGACGGCATCGACTGGGTTGAGCTTACCGGGATCGAAGATCAGGTCCGCTTCGTGTCCGGATTCCCCAGCAGATCCCTGCAAGTACGCCATTTGCTCCGCGGCGGCGTGTTTGAGACCTGGCCCGTGACACGCTTCGCAGGTAATCCCTGGGATTATCCGATCACGCTGAAACGTATCGTTGATCGTCGACGACGTGGTATGGCAGGCGAAACAACGAACGATCTCGGAGCCAGTTACGGGTCGCGCCATGGCCTCCTCAAGATCGCGCGGCTCGGTAAGTCTTCGGCCAGGAGTGAAATCGAGAGCTTTCAGAATACCGAAGTACGAAACGCGGCTTTCGTAGAGATTGCCTTCTCGTTCGAAGAGGTACGACTGACCGACACGACCATCGCCAAACGACCACGTCAATGGCGCAGAAATGCTACGCGTGCCGTCGGTGACCGTGTACTCGGTCTTGCCTTCCGACCTCGCGATCTGGTAACTGGTTCGGCCCGCTTGAAAAGTCAGCTGGTTGTGCCTGGCCAAAATGTCTGAGTCGGCCACGAGGGCGGCGGTGCGAGCCATGGGCGTGTTTTTCTGCTCCGCTGCTTTCCCCGGATGACATTTAGCGCACTCCACTGGTCCTACGTATTCATTGCCCGACGGAGTGCTGTGCCTCGGCCACCAGCCTGGATAAAGGAGCCGTTCGTCCGTAGCCGTCTGTGCGCATAGCGCGCCGGGCGCAGAGGCATAAGTCGTGAAAAGTAAGCAGGACGCAGCGAAACGCAGGAGAAGCCATTTGCTAATCCCGCAGCGGCGCATCATGGTGGCCATCCCGGATTTGGTAGGGCAACATGGATTGGAGTTCTCGCATCCAGCGTCGCCATCGGCTCTTCGGTTTGCTTCTAACTTTCCGGCTGCGCAGCGATCGGATCTCTTCCGAGCGAACCGTCATAATCGTAGGATGCCAAAGATTGAGCGGGGGCCCTGCCGGTCGAATTCCGTGCAACAAACTCGGGCTCAATCGAGATTTCCGGCACCCAGTCTTCGTGATCTTCAATCCGATTCAATAAAGTGCGCGCTGCTATCTCCCCCATCTTTTGGAGCGGCTGGCGCACGGTTGTCAGACTCGGGTTATTATGCACGGCAATCCTTATATCGTCGAACCCCACAACGGAAATGTGCTCAGGAACTCGCAGCCCGGCCTCTTGGAACGCGCGGATGGAACCGATCGCGGAGATGTCGTTATACGCAAACAGCGCCGTAAATGGCCGCTTGCGGGCAAGCAATTCCTTCGCGAAGGGATAACCCAACTGAGGCGTGGCATCATCACCCTCGATTTGAACGATCAGTTCCGCCCGCAAAGGGATGCCGAGTTCTTCAGCAACTTCACGGATGGCGTTCCAACGATCCTCCGAATCCGGGCTCTCTTCCGCTCCCTTCATGAACGCAATTTCTTTGTGACCCAGTTCCACCAGATGGTTTAGGGCCAGCCAGGCCCCTCTGCGATGATCCAAAACGAGATTCGTGACACCCTTCAAGCGGCGATGCCCCGGGATGGCGACGGTCGGTAGCGCCAGAGGGTGGTCAATAAAGGTATCTACCGTAATGAAACCTTCGACGCCCCGCTCTTGGAGAAGGTGCGCGTACGTCTCAAGCAGCTTGGGGTCGTGGCGGTGCGCGACAGTGAGAAAAAAGAAGTTCTTCTGGCGCAGGTATCGTTCGATGCCGCTAATGATCGGTGAACCGTAGAAGTCACCGATCTCCTGGGTGACCACCCCGATCATGTAGGTGCGCTTTACCCCCAAATTGCGAGCATAGAAGCTGGGACGATAATTCAACTCACGGGCGGCGGCGAGGATTCTCTCTTGTGTGTGCAGCGGAACAGATCGGGACGCAGCGCTCTTGTTAAGGACCGCGGAACAGGTCCCTTTGGTGAGCCCTACCAGCTCGGCGACCATCTTCAAGGTAACGTGACGGTCTTTCTTGCTACGCACCTTCCTCTTTCGGGGTGCCATTCCATCGCTCCTAACGCTCGACAAAAGATTGCGCCTAGTAGGGCGCCTCGACTACGCGATGAGATGCCAGAATCCTATCTCAAGAGGCCAGGGAGCACAACAAAAGAGGTTTTGGCCCACATGAAACAGCTAGAATACCGGTTTTTCATAGGAAAATATTTTAGAATACCGGTATTTTTCGCTTGACAACGCAAGGAGCTTCGGATAAATGTCGCCCATCGGGGTAGTGTAAAAATACTAGTCCACATGAACAAAAATTTTGATGCCTGTTTCCTTGGAGGGTCTATGAGAAGGACTGGGCCTGGGGTGTTGGTTTGCTTGCTCGTGCTGGTTCTTGCGCCGGTGATGGCCGCGCAACAGACAACCGGGGTTATTCAGGGCACCATCCTGGACGCCGGGGGAGCAGCTGTCGCTGGGGCTTCGATCACGGTGGTGAACGATGATACCGGCTTTACACGCACGCTGACGAGCGGCGAAACCGGAATCTACGCTTTTGCGGAACTCACTCCCGGTCACTATCACCTGAAGGTAACCAAGGACGGGTTCAAGACAGAAAACCAGGAGGGCATCGAGTTGCACGTGGGTGCGGCCGTTGTTGTGGATGTAAAACTTACGGTTGGTACCGTCACTGAGAGCATGACGGTGGAAGCCAACGCCATCGCCGTGGATACCACGAGCGGGACTTTGGGCACTCTCATGGAGGGACAGCAGGTTCGCGAATTGCCACTGAACGGTCTCAATTTCATCGGTCTCACCCTATTGGTTCCAGGCGCTTCGACGCAAGACGGGTTCAACGCGACTGTCAAAGGACTTCAGGCCAATATCGGCATTTCCTTCAACGGCGGGCAGCAGACCGGCAACTTGTTTACCGTGGACGGCGCCCCGAACAATGACATGGGCTCGCAGCACACCATTCTGGTTTACCCTTCGCTGGACTCCATCTCGGAATTTAGAATTGTGACTAACTCGTATGGTCCAGAATACGGCCAATCCGGCGGCGGCCAAATCAACATCGTCACCAAGAGCGGCACAAACGCCCTGCACGGCGACGTCTATTATTTCGGCAGAAATGACGCCCTGGATGCCAACAGTTGGTTCAACAAAAACACCACGCCCCAGATACCGATTGGGGAATTGCGCCGGAACGATTTCGGCGTCACGATCGGCGCGCCCGTCATTAAGGACAAGCTTTTCTTCTTCTTTTCCCAGGAGTTTAACCGGGAAATTGACGGTGATCTCCATGCCGGGCAGACCCCCAGTGCCGCGGAACTGGCGGGGAATTTCACGGGGGCCTCGACTGGCGGCCACCTGACGAATTGTTACTTCAACCCTAATCTCCCGCAGAACGGGGTCACGGACTTTGCCGTGACCGATCCAGCAACCGGACTGCCGTTAACTACCATCAATTCGACTGTGGAGGGCCCGAGTCCAGCTGGGCATCTGATCGCTTCGCTATACCCGCCGGCTAACGTGACCCCAACAGCCGCGAACCCCTGCCCGAACCCGGACTGGAAGCAGAGCCTGAATTCGCCGACGTACTGGTGGCAGAGCAATGCCAAGGTCGACTACGTGCTGAACAAATCCACGACTCTAATGGTCAAGTACACTCAGGAACATTGGAGTCAGCCCTCGCCGAGCATTCCTGGCGGAGAGTGGGGCGATAGTGGGTTCCCGACGGTGGATTCCAGTTGGGCACAGCCCTCTCGAATTGCCATCATCAAACTCAGCCACACAATTGGAGACACGGCGGTCAACGATTTCGCGTTTAGTTATTCAGGGAACAGGATTTACATCACCGAAGGAGGAACCAACCCTGGTCTCTCTCAACAGATTTATCAAGATCTGATCCCCAACTACCCGCTATCGGGGAAAACTGCTGGAAAAGATCTCTCGCCCCCCGTTTTCTGGGGACCTGGGGGTTACGCCACACTGTGGAACGCGGCGCCTTGGTACAACCGGATGGACCGCTACACTTGGACGGACGACTACAGCAAAGTGAAAGGCAGGCACCAATTTAAGTTCGGCGTCTTGCTCGCCCATAACGTCAAAGACCAAGCCAACAACGGCGACTTCAACGAATCACCGGCCCTCTGGGGTCCGGGTAACACTTGCGTTAACTCTGGTACGCCCGGTACTGTGCCCGGCCAGGCCGGCAACAGCTGCGACAGCACTCCTTGGGGCCAAAAAGGCAGTAGCGGCAACTCTATCGCCGACATCCTAATGGCTGGCCACATATTCGGCTACGGTGAAGCCAGTAATTTGCACGAGGCTGCTGGCCGCTATCAGGATTATGAATGGTATGGTGGAGACACTTGGAAACTCACGCGGCGTGTGACACTCACCTACGGGTTCCGTTGGTCGCTTCTGATGCAACCCTACGCGGCGGACAACGAGCTCTCTTTCTTCCAACCCAACCTTTTCAACGCTGCCTTGCCAGGAGGAAATCCCTGCAACGGCCTCCTGCTTGTTCCTGGCGCCAAAGTCAGCTGCAACTCGATTGGTGTGACGACGGGCTCTACAGTCGGCACGAATCGCTCTCTGGTGCCTAACGTGTACCACAACATTGCTCCGCGGCTCGGAGTGGCTTGGGACCTGTTCGGCGACGGAAAAACGTCGCTTCGCGCAGGAGTTGGACAGTTTTTCGTCCGTTATCAGCTCGATCCTCCGATTGTTCAAGGAACCCAGAACCCTCCCTTCGTCGCCAAAGCCAGTGGTGTCCGGTTCTTGGATGGACCTGTGCCACCCGGCCAGGGAGGTACGGGATTTGGGTATCCTGCCTTCGGACGAACTTCCAATCCTGACATTCCGAATGAATGGCAATGGAACGTGTCCGTCTCGCGACAGCTTTTCCGGAATAACACCATGCAGCTGAGCTATGTTGGATCGCGCGGTCTCCACCTGCAAAACTATACAGACGTAGCCCAGATTACCCCGAATTGCGGCGGCCCCGGCGTGAACACGGCGGGACTCGGCATTCCTGCTGGTGATACGTGTCGGCAATACTTTGCCATATTCTCGATGAACAGCAACAATGGCGGCAACTCTCAGTTCCGTCCCTATATGAGTTACTTCGGCCAAGCTGTATCTGGCCAGGCCCAGCTCCCCGTCATGGATTTCTCTGGGACATCCAAGTACGATGCCCTGCAAGGGTTCTGGAAGGGGAACATCGATAACCGAGGTTCGATCTACCAATTCGCGTATACGTGGTCAAAGACACTCGCTCTCCAAGGCATAGGGGGGCTCATTGGCCAAGGCAACACCGACATTTTTAGCGACAACAGCGACACTAGGCTCGACTACGGGCCTTCCAGCTTCGATCGCGCGCAGATCTTTACGGGATCTATCGTCTATGCGCTTCCAAGCTTGAAAGGCGGGAATTCCTTCGAGCGAAATGCCCTCGGTGGCTGGTTCGTGGATCCGATCATCACTTTCGAGAGTGGCGTTCCCATCCTACCCACAACGGGTCCTGATCTTTGGGGAACGGGGACCAATGCGGACCGTCCAAACCGTGTCCCTGGACAGCCTTGTCGTATCAGTGTCCCGGGCTTGGAACAGCAGTTCTTAAACCCGAACGCTTTTTCGATATACACGTTGCCACTAGGCACGGACGGGAACGCTTCGACTGGCAATTGCTACGGACCGGGTCTTAACAACTGGGACATCGGCTTGCACAAAGAGTTCAAACTTACCGAGCGGATCAAGATGCAATTCCGCTTTGAATTCTTTAATGCCTTCAACAAGACCGAATTCCAGGGCGTAAATAGCGGCATGGGCCCGGCCCAGCTTTGCTTTTCTAACGCTGCTGGCACGCCGGTCCAGGTCACTGGAATTGCCACCGATCCGTGCTTCTTGCTCGGTAATCCGACCGGCAAGCAAGCAATACCCCTCAATGCAGCGAACGTGATTCCGACAGCTACGATTGGCGGAGCCACTGGTAATAGCCTGCTTTCGTCCACATTCGGCCAGGCGACCTATACGCGGCCTGCCCGACAGATTCAGTATGCGCTCAGAATTTTCTTCTGAGGCTTGACGGACAAGTTGCTCCAGCGTCTAATGGAGGCGGGGCTCAAGAGAGCCTCGCCTCTCATTATTTTCATGGGAAATTTTCCTTTGCGTTTCCACAGCGCTTTTCCAGGTTCTGTCATCCGACTTGCTGCTCCCTTACTTGCAATCACGCTGCTAATGCCCGGTGGTTCCGCCGCCCAGCAGACGCGGGATCCGCTCGATCAACACTATAGTGCCGCCCAGACGTTCCAATTAGCCGGAGATTTGGACCGTGCGGAAACGGAATACCATCTAGTGCTTGCTCTTGCGTTACGACGCATGGGCAATCTCCTTGCTGCTGAGAAGAATGACTCCGAGGAAGCTGCCCGCCTGCTCGAACAGGCCGTGGCCGCTCAGCCGGCTGACGAGGATGCACGCATAGACCTCGGCATGATTTACTTTCGTGCGGGGCACTTGGATCGGGCCAGCGAACAGGCCGCCCAGGTGGTCAAAGACGATCCGCGCAACGTTCGCGCCTTGCAGTTGCTGGGAAACATCGAGTTCACGCAGGGCGATGCTGCGGCGGCTGCGGAGCACCTCCACACCGCCCTGGGCCTGCAGGGGGACTTCGATACGGCGTACTCGCTGGCCCTTGCTTACCTCAGTCAGCATAAACTGGCTGAAACAAAGCTTCTGTTTGACGAATTGCTGAACGACATGGGCTCGACCCCGGAGCTCCATGTTCTCCTTGGCCGCGCGTACCGCGAAACGGGATACCTCGACGAAGGCATCCGGGAGTTCAAGAAGGCCATCGAGTTGGATCCGCACTATCCGAGGGTCCATTACTATCTTGCCCTGGCCTATCTTGCCCAGGGAGAAAAGGAGCGCTTTCCAACGGCCCGCCCGCTTTTCGAGCAGGAGCTGGCGATTAATCCCAAGGAGTTCTTCAGCACCTTTTTCCTGGGCGTAATGGATCTAGAAGAGCGGGATTTTCCTGCAGCCGAACAATACTTGAAAAAAGCTGCACAATTGCAGCCGGACAATCCCGACCCGTTCCTTTACCTCGGCCAGGTGTACTTCGAGACGAACCGTCCAGACCTCGCCATCGAGGCTCTGAAGAAATCCATTGATCTAACGACCGACCCTTCGCGCAACCATTATCAGGTGTCCAAAGCACACACCATGATTGGCCAGGTCCTGCTGAAAATGGGCAAGCAGGAGGAGGCAGAAGTGGAACTGAAGCGTTCGCAGGAACTGCGAGCGCAAGCCTTCCAGAACGACAAGGATGCGCAGGAGGCCCGGGAAATGGGGCAGCATGAGTTGCTGCCTGAACTTCAGGCTGGCCAGGAGAAACCGGCGTTCCTGGAGAATCGTCCTCCCCTCGATGCAGCGGCGGAGAAAGAGGCGCAAGCCCTTCGTGCAACCCTCACGGAGATTTTGGCGAATGCCTACAACAATCTCGGAGTAATTCAGGCGCGGCACGAACAGTATGCTCAGGCTTCCGATTACTTTCTAAAAGCCTCGCGATGGCGGCCAGACTTGCAGGGGCTCGACCGCAATTGGGGTCTAGCCAGTTTCCGCGCACAGCGCTTCGAGGAAGCCATTGGCCCGCTGGCCCGGCAGGTTGCCCGTCAGCCTGACGATGCCAAGTCACGAGACGCGCTCGGTTTGAGCTATTTCATGGCCGGTAAGTTCGCCAAGACAGTGGAGGTATTTCAGCCGGTTTTGGCGGAACTACCGGATGACCCGGGAATCCTGTATGCGCTGGGAGTTTCCTTGGTCAACACCGGAGACTCTGCAAGAGCCTCGAGTGTTTTCCGCCGGATGATCGAGAGAAACCCAAATGTAGCCCAGATCCATGTTCTTCTGGGCCAGGCGGATGCCGATCAGAATCAGTACACTTCCGCCGTCCTTGAGTTTTCGCGCGCCCTGGAATTGGACGCCAAAGCTGAAGGCGCGCACTTTGGCCGCGGGATGATTCTGCTTCACGAGGGGAAAATCGATGATTCGGTCCGGGAATTTAGCGCAGAGCTGGAGGCCCATCCGCAAGACACCAAGGTCAAATATCACCTCGCCTACGGCCTGCTCATGCAGCAGCAAAAAGATCAAGCATTCACTCTGCTGTCCGAGGTGGTTCGCGACAAGCCGGACTATGCAGACGCTCAATATCAGCTTGGCAAGATTCTGCTCGAGCGGGGAGACGTAAAAGCCGCCATAGAAAGACTGGAGACTGCCGTGCGTCTCGATCCCACGAAAGACTATAGCTACTTTCAATTGAGCGCGGCCTACCGCCGGGATGGGCGGTTAGAGGATGCACAACGCAGTCTTCAGACTTATCAGAAATTGAAAGAGAAAGCGCGGGGGACCGACCAGCCGTGATGGTTGGTCGCAAGTCTCGTCTGAGCAAGCCTGCAAATCGATCCCTGTGGCGTGACGCTGCTCGTTGCGCGCTGGTGCTCTTCACGGTGCTCACGTTTCTCGCGGTCTCCTTGGTTGCAGACGAGGATTCGCAGAAACTGGATCACTCCGCCATGTTGATCCAAACCGGAAAACTCGACGAGGCCGAAGGACTGCTCTGGGACGTGCTAACCCGGAATCCCGAAAATGCTCAAGCTTTGAACTTACTTGGAAGCGTCCGGATACAGCAGAAACGCTTTGCCGAGTCGGAAACGCTACTACGACGTGCAACCAGCTTGGCTCCGGAATTGCTGCCGGCTTACATGAATTTGGCACGGGTATTCCACGCTCAAGGCGAAACAGACAAGGAAATCGTCGCCTTGCTCGACGCAGCGCGTTTAGCCCCAACAGACGCGGACGTCAACTGCGGCCTGGCGGCGGCGTATTTGAAAGAAAATGATTTTCGCCGCGCCCTCGAGGCTCTCGAAAGAATTCCCCGTGCGCGCCGCCCAGACAAAGTACTGCCTCTGCTGGCGGCTAGCTACTCGGGTTTAGGCCGAGTTACGGAAGCTCAAGCGCTTGCTCCAGTGGTGGAAGCGCGCGCCGCGAAAAATCTGGCGCTCCGCGTGGAGTTTGCCGAAGTGCTTTTAGACTTCGATCTTACAAACGATGCTCTTGCCATGCTTGAAATTGCGCAAAAGCAACAGCCGGTTAGTGCGGAATTGTTCTTTGCGCTCGGTCGCGCTCGGGAACGCAAGGGTGAACTCGCGCTGGCCCAAAAGGACTTCCGGCGAGCTGTGGATCTAGACCCCAATTCTGTAAACGCTCTCCAAGCCTTGGCGCGTATCCTGGCTGGCCAGGGGCAGTGGCAAAAATCTTTGGAACTCCTCAGCCGCGCCCGAACCGTTGCTCCTGACTCGCCGGACGTTTTGCGAAAGTTCGTTGCGGTGAGCCTGCACGCAGGGCACGCGGCGAATGCCGTGGATGCAGCCCAACAGCTTGTCAAGCTCCAGCCCGACGAACCGGAGGATCGGTACCTGTTGGGAGTTGCGCAATTCCAGAACGGAGATCTGGAAGAGGCGCGTAGCACTCTGGAGAATTACACCAAGTTGCGTCCCCAGGATCCACTTGCCTTTCTGGCGTTAGGTATGATCGAGAGCGGTCTGAGTAACTTTCCTCTCGCACGAACAGATTTCCAGCAATCGATCATACTCGACCCAAACCAAGTGGAAGCTTTATACCAGTTGGCCTTAATCTCTCGCGATCAGGGCGATAACACCGCTGCCATCTCTGAGTTGGAGAAAGCGATTGCCGTCAACCCGAAGTATGCTCAAGCTCATGACCTCTTGGGAACCCTCTACTTACAGCAGCGACAGTACGATAAGGCGCAGGAACACTTGACGCGAGCGGAGGAATTGGCCCCCAATTTTCCTGATACCCACTACCAGCTAGGCCTGCTCTTTGCACGATTGAACCAGCGCGACCGCGCCCAGCGCGAAATGGAGCAATTTCGCAAGTTGAAAGATAAAGAGCATCCCGGCCCCGTTCCACCGGGAGAAAAGTCCGCCCCATCCCTGCCGCCGTATCCTCCATCGTGACCCATACTTCGTCGTCATTCTGTGCGTCGCCTCGCCGGGGCTTTCCGGGTGTCCCGGCCGCGTTCTTAGCTTTGGGCGCGTTTTCGATGAGCCTTCTCGGCCAATTGGTCCCGAACCAGCCGGTGAGCCAACTGCCGCAACTCGTGGACATCACCGATTCCGCGGGCATTAAGTTTGAGCATCTGTCGTCATCCGACAAGAAATACATTGTTGAGTCCATGGCCGGCGGGATAGCCTTGATTGATTACGACCGGGACGGGCTGCCCGATATTTACTTTACAAACGCACCAACCGTGGACATGGCGCTTGCCGGCAAGAAAGCTCGCGGCGCTCTGTATCATAACAACGGCGATGGGACATTCACTGATGTGACCGATAAGGCGGGCGTGGGATATCCCTGTTTTGCGATGGGAGCGGCGGTTGGTGATTACAACAATGACGGATGGCCGGACCTACTGGTTACTTGTCTCGGGGGAGTTGTCCTGTACCGCAACAATGGCGACGGCACCTTCACGGATGTGACCAAACAGGCCGGCCTAACGGATACACAGTACGCGACTGGCGCCGCCTTCGGGGACTACGACGGCGACGGCTGGGTGGACCTGTTCGTTTCCCATTACGTGGATTTTCACCTCGACGACCTTCCCAAATTTGGGTCTAGCAAGACCTGTCAGTATCACGGCCTGGCCGTGCAGTGCGGTCCAAGGGGGCTGAAAGGTGCTGGAGACCTTCTGTTTCACAACAATGGAGATGGCACCTTCACGGATGTATCTAAGGCTGCGGGGGTGGATGATCCTCACGGCTATTACGGTTTAGGCGCCGTCTGGTCAGACTTCAATGAGGATGGTCGCCTGGATCTCTTTGTCGCGAACGATTCCACGCCAAATTTCCTCTATCGAAACGACGGAAAGGGCCACTTCACGGAAATAGGTTTTCTCGCAGGGACGGCTGTGAGCCAGGACGGCTCTGAACAAGCCGGCATGGGAGTCGCCCTCGGCGACTATCTGCACACGGGCCGCCTCTCTCTTTTTGTCACCCACTTCTCGGAAGAGTACGCAGCGCTGTTCCGCAATGATGGAGGAATGAGTTTCACCGACGTTTCCTTCCAGGCGGGCGTCGCGACGCCGACAATTCCCTATGTTGGCTGGGGTACCGCATTTTTAGACTTTGATAATGACGGTTGGCCGGACCTTTTTTTAGTAAACGGGCATGTCTACCCCCAGGTGGACACTCTTGATGTCGGGGCCAGATACCGGGAACCAAAGCTCCTGTTCCTGAACCAGCGCGACGGTACCTTTCGCAATATCAGCAAACTCGTCGGCCCTGCGATTCAGATCCCCCAGGTTAGTCGCGGCGCGGCTTTCGGTGATCTCTTCAACGACGGTCACGTTGACATCGTCGTCGAGAATTTGGATGGCAAGCCGATGATCCTGCGCGAAGAGGGAGGGAACCGTAACCACTGGATCGGATTCGAGCTCGCGGGAACGAAGAGCAATCGTCTCGCTCTGAATGCGCGCGTCAAGGCTGCGGCCGGAGATCTGATTCAAGTAGATGAAGTCCGCAGCGGTGGAAGTTACCTGTCGCAGAATGACCTTCGAATCCACTTCGGTCTCGGTTCGCACGAACGCGTGGACCGCGTCGACATTCTCTGGCCCTCGGGCAAGACCGAAACTCTAACGAGTCTTGCGGCTGACCACTTTTACGCGGTGAAGGAAGGTGAAGGAATTGTGCCGCACGAGCGGATGCGGCCCGTCTCTGTGCCACGCCACTGACTAGCAGATATCTCTAAGATGCTTAGCGGCTGACACCTAAGTCACCAACTTGCCTTCAAGCAAACCTTCGGATTGGAGATCACGCGGGCACAGCCGGGGCGCCTCAGTTCTGCAGCTCCCGTTGCTTTGCATTATTCCATGCGTTGCTAGAATACCGGTTTTCTAGTAGCATTTGGCTCATAAGGGGCACCTTTTAGGATGAGAAGAGGGCTCAGAAATATGGCTTCCAAAGTATATTCGGTCCGTATTTTGCTTCTGGTTCTTGCTTCCGCGTGGCCTTTCTGCAATCTCCAAGGGCAAACGCTGAATCCACAGCTGGACGATCCCGCAATCGAGCAACGGATCACCAAATTGCTCAGCCAGATGACGCTGGAAGAAAAGATCGGCCAACTGGTCCATTTCTCCGCGGACAGCGCCAACGGACCTGGGACGGCTCGTACCGACTACCGCCAGCAGATCGCCAACGGCCAGATGGGCTCGTTCGAAAATGCCACCGGGGCAGCGGAAACAAATGCATTGCAGAAGCTCGCTATCGAAAAATCCCGGCTTCACATTCCACTCCTGTTCGCATTAGATGTGATTCACGGATACCGCACCATTTTCCCGGTTCCCCTGGCCATGGCCTCGACCTGGGATCCTTCGCTGGTCGAACGGGCTTCGCGAATCGCCGCCAAGGAGGCCACTCGCGAGGGTGTCCGCTGGACGTTTTCTCCCATGATTGACGTTGCCCGGGATGCCCGATGGGGACGCATCGTGGAAGGCGCGGGGGAAGACCCATACTTGGGCTCCGCCATGGCTGTCGCTTACGTGCGCGGTTATCAAGGCGCCCGGCTTGACGATCCCCAGTCCATGCTCGCTTGCATGAAGCATTTCGTCGCATATGGAGCCGCCGAAGCAGGACGAGACTACAACACCGTGGACATCTCCGAGCGCACGCTGCGTCAAATCTACCTACCGCCTTTCTATGCCGCCGTGAAAGCCGGCGGCGGGTCCGTCATGAGCGCCTTCAATACCCTCAACGGTGTGCCCGCTACTTCTAACTGGTTTACCCTGACGCACATTCTCCGCCAAGAGTGGCGATTTCCGGGTGTGGTCATCAGCGACTACGGATCGGTGCATGAGATGATCGCCCACGGAACCGCCCTGGACGGCGCGTCAGCAGCCCGCAAGGCTCTTCTCGCGGGACTCGACATCGATCTGGAAAGCAACTTATTCGCCTCGCATCTGGCGGAACTCGTGCGTTCCGGCGCCGTTCCGGAAAGCGCCGTGGACCAGGCAGCTCGTCGGGTGCTCCGCGTAAAATTCGCCCTCGGATTGTTCGATCATCCTTATACCTCTGAGCCCCAGGCCAGTGGACCACCGCAACTTGATACTGTCGATGTGGAATTCGCTCGCACTCTGGCGGAACGCTCTTTTGTGCTGCTAAAAAACGGCGAGTCGGGGGACAAAGCGACCCTCCCGCTGTCCCATGACGTCCGCACCATTGCCCTGATTGGTCCCATGGCCGACAATGCTTCCGATATGCTCGGTCCCTGGCACGCACGGGGCAATGCCGCGGACGTGGTGACGTTACGAGCGGCGTTGACTTCGCGAATGCAGCAAGCGGCCGGACATCTGCTTTACGCGCAAGGCACTGAAATTCTAACCAATGCAGACAGCGGCTTCGCCGAAGCCGTGGCCACCGCCAAACGGGCGGACGTGGTTGTCATGGCTCTGGGCGAGGACTCCTGGTGGATGAGCGGGGAAGCGGCTTCCCGCTCCCATCTCGGTCTGCCGGGAAACCAACAACAGCTATTGGAAGCAGTTGCCGCAACAGGGAAACCGGTTGTGTTAGTTGTTTTCAGCGGCCGTCCACTGACCCTCACTTGGGCCGCAGGTCGCGTCCAGGCAATTTTGCAGGCTTGGTTTCCGGGAGTGCAAGCGGGGTCGGCCCTCGTGCGAACACTTTTCGGCGATGTGAGTCCGAGCGGAAAACTCACTGTTTCCGTGCCCCGCACCGAGGGCCAAGAGCCTCTCTACTATGATGCATTGAATACCGGGCGTCCCGCCGGCGGTGTTGATCTCAGTCGCCCGCCCGGCAACAAAGGCGAGAAATATCATTCGCGCTATGTGGACGAGCCGAATGCGGCGCTCTTTCCCTTTGGATATGGACTTAGTTATACGAAGTTTATTTACTCCCCCTTAGAGCTGAGCGCGGCACAGATTAGTGCTAGTGGGCTCAACGAAAAGACGGCGCAAGCGCTGCATGTGTCGACCACAGTAAGAAATGCCGGATCGCGCGCTGGCGATGAAATTGTGGAACTCTACGTCCGCCTTCGGGGAACCAGCGTCGCTCTTCCGGTAAAACAACTCGAAGGATTTCGAAGGCTCACTCTCTCGCCGGGAGAATCAAAGCGGGTCGAATTCGCCGTAGGACGCGATGAACTTGCCTTCTGGAACATCGATATGCAGGATTTGGTTGAGCCGGCAAGCGCCACCGTGTGGATCGGTCCCAGCTCTGCGGAGGGCGAGAAGGCAGATTTCGTTATCGTAAAGTAGCCAAAATCCTTGCAGCGAATCAAGTGTTCTCGGCCAGTGTCGGATTTGGGCCAGAACTAGGGATGCTGAGGCGCTGCTGGCTTCTCTGTTTCGACGCGCCCCGACGTGAATTCGCCGGCGTCGTGCGAACCGCCGTACGCCTGATTCCCAGAACGGCTCCGCTGCTCTTCAGCCAGTGCATTCAAGCGCGCAAAAATGGCCCGCTCCTGCTCCGCCTTTTCGGGAAGTTTCGCTTTAGCATAGGCCTTCGCGAGATTGAAGTGCACCTCGGGACTACCCGGAGCTAGCTTGCTAGCCGTTGCGAGTTCATGGACCGCCTGCTCGTCCTGACCGAGCTCGAGGCACGCACGTCCAAGAACGTAGTGCGATTCGGCGGAGTCGGGAGCGAGTTGTACCGCACGCTGAGCGAAAGCCAGCGCCTCTGCCGGACGGTGACGCTTTAGCGCCACTGATGCCAAGCTGACGTAAGGCAATTCGCTTCCCGGCGAAACTTGCAATTCTGCGCGCAGTTCTATTTCCGCCTCGTCAAATTCGGAGAGTGCGCCAAGTGCTGTCCCATAGGCATAGTGAATGAAGGGAACCGAGGGATACTCCTTCAACAGAACTTGGAATCTGGGAAAAGCCTGGTCGTATTTGCTATTCAGCAGTTGCGCAGCGATCTCGCCCGCAGACTGCACCAGAGACTCTTTTGACGGTTCCACTTGTTCCGGAAGCAAGGGCATTCGGAGCAGCGCCATTCCGAGAGCGATTTGAACTTCTTTTGCAAGCGTCCCCGAACGTGTGCCCGGCGCTAGTGTCTCCATGGCGCTTTCGAACTGGCTGCTTCGATTCTCCAATACCGCCAGGTGATATCTCGCAAGGCCTATCGCTTCCGGACTTCCACCGAAGCCTAGTTCCTCGCCACGCTGCAAATGGAGTAGCGCATTCTTGTAATCCTTCATCTCAAATTCGCAAAGCCCCATCACCGCCCATGCCGTTCCAAAGTTTGGCCGGCGCTCCACCCAGCGCTTGAGCTCGGCAATGGCCTCAGAAAAGTGCCCAGCAGAATAATGCAACATGGCCAGATTCCAGCGGCCGTCATCCCAATCCGGCCGCAATTGCAAAGCCTGCTGAAAATTCTGAATCGCCTGGTCTGCATCACCCGCAGCCTGTGCTGTCGCCGCCCGGCTAGAATATTCCTCGAAACTCCCGGACGCCGAGCCGCTCGCTTGGCGAGCAGTTGTCTGCGCGTTCCCATTACCCGTTGCACTGGTGCGATTCGAATACATCTGCGCGATTCGCACCTCCCTGGGAGACGTTCCGCCCTCCATCTTTTCTCCGAGCGCGAGTTCCTCCTTAGCTTTTTCTTTTTTGCCGAGTGTTTGTAAAATTTCTCCCAGCGCCTTGTGCGAAGCCGGCAAATCTGGCGCTCGTTTTACTGCTTCCTCCGCCGCATGCAACGCCTTCTGCGGATGCTGTAAACGAAGCTCCAGCTGACTTATTTCGATCCACGGCATCGCGCTCTTCGGCGAAATGGCCACCTCCTCCTCTTGCTGCCTCAGCGCATTTTCGTCCCGTCCAGCCGAAGCCAGCGCCTTCCCATAGGCATAATGCAAGTAAGGCGCGCTCGGGTAGTCCTTCAATAAGGAAGAAAACGCAGTCAGCGACCTCGCTGAATTATCTTGCGCGACGGCTCCCGCGGCCTCGCCAGCCGCGTGAACCAGCGCGTCTTGAGAAGGATCTAGCTCATCGGGCAAGAGCGGCACGCGCAGTATCGCCAATCCCAGCGCAATCTTGAGCTGCGCCGACATCTCGCTCTGTCCAAACGTCGAAGTAAGCAGCTTGGTCGCGCGCTCAAATTCGCCGCCGCGAATCAGTAGCAATGCCAGGTGATACTTCGAAACCCGCGCGATCTCCGGATCGTCACCGTCCCCGAACGCAAGCCCTTTTTCCAAATGCTCCAGCGATTTTCCGTAATCCTTCGTCTCGAATTCGCAAAGCCCCAGGAAACTCCATCCCGGCCCCGCGCCCGGAGCGAGCTCTACCAGCTTTTGGAACGCTGGATTCGCTTCTGAGTAGCGATCCCCGTCGTAAAGTAGCGTCCCGAGATACCACCAGCCTTCTTCCCATCCTGGATTCATCTCCACGGCGCGCCGGTACTCTCCAATTGCTTCGTCAATATGGCCGGCTTCCCGCGCAGCTGTGGCCGATTTTGCCACTGCTTCGAAGTCTGCCGTCCCGGCATTCACTTGCGAAGCCGCGCTGGTTTGCCCGAAGCCCGCAACTGGCGGCCAGAACATTAGAATGATCGCCAAGACGAATCGCGCGTGTGAAAGGCCTATTTGTTGGACTTGCATGACGGATCTCCCGTCGGCGGGCAGCGTATCAATTCCCACGATAACATAAAGCCTCTACCAAGGTCTGCGTGCCCGCAGGAGAGCTGGCCTCAATCATGATGCGTGATCGAGAGACGCTGGATGGGCGCGAGCAGTTCGTAGCTCAGTGGGATTTGCTGGCCGGGCGGGCCGTCGTCTCGCGGACGATCAGCTCTGGTTCCACGTGGATGTTTTTGGGGTAGGGGGCTTTTGAGGAGGCATTGATGCGGCGCAAAAGTGTTTCCGCGGCGATGATTCCCATTTGGCGCAGCGGTTGCCGCACGGTCGTCAGTGCGGGATTCTGAAATGCGGCGCTCTGAATATCGTCGAAGCCCACCACGGAGACATCCTCGGGGACGCGCCGCCCTGCCTCCCGGAGCGCGCGGATCGCGCCGATTGCGGAAATATCATTGAAGGCAAACAGCGCGGTGAAGGGCTCTCCAGTCGCAAGAATTTTCCTCGTGACTTGATAACCTAATTCCGGCGATGGCGATTCCCCCTCCAGTTGCCCAACCAACCGCTCGTTGATCTCAAGGCCCAGCTCCTTCGCGGCATCGCGCACGGCTTCCCAGCGCACTTCCGTATCCGAACTGAACTCCTGGCCCTTGATGTAGGCGATCTTGCTGTGCCCGAGTTGCGTGAGGTGCTCGATGGCCAGTCGAGTGGCTCGCAGATGGTTCAGAGCGATATTGGTTACCCCGGGGATTTCGCGATGGCCCGAGACCGCCACCACCGGAATGTTCACGCCTTCATGACACGCGGTGTCTACGGCAATAAGGCCCTCAACCGCGCGCTGCTGCAAAAGCCGCGGATATTCGTCGATCAGGTCGGCGCGGTGGCGGTGGCTGACGACAAAATAAAAGTAGCCCTCCTCGAGCAAGTGATCTTCAATGCCGGACAGCACCAGCGCGGCATATCCCTCGCTGATTTCCGGAACGACGACCCCGATGGTGAAGCTCCGTTGCGCCCGCAGCGAGCGCGCCATGAAATTCGGCCGGTAATTCAGTTCGCGTGCGGCTGCCCGGATGCGCTCCTGGGTGCGGTGGGGGATGGACTTGGCCGCGGGAGATCGATTGATGACAAGTGAAACCGTAGCTGGCGAAAGACCTAGATGCTCTGCCAGAAACTTCAAACTCACCGTCTGCGCGGAATGGCCTCCGCGTGGCCGGGCAGTTGCACCCGCTTTAGGACGAATCATGGGGTGTTCAATGCGCGTAGTCTGGCACACAGGAGTTTGCCGGGCAAGCGAAGAAGTACCCGCGCGAAGTGGACTGGCGAAGTGTGCAGAAGTGAACAGACAACTCGGATATTGAACTGACATCCTTCTTTGCTTTTGATGGCCTCTTCTCCACCGGGACAAAATATGCTCTTGACAACACTCGTGCAACGGGTGTTTCATGCTTCCCAGAACCGGGGATAAATCGATTTACTAAATTCGTTTTTCGAATGCTGATCTCGAGGTGAAACCATGCGTTTGAAAGTCCTGCTTGCGATTTTGCTCTCCCTCTTCGCCGTCTCCGCTTATGCGCAGTACAAAGCCGGATTACAGGGCACGGTCACAGACAAAAGTGGCGGAGCCGTGGCGGGTGCCAAACTTACACTCAAGAGCCAGGATACTGGTATTCAGCATGAGGCTACGTCTAACGACACGGGCTTCTATCACTTCACGGAACTTCCGCCCGGGACATACACCCTGACTGTGGAGGCAGCAAGCTTCGAGAAGAAGGAAATCAAGAACATAGACGTCAATGCGGAACAGGCCCGCGGTGTAGACGTGACAATGGTGGTAGGCCAGGTGTCTTCAACAGTCACAGTGAACGGCGAAACCCTGACCGACCTGCAGAGCGAGGATGCCAACATTTCAGGCACAATCTCCAACCAGCAGATAAACAACTTACCTTCGTTCGGACGCGACCCATACGAACTACTCCGGCTAGCCCCTGGCGTGTTCGGTGACGACGCACGTTCTTCCAACGGAAATTCTCAAAACCTTCCACTGCAGCAAGGACCGGGAGGCTCCAATAGTCAAATCTTCCAAATTGAGAATCAGGTGCAGATCGTAGCCGACGGCCAACGCGTTTCGGCAAACAACTATCAGATTGATGGCGTGAGCGCGAATAGCTTGGGTTGGGGCGGCGCGGCAGTCATCACCCCCGACGAAGAATCGGTCAGGGAAATCCAAGTTTTATCGAGCACCTATTCCGCTGAGGATGGCCGCAACTCCGGCGCGCAGGTAAAAGTGATATCCAAAAATGGCACAAACGCATTCCACGGTAGCGGAATCGTCCAATTCGATGATCCCGGCCTGAACGCGTACAACAAATACCACGGGCCATTCGGCGGTCCAGTTCGCGTGAACGATAAGGATCGACAGTTCGGTGGCAGCCTAGGTGGTCCGGTTTTTCACAACTCACTCTTCTTTTTCTTTTCTTATGAAGGGGTGCGGCAGAATAACCCAACGATTGCATTGAACCAGGTCGTCGAAACGCAAGCGTTCCGTCAATATGTCATAAGCAACAATCCGAGCAGCTTGGCGGCAAAAGTGTTCGGCACGGCCGGCGTCGCGCCCCGAATTATCTCGGTGCTTCCCAACAGCACCTCAAATTGCTGCTCATTTGATCCGGCCATTCCTCTCGGCGGCTATTACGACAATTCCGCCTGTGTCGTAGGTGGCGTGACCCAAGCCGCTGGCACGGGGTGTGGCCCTGCGGCCGGCGTCGGGGCGGAGTTTGAGCATGCTAATGTTCTCAACCCGTTTTCGAGCTCCGGAAATGAATACAACGGACGGTTGGATTACAATCGCGGAAAGAATCAATTCTTCTACAGCTCTTATTTCTCGCGTTTGAATCAGTCCCAGGGCGGCGATCGCCCCATTGATGACTTGACGCTTGCTCCTTTCAACTGGCTGTTGACGTTTGGCTGGAACCGCACGCTTACGACGACCATGCTGAACGATTTCCGCTTTAACATCACGCGCTGGTCTTACAATCAGATCGCTTCGTCCACGAACACCGATTTTGGCATACCCTTCTACAATATTTTTGATTTCAATAGCGCTGTTGGGGGTCCGAATGGTGTGCCAGGTTGCTGCATCAACGCTGGGGCGGGGCGAGGCGGAACCACACCGGCTATCTTTTCCCAGACCACGTTTGACTTCCGTGACACGGTTTCGAGGTTTGTGGGCGCGCAAAACCTCAAGTTCGGTGTGGACATTGGGAAGAACCTGAACAACAACAATGAACAAGGCGGCGCTCGCCCGCTATTCCAGTTTTCGTCATTCATGGACTGGGCCAACGATGCTCCTCAGTTCGAAGCCATCACTGTGGATCCCCGCACAGGGAGTTTGCCGGTCGGGCAGCGCAATTTTCGTAGCAGCATCTATGCCCTCTTTGTACAGGACGACTGGAAACTGCGGTCAAACCTGACGCTGAACCTGGGATTGCGGTGGGAATATTTCTCTCCGCTGACGGACACGCAGAATTTAATCAGCAACTATGAATTCGGCCCTAACGGTCTCACGGACGGGAAAGTCGTTGCGGGTCAGCAACTCTATAATAAGGACCTGCACAATTTCGGTCCGCGGCTCGGCTTTGCTTGGAGCCCGAAACGCCTCAACGACAAAGTAGTCATACGCGGGGGCTTTGGCATCAATTACAATCGCATCTACGACAACATCCTCGATCCGGTTCGGTTCAACACGCCCTTTGCTGCAGATTTGACCGGGTGTTGCGCGGGGCCCGGTACGACGCCCGCCTCGGTGGGGATAGACTACGTGCTCGGCACCAGCAATTCACCGTTCAGCTATCCGGCCAATCCACTCCTGGCGTTTGGAGTGGACCCAAACACGGGCGGCTTGTGCGCCAGCAAGGCGTGTACCAGCGACATCCCGATTACGATCTGGGGTTCTCGGCCTAATCTACCTAACGCATATGTCTACACGTACTCGCTAGGTTGGCAGTGGGAGTTCGTGCGAGATACAACGCTCCAGGTCGGATACGCTGGGAGCAGCTCTCACAGGCTGATTCGCTCGGTTGATTTGAACCGATTGAACCCAGGCGACACATTTGACGACACCATGGACTTCATGCAAAACACGGGCAGCAACGGCCAGCCCTGCGGCCCCACGAACCCCACTTGCACGGCGCCTCACCTTACGGGCAATGCGGCACTGGGTGTTGGCGGCCGCATCTTTTTCCCAATGGCAGATGTGGACGCCAACTATAACGCCCTGTTGGTCCGGGTAAACCATCGCTTCGCCCATGGGTTCGTGCTGAACGGAAGCTATACGTTTAGCAAAACGCTGGACTTCGCCTCGTATGAAATCGGTCCTCAACAGGACTATCCCTATAACCAATCGCTGGACTACGGTCCCGCCGATTATGACGCGCGTCATTTCTTCGTCATTAATGGTGTGTGGGATCTTCCTATCTTCCGAAATCGCCACGATCTGGTTGGCAAGACGCTGGGCGGTTGGAACGTCAGCGGGGTGTTCACCTACCATACCGGGTTTCCGTGGACACCAGTTTCTTTTGGACCGCAGAATAACAATCCCGAAGGCGATGGCTACCGCCCCGATCGACCTACTTCTTACGCGGGCACGTGCTTCAATAGTCCGGGAAATGCGCAGTTCATCAATGGCGTGTGCCCGACGACGACCGCCCGGCCTGGAAACGCTCCCAATGATCCTAATTTCCCGACTCTCCTGACCAACTGCGGGGCTGGGATTGACAACTGCTTTACGACTGCGTTTCCCCGGAATCAGCCGCCCATAGGCCGCAATTCCTTTCCCGGTCCTACCTTCAAACAAGTGGACCTCAGCCTCGGGAAGCGGTTCGGTTTGCCCAGCATGCGTTTAATTGGTGAAAACGCTGTGATCGACTTCCGGGCAAACTTCTATAACGCGTTCAACATTCTGAATGTTGCACCTATCCCCAACTTCAGCAGCAATGATGACCTTACGAACACCTTTTCGTTTGGCCGATCGCCAGGCGGGCTCGCGGGCCGCGTAATCGAGTTCCAGGCCCACTTCAATTTCTAACTGAACTCCCAAGCGCGTTCGGGGCAAATAATTCTGTGCTCGAACGCGCTTCCTCATTCCTTCAGGAGACTTGCAATGTGCCGCCTGGATTTTCGCACAAATGTTTTCCGCGTCGCGTTGTTCATTGCCGGGTGCGTTCTGCCAGCAATCACACTCCAGGCCCAATCCATTGGTTCGTCGCAAACCATCGAAATTGATGCTAACGCTCCGTCGCATCCGTTTCCTCATTTCTGGGAAAAGATGTTTGGTTCGGGGCGCGCCGTCCTGAGCCTCCGCGAAAACTATCGCTACGACCTGCGCGAAACCAAGCGCATTACCGGCTTTGAATACGTGCGTTTCCACGCGATTTTCCATGACGAAGTGGGCCTTTACGACGAGGACAAAGACGGCAAGCCCATCTACAACTTCTCTTACGTGGACCAGATCTATGACGGCTTGCTCGAGAATCATGTCCGCCCCTTCATCGAGCTGAGCTTTATGCCCAAGAAGCTCTCGTCCGATCCCGGCGCGCTTCACGCGTTTTGGTATAAGCAGAACGTTGCTCCTCCCAAGGACTGGGACAAGTGGGAGCAGTTGGTCGAAAACTTCGCTCGGCATCTCGTCAAACGATACGGCGAAGACGAAGTCGCGCAGTGGTATTTTGAGGTCTGGAACGAACCGAACATTGATTTCTGGGTGGGCGACCCGAAAGAAGCTACGTACTACGAGCTGTACGACCGCGCCGCGCGTGCCGTCAAACGCGTGAGCCCGCGCTTGCGCGTGGGCGGCCCGGCCACGGCCCAGGCTGCCTGGGTGGACCGCTTCCTGGCGCATTGCAAGGAGAAAAACATTCCGGTCGACTTCGCTTCAACACACGTCTACGGGAACGACAAAGCGGAAGACGTATTCGGCACGCACGAGAATATTCCACGGACGCGGATGGTCTGCCGCGCTGTCACCAAAGTTCATGACCAGATCGCCGCGTCAGCCTTCCCGAACACGCCGCTCATCTGGAGCGAGTTCAACGCCAGTTATATGAACGAGCCCGCCGTGACAGACACGCCGTTTATGGGGCCGTGGATGGCGGACACCATTCGCCAGTGCGACGGCCTCACCACGATGATGAGCTACTGGACGTTTTCGGATGTTTTTGAAGAACAGGGCGTAGTGAAAACGCCGTTTTACGGAGGGTTCGGCTTGCTCGCCGAACGCAGCATTCCGAAGGCGGCGTTCAACGATTTTGCGCTTCTACATGAGCTCGGCGAAACGCGGCTGGAGGTCAACTCAGAATCCGCTCTGGTCACTCGCACGAAAACTGGCGCGCTCGTCTTGGCTCTCTGGAATCTGTTCCTGCCGGAAGAAGCTGGCTCGCCGAAAGCCTTTACGTTGTATTTCAAAGGCGTGAATGGAACGGCTTCCGCGCGCATCACCATCGTGGACCCCGGGCACGGATCGCCGCTGCCAGCCTGGGAAAAAATGGGACGACCGGCATTCCCCACGCTTTCGCAGATCGAAGCGCTACGCAAGGCGGGCGCACTCCCCGCTTCGCAAACGCAGACACTCAAGAACGGCTCGCTCGCGCTTACGCTCCAGCCGCATGCCCTGGCGTTGATCGAGATCGAGCGATAGTTCTCGGCCCGGGTGAAACCCTTCAAACATCCCATCCCGCCGCTATTGTTTGTGAAACCCTGCGCGGGCCATCCCGTTCTTCACGGCATCGTTCTTCATGAACTGTTCCCAAACGAAGCCGGTTCGCGCGTTTTCGGCCATCAAGAGAGTGATCCCCAGATCAATTCCAATGACGTCGGGGTTGTACCAGTTTTTCAACGGATTGAAAGCATCCACGAAACCATATTTTCGCCAGACGTGTTTCTCGTATTTTTCATGGATGTTTTGCAGCACGCGCAACGTCTCCTCCGGCAAAAAAGGCAACGAGCCAGCGGCGGCGCAGGGGACGATGCTGCCATCGATCGGACCCATCGGAGGCGGGCCGCCCCAGGCTACATAGCCGTGCATCGAATCGGAGGCAGTGATGCCCCAGAGGTCGTCACTGTAGTCCGGGAATTGTTTTGCCAGCGAGATGCACCACAGCTTGTGTGCTTTGGTCGCAATCACCGAATTCTCGAAGTAATTTGCGTATGCGTCCGCTTTACCGCGGAAATCGAACCACGCATGCGAATACTGGTGCACGAAGAGCGGAGCATGCGAGCCAATAAAATGCAGCCCGTTGAATTCGAACGCCGGGCGCTTCCACGCATCCCAGCATTCCTTCGGCAAAGGATGCGTTGGAGAACCGAGGCCGAGGAGGTAGATCATCATCAACTCGCTGTAGCTGTCCCACCTGGCCTTGATGAAACCGCTTTCGGGTTTCCAGCCCATGGAAAGGGTTTTTTCTCCTTGCAGCAGCCAGGTCCAATCCACACGGTCGTACAGCTTGGTGGACAGGTCGCGAATTTCGGCATCGTCAAAATAGCCGCGGCACGCGAGCGCCCCGCAGAGGAAAATCGAAGTGTCGATCGAAGAGACTTCCGATTGGAAATCGCGGTCGCCGCTCTGCATGTTAAGAAAATGAAAGAAGAATCCATTGTTGTGGCTCAGGCGGGTGGCGGCAAAACGGAGGGTATTGCGAACGCGTTCGCGAATTTTCTTGGCGTCCTCCCATCCTCGATGGTCCGCGATGCAAAGAGCAGTAAGACCCAACCCTGTCGCGGCAATACTCGCGGTTGCACGGGAATCGGGTCCGCTAGCCTGGCTCCGGTCTTTCAGCAGGCCGGTATAAGGATTCGATTCTTCCCAGAAATAACGGAAACTGGCGCGTTCCAACTCTTCCAGGAAGGCGTCTTCCGCAGGTGAGAATTTGTATTGAATGGGACCGTTCGTGGAAACCGGCGCGCCCCTCTCCCCCGAGGGGGGAGAAACCACTTGCCGCGACGCGCTCTGCAAAAACCGCGACGCGAGGGAAGGGGAGAACCCCAATGGGAAAACCCCAGCAAGAGTCTGGATTTGCCGAAGCCATGCGCGCCTTGAAATTTTGTGAATGGTCACCTGAGGCACCGTCCATCGCAAGTCCAAGACCCTTCCAACAAGGAATGGGCGGGACATTTCAGATCATACTTTTGTTCTCCGGCTGTATCAAAATACATATCGCTAGCGTCCGCTTGGTTCTGCTCACGCGGCGAAGACGAAGCGCCAGAGCATCACGTGACTGAGAACGGAAAGAGCCGCGAGTGCGAGAATGCGTAGCGGAAGTAAGGCGCGGCAAAACCGAGAAAGCAAGCAAACCCAGGAACGGCGCCAACTGCAGCACATAGCGATCAAAAAACGCGAGATTGCCTCCCACTCCGATTTGCTCCACGACAAAGAATACAATCACCAGCAAAGCGAAAGCGGCAGGTGCGCAAGACGAGATTGCTGGCCATTGCTCCCGGAGCAGGAAGCAGAATGACGCGGCATTGTAAAGTACGACGAAAGCGATGGCAGCGAAGAGGGCGGTCCCGCCGTGAGGTACGCGCGACGCAAATGCAATGAGTGAATTCAGTGGCCCCGGCTGAAGAAACAGAGGGGCGAATAGCGCGATAAGCGCTCCTCCTAAGATCGCGAACAAAAGGGCCATGCGGCGTTGGGAACCCTTCAACCGGAGCAGGAGCGGAAACGTGAGCGGGGTCAAGTAGACCGCTGCATAGAAGGCCGCGATGAGGGGCCTCGAAAAGTTGAATCCTACGCTGGCCTTCAGATTCGAGTACGACGTGCCAGCTGCCATGCCGGGACTTGAAATGCCTTTCCATACCAGCACGAGGAGAAGCACCGGGATGATCGCAAGAACTAGAGATAGAGCCGCGCCAACGGCCCAGGGCGTCTTTCCTCGGAAAGCAGGTTTCCAATACTGGAGGACAACAAACAGGGCAGCCGCTGCGAGTACTGCAAGCAAGTATTGCCGGCAGGTAACCGCCAACCCCATGGACAAACCTCCCAGCAGGCCGAGGGCAAGAGTGCGGGGAGAGATATTCGGCTCAGAAGCAAATTCGAGCCACGCCAAAACTCCCAATAGAGCAAAAAGTAGCGCGGGACCCTCTGTGAGCACCAGTGCCGCTGTTTCAATCGCATGCGGGAAGACCAACAAACACAGAAGGCCGCCATACCAGAGGCGAGGGAACCTGCTGAACTGCGCTCCTGCGAAGATACCACCAGCCAACAACACCCAACTTGCCAGGGCCGCGAGCCGCGCGTCCCGCAGTTCGTCGCCGTGCAGGAGGCGCACTCCCGCAGCCATCCAAAGAAAGCTTGTGGGGCCTGGCGGGTTTCTCTGAGCCAAAAGGGAATGGACCGAGAGACCTTGCGTGGCGTAATTGTGAACGTCGAAAATGTTGAACGGGTCATCATAGACCGGGCGATTGACCGAGCCGATAAAAAGCGCCGCCGAAATCACGTTCAGGAGGAATACCAGAATGACCAAGCGCCTGATCTTTTTAGTTGAGAGATGTTCCTCGGTCTGAGGCGTGCTGTTCGCCAAAAGTGGATTGGGAGGCACCGAGATGGAATCGCCGGAATTAGCCCTCATCGGGACCAGCCCCAAGCACGGCCATCAATGAAGTTCCCGCGACCGTTTGTGGAATCGGCTCACACCGCGAAAGCAATCCCAGCAGATGGTTGATCACTTGGTTTCTCGAATCCATTCCAGCAGAAACGATGTTGTTTCGGTCATGCTTTCCAAGCAGCCAAAGTCTCCGAAGAGCCAAAGTGGGCAGGAGCGGCATTCCCCAATAAGTGCACTCCTCCATTGCAAGATTCATGCGGTTCGCCGTTTCTCGCAAGGAACGAATCGAGTAGCGCCTTACGTGTCCCACCGCGATGTCATAGGCAGAATAGGCCCACATTCCCGCGGGAACGTTGACGGCCAACTTGCCGCCGGGGGCGAGGTGAAAAAGCACTGCGCCGAGGAAGCCGTCTTCATCGTCGATGTGCTCAAGAACATCGAAGAGAAAAATCAGGTCAAATTTCCCCTGTAGCGCCGGATCCTTCTGAAAGATGTCATAACAATTGATAGGACTACGGCAGCTCACGTTTTGTTTGAGCGCAAGTTCGTTCAGATCGAATCCTGTCACCTCACGTTCGTAAGTCTGTTCGATTTGGAGCTGCAGCAGGCCGTGACCACATCCGATCTCAGCGATCTGACGAGCATTGGCGATCCGCGCTCCTGCCAAGCGTCGGAAAACTTCAAGCCGCCGGCGGATCCAGAAATGATCGACGGAGGCAATCTCGAACCACCGGTCGGCCATGCTGACCTCGGCCGGAGGCGACAGGTACGTGATGGTGCGGGTTGAATTCATCTCCAGTCAGGCCGCCAAAGAGATGTAGCGCTGCCTCTCACCGCGCTAGCGGAAGGGTTCCCGCTCGGGGGAACGTTGCGGGCGGCGCATCTCAGCCAAAGACTCATTCTTCTCGTTCCCAAAGGCACCCGCAACGCGCTCGACAATGTAATTGGGACGACCTTTCGTTTCTTCATAGATGCGGCCGACATATTCACCAATCACTCCCAAAAAAAAGAGAAGGACACCAGAAAGAAACGTTATCGCGGCAATCAGCGCCGTGAACCCTTGTGGCGAACGGTTTAGAACGAACCGGTAGTAGAGAGCGTAGAGCACGTAGAGCATCGAAACGCCGATAGCGGCGGCGCCCAGCAAAGCGGCGGCGCGGATGGGGACAATCGAGAAGGCGAAGATTCCGTCGGTTGCAAGCTTCAGTAGGCGGAACAAACTGTACTTGCTCTTGCCGGAATGGCGTTCTTCGCGCTCGACGGGAATGCCCGTTTGGCGAAAGCCCACCCAACTTCGCAGGCCGCGCAAGTAGCGGTGATGTTCGGGCATTCGGCGGACCTGATCGATGACCCGGCGCGACATCAGGCCAAAATCACCGGAATCCAAAGGTAGGCGGACGTCTGATAGCGCTGCCATCATTCGGTAAAAGACAAAATAGCAAAAGCGCAGCGGCCAGGGTTCCTTGCGACGAATGCGCTGTGCATAAACCACGTCAAAGCCCTGATGGTAGCGCTCGACAAATTGTGGAATGGCCTCAGGAGTGTCCTGCAAATCGCCATCCATGACAACAGCGGCATCTCCAGTGAGGTGATCGAGCGCGGCCGTCAGCGCGGCCTGGTGACCGAAATTACGCGAGAGCGATATCGCTCGAATGCGCGGGTCCTGGCGCACGGCGTCCTCGAGGAGTTCGAAGGTGCGGTCGGAGCTTCCGTCGTCCACAAAAAGGATTTCATGGGGGCCGCCGGGGATTTGGTCCAGCACGGCGCGCGTCCGCCGGAGGAGTTCAGGCAGGACGGACTCTTCGTTGTGCATGGGGATGGCAATCGAGAGACGAAACGCGGGATTCATAGCCTAAGGGCACCTCCTTTCTACACAAACCTGCCACGGGATAGAAAACCATTTGCCGAAGTTTTGCGACAACCCCAAGCTGCATCGCCGCGTTACGAGAAAGAGCAGGATAACTCACAAACGGAATTTATCGCTGATTTCTCGGGACGGTGTGCCGTGGAAAGAGAGTAGGGGGCGCGGAGGTGCGGCTCGAAATACTCGGAAGCTCAGAGGCTCGAAACGGCAGCGCGAGAGAGAAACGGAGTGTCGGAGGAAGCCATGGATTCGGCGAGGGAGAGGCGAGGTGCGCGGAGCAAGAGGAAGAGTTCTCCGGCCCACAGCAGGATGTCCAGCAGACGGCCACGCTGGAGATTGGTCAGGTCGTCGGAATGCAGGCTGACGTCGAGAGCCTTGCGCGAGCACTCCTCGATGAAGGCGCGCATGGCGGGTGCGTCGAGGGTCTCCGAGCAGAACCGGCGGCCGCGAGGATCCAGGCCCTCCAGCTTGTCATAGCAGTGCAGGAGAAAGTGATTCAGGCAAAGATCCTGGTGATCCAGCTCAGTAATCGGGGCGCCCGAACAAGAAGCCACACTGCAGATTCGTTCTCGATGCATCGAAGCCATTGTCCCTCAACCCAACGATTCAGGTCTACGACGGATTGCATTCTTCCTCAGCTTTTCCACACATATTAGATGCGTTATGCGACGCAGACGGTTTCACGAGCGGTTGCGAGATCGCGCTCATCCGCGGAATCGTCATCACGATCCGAATCAGAAGAAAGAATTGGCAGGAGCGGCAAATGCGCCACGAGAGTTTGCACGCGCAGGCGGCGATCCACGTATGGTGCCAGCAGCGCGTGAACCCAGCGCGCATTTTCGGCGCAGCGTTTGTGGCGATCGTTTCCACTCCACAAGGTGACAACGGTGAGAAGGCGCGCTTCCTGATCGGAAACCATGACCAGGCATCCGGCAAAACCGGTGACTTCCTGCAACGCACTGATGATCGCGGACGGAATTGCCGTTTGCGCGCGACGCGCTTCTTGCGGCTTGGCTACGAATTCAACGCTCAAAGCTGTAACTGGCGAATTCCCCGCCGCAGCGGAAGCCGTCGAGTGAGCAGCGGACGCCGATGCCTTTGGGAATGGAAACGCCACATTATTGGTAGTACTTGCATGACGCATGGGACTTGCCACAATACCTCCATGGAATTGGCCCACCCTTGGGAGAGGGGAGGCGCATCCTTGCCTGTTCAGGGCAGGCTCAAATGCGCCCACTGGGGCACATGGGGACCGGGGAAGGTTCCCCACGGATAAGGACTCCCGAGCGTTCGGGGTTCCTACAAACGAGTAGTGCGTGTCGGGCGTTTTTCGTTTCAGCAGTTCCAAAATGAATCTGATACTGGATTGCCCTCGGGGAAGGGCAAAGCTATACTTCCCAACCAAGAGTTAGAGGCACAGGTGGAATTTTTCACATTCGATAAAGCCTATGTAGAACGGCTCCGGGAGGGAGACCCCTCGACGGAGCACCACTTTGTGGCCTATTTTGAACAACTTCTGAGAATCAAGCTGAGGGCCCGGACTCTGCCTTCTGACAAAGTAGAGGACCTGCGGCAGGAGACCTTTATAAGAGTTATCGCCGCGCTGCGGCGCGAGGGCGGTGTGCGGCAGCCGGAGCGCTTTGGGGCCTTCGTTAACTCCATTTGTAACAACGTCTTACTGGAACATTACCGGTCTTCGGCCAAGAATCAGCCGATGGAGGATTCGCATCTGGAGATACCGGATAGGGTCCTCGATTTGGAGGGGATGCTGGTTACTAAGCAGTCTTCGGAGCAGGTGCGCAAGATATTGGATGGGATGCCGGAAAGGGATCGCGCCCTGCTACGGGCTATCTTCTTGGAAGAAAAGGAGAAAGACGTGGTTTGCCAGGAGTTTGGGGTGGACCGGGACTATTTAAGGGTGCTGCTGCACCGGGCCAAGGATAAATTCAAGGCTTTGTATGAGAAAGGGCAGATAGGGCTGGCGCGGCGGGCTACGGGGTTGGGGCACCAGTGAAACGATATTGTGGGCTGGTGCACTATCTACCGGATGGCACAAATGGATCATAACGAAGCAGTACGGCTGCAAGCAGCCGAAAAGTATGTACTCGGGGAACTTCCGCAGAACCTGCGCGAAGACTACGAGGAGCACTATTTTGAGTGCGCCGAATGCGCGCTGGACTTGAAGGCGGCAGCGGTGTTTGTGGATACGAGCCGGGAAGTGTTGCGCGCTCAGCCAGAGAAGTCGACGAAGAAGGCTGCTGCTGCGGGCAGCGGATGGTTTGCATGGCTGCGGCCAGTGGTGGCGGTGCCCGTGTTTGCCGCGCTCTTACTCTTTATTGGGTATCAGAACGTCGTTACGATTCCGAAGGCGAAGCAGGGAGCAAGCGTCGGCACCGGTCAAGTCTTTACGTCTTCGTTCTCGCTGAAGAAGGCGGATACGCTAGGCGAAGAGGCCAAGGCCGGGGACGAAGGAAAGGTCCAAGTCCGCGCGAATGAAGGCTTTGCACTAAAGTTTGACTTCACGCCGCGGCAGCGCTTTGACAGCTACATTGGCCAGATCCAGGATGAATCCGGTCGGTCAGTTCTAGAGGTCAGGATTCCGGGAAGCAGCTCAAACCGAGAACTGCAAATTGCGGTTCCGGGCGGCGTTGTCCGGCCCGGGAGCTACGTCCTGGTATTAGCAGGCGATCCTGGAGCCAAAGGCCAGATGTCCAAGGAAAATGAAGTGTCCCGGCTCTCTTTTACAGTTGAATTCCGTCCCTAAATGCATAAGTATCTTGCGTCATCCTTCACCCTAACTCTTGAGGTGTCCCCATGGCAGCCCCAGCTAAGAGAGTTTTTCATTACCATGCCAGTGCCCACGCTTATAGCGGTCATTTCACACGGCCGGTTCATCATCTGATCGAAGTGCAAGCGGCAACCGCGCTCCCGACTACGGGAGGCCACGGGAACGCGCGCGTCGACAATTTTCGCTTCAACCACTTTGTCTCGTTTAAGGCCGGCTACACTCACGTCTCGGGAAGCGAGCATCGCGAGGGAGACAAGGTCTATCACACCACGTTGGTGACAAGCACCCTCGAGGGCTTCAACTTCCTCGATGTGGTGACAGCGGACCGCCTGGTGGCTCGGCTCTCGTCCTACCATCTGTTCGAAGAAGAACAGTCGCACTATAGTTTCGCTGGGACGCAATTCGAAAACCTGCGCATCGGAGGCTATCCCGTTGAAGTGGAATTTAATGAACGCCTCTTTGCGCACCTGGGAACGTTCGACAAGGTCAAGAAAGAGTTGGACACGGACCAAGAATTCCGGAAAATGGCGGAGGATCCCTTTAAGACGGGGCAAAAGCAAGCGTCTGTTGATGGAACCAGGGAGATTCTTTGCTCACTCGTGAAGAGCATGAAGACATCCGCACCCGGAGTAAGACAAGAGGGGCATGCTTTCAGCGTTCATCATTTTGGAAAAGTCTATCTGGCCGAAACGCTGATCGGACGCTGCAAGCGGACGCTCACAATGTTGAGGCTGGAACTAGGTTCTCCCGTCGGAGGAAATCACAGCGCCGGAGGGGTTGTCGGAAACGGCGAGCCCTGGCCATAGGAAGTTTGCTGACCTGCCTCCTGTGGTTGGCGGCGTCAGCGTGCAAACGTCCAAGCGAAGCGCCACCTGATCAAATCTACCAGGAGGTTTGGCTCCATCTAAAGCGTGGAGACCAGAAGGCTGCGCTTGCGCAAGCCGATGCGGCCCTGGTTCGCTTCCCCGATCGCAAAACGGAATGGTATTGGCGGTTCACCCTGCTTAAAGCAGAGGCTCTCGTACAACAACGCCAGAACAAAGAATCGCTTGCACTGATCAGCGAACCGATTCCCGCCACATATGAGAAGACCGATCTGGCAGTCTGGCAGAGGCTGACTCAGAGTATGGCCAACTGCTTCCTCTTGAATTTCGCAGAGTCTCAGAGGTTATTGGCGGAGGCCCAGACCCTGGCGACTTCGTATGCCCCAGGCCTTCTCGGCGAAGTCTCTTTGCGTGAAGGGACGCTAGCATTCTCTCGAGGAGATACGGCCAAGGCCAGCAGCGCGTACACGCAGACCCTTTACCTGGCGCGTCAACAGAAAGACGCGTTCCTTGAGACGGCCGCCCTTGGGAGCCTTGGTCTCGTTGCCACGGTGCAGGAACATTATGATGAGGCCGTTGACAGGAATCAGGAAGCGTTGCAACTGTCCAGATCAGTCGGTGCGCAGAATTCCGAAGCCAGGATTCTTGGTAATCTTGGCTGGGGTTATCTCGAGTTAGGCGACTACGACAACGCGCGGGTTTTATTCGAGCAAGCCGAAGAAGCCGCCAGGCAGACCGGACGTATTTCATCTCAGATCAACTGGGGGATCAACATCGGCAATGTGTATCTCAAGCAAGACAAATACGACTTAGCCGAAGCAGCTTATGCTAAAGCTTTGGAACTGGCGCGAAGCCGTGATGAGAAGGCCCGGATCGTGGAGTGTTTGGAAAACCTGGCCTTGGTAAACATAGAAAAAGGCAATACCGAAACCGCCCAAAAGCAGAGCCAGGAAATCCAAATCTTGCTGAAGTCGGTTCCCGACAATTATTTGGCGTTGAATGAATCATTGATCGCCGGGCGGATCGCGTCAAGCATGAGTGAGCTAGAACTGGCGGAGCACTTCTTTAGAGATGTTATCCAATACCCGAATGTGAGGAAGTCGCTCCAATGGGAAGCGGAGGCGCGGTCGGCTCGCGTGTATTGGTCCGAAGGGAAAAAGCAGAAAGCAGAAGGCGCGTTCTTGACTTCGCTTGGAACCGTTGAGGAAGTGCGATCTTCGGTGACTCGGGAGGAGTCTCGTCTATCCTTCCTTTCCAGTTCAATCTCGTTCTACGGTGACTACATCGATTTCCTGATGTCGCAGAACCGTTCGAATGATGCGCTGGAAGTTGCTGAACTCAGCCGGGCGCGCACCCTTGCCGATGGGTTGGGTGCGCGCGGAACCTCGTTGAAGCTGCCTTTGCCCAATTTTCAGCCTCAACAGACCGCACAACGGTTGCATGCAACGTTATTTTTCTACTGGCTCGGCCAAGATCATTCTTATTTATGGGTGATCAGTCCGGCCAAGACTACGTGGTTCAAGCTGGCGAAGGCATCGGAGATCGAGCCGGTGGTGAAAGCGTATCGCAAGGCGGTTCTGGAGATCCATGATGCGCGGGACGAGGGGAGCTCCGAGGGGAAGCAGCTCTATTCGATGCTGGTGGAACCGGCGAAGAAGCTGATTCCTGCGGGCTCGCGGGTGATCGTTTTGCCCAGCGAAAGTTTGTACGGGCTGAACTTTGAGACGTTGATCGTGCCGGACCCGCAGCCGCATTTCTGGATTGAAGACGTCACGGTGACGACGGGGAACTCGCTTTCTCTGCTGGCTTCCTCGGCCACGCGCGCTGCTCCGAAGGAGAAGAGCCTCTTTCTTGTGGGCGATACGGAGTCGCCCGGCCCGGCGTTTCCGCCGCTGCCGCAGGTGCGCCAGGAAATGAAGCTGGTGGAGGAGTACTTTCCGCAATCGCAGACCAAAGTTCTAGAAGGGAAGCAGGCCACGCCCTCGGCTTACCTCGGTAGCAACCCGGAGCGATTTTCTTACGTGCATTTTGTCACGCATGGGACAGCCAGCCAGACGCGTCCGCTGGAGTCCGCGGTGATCCTCAGCAAAGAAGGGGACTCGTACAAGCTGTATGCGCGGGACATTGTGAAGCACCACTTGAACGCCAGCCTGGTGACCATTTCCGCGTGCAACGGTTCCGGCACGCGCGCATATTCTGGCGAGGGCTTGGTCGGGCTCTCGTGGGCTTTCTTGAGGGCCGGGGCGCACAACGTCATTGGCGCGCTTTGGGAAGTGAGCGAGGCATCCACGCCGCAATTGATGGATGCGTTTTACGGCGAATTGTTTCAGGACAAAGATCCTGCCACGGCGCTGCGCGATGCCAAGCTCAAGCTGCTGCATTCGGCCGATGCGGACTCGGTGTTCAAGAAGCCATTTTATTGGGCGCCGTTTCAACTTTACGCCGGCTCGTAAAAACAGCTCCTCGGCGGTTCTTCCCGGTCCTCTTTGTTCTAGTCATCGCTAGGTGCGATCAGGTCGCGGAATCCGCCGCCACAGACTCGACGTTTTCGCCTCTTTACAAAATCAGAGTGACGCAGAGACTAGGATTGACACTGACGTGCGCAGGTCAGTAAGATGCATTCCACTTCGCGGTAGTAAATCGTTTCCTTTGGAATTGGGTCCCGAGTGTGAGGTCCATCATGAACGTGGTTTTGTGGTCCGGCCTGCTTCCGGCTTCTTGCCTTCCGTTCCCGCAGCAAAGATTGAACGCCCATGCAAAGCCCACTCACATTCGGAGTAAATGCGCTGACGGTCGGCGTTAACGCCCAAAGGAAACCTTATGAAAAGCAAGACGTGTGCCTGATTTTAAAATGATGGGGGAAATTGCAAGGAGGGTACTGATGAATTGGAACGACGGCAACAAGAGTTGGGTCCGGTTTGTTTTGGTTTCCTTGATTCTCATCGCGGTATCGGTATTCGCGACGGCGCAGCAGAAGAAACCGGCGGCTTCGGCGCCAAGCAAGCCCGCGGCTGCACCCAAACCTGCGGCGGCGCCTAAGCCGGCGGCGAAAGCGCCCACCACAGCGCAACACACGGGTACGACCGGCGGGGCCAAGACAGGTACAACGACTGGGGCCAGGACGGGTACCACGGGCGGGGCCAAGACAGGCGCCACGACTGCGGGGAAGACGGGCACGACTGCCGGCGCCAAGACCGGCACTACGACCGCAGGGAAGACCGGCACGACGGCCGGAGCGAAAACCGGTACAACGGCCGGCGCCAAAACGGGCACCACGACCGCAGGGAAAACGGGAGCAACTGCCGGAGCTAAGACCGGTGCGACGACCGGAGCCAAAACCGGGGCGACGAACACGGCAGCAAAGGGCGGGAGTCATCCTCCCGGCGGTACTTCCAAGGCTGGCGCGAATGGCAGCACCCACAATTTCAACTCAGCCGGGAAAAGAACCAGCGTCGAGACCAAGAGCGGCACGCGAGCGAATTTCGATCGTGGCGGACACGTCAGCACCATCCACACCAAAAGCGGCATGACCATCAATCACGGTGCTCACGGCGAGCGGCGATTTGAGTCGCGGCGCCGCGACGGCGGAAGAGTGGTCGGTTACGGACACGGTCGCGGATTTGCCGAGCACGGATACTACCGCGGCGGCCATCCTTACATGCGGCGAAGCTATTACTATGGCGGTCGCAGATACGCGTACGCCTATCGCGGATATTACTATCATGGCGTGGCGTTCTACGGGTTCGTTCCTCCCGTTTACTACGCGCCCGGATTCTACGGCTGGGCCTACAATCCGTGGGCCGCACCGATAGCCTTCGGCTGGGGTTGGGGAGCAGCTCCTTGGTATGGGTATTACGGCTACTACTTTGCCCCGGCTCCCGTATACGCCTCGCCGGCTCTGTGGATCACCGACTATTTGATCGCCGCCAATCTCCAGGCAGCGTATGAAGCGCGAGCGGAAGCCAATGCCGCCGCCAACGCCGCAGCGGCCGCTGACGCTGGGGATGCGCAGGCCTCGGCGGGCGGTGGTGGCCCGGTCGGGCTCAGTCCTGAGGTGAAGCAGCAGATTGCCGACGAAGTGAGAGCGCAAATCGCAGCGCAACAGGCTGCGGCGGCGCATCCCGAACCTACTGCGGCTGTGAGCAGCACTCCACCGGCGGGCGGGGCCCAAAACGGCCCTGATGAGGTTCCGGCCGCGCTGGATCCCGCGCATCGTACATTCATCGTCTCTGTGGTCCTCAGTGAATCCACGGCCGACGGAACCGAATGTTCCTTGAGCCCTGGCGATGTGCTGACGCGCATCCAGGACACTCCCGACGCAGACCAGAATGTGAAAGTACTGGTGGCCAGCAGCCAGAAGAATGACTGCGCTTCCGGCACACAGGTTGCCGTGGCCGTCAACGATCTGCAGGACATGCACAATGACTTCCAGGCCAAGATCAGCGATGGCCTTGGGAAGCTCGCGGAAAATCAGGGAAAGAACGGAATGCCTGCCGGGCCAGCGGCCGGTTCCAAACCCAACGCAGCGGGTCAGGCGCAGCCAGACCTGACGGTTGAAGCTGACCTCAAGGCGCAACAGGACGAAGCAACCCAAGCCGAAAAGGAAGTTCAAGACGCATCCGCTAGCGGCAGCGGCGGAAGCGGTGGTAGCGGAGGCAGCGGCGGTAGTGGCGGCGGTCACCACTAACGAGCGGGAGTAGACGGACGCAGGTTGCCGGGAGGGGAACAGTGGACAGGATTGCCCAATGTTCCCCTGGCCGGGCGCGAGATTTGATTTCAAGACTCTAGTTGTCAGTGAAAAAGAGTGCGAGCGGTCAAGAGGAGGAGCTTGCCATGAGCGGGAAAGCAAACAGGGCAGTCCAGATTTTTGCAGTAATCTTCGCGGGAATGTTTCCCGGGATGTTGGCCTTGGCGCAGGGCGGGGATGATTCGCTGGAGAGTCAGCTGGCGGCGAAATACAAGCTGGTCAAGCTGGGCACGGACTCGACCGGGCTGGCAGTGCTCGATGCCGGCACGGTGCTGGTGATAAAAAAAGGCGGAATCATCAGCGTTCCCTCGGGAAACGCGGTCATCCTGCCGAGCACCGTCAAGGATGGCCAGGTGAAAGCCACCAGCAACACGGCCGCGCAGGGCGTCGGCAAGCTGCTGAAGTGGAAAGGCGTGTCCGATCCGACGGGCGCGGCGTCAACGGACACCAAGTTCCTGACGGTCGGCGAGAAAGTTTATGTGTCGAAGATAGACGTCAATCGCAAGGACTCCAAAGTGGCACTGACGATCATTGAGTGCGATACCTGCAACTCGGTTCAGGATCCTTCCAATCGGAGAGCGCAAGTCATCTTTCAATTCCCGAAGGATTATCTGGGCGGGGCCGATGGCGGCCAAATTTCCGACGTCATCAATCAGATCCTGGAGATTCAGGCGGACGATGCCGGGCAAGAGAAGGGACAGGATGCCCAAGGGCAGCAAGCGCAGGCACAGCCGGCAGCGCAACAGCCGGCGGCTGCGCCTCAGCCTCCCCCGACGATTCAATTGGGGCAAACGCCGGATGATGTCACGGCCGCTCTGGGTCAACCCGAGAAAATCGTCAATCTCGGCCCCAAACAAATTTACTACTACAAGGATATGAAGATTACGTTTGTGAAAGGCAAAGTCACAGACGTGCAGTGATGATCGAGGGGCAGTTTTTGCCCCAAAGCCGCGCTTCCTGAATGAGGCGACCTTTTCCACGGGCACGTTTCGCCGAACGTCACTGTTGCCATTTTTTTCGGCTTCACAATGAAGCCACGAGCGGATTGCAATCTCGCTAGCTTGCTATCTTGACCGAGGTCTTTTTGTGATTTGCGGGCTCAGGGTTCCTGAGTCCATACCTAAGTTTCACATACGTGAGAATCACGAAGCTAAAAGATATGAGCACAGAGCATGTTTGCAACGCTTGCTTGCGTGCTGAGAATCCCTGACAATGTAAGGTTTACAGAGCAGAAATATTCTGCACGGTAGCGGTTGTCCGCGCCCAATCGAGAAGCGAGAGAGATGGCAAGTCAGGGTAATTCCGTAAAGCGCATCGTCGCTTATTTTTCCATGGAAATTGCGTTGGAAAACGCCATGCCCAGCTACAGCGGAGGGCTTGGCGTTCTGGCGGGCGATACTATCCGCGCGGCCGCCGATCTGCGCCTGCCGATGGTGGCGATTTCACTGCTCTATCGGAAGGGGTTCTTCACGCAGCGGTTGGCGGAAGACGGCTCGCAAACCGAGGATCCGGTCGAGTGGCGGGTCGATGATTTCTTGCAGGAAGAACCCGTGCGGACGCACGTTTCGATTGAAGATCGCCGCGTGGATCTGCGCTGCTGGCGCTACTCCGTGAAGGGAGTGCGCGGTTTTGAAGTGCCTGTTTATTTTCTGGATGCTGATCTGCCCACGAATGCGGATGCTCACCGCAACCTTACGGGCTCGTTGTACGGAGGCGATTCCTACTACCGGCTGTGCCAGGAGGTCGTCCTCGGCATCGGCGGAGTGCGGATGCTGCGAGCCCTGGGCTACAACGACCTGACGCACTACCACATGAATGAAGGCCATGCGGCGCTTCTCTCACTGGAATTGCTCGAGGATGAGGCTAAGAGGGCCGGGCGCACGGCCGTGCGCGGCGAGGACATCGAAAAAGTCCGCAGCAAGTGCGTGTTCACAACCCATACGCCCGTTCCCGCGGGGCACGACCGTTTTCCGATGGAGTTCCTTACACGCGTATTTCCGAAGCAGACTGGTTTTTTGGATATGAAGGACGCCGCTTCGGTGGATTTAATGAAGAGAGTTTTGCAAGCGCAGCAGGATTTTCCTGGCCTGGAAGAAGCGGCGCGTCAAGGCGCGACGCTGAACATGACGCAGCTTGCGTTGGGCCTGAGCACCTACGTCAACGGCGTGGCTAAAGTGCACGGCGAAACTTCGCGCCAGATGTTTCCAGAAGTGCCCATCGAGGCCATTACCAACGGTGTGCACGCGGGGACTTGGACGTCCCCTGCGTTTCAGCAGCTCTTTGACCGCTACATCCCGTCGTGGCGGGAAGATAACTATAGCCTGCGTGGCGCGCTCGGCCTGCCCGCGGAGGAAGTCTGGGCCGCGCACCTGATTGCCAAGCATGAATTGTTGGAGACCGTGCGTGAGAAGACCGGCCTGAACTTCGACCCTGAGGTTTTCACCATTGGGTTTGCGCGGCGCGCCACCGGCTACAAGCGCGCGGATCTGATTCTCTCCGATCTCGATCGGCTGCGGCAGATCGCCAAGAATGCCGGCCGCTTCCAGATTATTTATGCGGGGAAGGCTCATCCCAATGACGGGGGCGGCAAGGACATCATTCGCCGCATTTATCATGCCAAGAAAGCGCTAAAGAAAAGCGTTCCCGTGGTTTTCTTGGACAACTACAACCTCGATCTCGGTGGAAAAATAACTTCCGGCGTGGACCTTTGGCTGAATACGCCGCAATTTCCGCTGGAAGCTTCGGGCACAAGCGGTATGAAGTCGGCGCTGAACGGCGTGCCAAGCCTGAGCATTCTTGATGGCTGGTGGGTCGAAGGTCACATTGAAGGTGTGACGGGGTGGTCCATCGGTGAAGCGCGGCGTTCCGTGGCCGGCGGGGCTCCAACGGACAACAAGTCCGAGGCCGAGTCCCTCTATTACAAGCTGGAAAGCGTGATCCTGCCGATGTACTACAACGAGCGCAACAAATTTCTGGAAGTCATGCAGCACGCCATCGCCATCAATGGGTCCTTCTTCAACACACAGCGCATGGTGCAGCAATACATCACCGACGCGTATCTGCGCTGAAACAGCATTGCAATCGCAGACTAAATCAGGGCGCAGCGGCGGGCTGCGGAATCTTCTTGGTGCCGAGAAGCTCGTTATCAACGTCTAGAATGTTGCGTTTCGCAAAATAACCGAAGAAGTTCCACTGGCCGTACTTCTCCTTGATCGCAGGCAACACAGTGCCAACCAGATCATCTCCCGTCTTGCCGTCATCGATCTGTTTTTTGACTAGCCCCCGCAAATCAGCCAGATAGCCTTGAAATGCTTCTACGTCGTGAGCGTTTCCCGGTTCTCCATGGCCGGGAACATAGGTAACTGGCGCGGACAACGATTGCAAGCTCTCGAGCGTTTTCATCCACTTCTCCGTGGAAGCGTCGATCAGGTTCGGCAGGGTGTTCCTCCAGAAAAGGTCGCCGCAGAATACAACTTTGGCGTCAGGAATGATCACTACAGAATCGCCGCCGGTGTGCCCCGGAAAAACACGAACCAGGATTTCTCTGGAGCCGAGGATCAGTTCGATACCTGAGTCGTAGAGAACAGCCGGCGCCGCTAGTCCTTCCACCAGTGCTTTCTGCTCAGGCTTGATGTTTTTCCCGAAGAACTTCAGGTTTTCCGTATGGATCCAGGCGGCAACATTTCGCTGCGCTAGAACGACCGCCCCAGCCTCTTCGAAAACCGCGTTTCCCGCGACGTGATCGAGGTGATAGTGCGTGTTTACCACAAACTTGATTGGGAGCTTTGTGAGTTTGCGAATTTCCGCGAGCAACTGCTTGGCGGCGGCTTCGTTTTCGAACGTGTCGATCACCAGTACGCCGTTTTCTCCTATTACGAATCCAGAGTTGGCGCCCGCGTCGCCCTTGGCGTCGTCGATTGCTGCGTAGATGTCATGTCCGAGCGGTTTCAGCGTGAACGGAGGTGAGCTTGCCTGCGGCGCCGCAGTTTGGGCGAATGCGCCAAAGGGAAGAAGGACCCCCAGGAGAATAGATGAAACAAAGTAACGGCGGATAAGGTTTGGCATGGACTCGTATCCTACCCCAAGCAGGGGCGCAGGCAAAAAGATTGAGCGAGACTGGCTGGATTTATATTCCTAGGTCAGCGTAGCCGCTTTTTGTATAGGGCCATCCCCACGGCGGCGTCCATTCCCATTTTTTCCAAGGCCGTGATCTCGCTCCGCGTTTTGATGCCGCCGGCGGCAATAATCGGATGCGACGTTGCGCCGCGGAGCATTCGAAACCAATCAAGGTTCGCGCCTGTCATGGTGCCTTCGCGGTCCACGTCAGTGCACAAGAAGCCCCCGCAGAAAGGTTCGAGCTGCGCGAACACCTGTTCGGCTTGCAGCGCTAGCCGTTTCCGCCAGCCATGAATCGTGATCTTGCCCTTGGCAGTGTCGAGGGCGATGACGATTTGTTCGGGACTCATTGTTTTCGCAAGCCGCCGCAGAAGACGGGTGTTCACTTTGCCTTCCCGGAAGGCGGCGCTCCCAATGATGATTTGGTTCGCGTCCCAGCTGGCAATTTCTTCCGCGCGGGCAATGGTTCGAATCCCACCGCCAACGCGAACCTTCCTTCCGAACTCTTTCCGTGCCCGCGCGCAAAGCTCGCACGCGAGTTCATCATTCGCGCCTTTTCCCATGGCCGCATCTAGATCAATGATGTGCAGCCATGGGTATTTCTTGAATTCCTGCAGGAGGCCGAAGACGTCAGCGACGGCTAGTTCTCGTTTCCGCCCATGCACCAATTGGACTGCTTGGCCGTCTTGCAAATCGATGCAGGGAATCAGCACGGAAAACGCACCTCGACACCCTTTGCTGCGAGAAACTCCTTCAGCGCGCGGATGGGTTGTACGCTGTCGTGAAAAATGGATGCGGCTAGCGCGGCGTCCGCCGCACCTTGTTGGAAAATTTCGACGAAGTGTTCCGGCAGTTTGGCCCCGCCGGAGGCAATCACAGGAACCGAAACGGCCTCGGAAATCGCCGCTGTGAGCGCCACGTCGAAGCCGCTCTGCGTGCCGTCACGATCCACGGAGGTCAGCAGGATTTCTCCCGCGCCCTGCGCGACGCCTTTTTTCGCCCAAGCGACAGCATCCAATGGCGTGGATTCACCTCCCCCGCGCACCATCACCTGCCAATGATCGCCGCAACGTTTCGCGTCAATCGCCAGTACCACCGCTTGCGCGCCAAATTCGCGCGATAATTCTGAAATTAATTCTGGCCGTTCGACGGCGGCAGTGTTTACTGTGACTTTGTCCGCGCCGGCGCGGACCACGGCGCGGCCATCCTCGAGTGTTCGAATGCCGCCGCCCGCCGTTAGCGGAATGGCCAGCTCGGCGGCCACGCGCCGGATCGTCTCGAGAAAGGTCGGACGCCGGTCGCGTGACGCTGCGATGTCGAGCACCACCAACTCATCGGCGCCTTCGGCGTTATAGCGCCCAGCAAGCGCAACGGGATCACCTGCGTCACGGAGCCCCACGAAGTTCACGCCTTTTACGACGCGCTCGCCATCGGTATCGAGGCAGGGAATGATGCGGTGCGCCAGGCTCATGCAGCCAGCCTCAGAAAGTTGCGCAATAAGCGCGCACCTGGTTCGCCGCTTTTTTCCGGATGGAATTGGACGGCGAAAATATTCTGTTTTTCCACAACGGCAGCGAAATCCGTACCATGCGTGCACGTTGCGGCCGTGCTGCCGTCCGAATCGAGCAGGGCGAACGAATGCGCAAAGTAAAAGTAGGAATCTCCGGCGATTCCTTCCAAAAGCCGCGACTCGCGCTTGGCCGCGAGCTGATTCCAGCCCATGTGAGGGAGTTTTACTGTGGCAGGCAGCGCGCATACTTTTCCCGGAAGCAGGTTCAGGCCTCGCAGTTCCGAAGCCTCTTCACTGGATTCATACAGAACTTGCAGCCCAAGACAGATTCCGAGAAACGGCACGCCTTGCCGGATGGCCTCGATCACAGGCGCGCGCAGATTTTGTTCGTCAAGCGCGCGAACCAGAGCGGCGTAATGTCCAACGCCGGGTAGCAGCAGCGCCTCCGCTTTAGAAATGAGCTCGGGAGAAGTAGTCCGCTCCGAATCTGCGCCGAGTCGTTGCAGGGCTCGCTCCACGGAAGGCACATTTCCTGCCCCATAGTCCACGATCGTCACTTTCATAGCAGCCCTTTAGTGCTCGGCAGAACCTTCCGCAGGCGCTTGTCTCTCGCAACTGCAAAACGCAGCGCTCGCGCAAACGCCTTAAACATGGCTTCGACTTGATGATGCGACGAGCGTCCGTATAACGCGCGCAGATGCACGTTGGCCCTGGCGGCCTGTGAAAAGCCCTGAAAGAAATCCTCGACAAGCTCCACTTGAAAATCGCCGACGCGCTTTGCGCTGATCTTTGCATTTACGACGCAAAAAGGTCTGCCACCCAAGTCCACGGCCGCCGCGGCAAGCGTTTCGTCCATGGGCATCAGAAAGTATCCGGCGCGCAAAATGCCGCGCTTGGAGCCAAGAGCCTTCTGCACCGCCTCGCCCAGCGCGATCCCAACGTCTTCCACGGTGTGATGTTGATCCACATCGAGATCGCCGCGTGCGTTTACGTCCAGATCAAAGGCGCCGTGGCGGGCGACCAGTTCGAGCATGTGATCGAAAAAACGAATGCCGGTGGAAATTCGCGCCTTTCCAAGCCCTTCCAGATTCAGCGTGAGGCGAATGTCCGTCTCGTTCGTCTTGCGATGAATGATCGCTTTGCGTGGCATGGCAAATTATTGGGCGCTAGCGTTTAGGCTGGCGCTCTCAATTCCTTTCGAATGGCTTTCAGCACCAGTTTCATTTCGGACTGCGTACCAATGGTGATGCGGACAAATCCCGGGCCAATGTCTTTGCTTCGGTCGCGCAGAAGAATCCCTTGTTTCTCTAATTTGTAAAACAACGCCGGTCCGTCTGGCCCGAAATTTGCCAGAAGAAAATTTCCGGCGCTGGAAAAGGTTTCAGCGCCTAATTTTCTCAGTTCCGCAGCGAACCAGACGCGCAATCGCTTTACTTCTTTCACGTAACCCAGCATGGTCGCGCGGTCGGCGACGGCCGCTTCTGCTGCCACCAGGGCCGCGAGGTTGACAGGGAAGGGCGGCATGGCACGGCGCACCATTGCGAGCGACTTCTCACAGGCAATTACTGCGCCGAGCCGCAGGGACGCCAGCCCGGCCACTTTCGAAAACGTTCTTGTGACGAATAATTGAGGATAGTTTCGAATCAAAGGCACCGCGGAGAAGCCGGAGAACTCCGCATAGGCTTCATCCATCACAACGGCCGTGTGCGTAGCGGCCAGCAGGATTGTCCGCAGCTCGTTTTCGCGCAACAAGGTCCCAGTGGGGTTATTCGGATTCGCGATGAAGACCACTCGCGGTTTCTTTCGCAACGCCGTGACGACCTCTTTGAGCGGAAACTCCATCTGACTGCCATAGCGCAAAACCACAATCCTGGCGCCGTAAATCTCCGCGTAGTAGCGGTACATGGGAAAGGTCGGCTCGCAGATCAAGATGCTGGTGCCCGGCTCGACGAAGGTATCAAAGAAAACGCGCAGTGCGTCGTCTCCGCCGTTGGCGAGCAGCAGTTCCTCCGGACGCACGCGAAAATAGCGCGCCAGGCGTTGCGTTGGGGCTTGGTACTCGGGGTACATCGCCAGTTGGTTGCTCGTAAGCTTGGCAAGCGCTCGCCGCACTGCCGGCGAGCAACCTGCGGTGTTTTCATTGAAGTCCAGGCGCACCTTGTCCGATCGTCCTTCGGCAGGCGCTTCATACGTGCGGCGATGCAAAATGGCCTCGCGCACGGGTAATCGCACTTTCATCGGCGTATCTCCACGGCGTTTGCGTGTGCCAACAGCCCTTCGGCGCGTGCCAGCGTCTGCACATCATTCGCCAGCTTTGCGAAGCCAGCGCGGTCGATGGATTGGACGCTGATGCATTTCACAAAATCAGCCGCTGAGAGCCCGCCGCGCCTGCGCGCCCAGCCGCTCGTGGGCAACACGTGATTGCTGCCGCTGGCGTAATCGCCAAGCGGCTGCGCGGCCCACGGACCCAAGAAAACCGTGCCGGCAGCGTGAATTTTTTTCAAGAGGGCCTCTCCATCGTCCGGCAAACTCAAATGCTCCGGAGCAAATCGATTTACAAATTCGCATGCTACTCGGAGGGACGGCGCCACGAGGATCGCGCTCGCGCGCTTCATGGAAAGGTGCGCGGGATTGCTTCGCGGCAATTGCTGCAGCTGCCGGAGCGTTTCCCTTTGAACTTGTTGTGCCAGTCGCATTGAGGTTGTCACAAAAAAACTTCCTGCATCCGTCGCGTGTTCGGCTTGCGCGAGCAAATCCGCGGCGATCCATCTAGAGTTGCCATTTGTTGCCAAGACAATCGCTTCGGTCGGCCCGGCCGGGAGATCGATCGCGCAGTCATTGCTAACGAGCTGCTTGGCCGCGGTGACGAAACGATTCCCTGGTCCGAATATCTTCTCCACGCGCGGCACGCGTTTTGTGCCGTAAGCAAATGCGGCAACGGCTTGAGCGCCTCCGATTCGAGCGATGCGCGTGACGCCGAGGATGCTCGCTGCTGCAAGCAACGCTACGTTCGGCCGCGGACACGCCACCTGGATCTGAGACACCCCGGCCACCCTTGCCGGCACAACTGTCATGACCAAAGTCGAAAGCAGAGAGAATTGCCCGCCTGGAACGTAGCAGCCAATGGATTTGATCGGCCGCACGACTTGGCCGATTTCTACTCCTCGTTCGACTTTGATGGCCCACGGTTTCGGCAGTTGCTTCTCCGCTACGCGGCGGACGTTGCACGCGGCATGTTCCACCGCTTGCAGAAAATTGTCGCTCACTTCCTTGCGTGCAGCGCGAATTTCGCTCTCAGGGATCCACGGTCCTTCGCGCCGGAAATCCATGCCGTCTAACTTCTTTGCCCATGCATAGAGCGCCGTGTCCCCACGCCGGCGAACGTCGCTGATAATCTGCTCCGCGACGCGTTGAGCCTCGGCGTCGTGCTCTTGGCGCGCGCGAAGAAGTTTTTTCTCGACCGCCGGTGTGAGTCTCACGATGCGCATCAGAGCACGATCTTATTCAGGGGATACTCGACAATCCCCTGCGCTTTGGCGGCTTTCAGTTTTGGCAGAATCTGCCGCACAACCGCTTCTTCAACAATGGTATTGATCGCCACCCAATCCGGATCGCTCAGTGCCGAAATCGTGGGCTTCTTGAGCGCGGGAAGAACGTTCAACACCGCCGCCAAATCGTTCCGGTGCACGTTAAGCAAAAGACCCACTTTGCTGGCGGCCGCAATTGCGCCTTGCAGCATAAGAATCAGGTTCTCTGCCTTCTCGCGTTTCCAGGAATCGGCCGCCGCCGCGTGGTTCATGATGAACACTGTCGCGGATTCCAGCACCGTGTCCACGATGCGCAGCCGATTGGCGCGGAGCGACGAACCTGTCTCCGTGACTTCCACGATGGCGTCGGCAAGTTGCGGCACTTTTACTTCCGTCGCTCCCCACGAAAATTCCACGCGTGCCTTTACTCCGTGTTTCGAAAGATAACTCTCGGTGATTCGAACGACTTCGGTCGCGATGACCTTGCCCTCTAGACCGCGCGCATCGCGGATCGCCGAATCCTCCGGCACGGCCAGCACCCAACGCACCCGCGCCAGCCGCTGCTTGGCGTAGACGAGCTCGGACAGTTCCTCCACCGCGGCGCCGGTCTCCACGACCCAATCATGCCCAGTGATGCCCGCGTCCAGCGCGCCGGACTCAACGTAGCGCGCCATCTCCTGCGCGCGAACCAGCAAACATTCGATTTCGTCATCGTCAATCGCCGGAACGTAACTTCGCGAGCCCAACGTGATTTTCCACCCTGCGCGCCCGAAGAGATCAAGCGTCGCATCTTGCAGGCTGCCTTTTGGAATTCCCAGCTTCAACCGGTTCATCGCGCCTTCTCCTGCCCGTAGATCTTCTCGGGTTCGAACGTGCGCACGGCGATGATCGTTGCGTCCCCGTCGGCTCCAAGCGCGCGGAAAAAACAGCTTCGATAGCCTTCATGGCAGACGCCCGGCCCCACTGGCTCAACACGCACAAGCAGCGCATCCGCATCGCAGTCCACACGGATTTCGCGAACTCGCAAGACGTGTCCGCTGGATTCACCCTTCTTCCAGAGCTTATTCCTTGAACGGCTGAAGAACACGACTTCGCCAAGTCGTCGCGTCTCCGCCAGCGAGTCGCCGTTCATGAAGCCAAGCATCAGCACCTCGCCACTGCGCTCGTCCTGAATGATCGCCGGCACCAACCCGCCGCTTTTCTGAAAATCGATCTCCACGTCTGTACCTCCCGAAACCAAACGATCTGAAAACAAAAAACCCGCTGGGGCTTGCTGCGCCAGCGGGCTGAAGAGTGCTTTGTTTAGCGAATCGCTATGCACACCTCAGCAGGCGCGGCTCGTGGCCGTGATGATGATGGTGGCGATGCGCCCGAACTGTAAGTGTACCGTTCATTGCGAAGCTCGAACTTAGAGGAAATTCGCCCGCATGTCAATGACAGGATTTCTGTCTCGGCGAGCCGAATTTGGAAGCCGCACGCCAGGAAGGGAGCCAGCGAAATTTTGAATATTTCGCATCAAAATTTCCCGTTTGACCCTGGATTCCACGGTCCTATGATGGCGTCATTGCGGATCCCACTTGGAAGCAGGAGGCACCATGAAAAAGTGGTCGTTGGTCCTTCTAGTAGTTGCGGCGGTCATGCCAACCGCGGCTTTGGCGCAGCACTCTTCGAAAGCGAATGAGGCCAAACCGACGGATTCGAGTCCTCAAGCAGTTGCCCCCAAAGCTGTAACCATCTCCGGTCAGGTCAGCGAGGATGAAAAAACGCTAATCGGTGACGATGACGCGATTTGGGCGGTAAGCAATCCCGGCGTCCTGGCGGGGCATCGCGGCCAGCAAGTCCTCGTCAAGTGTGAACTACACTCCGGCAAAAACGAGATTCACGTCTTCTCCATCAAAATGAGTCTGCGCGACGTAAAGTACGTGTCCAAAAGCGGCGACTCCGCGTTCCGCCGCTAACTTGGATTGGCTCAGGACGTGATGTAGCCAAAATCTATCATGGATTGTCCTTCAAGATACTCAGTTGAATCGTCTTTCGGGAGTGCTTGCCAAGGGTTCAGTGGGCTGCGCCGGGAGACTTTGCGCCGCTGAAGTTCATGCTCATTTTGAAGTGAACGGCCACGCCAGACTTGCCATTAGGAAGCTCTTCCACGCGCACAACCTCTGCCACATACTCGCAATTCATGGGATCATGCGGCGAGCTGTAAGGGAAGGTCACAAAAACCCGCATCCCTTTGTAGTAGGATTTCCGTCGCGTACTGAAGAAGATGCCTTCTTTGGACGCGTTCACGCTGACCGGCAGATCCTCAAAGTGCTCGTCATTGGGGTCCGACGGCCGCACGCGCACCGGCCGGGCAATCTTAGCCCTGCGGCTGCTGCGCTTCACCGGATAGTCGGTAGTTGAGGCTTCTGGAGTGATAACTTTCGAGATGGTCTTGCTCCATAACTACTATTCGCGAACGCAGCTGCATCGTCAAGCGGGTGCGCTGAATCTGATACTGCATGGGATGTGCCACTTCGGGAATCAGCTTTGGGAGATGTCATGAAAGATAAAGTACAAAAGGATGCGGCTGCTTGGAAGAAACAACTCACGGAGAATCAATACTTTGTGACCAGGCAAAAGGGCACGGAGCCCCCCTTCACCGGCGAGTACGAGGATACCGAGACCCCGGGAACCTACAAGTGCGTTTGCTGCGGCCAGCCCTTGTTTCGTTCTGATACAAAATACCACTCAGGGTCCGGCTGGCCCAGTTTCTATGCACCCACCAGCGAAGAGGCTGTGGACGCTGAAACGGACACCAGTCATGGGATGAAGCGAACCGAAGTGAAGTGCAGCCGTTGCGATGCCCACCTCGGCCACGTCTTTGATGACGGACCCCGCCCCACGGGCTTGCGGTACTGCATCAACTCGGCATCGTTGGATTTGGACGAAGACTGAAAAAGGCGTCCCAATCTCTTGGGACGCCTTATCCGCTCTGTTTTCTCAAGTTATAGCAAGAAAGGGATTACGCAGCCGGGCAGGCGCACGCCACCATTTCAGCGACAGGATCACGTTCCCAGGCGCCGAGCAGCAGCACTTTCGTGCCTGTCGGATACTTGAACACATAATAGGTGTTCGAAAGTCCTTCTATTTCATAAAAACCGGGCCGGCGCGGATCGGGCCGCGAAGGCGCACCCACAGTGAGAAGTTGACGCAGTTCAGCGATCTGTTCCTGCGAATGGTTTCGCAGATCTTCCACAACGGGCGGTTGTTTCGTGCAGTTCGTAATCATTGTTAATCTCCGCCACATTCAGCTTATCCTCTCCTCACATGTAAAGACGCAGAAACTCGGAAAATGTTTCATGGGCGGCAACGAGTTTTGTGACAAATTGGCCCGCAGGCCCAGGCGCTCCCCCAAAGGAACCATCACGTATTGGATGCGCCGGACTACGGGGGCGGTACAAATCAGCGCGGTTCGCCAGCCCTAAAGTTTGAAACGCGGGTCGCTATCTGAATAGTAATAAAAATACAGAGTATCCGTCTCAGGGGAAGGAGCACTTGCCGCAGTCTGACACGTTTTTCCATTCCAACCGGCGCGCTTTTCTGCTGTAATGGAACGCGGGTTACTATCTCCCCCGGTACTTGCGCGGCGCTTGCTTCCCTGAGATAGTGCGATGCTTACTCTTGAGAAACAGGGATGGTCAACGTGACAAAAAGTGGGACGAAGAAGGGTGCGGGACGAGGAAAAAGTACCTTTGCGAAGGACCGCCGCCGCAAGCATCACCATTATCTCGTCAGTGTCTATTACGCCGACGGCGAAAAATTCGGGCGGGTCTACACGGACAAGGAAAAAGCTTCGCGCTTCGCCGAGCGGCAGCGCCGTTCGCCGGTGGTGAAGTCCGCGCGCATCACCCAGGTTTCCTGACCACCGATTGAACGCGGCCTGTTTCCGTTTGGCAGGGCACGGCCAAGCGAGGCTTGTCGCTGCCGTCGCTGGCATGTTATAAAAAGAGTGTGGTTGAGCGGCCTTAGTATAGTGGTAGTACGGAACCTTGCCAAGGTTCAGGTGTCGGTTCGATTCCGATAGGCCGCTCCATTAAATCAAGCACTTACAGACTCTGCCTTCTCAGCGCGGGAACACAAAGGAACAGAAGCTGTTCCAGCCGCCGGTCGCATCATCTCAACCACTTTAAGTGTGCTGCACGCTTTGCGGGCGTCGCGGCCCGTGCGTGCGTTGGCGCAGACGTCTGCGCGGTGCTGGTGGGGCGGGATCGGGGGCGTTTGTGTGTGGGTCGGGACATGATCTGCGCTCCGCGGGTCAACGCGGGGGGCGGGGGAGATCGCCGAAGTCTACCTTGAAGACTTCGTCTTCGGGATGGAGTTCTTCTTCGACGGCTGGGAGGGTACGGAGGAGGAGGTTGCAGGTGTAGGCCATGTCGGCGGCGGGGGTGGATGCGGTCTTCGGCTTCGAGCTTGAGGAGGTGAGAGAGGAAGTCGTTGATGGGAATGGCGGATTTGAATTCGGTGAGGTCGGCGGTAAGGGTGGCGGAGAGATCGGCAGGTGCGTTCTCATGCTTGGGGAGGCGGGCATGGTTGCGGCAGAAGAGGGATTCCGGATTTGGAACAAGAGGCAGCGGGTGCCGTTGACGAAGTGATGCTGACAGCGCGAGTCGTGAGCGGCCTGGGGTAAAGATGAAACGTTGATGGAATTGGAGTTAGCGTTTTCTTGGTTCATTTTTGATCCTCGATGAGAGAGTGCGGGGATATACGCCCTCGGGCATTTGTAAGGATGTGAAACGAAAGAAGTTGCGAGAGGGGGCATTTGTAAGAATCTGAGGAAAAAGGAGATGGGAGAACGGAAAGAGAGAGGGTGTGCGAAAGTGAGGAATGGCGGAGTTGGCGTAAAACGTTCACAACGTATTATAACATAGAATAAGTAAATGTAAGGTAATATTTTGTATCAGGTTTGAGACGGAAAGTACGATTAAGAGATTGGAGAGCAATGGATTTGCGCCAATCTCCGGGCGGATTCTCGGAGCAATCACAATTCAACCCGCAACTCCGGCCAGAGAACTACTTGGCCATTTAACAGCCATTCCCTGAAACTGCAATCCGACTCCAAACCGTCCGTCGGGGAGCCGTTCACAGTAAACAACCCGAGCCAGGGTACGAAGATCGCCCACGACCGAGCTGATCATGAGCCGCTCGTTTAAGTCTCTAGCGTGCTGGGCAAAGATACGAATGCCCAGCGAACAGACGTTTTCCGTAATAGTCCTCTCCGTCGTGGCAGGGTCCAAAGGGCTGGAGATCTGCACCGGGATCGCTACCGAAATCCGTTTCTCAAGGCGTCCAGACCGCACAGGCATTTGTCAAATAACCTTTCAAACTTGATTCCGTTCGTTGGCACCGGGCTGGACGATGCCAGAAAGCTTCGAAACCTGAAAAAAGTTGAGCGATGGTACTCCTCACTGAGCCATAAGGCCCTATTGAGCCTATGAATTTGCCGCCGTCTCGAAGCGCGATTTCGATCGGTGCCGCTTCTGCTCGTACATGGCTTTGTCGGCCTTCATCATCAATTCTTCGATGGATGCGTGGCTACACGGATCGAATCGTGCGAGGCCTAAACTGACGGAAATTTCACAGCGACTCTGTTCCGCGCTAACCGATTTCAAACGCTCGAAAAACCGCGCCCTGATACTGGCTTCGCTGTGACCGGCCGCTTCGATCGCAAGAACCGCGAACTCGTCCCCGCCCAAGCGAGCGACAACATCGGAATCCCGAAAGGTCTCTTCCAACACGCCGGCCGTGCGCTTCAACACGCAGTCGCCTGCGTAATGCCCGAACGAATCGTTAATGTCCTTCAAGCGGTCCACGTCCATCACAAACAGCAGCAGGCCCCGCCCGGATCTTCGCCCAAGTTTCAGTTGGCGTTCTGCAAGGGCCATAAACCCCCGACGGTTATATAAGCCTGTGAGTTCATCGGTGAGCGCAAGGCTGCCCAATTCCGCTTGCAACATGTACTGTTTTGCCGCGCAGCGCACCGCGCGCATCAGAAGCTCACTGACTTGTCCATTCTGACTTTCGCCGCCGGCAATAGCGGGGGGCTCCGAGCGCAAGTCGCGCAATAAATCGGCAAGTTCTCGATTTGCCTCCGTGAGGAGAGTTGGGAAAACGTGATTTGCATCCCCATTTTCTCTGCCAGCCAACAATCCCGGAACTCTGCGGCGAAACAAGGAGTGGGGATCCACTGTCATGTTCAAGAGCGCGACATCCGCTGGATTGTATTCAGTTCCCATTCCCATCTGCCGTCTCCGTGAGCAACTGCTGAGTTTAGGTCTCATTGATCCCATTGGTATCTGCTTTCATCCTCGTATTTATGACGATGCTCCGGAGCGATCCCGATCCGGCTTGCTTCGGGCTCTTCCACGAACGATCTCGCGCCGGTCCGAGCCTTCAGTTCAGCAAGCAGAATGCGCCCATCCCCCAAGAAGTAGAGACGTCGCGCAATACTCCCTAGATCATAAAGATCGTTTAGCGCTCCGAGTCTCGCCAATCCTTTCCAAAGAGCAGGCGAAACGGAGAGCGGAGCGCGCCCATGCTTCATTGCCAGCAGAATGATTTGATGACGAAGCAAATGAACCATCGTCTTTTGCCATTCGGAAGCGTCCGGTTGCCCATCGCGAATATCAGATCCATTCTCTTGGCAACTCTGCTGATTCCCTTTTCCCACCGATTCCTCCAAGACGATGAATTCGGCCCGCCTCCGTGTCAGAACAGTTCGGTAGTTGGGGTAGTTGAGGTGGGGGCTCTGTCCACGGAGGCGGCCCGTTCCTCTGGTGCCAACATAGCTGGTTCCCAAAGGAATTCAATCCAGTGAATCACCCATTTCTAGTGAGTGAAATCACCTGAATTCATCTGCAGGCAGGCCCTTTCGGAGGGCCGTTAGGGCTGAATCAAACCGCGGCGGATGGCATAGCGAACCAAGCTTGCTGTTTCGTGGACGTCCAGCTTCTTCATGAGCCTTGCTCGGAGCGATTCGGCAGTTTTTACACTGATCGGACCATCAGGAAATCAGTTGGGAATCCGCGACAGATGACCGCCCGCGGGCATTCCCATTCAAGGCTGGACCAAACCCCGGCGGACCGCGTAGCGCACAAGGCTGGCTGTCTCGTGAATATCCAGTTTCTGCATGAGCCGCATGCGGTGCGATTCAGCCGTTTTCACGCTGATACCAAGGACGGAAGCAGTGTCCTTTGTGGATTTTCCTTCCGCAATTAATTGCAAAACCTGGCGCTCGCGCACGGTCAAGGGATCCTCAGGCCTAACCGATTTCGAGCGGTAGGCCTCCACCAGTCCGCGCGATATTCCCGGACTCAGGTAAAACTCTCCGCGAGAGACCTGTTGAATCGCATGAATCAGATCGTTTGCGACCTGGCTCTTTAGTACGTATCCCTTCACACCGGCTTCCAGCGCTTCGTGGATATACTGCTCTTCTTCATGTTGAGTAAGAAGAATTGCTTTTGTCTTTGGGCAGGACCGTCCGAGTTCACGAGCGGCATTTATGCCGTTCTGTGTCGGCATGCTGATATCTAGGACCGCGATATCCGGATGGTGCGTTTCCGTCAACCGAACCGCGTCTTGCCCATCGGAGGCTTCTGCAACAACCTGAAACTTCTCCTTCTCCAACAGCGATTTCAAGCCCTGGCGTACAAGTACGTGGTCATCCGCCAGCACGATTCGAATTGACATGTTCACCCTCCAATGGAATTCGTAAGGAAAGTTCAGTCCCACTTCCCGGGTTGGAATGGATTTGCAATGTTCCGCCGATTGCGCTTATACGTTCTCGCATCGCAATCAAGCCCAGGCCCTTCCGGTTCGCTGTTGCATCAGTTCCGTCTGAGTCGAAGCCTCTGCCGTTGTCCCTGATCGAACAACACAGAACAAGATTTTCTTTCCACGCTCGAATCCAAACGTTGCTTGCCTGCGCGTGCTTGGCGGCATTTGTCAGGGCTTCTTGAACGATGCGATAGAGAGTCGTCTCAACAGTGCCAGAGAGCCGTTCGGAAACATTGGATTCGATGTGAATTGGCAGTTCAGCGCGCTTCGAAATTCCATCCGCCAGAAAACGGATCGCGGGAATCCAGCCGAGGTCATCCAGAATCGTCGGTCGAAGTTCGTGAGAATAGCGCCGCAAATGCTTTTCAACTTCATTCAACAATTCCCTTATCCGCGCGAACTTAGCTTGTTGCGGCACGGGCAGTTCAGAAGCCACATCAGCCAGGGCGAGGTGCACGGCGACGAGTAATTGTCCCGCCTCATCGTGCACGGCGTAGGCGATACGCTTGATCTCCTCCTCGAGGGTCTCGTTCAATTGGCGAAGCGCTTTCACCGCATCCTGGAATCCGCGGTGTGCCATCTCATAGGGAGACATGCACTCCGCGTGGAATTCGGTGCTCGCCTGGAGCAATTCCACCAGGCGCTTTTCACTTTTCGCGCCTCGCACCAATCCAAGCATGGCTCGGTGATGCAGGGAAGCCATCTCCACCAGGCTTTTTTGCTCGCCCAGCGCCCGGCGGCCGAGCTCGTACGCCCGGCCTAGCGCGATTTCGCCTCCGCCCGCGGCGTATTCATTCAGGGCGGAGTTGTACTCCTCTTCAAAATCAGCATGCCGCCTAACTTTTCGTCGAACTGCGATCTTCATGGATTAATTCCCATTAGCCGCGCGACCAGGACGAGCGCATCATCATTTCCGCTGCGATACTGTTTGAGGATTCTGTCCGCCGCCCTTTGCGGATTCTCGCGCGCGGACAGGCCCACGGAAAAATCAACCCGAATTCCGTCCGTAGCAAAGAAGAGTGTATCTCCCTGCACGACCGGAAGCACAGTGGCCTGAAGGCCGGGGAGTTGTGAGCCGACGACGCCGGCTCGCAGAAGAAGTGTCTCTTGCACATTTCCCTTCTTCGTATCGGAGCGCATCAACATCCCCTGGACATTGCCGACGCCCAGCCAAGTCATCATGCCAAGTTCAGGCTCAATGAAAGCAAGGCTCAACACAACGCCGCGAGTTGCCCGTAGTTTCTCATGGCATTCTTCGACGAGAGAGATAATCGGCTCGCCGACTGAGCTTTTGAGAACCACCGCCGCAGTTTTGGAGGCATTGGCAGCTTCTTCGCCATGCCCTAACCCGTCAATCGCGGCAATCAGAATTCCGCTTCGGTTGCAGCAAACCAAGTGATGATCGCCGGACTCCCCGTGGCCGGGAAGAGCAAATTTGGCTACGCCATACTCGACCATCGGTTCTTTTATTGTCTCCACTTCTTCACCGCCACAATTGTTCCCCGGCCGGGTTGGGAATCGATCTCAAATTCGTCCATCAAGCGGCGGACCCCCGGCAGGCCAAGCCCGAGACTCCCTGAAGTGGAGAACCCATCGCGCAAGGCCTGCCGAATATCGAGGATCCCGGGGCCATCGTCTGACGCGATAACCACAATTCCGACTCGACTGGAACCATGAACCCCCTTCAGCGTGATTTGCCCCTTGCGCGCATAGGACACTATATTTCGCGCCAGCTCTGAGATTGCAGTGGCAATCAGTGTGGCGTCACCCGAGGAAAAACCGAGCTCACTCGCCATCGCCCGCCCCTTCTGGCGGGCTGAGACGATGTCCTGGTCGGAGTTGATAGCCACACGGATTTCCCCAACCGACACTATGGCTCACTCTCAGCTCGTAGTTTTGAACTTTTCATTCAAGTAGGCCAGACCCTCTTCCAAGTCCAGCGCGGTCGCAACGCCTTCCAGTGTTAAGCCCAGCTGCACCATCGCAAAAGCCACTTCGGGTTGAATTCCGACGATCACGGTTTCCGCGCCGCGCAACCGGATCATATGCGCAATCTCACGCAGCGTCCGGGATGCAAACGAATCCATCACGTCCATCGCCGTAACGTCGACGATAACCGCACGCGAGCGAAACTTCACGACCTGCTGCACCAAGCCCATGCGCAGTTGATTGAGGTCCGCGTCCGATAGAGCGGCCTGAAAGGTGGCAATGAGGACCGCTCCCTGTTTCAGAATTGGAACTTCCACCTGGTCCTTCCTCCACTCTGCTTAGCGCGGCTCCGCTAGTTTTTCGACTTTGTATCCTAGCAGTCTTTCCGCCTGCTCGATGCCACCCTGCAGGTCGCCCACGGTATTCATTTTGCCCAGGTCCACACCGATGGTTACCAGTGTCTGCGCAATCTCCGGCGAAAGCCCCGTGACAATGACGGTCGCGCCCAGGAGCCGCGACGCCTCAACCGTTTGCACCAGGTTGTTCGCCACCGTGAGGTCCATGGCGGCCACACCGGTGATATCAATGACCACGACTTTCGCGCGGTTTGTTCGAATTCCGCGGAGGAGTTGCTCCGTCAATTGGCGGGCGCGCTGCGGGTCGATGACGCCGATGATGGGAAGAATCAGCAGCCGCTCGCGAACCTGCAGCACGGGAGTGGAGAGTTCGCGGATCGCTTCCTGCTGCTGGCGAATGACGCGTTCGCGCTCTTGCACGAAGCCGACGGCCACCGTGTTTGCAATGCGGTTTGCCGCGGGCTCGTAGGCGTCCAAAATGCGATTTAGTTTCTTGAAATCGTTCTGATACTTCGCGAAGAGAGAACGTGCCAGGACGTCGCGCAGCAGCAGTACGATCCCCACGACTTCGTGGGTTTCGACGCCTCGCGGAATGATGCGTTCCGACAGATTTCGCGCATAAGCTTGCAGCGCTTCGAATGCTTCCGTTTCCAGCGCCTCGACGTAACTGTCGTACACCGAGGTTGCTTCCGCGAAGATCTCTTCTTTGGTCATCGCGGTGAGCAGGCGTGTCTCGGTGATGCGCACGACCCATTCCTCGCGCAATTGCGTTCGGTTCTGTCGCAGGTGCGCGACCAATTCTCGAAGTAGCTCTGACGGTTCTTCCGTTCGCTTTGGATCAGGGGGTGTGGGCGTGCCTTCTCGTCTCGGCATGAAGACTATCTCCTCGGTTCGAACAGTTCTACTTTGGTTCGATTCGCGGTCTGAATGCGCAGGAACCTTGATACGAAATACCATCAGTACTGCGTCTTCTCAATCAAGTAAACCCCGGTAACCGGCCTCAGGTAAAGACCTGAGCTCCGAGCCAGATCTCAGGTTGATGGACAACCTTGACCGGTCTTTGATGTGGGCGGGACTGCTCTAAAGGCCGTCATATCTCCGCATGACGGACCACGTGACGGGGCCATCTTGAAATTTTATTCCGATGCCGTAGCGGTTGTTTGGAAGCATCTCAGAGTAAACTACCTGCGCCCAAACTGAGTCTTCGTTTAGGGGAGTCACTCGCACCGCATCTCCAGCTTGCCAGGCGTGGTTCGAGAATATGCGCGCGCCATGCGCACTGATGTTATCAGTGAACGTCCGCTCTCCATCGCTCGCCGCACCTACTGCTGGTGCGAGGCGCAGTACGACGATAATCGGAAGGCGCCTTTCCATTCTGCCACTCGGCCCGTAGTCCAAAGGGTTCTCGCTCAGACCTAGACTTGTTGCTCGGGAGGTGCGGCGGCGCGCTAATTCGGCTAGAAACCGTTATCTATACTCTTCAGCAGGAAACTTCCTGGATTTAGCGCGGTGATGGTTCCTCTGCATGGTCCCGTGCTGGGTCACCTGGTCCGTGGCTTGGAAACCCCGTCAACTACCTCGCGACTCTATTGGGTAGCATTCATTCTGATTGACGGCAATCAAGTAGAGACCTTAGTACTCTCTCGGCAGTTTGCTGTAGTACGTAAACCCAGATTTGCTCGGAGTCGAGTCCGGTAATTTTCTTTCCGGTGGCAATCTCTGTGTGGCCGACGTGCCGAAGGCGCCGAACTTGACGAAGAGCCTACCGTCATTCATTCGATCCAGATAATGGATCCAGTGGCCCGCGGAGCAAAATGACGATCGGTTTTCCACCACGGCCAAGGAAAGAAATCTCCAAATCGCCGGAGTTTTTGACTTCGCCGATAAATTCGCCAAATTGATTTGTCACCGTGTTGACAATATATTCGCGGCCATCCGAGAGCATGACCTGTACGTCGCGGCCTACCAGCTCGGGATTGGTAAGATCGACCAGTTGCCCAGTGACGACCAAGCGATTCTGCTCTGGCTTTAATTCGATGTGCAGATCGATCTGATATGGTTCTACTCGGTATAGCATCTGCCTGATTCTCATCGCCGCCGAGCGTGTTCCCGCTGGCCTCGGCTGCGAAAAGCTGTCGAATAGCAACTGGACAGAGCCGCCTGTTTCGTTTCGGCTACCCGCCAAGCTAACCGCTGCAATGGTTGGCTTGACGGTGCAAGTCCTTTCCATAACAGGCTGGAAACTCGTCTCGACTACGCTCGTGCAGACTCCTTTCTGCGAAAGAGCTACTCTCTCCATGGAGGATTTGCAACGGGTCCCCAGGTGGCTCGGCATCGCTTGTTGCCAACCGTCAGAAGCCACCTGTCCTGCAAAAACGCTCCACTCCTCAGCTTCAAACTGCATCATGACCGTTTCCCCCCATCGAAGAAGGAGCATGCAGGTGGAGAGAAATATAGACAAGCCATTGTTGACTCGAATTTCTCATCAGGTGCATACCTGGGTGGGCAACTGAAACGGCTAATCAAACGTTTCTGCGCTCGTGACGAATGGCTTCACATAGCAAAGAGCGAGCGAAAGATGGAAAGGGCTAACGGCATCAGGTAAACGCTGCAGCCCCAATGAAAATTATTCCTTCTGCCTGTCCCATCTACTTTCGCTAAGTGCGCCACAAGACTCGAAGTGAGGAAGGTAGCGCTCGCTACTGAAGTCGCTCGGTCGGCATCCGCTGAGTGGAACCAGGTTTTCACCCTAGTGAGATTTCAAATGATTCCCCTCTTTCTTTGCTTCCCATTTTCCCACTAATTAGCTGGCAGTACCGGCGCGGCGTCCCAGCGATTCCTTCCATTCGGCTGGATGCCGTCTGGCACTTTGCGGAAGTTGTTGATTGAAAACGGCTAGCTAAGTTGGCTTGTATGAACAGGAAGGAGTGCCGCGTCGTGAAACGAAGAATGTGGCTTGCAGGAGCGTTATTGGCGCTGTTGTGGACAACGCCTGCGATGGCGGACAACCGCTTTATCGTCAGGTCTGCTCTAGCTCCAAACGTGCTGGGGGAATTCTGCGATTTACTGGGTTGTAGAGTGGCAGGCGCCCTCGATGGAACGCGAAACCAAGTCCTCCTGCTGACGACCCCGAGCACTATTGATCCGGCGATTTTTCTGAATATCCTCCGAAGCACCCCAGGAATCTTGGATGCCGAGCTAGATGATTTAATCAGTTTGGTCGGCAGCCTGAATGCGGTTACGACACCGCCGCCGGGACTAACGGACAATGCTCCGATAAATTTCTTCGGCACGACGGTATGGAACGGCTACGCCAAGCAGCCCGCTTCGAAAATCGTGCATGTCCATGAGGCACAGCAGACGTTTCATGTGGCGGGCACAGGGATTGTCGCGGATATCGATACCGGAGTAGATCCCAACCATCCCGCATTGCAGAGCGTTCTTCTGCCCGGTTACGACTTTACGCGCAACCAAGTCGGCGGTTCGGAAATGACGGATTTTACTTCATCCACGCCCCCGCCTTGCCAAAATTGCCAGCCGGCGATGGTGAATCAATCGACCGCCGCCGTGCTAGATCAATCGACGGCGGCGGTCCTCGATGGAAATTTCCAATATGCGGCGTTCGGCCACGGCACGATGGTCATGGGTGTCATCCACCTGGTTGCGCCAAAGGCGCAACTATTGCCCCTGAAAGCCTTTCGTTCCAACGGCACGGGCTACCTCTCTGATGTTTTGCGAGCGATCTACTACGCCGTTCAGAATAACGCCAACGTGATCAACATGAGCTTTGATTTCACCACGGCATCTACTGAACTAACGAATGCGCTCGATTATGCCAACCGGCAGAACGTGATATGCGTGGCATCGGCAGGAAATGACGGCCAGGGTCCTCCGCTGCTAGTCTATCCTGCGGCTTTGCAAAACGATGTGATGGGGGTCGCGTCAACCAGCGATCTAGATACACGTTCGACGTTTTCAAATTACGGAAACGAAATTGTTTGGGTAGCTGCCCCTGGCGAGGCCATCGTGACCACCTATCCCTTCAGCACCTACTCGGCTGGATGGGGGACGTCGTTCAGCGCTCCGTTTGTTTCTGGTGGGGCGGCGCTTCTGCGGAGTCTCCGGAGCGACGTAAATCAGTCCATGGCTGCTTCTGCCTTGGCCAATGCTCAATACATCGGCACAGATATGGGCAATGGGCGGCTTGATCTTCTTAGGGCGCTCGCATCATTGCAAGCGGGAGACGCATCGCAGGACCAATAGCCAAGCCCGAAACTGCGCCAGAACTGTGGCTTGCCCAAACCTACTAAAAAGAATGAGGAGATGCACAGGCCTACGCGCTGGCGGTTTTCGCTCTCGAGCGGTGCCTCAATCGAGTGAACTCGAGTTGACGATTGTTCTTATCCAGGGGCGGCTCATGGGTCCAAGTCATGGCCTCGGACAAGTAGGGATACTCGCGGCCACACTCCACGCACCAGGCGCGGAAAAACGGGCGTCCTTCTCCGCTACTACCCGCCGAGGGAGCTGCGGCTACAGAAGCGTCCACTGGCTCTGCATACAGAGGGATGGGATTGTGACATCCCAGACAGTTCACAGCCCAATAGCGGAAGGTATTCTCTTTTTCGGTCATTACAATGCTCCAGTGACGTAAGTCGGTTATCGAGAGCTTACCTATGGGGACGAGGGAGCCAAAGCGTATACCTCAAAACCGCATTTTGCAAGTGGTCCAAATCCGCTCGGCCGGCGCCGTCTGCCGCCCCGAGTTTTCCTCAGGCCCGACGAATTTCGAGTGAATTTTCCTTGGAATTGCCGTTAGAATCGGCGCATCGGTTTTCACACAGATGGAAAAAATCATCCTTGCTGTGGGCAGCAAGCGCGGTCCCAAGCTGAACGCCGTGTCTGAGGCCCTTAAGGCATTTTCAGCCGTCCTCGCCAACGACGTCCTATTCGAAGTTGTGGGAGTGGAAGTCGAAAGCGGCGTCGGCCACACGCCCAGTTCGCGCGACGAATTGATGCGTGGCGCCCGCCAGCGCTCCGAGGCGCTCATGCAATGGAAGCGCGAAAACGGATCGGCCTGGCAATACTTCATCGGGCTGGAAGGCGGCCTCGATGTCGTCCATGAAGGCGCTTCTACCGATGAGATGCTGCGGCATTCAGCCCTTAAGGGGAACGGCCATCGCCGCGTGTTCCTCGAGAGTTGGGCCTACGTTAGCGATGGCGTCCGCGGCCACTACGGACGCTCCGGCGGAATCGAGATTCCGGACGCTCTGGCCCACGAAGTCCTCGAAAACGGCGTCGAGCTATCCGTCGCAATCGACCGCTTCGCCGGCGCCGTTGGCATCCGTGACGCCCAAGGAGCCTGGGGCGTCCTATCCAGTAATTTCATCACCCGCCAAGAAGCATTTCGAGTTGCGGTGATCGCCGCCTTCGCTCCGTTCTATAATGAAAGAATGTACCGCCCAGCGGCCGTAGGCACTTCGAGCCGAGCGTAGTGGAGAAACAATAAAGGACAACGAAGATAGGACTGCAACATCCAAAATCTCGAGTTGTTACTGAAGGCTGAGAACTGAAAACGAACCAATGGTTTTGAAGGAGCAATTGTGGACATCGTCAAAGGCAATATGGGCTGGATCGAAGTTGTTGTCGGCCCCATGTTTTCCGGCAAGAGCGAAGAGCTCATCCGCCGGTTGCGCCGCGCGGAGATTGCGCGCCAGCGCGTGCAAATCTTCAAGCCCGCCATTGATGAACGCTACGCCGCCAACGAAATCGTCTCGCATTCCGGCCTGGGCATTCCCTCGGACGCTGTCTTCAAAGCCTCGGAAATCATGGAAAAACTCTCGCCGCGCACGGAAGTCGTCGGCATTGACGAAGCGCAATTCCTAGGCGATGAAGTCGTCGACGTCTGCACAAAGCTCGCCAACCTCGGCAAACGCGTTATCGTCGCCGGCCTGGACACCGATTACCGCGGCCGCCCGTTTGAGCCGATGCCGCGCTTACTGGCCGTCGCCGAAGAAATCACCAAGCTGCTGGCCATCTGCGTCCGCTGCGGCAATCCCGCCGTTCATACCCAGCGGCTGGTCGAAAGCGAAGAATTGATCGTCGTCGGCGCCATGGGCGCCTACGAAGCCCGCTGCCGCCGCTGCTTCGAACCCAATCCCGCCCTCGCCCAGGAGAAAAAGGACGGCCCCCAACTGATCGCCCGCAACCGCGCAGCGGGAGCAGCGGGAGATTAGGCCATGAAAACTTCTAGGGTTCAGAGTACTTGCACGCTTCTTTTTCTACTTGTGCTGCTGGTGTCCCCGCTTTTCGTGTTTGCGTCAGATGTGGTTTCGTTTCCGAGCGGGCAGCTTACGCTCCATGGCGTCTTATACAAGCCGGAAGGAAAGGGACCTTTCCCGGCAGTCTTGTATAACCACGGCAGTGCCCCGGGCATGCTCAGCAGCCAGGCGTTTGAAGCACTTGGGCCAGTATTTGCAAGTCACGGCTATGTGTTCTTCGGACCGTACAGACGCGGGCAAGGGCTCAGCGCTTTCGCGGGACCATATATCGGTGACCAGATCGCTGCAGCAGTAAAAGACGGTGGCATCCACGCCGGCTCAGCAACGATGACCCGGCTGCTGGAGACAGATCATTTGAATGATCAACTTGCAGGGCTCGCGTGGTTGCGAAAGCAAGACTTCGTTCTTCCGAACCGCGTTGCCGTGGCGGGCACTTCGTTCGGCGGGATTGAGGCGGTCTTGGGCGCGGAGAAAGAGTCCTACTGCGCGGCAATCGATATCTCCGGCGGTGCCCAGAGTTGGGTGGAGTCCCCCGAATTGCAGGCTCTTATGAATCGCGCGGTCCGCAATTCGCGTTCTCCAATTTTCTTTTTCCAGGCGGAGAACGATTACGATCTTTCGCCGAGCCACGTTCTCTCTGCGGCGATGAAAGATGCGGGCAAGGTATTTGAGATCAAGATCTATCCCCCGTTCGGCAATTCCGTGCAAGACGGCCACAGCTTCGGCTATTTTGGTAGCTCCGTGTGGGCCGATGATGTTTTTCGTTTTCTAGGAAAGTATTGCAGCAAGTAGCTATACACTCTCCCAAGACCTCCGGCTCAGCAGGGTTGCCGCTCTCCCAACATTGATCCCATTCCTGCCTTGAGCTTGTGGGGCTAGTCCGTCAGACTGGCTCGAAAGAAAATTCCGCAGAATAGGGCGAACTCGCAGCCATGATCATCGAATCCAAAGCACCGACCCGCGTGGACTTTGCCGGGAGCACGCTGGACATTTGGCCGCTCTACCTATTCCATCCCGGCTCAGTCACGTTGAATGCGGCCATCTCGCTTTACGCTTCCTGCGTCATCCAGACGCAAGACGCCGGTGACAATCGCATCAAACTCGTTTCCCGCGACATCCATTGCGAAGAAAGTTTTGCTTCCTTCACCGCCCTCGTGAAGGCCAAGCGCTACCGCCTCCCGCTCCTCGCAGAAATCACCAAGTTCTTCAAACCCCAGGGTGGCTTCACCCTCACCACGGATTCCGGAGCCCCGGCTGGCGCCGGCATCGGCGGCTCCAGCGCCATGGCCGTAGCCATTTGCGCCGCGCTGGACCGCTTTACGGGGGCAGGGAAGAGCAAAGTGGACTGGATTCACATCAGCCGCGATGCCGAAGCCATCGTCATCAATGTTCCCACCGGCACGCAGGATCACTATCCGCCGGCCTTTGGTGGAGCTGCGGCCATCGAACTCCCGCCCGGCGGAGAACACCGCGTCGAGCTTCGCGTCAATCTCGACGAACTCGAACGCCGCATCGTCGTTTGCTATACCGGCAAGCCGCGCCAACACGGCATCAACAATTGGGAAGTTTTCAAGGCGCAAATCGGTGGCAAGCGCGCCGTGCAAAAAAGTCTCGAGCGCATCTCTGAAGTTGCCCAGGAAATGCGCCTCGCCCTGGAAAAGCCCGACTGGCCCGAGGCCGGACGTCTCATGCGCGAGGAATGGTCCTTCCGCAAACGAAATCTGCCGACCATTTCCACAAAGACCATCGACCGCGTCATCGAAAATGCCCGGCGCAATGGCGCGCTTGCAGGCAAGGTCTGCGGTGCTGGCGGCGGAGGCTGCGTGGTGCTTTTGATCGATCCCGACGCTCGCGAGCGCGTGGAGAAATCCATCGTCGAAGCCGGCGCGGAAGTCCTTCCCGTGACCATTGACCGCCAGGGCGTGCAAGTCGTCTCCCGCTAAGCGGATGCGACCAAATTCCCTTCGCTAAGCAAGGCCAGCCCAACTCAAGTCCCAATAAGAAAAAGCCCTTTCGGCGTAAGGGTGGCAGCTTTTCAAGAGCTTCTTTGCATCATAGAATAGGGGGTGCCGCCCCTGGCGGGGTCAGGGCGGCCGCGTGTATGTCGAACTGGCTCGCATTCTCTCTTGCATTCCTGCTCTTGGCTGACGCGGACGTCCCGCGTGTGAACAGCCTTCGCCCGCCCGCGAGCTCCCCCGCGAATTTCCCATCGGGTGAGGATATTCCTCTGTTTCCAGATCCGGCATCGCGCGGGGACTCGCAGTCGCAGGCAGCCTCTCAGACAACTGCGCCGGGCGCCGCCAAAAACACTCCGCTCCAGGAGACTTCAAAACTCGCCCTGATCCGTTACGTCTCCGGCGAATTTGCAAAAGCGGTCAAGCCTTTGCCTGCGGGAAAAGAAGGCTTGGTTGTAATGGTGGGAAAGCCTCTGGATGCCTCAATCGCTGACCGTGCCGTGGCCACGCATGGCGCCGCCGTCAACTCCGGAGACAGTGTCCAGATCACCAAGCTCGATTTCCGCGATCGCCAGATCGTCGTGGATGTAAACGGCGGCGGTCGCGGCAAAAAAAGCTGGAAGGATCATCTCCAAATCGGCTTCGGCGGAGGTTTCCCCACGCCACAGACCACCACAACGCAGGAAGGCGGCCCTCCGGGAGTGCAACCCGGAATGGGCAGCACGATCTTCCTCGAATTCAGCAAATCGGTTCCAGACTTGACGCCGGACGATTTGAAGGGTCTTCTTTCGCCCTTCCTGAATTTTGCGAAGGCTCGTTCTGCCGCTGTCCAGTGGTTCGATACGCTCCCTCCCGAAATGAAGAAAGCCATTCAGGACCGCCGTCCCGTACTTGGCATGGACCGCGAGGAACTCGTCGCCGCCATCGGCAAGCCCGACCACAAAGTCCGCGAGCGCGACTCCGACGGCAACGATATTGAAGACTGGATCTACGGCCAGCCGCCCTCAAAGACCGTGTTCGTCCGCTTCATGGGCGACCACGTCACCAGCATCAAGCAATTCCCGCAATAGTCCCCTTCTTTGCCACCAAGTCGGATGCTAACATGGGCATTCGTAAGAGTTCGGACCTTGATTAAATGGAGCAAGCTCGGTGAGTAAGAAAAAAAACAGCATCGATAGGGCCGCCGCAAAATTAGCCGCTCTTGCGCTGCGTCATCTCTCAACCCTGCCGGAGGAAGAACAAGAACGGCGTATCCTAGCCGCCGAACGGCGGTTGTCCACTACCTCTCGGCCTGGTAGCTCTCGAAAAGCTTCATCGACTGCTCATACTCGGAAGAACCGGGTTTCTGCCCGAGGTCGATGAGAACCTGCTGAAAGAGTCCTCGATTTCCATTACGAATTGCGTTTAGCATCAGGGATCTCAAACGGCGAAGTTTCTCCCTCTCGCGGGAATGCCTGGGTCGGCGCCCCCGCTCCATCTCTTCTTCTCTGATCTCGTCGATTTCGTTTTCGTCAGACACGGGCTAGTTCCAAATCGACGTACTTATAACGCAGAGTAATATATCGAAACTTGAAACGAAAAGGATAGACTTAGCCGTTTACGCATGCAGCAATCAGCTGGATTAATCGCGAGGCTGGGAAGCGGGCGGCCATTGCAGCACGACAATCCTGCCGTCGGATTCGCGTTCCAGAGTGGGCGCATAAAGTCCAAGGAGTTGACGCCGCCACCACATGCCTTGCGACCGTTTCTCGGCCGGTGTCGTAAACCAATACTGCCAAATAACAACGCGAACCTGGCGCGGCGGAGCATGCGGGAAAGGATTGCCCGCAAAGAGCGCGAGTACGTCCGCATCGCCGTGAAGCAAGCTTTGTTCCGTGTGCACCACAATCGGCTCTTGCCGCCACGAGCTTAGTGACGCAAACCACAAATTCCAATCGAAGCGCGGCTGATACGGCGCGTAGATACCCGGCGGCTCGGCGGGATTCTGCGGTTTGTATCGGAATGGATAAACGCGCCAGTTTTCTCCATCCTCCGATCCTTGGAATTCAATTTCATAGCGGCCACGCGTCATCATCGCGAAAAGTCCGTAGCTGTTCGCGATGCGAAACGGTTCCAGCGCCGCCACCGGCGAAGTTGGAAAGGCCACTGGCTTAACCATCCACACCATCTCTACCGTCGTCGCGTAGAAAATCCAGGTCAGCAGCACCGCGCTCACCGCCAACTTCACGGCCCCAGCTTGCACGCGCAGCGTCTGTCGCCAATCTCTCTCGACAGCTGGCGCTGCCGGCGGCTCTTTTTCTTCGCTCGCGAGAAAATGATTCTTCCAGCGGTGCGGTAGGAAACGCACCAGAAAGCGGTCATCCAGCAGCAGAAACCCTAGCACCAGCACCAAGTAATTCAAGAACGTGTAGTTCGCAGAGAGAATGATCCCGACCTGCCAGGGCGTCATGATAAAAAAACACAAAATTCGCAAGCGCCTCGGCAGGAACATCATCCACGCCAGCCCGAGCTCCAGCGCCAGCGTTCCAAACGCAGTAGCCACGTGGAACCAGTGCGGCCAGTGCTCCATGTACCACCCAATCCACGTCGGCAGCGGGCCGTTCTGGTAATACTCGTCCAGCGCCGTGAAGTTCCTCCATTGCGGATCGCCGCCCATGATTTTCGCCACGCCCGATTCGAAATAAATCCGGAAGCATTCCCAGACCAGCAAAAATAAACTTGCGCGCGACGGCGGTTGCATTTCGCCCCACCTTGGCCGCCACCCACCGGGCGCAAGAAACGGCGCGATGAATCCCGCTTCGAGCAACATCCCGTCCGATTGATACGCGGAAAAATCGCGGGCCGCGCTGACAAACGAAAGAAAACACACAAAACAAATCGCCAGCATCCCTCGCGGACAAAAATTGAAAGTCAGCAGCCCGGAAGCAATCATGCCCACCCAGCAAATTCCCGTCAGCATGTGCCCGTTGCTGGAAAACCATAGCAGCGTCGGCGCATACCAGTAACCAACATGGCCGAACTTCTCAGCCACCGCCTGAAGATATTCGTTAGCCGGGAGAATTCCCTGCGGCCCAATTAATCCACGGATTTGAAAGGCCAGCGAGAAAAACGCGGAGTAGTAGATGAGTCCGAGCGCGCGCAGAAACAGCCAGCGGGGAAGCAGCCGATCAGATGCGCCGCGCGCCGAGTCGAACACCCAGCGCATCGCCGCCGCAGGTGACCAGTCTTTCATCGGCCGCCATTATAACGGCCCGTTTTCCCACTGGCACGTGCCGTATAGACGCCTGCAATCTTCCAGTGTTAACATAAAAAAGTTGCAGTCCGGTGGGGCCGTGGCGCAGTTGGGAGCGCGCCTCGATGGCATCGAGGAGGTCGTGGGTTCGAATCCCATCGGCTCCACCAATTCTGAACTTCGATCGATTTTTTTCCTAAATCTCAGCCGCCGCGATGCTGCCTACAACAAGCCTTCTCCTGAAACGCTTCCTCCTTGGCACGCTCGCAGCCTTAGCCCTTCTTTATCTTGGCGACTATCTCTCCGTTCGCATCCGCGTCATGCACCCCAAGCCTACTGATCCTTTCGAATCTCTGAGCACCCTGCGGATGTTGGCTATCCCGGAAAAAAACAACAAGACCGAATACGAACTCGACCCCCAAAATCCGAACGTAACAGTGACCTGCGTCCACTCCCTCTTTCCGCACATGGGCTACTCGCCCTGCTGGTACGTCAAGCCAAGGATCAACCAGCCGATCCCCATGTGATCGCCGCCACTCCGTCGGTTTGAGTTGGGTGATTCGTCGCTCGACCGGAACTTACTTTTCGGGCGCCTGTTTGGGAGGAATTTCCGCGTACCCCGGCGCCGCTTCCTTCAAGTTTTCATCTAATTGCGCGCTCGCCTCTCCAATCGACCAGCGAATCCCGCCGCCCAGCAAATTCAGGAAAAACTCGTTCTTCCAATTCTCCGGCCGGTCGCCCATCGCCGTATAGAAAACGCGCCCCTTGCCGTGCATGCGCGCCCACGTCACCGGGTACGGCGCTCGCTGGTAGCACGCCCCATTCATCGTGTGCGTGTCCAGCGTCAGAATCACATGCATATCCGGCACGAAATCCTTCATCGAATACCACTCTTCCATAAAGCTGACCGGCGACGTCACGCGCTCCAGCCCCGGAAATTTCGGATCGTTTATTATCACATTCGCGGTCTGCAATCGCGGATCCTCAGCCCGCCCGTGTGTGATGAACTCCGCGCCCACCATCCTCAGATACGGATCTTCGTTTTCTCCGTGCGCGATGTAGCGGTTCGAACGGTCTGGCGGATCCGGCTCCGTATGAAACGTATCGCTCGCCGCATGAACTCCCACAAATCCCATTCCCCCGCGCACCGCGTCCAGCAACGTTTGCTTGCCTTTCGCCGTCATCGGCGGCTTGCCGTCCGTCCCCAGCGTTGTGAGATCGCCGGTAGTGAAGAACACCACTCCCGCATACGAATGAAATTCCTTTGAATCGAAAATGCGTCCATCCTTCGTCACGCCGACATTGAATCCCAGCCTGTTCCCCAGATCGTTGACCGCGTCGTCCACGATGCTGGGCTTTCCCCCGATTCTCTTTACGACATCGTGCTCCCATCCCGACGATTTCGTGAACACCAGCACCGTCTTCGGTTTTGTCCCCAGGAGCGGACTCGATAGCGCCAGTCCCGCACCGGTAAGCGCAGTAGCGCGAAGAAATTCTCTCCGACTGGAAATGAGGTTCATAAATTTCCTCTCTGCCGCCCCGCCCAAAGAAAAATCCTAACTATGCCCCTCCGGATGTTCGCATCCCGGAAAACTTGCAAACACATAATCCCCAGTCCATCCCAGTTCCCGCATCCCCGCTTCCGAAGAGTAATACGCCCCGCTAATCCAGCCCTTCAAATTCTCGAAGTGCGCATGCAGGTCGGAACTTCCTTTTCCGTCGCCGCCCGTTGAATCCATCTTCGTGCGCTGCGCCGCCGCGTCCGTCAAAATCTCATCCACCTGAGCCCCATCCAGTGCAGCGAGCCGCTTTCCGAATCGCCTGCTCGATTCCGCTTCGAACGCCGCCAGCGCCCCCACAAAATCATTCCGATGTTTTTCCTTATCCACGCTCAGCAGCAAGTCAATAAAGCGGTTCACCTGTGCCTTCGCCGAACCAGGAACAATCCTCTCCGCAAGCACGACCAATGTTTCATCTTGCTGCGCATTCAGGAAAATCGGCTTCCAATCCGCAGCCCCAAGCTTTTCCGTCTCTTTGAAAACTGCGCCATTTGCCAAGTGTCTGTAAATCGGATGCGCCCGCGCCACCAGCGGCAGCGCCATCCCTGCGCCCGCAATCAGCCGCCGCACCGCTTCCCGCCGCGTTACCTGTCTGTTTGCAGGCAGGTTATTGTCTAACACCGGCAATGGACTGTCTTTTTTCATTGCAACGATTAAATCGCCCCCAACTCCGCGCGATGGTATCACTCACCGTTCTCTGCTCACAAGAACGAGTAAGACCGCCCTTCACTCATCCGTTTGACCTGCCAACATTCGCTTGTTAGCATCCCACTTCGAATTAGAACCTATGGCTGAAGAGAAAAAGCATTCTTACGATGTCCTCGTCGTCGGTTCCGGCGCCTCCGGGGGCTGGGCCTGCAAACGTCTCGCAGAAGCCGGCCTGAAGGTCGCGCTCCTCGAAGCCGGCCGCCCGCAATCCGACAAAAATTTTACCGAACACAAGCCGGCATTTGAACTCCAATACCGCAATCGCGCGATAGAAATCATCCGCAAGACCCGCCCCATTCAATCCGTATTCGATGTCTGCAACGAATACACTTCCGACTGGTTCGTCAACGATCTCGAAGAACCTTACACCACTCCCGCCGGCCAGCCCTTCCTCTGGATGGGCCGCCTGCGCATGACCGGCGGCCGCACCAACGTCTGGGGCCGCGTCAGCCTGCGCTTCAGCGATTGGGATTTCAAGGCTGCCTCTCACGACGGCTACGGCGAAGACTGGCCGCTCAGCTACAAAGACGTCGAGCCTTACTACGATCTCGTCGAAAAATACGTCGGCATCACCGGCAGCGCCGAGGGCCTCGAGCATCTCCCCGACGGCCAATTCCAGCCGCCCGTTCCGCTCACCTGCTACGAAACCCTCTTCCGCAATCGCGTCAAAGAAAAACTTGGCCGCGCCGTCATGCCCACGCGCTCCGCCAATCTCACCAAGCCCCTTAACGGTCGCGGCGCCTGCCACTACTGCGGCCCTTGCGATCGCGGCTGCATGACCCATTCTTATTTCAATTCCGCCTTCACTACCGTCGCTGACGCCATCGCCTCCGGCAACTGCACGCTCATCTCGAACGCCATGGTCTACAAAGTCCTGATGGACCCCGCCACCGACCGCGCCCGCGGTGTTCTCTACATCGATCGCAACTCGCGCCAGCCTCGCGAAGTTCACGCCCGCGCCGTCATTCTCTGCGCACAAGCCCAGGAATCCGTTCGCATCCTTCTCAACTCCGCCACAACGCTACATTCCAACGGACTCGCCAATTCCAGCGGCGTCCTCGGCCACTACCTTACCGCCCACGTCCGCAGCGCCGGCGGTAGCGGCGAATTTCCATCCTTCGGTTCAAAACCTTCTGTCGAAGGAGGAGGTCCCCACAAGCCGCTCGGCATCTACATCGCGCGTTTCCGCAATTTGAAAAATGCGCCGCCCTACAAGAAATTCCTTCGCGGCTTTGGCTACGAAGGCGAATCCTCCACCGAATTTAACTGGGGCGCCCCCGGATTCGGTGCAGCGTACAAAAAAGCTCTTCTCGAACCCCGCAACACCATTCACATCACTGGCTTCGGCGAAGTTCTCCCCCGCTGGGAAAATTTCGTCGAGCTCGACCCCTCCGTGAAAGACATCTACGGAATTCCCGTCCTCAAAATCCACATGTCCGACGGCGAAAACGAACGCGCCATGATCCATGACATGGGCGACTCCGCCGGCGAAATGCTCGAAGCCGCCGGCGCAAAAAATATCCGTACCTACGCTCATCCCTCCGCCCCGCGCTGGGCCCTCCACGAAGCCGGCATCGCCCGCATGGGCAGCGACCCGACAAAATCCGTCCTCAACCAGTTCCAGCAAACCCACGACGTCAAAAATCTTTTCGTCATGGACGCCTCAGGCTTCACCTGCAATCCCTGCCAAAACCCCACCCTCACCATCATGTCTCTCGCCGTCCGCTCCTGCGACTTCCTGATGTCTGAGCTCAAACGCAACGCCCTCTGAACTTGAGCTAAGGACGAAATCCGCGCCTCTGGGCACAGCTCTGCCGCATCCCATCTCTTAAGTCGGGATTCCCATCAGCTGCTTTATTTTTTCCTGTTATTTGTTGCGATTGTGTCCAGGCCCTGTCCGCTTCTCTCTGCCTGAATACACCCCGCTTCACACAGAAGTAGTACTACCCCGCTTGCCTCTGATGCTCACGCTCCGCCTCGTCCAGCCAGCGCTCCAGCACTTCCTGCGACGGCGCCGTCACTTCCAGGAAGCCGACTCCCGCACCCATGTTCGGTTGCGAATACACGATCTTCGACCTGGCTTCGAAGAACGCATCCCCCGCCGCGATTTTCACCAGCACCAGCGTGTCCTTGGGAAAGGGATTCATCATGTCCAAGTAACAACCGTGCAAGCTCAGCTCGCTCACTCGCGACGCGATGCGCACATCAGCCCGCTCCTCAATCAGCTCCGCGCTCGCAATAAACGAGTATCTGGGCGAACGTCGTTTTTCTCGGTAATCGATGGCCGCCTCCGGTGGACTTCCCCTAACCACAATGGTACGACTTTTTCCCTTCCGTACTGAAGAACATCCCAAACGAGCCTTAACCAACTAGAAACGTCCGCTACTACACTTCTGACCCCGTTCGGCGGGTCGGCCGCATCCTCCCATTCCTCCTTCCCTCTGCAAGGATTTCGAGTAATGGTATCCTCGTTGCCATCATTCCGGTCACTCAACATGCAGAGGAGGGCACGCACATGTTTCGCAAGCTCATGAGCACCACCGACGATTACGCCGTGACCATTCTTCGTCTCTTGCTCGGCGTTGTGTTTTTCGCGCACGGCGCTCAGAAGGTCTTGGGCTGGTTCGGCGGCTATGGCTTTTCCGGCACCATGGGTTTCTTCACCCATCAAATGGGCATTCCCGCCCCAATCGCCGCGCTGGCCATCGCCGCGGAGTTCCTCGGCGGCATCGGTTTGGTGCTTGGCTTTCTCGGCCGCATCGCGGCCTTCGGCATCGCTTTCGAAATGCTTGTCGCCGTCGCCATGGTCCACCAACATTTCGGTTTCTTCGCCAATTGGACCGGCCAGCAGAAAGGCGAAGGCTTCGAATACCACATCCTGGCCGTCGCCATCGCCTTGGCTATCATGATCAAAGGCTCTGGCGCCTTCTCCGTCGATCGCGCCCTCTCAAAATCCTAATTGCGGGCAGGATCCGTCACTCTCGCCTTCCGCCCAATTCGGACTCTCGAATTATTCGGGAAAGGGAGCGCCCGGTCGCACCACGCGGATCAAATGATCGGCGAACGCGTAATGCATCTCCGGTACCTCAATCCTCGGCATGTGACAAGTCGCGCAGTCCTTCGTCGCCACGGGACACGCCGCCCCCGGATGCTCCTTCGTGGCCTTTGAGCCAACCTTCGAGACATGGCACTTGAGGCACTTCTCGTCGTACGCTGGGGCTTCCCGTGCCAGCGGAACGTGCGGGTCATGGCAGGCCACGCAGGTGATTCTCGAATCTCCCTTGCCCCAGCATTTGCTGCTCTGCAACCGGTAAGGCTGTGAGCGTACCTTCGAAACACCAGTAATCCCCGCAAACTGAACGTCCCACCACGTCCCGTGACACGCCCCGCAGAAATCCACCGAATCCGCCGGACTCAGCCTCCCGGGATCGAAGATCTGCGCCCGCGCCTGCTCATCGCCCGTCCCTCCTTGCAGAATGCTAGCTTGCATGGCGTCGGTGTGCTTTGCGCCGGGGCCATGGCAAGCTTCGCAGGTCACGCCGAGCGTCAGTTTGCTCGGCTCGAATCTTCCTGCGACGACCGGGGCTGTGCTGTGGCACAAAAAGCATCGTTCGATTTCTTCCATCCCCACCGGTCGCGCCATCGCTTCTTCCAGGCTGCCAGGCGCAAGCAGCGCCCGCGCCGGCGTGAAGTGGATGTTCTGCAAGGTACGAAAGTACGTCGCTCGGCTCTCGAAGTAATTGCCATCCCGCAGAAAAAGATACGATTGCGCTACTTCGCTGGTCCCGAACGCCCACACCAGCGGAGCCGAAATCGTCCGCGTGCCGTCGGTGACGGACAACTCCGGTTTCCCTGCCGCTTGCGTGATTTTGTAAACGTATTTTCCGTTTTGAAAACTTAATTTGGGAGTGGCACGCAGAATGTCGGCATCTTCCGCATGCATTAGCGTCCGCGCCATTGGCGTGGTCCGCTGGTCGGCAGTCTTTTGCTTGTGACAGCTCGCGCACGCGGCGGATCCCGCGTATTCGTACAGAGAACGGCTCGCTTGGCTGGGCCACCACCCTGGCTCCGCCAGGTGATCCTTGGTCGAAAGCTGCGCGCGAACGGGAAGGGAACTGTGGAATACGAAGCTGAGCAGGAATGCCACTTTCGCCACTGCTGCATAGCGAATCCTGCGGAACGGAGCCATTCCTCTCACAATATAAGTTCCCCGCACACCCAAAGCAAGTAGTTGGGCTCAAGCCCCCACTTCGTCTCCTTTACTTTTCTCCTGCCATCTCACAACGCTCGGGGGAACATCCGTCGTCGCCACCCCGCCTGGCACGGACACTGCTCTGCAGAACAGTTAGGAATTTTGAGGGAGATGAACGCCATGCAAAAGGTAGATGGATTTTTTGTCGCGCGATTTTCTCTTGGTTTTCGACTTCGATCGAGGATTCTTCTTGCGTACCGGCCCGTCGCTCCACTATAGTTCGCTCATTCGCGGTCGGTTCCTACTCGATGCGTGGAAGTCTGTCGCGACCGTTCCGGTTGTCCCGCCGGAATACATCTCAAATTCTTATTGGAGGCTCTCATGCGAGTGGCTTTTCTTGCCGCCTTTCTATGTATTGCTGTGCCTGCATCCGTCCATGGACAGGCGTCTGCTGGTATGGCTGACGACCAGCTCCCCGCTTCGTACACTCTCACTACCAATCCTCATACCGCTCATGCCTCATCCGCGGCTGGCGGCGGTGTCCTTGGTAGACATTCGAATGCAAGTCTTCTAGGTGTCGATTCGGTTGTGAATTGGAGTAGCTACTTTTACCTTCCCGGATTCGATTCCTTCGGCGGCACGCAATTTACCTGGGATTACACCATGGTCGGGCAGGCTCCCTTCGGCCAGGGTCAGGATAATGATGGCAACGGAGGAACTACCTGGATTGGCGCCCCTATCGTCCCCGTTAGTCTCGACTTGCGAAATGCCGACGGCTCACCTCGTTTCGTTGGCGGCCAGCGGCTTTATTCCGACGCCACGCAGTTCGTTGCTCCGGTTCTGAGCTCCCCTGTGTTTTCCAACACCTCTTACAGCTCCAGCGAGATTCCCACTCAGTTCACCGACGCAGTGGCCCGCGCTGAGTTCTTCCATCAGGCTGACGACGATTGGCACACGTTGCTGCGTCCGCGCGTCGCCACCCCGCGCACCATGGTTCTCATCAAAGGTACCTATCGCTTCGCCCTCAACGCCGACGGCTCCTGCTGCGCCTTCGTCCTCATTGACGACCAGGTCTTCGGTGCAGAGCTCTTCCCGCCGACGGCTACCGATACCACCACCGTCATGGGCGCCGCCGAGAATGCCGGCGACATCCATACCCGGGACATCTCCACCTTCCTCTTCCCCAACGCGTATCTCTACACCAATCAAAACCCCAATGACTGCTGCATCCTCGGTTACCACACTTATGACGTCGAGCCGGGGACGCCCGCCAACGGTTTCCGCGAAAAGCGCTACGTCATGGCCTACGCCAGCTGGATCTCGCCCGGCCTCTTCGGCCCATCCTTTGTCGATATCACCGCCCTGAGCCATGAAATGAGCGAAACCTTCAACGATCCTTTCGTGAACAATGCCACTCCCTGGTGGCTGGCTCCCAATGGCAACTGCCAGAACAATTTGGAGACTGGAGACGTTATCGAAGGCCTTCCAAATGCAACCTTCCCGATCGTCCTCCATGGCGCCACCTGGAATCCCCAAAACGAGGCGCTTCTACAATGGTTCGCAAGCGTCTCGCCGTCGTCGGCTATCCATCACTCCTACAGTTACCCGGACCCCACCGTGCTGCCGGTCGCGAACGTTTCTCAAAACCCGGGTTGCACACCGCCACTGCCATAGCGCCGTATCCAGCTGGTTAGCGTAGTCCGAAGCTAATTCGCAACCTTGCATCAAAGCGGTCGGCCGCCTCTTGGCGTCCGGCCGCTTCTCATTTCTCCTCCAGTATCAATAGCGTCCCCCGTCCACCTTCTCGTAGCGCAGCATTTCCAATGAGCTCCCATATCCACAGGTCTTAAACCTCTGCCTTGCGATGCAGCATCAAACTTGCGAAGATTAATCTTTGGGCTGGGAGGCCGCTAAAAATGAAAAATACCCTTCGTTTGCTCGCCGTACTTCTTCTCGTTTCCGGAATTTGCGCTGCCCAAGACGTCGTTCACGCCGTCCACGGCACCATCACCAAGGTGGACTCCGCCTCGAAGACCGTCGCCGTCAAAACCGCCGACGGCACCGAGCACACCATCAAGGTTGTCGACAAAACCACCGTTCACGGCGCGGACGCCACCGCCGACGCTGCTAAGGATTCCTTTCACGGGCTGAAGGAAGGCTCGGAAGTCGTCGCGCACTATACCGTGAAAGGCACGGAGAAGACCGCCGTCGAAGTGGACAAAGTCGGCAAAGACGGCATGAAAGCCACCGAAGGCACCGTCACGGAAATAGATCGCGGCACAAAAGTTGTTGCCGTCAAAACTGCCGATGGCACCGTCGAGACCTTCAAGATGTCCGATCATGCTGTCGCCGACGCCGGGAAGGGCATCGGAAAGGGCACCGAGAAATCCGCCAAGGTCACCGTTTATTACACGGAGGAGTCCGGCAAAAAGATCGCCCACTTCTTCGAGAAGCTCTGAACTTCGCGATATCCTAAGCGCACCGGAAGGCGCCTCTTTGTCGCGGCGCCACCGGCGAAGACGGCCTCCGCAGGCTCCCCTCCCGCGCCGGCCTCGAATCCCCGGACACCCACGACTCAAATTAACACCGCCCTCTAGCGGCCCACCTCACGGGCATTTGTTGTTATATTCTCCACAGCGAATATTCCTTGACAAGAATATTCGTACTGAGGCATATTCGTGCCTGCCATGATCGCCACGTTCCGCGCCCTCGCTGAGCCCAACCGCCTCCACATCGTCGAACTCCTCCGCCAGGGCCCCCGCCCCGTCGGACACCTCGTGCGTCGTCTCCGTCTCCGCCAGCCCCAGGTCTCCAAGCATCTCCGCGTCCTTAGCGCCGCCGGTCTCGTGGACGTCCGCGTGGACGCCCAGCGCCGCATCTATGCCTTGCGTCCCGCCCCGCTCCAGCAACTCGAACTTTGGCTCGAAAAATACCGTCGTCTCTGGGAAGGTAACTTCCAGCGCCTCGACGCCCTCCTGGACAACCTGAAATCCAGCGAACAGAAGTCTCGCAAGAAAAAACACCTACGCCGAGCGATAGGGAGTGACCACCCATGAGAAACGTTGGAGCCTTGCAAGTCACCACGCCGACCGACCGCGAAATCGCCATGACGCGCATCTTCAACGCCCCGCGCCGCCTGGTCTTCGACACCTTGACCAAGCCCGAACTCGTCAAGCAGTGGCTCCTCGGCCCGCCCGGCTGGACCATGCCCGTCTGCGAGATCGATCTCCAAGTTGGCGGCGCCTACCGCTTCCAGTGGCGTGGCCCCGACGAAGCCCAAATGGGCAATCGCGGCACCTTTCGCAAAATCACCCCGCCCGAAGGCTTCGTCGCCACCGAGCGTTTCGACGATCCTTGGTACCCCGGCGAATCGCTAATCACCTACGTCCTCGTCGAACACGCCGGCAAAACCACGCTCACCCTCACGGTCCTCTATGAATCTCGTGAAGCTCGCGACGCCGTCCTCAAGACCCCCATGGACCAGGGCGTCTCCATGAGCTACGACCGCCTCGCGCAACTTTTGACGTCGCTTGCCTGACGCTTCGTAGCGCAGGGCGTTTGATCAAACGGAGAAGTTGGTTAGAAAAGCAAAAAGGAGAACACCATGCAAAAAAAAATCACGCCGTTTCTGTGGTTCGACGGTAAAGCCGAAGAGGCCATGAATTTTTATATTTCCATTTTCAAAAATTCCAAAATCGTGAGCCTTTCTCGGGCGGGAGAAAACGGCCCAGTCGTGGGCGGAACCTTTCAACTCGATGGCCAGGAATTCTTCGCACTAAACGGCGGCCCGCAATTCACCTTCACCCCGGCCATCTCGTTCTTCGTCAACTGCGAAACGCAGCAGGAAGTAGACGACCTCTGGGAAAAACTCTCCGCCGGCGGGGAAAAGGGAAGATGCGGCTGGCTCAAAGATAAATTCGGTTTGTCCTGGCAGGTCATCCCTTCGATCTTAGGAAAGCTCATGCACGACAAAGATCCAGAGAAAGCAAAGCGCGTTCGCCAGGCCATGATGCAAATGAACAAACTCGACATCCAGGCCTTGCAACAAGCCTACGACCCAAAATAGCCCGCAACGTCCCCGATGGGACGGAGCGCCGCAGCTGCGCCATGTGCCATACCTCGCCCTTCCGATCCTCAAACCTGGCGGAAGGTCGGTCGCAAGGAGATTCCGTTACGTCCAATACTTGTCTCGAAGGAGTGAGCCGAGGGGATCTGCTGATCGGGAGTCAATGCTGCCCATCACCGAGCTATTAAATCAGAGGCGCTTAGCCCTTCCACACGTACTTCCCGCAGGGACAGGGCAACGTCTCCGTGGGTTCTTTTTTTTTCAGCGGTTGCCGGCAGACAGGACAATTCTTTCTCCACATAGCGACACTGCCTTTTCTTAACGAACAAGGTGCAACGCAGGTGGGCCCTCACACCGGCCGATGCCCGCGTAAAATTTTTCTTGTTGCTGCAGTCCCCGGAAAAGCGCTAGTGCCTTTCCGCAGGTCGCGATCTCCCGGGTTAGCTTATGAAATTCTGGGGAGCCCTGGAACGTCCCCCGTCTTAGTACGTGCGCATCCACCGATAGCTCGAGGATTTGTTCTATCCCTTTGTTCGCAAGATCCGAGTTTGCTTTCATCATTGCTTGAGACTCTTTCTGTAACGAAGGGTGTAGGCTGGGTGCCCTCTCAGTCCTTAAACCGCCTCAGGTGGGCGGCGAGTGAGACACGCCTAACACGAGCGATCGTACGCCTCGCTGGCTTGTCTCCCCCGTCGCACTGCCTGGTTGTGGCTTAGTGTTTACCTTCCGTTTTGGCCTCTGTTGCGTGGCCGCGTCCGTCTCGCTCTTCGTTTCCTTTAAAGTGCGTGCTATCAACACGCTTTGTTGGCTCGGCTTTCTCGCCACGGTTTGGCTTCGCGCCCTTGTAACCCTTCTGCGGATCAAAACTGTTATCTACCTTGCCGCGGAACTCCGTCTTCCCATGAAACCACGGGCCGGCTCCAACAAACGCATCGCCTGAAAACCACTCTGGACCATAATATCCAGCGGGTGCACAGTCATACGGCGCCACGTCAAAGTAACCATACGGACATTCTGGGGCTACTCCTACTTCGACGGTCACCTGCGCCTTCGCTTGGGGGACCGCTGCCGTGAAGCAACTCGCCACGACTGCTGCTACCAACAGTAATCGAATTCCTCGCATCGTTTCACCTCGCCATCTCAGTCTCTGTTCCCTCGAACGTCCCATCCTAGAGCGGCTCGCGGCGCCACGTCTGTTCCATACAGTGCACTTTCAATGATTCAAAGAGGCACACGCGTGGCAAGGTGGCGCGCACATCGGAAGGTGGGTGGCCATGTCAACTTAAGCCCGCAAGATCCTCTTGTCCGTTCCTAGCTTGCCTTCTCGTTTACGTCTTCCAGCATGGCGGCGCGCAGCAAAGCATTGGCTCTCGTCTGGTAGCCCTTCCCCTGCTGCCGCAACCATGCGATCACATCGGCGTCTAGCCGGAGCGTGAGCTGCTTTTTCACCGGCCGGTAGAAGGGATTGCGGATGGCTTTGCGCCAGAACTCTTCGCCTAGCTCTGGAATGTCGGAGAAGTCGATCTCGTTATCGGGCTTGTCTGCGAGCTTTTTCAAGCGGCGTTTGCGTGCCGCGTTCAGGCGAATCTCAGAGAGAGCTTTCTTCGCGATTTTCGTCATAGCGTTTGCGCTCCTTGCGCGCCGCTTTTCGTGCGGAGATGATGCGAATAATTTCGTCCGGACCGTCCTCCCTTGCCGTGTGTGCCACCAAGAGCAACACCGTTTCTCCGGCCATACCGAGGGTTCGCCAGCGCAACTCCCCATCTTCGATGCGATCTTGCTCAATCAGGGCAAACGGATCGGCAAAGACCAGCATGGCGTCATCGAACTGCACCCCATGCTTTCGTCTGTTACTTCTGGCCTTGGCTTCATCCCACTCAAACCAGACCATGACTTGGCTACTATAACGCCGAGGATGTAGTAGCGCAAGTGTAGTTACAGTTTTGTATCCCCCTGGCTTCTTTTTCCGGCGAGGACGCGCGACCTCCCTGGGTGCCCTCCCATGCAAGCTTGCCGCGTCGGGTTCGCCTTTGCCTTCTTCATGTTCTTCGCACCTGGGTGATTGCGGCATTCATCAGGTCCCGTGTCGTTTAGGGTGAACGCTCTACGCGGCGCGCCGCGTCACGTTCTAAGCCGATGGTATGCTCCGTCCTGTGCTGGCATCCCAGCCACGGAGGTCACACTATGAAGCTGCTAGCGGCAATTGGCGTTCTGCTTTTTGTTTCGGTCCCCGCTCATGCGCAAGGGGCCAAGGCTTGTGATGAGCTGAAGGACGAAATCACCAAGAAACTGGACGCAAAAGGCGTGAAGGGCTACACCCTGGAAATCGTCGCCAAGGACAAGGACGCCGAAGGCAAAGTAGTCGGCACCTGCGACGGCGGCACCAAAAAGGTCGTCTATAGCAGGGCATCTGCCCCCACCGAAGCCCCGGCCAAGGACGCCGCCAAGCCCTAATCCACGGCCGCTTCAGCCCACCCGGCAGCCAGTCCGCTTAATAGCAAGACTGAGATATAAACATTTGTACATATGAACGAGCTGCTTAGATCGACGCGCGTGGCGGTGATATTCATCCGAGAGGCGCTCGACAGCGGAGGGACGGTGTTTAGCAGAGGATTCAAGCCGCGCTGGAAGGACTGCAGATAAGTTACGCCATTCGCCCCGACCTGACTCGCGAGCGCGGCGTTGAGCGGTGGCGTTGAGGTATAGAAAAGCGCCCAGCCATCCGGCAGGCCATCGCCCGTGGTGCTGGAGGCAGCGTAGTTTGTCGAAATCGCCGCTTCATAAATGTTGGTTAGGCCGTCTCCGTCAAAATCCGCATTCGGGTCCGAGGAGAGAACCGTCAACGTGTTGCTGGTGGTAGGAATTGACGACGAGCTTCCAGTCCCATTGGTAGCGACGACGGTGAAGGTGCCTGCGGCATTCGAGGCCAGCGTGAGCGTCATGGTGGCAGACGTGCCGTTACCATTGATGTTCACGTTGGAGACCGTGATGGCGGCAGGAATGAACGCTGGCACAAAAGAAAAAGTTGCTCCTGTAAGATTCGAGCCGTTCACCTGGAAGCTGAGCGTAGGGGTATTCAGCACGAGAGTCTGACTGATAGAGGTAACGACCGGAACGGCAAGCACTGTGAAGTTGCTGCTCGAATTCGCCGTCGCCGTCCCGACCGTCACGCTGATCAAGCCGGTGGTCGCTCCCGTCGGTACCGTCACGGTCAGGCTATTCGCGGTGGCCGCACTTACAGTGGCTGCGGTGCCGTTGAATTGCACGGTGTTGGCGCTGGGCGTGGTGCTGAAGTTTTGCCCTTGAATGGCTACGGTTTGTCCGACGCTGCCTTGTCCTGGGCTGAAACCAAGAATCGCCAGCGCGCTCGGAGAGGTCGTGGATCGCGTGATCGAAAGGAGATTCCCGACAGCGTCGTAGTTGTAGGTCGCCACATTCCCGCTTGGATCGACGACCGTCGTCAATCTTCCCAAAGCGTCATAAATATATTGGACGGCATTGCTCTGCGCCCACAGCGGAGACACAAATCCGAGAAGGAAGAAGATCAGGCTTGTCAGCGTTTTCTTCTGTATCACCGAACTCTCCATCTGTCGCCGAATCAGCCGCCCTCAATCACTTTCCGAAATCAAACTTGCCGGCCCGTACTTTCCCGCTTCGTCAGCACCTAAGACTTCCATTTTGTGCCTTACTCTGCCCCACCCGCCTAGGAAACGTCCCGTCTGTACACTGAGTTTTACTGATCCTTGAGGTGGTCAACAATTTCCTTCTTTACTAGATAACCTCCGAGGAAGGACACTATGCCTAACCAGGCCGCACATCCGACCACGATGACCAAGATGGACCCTCCCGGCTCAGGGATATTGTGCGCCGCGAGGAAACTACAAGCGATCCAGAATGCGGTCCACAGAAATGCTCGAAATCTGTTGACGCGGAGGGTGACTCTTGTGAGTCCACTGTTGTCCTGTTCGCATTTCACCTCGACACCGCTGACAAAGGTGAATGGGTTTACGCCAACCCAATTGCTTCGGCTATACAGCCTCCGCTGAATCCCGAGTATGGCAATCGGGGTCCGCGTCGAGACAACGGAGAGATTGGCAGCGCTGTACCTGACGCCTTCTTTCGACAGAAGGGCCTCGATGCGAGCTGAGACAATCTGGGCCGGCATGGGGCAGACGAATTCGTAGGTTTTGTGCATTACCATGTCGCCGGCCCCCGGCAGGTATAATTGGTTTCTTCATAGGCGATTCCTGGGAGCCCCAGCCCGAGGCCAAACGAAGAGCCCACCCACCCACCTTCACCTGGGGTCCAAAATATCGATCCAGCAAACGGCCCAAAAGAACCATTCACGGAGTCAAACTGTCCACTCCAGGGGCCATTTCCCCAAGCCCACACCGACTGGATTGACACACCCGCATCCAAGCCAACCCCATTGCCGGTGAAGGTGTAGTCGTTCGTTGTTGCAGGGAAAGACTGCTTGTTCCAAAAACCAAAAACCCCGCCGCCGCGAGACGTAAAGGGATTCACCGTTGATGCAACGATCTGGTCACCCATGGAAAGATGTTTGTTTGGACTCCCTGTCGAACATGCGGGTGGCTTCCGCCCCGCCATAGCCGCCTTGGCCTCTGCGGCTAACTGCGCTTCTGCTGTAGCGAGGTCCGCAGGATCGTTTATTGAGTGGCAGCCAATTCCATACTGGTTGCAGCCGATGCCATTCGATGTCGGAAGAGGTGACTGGTATTGCAGGCCAGAGCCGTCTTTCAACGAAATCGGGTTATTGCCCGCGTAAGCGTATTTGTTGATTCCGCCACCGAAGCCGATTGGGTCTTCGCCGATGAACCGCTGTAACGTCGGGCTGTAGTATCTGGCGCGGTAGAAATAGAGGCCGGTGGAGTCGAGTTCACGGCCTGTGAAGGCGAAGCTGTTAGTGGTGGTTGTACCGGTTACGGAAGTGTTGCCGAACGGCTCAAAGGTGTAGCTGGTCTGAAGCGTGCCAGTGGAATCGGTCAGCGCAAGCGTGCTGCCGAGAGCATCGGTCAAGAAGTTGCGCGCGCCCGCCGAGTCCGTCCGCTGGAGGTATTCGTCCACGCCGCCGGTGAGCAGATTCGCCGGAGCAGACGTGCCGGAGATTTCCTGTACGGGATTTGCGCCGTCGTAGAGAAATTGCGTCGTCCCGCCAATGGTCTTGCTCACGCGGCGGCCGAAGGGATCGTATTGGAAACTGGCCGCCAGGCCTCCACTGATGAAAACCAACTGGTTGCGCGCGTTCCATGTGTATGTATTCGTGCCGTCGCTGGTTAGGTTGCCATTAGCGTCGTACGTGAGATTCGCGCCTTTCCATTGCGTGAGCTGGTTGTTGACATTGTACGAAGCCGACGAAGCCGCCTGCGGCGTGTTCGTACGGGCATAGGTGCCTCCCACGCCCTCGCGACGGCCAGACAGATCGTACGCGTATGAAAGGTTTCCAAGCGTCGTTGAACCATTCTTGTAAGTAATGCCACTCAGTTGCGACGCGGCGTCGTAACTGTAGTTCATGCTGACGCCATTCGGCAGAGTGAGCGAGGTTCTCCGGCTGTCATTGTCGTAGCCAAACGAAACGTTGGCGCTCCCCTGGCTGATCTGCGTCAGCCGATTGGCATTGTCAAACCCATAAGTGATTGCGGTTTGACCGGACACAGCCATACTCGTTCGGCGTCCCGCGGGGTCGCACGGAGGGTGGCCCGGGTGTAGCCTCCTAGCGTACCCCGCTCTCGGTTTGTGAGGGTGGACCCTTTGACTTTGCTTCTTGATTGTTCGACTCACCCGCCGTTGAACCGTTAACCCTTCCTCCGCAACCATCCAACCCTCAATTGTGCCCATTCCCTGCATTTCACTTAGCCTGTCGTGACTCCCGTGCTATCATATATCGTGTTTGCCCGCACTAGGCCTCGAATCATTTCTCCAGATCGCCACAGCTCTAAGTTTCAGCCTCAGTTCGATCCCAGTAATACATCGCCCCGCTTCGCTAAGAATCCCCTCTTTTTGATTCAACCCGTTTCCTTTCATAGCTTTCCACACTCTTTTGCGCAATGGACGACAACTAACTCTTTTCCTTTCAATCTCTTCCACACTCTTTCCATCGTGATGGGGGGTGGGGGGATCCCTCCGTCCGAAAACCTCAACCGTTACTTTAAGTATTCCCCGAACGACCAAATATTCTGCCACCCTTTCTTTTCAACCGCTTACGAATTGCCCATTTTCTATCCCCTTTGTTTTGACATTCATCCATCTGATGGGGGGTGTACCCCCCTCGCGCCATTTCCGACCGCTCCAACCGCCCGGAACGACGGATGCGGATCACGGTTCACGGATCGCGCCTCAATCCGTCTCCCGCCAGTCCCATTGCGGCGCACCTCCCTTGGTGCCACAATGAGCGATGGCGCAACATTTCTTCGCCTTCCGGGGAAACAACTCCGCTCCCCCCGGTGTCTAAGGATAGTGAGCGGACATCGGGGTCGCTTCAACAATAAGTCCCCGTTGCAAGTCGTGCCTGGGTCTATCGTTCTAAGAAAGAGGGCGTTCTAAAGGTAGACCGATCAGCAGGGTGGCCCGCATTTCAGCAGCGGGTCGGAAAGGCCGGCAGTGTCCGATTGGGCTAGTGCCCTTAGCTGGGGCCGCGATGAAGCCGAACTCGTCCACGAGCTGCAAGCCGGCTCGGAGACGGCCTTCGACTGGCTCGTCACGCATTATCATGCGCCGGTCTATAACCTCATCCTCGGCATGCTCGGCGATACCTCGGACGCCGCCGACGGCGCGCAGGAAGTTTTCTTGAAAGCCTTTCGCGGCATCCGCAATTTCCGCCAGGGCAGCTCTTTGAAAACGTGGGTCTATCGCATCGCCATCCGCGAAGCGCTCAATCACAAGCGCTGGTTCAAACGTCATCTCCAGAAAAATGTTTCGATTGACGCCGAGCCAGAAGAAGGCCACGCGCGCATCGAGATCGAAGATCTCGGCGCCACTCCGTTCGAGCTTCTGGCTTCGCGGGAAATTCAAGTCGCCGTGCAAGGCGCGTTGCAGCAAGTACCGGACGTGTTTCGCAGCGCCGTGATTTTGCGCGACCTCGAAGGCCTCAGCTACGAAGAAGTCGCCGAAGTCTTGGAATGCAGCGTTGGCACGGTGAAGTCCCGTATTCTCCGCGGACGCCGCGCGCTCAAAGAAATTCTCGAGCCACTGCTGGCGGAGGCGAATTTGCACCATTCACACGCGCAATCGTCTTCGCACGGCAACGTCTCCGACCCGCAGCCGTCGCCATTCACCGATGCATTCACGGCCGCGCGTCGCGTCATAGTGTCTGATCAAAGTACATCCCCGCGGGCAAGTTCCACGGGCGAGGGTCTCCCATGAAGTGCGACACGGTACGAACCAAACTGGCGGGTTATCTCGATGATGCCGTGACCGGCGCGGCGCGCGTCGAAGAACGTATCGAGATTCGCGAACATCTCGAAGGTTGCACCGTTTGCCGCGCGGAGCTCCAGAAGTTCCGCAAGCTGGCTGTTCTTTTGTCGCGCATGCCCAAGAGTCTTCCGCCTTCCGATCTCGCCGTGCGCATTAAAGTCGCCGCCGCGCAGGCTCAGCATTCCCACGATTGGCCCAGTCGCTTGCGAAGCATGAAGGATCGCGCGGAGATTTTGATCGACAACGTTTTCCGGCCGCTCACTCTTCCGGCCACCGGCGGTTTCTTCTCCGCCATTCTCGTTTTTGTTCTGGTCTTCCAGATGATCGTGCCCGGCATCACCGTCCGCGCCGTGCAGAACGACGTGGCGCTCAACCTCATGCGCCCAGCCGAGCTGCTTACGCTCACCGACTATCCGCAATCCTGGTCGCAGGATCAGAGCGATCTGGAGCTTTCGCTTCCGCACGGCCTTCTCATTGACGTCACCGTGGACGCGCATGGCCAGATGACCGATTACCAGATTCTTTCCGGCCCCGATAGCGTCGAGCTGCGCCGCCAGCTCGATCAAATGCTGCTCTTCTCCCGCTTCAGCCCCATGCTGAGCTTCGGCCGTCCGACCGCCGGTGGCCACGTCGTGCTCAGTTTCAGCGCCGTGCACGTCCGCGGCTGATTCTCTACGCCATGAAAAATCTCCGGTTTTTCATGGCCGCCGCGATAATTACGCTTTTCTTCGTCCTCGCCGCCATCCCAAAAAATCGTCCGCCGCTTTCCACCACGCCGCCTTCGGCGCAATCGTCTGCTGAAACCTCACACTCCACGCAACGCGGCGCAGCTGCGCCTCGCGCGGCGCAACCGTCCGCCTCGGAGCAAACCCTCTTCGACGACGCCAATCGCGAGCGCGCCAAGGAAGATTTGCCGCCACTGAAGTGGAATACACTCCTTGCCTCCGCCGCCCACCATCACGCCGAAATCATGGCCCAGCACAGCGCCATCTCCCACCAATTCCCAGGCGAACCCGCGCTGGTCCAGCGCATCGCCGCGGCAGGCGCACGCTTCTCCACCGTGGCGGAGAACGTCGCCGCCGGCCAGGACGCCGGTGACATTCATTATGGGTGGATGCACTCTCCCGGCCACCGCGCCAACATTTTGGATCCAAAACTCACCGCGCTGGGAGTCGCGGTCGTGGAAGCAAGAGGAAGAATCTTTGCGGTGCAGGATTTTTCAGTGGCCGTGGCAGAATTGAATTTTGATGAGCAGGAAAAACAAATCAGCGCTCTCCTCAAGCAAAGTGGAATGGTACAGACGAATCAAACGGATAACGCCCGCAAAGAGTGCGCCAACCAGGGTGTGCCCGTTGGAAATCGCGCCATGTCCATTGTGCGCTTTGAGGCGCCGGACCTCAGCAAATTGCCGGAGGGGTTGGAACGAAAAATTCATAACCAGCTATTTCAGCACGCCGAAGTCGGCGCGTGCGCGCCGATACAAGAAATGAATTTTCCGGTTTACCGCATTGCGGTCGTACTTTATTAAAAGGCGGAGCGGAAATTCCGCTGGATCTTGCGCGCGAAATAAATTGTTGCATCGGTGGAAAGGACGCAATAGACTTCTGGTTTACGCCAATGAACGACGCTTACCGCACGTGCTGGTTTCGATTTAGCGGTCCACCCAACTAGGTGGCGGGGGGCGTTTCTGTAAGCGAATCCAGAAAAAAAAGATTCGGCCCACTCGCAGCGAGTGGGCTTTTTTATTTTCGCGAAACGGTTTTTGAAAGATAGTTTTGAAGAACAAGAAGAAGCAAAGAAAAACGCCCGAGAGGACAGAGCCATGATTATTTCGATGAAGCTGCACGCGACGCGCGAAGAAATTGATGAGGTGCGAACTCAAGTGGAGCACTTCGGCTACAAAGTTCATTCGATCGAAGGGGAAGAGCGTGTGGTGATTGGTGTCGTTGGCGTCGGCGACGTGACCGCGTGCTTCGAATCGGTCGAAGCCATGCCGCAGGTTGAGAAAGTGGTGCGCATCTCCGCGCCGTACAAGTTTGTGAGCAAGGAATTCCGCGCGGGGAAAACGCGGATCAAAGTAAACGGCACGGCCATTGGCGGCGATGAATTCGTGGTGATGGCGGGACCGTGTTCCGTGGAATCCGAAAAGCAAATCATGCAAGCCGCGGAAGGCGTGGCGAAGGCGGGCGCGAAAATGCTGCGCGGCGGCGCATTCAAGCCGCGGACTTCGCCGTACGATTTTCAGGGCATGGAAGAAGAAGGATTGAAGCTGCTGCAGAAAGCCAAAAAAGCCACGGGGCTTGCGATCATCACGGAAGTGATGAGCGACCGCGACGTGGATCTGGTTGCGAACTATGCGGACGTGATGCAGGTTGGCGCACGGAACATGCAGAATTTCATGCTGCTCAAAGCGCTGGGAAAATGCGGCCGGCCGGTTCTGCTGAAGCGCGGATTGAGCAGCACGGTGAAAGAGCTGCTGATGTCCGCGGAATACATCACGGCGCACGGAAATCCCGAGGTGATTTTGTGCGAGCGTGGAATTCGCACGTTCGAAACGGTCACGCGAAACACCTGCGACATCGCCGCAATTCCCGCGCTGAATGAACTGACGCACTTGCCGGTAATTCTCGATCCGAGCCACGCGACAGGGAAACGCAGCCTGGTGCCCGCACTTTCGCGCGCCGGCGTGGCCATCGGCGCTGACGGATTGATCGTTGAAGTGCACCCCGCCCCGGAGAAAGCCATCAGCGACGGCGCACAGTCCCTGGACCTCCCGCAATTCCAAAAAATGATGACGGACCTACAACCGTACATCCAGCTTTGGAACGAATCGAGGAGAAGAGAGGCGGCGGCTGCGGCGGTTTGAGTCCTACCAGCGGTGGAAAGATGGAAAAAGATAACGCAGAGACGCAGAGGTCGCGAAGGAAGCGCGAGACGTCAAAGGAGCGGACTGGAACAGGACAAGTGGGTCGGGTTTTGCTATTTGAGGTCCGGCAACATACGGAAGAGTTTGTTTTTGCCCCAGCGATAGATATCGAAGTCTTTGTCTAACGTCAGAATGTTGGCGGATTCGAATTCGTCAGCCAAGCGAATCAGGCAGGCGTCGGCGAGATCGATCTTGAGGTCACGATATTTTCGCAATGCCTGTTTAACGCCGGCGGTTTCCCGCGACAATTGGAAGGGAATCTGGAAGATACCCGCGGCGACGTTTTCGGCTACGACTTCCGGCGCGCCCGGGAGATTGCGCAGCAGATAGCAGCTTTCAGCAATCACGGCTTCGCAGGTGATGAGCGGCGCTTCCAATTCGCGGATGGCCGTGGCACAGGCCAGGTGAAATTTCTCGCTGCGGTCCAGGAGCGCCACGATCACCCCTGTGTCGAGCAGCACCGGTTTCAACGGCCAAATCCACGCAGATGTTTCTTGTTCGAACCCAGGTCGGGCACGCCAGAGCGGAACTTTCCCATGCCGATGACGCCGCGTTTTTTCCGGCGCAGATAACTGGCTTCCAGGATGCGAAGGCCTTCACGTACGACCTGCGAAGGGCTCCAGCCCAGTTCGCGGACCAGGACCGCGAGCCGTTTTCGTGAGGGGTGGTCAAGCCTTGCCTGGATTACGGAGCGCACGTCTAATTGTACTACAAATTGCAGAGTGTAAGACAGATGCGTTTTTGTCTAGCGCTAAGGAGGGATTGTGATTTTGGAGGGCGAGAAGAAACGCGGGGAAGAGGTCGAGGAACCCCAGTAGGGTATAGTCTAGGCCGGGTACGAAGTGAGGGTAGCGAGATGAACGGATCGGCGGGCGAAGCTGGTTTGCAAATTGTGCCGAGTTTGGCGAGGGTTCGCGAGGCGCAAGGATTTTTGGCGAAATATTTTGCGCGGACGCGGCTGGTGGGGGCTGCGTTTCTTAGCAAGATGGCGGGCAGGAATGTTTATTTGAAACTGGAGGTGGAGCTGCCGACGGGTTCGTTCAAGCCGAGAGGCGCGCTTTACGCGCTAGCGCAGAGAATGAAGCGCGGGGCGGCGCAGGAAGTCGTGGCCTCCAGCACGGGGAATCACGGGGCGGCGGTGGCGTATGCGGCGAAGCAGTTCGGGATTGCGGCGCGAATTTTCTTGCCGGCGAATTGCAATCCGGTGAAGCGGGCTCGGATTGCCGCTCTTGGCGCGGCGATTGTCGAGAGCAGGGACAGCGACCCATTATCTGCATTCTCGCTGGCGGCGGAGCACGCCAAGCGGCCGGGCGTGTATTTCCTGAACGATGGGACCGACGAGGATTTGCCGGCCGGCCCGGCGACGATTGGGTGCGAAATCCTGGAGCAACTTCCCGAGACGAGCGCGATTTTTGTGCCCATGGGCGACACGGCGCTGATTCGGGGAATCGCCGCGGCAGCGAAACAGATTGCGCCGCAGGTGAAAATCATCGGGGTGCAGGCGGAGCGCGCTCCTTCGTATTACCTGTCGTGGAAGCAAGGCAAAGTCGTAGAAACGGAAACGTGCGACACGATTGCCGATGGCCTTGCGACGCGAACGCCAGAGGCAGCGAATGTGCGCGACGTGAAAAACCTGGTTGATGATGTCGTCCTGGTGAGTGAAGAACAGTTGTTGCGGGCGATTGAAGTGCTCCTCCTCGAAGAGCATATCCTGGCGGAACCGGCCGGGGCCGCGAGCACGGCAGCGCTGCTAAAATCCAGCGGCACGTGTGGCGATCATGTCGTGCTGATCGTCAGTGGCGCGAACATATCGCGCGAAGTGCTTCGCCGGGCCGTGGCTGGCGCCTAAGGTTCGAAATTTCTCCCGAGTCGTACACCTCCTTCCTGAATAACCCTTCAAAAATGCTGTGTTTTTCACTGACCTGCCCTAACTGGCCATTCGGCCAAGTACGCTCAGAGCACGGTCCATTGCTACCCGCGGTCTGGCTTGGAACCCTGAGAGTGGTGGCCTGTTAGCACCATTGTGCGAAGTCGCTGGATTATGCGGAAAATGAGAACCCACTTTCGCTGGAAATGGACGGTCGGAGTTTCGTGCGCACTCTGGATCATTTGGCTGTGCTTTGCCGGACTTAAGGCCGCCAATGCGCAATCCACGACGACCGCGCCCGAAGCAGCCGCGAACGTCCGATTGTTGAGCGCAAGGGAGGGAAGGGCCATTGTCAGCGCCGCCTTGGAGCAGGACTACGCGGCGAGCGGGTCGCAGGATTGCTCGCATGTGGTTCACCAGATTTACGTGGACGCCGGATTCGAATATCCGTATGCGAGCTCGTTCGAACTTTATGCAGGCAACGAGAATTTTGCGCCGGTGCGACATCCGCAGCGGGGAGATTTGGTTGCCTGGCCGGGCCATGTCGGAATTGTCGTGGAACCGGCGGAGCACAGTTTCTACAGTCTGGTGAGCACGGGACTGGAGGCGCAGAATTACGAGGGGCCGTATTGGAGGTCGCGTGGCACGCCGCGTTTCTACCGGTACAAAATAGAAAGCGGCGCAACGCAGACCGCCGCGAAAACTCCAGCATCTTCACGAGCTTTCAATTCTGGGCGGCAACAAGACTCGGGGACATTGATTGAGGAACGCTCCGCGGCAAACGCTGCAGCTTCCAATCGTCCGCCGAAGACGGCTTCGACAGTCGCGCGTGACCGGCCGGATTCGGGCGCGCCAAAAGTTGCAAGCGCCAGATTTGAAGTAGCGCGCAGCATCGTTATTTCCGCAAAAAACAAGCAGCCGACGAAGGCCGAAGTTGCGCAGGGCATCTCCGAGTTGAGCAATGCCTCTGGAGACCTTTTGCGCGAGGATGACCCTGCGAAATTGGCGTTGCCGGTTGTTATTTTCGAAGGACTTCAGGTGGAGCGGCTGGAACTCAAACGCGACCACGGATGGGCGCATCTGCTGATGGATTCGCGCGCCACTCTTGCTGGTGGAGAAGCAGACTACACGCGGAAGCGTGAAAAAGTTTTCTGGGAGCTGCATCGCACAGCATCAGGGTGGGAGGCAATCACGCCAAAGGATCGAACTTACGTGCCGCAGGATGTGGCGGTGAGAAACTTGGCGGCGCAACTCGCGCGCGTGACCGAAGCGGGAAGCAATGCGGCGCAGCGAGAGGCGGTTCTGCGGCAGGAGTCGCAGCTCGCCAAGCTGATCAGCGGGCTTCTGGAAAAATAGCAAGCGTTTCGCAGCCGTGTGTGGCGCACCCAATGCTGGGCCTAGCCACTCCTTGACAATAGTAAAATAAATGTTACCATCAGGCGGATGGTTGATATTCGCGAATATATCGACCGTAGCGGCCGCAGTCCTTTTCGCGACTGGCGAGACAAGCTGAATCCAGAAGCCCGGCGGAAAGTGACAACGGCGCTGTACCGCGTTGGACTCGGAAACTTTTCCAACGTTCAGGGCGTCGGAGCGGGCGTGTTCGAGTGCAGGATCCATTTCGGCCCCGGTTACCGGGTGTATTTTGGGAAAGACGGCGCGGAGATAGTCATCCTTCTTGGCGGTGGGACGAAGCAACGGCAGCAGAACGATATCGGCCAGGCGCTCAACCGATGGAAGGACTACCTGCAGCGAAAGAGGAAGTAGGAAGAAAGGGAGTGAAGATGGCTTTGACGCGAGATTTCAGAGAGACCGTTCAAGCGGATGTGAAACGTGATCCCGCTTTTCGAAGAGGGATACTCAGCGATGCAATGGAAAGCTTGCTCGCTGGCGAAGTGGCGCTGGGCAAGGAACTATTGCGTGATTACATCAATGCCACAGTTGGCTTCCCGAAGTTGGCGGCGCAGACCAAAATTCACGCAAAGACGCTTCACCAGATGTTTGGGCCAAACGGAAATCCGACGGCACGAAATCTGTTTGAAATAGTTGCTTATCTGCAGCGCTCGGAGGGAGTGCGTTTTGAGGTTCGACCCGCACGCGCAGCCCTGCGCACGAAAAGGCGGCCAGCCACGCGGCGAGCGAAACAAGCAGTCCGCGGCCGCTGAAGTGCTGGCGTTGGGTACTTCCCATTTGCCTTTGCGCGGCGTTAGGGCACCTCTCCTGCAAAACACTGAGAAAGACAACTGGGCGCTCTGAGCGCATAATCTGGGTTTATGGCTGCAACTGACAAGCAGGCGAACGTTCCCGGGCTAGGTTCCTCGTTGAGGGCGAATGAACAGGACTGGCCGGCGTTGCCGCTGGGACAATGGGAAAGCACGTACCACACGCTGCATCTATGGACGCAGATTGTCGGGAAGATCCGCCTGGGACTTGCGCCGCTGCAGAATCATTGGTGGAATGCCGCTCTTTACGTGAGCGCGCGCGGACTCACGACGTCCGCAATGCCCTATGAGGGGCGCGCGTTTGAGATCGAGTTTGACTTTATTCACCATCGGCTGGAGATTCGAACGCCGGATGGGGGAGAACGGTTTGTGCCCCTTGCGCCAAAGTCGGTTGCGGCCTTTTATCGAGAACTATTTGCGGCGCTGAAGGACGCGGGCATCAACATCCAAATCTATGCCAAGCCTCAGGAAATTCCAGACCCGATTCCATTCGAACGCGATGAAACGCATGCCTCGTACGACCCGGAATATGTGAACCGTTTGTGGCGGATCTTGCGGTCGACGGATCTTGTGTTTCAGGAATTTCGCTCGCGGTTCCTCGGCAAGCAGAGTCCCGTTCATTTTTTTTGGGGCAGCTTCGATTTGTGTTGCACGCGGTTTAGCGGCCGGATCTCCCCGCCCCGAAAAGGCGTCATCACTTCCGAAGCGTACTCGCGCGAATGCATCAGCCTGGGTTGGTGGCCGGGCGGGGGAGAAGTGGCGGGGCCGGCGTTCTACACGTACACGGCTCCTGAACCGGCAGGCTTCGACCAACAGACGGTTCAGCCCGCCGGCGCGTTCTATCAAAAAAAGATGCACGAGTTTTTGTTGATGTACGACGATGCGCGGTGCGCCGCTTCCCCGCGCGACGAAATCCTGAAGTTCGCGCAGAGCACGTATGAAGCCGGCGCCAATCTTGCGAGCTGGGATCGCGCTTCTCTCGAACGCAGCTCCTCATCCCGAGATAAGTAAATCAGCTGGCAAAATTTAGTCCACATCTACAGTTCGGACGTGAGGCTACTGCTCCGGTCGTGAGCCGGAATTTGCATCGATGATTAGTCAAATTTCCACACGAGCTTGCCGGTAGTGGCGTCCAGAGCAAATATTTTTTGGGTTGGAGTGATTCCGTAGAGTACGCCGCCGACGATGAGGGGGCTGGACTGGAGGCCGCCTTCCTCCTGCGTATCAAACGTCCACGCGACGGCGAGGCGCTTAACGTTGCTTCGATTAATTTGCGCAAGGCTTGAATAGTGACTGTTCTCAGGTGCGCCGCCGTAGGCGGGCCAGTCTCGCTGCTCGAGGACGGCTGCGGGAGAGCCTGAAGATGTTCTCGTCACCTGCGCAGTCCACCCTGGGGCTGCGGCTGCAACCGAGAGTACGAGAAGCGCTGCGCGAAGGGCGGATGCTTTCATGAGGATGGATGATTCGGCGAAACTAGTTGGTTGTCGAGTGCGAGGAATCCGAGAAGCTTTCGGCGGCCTCGCGGGCGGTGGGATAGGATTTCAGAAAGTGATCGGCGTGCGTTAATTTTAGAATGCCGTCGATCATGCCGGTGACGCCGGCGAGACGAAGCGCGCCGCCAGCGGTCTTCAGGCGAGAAAAACAGTTCACGAGTTTTCCCAAACCGCCGCTGTCGAGCTTGGTCACCTGTGAAAGATCAACGATGACGCGCGTATGGCTGTCGCGGATCAGTTGATCGAAGGCCAGTTCCAGCTGTTTGCATTCGACGCCCATCTGTAGCGGCCCGCTTAACTCCAGGACCATAATGCCGGGCTTCAATTCTTTCGTGAGGATTTTCACTGGCGCCTTTCTAACGGCCGCACGATTCCAGTGACGGCAATCGAGATTTTTCAAGTGTAGACTGGGGAATGCTGGCGCTTGTGTCAGCCGCCGGACGCCCCAGTCGCCGTGGAAGTCTCCTCTCCCTCGCACGGAAATTGGCGGATCATTCGGATACAGTCATTGAGTGCATCGAGGATGGAGTTTCCCCAGCCCGTCGGCAGAATCGGCGCGATTTTCTGGTTGACGTGTTTATCCGCCTGCGCGAAAAAGCGCGCGAACTGATTCTTGGGAGGCGCGACATATTCTCTTATGGTGATCACGAAGCTAACGTCGCCGTTCGCCTGACGCTTCTTGAAGGAGAATTGGGTAAGCAAGGCGAGCTCTTCGGAGGCGTCCTTCTGCGCGAATTTCCAATCGTTCACCAGGCCCTCCACCCGAAAATCGTTGCGCACAGCGCAACAGGGTTTCGGAGCACGCATCTTAGGATGGGGGACGAAGCAAGTCAACGCGACGGAAACGAATCTCGCGGACCATGGATGCCGAAGAAGCGCAGAACACTTCCGGCGAGTGAGATGTTCAGTGGCGAATCCCCATCACGCGCATCAAGGTTTCCTGGACGTGAATGAGCTCGCGCTGGCGTTCGTGTTCCACTTTGGTGCGATCGGTAAGAGCTTCCTTTAACAAAATCAAGTTGCGGCGAAATTCGAGCTGCGCCAGAACCAGGCGGCTCAGTGCTTTTAGCGCTTCTCTTTGTTCGGACGTCAATTCGCGAGGCGCGCGATCCACAACGCAGAGTGTCCCGAGGGCGTATCCATCCTCGTTGATGAGCGGGGCTCCGGCGTAGAAGCGGATATTGGGGTCGGAGGCGACCAGCGGATTATCGCGAAAACGGTCGTCTTTTAGCGCATCGGAGACCACGAAAACGTCGGGCTGCAAAATCGCCGTGGAGCAGAACGCAATCTCGCGGGAGGTCTCGGAAGCATCAATGCCTACGCGCGACTTAAACCACTGGCGGTCCTCATCTACCAAAGAAATCAGGGCGATGGGCGTTTTGCAGACAAACGACGCCAGAAGAGTGAGATCGTCGAAGGCCTGTTCGGGATCGGTATCCAGGATGGCGTACTTTTCCAGGGCCACGATGCGGCCTGCTTCGTTGTCTGGCTTGGCGATGACCACGAGCCACCTCCTGAGGGAAAGTGCGGTTCGGCGTCTGAGGCTTGGCCGGGGCGGAATCATACTCCAAATTGAGGAAGACCGCCCAAGGGAAGGAAACATTCCAGTAAGGTAGAGCGGGCAGGGCACTGAGCGCTGAAAAAGAGACCACCTCCTCTGTTCAGGGCAGAGGAGGTGGTTTTTTTACTGCGTGGTGGCGTCGCCCGGGGAGGCAACGTGGTGGGAATCGTCGAAGCTCTGGTGATCCTTTTTGCTTCTCGCTTCAATTCCTAGTAGCGATGCCGGCTCACCGGATTCGCTTGGGGCCTTTCTGCCGCCCCTCAACGTTGCGTCACTTTCGCTCAGAACCCAGAGGAGCTCAATGCACGGGGGGTAATTTGGAGGTGAACTGGGGGTGAACCGAGAGCGCGAGGAATGTTCCGCAACAGGCGCGACTGATGCTATATTCTGCGGCCAATACGAGTGAAATGAATGACTTCGCAAGCGCACGCATCCCGGCTGATCCAATTTGGCGACTTCGCCATTGATCCCCACGCGGGGGAGCTGTTCAAGAAGGGCACGAAAATCAAGCTGCAGCAGCAGCCCTTCCAAGTTCTGGTTATTCTGCTGGAGCGGCCGGGCGATCTGGTGACTCGGGAGGAGTTGCGCGAACGGATTTGGCCCGCGGACACCTTTGTGGACTTCGACCACAGCCTGAACACCGCAGTGAAAAAGCTTCGGCAAGCGCTGGGAGACGGGACCCGAAAGCCGCGCTTCGTGGAGACGCTGCCGCGCAAGGGCTATCGCTTTCTGGGAACAGTCAAAGGTGCGGCAAAGGTCGCGCCAGCTCCCACCCCAAAACGAAGTGCCGCGAGCAAGAGTGTTGGGCGCGTATTCGAGGTCCGCGGCGGCAAGGAAAAATACATGCTGGCCGCTGTGGACCAAGCCAGCCAGAAAGAGCGGGACAGATTGGACGCCGCCAACGACGATGTGGGTTTCTCCCTGCTGATCGCACATCAAAAGGTTTTGCTCTTGCCCTCAGGGCTGAAAGTGAGGGTGATCGAAGCGCACGAGCCCGGGCTGATGCTGGAAGTGCGAATTCTTGAAGGCGAGCACTATGGGCGGACCGCGCTTCTAACCTTGGCGCAGCTCGTGGATGCGCCACAAGGAGAGCGGCCGCCCGTGGCATCCTTCTTTTCCGCGAGGTCTTGACTCTCCCGCTTGGCCCCGCAGCCGTGGCTCAGTGAAAAAATGGCTGTGGGACGACTTCGCGCATGGTCCAAGAACCTTTGACTCCACTCCCGCATTGGACTCACTGAGCGGTGGCGGACTCCTCGAGCTTGAGGATGAGGACTTGCCCGTTCGAACTAAACGTGCCGCCAGTGGCGGTCTTGGCTTCGGTGAGCGGGTTGGTGGGGAGAAAGTGAGTAACTTCGGCGACGAGCCCGGTGGAGGAGAGCGTTTTTTCAACGTAATCGCGCTCGAGGTCGATATTGGGATCGATCTTGTGGGTGAGCCCATTGTTCCGCTGATCTTTCTCAAAGCCAATATCATGCGTGGCGGCGCCAACCCACAAGGTTTGGCCATGGACCTGGAACGGCGCTTTCCAGATTCGTAGGTGATTGCGCGAGCGGACGACGCTGATGGGTTCCGCATGCGCCCAGCCGTAATCTTGCGGGCGGCCAAAGAGATAAAGCTGGCTCATGGGCATCGTCAAGTAGGACTCTTTCGATAGGCTTTCGATCAGACCGTGAAGAACGGTGTCTTTGACGTCGGCGTCCACCTTGACCCATCCCGCTGTGGTGAAGACGCGCTGCATCGCGTCTTCAGAACCGATGATCAGAAAGTTCACCATGTCGCCAGCATTGCCGTGTTTGTCGCCAACGCGCCGCGGAATTTTGGAGAAGAGGTTGTTGTCAATTCCTGGAAGAAAGCTGACTTGTCTGGCCACGACGCGGGCCGCGCCGCCTTCGGGCGCAAAGACTTCGATGCGCACGACGTACGTGCCATCGGCGTCGTCGCTGCTGGCCTGATTAATCCCAACGGAAATATGGCCAGAGACAGGCGCAAGAACGTCTCGCTTCACGCCGATGAGGAATGGCTGTGCGATGTCCGCGTCGCCGATGCGGCCAATCAGCGCGCCGCGGCCGGCATCATTGAAGGGAAGATCGCGAAGCAAGTCCTTGAAGCCGCGCGCGAGCCCGTCCGGTGTGTTGTCGGCTTTAGCGTCGGCGTAGCGTAATTTGCCGGAGGCGGTAATGACCACGTGTTCGCCGGCTTGCACATCAATGCCGGTGTCTGTCCAGGACGATTCGCCCGTGAGCTGAATTTCCTGCGAAATGCGGCGCTTGCCAGTGGGCGTTGGCGTGGATGCAGGACTCTGCGCGGACTGCCTGGGCTGCGATGGTTGGGCGGGTGACGCGGAATTCTCGCGCACCAATTGCGCGGAGAGCGGCGAGCATGCGACGACCACGGCCAGCGAGACTCTAAGTAAGGACGGCACTTTTATCATGCGAGGTCTTGAATTAGCCGCCTTCGCGTTAGCCATCCCGTCCGGGGGATGACGGCATCTTCTCTGTTAACAGATGCCACGAAAAGAGACAAACGTTGCACCAGAATACGGCAGGAAATGGCATGTGATTCCTTGACGGAAGAGGTACACGACGGTAGATTGACAAGATGCCGCAGCATTGCGATAGGACATAGTCCGCTCACAGGGATGCCCTTCCGTGCTGAATACCGCGATCGGTGGAATGTAGGCAGCGACCGGCTCAAGTGAGAACTGCGGCGAGAGGCATGAAAAAACTTCAGCTACAAATCGTATTGCTCGCGTTGTGTGCCGTGATGGTTTCTCCGGCGGGGGCCCAAGCTCCCGCCTCGGCTCCAGACAAAGTGCCAACGCCGCCGCAAGCTCCGGCCAAATCGGCGCCGGCGCGCCGGGAAGTGCGCTCCGCTCCGCAAAGTCCGGTGACCGTGGATGGCAGCGAGGCCATGTTTACAACCATGTGTGCGCTGCTCGCGGCCGGTTTCGAATCCGACGTGCGGTCGGATAATTGGACGCCGTACCGGGCGCAGATGAGAGAGAAATTGCGCGCGCAGCAAGGGCCAGCCGTGGAGGCTTTGCGCGAGTTTTACCGGAAGCATGAATTGCGCGATCCCGGCGCGACGCTTTCGAGGTATTTGTGGTTCGGCCTGGTTTCGGGGCCAGCACCGCAGTTTCAATCCGTTTTGCGCCGCGATGATTTGCCGCCGGAAGTGATCGCCCTCGAAGGCTTCAGCGAAATCCTTGCGAATTACTATCAGGAACAGAAGATCGGCGTGATGTGGCGGCAGGTGCAGCCGATTTACGAGCGGGAAATCGAACGGCTGCACGATTCGGTTTCGCAAATTGTCTTCGTTTCGACGGGATATCTGCGGCAAATATTGGACCAGAGCGATCCGCGGTCGTTCATGGTCATCGTCGAGCCACTGGTGGGGCGGATCACCAACGTGCGGAATTTCGGCGATCACTACGCGCTGGTGCTGAGCGGCGGGGAAGAAATTCCCACGGACATGCTGCGCCACGCCTTCCTGCATTATCTGTTGGACCCGCTGCCGCTGATGTATTCGCACGTGATCGCAGTGAAACGGCCGTTGTTTGAGACCGCGGCGACTGCGCCGCGTCTGGCGCCCGAACTGAAAGATGACTACGCGTCCTATTTCGCGGAGTGCACGGTTCGTGCCGTGGAGCTGAAACTCAAGCGTATGTCCCCCGGCGAGCGCGATGCGGCCATGAGCCGGGACGACGAGGACGGCTACGTGTTCGTGAGGCCGCTTTTTGTCGCACTCTCGAAGTTTGAAAACTCCGAACCCTCCATGAAGTACTTCTTTCCGGACCTGGTGAGAAGTATTGACGTAACAGCCGAGGCCAAGCGTCTGGCCACCGTGAAATTCGCGCAGGCCGACTCCACGCAGCCCGGCGACGAAGCAGCGCAGGCGGAAATCGCGCGCCTGCGAAGAGCAACTCCCACGACCGTGCCGAATGATGCCGACGTCATCGCGGCACTGACGGAGGGTGAACGCCAGATTGCGGCGAAGAATCCGCGCGCGGCGGAGGCTTCCTTTCAAAAAGTGCTAACGCGGTATCCGGACCAGCCTCGGGCGTGGTTTGGTATCGGCGTGGTGGCTTCGCTCGATCAGGATGCCGCGAGGGCCAAGCAAGTATTCGGGCGGCTAACCGCTGGTGAACACGCGGCGACGCAAGACCCCATGGTGCTGGCGTGGTCGCACGTCTACCTTGGACGCATTTACGATTCGGAGGGAAACCCCAGCGTGGCGAAGGCGGAGTTCGAATCCGCGCTAGCCGTGGAAGGCGCGCCAGAGCAAGCCAGGCTGGCGGCGCAAAGAGGACTCGCTGCGTTTGCAGGAGAAAAACCCTCAGCCCGGCCGTGAGTGGATGACGATTGTAGTTTGAAGAAACGATTTCTGGAGTGACTTGGACGCATGTGACTGGAAGTGTGAAAGCTGTTTGATGAAGGAGGTCTACGTGAGACGAAACGGGAGGATTTGGAGAGGGACGAGTATCATCTCTGGTTTGATGTTCTGCTGCGCTGGCATTGCCGCGGGGCAGATGACGGGGGCGCCTGTAAGTGGAGCCCCGGCATCGAGCAACACCTCGATCGCCAATGGCAAAGACAAGTCCCCGATAAACACCGAGAATTCACTGGAATTGGTCAAGCCTGCTGACCAGCACGAGCAGGCCGCTTATGATGAGTTCCACGCGGTTTCGCCCGAAAATCCAAAGAAAAAGATCGAACTTGGCGAAGCATTTTTGACAAAGTATCAGGTGAGCCGTTACCGGGCTTCCGTTTACTCAGATCTGACTAGTGCCTACCTTCAGACCAACCAGGTGCCGAAAATGGAAGATGCCGGCGAGAAGGCCCTCGCTTTGAATCCCAAAAACGTACAGGTGTTGGCTATGCTCGGGCAGACGATTCCGCGCGTCATCACCTCCAACACGCCGAACCCGAGCGGTGAGCTTTCAAAAGCGGAGGAGTATTCGAAGCGCGCCATCGAAACCATGCCCACTATCACCAAGCCGGACACCATGTCAGACGCGCAGTTTGCGCAAGCGAAGGACCAGACGCTTGCCATCGCGCATAGCGGGCTGGGATTGGTGGACTTCCGCCGCGGCGATTTTGCCGGTGCCATCACCGAACTCCAGCAATCTGTGAAACTGGACCCGCGAGCGGATCCGGTGAACTACTATGTGTTGGGCGTCGCCGATCTGAACGCGTCGCACTTCGATGATGCGGCGGCGGCATTCAACAAGTGCGCGGAGTTTCCGGGAAACATGCAGCCGACGTGCAAGGAAAACGCGGAAAAAGCCAAGAAGATGGGTGCGACGCAGCCCGCCGCTCCGAAATAAATCACGTTCCGTGTTAAGCAGCTCGTGGGAAGAATCGCAGAGACTGAACCCAAGAGGAGAAAAAGAATGAAAAGGATTTGGAACAGCTGGTTGGAAGCGGCAGCCGTAGCTGCCTTGCTGCTTTGCTGGAGCGGAATCGCGGCCGCGCAAGGAACCCCAAGCGGACAAGGAACTCAGGCTCCGCCGCCCGCGCAAACCGGTGACAAGCCGAAAACCCCTGACGCCCCCGCCCTGTCACTGGACGCGCCGGCACCAGTGAATGCGGAAGAGGATGCCGCGTATAAGACTTTTCAAGACGTTCCGGTAACGGATTTGAACAAGAAGATCGATGCGGGGGAAGCGTTCAACCAGAAGTATCCGCAGAGCCGCTACAAACCCGTCGTCTTAGCGACGTTGACCATGGTCTACCTGCAGAGCGGGCAAGTGCAGAAGATGATCGAGACTGGAGACAAAGCCGTCGAGTTAACCCCCAATGACGTAGCTACACTCGCCATTTTGGGACAGACCATACCTCGGGCCTTGAATGCAACCAAAGAGGATCCGGCGAAGCAATTGGTGAAGGCTGAGACGTATTGCAAGCGCGCCATCGAACTTACCCCGACTCTCCCCAAGCCTGCGAACTTGACGGATGACGCGTTTGATCGCGCGAAAAACCAGACGCTGGCCGCAGCACATAGCGGGCTGGGTTTGGTATATGTGCGGCGCGGGAAGTACGCTGAGGCGATTCCCGAGCTCGAACTATCCGTGAAGCTCGATCCCGCTCCAGACCCGGTAAACTATTATTTGCTTGGCACGGCCAACGAAAAGGCCTCGCACTTTGACGATTCGATCGCCGCCTTCAACAAGTGCGCAGCGATGCAAAGCAGCCTTCAAGGGACGTGCAAGAACGGCGCCGAGGAAGCGAAAAAGCTAAGCGCCACGCAATTGAGCGCGCCAAAGTAAAAGCCTTCGGAAGCGCCGCGGATTTATGCACGAGACCACTCAGATCCACGACGGAGCGCTCGAAGAACGATTGGGGCATAAGTTTTCACAACCCGCGCTCCTCGAGAAGGCGCTGACGCACAGTTCGTCTGTCCCCGAGCTAAGAGGGTCCGGCTCCGAAGAGTCAAGCAAGGACTCGCTTCCCATGGACAACGAGCGCTTGGAGTTCCTGGGCGACGCGGTCCTGGAACTGCTCACCAGCGAATATCTGCTGGCGAGTTTTCCGGAGTGGAGCGAAGGCCAGCTCTCCAAAAGCCGGGCGCGGATCGTGAATGCAAGTTCGCTGGAAGCGGCGGCGCGGCGGCTGCGATTGGGCGAACACCTGCGGCTGGGACGCGGCGAGGAAAAAACGGGCGGCCGCGAGAAGCCCACGATTCTGGCCGATGCATTTGAAGCGGTAGTCGCCGCTATTTACTTGGATGCCGGACTCGGCTCGACGCGGGAAATCCTGCGGCGCTTGTTGTTCGAACAGGCCCTCGAAGAACGCGGCGAGAGTATCTCCGAATCGGATCGCAAGTCCGCCTTGCAGGAATTCCTGCAAGGCCGCGGCCAGCCTCCCGCCGAATACCGGCTCGCAGGCGAGAGTGGCCCGGACCACCAGAAGGTTTTTCTGATCGAAGTGTGGGTCAATGGCGAGTGCATGGCCGCAGGCGAAGGCAGCACCAAAAAAGAGGCGGAACAACGCGCCGCGCGTAGCGCCCTCCAGCAGCTCGAACACGCGGAACCGAAAGGCTAATCCCGAATGCCCGAAGAGATGGCAGCGCAGGTGGAAGCGCAAGCGCCGGAAACAAAGCAGGAAGTCACGGAGCACCACGGCGATCAAACCACCATTTCCGAATATCTGGAGTCGCTGCTCGTCACCGTCATCCTCGCATTGTTCGGAACGAGTTTTGTCGTCCAGGCCTTCAAGATTCCCTCCGCCTCCATGGAAGGCACCCTGCTGATCGGCGATCACCTCCTCGTGAACAAATTCATCTTCGGTGGAACCGGCGCGTGGTATGAAAAGCTGCTGCCCTACCGCTCGCTCGAGCGCGGCGACATCATCGTTTTCAAGTACCCTTTTGCCGATCACCAGCATTTCGTGAAACGTGTCATTGGTTTGCCGGGAGACCGCTTGAAGCTGGTGGACCAGCAAGTGTTCATTGATGGCAAGCTGCTCCCGGAGCCGTACGCCGTGCACGACGGCGCCGCTCCCTATGATCCGCTGAACTACAATTTTCCTCCGCCGCGCAGCCAGTTCATCACCTCCGCCATGCAACCGGAATGGGCCGAAGAGATGCGCAAATACATTCACGGCGACGAAATCGTCGTTCCTCCGAATAAATACTTTGCGATGGGCGACAATCGCGACCGCAGCCTGGACAGCCGCTACTGGGGCTTCGTGGATCGCAGCGCCATCATGGGCCGGCCGTTTTTGATTTATTGGTCGGTGGATGCAACCAGCGGCGATTACAGTGGAGAAAGCACCTTTTGGTCGCGCTTGAGCGGGATTTTCCAAACGCTGGCCCATCTTCCGTCGCGCACGCGATGGAGCCGCATGCTCCACACGGTGCACTAGCGCACCGTCGAACGCGTTCATCTCAGCGCCGAGCTGATTCTTCTCCCTCTTCAGAAGTAGCTTTCGTCGCTACACATTTCACCCCGAGTCTGCGAGACTTCCGAGCGAGATGAACGAGCTGCGAAAATGGTGGAAACCCGTCTTGGCGATCCTGGTTTTTCTGATCGCCCTGCAGGCCGCCGTGTCCTTGCTCTCGCGCACCCACCGCGTTCACAACTATCTCGTGGCGCATCTGGAACGCGCCTTTGGCCGCCCCGTGGAAGTGGGAAGCTTCAACGTTCGAATTCTCCCTAGTCCGCAGCTCGATGCCAACGCCGTGACCGTCGGCGAGGACCCTGCGTTTGGCTACGAACATTTTCTCCGCGCGGAACACATGAGCGCCGGTCTTCGTTGGATGGGCCTGCTGCGCGGACATTTCGAATTCGGCACGCTGTGGCTCGGCAAACCGAGCCTCGTTCTCGTCCGAAATTCCCAGGGCCGCTGGAACCTGGAGCAGTGGCTGCCCCCGGCGAAATCCAATCCCGCCACAATTTCGCGCGGCTACGGTCCTCCTTCTCCCGTCGCACCCGTGAATCACCTCGAACGAATTGAGTTTGACGAAGGGCGCATCAATTTCAAGACCGGCGAAGACAAGCAGGCCTTCGCCTTCACAAACGTTTCCGGAAGCGTCGAGCAAGTCTCCACCGGCCGCTGGCAGTTGCAGTTGGAAGCGCAGCCCTGGCGCAGCGGAGTCTCGCTGCAATCCGCCGGCACCATCCGCGTCCGCGGAGACGTCGCCGGCACCTCCACCCGCTTGCAGCCCGCGGAGATTTCCTTGCAATGGAGCGAAGCCTCTCTCGCGGATGTGTTTCGTCTCCTCCACGGCCAGGACTACGGCGTGCGCGGCGCCTTCGCTTTCGACGCCACCGCGAAAAGCGCAAACGCCAAAGAGGATCAGCCCGGCGACTGGACCTTTTCCGTGCAAGCGCGCGCCGCACAAATCCATCGCTGGGACCTGACGGAACGCACCGACAATCCGCGCTTGAGCGCGAATCTGAAAGGCCGCTGGAATATTGGTACAGGAAATCTAGTTGCCGAACAAATCGCCGTGGAGGGCCCGAAGTCCAATCTGCGTGGAATGCTCGAGCTGGCAGGAGGAAGCGCACGCTCCATGGAATTGCGCGTGGACTCCATGGGCATTCAAGCCTCCGATCTGCTGGCCTGGTATCGCGCGTTTCATCCTGACGTGTCCGAAGAAATCACCGCGGAGCAGTATTTCACTGGCGGAATGGTCCTCAGCGGATGGCCGCTGGCACTGCACTCAGCAGCGCTCTCCAGCAGCGGAGGAATCGTAAAGGTACCCGACTTCACGGAGCCGTTGCATATCGGGCCGGTGAGCGGAGGCCGTAATCGCTCGATGTTCGTCCTTGGTCCCGTGCGCGTAGAGTTCGGCAAGGAGACTCACGATGCAGCAGCGCAAAAGAAACGCAAGGCCGCGCCACCCCTGGAAAACGCTGCCGACCTTACCTTCACCGAAGATCTGAGCAGCCAAGCCGGCAGCCTCAGCATCGAAGGAAATATCTCTAAGGTCGACGATTTTCTGAAACTGTCCGCCGCGTTCGGCCATCCGCTGAATCACGGCTGGGAATTGAATGGTCAAGCTACGGCCGCCACGAAATGGGAATGGGAAAAGCCGTTCCGCGGCAAATGGAACGGGAGAATCAGCTTCAGCAAGGCGAACTTGACGGTCGCGGGTTTGAACCAGCCCATGAAAATCTCCGAGGGTGCATTGGATTGGGCCGACGGGCGGCACATCGCGCGACTAATAAAGGTGGAAGCATTTGGCGGAACTTGGTCTGGAGACATCGGGGAATCTCCAGCAACGGACGGCGATGGCGCGCCGAAGTGGACGTTTCATTTGAACGGAGACCAGTTAGACGCCGCAGAACTGGATCGCTGGGTTGGGCCGAGAGCCCGGCCGGGCTGGCTGCAGCGGCTCTTGCCTTCACTGCTTGGCGGCTCCGCTCCGGCCACGCCCGCCAGCGAATTGGTGCGGCGCGTGAATGCCGAAGGCGAGCTCGATGTGGCGAAACTGACCATCGAAAAGTTGAACCTGGAAAAGCTCCACGCCCGGGGTTCGCTGCACGATCTGCAGTTGGAAGTAAAGGACGCCAGCGCGGAATGGGCCGGTGGCACTGTGCACGCTAAAATTGACGCGAAGTTCCTGCCGCGTCCCGTCTACGAAACCACCGCGGAACTGGACCGCGTAAACTTGGCGCTACTTCCAGGAACCGGGCACGTCGCTGAACGCCTGGCCGGTGCGGCCTCCGGAACTCTGCAATTGAAAACCGCCGGCGTAGGCCGCGAAGAATTGCTGGCAAAACTCACCGGCCGCGGCGAAATCCATCTGAGCAAAGTAGAATTTCGCGGCTGGGACGTGAACGCCAGCGTCGCCGACGGAGCCGCGCACACCGGAATTTCACGCTGGGCCTCCGGAGAAGGTGCTTTCAGTTTTAAGGATCGTAGCATCTTACTGGAAGAACTGCGCCTGGACGGCGGAAAGGAATGGACGCTCGTCAACGGAACGCTCAGCTTCGGGCGCGACGCGGATCTGGCCATCGAAACGGCCAGCACGCGCAAGAGCAAGGATCGCAAAACAATGGACTCCGGCCTCGGCCACGTCCTCAAGATTCTGGGGCCACTAGATGGTCCAAAGGTCTCCGTGGAAAAGCTGAGCGCACGCCAGCCTGCGGATTGAATTTCAATCGATGTGTAAAGGATGTGCGATGGCGCAAAGGCGTTCTGGGTCGCAGTCACAAAAATTCCTTCATCTAACATGACACGCACTGTTCCATGGATTGCCGCAATCTTTTTTCTTGCGCTGACCGCCGCAGCCGCCGGCGAAAAACGCGCCAGCCTTCTCCCCAAACTCCAAGCCGGCCAGAGGATCACCTACCTGATTCGCTTCCGCGTCGACAAATCGGTCAAGACCGAAAGCAACGTCACCGCTCCCTTGGCGCCCACGGCCGCACAATTGGACGCACATGGCTTGTTCCAGATGGATGTCTTGGACATACAGCAAGCGAATGGCAAGGCCGCGATTCATGCGCGAGGCCAATTCCGCATGCTGGATTCGGATTCACCGTTGAAGAAGCCGGTCAAAAAAGACGACCGAAGACAGCCGCCGCGCGGGCAACCCGCGGAAGCGAGCATCGAATTCACGATTTCCCCGGACGGCCTCGTGCGGCAAGTCACCGGCTTGGACGCTCTCTCTCCCGAACACCAACAAGCCTGGCAAGAATGGGTCGCGCGCTTCGCGTTCGCATGGACGTTCCCACCGGAAGGCGCGCGAGTCGGCGATAAATGGAAGTCCGAGCAAGCCGAAGACGCCGCTTCCCCGATCGCCTCGCTGACCTGGGAGCGCGAATCGCAGTACGTGAAAAACGAACCCTGCCGCGCCAGCCAGCTTTCGAACACGGGAGAGATTTCCACCGCTGCAGGCGCCCCCGATACCTGCGCCGTCCTCCTGACCACCGCGACACTGAAACAAAACTCCTCCTCGAAAGACGCCACCCCCGAAGATTTCAAGCTCCACGACCTGAAAACCACCGGCACCGCCCAAGGCACCAACGAAACCTTCACCTACATTTCCGTGCAAACCGGCCTCGTCGTCCGCGCCACCGAAGAAGCCACCCAGCGCATGGACGTCACCGTCGCGAAAGCCGACGGCTCCAATCGCGTCCACTACAAAGTCGACGCAAAAAGCCACGCCGAAGTCCTCCTAGTCACCGACGCGTCCCCGAATCGTCCTTGATTCGAAGCTGCACTCACTTATAGGTGGCGCGCTATCTGTTTACGATTTCCGAGTTATTAGGGCTGAGCTAGAAATGTTAGTTAGTCGGCGGGTACGATCAGTTATGGATGCTTTGCTTGTGCAGTAGCCCACTTCCACAGCGCGCGGGTGCCCTCCGCGTTCAATCTGTTCTCTAGAGACTGCACATCTTCCAGGTGCTCGCCGGAGAGTCTCCAGAGGACCGCACCCGACGTCCAGATTACATTGTATTGGGAGGGGCCACCGGCCTTAACCGGTGAAAAGAGGCACAGAACTCTTTCCCCGACTACTTTCCCATTTTCATTTAGCTCAGGACCGCGGCGCAGAATCTTCGCCGCTGACTTTACCAACAACTGAAACTGTTTGTCTGACACCTCGGTAGAGGAAAACGGAGTGTTACTCACAAAGAGCATGTTCCCGTTGGGGGCCACCACGTTGAAGTCTTCTGACCAAGTCACCTTGTCATACGACGTTCCATTGCTGATTATTAAGACCCGAAAAATATCTGGGCTCGGTTGCGGCAATCCAGGTTGCGAAGTCGCATCTTTAGATTGATTGCTAGCGGGGAAACATAAAGTTGCTATTCTTAAAGTAGTGAGAGCGTTCATCTGGGGTACGAGAAGCCAGATAGCTAAACAGGGCTTTACAATCCTTCCGGCCAAACACTGGGATCTCGGAATTTTCATCATGGCTGATGTGCGCATTTTACAGCAGTATTCTCATTAGGTCCTCTTTACTCGGCGCCTGGATACTGGCTTCCCAGCGCAAAAAGCCGAGAACTTGCAGGCCGGAGTATAATGTAAGTTTCAGCAGTGGCCGCCAGACCGGCAGGAGACCCTCCCCATGAATTTCAAGCTGCACAGCAGCTATCAGCCGCGCGGCGATCAGCCCGCGGCCATCGAGCAGCTTACTCGCGGCCTGGAAGCCGGCGAAAAGCACCAGGTGTTGCTCGGCGTCACCGGATCAGGCAAGACCTTCACCATGGCCAAGCTGATCGAAGAGGCCAACCGCCCCGCGCTGGTCCTGGCGCACAATAAAACGCTGGCCGCGCAGCTCTACCACGAGTTCAAAGGCTTCTTTCCGGAAAACGCCGTCGAATATTTCGTCAGCTACTACGATTTTTACCAGCCCGAAGCTTACGTCCCATCCGCCGACATCTACATTGATAAAGAAGCCACCATCAACGACGAGCTGGACAAGCTGCGCATGAGCGCCACACGCTCCCTCTTCGAGCGCCGCGACGTCGTCATCGTCGCCTCGGTCTCCTGCATTTACGGCCTCGGCTCGCCCGAGGCCTACTACGGAATGCTCGTCATGCTGGAAAAAGGCCAGCAAATCCCCCGCGAAGCGCTGCTGCGCCGCTTCGTGGACATTCAGTACGACCGCAGCGAAGACTTGCGGCGTGGAACCTTTCGCGTGCGCGGCGACACCATCGAAATTTATCCCACCTATGAAGACCAGGGCTACCGCATCGAAATGTGGGGCGACCAGATTGACGCGCTGCGCCAAATCGATCCACTGACCGGCGAAGTCCGCGCTGGCCAGGAAGATTTGACGCGTGTGCCCATCTACCCGAAAACGCACTACGTCATGCCGCAGGAACAGCGCGATCGCGCCATCGTCAGCATTCAGGAAGAGCTATGGTGGTGGAAGAAGGAAATGGAGAAGCAGGGCAAATTCGTCGAAGCCCAGCGCGTCGTGCAGCGCACCATGTTTGACATCGAGATGATGCGTACCATCGGCTACTGCCACGGCATCGAAAATTACTCACGCCATTTGAGCGGCCGCCTCCCCGGCGAAGCGCCGCCCACGCTCCTCGACTATGTCCCGCAGGATTTTCTGATGTTCATTGACGAATCCCACCAGACCGTCGGCCAAGTGCGCGGCATGTTCAATGGCGACCGCGCCCGCAAGCAAACCCTGGTGGACTACGGCTTTCGAATGCCCTCGGCACTGGATAATCGCCCGCTCACCTTTGAAGAATTCGAACACCGCATGAATCAAGTCGTCTACGTCTCCGCCACGCCCGGCCCGTACGAGCTGACCAAAGCGGGAGGCGTCGTAGTCGAACAGGTGATTCGCCCGACAGGGCTAGTGGATCCTCAGGTCGAAATTCGTCCGGTGAAAGGCCAAGTGGACGATCTCCTGGAAGAAATTCGTGTGCGCGCGGAAAAAAACGAGCGCGTCCTTGTGACCACTCTAACGAAACGCATGGCGGAAGACCTCTCCGAATATTTCTCGGAAATCGGCGTGAAATGCCGCTACCTCCATTCCGAGGTGGAAACGCTCGACCGCATTAAAATTCTGCGCGATTTGCGCCGCGGTGAATTCGATGTGCTGATCGGAATCAACTTGCTCCGCGAGGGCTTGGACTTGCCGGAAGTTTCGCTCGTCGCAATTCTGGACGCCGATAAAGAAGGCTTCTTGCGCAGCAACACCTCGCTAATCCAAACGATCGGCCGCTGCGCCCGCCACATCGAAGGCCGCGCCATTCTCTACGCCGACCGCCGCACCGATTCCATGAACCAGGCCATTGACGAGACCAACCGGCGGCGCACCAAGCAGGTCGCCTACAACAAGGAAAACAACATCACCCCGATGTCCATCATCAAGTCCGTGGATATGGAGCTGGCCAAGATCGTCGAAGCCGATTACGTGACTGTGCCCTTGGATGATGTAAGCCTCGATGCCGCCGCCGCGGGGATCAAAAGCGAAAAACAACTCGCCGAAATGTTGCAGCAGCTCGAAACGCAAATGCGCGAAGCCGCCAAGAAATTCGAATTCGAAAAAGCCGCCCAACTACGCGACCGCATCCGCTCGCTAAAACAGAAGGATCTAGCTGGAATGTTTTCTGCGGAGAAACTACAGGCAGCAGCTGAATCGGCAGGCTAAACCACGCCGCGCTTGAGTTCCTCGAGCGGATAAAATGTATCGCGCCAGACGATGCCGCCTTGCCTTAGCGTGATCACTGTCGAGCGCAGCAGCATGTAAATCATGAGCAAGGCCCCGAGTGGGTGCGTCAGCGCATAGAGTGGCGAGACGCGCATGGTGACGGCGATCGCCGTGTGGAAGAAGAGCAGGATGACCAGCGAAGCAACTGCCAGCGCGCGTATCCAGCCGTGCCCGAAAAGGACACCCACGAATGGCATGATATTCATGAGCAAAAATCCCGCAACGGCCACGGCTACGAACGACACGCTGTAGCCGGCGGCGGCAAAAAAATTCTTGGTCACCCCGCGAACCAGATTGCCAACCCCCGCGTGCCAGCGAACCACCACGCTCTCCTGTGCGATTCCGACCCCGGAACGAAAACCGGACTGCTTCATGATTTTGCCGAGCTTCATGTCATCAAGCACTTCCATGGCTAGGCGGCGATGCGTTCCGCTGGCTTCATAACTGGAGCGCTTCACAAGCTGAAAAGCGCCAACTCCCACATAGAAGTGCGAATGCGGATTGCTCACGCGGTGCGGATCGCTGGCGAGCTGAAACATGAAAGCAAAAAAAGTAATGAGCACCTTCTCCCAGAAGCCGATCATTTCCACGTCACCAAAGAGCGTGAGGTGATCGAGTTTGCGCTGCGTTGCAAGTGCCACCGCGCGGCGAAGGGCATCCGGTTCGAAGCGCACGTCAGCATCAGTGAAGAGCAACCAATCGCCGGTGGAAGCCTCGAAGGCTTTCTGCAGCGCGTGCGGTTTGCCGAGCCAGCCCGGCGGCAGTTCCGCGACGTGTACGACGCGAAGCCGCGGATGCGCCCTGGCAAATTCGTCGAGGATGTGGCCCGTGGAATCCTTCGAACGGTCATTCACAGCGATCACTTCGAGATTCGGGTAATCCATTTCCATGAGTGTGGCGAGCGCCGCCGGAAGTTTTTCTTCCTCATCACGGGCGGCAAACAGTAAAGAGATTCGCGGACAAGCCGCATCCGGGGCAGGAGCAAAGTCTTTCAGCCAGGGAAGTTGGGTGGCGCCATAGGCAACGCGAAGACCATGAGTGAGCCAGAAAATTGCGATGAAGCCAAAAAGAACGAGTCCGAAAAGATGCATGGAAATTGGTGTCGGCGTCAACCTCAGGTTATGCTAACACGAGATGGAAAAGACGCTCGCCATCGTCGGAGCAGGTCGTGTGGGACGCGCACTGGGACGCCGATTGCGCGAATTGGGATGGAAAATTGGCGCCGTCGTCGCGCGCAGCGAAGCCAAGGCGCGAAAAGCTGTCCGCTTCATCGGAGCAGGCAAAGCGCACGCCGGAACCACTCGGCAGATCCTCTCGTCCCGCGTGATCCTGATCACCACGCCGGATGATGAAATCACGTCGGTTGCCCAGGAACTTGCGCGAATCGGCGCGGAGGAGTTGCGTGGGAAAGTGGTGTTGCACACGAGCGGCGCGTTAGACGCGAGTGTGCTGGAATCCGTGAAGGCCCAGGGCGCGACCGTTGGTTCGATGCACCCTCTACAATCGTTCAGCGGCGTCTCCGTGCCGTCGCTGGAAGGCAGAGTATTTGCCGTGGAGGGAGACACGGAGGCGGTTCGCGTGGGCCGTCAAATGACGCGCTGCCTCGGCGGCTCTGCCGTTCGAATCGCAGGAGAGAAAAAAGCTTTGTACCACGCGGCAGCGGCGATGGCAGCCGGAAACGTTCTTGCGGTGGAAGAGGCCGGGATGCAGTTGTTGATTTCGCTTGGAATGAAACGCAGCGAAGCGCTGCGCGCGCTTTTGCCACTAACGCGCCAAGTCCTCGAAAATATGGAACGCCTGGGACCGCGCGCTGCGTGGACGGGACCGCTTTCGCGCGGCGATTATAAAGTGGTGAAGGCCCATCTGGCCGCCTTGCGGGAGTGTCCGGCGGAATTTCCGGAAGCGTATGTAGCGCTGAACCGCTTGGCCGCGCGCGTGCTTGCAAAAGACGCCGCCGCGATGCTCGCTGAATTGGGAAAACTTTCGGAAGGGAAAAAAGCAAAGGCAAACGCCATGGGGGGCAACGCGTGAAACGACTGCAGGTTGCAATCGAAAGCAAAACGCTGGCAAACGGATTGAAAGTGGTGATCGCGCCGGATACCACCGCGCCGGTCGTGACCGTCGGCGTCTACTACAAAATAGGATTCCGGTTGGAACCGCAAGGCCGCAGCGGCTTCGCGCACCTGTTCGAACACATGATGTTCCAGGGCTCGGCAAATGCGCCGAAGATGCAGCACATCAAGCTCATCAATTCGAGCGGCGGCACGCTGAACGGCTCGACTTCCTACGACGTAACAAATTATTACGAAGCGGTGCCATCGAACGCGCTGGAGCGCGTGCTTTGGCTGGAAGCCGACCGCATGCGAGCACTCAAAGTGGACGACGAAAATCTGAAGAACCAGCGCGACGTGGTGAAAGAAGAAGTCCGCGTGAACGTGATGAACCAGCCGTACGGCGGATTTCCCTGGTTGGACATGCCGCCCGTGGCGTTCCGCAATTGGGCCAACGCGCACAATTTTTACGGCGATTTTGCCGATCTCGACGCCGCGGATCTAAAAGATGTCCAGGCGTTTTTCAAAACATATTACGTCCCAAACAATGCCGTGCTCTTGATGCTCGGCGACGTGAAGGGCGAAGAAGGCCTCACGCTGGCAGAAAAATACTTTGGCAATATTCCCGCCGGAGCGCCTCCGCCGTTCGCCGACCCGAGCGAACCGGAGCAGAACGAAGAGCGCCGCGGCAACGTGGAAGAAAAATTCGGGACGCTCCCCGGAATGGCCATCGGGTACGTCATGCCCGCACGGCGCACAGCCGATTGGTACGCGATGGCGCTGCTGGACCAGGCGCTCCACGGCGGCCGAGCGGGACGGATGTATCGCGAATTGGTTCTGGAAAAACAGATCGCGGTGGACGCGGATGGCGGCATTGACGACATTTTCGGATACAACGGGCCCACGCAAATGACCACGAAGATCATGCACAAGCCGGAGTATTCGAGCGAAGCCACGCTGGCGGCGTTCGATGCCGTGATTCGCGAAGTGCGAGAGCAGGGAATCAGCGCGGATGAATTGGAGCAGCTGAAAGTGAAATGGCGCTCGGATTATTACGCCACGCTCGAAGGCGGCCGTGGTGGCGCCATGCCGAAGTATGGACTGATGCATTTGCTGGCGTGCTTCACGCTTTTTGACAATGAGCCACAACTCGTGAACACCATCCTCGATGGATTTCTCGCCGTGGCGCGCGAGGAAATTCAAGCCGCCGCGAAAAAATATCTGCGAACTGAAAAGCGCGCAATCGTCTTCCGAACGCCGGTGAAAGCCAAAACGCAGGAGGCCGCGTGATGGCAACGCGCACGGTAGAAGTAGCAACGGGCGTGCCGGGGCTTTCCGCGGAACGCGCGGTGACTTGGCCCAAGCGCACCAAAACGCGGCTTTCGAATGGCCTCGAAGTGATTCTTGCGGAGTCGCACACCATCCCGAAGTTTCACGGCGAACTCTTTTTCCGTTCGGGCAACGCCGCGGTAGCGGATCGCGCGCCAGGTCTCGCGGAAATGACGGCCACAGTTGTTCGAACCGGAACGGCAAAGCGCGCAAGCCGCCAGATCGAAGAGGATTTGCGCCGCCTAGGCGCGGATCTTTCCTCCGCGGCCGGAATGGACACCAGCGCGATTTCCTTCGCAGGATTGTCGGAATTCTCGGAACCGTTGCTCGGATTGGTGAACGAATTGGCGCGCGAAGCCGCCTTTCCCGAAGCCGAATTCGAACGCGAACGCCGCCAAAAACTGGAAGAAGTAAAGCTGGAACGCACGCAACCCGGATTCCTCGCCAGCGAACGCTTGCGGAAAGTCTTGTTCGGCGCGCATCCCTACGCGCAGGTTTCCCCAAGCGAACAACAAGTGGCCGCCTACAAGCGCGAAGATTTGCAAGCGGTCTACCGCGAATCGTACACGCCAGGAAACGGACTGCTCATCCTCGTAGGAGATTTCGAGCCGCAAGCCATGTTGCAAAACATCGAAAAAGTTTTTGGCGCATGGACCGGCAAGAAACCAGAATCAAGAATGGCCGCAGCCCCAGCGAATCCGCATGGGCGGCGAGTGTATCTCGTGCACGTGCCTGGCGCGGTGCAGGCGCAAATTCTGGCGGGGTGCCACGCCATTACGCGAAAGCATCCGGACTGGGTGAAGCTGGGGCTGACGAACAGTTTGTATGGCGGCGCGTTCAACTCGCGATTGGTAATGAATATTCGCGAGGACAAAGGCTACACGTACAGCCCGCGCAGCGGCGTCAGCGCGTTGCGCCAGCACGGATACTTTTCCGTTTCCGCGGCGGTGCGCAACGACGTTGTGGCCGCTTCGCTAACGGAGATTTTCTACGAGATGGACAAACTGCGTTCGCTGCCGGTCCCGGAAGCGGAACTTGCCGACGCGCAGAATTATTTGAGCGGCGTTTTTTCCATGGGCCTCGCGACGCAGGATGGCCTGCTCTCGCAATTCTCCAATGTGGCGCTGAACGAACTGCCCGACGACTATCTCGAAACCTATCGCCAGAAAGTCCGCGCACTCACGCCGGATGATTTGCTTGCCGCCGCGCGAAAATATTTGGATTCCGCGAACATGCAAATCGTCGTGGTCGGCGACCGCGCCCAGATCGAATCGCAAGCCGCCCTCTTCGGCGAACTCGAAGTCTACGATGCGCAGGGCAAGCGCTTGGAGTGATAGCGCAGTTCCATAATTATTGATTAATATAATCTCCGGGAGTATTATCTTCCGGTAATGACACCACGTCTCCTCTTCGCCCGGTTTTTCCTGCCTATTCTCATCATTGCGGCGCTTTTTTTACCGGCGCAGCTTGCGGGAAAGAAAAAGCCGCCGGCGCAGCCGGTGAACATTAATACGGCGAATTCGGAGCAGTTGCAACTGGTGCCGGGGATTGGGCCGGCGACGGCGGACAAGATTTTGCAGATGCGCAAGTCGTATGGCGCGTTCAAAAGCGTGGACGATTTGCTCGCGATTCGCGGCCTCGGCCCGAAGCGCCTCGAAAAAATGCGCAAGTACTTGACCATCGGCAAGCCAGCCGCGCAGCACGCGACTCCTGCAAAGGCGTGCTCGGGCTGCGCGAAGCCGAAGACAGCGCCAGCGAATCCTCCTCCGAAAGCAACGACACCTCCCACGGAGGACCCGCCTGATGACGAACCGACAGAGCCGCCGTTGTAGCTACTGAAAGAAAAAGCAGAATCCCGCCGCCCAAAGAAAAGCTAATGTTATGGGGTGGCCTCCTCCTTTGTGACCGTTTTGTAGGTAAAGATCTTCAACCCTCCCTCGTAATCCTTCATCATAAAAATTTCTCGCAATTCTCCCTTTCCAAACGAGGAGTCAACATTCGCCCAGACAGACGGCGGTTCCACGTACACATTGATGTCCGATTGAACCACGCTTCGGAACATGCCCCCGCGATTCCGAGTGTCGTCCAAGAGTCGTTGCCAATCTTGCCTGAGGCCAGGAAGATCGCTGCACCTATAGGCGTCGCGGCAGATCGCCGCTAAGTCGCGGTCGTTGAAACGGTGATGGAATTCTGCGATCAACCGAGCTGCTTCTCGTTGATGAGTAATTCTGTACGAACGAAAGTCGTACCAGATTCTGAATACGACGCATGCGAACAGCAACAAGAGTAGCCCGCCGGTCCAGATTGCAAAGCGTTTCAGTGTCGAGGCCATTGGCGTTCCTAGATCACCTGGTGGGAGGGTTTGGGTTGCTCGATGCGGAGGGGGACCTGGTCGGCGATGCGGATGCCGTAGCCTTCCAGGGCGACGACTTTTTTGGGGTGGTTGGTTAGGACGCGGATGTCCTTGAGGCCGAGGTCGATCAGGATTTGGGCGCCGATGCCGCTTTCGTGCTGGACCATGCGCTGGCGGGCGGGCTCGCGGTCGAGCTGGCCGCGCTTATGAAAATGAATTTGTGGGAGCACGCCGGGCTGGTCGGGCGCATCTACGCTGAAACCGCGTCCGGTGTGGTGCAAATAGAGAAAGACGCCGCGATCTTCCTTGGCGATGGCGGCAAGAGAGCGCGAGACGAGTTCGCTGCAATCGCAGGCGGTGGAACCGAAGACGTCGCCCGTCAAGCAATGCGAGTGCACGCGGACGAGCGCCGGCTCGGCGCCAACAAGTTCGCCGCGAACGAGAGCGATGTGCTGGTCGTGGTCCACGTCGCTCGAATAGGCAATCATGCGGAAATCGCCATAGCGCGTGGGAAGAACGGCTTCGGCCACGCGGCGGACGTAGCGCTCATGCTGCATGCGGTAGCGGATGAGGTCCGCGACCGTGAGCATTTTCAAGTGGTGTTCGCGGCAAAACTCAATGAGCTGCGGCACGCGGGACATGGTGCCGTCCTCGCCCATGATTTCGCAGATGACTCCGGCGGGAGTCAGTCCGGCGATGCGCGCGAGATCCACGGAGGCTTCGGTCTGGCCGGCGCGGACGAGAACGCCGCCATTGCGCGCACGAAGCGGGAAAATATGGCCGGGGCGCGCAAGATCCTGGGGCTTCGTTTTTGGATCAATGGCGGTAAGGATGGTGATGGCGCGGTCGGAAGCGCTGATGCCGGTGGTGACGCCAACGCGCGCGTCCACCGCTTCGGTGAACGCGGTGCCGTGCACGGAGGTGTTGATGGGCGACATGAGCGGGAGGTGGAGCTCGTCGCAGCGCTCTTCGGTCAGGGGCAGGCAGATCAGGCCTCGGCCGAATTTAGCCATGAAGTTGATGGCGTCGGGGGTGATCTTTTCGGCGGCCATGGTGAGGTCGCCTTCGTTTTCGCGGTCCTCGTCGTCCACGAGGACGATCATGCGGCCCTGGCGAATCTCTTCGACGGCTTCTTCGACGGTGGCGAATGGAGAGTAGTTTTCAGTCATAAGTGGTTCGTTCTACGTTTCTTCCGCATGATAGCACTGCGACGCCAGGGATGGGAGATGACCAGTGTTCCGTGACTTGTGTCTCGTGGACGAGGTTGACAGTTGAAGGTCGAAGGTAGAGTCGGTGTGAGAGAGACAACAGATAACAAAGAGACGCTGAGGGCACGGAGTTTCGCAAAGGGAGTTGGGATAAACGGAGGCGTTCCCCCTCCCCCTGTTTTCTGTAAGTGTTGCATCCAAAGGAGTTAGGGATTGGCACACACGACGGGGTGGCTGGCCGGAAGAGACGCGCTCATGCCAAAGGACTGGTTGGGAGCTCGATACCTGGCTGTCTGCTGAAGGGCGCTGTGCCGAAAAGGAAGCTGCTCGGGGAACCCTTGAAATGGAGGGGAGGATTAGGCAGGATTTGGGCTCACGAAGCGAGGTGGACGATGGGTTGCAATCCGGAAGAACTGAAGCATGTGCCGCTGTTTGCGTTGCTGGATGACGATGAGAGGGCAGTGCTGGCGGGGCAGGTGCAGATGAAGAAGTTTGCGCCGCGGCAGCGCATTTACAAGATGGGGGACTCGAGCGGGCAGGCGTACGTGATGGTGACGGGACGAGTGCGCGTCACGACAGTGGACGAAGACAATCAGGAAGTTGTAGTGGATGAGCCGGGGCATGGTGATTTTTTTGGGTTTGCATCGATGCTGGAGCAGACGCCGCATCAGACGAGCGCGATCGCGGTGGAAGAGACGGAATGCTTGGAAGTCACGCGGGACAATATTAGCGTGCTGCTGCAGCGCAAACCACATGCGGGGATGGATATGTTGACGGTGATCGGGCGGCAGTTCCATGCGTCGCAACGGCTGGTGCGGCTTCGGGCGAACCGCAATGCGAACGAGGTGATCGAGAAGGAGGCGACGTTTGGCGAGCGGGTGTCTGATTCGGTGGCGCGGTTTGGCGGGTCGTGGTTTTTTATTATTACGTTTCTGATCCTTTCTTCGATTTATATCGCAATAAACGTGTACCTGAAGCGGTCGGCGTGGGATCCTTATCCATACATTCTCTTGAATCTTTTTCTTTCGCTGCTGGCGGCCATTCAGGCTCCGGTGATCATGATGAGCCAGAACCGGCAGGATACGAAAGACCGGCTGCGCAGCGAACTGGATTTTGATGTGAACCGGCGGGCGGAAACGGAAATACAAGGGCTGGCGAGGAAAATGAATCTGCTGGGCGACCAGATCGCGGACCTGGAAGACCTGGTGCGCAAGGAGATGTCTTAGTCAGGGGCGGACCCGGCAGCGGCCAGCGAGAGAAAAAGCGTTGTTCGCTGCCATTTTGCGCGTGTGCCGATGGGGCGCGAGGATTCATCTAAGCTATGGAGCGCCAGGACAGCGGCTAATTTTGCCTATTGTGGCCGGCGCAGGAGCTTTGCATGATTCCGTTCTCAGTGCTTGATCTCGCGCCGGTTTGTGCGGGGGCGACCCCGGCCGACGCGTTCCGCAATACCTTGGAGCTCGCGCGGCACGCAGAACGATTGGGGTATCAGCGCTACTGGCTGGCCGAACACCATAACATGCCGGGGATCGCGAGCGCGGCGACGGCGGTGGTGATTGGATATGTCGCCGGGGGCACAAAGACCATTCGCGTGGGCGCGGGCGGAGTGATGCTGCCAAATCATGCGCCGCTGGTGATCGCGGAGCAGTTCGGCACGCTGGAATCGCTGTATCCGGGGCGGATCGATTTGGGCTTGGGGCGCGCGCCGGGAACGGATATGGCGACGACGCAGGCGCTGCGGCGTGACAGCAAGGCCACGGGCGATGAATTCCCGCAAGACGTGGAGGAGTTGCAATCGTATTTCGCGCCCGCGAAGCCTAGGCAGCAAATCCGTGCGATCCCGGGCGCTGGGTTGCAGGTACCGATCTGGCTGCTGGGGTCGAGCTTGTTTAGCGCGCAGCTGGCGGCGATCAAGGGGCTGCCGTTCGCGTTCGCGTCGCATTTTGCGCCTGCGGACATGATGCAGGCGCTGGCGCTCTACCGCAGGCGCTTCACGCCTTCGAAGCAGCTCGACCGGCCATACGCCATGCTGGGCGTGAATGTCGTTGCCGCTGCCACCGACGCGGAGGCGCGGCGGCTGTTCACTTCGCATCAGCAAGCCTTTGCGCTACTTCGCCGGGGAGTGCCGGGGCAGATTCCGCCGCCAATCGACAACATCGAAACGTTTTGGAGTCCGGCGGAGAAGGTCATGGCCAGCCAGTCGCTGGCGTGCTCGTTCGTGGGATCGTCGATGACGGTGGAACGCGGATTGAGTGAATTCCTCGAGGTTACGAAGCCGGATGAACTGATGATTGCGGGGCTCATTTACGACCAGGCCGCGCGCTTGCGATCTTATGAGATTGCCGCCGAGGTGCGGGACCGCATGGGTTCGGAGGAGAGCAAGATTGACGTTTCAACGGTGAGCAAGGCATAACCCCGAGAGAAGGAATCTTCGAAGAGTTCGCATGTGGGGAACTCCTGGGCTGCCGATCGAATGGACGCCAGTATAGCGCAGCAAGAAATAAAGGGGGAGTGCCGTCTTGACATTGTCGGGCAGGCTAGTACACTTGAAATCGGAGGAACGACCATGCCATCCAGCACCTTGCGCAGTGAAAAACTGGACCTCCGGCTGACCCGCAAGGCGAAAGAAGCGCTCCGAGCGGCAGCGGCGGCCTCGAATCGTTCGGTAAGTGAATTTGTCCTGGAGAGCGCGCTCGCGCGTGCAGATGAAGCGCTGGCGGACCGGCGCACGTTTGGGCTGAGCGCAGCGCAGTGGAAAGCATTTCTGGCGGCGATGGATGCGCCCCCGCGTTCGCTTCCACGATTGAAACGACTCCTGGAGGAGCCTGCATTTTTTGACGCGGACGCCCGCAGGTGAACGAAGACAGACGCATCGAGAAACTGCGACCCGACCACCCCATAGAGGGATTCGATTGTGGCCGGGAGGAGCTGAATCGGTATCTTTTGCGCTACGCGTGGCAGAACCAACAGGCAGGCGCCGCCCAAACCTATGTGGGTGTCGTCGGTGCAGCCATCGTCGGCTACCACACCCTGGCGGTGGGCCAAGTGACGTTGGAAGAAGCTCCCGAGCGCCTAAAGAAGGGTCTGGCAAAACATCCCATACCAATCATGCTCCTCGCGAGACTTGCGATAGACCATCGCTGGCAAGGGCAAGGTGTCGGCAAGGCGCTCTTGCGGGACGCGATGCAGAGGACGTTGCAGGCAGCGGACATCGCAGGAATACGAGCGTTTGCCGTGCACGCGAAAGACGAAGAGGCAAGGCGCTTCTACGAACATTTCGAGTTTGTCCCAGCCCCAACCGACCCTATGCATCTTTTCGTTTTGCTCAAAGACGTTCGGCGCATGCTCGCAGGATGAAGAAACGTGTGAAAGGCAAAAAGAAAAAGGGCGTCTTGGTTTGCACCAAGACGCCCTTTTAGGATTGAGGTTGTGGGCGAGCTGGTAAAGCGACGCCCCAGCACAGGCAGGAGTGCCTGTGCTACTGGATTTAGTACATTCCGCCCATGCCGCCAGCGCCGGGGGCTCCGGCAGCGGCTGCCTTCTTGTCGTCTTCCTTGATGTCGGCGATGAGGGCTTCGGTGGTGAGCATGAGGCCCGCGATGGAGGCTGCATTCTGCAGCGCGAGGCGGGTGACCTTAGCTGGGTCAATGATGCCCATCTTGATCATGTCGCCGTACTCGCCGGTCTCGGCGTTGAAGCCGAAGTTCTCTTCCTTGGAATCGCGGATCTTGCCGATCACAACGGCGCCTTCATGGCCGGCGTTGAGCGCGATCTGGCGGGAAGGCTCTTCGAGAGCGCGGCGCACGATGCCTGCACCAACGGCTTCGTCATCGTGGAGCTTGAGCTTCTCGACGACCGAGATGCAACGGAGCAACGCCGAGCCGCCGCCGGGGACGATACCTTCCTCGACAGCCGCGCGGGTGGCGTGCATAGCGTCTTCGACACGCGCCTTTTTTTCCTTCAACTCGGTTTCGGTGGCCGCGCCGACTTTAATGACGGCGACGCCGCCGACGAGCTTGGCAAGGCGCTCCTGGAGTTTTTCCTTGTCATAGTCGCTAGTGGTGTTCTCGACCTGCGAGCGGATCTGCTTCACACGGCCTTCGATGTCCGCGGACTTGCCGGCGCCTTCGATGATCGTGGTGTTGTCCTTGTCAATGGTGATCTTCTTGGCGCGGCCGAGGTCCTCGAGCTTCACGTTCTCAAGCTTGATGCCGAGGTCTTCGGTGATGGCCTTGCCGCCGGTGAGGGTGGCGATGTCTTCGAGCATGGCCTTGCGGCGGTCGCCAAAGCCAGGGGCCTTGACGGCAGCGCACTGCAGCGTGCCGCGGAGCTTGTTGACCACGAGGGTTGCGAGAGCTTCGCCTTCGACGTCCTCAGCGACGATCAAGAGAGGCTTGCCCATCTTGGCGGTCTGCTCGAGGAGAGGAAGAAGATCCTTCATGGAGCTGATTTTCTTTTCGTGGATCAGGATGCGCACGTCTTCGAGGACGCATTCCATGCGCTCGGGATCGGTGATGAAGTAGGGGGAGAGGTAGCCGCGGTCAAACTGCATGCCTTCGACTACTTCGAGGGTGGTCTCCATCGTCTTGGATTCCTCGACGGTGATGACGCCATCCTTGCCGACCTTCTTCATGGCTTCGGCGATGATGCCGCCGATTTGCTTGTCATTGTTGGCGGAAATGGTGCCAACCTGGGCGATCATGTCGCCCTTGACGTCCTTGTGGAGCCGCTTGATCTCTTCGACGGCCACTTCAACGGCTTTCTCGATGCCGCGTTTGAGAGCGGTGGGGCTGGCGCCCGCGGCGACAGTCTTGACGCCTTCGCGGAAGATAGCCTGAGCGAGCACGGTTGCGGTGGTCGTGCCGTCGCCGGCAACGTCGGAAGTCTTGGAAGCGACTTCGCGGACCATCTGCGCGCCCATGTTCTCGAGGGGATCGCGGAGTTCGATTTCCTTGGCCACGGTCACGCCGTCCTTGGTGATGATGGGCGCGCCGAACTTCTTTTCGATCACCGCATTGCGGCCCTTGGGGCCGAGGGTGATTTTCACTGCATCGGCGAGAGCGTTCACGCCGCGCAAAATCGATTGGCGGGACGCTTCACCTGTTACAATCTGCTTCGCCATACTGGTCATTCCTCCTGATATTCTTCGTTCTAATTATGAAAACCTTGGGAAAAATCACGGGTCTGAGGACCCGCCACTACAGCCGGGCTAAAGCCCGGCGCCTACACTCGGGAAACTACCTCTTTGCTGCTTTTGCGGCGCCGCCCAGCTTCGCGAGGATTTCTTCTTCGCGGAGGATGAGCAGTTCTTCGTCGTCGATCTTGATTTCGGTGCCGCCGTACTTGCCGAACAGCACGCGGTCGCCGACTTTGACGTCGAGGGGATAAAGTTCGCCCTTCTCGCGCTTGCCGGGGCCGACGGCGATTACTTCGCCTTCTTGCTGCTTTTCTTTGGCGGAGTCCGGAATGATGATGCCGCCCTTGATGCTTTCCTTCTCTTCAATGCGCCGCACGACGACACGGTCGTGGAGCGGGGTCAGATTCACTGCCATCTTGAAAAACCTCCGTAGGTGATCTTGCGGTTTTTGATCCGTGGTGGCGAGGAAAAGGGGAATTAGCACTCCTCGTCACCGACTGCTAATATAGCAGAAAGTTCTGCCATGTCAAGCATTTGCCGGACATTCGGGTGGGAAGGCTGTGGATTCTTTCCACGTGTAAACCTTTTATTTATAATGGGTTGGATGGTGCAAGAAAAATATGGCACTTGGTGATTGTACTGCATGTGGCTCAAGGGTAGAATCCGACGCGTTGGAGCTCTATGGGGTCACTGGTCTACATCCGGCTGATTGGGTATACGGCGGGGACGCTGCTGCAGCTTTTCTGGATGGTGGTGATTCTCGGGTATCGGCGGCAGCGGAATTTTGAGCGGGTTTTCTTTTTTCTTTGCTTGGCTTTGTTCCTCTTTTATGGCGGATCGCTTCTCGCTCTAAATGCGCAAATCTATTACGCCGCGCCTCCCGCGGTTTTGACGGCATTTGCCTGGACCGCATTGTGCGCCGGTTTGTGCTTCCTGCCGGCTTTGTTGGTTCATCTGCATTTGGAATACGCTGAGACGCGCGAGTTGCTGCAGGGGCGGATCGCAAAGCGACTCTGGCTGACTGCGGTTTACGCGCCAGCGCTCTTTTTTGCTTTGCGCGCCTATCCTCTCCTAAGTTCGCCGAACGGAGTGAACTTTGTGTCACCGGCGAACTCGCTCGGCCGTGTGTACGGGGTTTGGATGGTTCTGGCATTGATTGTTTGTGCGGACTGGGAACGCCGGTTTGGTGTAATCGCTCCAGACTTCGCGCAGGAGTTGTTTCACCGCATCATGGCAGGCTGTTTCGGAGTGGCTGCAATCGGAGTGCTGACGCTGCATGTTGTCCATCCGCGAAATGCGAATGAGAGCTTCAGCACGGCATTGGCTTATGTTCCGATCGTGCCGTTGGTGGTTCTGATCTATTACGTGCAGAAACACAATTTCCTGCAAATTGGCAGGCAGAGAAATTTGGTGTACGCCGTAACAGTCACGTTTCTCGCGCTACTGTACTTGAGCTTGATCCGTCGTGTCAGCATTTGGATGGAGCCGACAATTCCTCCTGAAGCGACGGCCTCCATACTGGTTTTCCTCCTGGTTGTGTTTTTCGAGCCGTTGCAGAGATGGATTGGGAGAAGGCTGCACGAGACTGCTCATACGGAGCTAGACCGCTCTCAAAAGATGACCAGCGCAATTCAGCAAGTTGCGCGGCTGGGGAATTCCGCAAAGCTCAAGGAGTTCATCGAAAGATGGGTGAAGGAGCAAATCGAGCTAGCCGACGCGCGCCTTATTTTGCAGGAGGGGGGAGAGACCTCGTCACTCCAGGATTCAGGAGCCGAATCGGAGAATTCCTTCGAGATTCAACAAGGTGGACGACGACTCGGAAGGCTGGAGGTCAAGCCGCACGGGGCCATGCTTTCCGGCGATACGCGGGCAGCGCTGGAGTTCTTGTGCGAGCAGTTGCCGGGGGCGCTGGATTTGTGCCGGTTGATCGAGGAGAAGCTGCGGCTGGAAAGGGAATTGGCGGAGCGGGAGCGGCTGGCGCTGGTGGGGCAGATGGCGGCGAGCATTTCGCATAATTTGAAGAATCCCTTGGGGTCCATTAAGACCATCTTGCAGGTGCAGCTGGAGAATCCGGAGCTGCCGGAATCGATTCGCGGGGAGACGAAGATGGTGCTCGAGGAGATCGGGCGGCTTTCGACGAAGCTGAATCAGTTGCTGCAGTTCAGCCGGCCGGCGGTGCGCGGGGGGAGCGCGATTGGCAGTTGTGACGTGCGGGTGGTGATCGAGGAGGTCACCAGTGTGCTGTCGCATGAGGCTGAGCGGCGCGGGGTGCGGTTGCAGACAGAGGCTTCGGGGGACGGCGTGCGAGTTGCGGTGAGCGCGGAGGCGTTGAATGACGTGGTTTCGAATTTGGTGGTGAATGCGTTGGAGGCGGCTCCGCGCGGGGGGCGCGTGACGGTTGGCGCCTTGGCGAGCGAAGGCACTTGTGTGCTTATGGTGGAAGATGATGGGCCGGGGATTCCGGCGGCGGTGCAGGAGAAGATTTTGCAGCCGTTTTTTACGACGAAGCCGCAGGGGACGGGGCTGGGGTTGGCGATTGTGGCGCGGCGCGTAGCGGAGTTTGGGGGGAAGGTAGAGTGGGAGAGCCCGGTAAGGGATGGGAAGGGGACGCGATTTCGCGTGATTTTGCCGTTGGCGGGGTGATCGTTCGCGGGTGAATGCGGGAAGAAGCGATTACTTGGAGTGCGGGAGCCGGGCTCCCGCTTTTGCGGTTGAGACCACGGACGGATTTGTCGCGGATGCTTAAACCGTAAAAGCGGCAGCTGGGCTGCCGCACTCCACAGGGAGGCGGAGCTGGGATGAAAACGATACTGATTGTGGATGACGAGCCGGCGGCGCGGTATGGGTCGCGGCGGGCGCTGGAGGCGAAATACCGCGTTGCGGAGGCGGAATCGGCGGAGGCGGCGCGGGAGGCGTTGGCGCGCGAGCAGCCGGATTTGGTTTTGCTGGATGTGGTGCTGCCGGGGCAGGATGGGATTTCGTTTTTGCGGTGGATGCGCGAGCAGGGCAGCGAGACTCCGGTGCTGATGGTTTCGGCGCTGGACACGGCGAAGACGGCGGTGGAAGCGTTGCAGATCGGGGCGGCGGATTACTTGGTCAAGGGATTCGAATTGGAAGAGCTGCGGCATCGCGTTTCGAATCTGCTGAAGCTGGCGACGCTGGAAAAAGAAAATGATTCGTTGCGCCGCAGGCTTACCACAGAAGGACAGTTTGGGCAGATGATTGGGCGGTCCCCGGAGATGCGGCATGCGTTCGAAATGGCGGACCGGGTTGCAGCGGCGGATTCGACAGTTTTGATTTTGGGCGAGAGCGGCACGGGGAAAGATTTGATGGCGCAGGAGATTCATGCGCGGTCGCCGCGGGCAGGGAAGGCGTATGTGGCGGTGAATTGCGCGGCGCTGCCGGAGACGCTGATCGAGTCGGAATTATTTGGATACGAGCGCGGGGCGTTCACCGGCGCGGCGCAGCAGAAAAAGGGAAAATTCGAATTGGCGAGCGGCGGGACGATTTTTCTGGATGAGATTGGCGATATGAATCCGGTGACGCAGGCCAAAGTGCTGCGGGTGTTGGAGAATCGCACGATTGAGCGGCTCGGCGGGACGCAATCGATTGCGGTGGATGCGCGGGTGATCAGCGCGACGCACCGGAATCTGGGGGCGGAGATACGCTCGGGAAAATTTCGAGAGGATTTGTTTTACCGTTTGCGCGTGGTGACGATTGAGTTGCCGCCGCTGCGGGGGCACAAGCAGGATATTGCCTTGCTGGCGGAGGCTTTTTTACAAATGCATGGGGCGCGGCTGGGGCGCACGGCGCGATTGAAGCGCGAGGCGGTGGCGGCGATTGAGAAGTACGATTGGCCGGGGAATGTGCGTGAGCTGAAGAACGCGCTAGAGCGAAGCATGGTGCTTTCGCGCGGGGATGAGATTGGGGTGGACGATTTGCCTTCGGAGGTGGTGCATGGGGAGGCGATTTCGCATAAGCGCGGCGATGGGGAGCAGGACAATGGAATTGGGGAGCGCGATTTTCGGGAGGCGAAGCGAAAGTTTGAAGTGGCGTATCTGACGAGGCAGTTGGTGGAGCATCGGTGGAATGTGTCGCGGACGGCGGCGACGATTGGGTTGCACCGGCAGAGTTTGCAGGAGAAGTTGCGGGAGCTGGGGATCCGCCGGCCGGGGCGTGAGCCGCTGGAGGAAGAGTAGGAATTTACACAGAGAACACGGAGACCACAGAGGACACAGAGAAGAGAACTGAACGCAGAGACACAGAGCACGCAGAGAGAAAATATCGATCAGAGAAGAATGAAGGACCGGGTGACAAATTCGATTCGCGGCGCGGCGCGGCGTCTGCCCGTGGGCGGATACGTGCTTGCCGGGGGCGGGAGCAGGCGGTTTGGGCGGGACAAGGCGCTGGTGGAGATTGATGGGGAGCCTATGCTGGCGCGGATGATTGCGTTGCTGCGGGGCGTGTCGATGCCGGTGAAGATGATTGCGGGGCGCGGGAAGTACGAGGCGTTCGGGGTGGAGATGGTTGGGGATCGGTGGCCGGGGGAGGGGCCGCTGGGGGGAATCATTACGGCGCTGGAAGATTCAGCGAAGTGCGCTACGGCGCGCGAATGGAACTTGATTTTGAGTTGCGACATGCCGTTCTTGACGCGCGAGTGGCTGACGTATCTTTGCGAGCGCGCGGAGAAAAGCGAGGCGCAGGTGGTGTTGGCGCATTCGGCGCAAGGGCCGGAGCCGTTGTGCGCGTGCTGGCGGACCGATGCGGCGGAAACGCTGCGCGAGGCGTTCGAACGCGGGGTGCGCAAAGTGACCGAAGGAATATCACTGCTGCGCGCGGAAGTTCTTGACGAGCGGGATTGGAAACGATTTGATAGCGAAGGGCGGCTCTTCTGGAACATGAATACGCAAGCGGACTACGAAGAAGCCCGGCGAGTATTCGAAACGGGGCAAGCGTGAGCGAAGCGGCGCAAAGCGACGGCAAGCCGGTCAACTTTTTCGAATTTCGCGACGTGTGCAAGGCGTTTGACGAGCGCCCGGTGCTCAAAGATGTGAACTTCACGGTGAAGCGCGGCGAGACGTGCGTGATCATGGGGCGCAGCGGCGTGGGCAAGTCCGTGTCGCTGAAGCACATCATGGGATTTCTGAAGCCGGATTCGGGGCAAGTCATTATTGATGGGCAGGACGTGACGAATTTCAGCGAGGCGGAATTTGAAGTAGTGCGGCGCAAGGTGACCATGGTTTTCCAATCGGGTGCGCTCTTCGACTCGCTCACGGTCAGTGAAAACATCGCTTTCCCGTTGGAGGGCCAGCCGGGCTTGACCGGCGAGGATCTTGATGAGTACGTGGGGAAAATCGCGAAGATGCTGGAAGTGGAGGACGTGCTGGATAAATTGCCAAGCGAACTTTCGACCGGAATGAAGCGCGCGGTGGCCATTGGGCGCGCGTTCGCGCAAAATCCGGAAGCGATTTTGTATGACGAGCCCACGACGATGGTGGATCCCATCATGGCGGGGCACATGGGCGAATTGATTTTGCGGCTGAAACGCGCGTACCAAAAGACTTCCATCGTGGTGACGCACGATACACATCTGGCGAAAAAGCTTGCCGACGTGGTGGTTTTTCTACAGGAAGGCCGCGTTACGTTCTTCGGGCCGTGGGCCGATTTCGAAAATTCGAACGATCCATTTCTCAAAAATTTCCGACAACAGGATGACTTGATTCCCGCGCTGGACGTGACCCTGTGAGCCAGGGCGCGAACGGCTCCTCCGACCCAATCAAGCAATTACGAAAGGAGATGGGATTTTGGGATGTTCTGCTTTTCAACATTGCCACGGTCCTGGGTCCGCGCTGGATTGCGGCTGCGGCGCACAACGGCACTTCTTCGATTAGTTTGTGGATGCTCGCGGCGCTGCTGTTCTTTGTGCCCTCGGCGATGGTCATCAATGAGCTGTCTTCGCGCTTCCCGGTGGAGGGCGGCCTCTACGTTTGGGCCAAGGAGGCGTTCGGCGATTTTCACGGGTTCGTGGCCGGCTGGACGTACTGGATTTATACGATTTTTTATTTCCCGGGATTGTTGCTGGCCAGCGCGGCTATGAGTGCATATGTGATCGGCGAGGGCGGCGCCACGCTGGAGCACAATCGAAAATTTTTGATTCTCGTTTCCTTGGGATTGCTGGTCGTCGCCGTCGGCTTGAACATCATTGGGCTGAACATCGGAAAGTGGCTGCAAAACGCGGGAGGAGTCTCCACGTACGTTCCGCTGCTGATGCTAGTTGTGATTGGCGCAGTGGTTTGGAGCCGGCATGGATCCGCGACGCACTTTACGACGGCGAACATGATGCCGACCTGGAATTGGGATACCGTGAATTATTGGTCGCAGATTGCGTTCGCGTTTGCGGGGCTCGAGTTGGTTTCCGCGATGAGCGCGGAAGTGCGTGACCCGCAGCGAACGCTGCCGCGCGCGGTGCTGGGTTCCGGCGCGATGATCGCCGCGATGTATATCGCGGGGACCGTGGCCGTTCTGGCGCTGGTGCCGGCTGCGGACGTTTCCGTGACGAGCGGAGTCTTCCACGCGATTACTGTCGGCTCGATCGCGCTTAAGGTTGGTTTTTTCGGAATACTCGCTGCGATGCTGGTTACGGTTGGCAATGCGGGCGGAGTGGGAAGCACGGTTGCCGGAATTGCACGCGTGCCGTTCATCGTGGGGATTGATCGCTATATGCCGGCGGCGTTTGGAAAGATTCATCCGCGCTGGAAGACGCCCTGGGTTTCGATTCTTGTGCAGGCGGTGGCTTCCTGCGCCGTGCTGTTGATCAGCCAAATCAGCGAAACGACGCGAGGCGCGTATCAAGTTTTGATTGATATCACTATTTTGATTTATTTCATCCCGTTTCTGTACATGTTCGCGGCGGTGATCAAGCTGACGAAACGAAAAGACCGGCGGGAGAATGCGCATGCGGTGCTGATTCCCGGGGGTGCGGGCGGCGTTTGGTTTGTCGGCGGATTGGGATTCGTCGTGGTGCTGGTCTGCATGGCGGTTTCGATGGTGCCGCCGGGAGAATCGTCGAACAAGGTTTTGTTCGAGGCAAAATTGTTCATCGGGACTATCGCGGCGATCTTGTTGGGGCTGGTTTTGTACTGGCGCGGAGTGCGTGAGAAGCGGCTGGAATCTTCTCGTGATGCCCCCTCGAATTAATTGAGTCGCTTAGCGAGTCGTGTCGCTTCAGAATCCTTCTTCTTGCAGGCGCGCGAGAGTGATGGGAGCTGGCAACTTCGGCGCGGGTGCGCCTTCGCGAGCTTCCAGGTAGCGTTCTACATATTTTCCCAATACATCGCCTTCGAGATTGACGGGGTCGCCGGGTTTGCGGTCGCGAATGTTGGTGTGTTCGTACGTGTAGGGAATGACGGCGACTTCGGCGATGTTATGGTGCCAGCGCGCCACGGTGAGGCTGATGCCGTCAATGGTGATGGAACCTTTCGGCACGACGTAGCGCGCGAATTCTTCGGGGACCTGCACGCCGAACCACCAGCTTTCGCCTTCGGGAGTGAGATGCGTGACGCGGCCGACGGTGTCCACGTGGCCGAGGACGAAGTGGCCGCCGAATTCTTTTCCGGCAGTGAGCGGCTGCTCGAGATTGACGCGCGCGCCTTGTTTGAGGCCGGAACTTTCAGCGCCAAACGAAGTCTTGCTGACGGTTTCGCCGGACAAGTCCGCGGAGAGGCGCGCGTTGTGCAGACCCACGATGGTCAGGCAGCAGCCGTTCACGGCAATGCTGTTCGAAACGGCGAGCGATGGCGCGAGCGACGGCGCGTGAATGGTGACGCGGCCGCCGTTGCGGTCGAGCTCAAGCGATTCGAGCGCGCCAGTATGCTCAATGATTCCGGTAAACATCTTGCAGGTAACCTTCGATGGCGATGTCCGGGCCGAACTGCCGTACAGTTTGCCGTTGAAGTGGGGGAAGAAGCAACTTCGGCGCGATGGCAAAGGGGACGCGGTTCTCGCCAGCGATCTTTGGAGCGTAGAAGAGGACGAGTTTGTGGACGATGCCGGCAGCGAGTGCGGCGCCGTTCAGTGTGGGGCCGGCTTCCAGCATGACGCTTAGGATTTCGCGGCGGCCGAGCTCGGCGAGGACTGCTTGCAGATTGATGCGGCCGCCCAGCGATCGCGCCGGCAGAACTTCGACGCCCAGTTTTTGGAGGATGCGCGCGCGCTGCATGCCCAGAGCTTGATTGGTGAACACCAGCACGTCGTTATCTACCGTTTTTACGATGCGGGAACTCAGCGAGAGAGAAAGTCCAAAATCCAGCACGACGCGCAGCAGCGGACGGCGGCGGGAGAGGCCGCTGCGATCCGTAATAAGAGGATCGTCAACGCGAATTGTGCCGATGCCGGTGAGCAGCGAGTCCGAGGCGTGGCGCATGCGATGCACTTCGGCGCGGGATTCTTCGGAAGTGATCCAGTTTGAACGCTCGTGCTTGACTGATTTTCCGGCGAACTTTTTGTGCTCGCCGGGGAGGGCCAGCTGGCCGTCAAGCGTCATTGCGGATTTTAAAGTGACGAATGGTTTTTTTGTACGAATCCAGCAGGCGAAGGTTTCGTTCAGTTGGCGCGCTTCGTCATCGCAGACGCCAGTGAACACTTCGATGCCAGCAGCGCGCAGGCGTTCGAGGCCGCGGCCGGAGTTGACGGGATTCGGGTCGTCCATGGCGGCGACGACGCGTTTTACGCCTGCGGCGATGATCGCTTCGGTGCAAGGGCCGGTGCGGCCGGTGTGGTTGCAAGGCTCGAGGTTGACGTAGAGCGTCCCGCCGCGCGCCTTTTCGCCGGCGGATTTCAGCGCGACGACTTCCGCATGGTCGCGCCATTCGTATTGATGAAAACCCTCGCCGACGATTTGCCCTTCGCGCACAATCACGCACCCCACCATGGGATTGGGGCTGGCGAGGCCGGCGCCTTTGCGGGCCAGCGCCAGCGCGTGTTGCATGAAGCGAATGTCGTGTGCGTCCACGGTTCAGTCGAAGAGGGAATTCGCGTAGGTTTCGGCGTCGAAGGGAACCATGTCGTTGATCTGCTCGCCGGTGCCGACGAAGCGGATGGGCAGGCCCAGTTCGCGCGAGATGGCCACGACGATGCCGCCCTTGGCGGTGCCGTCGAGCTTGGTGAGGATGATGCCGGTGACGCCGACGGTGGAAGTGAATTCGCGTGCTTGCGATAGGCCGTTTTGACCGGTGGTGGCGTCGAGGACCAGCAAAACGTCGTGCGGCGCGCCGGGAATCACTTTGGCGGCGGTGCGTTTCATTTTTTCCAGCTCGGCCATCAGATTGGATTTAGTGTGCAGGCGGCCGGCGGTGTCCACGATGACGACGTCGGAAGAGCGCGCTTTGGCGGCGGCCATCGCGTCGTAAACCACGGCGGCGGGGTCGGCGCCAGATTTTTGCTTGATGACCTCGATGCCGTTGCGCTGCGCCCAAATTTCGAGCTGCTCGACGGCGGCGGCGCGAAAGGTGTCCGCTGCGCAAAGCACCACGCTGCGGCCTTCCTGGCGCAAGCGGTTGGCGAGTTTTCCGATGCTGGTGGTTTTGCCCGCGCCGTTGACGCCGACAATGAAAATCACGCGCGTGCCGCTGCCGTTTTGCGAAGTGGCAATGCCGCTTGCAGCCGACACATCAGGCCGAACGGGCGCGTTCAGGATTCGAATGATGTGCGATTTGATTTCGCGCTTGAGCTGCGCTGCGTCGGAGAGCGCGTTGCGGTCCATTTTTTCACGCACGGCATCGAGAATTTCGCGCGTGGGTTTCACGCCCAGGTCGGCGGAGAGCAGCGCCGTCTCAAGACCCTTCAGGATGGAAGGATCGATCTTGCGCTCGCCCAAGAAAACGGTGTCGACGGCTTCCGAAAGCGCCGCCTTGGTCTTGCTGACGGACTTCTTCAGCCGTTCAAGAAGCGTCGGCTCCGGTTCGTTCTTGCCAAATAGTGAAATCATACGGTCGCGCTCTTCAAACCATGCGCAACCCAAAATTGTAGCAGATGCACTCAACGCGAACCGCACCGAATCAACTCTGAAAAGCCAATCTTAGTGACCTTCTAAAGCTAAGGTTGAACTTGGGGAGCCTCAATCACTCTATATCTTACGCCGTGCTCACGAGCTTGATAGCTTATGGCAATCCTTCCGCAGAAGCCTTTTCTCACGCCTCGCGTAACATAGGGCCGAAACTTCCACCGCCTTACGGAATCGATGGTTCCGCCGGTGATTATTGGGTGACCAGAGATGATCCGCACACAATTTACCTCTCCGTTGGCATCAACGGCCACAACTATCACGACCGTTCCTATTAGATGAAGGTTGTCGACTGTACCAGGAGGATAGATGGGTTCGGTCTTCTGGAGGAGGGATTTCACCTGGTGTGAAGATAACCTTTCACTCTCTGACTCACAGCAGTTTGGAGCTGATTCATGCTCATTCGTCATTAACAGAAGACATGTCAGGGCAAACACCCAGCCGAAGCGAAACTGCATGTGTACCCCTCCTCTGATGGACACCAAAATGATACAGGGAGTTCCCATCCAGGCAGCGACACCGAAGGAAATTAAAAGAGCAGATTGTCAGACGTGGACTTCGACGGCGCTGAGGCGGAGCTTGCCGGCGGTGACGGCGGATTCCAGGGCGGTCACAACGACGGCGTCGAACTTTGAACCAGTTAGGGCGCGGATGCGGTCCATGGCGTAATCCAGCTCCATCGCCGTTTGATAGGGACGGTTGGTGGTCATGGCATCGAGCGTGTCGGCCACGCCGATGATGCGCGCCATCAAGGGAATCTGCGGCCCTTGCAAACCGTAGGGATAGCCGCGGCCGTCCATGTGCTCGTGGTGCAGCTCGATGCCGGGGAGCATTTCCTTAAGCTGCGAAACCGGGCGCATGATGTTCGCGCCTTTCACGGTGTGCTGCTTCATCAATCCGAATTCCTCGGGCGTCAACGAGCCGGGCTTTTTCAGCACGCGGTCTTCGACGCCGATTTTTCCGACGTCGTGGAGCAAAGCGGCAATGCGCAGCTTGTCCATCTCTTCCGTGCTGAGGCCCAGTTCCTGGCCGATCAGCGCCGAATATTTCGCCACGCGGCCGGAGTGACCGCGCGTATACGGATCCTTTTCGTCGATGGCCGCGGCGAGCATGCGGATGGAGCCGAGAAACAGTTCGCGGTTTTCCTCCGCGGCTTCCTTCAGGCGCTCGATGTACTCCTCGATGTCGCCGGCCATCTTATTGAAATTCTCGGCAAGCTCGCTGATTTCCGATGCACCGCGCACCGCCGAGCGTTGATGGAATTCGCCGCGGCTGATGGCGCGTGTGGAAGCAGCCAGTCCGCGAATCGGTCCGCTGATGCCCACGGCGAAAAAGTATCCGACGAGAATCGCGGAAAGAATAACCACGGTGACGAAGGCCAGCGCCTGGCGGTTGAGCTCGGTCACGCCCGTGTCGGTTTGCGCTTCCGCAAGGCTGCGCTGCGCGATGACCGCCCAATTCACTTCGGGAAACGTGCTATACGTGCCGATCATCTCGACCGGATGTTTCTTGCCCGGCTCGGAAAAGCGCACCGTCTCTGTGCTGCGAAGATCCTGCGGCAGAGCTTTTATCTGCGTGACGAGCGGATTGCTGCTGGCGTCCGCGCCAGGGACGAAGTCCTTCGTAGACGGATGCGCCACGATGTGGCCACTGTGGTCCACCAGAAAAACCGAGCGTCCACGCACGCTGGCGTCCTGCAAGCGATGCAAAATGGAATCGAGGGAAACCACGGCCGCGAGCATGCCCGTGAAGTTTTCGTTCACGTCCTTCAACGGCACCGCAATGACGAAGGCCGGCCGGTTGTCCGGAGCCAATGCCAGAGGATCGCTGCGCACCTGCAGCTGCTGCGACTGCAGGCAGGTGACGAAGGCGCGCTGCAGCGCTTTGGCGACAAAGGGATCCTGCTCCGCGCGGAAATTTCCCTGCGAAGCGCTGGTGCCCTTGCCGGACTTGCCCACCGCAGTCAGGTAAATGAACGTGTTGCGATTGCTGTCCACGAAGTTCTCGAGCAGGCGGGTTACTTTGGGCTCGGAGACGGGGTCTTCGACATTGTCACTGAGACCGGTCAAATCGAGAATCTGACGTTCGCTGAGAAGCTGCTGCGTCAGGTTGGTTTCAAACTGCTGAATTTCCTGCGCCAGCGAGCGCGTAAGGTCGGTCTGCTGAACGCGTTCCGTATCCACCAGCTTGTCCTGGCTAAGCTGCAAAACCTGGCGGTGGTAGAGCCCGATGGGAAGTGCGCTGACCAGCAAAAGCGCCCCCAAGACAAGCCAGAGGATGCGCACATTTCCAGCGCGCACGCGGTCCCAGCGAGATTGGGCATGGGGAGGCATCCCGACTCTCTATTTTAGGGGAACGCGAGGGGCTTGGGCGGTCCGCCAGAGAGCGGCGTCTCGCATGTGCTACTGGGACTTTAGTACTACGCCCCAGCGTTGCTTTGCCGGAAGGGGTTTACTCGCGCTTTAGCGGCCGGTCCATGATGTCCCGAATGGCGTCTTTGGGGGACTTGCCGCGGTGGAGGATGGCGTCCACCTGTTCAGTTATAGGCATTTCGATTTCGTGCTCGCGGGCCAGTGCCAGCAAGGGAGCGGCGGTTTCCACGCCCTCGGCGACCATGCGCATGTTGGCGAGGATATCCGGCAGGCGGCAGCCTTTGCCAAGCTCGATGCCCACGAAGCGGTTGCGGCTGAGCGAACCCGTGCACGTTAGGACCAGATCGCCGAGGCCGGCCAGGCCGCCAAGCGTTTCGGCGCGCGCACCAAGCGCCACAGCCAGGCGGCTCATTTCGGCGAGGCCGCGGGTGATCAGCGCTGCAAGAGGATTTGAACCCAAGCCTAGACCTTGGCAGGCTCCAGCAGCAATGGCCATCACATTTTTCATGGCTCCGGCCAATTCCACGCCCAGTACGTCGTCGTTGGTGTAGAGACGGAAGGACGGCGCGGCGAATTCTTCCTGAAGCTGGGCAGCGACGGCCCCATCCTCGGCCGCGAGGACCACGGCGGTCGGCTCGCCGCGCGCGGCCTCCATCGCAAATGAGGGTCCGGACAGGACGGCGATGCGCTTGGAGAAAGATGTCGACGCTGCCTGCGCCATGCACTGTACGATGACCTTGCTCATGCGCAGATGCGTCGCGGGCTCCAGGCCCTTGGTAGCGCTGACCACGATGGTTTCCCACGAGACGTGCGGAAGCGCCTGCGAATAAATGCTGCGTGCGTGGACGGAAGGCACTGCACCCACGATCACATGGGCTCCGCTGAGAGCTTCAGACAGATTGTGTGTCACTTGGATCGCCGTGGAGAGAGCGACGCCTGGAAGATACGTTTTATTCTCGCGCTGCGTTCGAAGCGATTCGGCTAGCGACGGGCTGTGCACCCAGAGCGAAATCTCATGCGGCTTCCGCGCGCGCGAGAGAATAACCGCAAGCGCAGTGCCCCAGCTTCCGGCGCCGAGAATGGCGATCTTCGTCATTCCTTGCCCTTCTTTTTGCTGAATGAAAATTTCGGCTCTGCGCCCTCGACCAGGCGCTGAATATTCGCATCGTGTTTGTAAACCACCAGCATGACCACAGCCAGGGAGCCAAACATGATCACTGGAGGCGGCGCGTGGTGGGGCGCCCATAGAAAATAAATCAGCAGCGGCATGGCGGCCGCCGCGGCGATGGAGCCAAGCGAAACGTAACGCCAGAACGCCACCACCAGGATAAACAGCAGGATGGCGCCGAGAAATGCGAGCGGGCAGAGAACGAGAAATAGTCCCGCGGCGGCGGCCACGCCTTTGCCGCCCTTGAAATTCAGCCAGATCGGAAAGCAGTGGCCGACGAGCGCAGCAAAACCGGCGATCATCATCCACGTAGCGCTGCCATTCGAAAGACGCTCGGCAAGAAGCACGGCGGCGGCGCCTTTGGCGGCGTCGAGAACGAGCGTTAGGATTCCCGGCAGCGTCCCGGCGACGCGCGCGACATTCGTAGCACCGATGTTGCCACTGCCTTCTTTGCGCACGTCGGCGCCGCCAAACAGCTTCGTCAGAAGCAAGCCGAAGGGAATGGAACCGAGAATGTAAGCGGCGATGGGGATGCACAAGAGCGTGATCGGAATGCCGAACATGCGTTGCTACGCCTCCACTGCCGCGAACGGAAATGTTTGCAGCGTAGTGTACTCCGCGCCGGACGGTTTTAGCTTGCTTTCGATGAGGTGAAATTGGTTGGTGTGAAGCGAGCCGAATCCTCTCCCGGCATTCTCTTGGATCGCGGCGCGAAGTTTCTCCGGCAGGCTGGGCGGTTCGAAGCGCGCAAGCGTCAAGTGCGGCGAGAACGGGCGCTGCTCACGCGGGATGCCGAGTTCTTCCGTGGCGCGGTCAATCTCGGTCGCGAGCGTTATCAAATTTGGCGAAGCCTGGATGCCGGCCCAAAAAACGCGAGGGCGTTTTTCGTTGGGAAAGAACCCAAGACCGCGAAAATCAAGTGCGACCGGTGCGTCCAGACGAATGGCGGCGAATGCGTTGCGGAGGCCATCGAGTTTCTCAGGCGGCCACTTGCCAATAAATTTGAGTGTTACGTGCAGATTTTCGGGCCGCACCCAGCGGAGCTGTGACGAAACCGCGCGAAGGGAATTGATTAAAGTCGCGAGAGATTCACGCACCGCAGTGGGAATTTCCAGCGCAACGAAAAGGCGCACGCTTCAGGACCTTGCTGAAGTGCGCGCCGGAGGCTCGCCGCCATTGTAAAGAAAATGGATGCGCACCATGTCGAGCGCCAGTTGCGAAGCGTGCCAGCGAATGGTTTCGCGGTCGCCAGGAAAGCGCGTGCCGCGTTCTTTGACGCCTGCGGCATGTGAAATCGCAACGTGCACGGTGCCGACGGGTTTTTCTTCGCTTCCGCCGCCGGGGCCCGCAATCCCGGTGATGCCTACGCCGAGCGTGCTGCCCGTGCTTCGGCGAATGCCATGGGCCAGCGCGATCGCGACTTCGCTGCTGACCGCGCCTTTGGACAGGATCAGTTCGGGCGGCACGTCGGCCCACGCGGTCTTCAACTCGTTGCTATAGCAGACCACGCCTCCCAGAAAATAGGAGGAGCTGCCCGCGATGGTCGTGAGCCGCTGCGCCAGTAGTCCGCCAGTGCAGCTTTCCGCAGCGGAGATCGTGGCATTGTTCATGGAGAGAATGTGCGCGACAACTTCTTCCATCGAGGAACCATCCTGCGAAAAAATGCGGTCGGCGAGCGCCAGTTGAAAACTTTGTGTGATGTCGTCGAGCGTCTTCTGCGCGTGCGCGGCATCGCCGGTCCAAAGGCGCAGATGAATTTGAATTTCGCCCGGAGCCGCGAGAATTGTCGTGTTCACGTCGGCGTACCGCGTGTAAATCGGCTTGATGCGCTGCTCCACGGCGGATTCGCCCATGCCTGCCACGCGCAGCTCGCGGTGAAACATTCGAATGCCGGATCCGAGCCGCTCCAGCCGCGGCAAAACTTGTTCGTGGAACATGGGCTTCAATTCCCGCGGTGGGCCGGGCAGAAGCGCGATCCTGCGGCCGCGCGCTTCGAGCCACAATCCGGGCGCGGAGCCACGTGGATTCTCCAGAACCTCCGCGCCTTCCGGAACCATCGCTTGACGCACGTTGACGGCGGGCATTTCGCGGCCGAGCTGCCGGAAGCGGCCCTCGATGTATTGCAGAATGGCATTGTTGAGCACCAGCTTGCGGCCGAGAAGATCCGCAACTGTTTCGCGGGTCAAGTCGTCTTCCGTGGGGCCGAGCCCCCCGGACGCGATGATCAGCTCGACGCGCTCCAGCGCTTCGTGGAACGCAGCGCTCAAATAATCGCGATTGTCCCCAACGATCGACTTCCGCACCACTTCAATGCCAAGCTTGTTCAGCTCTTCGGTTAGAAAGAGCGAGTTGGTGTCTATGCGGTCCGGAGTAAGCATTTCCGAACCCACCGCTATGATTTCCGCTTTCATTCTGTCAATTATCCAGTGAGAGGCAGGCCGCGCACATCCCAATCGAGCGTGAAGAGTGCTCCCGTCGTGGCCAATATGGCGCGGCCGGAAGGCTGCAGCGCCATCCCCACAAGGCCGGAGCCGCTGAGAACAACTTCGGCGTGCGCTTGCGGCGTGATGCGCACGATGCCGCGGCGGCCGCCGTACGATCCAGCGACGTAAAGATTTCCGGCTTGATCGAAGGCAGCGCCTTGCGGGCGACCCAGCCCGCGGAAAAAAACACTGACTTCGCCGCCCTGCGTAATGCGATGCACGCGGTCGAAGCTGGAAGTCGTCGGCCCGGTCACGTAAAGGTCGCCGCTCGGATGAAACGCCAGGTGATACGCCGCGACAGAAGGTTCCATGGTGGCAAAGACAAAAATCTCGCGGCTCGGACTAATTTTGAAAATCGTGCCGCTGCGGTCGCCCACAAACAGATTGCCGTTTTGGTCGAACGCGATCCCCGTGGCGATGCCCATGCCTTCAATCCACTGCTCGGCGCGGCCCTCGGGCGTGATGCGATGGATGGTGCCGTCGTTGCGGCAGGAGACAAAAAGATTTCCCGCGCGATCGAGCGCGAGGCCGCTGGGATTCACGAGCGAAGTGATAAACGGCTTCACGCTATAGTTCGCGGTGATTTTGTAAAGCGAAACGGCCACGCGCTGGCCACGCGGGCCGGAGAAGGTGACGTAAATGTTGCCTTCGCTATCCACCGCGGGATTCGCGACCGGATGCAAATTGTCCGCAATCTGCAAACCAATGTGCACGGGATGCGGCGGGCTATCGTGCCCGTTGGTCGCGACGCACACCACGCCGCCGCTTGCGCCCTCCGGAACGCGCGCGATCAGGCGATTCTCGCTGGTGAGCGCCAGGCTGGCTTCTGCTTCACCAAAGCGCACCACTGGACGCGCCTGCGCGCGCGACGCAAATCCTTTTCCGTGAATAGCGATCTCGCCGCCGGGAATGGCCGCTGTGGGCGCAACTCTCTCAATGTGTGGAATGCCGTTCTTTTCTTGCGTGGACCCGAAGCCAAATTTCATACCAGGCCAATGTGAAACGTGAGTAATCCAAAGTGTAGCGCCACACGCAGCAGAATTGCAGCGTAGATACCCGCCATCCAGTCGTCGGCCATAATCCCCCATCCGCCCGGAAGTTTTTCCAGATTTCGGATCGGCCACGGCTTCCAGATGTCGAACACCCGGAAAAGTATAAAACCGAGCACCAGGTATTTCCAGTTGAGCAGGCTGAAGGCTGAATACAGCGCGAAAACGGAAGCTTCATCGGATGGAATGAGATATGTCGGCAATCCCACCGGCATCAGCGCGAGCACAAGAGTCAAATGCATGCCCGAGACCTCGTCAATCACCACATATTGTGGATCTCTGATGCCGGCGTACTCTGCGGCGCGCGAACTGCTCCACACACCTACGAAGCAGAGGACGAGAAACGCAATCAACGACGGAACCAAGAGAAGCACCGGCGCCGAATGTCCATTGAACATGGGCATGTCGATGCCTAAACCAGGTAAAAAAAGGGCGCCGACAATTACCAACAGGCTGACCGGATGGGTGAGAATCGCAACCACGACACCGACCAGCGATCCGAATGTTCCCGGCGCCTTCGGAATGTAGCCGACCCCGAAAGCCGTAGCGATGGCCAGCGCGAGGCGCGGCTTCTTGCGCTGGGTCGTGGGTGCGGTGTTGCCTTCAGCGTTCGTTGTCATTCGGGTTTTCGAGCTCAAGAATAATGGTCTTGCGCTTGCCTTCTGCAAGTTCTTCTTCGTCGAAGACGGGATCGGAAACCACGTATTTCTCGGTCGCCCAATTGCCCAGGTCGCGTTCGCGGCAGCGCTCGCTGCAAAAGGGGAAGTCTGCGTGAACCGTCGAGTCCGTCTCAACCTTACAGATGGGACATTTGTGTTTCATGGAGTGCTGCTCTTCTTCTCCGTGAACTCTGTGCTCTCCGCGCACTCTGCGTAAAAAGATTTTACACAGAAACCACCGAGGACACGGGGTTCACAGAGATAAAGTAATCGACGTCTTCGAAAAGAGAGTATAGCTCAGCTGAGGACGCGAAGGGGTGCCCCGGTGGCAATCCGATGGAGCTTTTCGGCGGGAGGAATCGAAGAGACGGGCGCTTCGAACGCGTTAGGCTGCGCGGCCGGGCGAGGCAGAATTTCAACCACACGCCCGACGAGGTCGTAAGCATCGGACTTGGTGATTTCCACGCGGGCAACGTCGCCGGCTTCAGCGACTTCTCCATCCGGCAGTTCAATGTCCGTGAGATACAGCTTGCCGTCGATCTCGGGAGCCATGCTTTCGAGGCGCGCTTCCCAGACGAGCGGATTGTCTTTCGATGGGCCTTCCACCAGCGCGATGAAAGTGGAATTTTTAGCCGCGCGGTACTTCGTGCGCAGATTCTCGCGCGAAACTTTTTTCTGAATGGCCATTAAGCGTTTGCGGCGGTCCGTAATCGTTCCCGCATCCACTTTTTCATCGAGCGCGTAGCTTTCCGCGTTGTCCACATCGGAATATTCAAACACGCCCATCCAGTCCAGTTTCGCCGCCTTCACAAACTCGCAAAGCTCTTCGAAATCGGCTTCGGTTTCGCCAGGAAAGCCGACGATGAACGAAGTACGCAGCGAAACGCCGGGAATTGTCACGCGCATGCGCTCCAGCAATTTCAAAAACGCCTCACCGTTCGAACCGCGCTTCATGCGCGCCAGAACATTGCGGCTGGCGTGCTGCAGCGGCATGTCCATGTACTTTGCAAGGCGCGGGTGCGCCGCGATGGTGTCGAGCAACTTCTGCGTGACGCGATTCGGATACGCGTACAGAAAGCGCACCCACAGCAATTCTTTAACCTGAGCAAGTTTTTCGAGCAGCTGCGCAAGCCCATCACGCAAGCCCAGATCCTCGCCATAGGAAGTCGTGTCCTGCCCGATCAGCGTAATTTCGCGCGCGCCGGACTTCGCCAGATTCGCCGCTTCCCGGACCACCGATTCGAACCGGCGGCTTCGAAACTTCCCGCGAAGCTCAGGAATGATGCAGAACGTGCATGGGTGATCGCAGCCTTCGGCAATCTTGATGTACGCGGCATGCTTCGGCGTGGTGATGATGCGCGGCGTCAGATCGTGATACAGAAACGCAGGGGGCTGCGCGGGCAGCACGCGCAAATCGCCTTCCACCGCTTCCATGATGCGTTCCACTTCGCCCGTGCCCACCACCGCGTCCACTTCCGGCACCTGTTCCAAAATTTGCGCGCGGAAGCGTTCCACCAGGCAGCCCGCGACAATCAGTTTCTTCGCCGCGCCAAATTTCTTGTGCTCTGCCATTTCCAGGATGGCGTCCACCGATTCTTTTTGCGCCGCTTCGATGAAGCTGCACGTGTTGACCACCAGCACTTCGGCTTCGTCCGCGCGCGGCGTAAGCTCGTACCCTTCACGCGCAAGAATACCCATCATCACCTCGCTATCCACGAGGTTCTTCGGGCATCCCAGGCTGACAAATCCGACCTTAGTCATAGGCTATGAATTTGCGCCTTTGCGCAATTCTTAATTGTAACACGGGCCATTCATCCACGCGTTTTGTAGGGGCGTCCGCCGCGGCGGACTGCGCCCGTGCTCGGCCAGGGCCAAGAGTGTCTTCAGCGCCCGCGCAGCGCGGATCGAACTTGGTCAAGCAGTTGGCGCAGGCGCGTGGTATCGCAAGGCGCGGCGCCAAAGCGCGCGTGCGAATAGATTTGCGTGAATTCCCGTACCGCCGGCGCAAGATTCGGCGAATTCACCCCCGCCGCAAATTCGAATGGCGTTTGCGATTCGAAGCGCAAGAGACCTCGTCTCGCCAGCGTCCGCAGAAGTTCTCCGTAAAGTCGTGAAGCGAGTTGAGGATTCATTCGGGAGGATTGCGGCGTGCGGAACTGCAGGAATAAACGCACGCGGCGAATCAGCAGCGAAATCAAATTGAATCGTAAGGTGACGAGGAAGAGCACCAGGGCGAGCGGCAGAAAAAACCCCAGCGTGCTATGCCGGAATTGCCACGAGCGCATCCATCTCTTCCCGCTCCGCTGCTTTTGATCAAACCAGTTGCGCGCGGCTTCGCTCCAGTTCTTCGAATTGCGCTGCAGGTTTTGCGCCAGAAGGAATTGGTGCGCGAAGTCGTATCCGATGACCCACTCGTTCCAGGAAAGCTCGAGCCAGTCCGCGTATTGGCCAAGCCGCGTGAGAATGCTCGTCGAGCTTCCGGCCACCGCGGGAGTGGGATCAAATGTTTGCCAGCCGTTGCCGGGGAAGTAAACCTCCACCCAGCTGTGAGCGTCACTCGCCCGCACGATGTAGTCGCCGCCAAGATCATTGTATTCGCCAGGGAGAAAACCGTTCACTTCCCGCGCAGGGATGCCAAGTGTGCGCACCATGATGGCCATCGCGGTGGCGAAGTATTCGCAGTGGCCGGCGCGCGTCACAAAAAGAAAATGGGCGAGCGGATCTTCGCCCCCCGCTCCGGTCAGGTTCAGCGTGTAGGAAAAACGGCTGCGCAGGTAACTCTCGATCGAGAGAGCCTTGTCGAATGGCGTTTTCGAATTCTTGGTGATCTGCGCGGCTAGCTCTGGAATACGCGGATCGAGCTTCGGTGGAAGTTGCAGATAGGTCGCGGTGATTTCAGCAGAATAGTCCGTCGAGGCCGCGCGAAGCTTCGCAACATTTAGTGCCGGCATGCGCGAAAATCCGGTGTAGCGGACCGCGGTATAGTTGTGAAACGGATTGAAGAGGCTGCCGGTGGGATCGCGAAAAATATAACTGCGGCGCCCCACAGAATACGCACCCGCGCCTTCGCCGGTGAAGTTTCCTTTCAGCGAAACGGACTTGCCCGGAACGAACAGCGCATCGGTCGCCAGCGGTTCCAGAAAAACGGTATAGAGAAGACCAGGACCGGACGTGTCTGCTTTCTGGAGCGGATCGCCGGTGTAAATCCAGCCATCAGGATTCGGCAAAAGCGTTTGCGCGCCGTGTTCGGTGGAGGACCATCTCTTGCCATCGAACGCGGTCAGAGCGATGCCGCGCCAGCGAAGCCGATCGTAGCCGACCGGCTTGCCGGTCTGAACGCGCATGACTACAGCGGAATTCTTTTTGATTTCGCCGATTTGGCCGAGCTCGACGTTATCGGTGAAACCCGTCACCAAAGAAGGATTGAAGCTGGTGCGGCCGAGATAGCCGGCGTTGAAGCGCGGGAAAAAGAAAAACAATCCGCTGCCAAAAACGATCGCGCCCAACGCCACACTGAGAGCGGCGAGAGAAAGCGCGCGTGTGAGCTTCTTCTCGCGTTCCGGTTGCGCGCCCGGAGTCAAGGAAACACTGCCTACCGCGCCGCGGCGCAATTCCATGCCAACGAAAGCGGCGACGCCAAACAACATAAAAACGAAAAAGAAAATCAGAAAGGTGGTGTCAACGGTCAGGACCGCGGCCGCCAGAATTCCGGAGAACGACAGCATGGTGAGGAAAAGCGCATCGCGGTCGCTGGCCGCGCTGTAAAAACGGACGAGGGTGACATAGATCAGAAAATGGACGGATCCGAGGAGCGCAGCGAAGAGCGGTGGATTCGCCGAATTTCCCACAAAGATTCGCGAAAGAAACAGCGCGTCGAAAGGGAAAAAAACCAGGTACACCAGGACGAACCAGGTGGCGGCGCGATGCGAAAGCTCCGGGGGGCGGCCGTGCCACCAGCGGTAGCTTTTATAGAGAGCGGCCAAGGGGCCAACGATGGACGAGAAGGCGTCGAGTTTTCCGGTGCTGACGAGAGTCAGGATGGACGTGAGAATGAGTAGGGAGAGCGACGTCCGGAAGAAACGCTCCGCGGGCAAAGCGGGAGCGCGAGGAGTTGCGAGAGAGGCGGCCATGGCGAAGTCTCTAGTTTAACACCGGTGCGGGCGAGGCGCGGAAGACTGGGCGAAAGGATAACGCTCAGCGTTTTTTGGAGAGTGGAATCGCCGCCGTCTCGGCGGATTGCGCGACTTTGCGAGTGAGGTTGGATACGGGGAGGACGGAGATTTCGTGGAGCGCGGCATGCTTTGCGCCGGGGATGCGCGGGAGTTTTTTCAGGTTGATGCGGAAGGGAAAGATGGTGATGTCGCGATAGGTCACTGCATGACGGACTTTGGCCGCGGGAGCTAACTTCCATTTTGCGATTCGTTCGCGGGGCAGAAATCTCTTTAAAAATGTGCGCAGTTTCGCGGCGGGATCTCCGTTCGCCGAGACCGTCGGAAAATGCCACAACCTGGAGACGATGGTGGGAATGAAGGCCGCGAGGCCCGCTTGATTTTTGTCAGTCGGTGGCGGGAGCAAAAGCGTCCAGCCGTTTTTATCTGTGAAGACGGCGGCAGCGAGCGTGACTTGGATGGTGGCGCGTTTTTTGCGCTTCTCGGGCAAGTCTTCGGCGATGCCGAGTTTGCGCCCTTCGCAAAACTGTGCGACGGGGCAGAGGAGACACTGCGGCGATTTCGGAGTGCATACCGTCGCACCGAGCTCCATTATGGCTTGGTTCCAATCGCCCGGCGAATTTGTATCGAGGAGCGCATCCGCGGTTTGCTGCAATTTCTCCCAGCGTCGTGGCTCGCGGAGGTCACCGCGAATCGCGCTGAGACGGGCGAGGACGCGTGCGACGTTGCCGTCCAGAACAGCGTGCTTTTGGCCGAATGCGATGCTCAGAATTGCCGCGGCGGTGTAGTTGCCAATGCCGGGCAGGTCGAGGACGTCTTCCGGGTGCGTTGGAAATTTTCCGTCGTGTTTCGCGACGATTTGCTGCGCGGCCTTTTGCAGGTTGCGCGCGCGGCTGTAGTAGCCGAGGCCGGACCAGAGGCGCAGCACGTCTTCCTGCGGGGCGGCGGCGAGCGTTTGAACATCCGGGAATCGTTCCAGGAATTTTTTGTAGTACGGAATGACGGCAGCTACGCGCGTTTGTTGCAGCATGATTTCCGAGAGCCAGATGCGATAGGGATCCTGGGTGCGGCGCCATGGCAAGTCGCGCTGAAACTGGTGGAACCAGGCGAGGAGTTGTTTGCGAAATGTGGCGAGTTCGCGGGCGCTGAGCATGAGCTGCACATTTTCGCATAGATGGGTAGGACAGACATTCTTGTCTGTCCCAGCCACTGAAAAATCGAAAAAAACCGGACAGGCAGGAGTGCCTGTCCTACTTACTGCGCGGGATCGTCGAGAAAGACTACGTAGGAGGAACTCCAGACGGAGGCGGGGATGGAGCCGTGAGGCTGGCTGGTGACGATGATTTTGAAAAGATCAGGAGAAGCGGCGAGATCGGCCATCAGCGCTTGCTTGGGGTCGGCCGGCAGAGGCTGCACGAGAGCGAGATGGCGAAGAATCGCGAAAATAATTTCATCGGCGGCGGCCAGGGGCGTTTCGATATTCACGCTGCGGTATTGGAGTTGGGAGTTGCGCTCATAGAAATGCCAGGCCAGGCTGGCGCAGATGGTGACGCAGCGCTCGAAGCGCTCGCTTGCAGTGGAACTAACCGAAGGGGAAATGTCTGCTGCCGAAATTGAGGCGGGTCGTGCAGCAAGATGCGGATCGAGAACGAGCAGGACACGGCAATCGTCCTCGCGCGCGAATTCCCGGACCATCAAGGAGCCGTAACGTGCGGAAGCCTTCCAGTGCACATAGCGGGCGCTGTCGTTGGGGACGTAGTCACGAAGCGCGTAGAGATCCTGCCCGCGTCCCTTCGCCAAGCTTTCCAGCGCTCCTTCGAGTCCCGGCAGAATCTTTGTGTACTCTTCGGTGGGCTCCACGGACGGATAGACCAGCGCTTCCGTTTTCAAATTCATTTGCCGGGCTTTTTGCAGAAAACCAAACGGAAAGCGAGTCACGACGCGGAACGCCTCCTGGCGGTAGGCGCCGCGGCGTGGAAAGGTGATCGGAACCATTTGTTGCACGCGATCGTGCTTCGGGAGATAAGGAAAATAGACCGGTGTTTCAAGAATCGTGGCGGCAGATTTATCCTTTTCTTTGACGGCTTCGACGCGCAGCGAGAAGGACGGAAGCGTCAGCTTTTCGTTTTCCAGTTCGACCATCGCGCGAACTGGCTGGCCGGTGAAGATGTGCTCAGGCAATTCGAGGCGCATGGCGATGCCGGAAAGCGTTATAGAAGAGAGAATTCCGGACATCAAAATGATGGCGATGAGGCACGCGAGAACGAGAAATAGGAGATTATTTCCAGTGTTCAGGGCGGCGAGCGAGACGAGGATGATGCCGCCGAGATAGATCCATCCTTCGCGCGAAATGCGGTACTCCATCTTGTACCCGAGCCAGCGCAGCGGTGTCCGCCGGGCGAGAACGGGAACGAGCGTGATACCGACCCAGCCGGCGACAGCCAGAGCGGCGATCGCCGACATGCTGGCGAGAACGACCTGGCCCAATTCCGCGGCGGCGCCGGAATAGAGGGCCAAGAGAAGTGCGGCAGACAGCGCGACCATCGAGAGTAGGAATGCGCGGACGCCGGGGCGGTCTGCTTTAGCCCAGAGTTGCGAGATGGTGGATGGCACGCTCACAGGACGACTACAAGGGAACAGGAACGGATTCGACGATTTCCCGGAGAACGGATTCGGTGGTCTCCGATTTTCTTTGCAAAGAGGCGTGGCGCGAACTGGCGACGACGCGATGGGAGAAAACGGAGACGGCGAGCTGCTTGAAGTCGTCGGGAAGACAATAGTCGCGGCCGTCGAGGAACGCGCGCGCCTGGGCCGCCCGCTGAAGCATAAGAGTTCCGCGCGGACTGACGCCGAGAGTGAGCTGATCGCTTTTGCGCGTGCGATTGACGATTTCGAGAGCGTAGTCGTGCAGGCTGGAGTCTACTTTCACGTGAGCGACGGCGTCCTGCATGGCCAGCACATCGGATACATCCGCTACTGGATCGAGTGACTCGAGCGGATCATCGCCTACGCGCTTGCGAAGAATTTCTTTTTCCGTCTCGTGCGACGGATAACCCATCTTGATGCGCATGAGAAAGCGATCGAGCTGCGATTCAGGCAAGGGATAAGTGCCGTGATGCTCGACAGGGTTTTGCGTGGCGATGACGAGGAACGGCTGCGGTAGCGGCAGCGTCTTGCCGTCCACGGTGACCTGCGATTCGTTCATGGCTTCGAGAAGCGCGGATTGTGTGCGCGGCGTGGTGCGGTTGATTTCGTCGGCGAGCACCACGTTGGCGAAAATCGGGCCAGGGCGGAATTCAAATTCGCGGGATTCGGGATTGTAGACGCTGACGCCGAGGACATCGCTCGGAAGCAGGTCGGACGTGAATTGAATGCGCTGAAACGTGCAATGAAAGGACTTTGCGAGAGCCTGCGCGAGAGTGGTTTTGCCGACGCCGGGAACGTCTTCGATGAGCAGGTGGCCGCGCGCAAGCAGCGTGATGAGCGCGAGCTGGATGGCCTCTTCCTTGCCATAAATGGCGCGCGCGATGGAGCGCTGCAGTTGCGAGACGACTTGGGCGGTGGCAGTCGGCATCTGTTGAAAACCAGGGTCCTTCCTGTTACAAATAGATGAGCATATTCAGCTCATTGCGGCAAGCCGGGCGACTAGCTCAGTTGGTTAGAGCGCTCCCCTCACACGGGAGAGGTCAAAGGTTCAAGTCCTTTGTCGCCCACCACTCTTCCTTATTTTGCCACTGATTGCGAAACAGTCTAAGTATACGCCCGCCCATGTGTCCAAAGGATGGTTGCACGACAGGATGAGGCGCGGAACGGTACCATTGCGCCGCCTATGAGCATTTTGTATAAGACAATTAGAGCTACAGGCAGAAAGTCTCTCATTCGGGCACATTCACTTTGAGCGTGCACTCAAGGAGGACACATGGCAACCGCCAATCCCGTAAACAATCTGAACATGCCAGGACAATGCCAATTTTGCGGCAGCATGAGGCAGATCGCCCCGGTTACCTTCCACCGCAACATCGGAATGCTGGTGGCGCGGCAAACGAAGAGTCTCAAAGGAAACTTTTGCAAGACTTGCGTTAAGAAAAATTATTGGGATTTCACCGCCAAGAATCTGCTTCTTGGACCCTGGGGAATGATTTCGCTAGTCGTTACCCCGATCTATCTGGTGACCAATACAGTAAGCTACGTCAGCGCTTTGCAGAAGCTCAGCGGAGCTGTAGAGTAGGCTTGGTTCAGACTTCTTCAAAGAGGCAGCCAAGTTTTTCCGATGGTGTCCATCCTACGAACAATCGAGTTTCTGGGTTTGAGCCTATGGCTGGGGAGCGACGTGTTCCTCAGCTTCGTGGTGGCGCCGGGCGCGTTCCGGATCTTGGCGAGCCGAGACCAGGCCGGGGCTATGGTGGGGTATGGGTTGTGGTGGATGCACATGATCGGGGTGGTTTGCGGGATTGCCATATTGCTGGCGCGGTTGTTGCGGACGCGGACGTTTGCGAGTTTGGCGGGACCGGCGGCACTGTGCGTGATGCTGATGATTGGGCTGACGGTGGTGTCGCAGCATGCGGTGAGTCCGAAGATGGCGGCGCTGCGGGTGCAGATGGGATCGATTCAGGCGACGGCGGCGGACAGTCCGTTGCTGGCGGAGTTTGGGCGGCTGCATCGAATCTCGGTTTCGCTGGAGAGTGGCGTGCTGCTCGCAGGATTGCTGGCTCTGTTTTTGATGGTAAAAGAGTTGGGGACCGTTCAATAACTGGAGACGCTGGCCGAGAAGAGCCACCCCACGCCCCATGGTTTTTATAAGATATAGTGGGGTAAGGAGTTAGGGTGTGGGGGTTTGCTAAGAATTTGACAGCAAAGGAGTTAGAGCCGAGGTCCGTAAGCGATGCACCCACCTCTTGGAGGCCGTAAACGACCTACCTACCCCCCGTTCTTTTGTAAGTGTTGCATCTAAAAGAGTTACATCTTCCGTAAGTCCTTTGTTTTCTGCACATCCAGAGGGGTCCGTAAGTGCGGAATCTAAAGGGGTTAGGTTGCACCAAAATGGTGCAATCTAGGTCGGATATGTCCGGCCTGACGGGGCTGAAACTCGCGCTTCATGGCTGGTCGAAATAGGAGGGTTGCAAACAAAGAAGCGGCCGGTGGCCTGCCACAGTCCACTGATATGTTTACCTGAGCGGTATATTAAGCTGAGCATAAGGCACTGTCAAGGAGAGTTTTGAGCGGTGGAGGATGGCTGAGGTAAGCGGCGTGAGTAGGCGAAGGTGCACAGGCTAAAGCCTGTGCTACTGGGACGCGCCCGCCGCGGACGGCTCGCGCGGACCGGTCTTAAGACCGGCCACTACGTGGGCTTGCGGCGGGCGCGCGGGGAACGTTTCGGTTTGGTGGGCTTACGATTGCGGACTTTGGCGGGGCGGATTTTGCGCATGGCGGCGTTGCCGGCGCGCTGACAGGCGCGCCACATGTACCAGCTGGCGACGGTGCGGTAGGGGCGCCAGCGCTCGCCGAAGGCGAGGAGTTCCTTGGGCTTGGGCATGTGCCTTTTGCCGTAGGTGATGGACCAGCCTTTTTTGACGCCGAGGTCGTGGATGGGGAGGACGTCGGGGCGGCCGAGGCGGAAGATCAGAAACATTTCGACCGTCCAAGCGCCGATGCCGCGGACGGAGACGAGGCGCTCGAGGAGTTCTTCATCGGAGAGATTTTTGGCCTGCTCGAGAGATGGAACTACTCCACTGATCGTTTTTTTCGCTAAGTCCTTCATTGCTTGAATCTTCGCGCCGGAGAGGCCCGCTTTGCGCAAAGCGGGCTTTCGCAGCTTGAGCATTTCGTCGGGTGAGGGAGGGCGGTCGTGGCCGCTCAGAGCTTTGACGCGGCCGAAGATAGTGGCGGCGGCTTTACCGGAGATGGATTGGTAGGCGATGGCTTCGAGGAGAGCTTCGTAGGGGGATTGCAGGGGGTCGGGATCCATTTGAAAGGGCTGGGTGTTGGTGATGAGTTCGGCGAGTCTGGCGTCGCAGGCGGAAAGATGGTTCATGGCGGTGGGGAGATCGAAGGCGGGCGTTTGGGCAGCAGGGGTCATGGCCCCGATAGAGTAAGACAAACAGAAAGAAAAAATCCAACGCAGAGACGCCGAGAGCGCAGAGCAGTCGCAGAGAAGAGGGAAGCGCTAATGAACAAGCTTCATCCAGCAGGCAACGCTATCCTGACAACTAATCGGAGGCGGCCGGCTGCTGAATGATTGGACGGGCGTGGATAGCGTTTTTGCGGGCATGGCGCAGTCGCCATAGGCTGATGGCGGTGATGAGGAGCAGGCAAGATGCGACGAAGAGTTTGCCGCCATCGAACCAAGCCACGGGGGCGTTTTTTAAGCCGGGATCGGTGAACAGGCTGTGCCAGAAAAGTGCGGCGGCGGCGAAATAGATGGAAAAGTGAAAAGACTTCCAAAGATGGCGGCCCAGGCGGATGCGCAAGTAGGAAGTGACGACGACAAAGGCGAGCAGATAAAGTGCGATGGCGCCGATGGAGTTGTAGAGAGGTTGGGCGGGCGAATGCACGGGGTAGAGAAGGTCGAGGATGCGGAAGCGGGGGTCTTTGTTGAAGAGCAGAACCAGCGGATGAAGAATCGAAACGGACAGGGCAAGGTACCCGGTCCAATTGTGAATCCGGAAATAATTAAACCGGTGATGCGGCCAGGAGCGGTAGGGGCTGTAGCGGAAGGCCATTAGCATTCCGAGGAGCATGTTCAGGGTGATGGCGCCGATGGCGCCGAGGCCGAGGTATGCGGAGAGATCCAGGATGGTTAGCATTGCGAGCCGGAAACAAGCATGGGCGTTTGGACGGCTTGAAGCGCGCTAACGTTTCAAGAAGAGATTCGGAAGGAGCACAGACAGGCCTTTCAGCCAGATTCTCTAATCTCCCAGCCGAGTTCCTTAGCGTAGTGCCGGACATAGCTCTTTTTGGATTCGAGTTCCTCTGATGGATCCCGAGGAAAGCGTTTGGTCGGCGGATCGGACCGCTTCCCGCTAGCGATACGAATCCTAATCTCATCGCCTACGCGGAGACTTCGATCCTGCCATCTTACGTGCTCATCGGCAGCGGAATTGAGGCCACCCACGTGAAGGTGGAGCCGTCCGGGCTTGCGAGAAACGTAGTCGACAATCGCGCTGAGGACGCAATCGGCATCAATACCCGCTACACATAACTTTTTCTTATTTAGGTAAACCTCAAAGGTGCGCATAGACCCAGGAGCATAGCACTTTGCCCGCGCGCCCGAAAAAATCTAACGCAGAGACGCGGAGAGCGCAGAGGAATCGCAGAGAGAAGGAAGAGCGGAGAGGAGGGGAGCGCAGACGGTGTGCTAGGATGAGGGGTTTGAGTGGGTGGAAATTAGCGAGTTGAAAGGGCACGAGTGCAGACAGGGATTATTGGATTGCCGCAGGTTGGGAAGACGACGCTGTTTCGGATTTTGACCAAGGCGCAGGTCGAGGGGAAGAGCGGGGCGTCGGCGACGCATGTGGGCGTGGCCAAGGTGCCGGAGCCGCGGCTGGTGGAACTGGCGAAGCTCTACAACCCGAAGAAGATCACGTATGCGACGGTGAATTACGTGGATTTGGGAGGGATGCAGAAGGAACGCATGCGGGATGCGCTGGCGCAACTGCGCGAAGTGGATGTGATTGCGCATGTGATTCGCGTTTTTGATGATCCGTCGGTGCCGCATTCGGAGGGGAGCATAGATCCGTTGCGGGATGCGACGAATTTGGATTTGGAGCTGATGCTTTCGGACCACGATCAGATTACGCGGCGGCTGGAGCGGCTGGAGAAGGATTTGAAGAAGAAAAGCGAGCCGGCGCTTTTGTTGGAAAAGAATACTTTGGAAAAGTGCAAGGCGCATGTGGAAGCGGAGAAGGCGCTGCGGGAGTTGGAGTTGAACGGGGAGGAGAGAAAATCGATCGGGGGATTTTTATTTTTGTCGGCACGGCCGGTTTTGTATGTGTTGAATCTCGGAGATGACGAAGCGGACAAACTGGACACGGCGGTGGAGCGGCACAAATTGGGCTCGTTGCAAGGGCGGCCGAATGCGGCGGTGGTGGCAATCTGCGGGCGGCTGGAGGCGGAGCTTTCGGAGATGGATGAGAAAGAGGCGGCGGAGTTGCTGGCTTCGTATGGGTTGAAGGAGCCGGGGCTGAACCGGTTGATTCGCGCGACGTATGATTTGCTGGGGCTGATTCAGTTTTTCACGGCGGGGGAGCCGGAAGTGCGTGCGTGGACGATTCGAAAGGGCGCGACGGCGGTGAAGGCGGCGGGGGCGATTCACAGCGACATCGAGAAAGGATTTATACGGGCGGAAGTGGTGCGGTGGAATGATTTGCTGGCGGCAGGGAGTCTGGGGGCGGCGCGGGAGAAGGCGCAGGTGCGTTTGGAGGGGAAGGAATATGTGGTGCAAGAAGGGGATGTGATTTTGTTCCGGCACAGCGGATGAGAAAGCTGACAGCCGACAGCTAGCAGCCGACAGCCAACAGTTCACAGTTTAAGAAGGAGGACACGGCACAGACCATGCAGCACTTCACTAAATTGCTCGTATGGCAGCGGAGTCACAAGCTTGTTCTCGGTATCTACGGCGTAAGCGTTGGATTTCCACGCACAGAGCAGTTCAGGCTGACGTCACAACTGCGCCGTGCCGCGCTTTCTGTCCCTACTAATATTGCCGAAGGATCAAAGCGACAAAGCCAGTCCGACTTCGCTCGGTTTCTGAATATTGCCGAAGGATCCCTTGCCGAGACCGAATATCTTCTGATAGTGAGTCGCGATCTGGGCTACCTCGAACCGCCAGCCGCTTCTCGCTATCTGAAAGAAGTCTCTGAGATTCTTAGAATGTTGTCAGGCCTTCGGGCTAGAATCACGCAAAGTTCGTAGGGCAGTGGAGATTTTTGGTCCTTTTGTCTGCCTCACTGTTGGCTGTGAGCTGTCGACTGTGAACTTCTTCCATGGGACATGATTTGGCATTTCGGACGGCGCTGGCTGCAGGGTTGGGGCTTATCGCAGCGGCGGGGAATTTGGCGGGTGGGTATTTTGTTGTTCGCAAGGAGTGGCCGCGGAAATTTCTACAATATTTTTTGGCGCTGGGCGCCGGGTACATGCTGGCGGTGGCGTTTATTGACATTATTCCTGAGTCGGTGCGGCTGGGCGGGGAGGGCGCGCTGCTTTATGTTCTGATCGGATATTTCATCGTCCATCTTTTTGAGCACACCGTTGCGCCGCACTTTCATTTTGGGGAGGAGACGCACTCTGAAGAAGTGAGTCATCATCACGCGCGGACTACCGTGCTACTGGGAATGGTGATTCATACGTTTTTCGATGGGGTGGCGATCGCAGCGGGGTTTCTGGTTTCCACCTGGCTGGGTGCGGTGATTTTTGTGGCGGTGTTTCTGCACAAGCTGCCGGAAGGATTTACGGTGGCATCGGTGGTGCTGGCTAGCGGGCAGGGAAAGCGCAACGCATTGCTCGCGGCCGGGTTATTAGGAGTGGCCACGGTAGCGGGAGTGTTGCTGACGAGCTCGCTGCAGGGGCAATTGAAGTATGCGCTGCCGCTTTCGGGCGGGGTCACCTTGTACGTAGCGGCGACGGACTTGCTGCCGGAAGTGAACCGGGAGCCGAACTGGCGGCTGGCGCTGCTGGTGTTTGTCGGTGTGGTTAGTTTGTTGATAATGCAGCACTTATTTCACGTTTAGGGCTGGGCGGGGGTCGGCACTCGAATGAGGAAAACGGCCCGCCTGAAGGCGGCCGCTACGCAGATTTAAAGGGCTTAAGTATTGCCTAGATTTCGGGTTAAAGGCTTACGGCAGAATCGGTTACCGCTCAATCAGGACCTCCTTCCAATTGCAACTTTCTGAGACAGCTTGGGTTTGATACAGTGTGGCGGCTATGGCCAGGTCGGACGTCCAACTGATGCTGGACGTGAAGGCGGGCGACGAACAGTCGTTCGCGCTTCTGCTGCATCGTTATCGGAGTCCCCTGGTCAATTTCCTGTACCGGATGGTTCGGAACCGGGAGCAGGCGGAAGACCTAGCCCAGGAAGTATTTCTGAGAGTGTACCGCGCGCGGGAAGAGTACGTGCCGAGCGCGAAGTTCACCACCTGGCTCTTCCGGATTGCGACAAACCTGGCGTTGAACTCGTTGCGGGACAACCGTTACCAGCGCATGGAAATCTCACTGGATGCGCCGGTGACGGTAGATGCCGAAGACGGCGAAGAAAAGTTGCTGGATGTCGCCGAGAAGCACCCGAACATCGAGCAGCACCTGGTGGAGGACGCGCGGCGGAAATTGATCCGGCATGCGATTGACAAGCTGCCGGAAAAGCAGCGTGCGGCGGTGCTGCTGCACAAGTATCAAGAGCTGGATTACGGTGAGATTTCGAAGATTTTGAATTGCTCGGAGAGCGCGCTGAAATCGTTGCTCTTCCGGGCGTACGAAACGCTGCGGGTGGAACTAGCCCCCCTCGTGGCGCAGCAGGGGAAGGTAGGCTGATCGGTCTTCCCGGCTTCGCCGGGACGCAAAAAACGCGAAAGACCGGCCACTACAGTACCTGTGCAGCAAGACAGTAGAGGTTGGGCCAGAAGGGAAGGACGTTATGAGTTGCAGCAAGATGGAAGGCAAAATTTTGGGATTTGTGGACTGGCGCCTGAAGGAAGGCGAACGGCTGGAGATGGAGAAGCATCTCTCGACGTGCGCGGCGTGCCAGTTGCGCGTGAACCAGTTTCGCGCGGTGAACAGTTTGCTGGATGAGCTGCCGATGATCGAGCCGTCGCCGGCGTTTGATATTCGCGTGCATGCGCGGGTGGCGGCGGAGCCGGTGAAGCAGAGCTGGTGGGCGTGGTTTACGCCGTCGCCGCGCGTGGCGCTGTTGGCGTCGATGCTGCTGCTAGGCGCGGTATGGGTTGGATATGAAGCTACACCACCGATGCCGTTTGGCGATCCGAAGGAAGCGGACTTGCAGATGATGCAGGACATGCCGGTGCTGGAAGATCATGACGTGATTTCGAGCTTCGAACCGTTGAAGGATTTGCCGCAGCCAGTGCAAGCGGATGAAGCGGATCAAACGAATCAAACGATGTAAGACAGGATGAAGCTGCGATTCCAACTCGGTGCATGGCTGCTTGCGGTCGCGAGCTGCGCGGGGCTTTCCTTGCCTTCTTACGCGCAGCGTCCGCGGTTTACCGCGGCCCACCCGCAGGCGCATCAACAGCAGAAACAAGGCCAGCAACCGAGGAATGCGAATCGGCCACCGGCGAATCAGGGCCGCCCGGCAGGCCGTCCCGCCGCGCAGGGTCCGGCGGCTCGACCGAATGGAAATAACGGCCCGGCGAGGCCAAATCCGCAAGGTGGAAATTTCGCGGCTCGCCAACAACTCGGCGTAGGAGCGGCACGACCCTGGGTTGACCGGATGCGCGACTTGAGTCCGCAGCAGCGCGAGCGAGTGATGCAGAACAGCCCGGCGTTTCGCAATTTGCCCGCCGAGAAGCAGAACCGCATTCGCAATCAGTTTTCGCAATGGGACAACAAGACTCCTCAGCAGAGGGCTGATCAACGCGAGCGCGAGCAGGCGTGGAGACAGATGACGCCGCAACAGCGCCAGCACATCAGGAATGACGTTTTGCCGGCATGGCAGCACCTGCCGCCTGAGCGGCAACAGGCCATTCAGCAACGGCTGAGCGTGCTCAAGAACATGCCGGAATTCGCGCGCAATCAACGGCTGAGCGATCCGAATTTCACGAAGGGCATGAACGAAGAAGATAAGGCCACGTTGCACGACTTGAGCCATCTGCATGTGGGCGGACCGCCGGACCCACCGGGCGAATAGAAGAGTTGTCAGTTATCAGTTCTTAGTTTTTAGTTCAGGAACGAAGAGAAATCGGGTTGAGAGTGTCGGTCGGATTTTTCCTTTCTCAAGAATTGCTCTACCTCAAATTCCTACATTCGATCGATGCAGCCCACACGGGCGCAGCATTGCTGCGCCCCTACAAGACAAAATGGCGGCGTGCAGGTGAACCTGCGGTCAAGGCGCGCGTTGACAAGGCGAGCCCACTCGCGGCATGGTGAGTAGTTGGCGCGGTTTGCATCCAACGAGTGGAGGAAGAACTTTTGAAGAGTGACCGCACAGCGGTCAGCCCGGCCGAGCCCCCGCGCATCACGCCTGTTTCTGCGCGCTTTCGCGCGATGCAGCACCGCAACTTCCAGCTGTTCATCGCAGGACAACTCACGTCACTGATTGGAACGTGGATGCAGACGACCGCGCAGCTTTGGCTGGTCTATAAGTTGACCGGGTCCGCGGCGCTGCTTGGTGTTTTCGGGTTTGCGAGCCAGGTGCCGATGCTGTTCCTCTCGTCGCTGGGTGGCTATGTGGGCGACCACTACGACCGGCAGCGCGGAGTGATCGCGACGCAGATTGCATCCATGATTCTCGCTTTTCTACTGGCCGTGCTTACGCTCACACATTTAATCAAGGTATGGGAATTGATTGTGATTGCGTTTCTGGTGGGCATCGTCAATGCGTTTGACGTGCCGATCCGGCAGGCGTTTCTGGTGCAGATGGTCGGGAAGGAGGATCTGCCTAACGCGATCGCGCTCAATTCGTCAATCTTTAATGGCGCGCGTGTGGTGGGGCCGGCGATTGCGGGATTTGCGATCGCGTGGGTAGGTGAAGGGTGGTGTTTCTTCCTGAATGGGCTGAGCTTTGTGGCGGTGATCGTAGCGCTGCTGATGATGCGGATCGAACGGAGAGAAATCAAGCCGAGCACGGATTCGCCGCTACAGAGCCTGGCGCAGGGTTTCCGGTTTGCGATGAACGATGTAGCAGTGCGGTCGACGTTGTTGCTTCTCAGTGTGCTGAGTTTGTTTGGGTTGCAATACTCGGTGTTCATGCCGATTTACGCGCAAGATATCTTGAAGGGAAATGCGCGAACACTGGGGCTGCTGATGAGCTCGGCGGGAGTGGGAGCGGTGCTCGGGGCGCTGCAGTTTGCGGCGCGCACGCATTACAGGGGGCTGGCGCGGTGGATTGCGACGACGGCGACGACTTGCGCGGTGTGCCTGATTATTTTTTCGCAGGCGAAGACCTTCTGGCTTTGCGTGATGGTGCTGTTTGTGGTGGGATTCGCGGCGACGTCGCAGATGGCGGCGACGAACACACTGATTCAGAATCGCGTGCCGGATGAATTGCGCAGCCGGGTGATGGCAGTGTACGCGACGATGTTCATGGGCGTGCAGCCGATTGGAGCGTTACTCGCGGGAGGAATGGCCAAGCGCATCGGCGCGCCGAATACGCTGACGGTCTTTGGGTCGTTGGTGCTGGTGGGCAGTCTGGTGTTCATTGGTCGAGTGGTGATGAAGCTGGGAAATACGCAAGCTGCAACGGCGGACTAAGTAGGATTCGGGCGATAGAGCCACGGGGGCTGGACGAAAAGCTGAGCGGGGGGCGCCGCGTTTATCCCGGCGAGGATGGCGTCGACTTTTGGGCGCTGCGGGGCGAGCGAGCAGACGGGATCGGTGGCGGCGGCGTCTCCGGTGAGGAGCAACGCCTGGCAGCGGCAGCCGCCGAAGTCCTGTTCGCGGCGGTCGCAGGTTTTGCAGGGTTCCTGCATCCAATCTTCTCCACGAAATTTCTCAAAGGCAACGGAGTGTTCCCAAATCTGGCGCACGCTGCGGTCTTTTACGTTTTCGAAGACGAGGCCGGGAATCACTTTTGCGGCGTGGCAGGGCAGCGCTTCGCCGCTCGGCGTGATGAGCATCAGCTTGCGGGCCCAGCCGCCCATGCAGGGTTTGGGATATTTGGCGTAATAGTCGGGAACGACGTATTCGACGCGAATCTTTCCTTCGAGGCGTTTTTGTTCGTGGGTGATAAGTGCGAGCGACTGATCGAGTTGTTCGCGCGTGGGCAGGAGGTGTTCGCGATTCGCGAAAGCCCATCCGTAATACTGGACGTTGGCGAATTCGACGCGTGTGGCGCAGGACGATTCGGCGATGGCGAGCATTTCTTCAAGCTGATCAATGTTGCGGCGGTGAATGACGAAGTTCAGGGTGACGGCGACACGATGCTGCCTGAGCCATTGGAGGACGCGGAGTTTTTGTTCGTGGGAACGAGTTCCGGAGATTTCGTTGGCGATTTCTTCGCGGGCGCCCTGGAAGCTGAGTTGAAAATGGTCGAGACCGGCTTCAACCAGCGCGGCAAGTTTTGGCTCGTCGAGGGGCAGGCCGGAAGTGATGAGGTTGACGTAAAGGCCGGCGGAGCGAGCGGCGCGGACGAGATCAAGGATGTCGGTGCGGGCGAGAGGCTCGCCGCCGGTGAAATCGGCTTGGAGGACGCCTACTTCGGAGGCTTCCTGGAAGACGCGGGACCAGGTTTCGGTGGAGAGTTCTTCCGCGCGGGATTGGAGTTCGAGCGGGTTGGAGCAGTAGACGCAGTGGAGCGGGCAGCGGTGGGTGAGCTCGGCGATTAGGGCTAGCGGGTTGGTAAGGGTGGATGGCATTGGTCGAGAAGAGGCGCCCCCGATCTGATCGGGGCCACTACGGTTCAAAATCGAGAGCACGTTCCTTTTGCAAAAGAGCGAGGTAGCCGAGGATATCTTGTTCGACCTTTTGAGGCTCGGCTTTGGAATATATTTTTTGCAGGTCGGCGATGATTTGCTGGATGGTGTGCTGGCCGTCGCACCGCTCGATGATTTCAAGGCTGGGGCCGAGCAGGCGCAGGGCGCGTTCGGGCATGAGCAGGACGCGCTGCTGGTTGTTCTCGCCGAGGCGGCAGCCGGGAGCGAGGCGGGGCTTGCTGTTTGTGTCGGGAACCATGGTCTTCAGGATTCCTTGGGGGGTTGAAAAGCGCCGGGAGGCGGCCAACCAGGATTGATGTATGCGAAGTAAAGCGCGTCGAGCTGGGCCCAGAGAATGTCGCATTTTGCGCGCAAAGCGGCGTGGGCGAGATCTTGTTCGGCGCGGGTGTGCGCGTGAGCTACGACACAGGCTAGGGCGAAGTCGGAATCTTCGGGCGCCTGGGTGAGGCGGCCGGTAAAGTAGTCGAGGCCGCCGGAAAGCCAGGGGTAGTGTTCGCGGAGGCGATCCATGCGCAGGACGATTAGCTTTTTCGAGAAGAGTTCGGTGAGCGAAGAAGCTACGGCTTCGAGATGCGAGCGCATGGTAACGAAATCCACGTAGGCTTGCACGGCGTAACGCGTTGCCGGCAAGATTCCGGCGTTACGAAGCGCGAGATCGCGAGAGAGGCCGGTGGCTTCGACCAGGCGCAGCCACTTTTCGATGCCGCCGGGATTGGTTCCATCGCCGTCGTGATCGAGGATGCGCTTGCGCCAGGCGAGGCGGAAGGCAGGGTCTTCGCTTCGCGCGAGGATGGCTGCATCTTTGATGGGGATACGGCTCTGATAGTAGTAGCGATTAAGCGCCCAGGCCTGCAACTGGCCGCGGGTGAGCTTGCCTTCATGCATCAACAGATGAAATGGATGCTTGTGGTGGTAGCGCTCCTCGCCAATGGCATGAAAGCCGGCGATGAACTCGGCTTTGGAGAGCGGCGGCTTCTCGACGTCTTGACTCACGGATGGATTCACAATTGAAACTCCATCCCATCATAGGCGATTTCCCAACCAGCATCACGCACCGTGCGATGTTCCGGGCTGTCTTCGTTCAGCACAGGGTTGGTATTGTTCAGATGAATCAGGACGTGGCGTGTTTTTCCGAGCCGGAAGGGCTGTCGAAGAAGTCCTCGATCACCCCACACGGGCATGTGCCCCATTTCGCGTGCCGTCCTACGGCTTCGCTTGGCCAGGGCCAGCTCGTCGTCTCTCCAGAAGGTGCCGTCGAGGAAAGCCAGATCGCTCTCATCCACCGTGCGGCGCCATTCTTCTCCAATTCCGGGCAAGCTTGGACCGTAGAAAAATCGCTTATCTTTGTGGATGAGCTGAAGACCGAGAACGGCTTCCTCGGGAGGAAGGCTCTGGCGCAGAGCATCGCTGACGTAGTCCGGGAAGGCACCCATTAGCGGCACGGCCTTGTAGAAGAAGCCATCCTTCGTTCCGGGTGAAGAAGGCGGCACGAGCGGCATGAGACGGTCCAGCGGCATAGTCTCCCAGCGCACGGGCGGGTTCGAACGAGTAAGGACACGGAATAGGCTGTTTTCCTCGGTGAGGATGCGGCGCACGGACACGGTGCAGAAAATGTGGAGAGGCTGAAATTCGCGCAGATGTAGCAAGCCCATCACGCAATCCACGTCTGCGCTGGTGAGGATAACGGAATAGATCGGCGAACCGCGTGAACCGGTAGGCGGGATCAATTCAGGCGTGGCGTTGATCTGTTGACGCAGATCCGGAGAGGCGTTCAGGAGAAACCATTTGGAAGGGTCTGGCGCTACCGCAACCTGCGCCTGCGTCCTTGGGCGAGCCTTAAGCGTGCCGAGGCGCAGAGCGCTACAGTTCGCACAAATACAATTCCATTGAGGGAAACCGCCCCCGGCTGCGGAGCCGAGGACTTTAACGCGCATGAGCTTTTCTGGCGACTCCGACTAGGCCGGAGCCGACTCTCAGACTAGAGCTCGGCGTTTGCGTAGGAGCTAACTTCGCAGTTCAGTTCGACTTCTTCGTGACGAGGGGTAACCCATTCCATAGAGAAACTCCTTCTGGTTTCGGGATCGAACTTACCCGTCTACAATAGCATAAGTGCCCCGAGAAAGGAAGGGGGAGGCCGATAGCGTACGCGACCGCGCATCGGAGCGAAGCGACTCAAAACTCTACGGAACCCGTGTCAGGCAGAGATTATTCCCCGAGAGTATTCCGAGAGAACGCGGCAGAAAATTTGTCCTACAGACCAGTCAGCTACCGCTCCCGCGAGCACTCCGACGGCGCCAAAGTGAAGCGCAGGACTCCAAAAGTCAGTGCCAGATCGGGACGACAACGGCACCACCAACTATCGTTGTCGCTGGAAAAAGAAACCACTACGGGTCGCGGTCCACAAGAAGCAAAAATTCCTATCCTGATTTTCACAACTTTTTTCAAGAAAACGTATGTTTCCTCTTGACAAGCGTGGAAAGCAGCTTATCATGTGGTCAAAAGTGGTAAGAAGTGGGCAACAGTAGAGTCAAGTAGCGGGCACTAGGGCAAAGTAGACAACTACCCAGCGTTGTGGTGAAAGTGGGCATTTTGGCCATTCTAGACCACATATTTGTGTGCGATCCGGCGAAAACCGGGGTCGCTTCGAGTGGAGTATATGAGCCTGCGGGGCAACTGTCCAGCGAAGGTGGACGAGAAGGGCAGATTGAAGATACCCGCCGTGTTTCTCGACGCTTTGAAGGAGTACGGGAGCCAATTTTATATCACCAGCACGACCGGTGAATCGGCGCGGATTTATCCGATGAAGGTTTGGACTGGGATTGAAGAGAAGCTGGCGGGCGTATCGAGCCAGAACCGGGCGAAGAGAAAATTCTTGATGAGAACGAGCTACTACGGCCAAACGGTGGAGCTGGACGGGCAGGGAAGAGTGCTGGTGCCCGCGGTGTTGCGCGAATCGGCGCAGATGAAGGGCGAGGTGGACGTGTTCGGAAACCTCGATTACCTGGAGGTCATGAATCATACGCGCGTGCTGGATGACCTGAAGAATTCGCCGTTCACCGAGGAAGATTACAAGGCTTTGGAAGACCTGGGGATTTAAGGCGTTGGGAGAGTGAGTGCGGCGCACACGCCGGTGCTGTTGGAAGAGGTGCTCGAATGGCTGCGTATAAGACCAGACGGAACCTACATCGACGCCACGCTGGGAGCGGGCGGACATTCGGAATCAATCGCAAAACGGCTCAGTTCCGGCAGGTTGATCAGCCTGGACCGGGACGCACAGGCGTTGGAACTGGCGCGGGAGCGGCTGAAGGGCTTCGGGGAGAAAGTGACGCTGGTGCAGTCGCCGTTCTCGAGGATTGCGGAGGTCGCGCGCGAGTTGGGGATTCCGCTGGTGGACGGGGTCTTGGCCGACTTGGGAGTTTCGAGCATGCAGCTTGATCAGGCCGAGCGGGGATTTTCGTTTCGCGAGGCGGCTGCTCTGGATATGAGAATGGACACTGCCAACGACGAATTGACGGCAGACGAGATTGTGAATCGCTGGTCGGAGAAGGAGATAGCCGACCTGCTCTATCGCGAAGCCGATGAGCACGATTCCAGAAGAATCGCCAAGGCGATCGTACGAGCGCGACCCGTGAGGGATACCGCGCACTTGGCAACGACTGTGGCTGGGGCCCGAAAGCAATGGGGAAGGCAGAGACTGCATCCCGCAACAAAAACGTTTCTGGCGCTGCGGATAGCGGTGAATCGAGAGATGGAGGAACTCGGGCAGTTTCTTTCTCGGACCCCCGTCACAATGAATTCAGGCGCCCGCTGGGTGGTGTTGAGTTACCACTCGCGGGAAGACCGCTTGGTGAAGCACGCGTTTCAAGAGGGAGAGCGGCAGGGAATGCTCCGCGTGCTGACCAAACATGTAATCCAGCCCACAGAGGAAGAGATGATGGGCAATCCGCGTTCGCGAAGCGCGAAGCTGCGGTGTGCGGAAAGAGTGTCGGCTGCTTAGCGGCCGCCAAGGTAACGTCATGGCTAAAAGGAAAAAGGCTCCGACAACGCTGGAGTTTCAAACGGTCAAGCGGATTGATAATTCGCGCCTGGTGCGCCACGTCGAGCCGGTGAAGATGCGGAATTTGTACCGCACGGCGGCGCTGGGCGGAATCGTGGCAATGTTTTTCATGATGTACATCTACCAGCACTTTCGCTGCATTGATTTGAGCTTCCAGCTGGAGGGCGTGAAGGTCAAACAAAGCGAGGCGGCCTCGCTGAACTCCTCCTTGAAGTTGGAAATCGCCAGCCTGCGGAACCCCATGCGCATCGACGTGATTGCGCGGCGCCAGCTGGGCTTGACGGAACCTCTGCCGACGCAGGTACAGGAATACGACGCGCCGTCTGGCGCGGAAGTGGCTGCGGCGCGTTATATTCGTCCGAATCGCGCGCAGTAGTTCCTTTTCGTGCGGGGCATTCGTCGAAGAATTTGCTTTCCGTTGATTGAGCATCCTCGGGGGCGATCGCCGAGCGGAATTCGCTATGCAACAGAATCGATCTCACGTCGCCTCTAGTGGCCGCGTAGCGATGGGCTCGAAGGGTGACCGCCTGGCGGTCAAACACCTGCTCATCGTTGCCGCCGTCGCGCTGCTCTGGATGACGGCGGTGTTTGGGCGGCTGGCCTACCTGCAACTTTTCCGTCACAGCGAATACATGGCTCGCGCGCAGCGGCAGCAGCAGCGCGTGATCGAAATCACGCCGAAGCGCGGCTCGATTTTTGACCGCAACATGCATCCGCTGGCGATGAGCATCCCGGTGGATTCCGCGTTTGCGGTGCCATCCGAACTTGCCGACGAACAACTTGCGGCGCGGCTGCTTTCCGGCGTGCTGGGCATTCCACGCGATGTTCTGGAAACGCGGCTGGAGTCTTCGCGCTCGTTTGTGTGGATCTCCCGGAAGCTTCCTCCGGATAAAGCTGAAGCCGTGGCGGCGCTCAACCTGAAAGGCGTTTATTTCCAGAAGGAGAATCAGCGCATTTATCCGAAACGCGACCTCGCCTCGCATGTGCTGGGTTTCGTGGATGTGGATGAAAAGGGATTGGGCGGGATCGAACACGAACTGGACAGCCAGATTCGGGGCAAAAGCGAAAAGATTATTGTCATGGCCGATGCGCGCCAGCGCTGGTTCGACGGAGGCGCGGCGCAGCGCGAGCGCGGCGCGAACGTGATCCTGACGCTTGACGAAAAGATTCAGTACATCGCCGAGCGGGAGCTGGCCGTGGCGATCGCCAAGACTCACGCCATCGCCGGCACAGTCATTGTGATGAATCCCAACAGCGGCGAAATTCTGGGGCTGGCCAACTGGCCGAAATTCAATCCCAATGCCGCAAACGAAGCGGCTGCGGAGTCGCGCATGAACCGCGCGGTCACTGCGCTGTACGAGCCGGGCTCGACATTTAAGTTGATTACGCTGGCGGCGGCGTTCGATCAGGGAATTACGCGGCCGGAGGAAGTGTTTGATTGCGAGAACGGCGCTGTGTACGTGGCGGGGCATCGCATCCGCGACCACAAACCGTTTGGGTTGCTGAGCGTATCAGATATTTTGGCCCAATCGAGCGACGTCGGCGCGATCAAGATTGCGCTGCGGCTCGGCGCGCCGAAATTTTACGATTACATTCGCGCGTTTGGATTTGGGCAACTCACCGGCGTGGACCTACCAGGCGAGAGCAAGGGGCTAGTGCGGCGGCTGGAGAATTGGACGCCGGTTTCGATCGGGTCGATCTCTATGGGGCAGGAAGTTGGCGTCACGCCCATTCAGCTGGTTAGTGCGGTTTCCGCGATCGCCAATGGCGGAATGCTTTACAAGCCGCATGTGATTGCGGAGCTGCGCCGCGGCGAACAAGCGCTGCCTGCGGAGGGCCCGCTTGCACCAGTCGAACCGCGGCGGGTGATTCGGCCGGAGACGGCCGCGACGCTGCGCAGTCTGATGGAAGGCGTGGTGTTGGATGGAACGGGAAAGTTGGCGCATCTCGACGGCTGGACGGCGGCGGGGAAAACGGGCTCTGCGCAAAAGATTGATCCGTCGACGGGGCGCTATTCGCGGACGCAGTTGATTGCGTCTTTCACGGGCTTTGCTCCCATCAGCAATCCGGCGGTGACCATTCTGGTTTCGCTCGATTCGCCGGTGGGCGAGCATGAAGGCGGGCAAGTGGCCGCGCCGGTTTTCAAGCGCGTCGCGGAGCAGGTGCTGCCGTATTTGGACGTGCCGCGCGACGTGCCGGTGGGGCCGCGGCTAATGCAGGCCGCGTACAAGAATCGAGAGGCGTCGGACAGCGCGGCGCTGGAGGATTTCGCGCCAACGGATTTTTCCGGCCAGCCGGACCAACCTCCCGCGGAGGCTGCGGCGTCAAAGCCCAACGAAAGCAAGAGCCAAGCGCCTCCCGTAACCGTAGCCGTGGAGGAAGGTGGCGACATTCAAGTGCCGGACTTTTCAGGGAAGACGATGCGTGACGCGACGGAGATTTGCATTCGAATGGGACTGGACCCGGTGTTGATTGGCAGCGGTCTTGCTACGAATCAGACGCCAGCGGCGGGAGTGAAAGTCAGGCGCGGAGCGAAGATCACCGTGCAATTCGGAGCACCAGCGGAAAAGATCGCGCAGACGCGGCAGAAGGCAAGGCATTAGGATGAGAATGGGATTGAGCCAGGAAGAAGAAGCACAGGACGCCGCCACGAACGAGACCGAACGCCAACGGAAGAATTCCTCCCACCGAGACAGCGCGACCATTGGGAAAAAGCTGACTGAATTATTCGAGGGCTTGCAGGCGAAACTGCCCGCTGACGCGAGTGGCGTGGAGATTCGCCAGGTGGCTTACGATTCAAGGAAGGTGCAGCCGGGAGCGCTCTTTTTTGCGTTGCATGGCGCTAAGGCGGACGGAAGCGCGTTTATACAAGATGCCGTGAAGCGTGGCGCCATAGCCGTTGCGAGCGCGGAGCCTGCGACCAGCACGCTGGCGAGTGGCCTCGCTTGGATTCAGGTACAGGATGCGCGTAAGGCGTTGGCAATTACTGCGGCAAATTTTTTCGAGCATCCCGCGGATGCGCTGCAACTCACCGCAGTGACCGGAACGAACGGCAAGACAACAACGACCTCGGTCATTGATGCGATCGTGAAGGCTTCCGGGGCCAAGACCGGGTTGTTCGGAACGATTGCCTACCACACGCCGCTCGGCGATTATCCCGCTCCGAATACGACGCCGGAATCCGTGGACTTACAAGGATTTTTCGCGGAAATTCGCGACGCGGGGGGAACGTACGCCGTGCTGGAGGCCAGCTCGCATTCGCTGGCGATGGACCGTCTCTGGGGTTGCCACTTTCAGGCCGCGGTGTTCACAAACCTCACGCGCGAGCACATGGATTATCACAAGACGTTTGAAGATTATTTCGCGGCGAAGAAAAAGTTGTTTGAAGGAACTGGCGCAGGCGTTCCCGAAGTGGCAGTGGTGAATACCGACGATGAGTTCGGGAAAAAGCTGGCGGGGCTCGCCAAGAAAACCGTGACATATGGACTCGAATCGCACGCGGAAATCACCACGAAGAAATTTCAACTGACGTTTGAAGGCCTGACGTTTACCGCGCATACGCCGAATGGAAAGGTCGAGGTGGTTTCCTCGCTCGTGGGCCGCATCAACGTTTATAACCTTCTCGCGGCCATCGGTGCCGCGCAAGCGCTCGGTCTTTCGAATGAAGTGATCGAAAAGGGCATCCGAAATCTTGAAAGCGTCTCCGGTCGTTTTCAGCGGATCGATCTCGGGCAGCCATTCCTTGTGATCGTGGACTACGCACACACGGACGACGCGCTGGAAAACCTGATTCGCACGGCGCGCGAACTGAATCCCAAAGGCCGCATCATCACGCTCTTCGGCTGCGGCGGAGAGAAAGACCGCACCAAGCGCCCGGTCATGGGAGAAGTCACCGGGCGGCTGAGCGATCTGACGATTCTCTCAAGCGACAATCCGCGCAGCGAAGACCCGCTAAAAATTATCAGCGACGTCATCGTCGGCCTGCAAAAAACGGCCGGCAAATACCTGATCGAGCCCGACCGGGAAAAAGCCATCGGCCTGGCGATGGACGAAGCGCGCGCCGGAGACATCGTGCTGCTGGCCGGAAAAGGCCACGAGAATTATCAGATTCTCGCGGACCGCACGCTGGAATTTGACGACCGCGAAGTGGCGCGGCAGGCCCTGCGCGAACGTGGATTTGAAGGGCCGCATGGCAGTCCACCGAAGGGTGGCCCGCAGAATGGCTCGGGGTTTGGCACCTAGCGCGCTTGTTCTGTAGCTGTGACGAGGGTGCTGGTGTCCCGGTTCGGCCGGGACATGCCAATGGCTGGCCTCTTGAAAGGAGGAGCCCTCAAAACGGTGACAACCAACAGGAGTGTGGGGTGTCTGGGTAAGGCAAACTCTTTGAGGAACTTATGCGGTGGACGATTGCACAAGTGGCTGGCGCTTTGGGTACTCGGCCGGGGACGGGACTCGACCCCCTGGCCCGGGTGGCCGGCGTCTCGATTGATTCTCGCACGGTACGTGCTGGAGAGCTGTTCATCGCCATCCACGGACCGCGTCATGATGGACACGATCATGTGGCCGGTGCGTTGGAGCTGGGAGCGCTCGCGGCAGTGGTGGCGGAGGCGCAGCTTGCGCGCTATGCAGAGGCCGTCCGCGCTCGATGCATCGTCGTGCCCGACACCTTTGAGGCGCTCAAGCAACTCGCGCGCGCAGTGCGCGAAGCCTGGGGCGGGAAAATTGCCGGCGTCACGGGTTCTGTCGGCAAGACCACTACGAAGGAGATCCTGGCGGCACTGCTGGGCGCGAAGCTGCGGATCCTGAAGTCGGAAGGAAATTTCAATAACGAGTACGGGCTGCCGCTGACGCTGTTGAAGCTGGACGAGACGCATCAGGCGGCGGTACTGGAAATGGGGATGTCGCGGCTGGGCGAGTTGAAGCGTCTGGCGGCGATTGCGCAGCCCGATGTCGGTGTCGTGACTCGAGTGGCGCCGGCGCACCTGGAATTTTTTTCGTCGGTGGATGAAATTGCTCTGGCGAAACGAGAACTGATTGAAGGATTGAACGGCCATGAATCGACTGCCGTGTTGAACGCGGATGATTCGCGCGTGGCCGCGTTTGGCGCGTATGCGCCCGGCCGCGTAGTGACGTACGGGATCGAAAAGCCCGCGTTTTTTACGGCGGAGGAGATCGAAGACCGCGGCGCGCTGGGCTCGGCGTTTGATTATGTGAGCCCGGAGGGGCGCGTGCGGCTGGAATTGATGGTGCCGGGGCGCCACGCGATTTCGAATGCTCTCGCGGCGTTGGCTGCGGCCAGCGTTTGGAACATCGGCGCGGCGGAAGCGCAGAGCGTGTTCCGCTCGCTGCGCGCGCCGTCGATGCGTGGAGAGCTTTTGCGGTTTTCGAATGGAGCGGCGCTGATCAACGACAGCTATAACTCGAGCCCTGCGGCGCTGCAGGCCATGACCGAACTGCTGGCAGCGACGCCGAATTATCACCGCCGAATTCTTGCCGCGGGGGAAATGCGCGAACTCGGCACCGCTTCGCCGCAATTGCATCGCGAAGCCGGCCGGTTCGCGGCGAAGACTGGAAAGATCGATTGGGTCATCGGAGTGGCGGGTGACGCGGCGCAGATTGTCGAAGGCGCGCAGGAGGCCGGACTACAGGGTGCACAAACGAAATTTTTCCCAACTCCAGAGCAAGCGGCGGAATTTCTGGGAACTCTCGTGGTTGCGGGCGATCTGTTGCTGGTTAAAGGCTCACGCGGAGTGAAGATGGAGCGCATCGTGGAATCGTTGATCACGCGCCACTCGACGCAGGGCGAATTCCCAGAGCGGGAGCCGAAGCACTGACATGCTCTACTACCTGCTCTACCACACGCTGCAGCGCTACTTCAGCCCGCTGAATATTTTTCGCTACATTACCGTGCGTACGGTGTATGCGAGTCTTACGGCGATGTTTTTGGCGCTGGTCTTTGGTCCGTGGCTCATCCGCCGTCTTCGCGAATTGCAAATCGGCCAGTACATTCGCGAGGAAGGGCCGGAAGAGCACAAAAAGAAAGCGGGAACGCCCACGATGGGTGGCGTGCTGATCGTGCTGTCCACGGCTGTGCCGGTTCTGCTTTGGGCCGATCTAACCAATCCGTTCATCCTGATTTCGCTCTTCGCCTTGGTCGGCTTTGCCATCGTCGGGTTTATTGATGACTACGCGAAAGTTTCGCAGCAGCGCAACCTGGGCCTTACGGCGAAAAAGAAGATTTATTTTCAAACTTTTCTCAGCCTGATCGTCGGTGTATCGCTTCTTGTTTTGGCTACGAACAGCGCGTACTCGACGCAATTCGTTTTTCCCTTCTTGAAGCGCTTCCATCCGGACTTGGTGGTCCACTCGCTGCTGGATCATTCGCATTTTTCCGGGCACCTCTGGCCGCTGGCGTTTGTGCCATTTCTAGTGGCGGTGGCCATCGTGATTGTGGGTTCTTCGAACGCCGTGAACCTGACTGACGGGCTCGACGGCCTGGCCATCGGCTGCACGGTTATCGCCGCAGGAGCGCTGACGGTTTTGACGTACGTGAGCAGCAATTTTCGCTGGGCCACGTATCTGGAGATTCAGTACATCCCGCGTGTCGGCGAACTAACCGTGTTCTGCGGCGCGCTGGTGGGAGCTTCGCTGGGGTTCCTGTGGTACAACGCGCACCCCGCCGAAATTTTCATGGGTGACGTCGGCTCGCTATCGCTCGGCGGGACGTTAGGCACGATCGCGGTCATCATCAAGCAGGAGATTCTGCTTTTTTTCGTCGGCGGGATATTTGTGATCGAAGCGCTTTCGGTAATCTTGCAAGTAGCTTCATTCAAGCTGCGGGGGAAGCGCATTTTCCGCATGGCGCCGATTCATCATCACTTTGAGCTGCTGGGCTGGAGCGAATCGAAAGTGATCGTGCGGTTTTGGATTGCCGCGCTGGTTTTTGCGCTCTTTGCGCTGACGACTTTGAAATTGAGGTAGCGGGGAATTCTATTGAGAGGATTTGGCGGGACCGATGGCAGGTTCGTTCGAATTGCGAGGCAAGCGCGTGCTGGTGGTCGGACTGGCGCGGACGGGTGTGGCCACGTCGCTCTTTTGCGCCGCGCGTGGCGCGATCGTAACGGCAACGGATACGCGCACGGAAAGCGCGATTGGCGAGGCGCTCCGGCAATTGCGGGCGGCGGGGGTCCTTCTTGAATTGGGCGGCCATTCGAAGGAAATATTTCTGAAACAGGATTTGATAGTCCCGAGTCCGGGTGTGCCCGCCGACGCGCCGCTGCTGCAAGCCGCGCGCGCCCAAGGGACCACGATTTGGAGCGAAATCGAATTGGCGGATCGATTTTTGAAGGGACGCTTGATCGGAATCACCGGTTCGAACGGAAAGACCACGACGACTTCTTTGATCGAGCACATCTTAAGGAGTGCGGGAGTCCCCACGATTCTTGCAGGGAATATCGGTACGCCGCTGATCTCGGTAGTGGAGCAGACGAATGACCGGACCATCACGGTAGCGGAGCTGAGCAGTTTTCAACTCGAGTTGATCGAAACGTTTCGCCCCTACATCAGCGTGTTTCTGAACCTGACGCCCGATCATTTGGACCGGCATCACACGTTCGAAGGGTATGGCACGGCCAAAGCACGCATTTTCGAGAAGCAGACGGAATCGGACAGCGCGGTGTTGAACGCCGATGATCCCGCAAGCACGAAATATGCGCCGGCAAAGCCTCAAGTGTTCTGGTTCAGCCGGAAACAGCGGGTGGCGCAGGGCGCTTTCGTACGGGATAGCGAAATTCTTTTTCGCAGTGACGGGATGGAAGAATTCGTGCTGAAGATTCAGGACATTCCGCTGGCGGGCGCGCACAACGTGGAAAACGTTTTGGCCGCGGTGGCCGCCACCCGGCTCGCGGGCGCCGATGCAGCCGCCATTGCAAAAGGCGTGCGTTCGTTTTCTGGAGTCGAGCATCGCCTGGAATTTGTCGCGGAGATTGGCGGCGTGCGTTATTACAATGATTCGAAAGCCACGAACGTGGACGCCACCCTGAAAGCGCTCGATGCGTTTCCCGGAAGGATCCTGGTCATTCTCGGCGGGAAGGACAAGGGTAGCGATTACACCTTGTTGCAGGTCCCGTTGCGCGAAAAGGCCATTCTTGCGCTCCTGATTGGCGCGGCTGCGGACAAAATCGAAAAACAAATTTCCGGAAGTGTGGCTATTGAGCGTGCCGGAACCATCGAGCGTGCCGTCGAGACTGCTTCCCACGCAGCGCGACCCGGAGACGTCGTGCTTCTCGCGCCGGCCTGCGCCAGCTTCGATCAATTCGAGAACTACGAGCACCGCGGCCGCGTCTTCAAGGGTTTGGTCTATCAATTGGGACGGCAAGCCGCCAGCACAAGCTCCGGGAGAGGGTGACGAGACGTGCCGAGACGATTGGAAACCGACCGCTGGCTGTTTGTCGTGACGCTTGTGCTCTGCCTGTTCGGCGCGGTGATGATTCTCAGCGCGTCGGCGGTCACCGCGGAACAGCAGTACGGCCACTCTTATATTTTTCTCGCGCGGCAAGCGGCCTGGCTGGTGATCGGCCTCACCGGAATGTTCGTGCTCATGCGCACGGACTATCGCAAGCTGCGCGAACCCGCGGTCATCTACCCCGTCATTTGTGCGGTCTTGCTGATGCTCGTGGGCACTTTCTTTCTCGACAAGTCGCATGCCACTCATCGCTGGATCAAATTTGGCCCTGTCAACATCCAGCCTTCGGAACTCGCCAAGCTCGCGGTGATTCTCTATCTGGCGTGGTTTCTGGACCTCAAGCGACGCGGCAAAGCCGGAATGGAATTCTGCAAAGAGGATTTTCGGCAGACCATTCTTCCCGCAGCGGGGCCGATTTTGCTTTGCGTGGTTCTTGTTCTGTTGCAGCCGGATCTGGGCACGGCGATCGACATCGTGTTAGTGGCCACCGCGATTCTTTACGTCGCGGGCCTCTCCTGGAAGTGGATTGCCGCCGGCGCAGCGGCCGCGATGCCCGCGCTGTATCTGCTGATCACGCATGTTTCGTATCGCCAGGCGCGATTGATGGCGTTTCTCCATCCTGACTCCGACCCGCAAGGCGCTGGATTTCAATTGCTGCAGTCGCTTATCGCAGTGGGATCCGGCGGATTTACAGGCGTGGGTTTGATGGAGAGCAAGCAGAAGCTTTTTTATCTGCCGGAAGCGCACACCGATTTTATTTATGCCGTGATTTGCGAAGAGCTGGGCTTCATAGGAGCCATCATCGTGATTGCGTTGTTCGTTGTGTATGGATGGAGAGGAATGCGCGCAGCGTTCTCCGCGCCGGATGGTTTCGGCCGTCTGTTGGCGCTGGGAATCACCGCGATGGTATTGAGCCAGGCGCTCATTAATTTCGCGGTGGTGCTTGGAATGGTGCCGACGAAAGGGATCCCGCTGCCGTTCATCAGCTACGGCGGTTCCAGTTTGCTGGTGATGCTGCTGGCCACGGGCGTGCTCCTGAATATTTCGCAGCAGGCCGCGGAAGCGTGAGGAGCGGACGCGCCAGGTGAAATTGCTGATCGCAGGCGGCGGAACGGGCGGGCATGTTTTTCCAGCGCTGGCGATTGCGCGGGAATGGCTTTCGAGAGGAAGCGAGAGGGAAGTAGTGCTGGTCGGAACACAACGAGGAATTGAAATGAAGCTGGTGCCGCAGGCGGGGTTGCCGCTGGAGACGTTGCGTGTTGCCGGGCTGAAAGGCAAGGGCGGCGCGACGCTGCTTAAAAACTTGGCGATGCTGCTTCCGGCGATGTTGGACGCGGTGGGCGTTTTGCGGAAACACAAACCGGTTGCTGCGTTCGGTGTCGGAGGCTATGCGGCGGGGCCGATGTTGCTTGCGACCTGGCTAGGCGGCGTGCCGAACGTGATTTTTGAACCCAACGCGGAGCCCGGCTTCACCAACAAAGTTCTGGCGCGAATGTCCGCGCGCATCGCCACAGGGTATGAAGTTTCTGCACAGTTGTGGGGAAAAAAAGCCATCGTTACCGGGTGTCCGGTGCGACCGGAGTTTTTCTCAATCGCTCCGCGCAAGCTGGAGAAGCCCTTCCGTCTGCTGATTACCGGCGGCAGCCAAGGGGCGCTGCCCATCAATCGCGCGTTCGTGGACGCCATGGACCGCCTCGCTGCGCGAAAAAGCGAACTGGCTATCGTGCATCAAACCGGCGAAGGCGATTATAATGCGGTACGCACCGCCTACGCGCGGCGCGAAATTCTTGCGGAGGTTGTACCCTTCCTGACGAATATGGCGGAGCGCTTTGCCTGGGCAGATGTGATTGTTTGCCGAGCAGGAGCCATCACCGCAGCGGAAGTTGCCGCCGCGGGCCGAGCCGCCATCTTTATCCCCTTCGGCCGAGCCACCGACAGCCATCAGTTGCGCAACGCGCAGGAAATGTCCCGCGCGGGCGCCGGCCGGTTGATATCTGAATCGGAACTCACCGCCGAACGGCTGACGGGCGAAATTTTCTCGCTTATTGATCAGCCCCAAGAAATCGAAAAGTTAGCAACCTCTGCGCGGGGACTCGCGCGCCCACATGCCACGCGCGACATCGTCAACTTGATCGAAGAGGCCGCGAACGTGCAGGGAATTTCGCGGAGGGCTCGTCCATGATGGTCTCTTTCCGCAATTTTCAGCGCATCCATCTTGTCGGTATCGGTGGCATCGGTATGAGCGGCATCGCCGAAGTGCTGCTGACGCTCGGATATTCCGTTTCGGGATCGGACGTCAAGCTTTCGAACATCACCGAGCGGCTGGAGAATCTCGGCGCAACGATTTTCGAGGGTCACAAGGCCGCGAACGCGGATGGCGCGCACGTGGTGGTGACGTCCTCAGCTGTGAAGCCGGACAACCCCGAAGTCATCGAAGCGCACAAGCGCAAAATCCCTGTGATTCCGCGCGCGGAAATGCTTGCCGAACTGATGCGCCTGAAATATGGCATCGCTGTAGCCGGCGCGCACGGCAAGACCACAACGACTTCGATGGTTGCCTCCGTTCTTGCGGCCGCACATCTCGATCCAACCTTCGTAGTGGGAGGGAGAGTCAATCAGGCCGGCACGACCGCGCGGCTCGGCAAAGGCGAATATTTTGTCGTGGAGGCCGATGAGAGCGATCGCAGCTTCCTGATGCTTGCTCCGGTCGTTGCCGTGGTCACAACCATCGATCGCGAGCACCTGGATCAATACACCTCACTCGAAGACATCCAGGGCGCGTTCATCCAGTTCGTGAACCGCGTACCCTTTTACGGCGCGGCGATTCTCTGCATTGATGAGCCGCACGTGCAGGCCATCGTTCCCAGCGTGAAGCGGCCCATCATTACCTATGGCACTTCCACGCAGGCCGATCTCGTGATCAGCGATGTAAAATTTGAGGGCCTCGGAAGCGAATTTCGGCTCACGTACCGAGGCGAAGATCTCGGATTGTTCCGGTTGCTGCATCCGCCGGGCATGCACAATGTCCGGAACGCGGCGGCAGCTGCGGCGGTCGCTCTCTATCTGAATGTTCCGGCCGATCTCATTCGCGAAGGGCTGGCCAAATTCGCTGGTGTCGGCCGGCGTTTCGACATCAAGGGCGTCGTGAATGACATCACCGTCGTTGATGATTACGGCCATCATCCGGCTGAAATCCGCGCCACGCTCGAAGCGGCGCGCGGTTGCAAGTTCAATCGCCTGCTGGTTTTGTTTCAGCCGCACCGCTACACGCGCACGCAGCATCTCTGGGACGATTTCTGCCGCGCCTTCAACCAAGCCGACATTCTAGTGCTCCTCGATATCTACGCCGCCAGCGAAGTGCCCATCCCTGGCATCACGAGCGAGGCGCTAGCCAACGCCATCCGCGAAGCCGGCCACAAAAACGTCCACTATTTCCGCTCGATGCAGGAAGGCATCGTGTTTTTGCTGAAGCAGGCTCGCCCCGGAGACGCCATCTTGACCATCGGGGCGGGTAGCGTCAGCCGCGCCAGCGGCGAGCTGATGGTTTTACTAGGAACGGAGCACCCCACGCATCATGCGCATTAGCGACCCCAAGATTCTCGGCGCCCTCGCAAAGCTTGATGTTGAGCTTCGGCAGGGGACCTCGCTCGCGGAGCTCACTTCGCTCGGCATTGGGGGAACGACCGATCTGCTGCGCATCAAGAAGCATGAAAGCATCCCCTGCCTATTGCGGCTTCTCGATGGCGGCGGGATTCCGCACAAGTTCCTCGGCGGCGGCTCGAATCTGCTGGTTGGCGACGGCGAGTTGCCTTGGGTCATTCTTCAGCTTGTCGCTCCGGAGCCCGACATCGTTCTCGAAGGCAACCTAGCGCACGTAGACGCCGCCGCGGACCTCGGCCGCACCGTCACCTTTTGCGCGAAGAACGACCTCGGCGGAATGGAAGGCCTGATCGGTGTACCTGGCACCGTCGGCGGCGCGCTCCGCATGAATGCGGGCGCCTACGGCATGCAGATCGGCACCTACGTCCGCGAAGTGAAGCTCTATCGGGCCGCCGAACGCAAACTCGAAACCCTCCGCGGCCATCAAATTTCTTTCGAATACCGGCACACTTCTTTTGCGCCCGATGATATGATGCTTTCGGTGACGCTGGAACTACCCTCCAATCCGTTCCATGAAATCCTAAAAGGAATTCGTATCTGCAACGAAAAGCGGCGAGCTAGCCAGCCGCTCGGCCAGAAGAGCGCCGGATGCATCTTCAAGAACCCTCCTGGTGCGTCCGCCGGCCGAATGATTGATGAGCTCGGGCTCAAAGGCCACTCCTTCGGCGATGCCCGCGTCAGCGACCGCCACGCCAATTTTTTCGTGAATGCAGGAAAAGCTTCCGCCAAAGACATGCTGGCGCTGATCGCCGATGTGCGCGCACGCGTGCAAAAGGCGTTCGGCGTCGAATTAGAGAACGAGGTGGTCGTTTGGAACGCGTAAAGGCCATGCAGCGCAACGCGACTGCGGCGGCTGACGCCGATGCCTACCGGCCCGAGCTGATTGCCGACGAGGAACCGCGGTATCTGCGCCGCCAGAAACCGGTCGAAATCCGCCGCAAGAAATTTACCGGGCGAGGCTGGCCGTTCTATCGGCGAGTGCTGGTCCTGAGCGTCGCCGGAATCGCTGGCTTGACTGGCCTCGTCTACGGAACACGATTTTTGCTTTATTCGCCCACCATGCTCTTGCTCAAGCCGGATCAAATTGACGTGACTGGAAATCGCATCGTCGCTCGCGATGCCGTGTTGCAGCAATTTGTTCATGACCGCGACCGCAGCGTGCTGCGCATCCCACTGGACATGCGCCGCAGCGAGCTCGAACAAATCCCCTGGGTCGAATCCGCCAGCGTGCAAAGAATCCTGCCGAACCGCATTCGCGTGGAACTGGTCGAACGCACTCCCATCGCGTTCGCGCGAAACGGCAACGAACTGGCCCTGATTGACGCGCATGGCGTCATCCTCGGTCGCGCCCAAGGCGAGGATTTGCAATTTCCAATTGTCAGCGGCGTCTCCGAAGAAGTCTCTCGCGACCAGCGTGAAAAACGCATGCAGCTCTACCAGGAATTCATGAAGGACGTGGACCTGGTCCGCGCAGGCTCTGCCGATCGCGTCAGCGAGCTCGATCTTTCGAACCCCAAGGATCTGCGCGTGGTCATGACCGGGCTTGCGGGCCCCACCGATTCGCAGGCCGTCACCGTTCACTTTGGCTCAGGAGAATTCACCGGCAAATACAAAATGCTGGTGGACAACTTTTCGCAGTGGCAAGCGAACACCGGGCGCGTGCAGTCCATCGATTTGCAGTACATGCGGCAAGTGGTCGTGAATCCGGACACCAGTTCGGTCACGGCCACCAGGAAAACAAAATAGTTTCATCGCAGGAGCGGCGGCTTGGCGAAGAAAGACAAATACCTGGTTGGGCTGGACATCGGCAGCACGAAGACCTGCGTGCTCATCGCCGAGGTCGAAGGCGAACTCGTAAAGTTTCTTGCGCTCGGCGCGGCGGAGTCCAAAGGACTGCGCAAAGGCCTGATCGTCAATCTCGATTCCACGGTTAGCTCGATTCGCCGCGCCGTGGAAGAAGCCGAAAGCGTGGCCAACGTCCCGGTGGAAGAGGCTCTCATCGGTGTAGCCGGCGGTCACGTGCGCGGCGTCAACAGCCGCGGCGGTATCACCCTGGGACACCGTCCGCGCGACATCGAACGCGATGACGTGCGCCGCGCAGTAGACGCCGCGCGCAACATCTCGCTCCCCGAAGACCGTGAAGTGCTGCACGTCCTTCCACACGAATTTATGGTGGACGCGCAGACCGGCATTCGCGACGCCATCGGCATGGTTGGCCATCGCCTGGAAGCCAACGTTCATCTTGTCACCTCGTCCGTCGCCGCCACGCAGAATCTCGTCACCGCCGCGAACAAGGCCGGCATCCTCATCAGCGACACGGTCCTCGAGCCACTCGCTTCCGCGGAATCCTCCCTCACGCAAGACGAGCGCGATCTCGGCTGCGCCCTGTTGGACATCGGCGGCGGCACCACCGAAGTGATCGTCTACGGCGGCGGCGTGGTCCGTCACACCAGCGCCGTGGCGATTGGCGGCGACCACTTTACAAATGATCTCGCCGTCGGTTTGCGCACGCCGATCCCCGAAGCCGAGCGCATCAAGCGCCGCCACGGCTGCGCTGCTTCCGCCTTCATGAAAAAGGAAGAAGGCTCCATCGAAATTGCCAGCGTGGGCGACCGTCCGCCGCGCACCATCTTCGCGCACATGCTCACGGACATTATCGAGCCGCGCGCCATGGAACTGCTTTCGCTGATCCGCGACGATTTGCAACGCGCTGGCCTCGACGGCCAGATTCCCGCCGGATTTGTCTTGGCTGGCGGTGGCGCGCGTCTGCATGGCCTGGATGAACTTGCCGAGCAGTCCTTCCATCTCCCCGTGCGCATCGCGGAACCAAAGGGCTTGGCTGATCTGCCTGACCAGGTGGCGCAGCCGGAATATGCAACGGTAGTCGGGCTGGTGTTGTATGGCGCGCGGGCGCGGCGCAACGCGCCGCAGCGCGCGGGAAATCTTGTGTCCAAATTGAAGGCCATGTTCGCGGGCGCCTCGTAACCCTGCCCGAGAGCCGCTAGCGAACTTGGAGAAGTCTGGGGGAGAGATATGACAGCAAGAGAAGCAGGAATTCGCATGAGCTTCAGCGAGGAACTGCAGCCGGCGAAGATCAAAGTGATTGGCGTGGGCGGGGGCGGATGCAACGCGGTCAATCGCATGATTCGCGCCAAGCTCGAGGGCGTCGAATTCATCACCGCGAATACCGACTTGCAGGCGTTGAAGCTTTCGCAGGCGCCCGTGAAATTGCAACTCGGCGCGAAGCTCACCAAGGGCCTCGGCGCCGGCGCGAATCCCGAGGTCGGCCGCAAAGCGGCGCTCGAGGACACGGAGAAAATCATCGAAGCGCTCGAAGGCTCGGACATGATTTTCATCACGTCCGGCCTCGGCGGAGGCACGGGCAGCGGTGCTGCGCCCGTAGTCGCTTCGCTCGCCAGCGAACTCGGCGCGCTGAGCGTTGCTGTCGTCACCAAGCCCTTCGCGTTCGAAGGCAAGCGCCGCATGATGCAGGCCGAGCAGGCGCTTCAGGAACTCATCGGCGCGGTGGATACCGTCATCGTCATTCCTAACGAGCGCTTGATGGAAACGGTCGAACGCGGTACCAGCTTCTTCGACGCCTTCCGCATTGCCGATGACATCCTGCGCCAGGCCGTGCAGGGCATCTCGGACATCATCACCGTTCCCGGCATCATCAATCGCGACTTTGCGGACGTAAAAGCCATCATGCATGGTCAGGGATACGCGGTCATGGGCACCGCCGTGGCCACCGGCACCAACCGCGCCATCGACGCCGCTAATCGCGCCATCGCCAGCCCGCTGCTCGAAGACAATTCCATTCAGGGCGCTCAAGGAATCCTCATCAACATTTCCGGCAGCTCCAGCCTGACGCTTCATGAAGTTCACGAAGCTTCGAGCGTCATCCAGAAAGCCGCGCACGAAAACGCGAACATTATTTTCGGCGCCGTGCAGGATGACAATATGAAGGATAGCGTCAAGATCACCGTGATCGCCGCCGGCTTCAAGGATGCCAACAAGAAAAACATCCACCAGAAGCAATCGTTCTTGCCGAAGACCTGGAAGGCTGGCCGCGAAATGCCCGATGCGCCGATACAGCAAACGCTGCCAAACGTTGTGCACCAGGTTCAGCAAAATGTCCGCGAAGTCAGCCAGGAGGTTCCCTCGGACGACCTCGACGTGCCAACTTTTCTGCGCAGGCAAGCCCAGAAGGCTTGACCCTCCGCCGCCAAGCGCAAAAGCCTATCCCGTTCCGCGCGAGAGTTTAGTCGGCTAAAATCCCCGTAGGGCGCGCCTTCCGAGGCGGGCCGCTCCCGCAACCCTGCCTCGCCCGCCACTATTGAGTCTTTGAGCGCCGCTCAAAGTCCGTTCAAACGCGTATCCAAGGAGTATATTCAATTTGCCATGGATAATCGGCTTTTCGGTCTGTTCCTTGCGCTTTTTGGAGGAGTCTGGCTCTACTTTGTGCTCCGTGACGTCGTTCGGGTATTTGAGCGTGGCCATCGCGGCAATTGGTTTGTTGTATTGATGGGTGTTCTTGTATTCATAGGCGCAAGCGGCTTTTTTGGAACTGGCTTGGCGGCTGTTGGTTTTTTGAAGCTGCCGAATTCCTTTGAATGGCCGGTAGGTAATGTATGTGGAGTCAAATCCACGGCGGATGGCAAGCATGTCGTGCCGTTGGTTCCGTCTGGCAGAGTGCAGATTTATGATGCAAATTGGCACTTTCTGAGAGGCTGGCATGTTGGCGCGCACGGTGGCGATTTCCAGGTGGAATGCCCTGCCAGTGGTGGTGTCGAAGTGTATACCGGCAGGGGACAGCATCACTACTCCTTCACCGAAGAGGGAGAACTGATTTCGGCAACTACATATCAGGCGGCTGACAGGCCGCTAGACTCCGGGTCTTGTCTCATAGTCCCTACTTCGCTGCCAGGCTGGATTTTTTCCAGCCCGTTTTTTTCGTGGGGCACAGTGTTAATTGGCGGAGTGGGTTTGTGGGCTTTCAAAAAGCTGAAGTCTAGAAAATCCAGCTAAATGGCCAGGCCAAATGTCCAAATCGTCTATTCGGCAAACTAAGACACCGTTCCCATGATGTCTTTCTAGGCGTGCCTAGCCGATCTGCTATAATAGTCGCAGGTCAAATTGCGATCTAGACGCGCTGCGGCAGCTTCCTCTGCCGCAGTTTTGCTTTCCCTTCCAAATTCTCTATGCCAGCCCAACCTCTCGGTTATGTTCGAGGGGAACTGGAGACCGGTGCGCTTCCCTAGAAGAAGCGCACTTTCCAGGGTCATGGTCCAATATAAGCCCTTCAGAATCAACACTTGTAGAAATGCCCGGCAAGTGTGTTGATTCTAAACCGCTTACATGGAGCATAAGTCCTTTAGATGCAACACTTACGAAAAACAGGGGATGGGAGCCGGCTATGGCTAACTAGGACCTATGAGTTTCACTCCCGCGGGTTATGTGCAGTTCATTTGTGAAAGGTGTCTTGCCAGCTTGCCCACTTCCTCTTCGAACCGCCCGTACTCGTGGCTCCCGTAAGGGAGCGCGGTGCTTAGTCCGGAGTGAAATTCCCGTGCGCCAGTTACTTTTGCCACCTGAGCAATGTTGGAAGCGTTGATTCCAGCGCCCGGAATGATGGTGATGCGATCTCCGGCCGCGGCAACAAGACCGGCAAGCATGGAAGCGCCTTCAAAAGCGTTTTTCGCGCCACCTGATGTCAGGATTCTCTTCGCGCCGGTCTGAATTACGTTTTCAAGCGCTTGAGGCAAATTGATGCATTCGTCGAAGGCGCGATGAAACGTCGCGGGCAGAGGCTGAGCCAGTTCAACAAGTTCGCGCGTCTTGTGAACATCCACGCAGCGGTCTTCCCCCAAAATGCCCAGCACAACTCCATCCACCCCGTGCTTCTTCGCGGAGGCGATGGCGCTTTTCATGGCAGCAAACTCAGCGTCGGAATAGACAAAATCGCCCGCCCGAGGACGGACCATCGTAAAGATCGGAATGTGCACCTGCCCGCGCACCGCGCTGATGAGTTCCGCGCTTGGAGTGACGCCACCCACGGACAAGTCAGCACAAAACTCGATGCGATCTGCGTCACCGCGCTCCGCTGCGAACGCCGCCTCAACGCTTTCAACACTGATTTCGAGCAGATATTTCTTTTGCATGCTCAAAGGGAGCGCAAAGAGCTTACATGTGTGAGCGTGCCTTGCTTCCAATTCCAGAAGATGCCCAGCAATGCCGCGATGTTCCAGCCCCACAGGAACAAACGCATTTCCGTTGGCGTGTACGCACGATTTCTCCAGAGCGCCGCCCCATCCAGAACAAACCAGAGCATGCCGACGACGAGGAATCCCGCGATGATCAGGTCGTGAAAATAAAAGTAGACGAGCGCCATTTCGAAGCACAGCAAAACGGCGATTAAGAACTTGGCGGGGATTCTGCCGATGAGTGTGGCCGTGGTCGTCCGGCCGCTCAAGCGGTCCGGCTCGATGTCCATCACTTCGCCGAAGACATGCGAGTGCATGGCAAAGAGCGCGCCGAAAACAAAAGTTTGCCAGGGGAGCTGAGGCGCGTTATTCAGCCAACTGCTCAAAACGAAAATGAGCAGATAGCTCGCTTGAATCAACACGTCAAACGGAGGGCGTCCCTTCCATCCAAGACGCGGCGCGTTGTAGAGCCCGACGGCCAGCAGCAGCACTGCGTACCACCACAAGATGCGCGGCCCCACCAAAAAATAAAATGCCAGCAGAAAAGGAAGTTGCACCACGGCCACTTGCCACTTCAAAGCCGCAAGCTGTTCACGGGCGCCGCGCGACCCAAACAAAAACGTGCCCTTCCGCGGATTCAGCCGATCGGCCTCCGCGTCAACAATGTCGTTGACGCCATACAGCAGGAACCCGAGCGGGAACAGCACGAAAAACAATCCTAGCCACAGCTTGCCGGAATGCAAAAGATCCGCGTGGCCGAGCGGCATGAGGTAGAACATTGCCGTCGTCGACCACAAACCTGGCCGCGAAACCTGCAGCAGGAACGCCAGGTTAGAAGCTCGCAGCCCCTGACTTTCTTCTTTTGGAAGCATCACCGTCGTATCGGACATTTGCACCAATATACAAGGCTTAGGGGCCTTCCTCGGCTTTCAAATCGTCGACGTGTGACGAATCGTTTCGCAACATTCGAATCTTCAGAAAGCCACGGCCCGGAGAAAATGACTCCGTGACTCCTTCCCGCCGTTGATGTGGTAGGCTTACCCCGCAAAGCAGGCGAACTCGACTGAGTTTCATTCACCTCGTTTCCTGCGCTTGGAAAATTCTGGAGGGAGGCCTCCCATGAAAATTCGTCACGCTCACGTTCTTCTCCCGGCCATTCTCCTTGGCAGTTTGTTGACCGCGTGCCAGCAGCCCTACCACCAGCCCGAAGAGCGCTACGTTTTCGTGGCTTTCAATACCGGTTTGCCGTACTGGCAGGAAGCGGAGGCCGGCCTAAACGATGCGGCCAAGCAAATGGGAGTCAAGGCAGAACTGGTTGGCCCCGCTGCTTTTTCGCCAAACGATGAACTGACCGCCTTTCAACAGGCAGTAGCGCAAAAGCCCGCGGGAATCATGCTCTCTGCCGCGAATCCAGACATCTTCAAGGACCCCATCAACACGGCGGTCTTGCAAGGCATTCCGGTCATTTGCGTGGATGCGGATTCGCCCGATTCCAAGCGCGTAATGTTTGTTGGCACAGACAATTTCCGCGCCGGCCAGGAAAGTGCTAAACGCATGGCCGAGGTTCTAGGAGGAAAGGGCAACATCGCGGTGATCAGCATTCCCAGCCAGTTCAACATTTCCGAACGCATGCGCGGTGTGAGCGAAGCGCTAAAGAAATATCCCGCGGTCAAAATCACCAAGACCATTGACGACAAAGGCGACGCCCGCGTGGCCGACGATGCCATTTCCGCTTTGCTCCACGGAAAAGACAAGCCTGACGGCATCATCAGTCTGGAAGCTTCCGGCGGCTCCGGTGCGGCGGATGCCCTGCACATTGTCAGCCTGGAAGGAAAAGTCCCGGTTTTGACGTTCGACAAGGATCCGGAAACGCTCGACTGGATTCAGCGCGGCGCCATCACCGCCACGATCGTCCAGAAACCATACGTGATGGGCTATTACGGACTGAAATTCCTCGATGACCTGCACCACAATGCCGTCCACGAATTCAAAGATTGGCGCACGGCCCCGGCCCCGCCGATGCCTGCCTGGGTGGACACCGGCACCGCCATCGTGGACAAGAATAATCTTGCCGCGTTCCGCGAGGCTCTCGCCGCGCATCCAAAACCAATGTAAGAAATGGCCGCTGCGGGGAATTTCAAGCGGCGAACCATCGCGGAGGAACTTAGGCTGCTACGCCAGCCCCATCGAAGCAAATACCGTTATGGAAGCGCATCCCAGCGCAACTCCGAGGAACATCCCGGCAAGCACATCACTCAAGAAATGCATGCCCAGCACGATGCGCGAGATTGCGATGCTGAGCGCCAGGAAAAAAAGCACGCCTTCCAGCGAAGGATAGAAGTAGCTCACCACCAGCGCGACGGAAAACGCCGTCATCGCGTGTCCCGACGGAAATGAGAATTGATCCGGCGGCAAGACCTTTGACCAGCAGTGCGGCTCAAATTGGCAGGGCCGGGGACGCTGGCTAAGTCTCTTCAACGCCTTGAACACAAAAATTCCAAGAGTTGCCGCCGCGCCCGCCGCACCGATAGCCGCAAACCGCTGAGGCCCGCCGAACGCCAGCAGCATCAGCCCAAGCCCGTACCAGATCCATCCATCGCCCATGCGCGTCGCCGTTATCATCCAGATGCGAATCCAGCGCGGCGCACGCCACCGGTTCATCCGGTGCATCAACCGGTGGTCCCGGCGCTCGATGTATCCCCAGACGTTGCGTGCGACTGCCATCGCCTCACCTCATCCAGACGGCCGGAAACAAGCAAGCGCTTTCAATCAGCAAGATACAAAGGTAAGCAACAAAGATTTCCCGCATGTAAATTGCCCGCAAATAGAGTGCTTTGCGTTTCGCGTGAAAGGACCGTTTGCAGGGCTTTCTCATATTCGGTCTCAACTTGCCAAATTGGCGCCCAGGCTCGAATCCAGCTCCCACAGCATCCGGGGCTGCTCTTTGCCTTCCACCATGAGCTTGGTCCACTTCTCGCAAAAACGAATTTCGTTCAGCCAGTGGCCCAGCGTGAATGCCGGGACGAGAACAGCTAGCGGTGACATCGCCAGCGTCCACGGCTTGTCGTAGAACAGCGCTTTGATGATCGAATAAACGTCCGCCGTGAGCTTCCCGTAGCTCCCGTGTGCGCCTTGTACCCGGCCACGCCCCGCGCGAAGTCCCGAAAAGAACTCGTCCACCGTACGCACTCCCGGAACATCTGTGTACGTCAGTCCCACCCCGGCGATGGTGTGGGAATCGCTCCCGGCGATGGCAACTTTCCCCATTCGCGCCGCCAGCTTTGCGGCGCCTTTGTTTGCCGGCGGCCACATCTGCCCGTTGCGCGTCTCGAACGATGGCACGTAGGAGGCAAACCAGCGGAAGTCCTCTTCCTCCCGTCGCCCCGTAAGCCCTGAAAACACATGATTTACGCTGAAAAAGAGCTTTCGCTCGGTCAGGTACATCACCAGCGAAATGAAATCATTCCGACGCCGCTGAATCTCCACGTGGTCGCGCTCGGCCATGCCGTACACACCCATGTGCATTTCCGTCCCGCTGGGGGTTCGGACGGTCACCTCTTCGCTCAGGAAGAAGTCCGGGTGCCGCCGTAGAACCTCCGCGGCCTCGATCGAGTCATGGTCCGTTAACGTAACGATGGACATCCCCCGCCGCTTGAGCCGTTCATAGACTTCCGCAGGATCGTTGTAGGACTCCCGACAAATGCGGTTTAGCACGGGAGCGGTGAACATTCCGGATGCGATGGAGTGAACATGAAGGTCGCAGCGCATGGTGCAATTGTGAGCCACGGATATGAACAGCCTGTGAAGAGGTCGCGAATTCTACGTAAATGTGCCCATGGAACTTATTGAACACGCGTGGGTTACAAACTTATCCACATGGCATGGTGTGTGCTCTGTTCAGACCACTATAACGTGTGGCACAATCAGCCCCGATGAAAAAAGTCCACGTCGTCTTCCATGATGGGGGAGGGGGACACCGTAACGCCGCCGTCGCCTTGCAGACGGTAATCAGCCAACAACATCGCGACTGGCAGGTCGAATTGATCCAGTTTCAGGACTTGACCGACCGCTTGGATGTCCTCCGCAAGCTAACCGGCATCCGCATCCAGCAGCAGTACAACATTATGCTCCAGAATGGCTGGACCTTGGGCAGCACCTACCTTCTGCGCGTCCTGCAGGCTACCATCCGGCTATTCAACGGTCCATTGGTCAGGCTGCTCGAGGGGTTCTGGCGGGAGCACCCAGCCGACCTTCTCGTCTCCGTCATTCCGCACTTCAACCGACAGATCTGCGAGAGTTGGACCAAAGTCTATCCCGGTCGCCCGTTCGTCACCCTCATCACTGACCTGGCCGATTTTCCGCCACGATTTTGGATTGAGCCAATCAAGGAGCAATACGTTATTGCCGGCACGGAAAAGGCCGCCGAGCAGGCGCGCGCCATGGGCCACGACGACGCGCACGTCTTCCTGACGTCAGGAATGATCTTGCGCCCGGATTTCTACGTTACCGACAATTCCAATCCCATAGAATTGCGAAAAGAAATGGGTTTGCAGCCAGACCTGCCGACGGCCATCGTCCTCTTCGGCGGGCACGGCTCAAAAATCATGTACGACATTACCGAGCAATTGGACGCCGCCGATCTCCCGCTTCAACTCATTTTGATCTGCGGTCGCAATGAGGAGCTTGCCGCCAAGCTCCAAGCCCGCCAGTGGAAAATGCCCGTGCACATCGTCGGATTCACCAAGGAAGTGCACAAACTGATGCGCGCCGCCGATTTCCTGATCGGCAAGCCCGGCCCGGGCAGCATCGCCGAAGCCATGGTGCGCAAACTCCCTGTGCTAATTGAATGCAATGTGTGGACGCTGCCACAAGAGCGCTATAACGCCCAATGGGTCCAGGAAAAACGCGTCGGCGTTGTGTTGAAAAGCTTTCGAGACGTTGTGTTAGGCGCCCGGCAAATGCTCGATCCCGCCACGCTCGCCGAATTCCGCAAAAACGTAGCAGCACAAAACAATCGTGCCATCTTCGAAATCCCCGAAATTCTCGCGAAACTCCTGGGCGAAGCCTCGGAAGCATCCCGTTCCAGACAACCCGCAACAGTCGCGGCCGACGCAGACTAATCTGTGGACCGGCCACCTTCTTACTGACCACTGACAACTGTGAAAGATATCTTAGGACTGCCCGCGCTCCGCGCAGCCTCTGCGCCTCTGACAGCAAAGTTAGAACTGAGCGTGGAGAGCTGACACCTGAGAACTGACCGCCAAGTATCAAGTATCGAGAATTGAGATCTAAGAACTTACAACTAAGAACTTACAACTAAGAACTTAGAACTTAGAACTGCTCTTGGACTTCTGCGTGTTCCGCGCGGCCCGGATGCGGGAATCGCGGCCCTGCGTTCGAATCCTTGTCCGGCGTTTGCATGTGCGGTTTGGCGCACTTCGTCGCCCATGCGCGTTGCGCGTATTTCTTCGAATCGCAGAGTTTCACGCATCCGGCCCGAAGATGCGCTTCCGCACAATGGCAGTAGCATCCACCCGCCGTAACTCTGCGCAGTAGCGCGGACGTATCCGCGAACAGTGGAATCGAGCACGCGAGGAGAACAATGCCGGAGTAAAGGAATCTGCGGGTAGGAAGTCGATTTAGAATCGCGCTAGAGAATACCCGTAGCATCACTCTATTCTGTGGGAGTTCCGGGAAAAAACCGATAGTTCCCCAAGGCCGGGAAATCTATTACCAGGGTCCTGTAACCAACCCACGGGAGCTCACAAAGCGCCAAAAAAAGAGGGCGCAGCCCAATTCAGATTTAAGCCCGTCCCGAATTGAATCGAGAGGCCGGATTTGGGGCAGACAGCCCTTGGCTCAAGATTCTCAAAGCAAACATAAGAGGCCACTTATGCGCCACCAGCAGAAAAGAGGGATTGGCGCAGTCCGTGCATTAAGGGACCACGTAGGCGCGTTTCAAATGACGAGATGTAGAGAGAGACAAGCGAGGGGGAAGGGGCTTGCTTGTCACTTTTTGCAGATCGTTCCCACCTGCCTCTGAGAGGGAAGCTAGGATGGATGACCCCACGCGCTGGTGTGAAAACGACGCCAGCAATGGAACGCGCCTTCAGGGGCTCCCGGTCCCAAGCGGGAGCCCCACTTTTTTTCCTTCTCTATTCCGCCACCCTGATCTCTAAATCCAACCTGCCGAATTGACTCTGCGTGTCACTGCAATGCGCGCATGTGCCAGGACGTGTTCCACCTGCGTCTCGCGCAATCGCGACGCGTCATATTCGAACGACAGCTGGTTCTTTGCTTCGTCTACGTGGAAGCTCCGTAAGCCGTAGGTGTTCGCAAATTCGCCGAGATGGCGCAGCTGGTCTTGCGTTAGCTGGGATTGCAATTCGTAGGTGATTTCGACAAGTGTCATGCGGCTATTATACCAGTGCTCCCGTCAGGTCGTCCCGATATGGTTTTCGCTCGATTTGACATCAAATAGGGGGATGGGGTATACATAGGGATAGAGGGTATCATGATGGCCGGGACAAAAAGGTCGAGTTCAACTCCGAGGGCCGGGGAAGGGCACACTTCCATCGCGAATTGCGCGTGCGAAACCGGCGCGGCCGGGCGCAAAGCTTCCGGCGTGGATCCCACACTCAAAGAAGCCAATCGCAAGCGCCTTCGCCGCATCGAAGGCCAGGTCCGCGGCCTCCAGAAAATGGTCGAAGACGACCGCTATTGCGCCGACGTCATCACCCAGGTCGCCTCCGTCCAGGAAGCCCTGCGCGGCGTCGCGCGCAACCTGATGAAGAATCACTTACACCATTGCGCCGCCAAAGCCCTGCGCAGCGGCAAGAAGCAAGAAACCGAAGCCATGTACGAAGAGCTGCTCGAACTGATCTACAGGCATCTCCGCTAGCGATAGCAAATCAAAAGGAGTCTTCCAAATGAGTTCGCATAACGCAGGCGGCACGTCGCTGCCGATCTTGAACGCAGCGCCAAAGCAAAGGGATCCCGTGTGCGGGATGACGATTGACCCGAGCAAGGCCGCGGGCAAGGTCGAGCACGCCGGAAAGACGTATTATTTTTGCTCGACGCGCTGTGCTGAACGTTTTTCAAAGGAGCCAGCGAAGTTTCTCGCCGCGCCAGGCGCCGCGAGGATGGAGCATGGCCACGCTTCATCCCAGCTCGCGGAGGAGCATGCACAGTCCGTCGCACCCAGCTCCGCGGACGCGACCGCGCCAGTAAAAAAGGCCACGCGCTACACCTGCCCGATGCATCCGGAAATTGTGCGGCTCGGCCCCGGCACCTGCCCAATCTGTGGAATGGCCCTCGAACCAATGGATGTACTCGCCGAAGTAGAAGCCGATCCCGAATACGACTCCATGCGCCTGCGCTTCTTGATTAGCGCCGCACTGTCGTTGCCCCTGCTGCTACTCTCCATGTTCGGCGAATCGCTCGGCCTCCATCTCGCCCCGAATACTCGCAACGGAATCGAATTCCTCCTCGCTACTCCGGTAGTCCTTTGGGGCGGCTGGCCGTTCTTTCAACGCTTCTGGTCTTCGCTCGTTCTTCGCAGTCCCAACATGTTCACGCTCATCGGCCTCGGCACGGGCGCGGCCTATCTCGACAGTCTTGCTGCGACATTCTTCCCGCAAATCTTCCCGCCGTCGTTTCGCGGAATGGACGGTGCCGTCCCCGTCTATTTCGAAGCCGCCGCCGTCATCACCACACTCGTCCTCCTGGGGCAGGTTCTGGAACTGCGCGCGCGTCAACGCACGAGCGGCGCCATTCGCGCGCTTTTGAATCTCGTACCGCAGCAAGCCCATCTGCTTGCGGCGGACAACTCCGAAAAAGATGTCGCACTCGATCAAGTGAAGCGCGGCGATCGCTTGCGCGTCCGCCCCGGCGAACGTGTCCCCGTTGACGGAGTGATCCGCGAGGGCGCCAGCGCCCTAGATGAGTCCATGGTCTCCGGCGAACCGATGCCCGTCGAAAAATCCCCCGCCGACAAAGTCACCGGCGGCACGCTCAATACCAGCGGCAGCTTCATCATGGAAGCGGAACGCGTCGGCAGCGAAACCATGCTCGCCCAAATCGTCAAGCTCGTCAGCGAAGCCCAGCGCAGCCGCGCCCCCATGCAGCGCCTCGCCGATAAAGTCGCCGCCTACTTTGTCCCCGCCGTCATAGTCGCCGCCATTCTCGCATTTTTCGGCTGGGCCTTTTTCGGCCCGGAGCCGCGTCTGGCGCACGGATTGGTTGCCGCAGTCGCCGTCCTGATCATCGCCTGCCCCTGCGCCCTCGGCCTCGCCACACCCATGTCCATCATGGTCGCCGTCGGCCGCGGCGCCCACACCGGCGTGCTCGTCCGCAACGCCGAAGCGCTCGAAACGCTCGCCAGGGTAGACACTCTCGTCGTCGACAAAACCGGCACGCTCACCGAAGGCAGGCCCCGAGTGCTCTCCGTGAGTGTTTTCGAAGGCGGTGAGTTCACGCAGGACGAATTGCTAGTGCTGGCAGGGAGTGTGGAGAGTGCCAGCGAGCATCCCCTGGCGCGCGCCATCGTAGACGCGACTCGAGAAAAAGGGCTCCAGTTGGCAGAGGTGTCTGAGTTCCATGCGAGTCCCGGCGGCGGAGCAGAAGGACGCGTTCTTGGCGACAACGTCGCTGTGGGAACATCGAAGTTTTTGCAAGATCGTGGAGTACATGCGCCGCCGGGCGCGAACCGTCTCAGCGGGGGACTAGGAGTGGACGGGACTGCCGGAGTCTCCCTTGTTCTCGTCGCCGTCAGAGAAAAACTCGCAGGCGTAATTGGCTTGGCCGACTACATGAAGGAGTCCACGCCAGAAGCCATCCGCGCCCTCCAGAAGGAAGGCCTCCGCATTGTAATCCTCACAGGTGACCGGAAGGACGCGGCGAAGGTCATCGCCGACAAACTGGGAATCAAAGAAGTCGAAGGGGATGTCCTGCCCGAACAAAAAGCCGAAGCCGTGAAACGGTTGAAAAGCGAAGGCCGCATCGTTGCGATGGCCGGCGACGGCATCAACGACGCCCCCGCCCTCGCCGCCGCTGACGTTGGCATCGCCATGGGCACCGGCACCGACGTGGCCATCGAAAACGCCGGCATCACCCTCGTGAAAGGCGATCTTCGCGGAATCGTCCGCGCGCGAAAACTCAGCCGCGCCGCCATTCGCAACATCAAACAGAATCTTGCCTTCGCCTTTCTCTACAACGCCATTGGCATTCCTATTGCCGCAGGCGTGTTCTACAAACTCTTCGGCTGGACATTAAGCCCCATGCTGGCCAGCGCGGCCATGAGCTTCAGCTCCGTCTCCGTCATCGCCAACGCCCTTCGCCTGCGCAAGACCGCTATCTAGCGTTCAACAAAAGTTGCAGCCCTCATTTTTTCTCCACCGGTTCCAGCAACCAAATCTCATCCGAAACATGCTGAAAATTGGTCGTCGCCAGCCACTTTCCATCGCGCGAAATATCAAACGGAAAATTCGTCCCCAGGAAGTGCAGATTCGAAAGCGTCCGCGTCTCTCCTGATTTCAAATTCAGCACCTGAATCTGCGAATTCCCGTCCGCCCCCACCACTTGATAACCGATTTGTTCTCCATCCGGCCACCACACCGCCCATCCACCGCTCTCCGTCAGCCGTTTCAGCCCCGATCCGTCAGCATGCACGACGTTAACGCCGCTGGAAAATCCGCGGTTGGGGCTGAAGCTGATCCATTTGCCATCGGGCGACCATCGCGGAACGGTCCCCGGCGTATCCAAAACGCGCCGAGGCTCGCCTCTTCCATCCGTCGCCGCGACAAAAACATGTGAAATCTTGTTTTCCGTGCGCGTAAAAACCACCGAAAGCCCGTCCGGCGAAACATCGGCGTACGCATCACTCCCGGAGCTGGATGTGGTAGCAGCCTTCGGCGGTCCTCCCTTGCTCGGCACACGCCAAATACTCAAAGGCTCCGTCCCCCAGGTATTGAAATAAACGGTCGAGCCATCCGGCGAAAATCGCGGATAAATCTCCGGCACTTTTCCCGAAGTAATCTGCCGCGGCGCGCCGCCTTCGGCGGGCAAACTCCACAAATGCCAGGAACCGTCCGGCTCGTCCCGAGAATACGCGATTTGCTTTCCGTCCGGCGAAAACGCCGGCGCCCACACGCGTGACGCATCCGTCAGCAGCGTCTTGCTGGTGCCATCCGCCAACGAATACACCAGCAGCAAATTTCGAGACCGCGAATTCAGAAATGCGATCGTGCCATTCCGCGCGATGCTCGGCGAAGTGTCCGGTCCCGGCCCCGTGGTCAACTGCACCGGCGAGTCGGACTCCAGCGGCTGCAACCACAAATTGGAAGCCCCGCCGCGATTGGACCGATGCACCACCCCGCGCCCATCCGGCGCAAACACCGGCCAATCGCTGACCACTCCAGCTGCATCTTTTGTCAGCCGCGTACCCTCGCCACCATGCGCCGGAACAATCCAGATATCGCGGTTCATCCCGCCGCGGCTTCGCGACACCGTCAAAGTTGCTCCATCCGGCGACCATGCCGGGCTCGACAAAAACGGATACACATCATCACCCTTCAAGATCACGCGAACGTTCGAGCCGTCCGTCCCGGAGATCGCCAATGCCTCCGGCTCACCTTGTTTTCGCAAAATAAACGCCAGGCTATTTCCGTCCGGTGACCACGCCGGATATTCCGCATCCGGAATCAATGGCACCGCTTGCCCGCCCAACGCCGGTACAACGCAGATTTCGGGTTGAGCTGAATTCGTCAAATACCGCACGAACGTGAGTTTTTCCCCATCGGGGGAAAACTGCGGCGTATCCTTTCGCGAGTCGTCATTTGTCAGCCGCACATGCTCCCCACCCGCCACGCGGCTCACGTACAAGTCCTGTCGCCCACTGCTCTGGCGCACGTACGCAACCATCTTGCCATCGGGCGAAAGCGCAGGCCCGCTGAGGTCGTCGTCCGAAGAGAGGAACAGCCTCAGCTTTCCGCCAACCTGTGTGCCACCTCCGTGCTTCCCGAGGCGTCCGTACACAAGCAACCCAATCACTGCCAAAGCCAAAATCCCGATGGCCCCCAGCAGCACGCCCGTGCGCGATTTCTCGGCCTCTAGGGCTTCGACTTTCTGCGTTACGCCCGTGTCCGACTGCAGCGCCTCCAAAGCTGCGCGAACCTCACTCGCCCGCTGATACCGTTTCTCCGGCTCCTTCGCCAGGCAATGCGTGATCACCGCGCGGAGTCCCGGCGTCACATGCGTCGGCAACGCCGCCGGCGATTCCCGAAGAATGGCCGTCGTCAGTTCGAATCCCGTGCGCCCATGAAAGGGAAGCGTACCCGCGGCAAGTTCATACAGAAGAACACCCAACGACCAGATATCCGTCCGGCTGTCCGGAGGTTTGCCCACCAGCAGTTCCGGCGCCATGTACGCCAGCGTTCCAACAACGCTACTCGTATCAAGATTGGTCGACCGCGTGAGCCCTTCCACACCGGCATCCTTCAAGTTCAGTGCCAGCCCAAAGTCCAGCACCTTGAGCTGCCCCGACGAAGTCAACCGCACATTGGCCGACTTCAAATCCCGATGAAGAATTCCTTGCGTGTGCGCGTGCTCCAGCGCATCGGCGATCTGTGCCCCAAGATCGAGCACCGACTCCGCCGACAATCCATTCGGCGGAATTCGCCGGCTCAGCGTCTCGCCGCCGATATACTCCATCGCGATATATGGCTGCCCCTCGAACTCACCCACCTCGTAAATCGTGCAGATGTGCGGATGGTTCAGGGCCGAAGCCGCGCGTGCCTCCCGCAGGATGCGCTCGCGCGCATCTTCATCCGAACAGGAGTGTTTGGAAGGCAGCTTGAGCGCTACCTCGCGCTGCAGCGTTTCATCCCGCGCGCGAAACACCACACCCATGCCCCCAGCCCCGGCCTTTTCAAGGACCACGTAGTGTGCAAAGTTCTTCCCAATCATGGAGTGAGCCTGTGAGCCGCATCATAGGCCGGTCCCCAGAACCCCGTCAAACCACTTAAACGAATCATGCAGACCTGACCAATCGCTCTCCTCATCGTCTAAAGCATGTCGGTGAGGGAACTTTTCGGTCGGGTTTGCGTACTCCTAGATAGCAACGAGTGAGAACCGCGGGGGTCTGGTATGTCCACGAATGGCAATGGGTTAGCAAACGGCAAAAATGGCAAGAAACGCCGCCGGCGGATCATCTGGGCCGCCATTGCGGTCCTGGTGCTGGGCGGCGGCGGCTACGGCGTCAAAGCAGCCCTCAGTCCCAACCGCACCATTGATCCTTCGAAGCTGGCGTCCGTCGAACGCGGCGACTTGGCGCGCGTCGTCGTAGCTACCGGGAAGATTCAGCCGCTCTCCAAAATCGAAATCAAATCCAAAGCCAGCGGCATCGTGAAAAAACTGTACGTGGATTATGGCGAAAACGTAAAACAGGGCCAGCTTCTGGCCGAACTCGACAAAGTCCAGCTCGAAGCCGCCGAGCGCGCCTCCCGCGCGAATCTGCAAGCCGCCGAAGCCGCTCTGGATTCTTCCAAGGCCACTCTCGAACGCAACAAGGTTGACGCCGAAGGTCCCGACGTTCCGTTTATGAAGCTCAACATGGAACGCGCCGAACAAATGTTTAAAGACGGCTTGATCTCCAAGAGCCTCGTCGAAGACGCCGAAAAAAATTATCAGCTCGCACTCAATAAACAAGTCAGCGCCCAGCGCACCCTGGCCGTCTCTAAAGCGGAAATCGCCAAGTGCGAAGCGCAAGTCGCGCAAGCCAGGGCTTCTCTCGAAAACGCGCAGGAAGATTTGCGCAACTCCACCATCGTCAGCCCCATTGACGGCCTGGTCCTCTCCCGCGACGTCAATGTCGGCGACGCCGTCAGCAGCATTCTCGTGCTCGGCTCTCAAGCCACGCTCATCATGACCCTCGGCGACGTCAGCGAAGTCTACGTCCAGGGCAAAGTGGACGAAGCCGACATCGGCAAAGTTTATCTGAATCAGCCCGCGCGCATCGTCGTTGAATCCTTTAAAGACAAAAAATTCACCGGCAAGGTCACCAAGATTTCTCCGCTCGGCAAGGAAAAAGACAACGTCACCACCTTCGAGGTCCGCGTCTCTATTTCCAATCCCGGTGGCGAGCTAAAAGCCAACATGAGCGCCAACGCCGAAATCCTTCTCGAGGAAAAGAAAAACGTCTTGATGATTCCCGAAGCCGCGCTGATCTACGACAAAGAACGCAAAGCTTCCGTCGAAATCCCCGACGCCGCAGCCGACAACGGCAAGAAAAAACTCAGCGTGAAGCTCGGCATTTCGAATGGCGTGAAAACAGAAATCCTCGAAGGCCTAAACGAAAAGCAACAAGTCGTTCTACAGTAGCGGAAACTAAAGGCGGCGTGCGATGTCCTTTCAGGACTTACTCCGAGATACGCTGGCCACCCTGTGGGCCCACAAGCGCCGCACCTTGCTCACCATGTTCGGCATCGCCTGGGGCATCATCTCTATCACCATCATGGTCGCCGCCGGCGAAGGCCTTGGCGTCGGCATTCAAAAAAATCAGGAAACCTTTGGCAAGGACGTCATGATCGTCTTCGCCGGCCGAACCAGTATGCAGGCCGGTGGAACGCGCTCCGGCCGCATCATTCGCTGGACCGAAGAAGACTACCTTCAAGTTGCCAAGGAAGCCCCCGCTTGCAAATACGTCATGCCCGAGCTCGGCAACAACGTTCAGGTCCACAGCCTCTTCAACAGCGGCGACATTCAAGCCGTTGGCGCTCTTCCTCCTTTCACAGAAATCCGCAGCATCACCGTTGCCGAAGGCCGCTTCTATAATGACGAAGACAACGCCGAAGCCCGCAACGTCGCCTTCCTCGGCAGCGACGCCAAGAAACAGCTCTTCGCCGATCGCGAAGCCCTTGGTCAGTCCATTTGGATGAACGGCATTCCCTACACCGTCATCGGCGTCATGAAGCCCAAAGAGCAAAACTCCAGCTACGACGGCGCCGATGTGCGCAAGATCTTCATCCCCTTCAACGCCATGCGCCGCGATTTTCCCAACAAGCCCCCTGCTGTCGAACATAGCGTGGACCGCTTGCTCGTCGCTCCCTGGTCCCTCGAAACGCACGCCGATTGCGTCAAGCAGCTCCGCCGCACGCTCGGCCGCATTCACAATTTCGATCCTCGCGACAAGGAAGCCGCAAGCATCTGGGACACCGTGAAAAACGCCGAAGCCAACCGCATGATCATCGTCGGCATGGAAGTGTTCATGGGCGCCGTCGGTGTGGCCACGCTCTTCCTCGGCGGCCTCGGCGTCATGAACGTTATGCTCGTCTCCGTCCGCGAGCGCACCCGCGAGATCGGCGTCCGCAAAGCCCTGGGCGCCACCCGCCAATCCATCCTCCGCCAATTCTTCCTCGAAACCATAATCGTCGTCGCCCTGAGCGGCGGCACCGGCTTAATCCTCTCCTACGGTTTCTGCGCCCTAGTCAATCTCCTCCCCATGCCCCCATTTTTCGCCGGTCTCCTGGCCAGCTGGAAGCTAGGCGCCCTCTCCATCTCTTTACTCGGGCTAATTGCCGTTTTGTCCGCGCTATATCCGGCCAACCGCGCCGCCTCCGTCGACCCCATCGAAGCATTACGTTTCGAGGCAGGAGGCTAGAAGCAGTTTTCAGTGGACAGTTTTCAGTTGTCAGTGAAGAAAGAGAGTTTTGGATTGCGATGAAGTGGCTTCCTTCAACAGAACGGGACTCGCCGGGGACGGGCGGCGCTTTATTGTTGTTCCACTCGTTGAATAAGGCCGGTGAGCATGCGCTTGACTTCACGAACGCTCATGTCAAGAGCCTCTTGCTGCTTCTCCGTAAGGAATCGCAAGTCGCGCGCAAGCAGCAGAAAGTATTCGAGTTCGCTTGCGGACCCGAAAGATGTGTACAGGAATTGCCGAAGTTCTGCCCGCCCAGCCCGGCCGCAACCCTCCGCAATGTTCGCCGCTACGGACGCCGCAGCACGCCTCATCTGGCTGGTCAAACCGTATCGTTCCGGTTCGGGAAATGTGGCCGTCGCCGAGTAAATCCGCAAAGCGAGGGAATGGCTCTTCTGCCACACCTTCAATGGCCTATAATCCTGCATAACGGATATAACCCATTATCTATATTCGCTTCTGATTTACAACTGAATACTGAAAGCTGTCTACCCGTTAGAGTGGCGGGTGCGAATTGAGGGAACAAAGATGATAACGCCCTATTTATACCCTCTTTTCTGACTGAGAACTGAACACTGAAAACTGTGAACCGTTTGGAGTAGAGCGATGCTAACCGAGATCTTCAAAGAGGCCTGGGCAGCGTTAGGACGCAATCCCGTCCGCAGCCTTCTCACCATGACCGGCATCTCCTGGGGCATCGTCGCAGTCACCTTGCTGCTCAGCTACGGCTCAGGCTTTCGCAACGTACTGATGTACACATTTGAAGTCTTCGGCAAAGGCGCGGTGGTCTGCTGGCCGGGTACGACTAGCGAACAAGCCGGCGGCGAGCGTGCCGGCAAAGCGGTACGATTCGAACAAGAAGACGCCGACTGGGTGAAAGCGCAATCCCCGCTGATCAAGCGCGTCACGCGTGAAACCGTCCGCTGGAAGGGCATCACGCACGACGAGCGCCTCTCGGACACCGCGATCCGCGGCGTCTACCCCGAGTACGGCGAGATGCGCAACGAAATTCCCCTCGAAGGCCGTTGGATTTCTCCCGAGGACATCGCCGAGCGCCGCCACGTGGCTTTTCTCGGCGCCATCCTGCGCAGAAAACTCTTCAGCGGTACTCCCGCGATCGGAGAAACCGTCCGCATCGACGGTGTAAAATTCATCGTCGTCGGCTCCATGGACACGAAATTCTCCGACAGCAACTATTTCACCAGCGACGACGAATCTGTTTTTATCCCCTACACAACGGCGGGCGACCTGTGGGACGCGCGTTACGCTAGCGTCATGCTCTTCGAACCGGTCGCGCCGAACTTCGAACCTGCCGCCATGCAGCAGTTCCGCGCCGCCATCGCCAACCGTCAGCGCTTCTCTCCGAGCGACAAGCGCGCCATCACCATGTTCGGCCGCGAAGAATTCAAGCCCATCTACGAAGGAATCACTCTCGGGATTGAAGCCTTGCTCTTTTTTGTTGGCGCATTAACCCTCGGCATCGGCGGCGTCGGGGTAATGAACATCATGCTGGTCTCCGTCGAAGAACGCGTCCGCGAAATCGGCCTCCGCCGCGCCCTCGGCGCAAAAAAGTCCCACATTCGTTGGCAGTTTCTCCTCGAAGCCCTGGTCATGACGCTCGCTGCCGGCGTCATCGGCATGTTGCTTTCGGCGGCCATCACTTCCGCCGTCGGCACGCTCCCATTCCTCGGCCCCGCCTACGAGGACGACTCCGGCAAAGTGGACATCCACCTCCAGCTTTCCTTCATCACCATGATGCTCTCCACCGCCATCCTGATTATCGTCGGCGTCATTAGCGGCTGGCTCCCCGCCATGCAAGCCGCCAAACTCGACCCCGTCGAAGCCCTCCGCTACGAATAATCTTGCAGAATCGCCCAGGTTGCCACGCGCAATTGTGCGAGCACGGCAAATCCATGCAAAGCGGTAGTGCAGTTTTCTACCTCTTCTCCGCGTTTCCTCTGGGTACTCTGCGTCTCTGCGTTAGATTTTTTCTTGTTTTTGCTCTTATGTCTGCCCGAGGATCGCATCGAAGTACGCCAGCATCTCCGGCGAATCCCACTGCTGAACCCCAATAATCTTCCGCGCAATTTTTCCACGCCGGTCAATCACATACGTTTCCGGATACATCGACGTCCCATACGCCCCCGCGATCGGCGAATGATTGTCTTTCGTAGAAGGATCCCGATACGTCGGGAAAATCACGCCCTGATCCCGCAGAAATTTTTCATAAGCCGCCGGGTCTTCATCCGCCGCCACACCCAGTACCACCCCGTTGCGCGACGCAATATATTTTTGCAGCCTGTTGAGCGCAGGAGTCTCCTCCACGCACGGCGGGCACCACGTCGCCCAGAAATTCAGCACTACTACCTTGCCCTTGAAATCGGAAAGATGCCCCGGCTTCCCGGAAAGCTCGATCGAGAAATCCTCCGCCGTCTTCCCCGCCACCGAAGCCTCTCCCTGCCGGTACGATGGCATCGCGAAAAACACCACTACCAGCGCGGCAATCGCCACCACGCCCCAAGCCGCAATTTTTCGAAGGATCGCCATCGAATGCTATACTAACCCATCCGCCCCACGACGGGGAAACGACCCTTCCGCATCCACAACACCATGACCAGCGACGACCACTCTCCATCAACCGCCGGCACCATCGTTGGAGCGCTGGCTGCGGGCTCTGTCTCCGCGATCATCCCCGCACGCAACGAGGAAGCAGTCATCGCCACCTGCGTCGAATCGCTGGCAAGGCAGCCCGAAATTGCCGAAATCCTGGTAGTCAACGATCAGTCCACCGATGGAACCGCGAACATAGTCCGCGTCCTAATGCAAAAAATTCCCATGCTGCGTCTGCTCGAAGCCAATGACCTGCCAGACGGCTGGGCCGGCAAGAACCACGCCCTCTGGCTCGGCGCGCAGCAGGCCAAAGGCACGTGGCTGCTCTTCACCGACGCCGACGCCGAGCACAAACCAAACTCCGCCGCGCGAGCGCTCCAAATCGCCACCGAACAAAGCGCCGCCTTGGTTTCATTTTCCCCCGAACAGATCACCGCCACCTGGTACGAAAAAGCCCTGGTTCCCTACATCTATCTCCGTCTCGCTAATCGCTTTTCCTACGATGCCGTGAATGACCCAAAGTCGCCCGCCGCCGCCGCAAACGGCCAATTCCTGATGATCCGCCGCGATGTCTACGACCAAATCGGCGGCCACTCCGCCGTCGCCGGCGAAATCCTCGAAGACGTCGCCATCGCCCTGCGCACAAAATCCTCCGGCCATTGCGTCTGGTTCGCCTCCGGCAAAGGCATCGTCCGTGTCCGCATGTATCGCTCGTTCGAAGCCATGTGGCAGGGCTGGAAGAAAAATCTCTACCGCTTGATGGGCGGCACGCCGTGGACCGTCGTTCGCGAAACCGAATCCAGCCTGCCCTGGATCCCCTTTCTGCTCCTCCTCGCCGGATGGAAATATCCTTTCCTGCTTTTCATCGCCGTCCTGTTCCTAATCGCCCGCCAAACCAGCTACGGCCTTGACCTCGCTCGTAACCAATACCCATTTTCCCTCATCTTTTATTATGTCCCTGCGGTAGTGTTGTACGTCGGCGTGCTCTGGGCCTCCTATCGCAGCCACGCGAGCGGAAGAATCGAATGGAAGGGCCGCGAATACTCCATTCCAGCCCCCAGGGCGGTAAAATAAAAGAACTCTTATGATTCTTCTCACGCGAAAAATCGAATTCTCGGCCTCACACTTCTACAACAATCCGAGTCTGTCCCCCGAGGAGAATCGTCGAATCTTTGGGAAGTGCAACAATCCCCATGGCCACGGCCACAATTACACCCTGGAAGTCACCGTGGAAGGCGAGCCCGACCCCGTCACCGGCATGGTGCTCGATCTCAAGGAATTGAAAGACATCTTGGAGCGCGAAGTGATGCAGCGCATGGATCATCGCCATCTCAATTACGAAGTCCCGGAACTCACCGGCCAAATCCCCACGTGTGAAAATATCTCGCGCGTGATTTGGCTGTTGCTCGAGCCGAAAATCACCCAGGGCAAATTGCACCGCGTGCGCCTCTACGAGTCGCCCGATCTCTTCGCCGATTGCTTCCGAAACGGCGCCAACGCACCAGGGAACTCATGAGCAGCCCTCTCAAAATCGAACTCGGCCGCCGCTACCGTTTTTCGGCGTCACATCGCCTCCACTCCGCGCATCTAACCGAAGAGGAGAATTGCCGCGTCTTCGGGAAATGCAACAATCCCTACGGCCACGGCCACAACTACGTCGTGGAAGTCACCGTCTCCGGAAACGTCGACCCGGCCACCGGCATGATCGCCAATCTTGCCGACCTCGACGCCTATGTCGAACGCAACATGCTCGATGAGTTCGATCTCAAGTCGCTCAACGAAGATGTCCCCGCATTCCGGGACACCGTGCCCACCACCGAGAATTTGTGCATCGAGATCTTTCAGCGCCTGAAATCCTTCCCTAGCGCGAAGCTCGAACGCATCCGCATCGAAGAAACCGGAAAAAATAGTTTCGAATACTCCGGAGAAAACTCAGAAGGGAATCGCCAGTGACCAAACCGACGGAAGAAATTCTGTTGAACGAAATCGACGCCAAGGAACTCGACGCGCGCCGCATTGCCTTCCACATGCGCGAAATCATCAAGCTCGTCGGCGAAGATCCCAACCGCGAAGGCCTGCGCAAGACCCCCGAGCGCTATGAAAAAGCCCTGAAGTTCCTGACCAGCGGCTATCACCAGAACGTGGACCACGTGCTGAACGGCGCCACCTTCAGCGTGGCCTACGACGAAATGGTTATCGTCAAGGACATCGAGTTCTTCAGCCTCTGCGAACACCACTTGCTTCCATTTTTCGGCAAAGCCCACATCGCCTACTTGCCGGAAAAGCGCGTCATCGGGCTCAGTAAGATCGCGCGATTGGTCAACATGTTCGCCCGCCGCCTGCAAATCCAGGAGCGTCTCACCAGTCAAATCGCGAAGGCCATCGAGGAAAAAATCGCTCCCCAGGGCGTAGGCGTGATCATCGAAGCCCGCCACCTCTGCATGCAAATGCGCGGCGTCGAAAAGCAGCACGGCCAAGCCGTAACCAGCGCCATGCTCGGCGCCTTCCGCCACAACAAACAAACTCGCGACGAATTCTTGGCCCTCGCCCGTCCCTCTAAAGGGTAGGACAGACATTCCTGTCTGTCCGGCTTTGTGAGCCCGTCCAAAAAACTCTGAAACTTGATTCAACGTGGAGGTTCGCGAGTCTGCGGATGTAGGAAGCTCTTGGAGCTAAGCCGTTCTTTTCTCCGCCGCTCGTGCCCGCCTCACCCGCGCGCGGTTTCCGCAAGTGCTGTCCTTGCACCACCGCTTAATCCTCGCCTTCGTCGGATCATAAAAAACCCATCGGCAGTCCCCATTGGCGCAGATCTTGACGCGCTCCACATCACCATTCGCCAACATCTCGCCGAGCGACGCCGCAATCCTCGCGACCACCCAACTCCAATCACTCCTTACCGGAACGACCTCGGACCGAAAACCATTTTGGTGCTGGACGAGCTTCTGCCGAGTCGGTACGTTCAAAGCACGGTTCAGTTTGGAGAGTTCTTGCCGGCTAAGAGATCGTCCAACGGAGAATTTCCCAGCTGCGCGCCGCAGCACGTCGCGCAATTGAAGCAATTCGCGGCGAGGAGGGTGGTTCGATTGAGCGGGATGCAGCTTCCAATGCTTGAGAAATGCATCGATCCAGTAAGGGTCCGCAAGATGGTCCTTGCGTTTCCCGAAGCCATCCCATTCCTCGCTGTTGACGAGGTCCACCCAGGGAGCCACCTTGCCGAATCCGTGCTCGTGGAAAATGTGGTCGCGTGTCATTGACGTAATGAGATAAAAGTAGTTGACTCGTTACACGGAATCAACTAGGGTTACGTAATGAGCGTAACAGCATTAACCCATTACAGCAACCATTGCTTTCAGGCCGGCGCTGTGCCGCGTCCTGCCGCTCACAGGTGATCCCATGTCCGCCAACTCCACTGTCGCCGTCCAGCAACTTTCCAAATCCGTGCCCGCCGCGCATCCCCGCTGGCACCGCGCCACCGTCATCTTTTCCTTTCTCTCCATCTACCTCATCTGGGGTTCCACCTATCTCGCCATTCGTTACGCCGTGGAAACCATCCCCCCGCTCTACACCGCCGGCCTCCGTCATCTCACTGCCGGCGCGATTCTCCTCGCATGGTGCCTGGCCAAGGGCCTCCGGCCCACCTGGGCGCAAATCCGTGCCAGCTCCATCATCGGTTTTTTCTTTTTCCTCATCGGCCACGGCACGCTCCACTGGGCCGAACAAAGAGTCCCCTCCGGCCTAGCCTCTCTGCTGATCGCCTCCGAGCCGATCTGGGTCTTCTTGCTCTCTGCCATCGTGAGCAAACAGTGGCACTGGAATGCAAAACTTCTCGCCGGAATCGCTCTGGGCTTCGGCGGCGTCGGCTTGCTAATGGGCCGAAGCGCTCTAAATTCCGGTCCCGGCGTCTTCGTCGGTTCTCTCGCCGTCGTAGTCGGCGCGATATCCTGGTCCGTCGGAATCATCTATTCCCGGAAGTCGCATCTTTCCGGCCACCCGCTTCTCTTATCCGCGCTCTCTCTCCTGGCGGGTTCCTTCCAACTTCTCTTTGTCGGCACTCTGGTCGGCGAGTACCGCGGCTTCTCTCTCTCGTCCGTCTCCACGCGCTCCTGGCTCGCCCTCACCTACCTCATCCTCTTTGGCTCCGTCGTAGCCTTCACCGCCTATAACTGGCTCCTCGAGCACTACTCACCCACCTTCGTCGCCACCCACACCTACATCAACCCCATCGTCGCCGTCCTGCTGGGCTGGCTCTTCGCCAATGAAGTCGTCACGCTCAACGTGCTCCTCTCCGCCGCCATGGTCATCGGCGCCGTCATGCTGGTCGACCGTGGCATGAGCCGCCTGAAACTCACCCTCTAGCAAAATTCCGCGGTCGCCAGCCTCATCCAAATAAGAGAGGCGGAGCAGGCTCTTCGCCTGCCCCGCCTGAATTGCCGCATCCGCGCAAGCAAACAACGGCCTGCGCCCGACGCACCATTACATCTTGCTGATCTCCACCGATGCCCTGGTCTTCTCCCAGTCCAGCCGCAGCGCGCATCCTCCAGCAGCCTTGTCAAAAGCGATCGTGAAATTCTCCACCATCGAAGGCAGCGCCGAGGCCTTCATATCCACACGTACCAGGTCCTCGCCCGCACCGGGGTAGGGAATCCCCCATTCCCCCGTCTTCTTGCTGATCACCAGCGTCCATTTATCCTGCTTCGGAATCGCAAAAATCGTGTAGCTGCCCGCTGGCACATGGTTTCCCCCGACCATCAAGTCAGCCGTCGTCACAAACGTAGTCGCCTCGTTGGCCCCTGCACGCCACACTTCTCCATACGGCACCAACCCACCGTAGATTTTTCGTCCCTTCGCTCGCGGGCTCGAATAATCCACCGTGATCGTCTTACCGTCTCCCAACGCGCAGCTTGCCTTCGCCGGCGGACTCGGCTTCGCCCCCTTGTCCATCTGAGCCGATCCCAGCGCTGCCATCAAACCCAGCGTCAGACATCCAACTCCTAAAACTGCCAGTGGTTTCATCATGGTTCTCTCCCTCCTCTATCGGAGCGCAAACATTTGAACCTAGTTTGTACGCCAAGCGCAACACCCAACGCACGCAATCGTAACAGACGGCTGAAACTCCGACTCGTTTGCTCTCTCCTTTTTGAATGCTTGCGAAACTCTAAAAAAGGGTCTAAATCTAGGCATTGTCCTTGACAGGGAGGACATAGGGATGAGTTCTAGGAGATATCCATGCAAGAATCTAGGCGTCGCTTATTCATAACTCTCGCCACCTCTGCTGGCCTCTTGGCCTCCAAGCCTCTTCTCTTCGGCCTGCAGGGGATGCCGCATCCTCAGCCTATTCCTTCGCCCAACGCGCCCAACCAGAACTATCCTCCGGGCCTGGAGGGGCCCGACATCGATCCGAAAAACGCCAAGCTCATTAAGAAACAGAACCAGGCGGAAATTAAGTCCGATGTCGAGAAACTCTCCGAACTCATTTCTGACCTGAAAACCCAGGTCGAAAGAATAGATTCCGACAACACACTTTCTCTCTCCATGGTGAAGAAGGCCCAGCAAATCGAGAAACTGGCCAAGCAGATCAAGGATCTCGCAAAAAGCTAGCTCTTTGCACATGGAACAATCGCTACTGTCGCGCAAACGCGCCACAAAAATGCCTCGTCTCCCGCGCTTTACATTCCTTTACACGTTTATCAAACTTGTGTTAGCCTGATTGGGTCGAAGAGAAGAGGAAAAATTCAGGGGACGACGGAGAGGGGCACTTGAGCGCACCGAAATCAGCGTTGATCGAACAATTCCGGACACATGTCAAGGACACAGGCTCGCCAGAGGTGCAAATTGCGCTTCTCAGCGAGAGGATCAACTATCTGACCTCGCACCTCAAGTCCCACGTCAAGGACCATGCATCGCGCCGCGGGTTGATCATGATGGTCAATAAGCGCCGCCGTTTGCTGGACTACCTCAACCGCCGCGACCCGGATCGGTACCGCGAGATTGTTGAACGTCTTAGCCTGCGCAAGTAATCGCCCCCTTTTTGCATTAGCAATGGGGCGGTATCCACTGCGTTCACTCGAAGTGACACATTCCACACGGAGTCTGTCGTCAGGCATCCGGCTGAACTAGTGCCGGCGTTTCTCGTGGTGTAGTCCGTCGCGTTCCGTTCGCCTCAGCGTGCTTCTCGCCTCTTTTCTTCCTCATCGACGGCTGCAAAGCAGCCAACGTAGTCTGCAAGGCCGTTAGTTGGCGAACTCCTTTAGAGGATTCACCTCCCGAGCGTGCCCTAAAATGTTCCGCGCGAACGCGGAGCCAAAGGAAATAATTGCTCATGTCTGAAAACATAATTGCACCCGCACCACACCAGGTGACCGTAGATGTCGGAGGACGTTCTCTCATCCTCGAAACTGGAAAAATCGCCAAGCAGGCGAATGGCGCCATCACCGCGCGTTACGGCGATACCGTCGTTCTGACCACTGCTTGCATGGCCCCCATCGCCAACGACCGCGACTTCCTGCCGCTCACCGTGGACTATCGCGAAAATACCTATTCCGCCGGTAAAATCCCAGGTGGCTTTTTTAAGCGCGAAGGCCGCCCCTCCGAAAAAGAAATCCTCACCTCGCGCCTGATTGACCGTCCCATGCGCCCGCTCTTCCCCGAATCCTGGCGCAACGAAACCCAGATTGTCTCCATGGTGCTCTCCGCGGATAGCGAGAACGATCCCGATGTCATCGCCGTAACCAGCGCTTCTGCTGCCGCCTATTGCTCGGACCTCCCATTCGAAAAGCCCATTGCCTGCGTCCGCGTTGGCCTGGTGGACGGCCAATTGGTGATCAATCCCACCGTCGCCGACCAGAAGAAAAGCTTGATGAACATCATCATCGCCGGCACTGAAGAAGCCATTGTCATGGTGGAATCCGGCGCGCTCGAGGTTTCCGAGGAATCCGTCGCCGACGCCCTCGAATTCGGCCACGCGCAAATCAAGAAAATCGTCGCCGCCATCAAGGAACTCCACGCGCAACTCAAGCCCAAGAAAGTCGTCGTTCCGCCGCTCCCCTTTGACGAAGCCATCTACAAGGACCTTCAGAAAAAGTACGGCGATAAGCTCCACGACGCCGTGAACACCGAAAAGCATCCCAAGAAAGAAAGCTATCACCTCATCGACGCTCTCAAGGAAGAGATCATCAAGGCCATCCCCGAAGAGCCCAAGAAAGAAATGGACGAGAAGCGCACCCTGACCAAGCGCGCCTTCGACCGCCTCCGCGAAAACATCTTCCGCGATGACGTTCTCAACGCCCGCCGCCGTCCCGACGGCCGCGCCTTCGACCAGATTCGCCTGATCACCTGCGAAGTCGGCTTGCTCCCCCGCGTCCACGGTTCCGCGCTCTTCACCCGCGGCGAAACGCAGGCGCTCGCCACTCTCACCCTCGGCACCAAGGAAGACATGCAGCGCCTCGACCTGCTCTTCGAGCAGGATCAGTTCAACCGCTTCATGCTCCATTACAACTTCCCGCCGTTCAGCGTCGGTGAAGTGAAATTCCTTCGTGGCCCCGGCCGCCGCGAAATCGGCCACGGTGCTCTTGCACAGCGCGCCCTCGTGAACCTGCTTCCTCCCGAAGCAGACTTCCCCTACGCCATGCGCCTCGTCTCTGACATTCTCGAGTCCAACGGTTCTTCTTCGATGGCCACCGTTTGCGGCGGATCGCTCGCCCTCATGGACGCTGGCGTCCCGATCAAGGCCGCTTGCGCCGGTATCGCCATGGGCCTCGTCGTTGGTGACGACAACAAGAAATACTCCATCCTCACGGACATCGCCGGAGCCGAAGACCACTACGGCGACATGGACTTCAAAGTCGCCGGCACACGCGCAGGCATCACCGCGCTCCAGATGGACATCAAGGTCCTCGGCATCAGCATCGCCATGATGCGCGAAGCTCTAGCCCAGGCCAAGAAAGCGCGTCTCCAGATTCTGGACACCATGGAGAAGGCCCTCAGCGAAGCGCGCCCGCAGATTTCCGCTTACGCCCCGCGCCTCTTCAAGCTGAAAATCCCGCAGGACAAAATCCGCGACCTCATCGGTCCGGGCGGCAAGAAGATCCGGTCCATCATCGAGGCTACCGGCGTCAAAATCGACGTCCTCGAAGACGGCACCGTGCACATCTTCTCCACCAGCGGAGCCGGCGGCGACGCGGCCTTGCAAATGGTCCGCGACGTCACCGCCAGCGCCGAAATCGGCAAAACCTATCTTGGCAAAGTCGTTCGCCTCGCGGAGTTCGGCGCCTTCGTCGAGCTTTTCCCGGGCACCGACGGCCTCCTGCACATCAGCGAAATCTCCGAGCATCGCATCCGCGACGTTCGCGACGAACTCAAACTAGGCGACCAGGTCCTCGTCAAAGTCCTCTCCATCGAGGGCAACAAGGTTCGCCTCTCCCGCAAAGCCCTAATCCGCGAAGCCCGCGAAAAGCAGCAAAAAGCAGCCGCTGGCAGCGGCGGCACCACGAGCCCCTCCGGCGGCGAAGGCGACGGCGGCGACTCCAGCTCCCACGAATAATCTTCACCGATTCGCGTAAAACAAAAAGGCCCCCGGCTTCTGCCGGGGGCCTTTTTTCTTATCTCTTCTCCGCGTTCCTCTGCGAACTCCGCGTCTCTGCGTTATCTTTTCTCTTCGTCTTTACTTCCTTATTTCATTACCTCTTGTCTTTCGCAGTGCACCGCATCCAGCGCCCCCCAAAGCGCATCCAGCGCCTCATTGGTAGTCTTCATAATCTCTTCCTCGTCCCCGCCAGCGTGCTCCTCCAGCCATCCTCGCCAGGCCGCCCGATGCGCCTTGTCCGCCTCCTCATGCACCTCGAAGTACGCCAAGCCCTCCGCCCGCGTCACCCCATAAAATCTCTTCAGTCCCTCAATTTTCGTCGTCGCAATCTCCGGCACTTGCGATTCATACGCATACAGCGCCGCCACCGCCTCCGCCACTGGCCGGTCCCCGCAAATCTCCCGGAACTTCTGCACCACCGCCTGCGTTCCCGGCATCGAAGGGCAGCACGTAATGTCGTCCTCTCCCACGCCCACCGCCGCCGCAAAATCCCGCCACAATTTCGGATGCGACCCCTCAGGACTCTCTTCTTCTGCCAGGTTCTCCCGGATCAATCCCTGCAGCGCACCTTCCGTCCGCGCCGCCAGCACCCGCAAGTGCCCCGGAAACGCCTCCACATGCCGGTAATACTGCGCCGCATACAGCTGCAGCGCTTCTTTGCTCAGCTTCCCCGCCTGCCAATCCTGATAAAACGGATGCTTCAGCAAACTCTTCTCCGCAATCGCCGCATCCAGCTTCCCCATCAACTCGGTGTTCGCCATTGTCGTTACCCTCCGACCTCAAAGTCGCCCTGGCCAGTTCGGCAAACGCTGCCAATTTTGTGTGACGCATTGTACCAGACTTGAGTTGAGATTGTTGTTCAGGATTCGTCGCGAAGATGGACTCGGCATCCAATTTTCCGTTGTAATATCCCTCGGGGGAAATACGACCAAATGCGGCGTATTCATGCCTCGCTGACACTCTTCTTCGTATCGCTGGCTGGCGTCCTGCCTTTGTTGCGCGCTGCCGACCAACTTCACTACTTTCTTGCGACGCCCCCAGAGATTGAGCAGCGGCTAAAAGACCACAAAGGGAACGACACCAAGAGAGAAGCGATTCTCAAAGCACTTTTCGAAACGGTTGGTTGTTCCGGACAACAGATTATTGAACAGCCTGTCAAAGGCCTGAAACAACCCAACATTATCTGCACGTTGCCAGGTGCCGCGGAATCTCAGATCGTAGTTGGTGCGCACTACGACCACGTCGATTTCGGAGAAGGCGTAGTCGACAATTGGAGCGGCGCATCGTTGCTCCCCAGCCTCTACCAATCGCTGAAAAGTGATCCCAGACACCATACGTTCGTCTTCGTGTCCTTCAGCGGCGAAGAAAAGGGCCTTGTTGGCTCTCGTTTCTACGTCGCGACTCTTCCAAAGGAAAGCCTTTCCAGGATCCAGGCGATGGTCACTATGGATACGTTGGCACTAGGCCCCACTGCGGTTTGGGTGAGTCGTTCCGACAAGGATTTGGTTCAAGCACTGAACACAACGGCTTATTCGTTGAAGCTTCCTCTGAAAGGCGTGAACGTGGAGAAGGTAGGGCAGTCCGACGAAGAGCCATTCATTGAGCGCCACGTCCGAACCATTACGATTCACTCGCTCACGCAGGAGACGCTTTCCATTCTTCACAGCCCCCGGGACAATTACGATGCGGTCCACTTCGACGATTATTACCAGAGCTATCGCCTAATCGCCGCGTATCTCGCCTTCCTCGACCAGGATCTGCCGACGACCATCCCTGTCGACCCCTCACGCAAGTGAGGCGAGAGCGCCGTCAGGTCTAGCGAGCAGATAGTAAGGAATCTTCATCCCCAGCGCAGCGAAGAATTCATCATGCGAATAACGAAACCCCAGCTTCTCAATCACTCTCTTAGAAGCCAAATTCTCCGGATGATGTCCCGCCGAGAAACCCTTCGCCCCCATCGTCCCAAACGCATAATCAATCACCGCCCGCGCCGCCTCCGAAGCCAGCCCGCACCCCCAATACTTCGGCCGCAAATGAAATCCCAATTCCGGTATCCCCTCCTCCAACCGGTACGGCCGCAGTCCGCAGCAACCCACATGCTCATCGTCCGCCAACAAATGGATCGGCCAGTATTGAAACCCGTATTTCTCCATCCGCAAAATCTCCCGCTCCATTCTCTCGCCAATCTCCGCCTCGGAAAGAGGCCCGCCAAAATAGCGAGTCACCTCAATACCTCCCCAAAGCTCCCGCGCCAACGGCAAATCCTCCTTCGCCCAACAACGAAACCCTATCCGCTCACTCTTCAGAAAATAATTCTCGTGCACCACGCCCCTCATCTTCGCAAATCCCAATAGTCCCAAGAAATCTACGCGCCTGTCCGATGCACGGACCCGCACCCGCGCCAAAAACGGAAGCCACAGCAAACTTTCCAGGAATGATTCGGAATACGTCTTTTAATCGGCAGGCAGAAATGCCGCCTGGCGGTTAGCCTTTTCCCGCTTCTTTTCCCCTTGGGCTTTCTCTGAAAACGCCTCGCCGATCTGTCGAATCAGCATGTCGCGCGAAAATGGTTTCTGCAGAAACATCGCTTTCTCGAGAATCTCCCCGCTGCAAGTATCCTGCTCCAGGTAGCCGGACATGTACACCACTCGTAGCTTCGGGAAACTCTCTTTCAGCTTTTGCGCCAGTTCCGTTCCCCGCATTTTAGGCATCACAATGTCTGTGAGTAGCAGCTGAATCGAATTCCCCAGCCGCTCCGCAACCTCCAGCGCTTCCACCCCGTCCTTGGCCGTCAGCACGCTATACCCTGCCGACCCCAGAAATTCCGACGTCAGCGCGCGCACCTCATCTTCGTCTTCCACCACCAGTATTGTTTCCGATCCGTGCCGGGATCTCCCTGATTCTCGCTCGTCCGCAACAGTCTCTTCCTTCTCCACCGCTCGCGGCAAATAAATTTCAAACCGCGCGCCGTTCCCCGGCGAGGATTCCACCCAAATAAAGCCACCGCTTTGCCTCACTACGCCATACACCGTTGCCAGTCCCAGCCCCGTCCCTTTGCCGGACTCCTTCGTCGTGAAAAACGGCTCGAAGATCCGTGACATCGTCGCCGCGTCCATCCCATGCCCGGTGTCCGTCACCACCAGTTGCACGTAGTGGCCCGGTTTCAGTGGCGGCCGCGCGCCAGCGTACTTCGCATCCACCTTCAGCTTTTGCGTCTCGATCGTTAATTTTCCACCTTGCGGCATGGCGTCGCTGGCATTCACCGTCAGGTTCAAGAGCACTTGCTCGATCTGCCCGGGGTCCGCTTTTACCCGTCCGAGAGAGTCTCCCATGCGGAAGTTAAACTCGATATCTTCGCGAACCAGCCGCCGCAACAATTTGCTCATGTCCGCGACCAGCGCATTCAAGTCCAGAATCCTTGGCTGCAGCACCTGCATTCGGCTGAACGCCAGCAGTTGCCGCGTCAGCGAAGCCGCCCGGTCCGCGGTTTTCATAATCTGCTGAGCGCTGCCATAAACTCCGTCCGTCGGCTTCATCCGGTCAATCATCAATTCGCTGTGGCCCTTGATCACCGTCAGCAAATTGTTAAAGTCATGCGCCACTCCGCCTGCCAGCCGCCCCAGCGCTTCCATCTTCTGCGACTGCCGCAATTGCTCTTCGAGCTGCTCCCGCTGCGCCTCGTTCTGCTGCAGCGTTCCGCGCATGCCATCAAACGCGCGCGTTACTTCCGCCAGTTCATCGCCGCCGCGCGCTTCCAGCGGATACGCAAAATCGCCCATTTGCAGTGCATGCACGCCTTCCAGTAACCCCGCAAGCGGCCGCGTAAACGCCTTCGAAATCAGGTAAATCAGCGTCCCTCCCGCCAGCACCGCCACCAGTCCGACTCCCAGCAGCAGTCGATTGAGCCCTTCCAGGTTTGCCGCTGCTTCCTTGTATGATTTCAGCAGGATGATGTTTGCCCGGATGGGTGACCCTGGCGCGAGGTCCACCGAATTCGTCAAAAACCTCTCATTGCCAATGTAGACAGGCTCCTCGATGGGCTGGTCCTGAATCTGTCGAAGCAACTCTTGCTCTTGGAGGCTGGTCAGCGTGCTTACCACCGCTTCCTTGCCATAGCGGAAAACAATCTGGCTTGACGACAAGCGGGCCAAGTCGCTGGCCGCCCTTGCATCCATGGAGCGCCCCACCACCACCGTCCCCAGCAGGTTGCCCTTTACGGGTGGGCCGTCGTAATACCGTTGCAAAACCACCTGGTACACGTTCCTGTCATTGACCCACCACGCCGACGAGACCCCGCTGGCAAGCGAGCGATTCAGCATCTTCTGCGCGGTTGCGATCGGGAAGGTTGCGGTCGTCGGGTTTAGCGCGACAATTTTGCCCTTCTTGTCCGCAAGGGCAAACATGTCGCATTCATCCGATTTCCAGGGGTCTTCGCTGGCCTCTTGGATCGCCGTGCCGTCCCCGTTCCTCATGTACGCCAGCGATGCCAGCAAATCCGCCTTGTGGCTAAGAGCCTCCTGCCGGTGGTGTTCCAGAACCTGGAACTTCAGCGTGGCCGTGCGCACATCCTGTTCGACCTGGTGCTGCATCTGCGCCTGCGCGTTGCGCCGCACCACCAGCAATGTCGCGCAGGTTAGTCCTGCCGACAGCAGCACAAACGACAGCAGGAGCTTCGTGCGCAATCGCAAGTTCGCAACGTGCGCCAGCAGCATTCGTGGGGACACCCCGCCCATTGCGATCAAACCCCACAGCGATGTCCATTTCATGAGGTCGGAAAAATACCATCTCGGCAACGAGAGGAGGAATAGGTGCGCAGTACTAGCGACTAAGTACTTTAGATTCATCAGAAAGACCGCCCCCGCTCCACGATTCCGCGCTAAGCCGTCCCGTGGATCCGCTCAATCTCCGCTCCCACCCCGCGCAACTTCTCCACAATCCCCTCATATCCGCGATCAATGTGATACACGCGCTCAATCAATGTCTCCCCGCTCGCCACCAGCCCCGCCAGCACTAGCCCCGCGCTCGCCCGCAAATCCGAAGCCTGCACTGTCGTCCCCGAAAGCCGCGCCGGCCCATGCACCACCGCCGTGTGCCCATCAATCGAAATGTTCGCCCCCATGCGCATCATTTCACTTGCATGCAAAAACCGGTTCTCAAAGATCTTCTCCGAAATCACCGATGTCCCCTCCGCCTGCGTCGCCAGCGCCATGTATTGCGCCTGCATGTCCGTCGCGAACCCCGGATACTCCTCTGTCGTCATGTCTGATCCCACCAGCCTTTTCGCTCCCCTAACGCGTATCGTGCTCTTGTCCACAATTTCGATCGCCACGCCCGCCTGCTCCAATTTCGCGATCACCGCGCCCAAATGCTCCGGCGCGCAATTTGCAATCGTCAAGTCCCCGCCCGTAATCGCACCCGCCACCAAAAACGTCCCCGCCTCAATCCGGTCCGGAATCACCGTATGCTCCGTCCCATGCAACTCCGCGACGCCGCGAATCCGCAGCGTCGCCGTCCCATCCCCGCAAATCTGCGCCCCCATCTTCCGCAGCAGTGCCACCAAATCCGTCACTTCCGGCTCCCGCGCCGCATTCTCCAAAATCGTCTCCCCATCCGCCATCGCCGCCGCCATCAAAATATTTTCCGTCCCCGTCACCGTTATTTTCTCAAACACGATGTGCGCGCCCTTCAACCGTCCGCTCTTCGGCGCCCGCGCCTCAATATACCCATGCGAAGTAACAATCTCCGCCCCCATCTGCTCCAGCGCCTTCAAATGCAAGTCCACCGGCCGCGCCCCAATCGCGCACCCGCCCGGCAGCGAAACCCGTGCCACCCCCACCCGCGCCATCAACGGCCCCAGCGTCAGAATCGACGCCCGCATTGTTTTCACCAGCTCATACGGCGCCTCCGTATGATTCAACCGCGGTGCCTCAATCACATAATCGCTAGCCGGCACCTCCGCCACCGAAACCCGCGCATCCATAAACGCCAGCAACTTGCTCATCGTAATCAAGTCGCGCACCTTCGGAATGTTGTGCAGGGTCACCTTCTCCGCCGTCAACAACGCCGCCGCCATCACCGGCAGCGCCGAATTCTTCGCCCCGCTGACGGCCACCCTCCCCCGCAGCGCCTTCCCGCCCTTAATCAAAAATTTATCCATCTAACCTCGCGCCTTTTCTTCTCTGTGGTCCTCTGTGCTCTCTGTGTCCTCTGTGTAAATTCTTTCTGTTATTCCCCCAGCGCCTTTCGCAAATCGCCAGCTGCAACTATCAACTTCTTTTTTGCCTCCGCAGCCCCCACTCCCAATCTCAACATCACCAACGCCACCCGCATACTGTGTCTCGCCGCCCGCAAAGCGTCCTCCGCCGCAGACACCTCCGCCCCACTGGCCTCCATCAAAATCCGAACCGCCCGCCGCTCCAACTTCTCATTCGTCATCACCGCGTCAATCATCAAGTTCTCATAAGCGTGCCCCAGCTTCACCATCGCCGCTGTACTCAGCATGTTCAACACCATCTTTTGCGCCGTCCCCGCCTTCAACCGCGTCGACCCCGTCAATACCTCTGGCCCGATGTCCACGCTTATCGCAATCTCCGCGAGCTGTGCTAGCGGCATGTGCTCATTCGAAGTGATCGCGATGGTGGTCGCGCCGCGTGCACGCGCATATTCGATGGCCCCCAGCACATACGGCGTCGTTCCGCTCGCCGCAATTCCCACCACCACATCTCCTCTACCAGCTCTAGCTCCTCGCAAAGCCTTCACACCGGCGTCCGCTGCGTCTTCCGCGCCTTCCACCGCGCCCGTCATGGCTGGCCTCCCTCCCGCGATGAATGCCCGTATCGCTTCGTGCGGAACGCCAAATGTCGGAGGAATCTCCGCCGCATCCATCACCCCCATCCGCCCGCTCGACCCTGCTCCCACGTAAATCAACCGCCCACCCTTTCGAATCGCCCCAACGATCGCATCCACCGCCCGCGCAATCGCCGGCAAGACGCGCTCCACCGCCCCCGCCACCCCGCGATCCTCCAGGTTCATCAGCTGCACAATCTCCAGCGCGCTCATCCGGTCAAGTTTTCTCGACGCCGGATTTCTTTGTTCTGTATTTCGTCGTTCCGTGGTTCGAGAGGGCATCAAGGCATTATACAGACCGCGAAAACGACCAGTAGCACAGGCACTCCTGCCTGTGCGCCTTAAAACAAGCGCAAGACTTTCCACACTCGCACACCCACTCCATTTCACCCCGAGCCCCCAAGGGCCTGCGCGCTTCAAGCAAGCGCAACCAACAAAGCAACTCGCCCTCAACCGAACGAATCTCTCTGGCAAAAATCAGTTATGTTAGAAGCTGCGAAACGGAATATCCGAAACCCATGTCGATCGACGTTCTAAAAACTCTCTTCGAGCGCCACTTCCACGCCTCGCCCGCGCGCGTCCAGCCGCTCCAGGGCGACCTCGGCGGCTCTGGCCGCAAAATCCTCCGCCTCTCCACCGAAAAGCACCGCGCCATCGGCGTCCTCTACGGCGTCCGCGAAGAAAACCTCGCCTTCGTGGAATTCTCCAAACATTTTCGCCGCCATGCCCTCCCTGTCCCTGAAATCTACGCCGAAGATCTCGACCACGGCGCCTATCTCGAAGAAGACCTCGGCGACACCACGCTCTACGAATTCCTCACAAGGAATCGCACCGCCACCACCATCGCCCCCCAAGCCATCGAAGCCTACCGCAAAGTCGTCGCCATCCTCCCGCGCTTCCAAGTAGAAGCCGGCCGTGATCTCAATTATTCCGTCTGCTACCCTAACCCCAGCTTCGACCGCCAATCCATCGCCTGGGACCTCAACTATTTCAAGTATTATTTCCTCCGCCTCGCCGGCATCCCCTTCAACGAGCGCGCCCTCGAAGACGATTTCAGCCGTCTCACCGATTTTCTCCTCACCGCCCCGCGCGACTATTTCCTCTACCGCGACTTCCAATCCCGAAACATCCTTCTCCGTAACGGCGATCCCTTTTTTGTCGACTACCAGGGCGGCCGCAAAGGCGCCCTCCAATACGACATCGCTTCACTCCTCTACGACGCCAAAGCCGATCTGTCCCCCGAACTCCGCCAGCAACTCCTCGATCATTATCTCGACACCCTCGCCAATTTCATCCCGCTCGACCGCCCCGCCTTCCTCCAGCACTTTTATCCCTACGTCTACATTCGCCTCATGCAAGCCCTCGGCGCCTACGGCTTTCGCGGCTTCTACGAACGCAAACCCCACTTCCTCCAAAGCGTCCCCTACGCCCTGAAAAATCTCCGCTGGCTCCTCCACAATGTCGAACTCCCCATCGCCCTGCCTACGCTCATGGGCGCTTTCCAAAGCATGCTAGCCTCCGAAAAATTGCAAGCCATCGCCGCCGAAGCCGACAATCTCGTCGTCCGCATCTTCAGTTTTTCCTTCCATCAAGGTTTGCCCAAAGACGAAACCGGCAACGGCGGAGGCTTCGTCTTCGACGCCCGCAGCCTCCCCAACCCCGGCCGCGAAGACCGCTTCAAATCCCTGACGGGCAAAGACGTCCCCGTCATCGAATATCTCCAGCAACAAGAAAGCGTCCACCAATTCTTCGCCAGCGCTCTCTCGCTCGTAGATTCCGCCGTCGCCACCTACCAGCAGCGCGGCTTCAAAAATCTAATGATCTCCTTCGGCTGCACCGGCGGCCAGCACCGCTCCGTCTACCTGGCCGAACAACTAGCCAAACGCCTCCGTCCCCGCCCCGGCCTCGAAGTCCTCCTCCGCCACCTCGAACTCGAGAAACTCTCCAAATGACTACCTTTTCTGATCGCCTTACGTGGAGTGCGGAAGCCCAGCTCCCGCTTTTCCTTCTTCTCTGTGCCCTCTGTGTTCTCCGTGTCCTCTGTGTAAATTCTTTTTCTTCGGCTCCCCAATGAAAGCCATGATCCTAGCCGCCGGCCTAGGCACCCGCCTCAAACCCCTAACCGACACTCGCCCCAAAGCCCTCGTCGAACTCAGCAACCGCACCCTCCTCGAAATCACCCTGACCCGCCTCCGCGCCTTTGGCGTCAACGAAGTCATCATCAACGTCCACCACCACGCCGACATGGTGATCGACTACCTCAAATCCAAGAATAATTTCAACCTGCGCATCGAAATTTCGAGAGAAGAAATCCTCCTCGACACCGGCGGCGGCCTAAAAAGAACCTCCTGGTTCTTCCTCGAAGATTCAAAAAATCTCGACGAACCCTTCCTCCTCCACAACGTCGACGTCCTCTCCACCATCGATTTCACCCAAATGCTCCAATTCCACAAATCGCATCGTGCACTGGCTACCCTGGCCGTCCAATCCCGCCCCTCTTCCCGCCAACTCCTCTTCGACAATCATCTCCACCTCCGCTCCCGCGCCAGTAGCACAGTCACTCCTGACTGTGCACCGCAAATGAAGGCACATCCGAATCCATCAGCCACTGCGTCACCCGCACCGCCCGTTCAATCCGCGAAACCAAGTCATTCCGAGCGCAGCGAGGAATCTGTTTTTTCTTCCCACTCGCCCCTCGTCACTAGCCCCTCGCCACTTCCTCCGTCCCCGGAACTCTCTCCGCTCCACCCCCTGGCCTTCTCCGGCATCCATCTAATCTCCCCACGCCTCCTCCCTCTCCTCACCGAAACCGGTATCTTCTCCATCATCGATTCCTACCTCCGCCTATCCTCCGAAGGCCACCCCATCCTCGCCTTCCGCGCCGACCACTACTACTGGCGCGACCTCGGCCGTGCCTCCGACCTAACCCAAGCCGCCCTCGACTTGCAGCAAAACGCAATTCAGTACTAAGCTCGCGCCCGTCGTTCCGAGCCCACTGCACATGCCCAAGCGCAAAATTCCCACAGTGAAAATCATCACATTTGCCTTCGCCACCGCAGTGCTGCTTATCGTGGCCATGCTCACCAGCACAGCGTGTGCCCAATCCCCCCGCTGGCCCGAGCAGCAAGCCAACTCCTGGTATGCACAACAGCCATGGCTCGTCGGCAGCAATTACATTCCGAAGTCCGCCATCAACCAATTGGAAATGTGGCAGGAGCCAACCTTCGACCCTCAGCAAATCGACACGGAACTCGCCTGGGCCGAATCGCTGGGAATGAACACCATGCGCGTCTTTCTCCACGACCTGCCCTGGCAGCAGGACCCCGTCGGCTTCCAGAAGCGCATCGACCGCTTCCTGTCCATCGCCTCCCGCCACCACATGCGCCCCATCCTTGTCCTCTTCGATTCCTGCTGGGATCCTTTGCCTCATCTCGGTCCGCAGCACCCGCCGATTCCGGGGGTGCATAATTCCGGCTGGGTGCAGAGTCCCGGCGCCGCGGCGCTAGCCGACCCCAACCAAATCCCGCGACTGAAGGCCTACGTCCAAGGCGTGATCGCAGCCTTCGCCAAGGACGACCGCATCCTCGCCTGGGATCTCTGGAACGAGCCCGGCGCGGACAACGCTGGCAGCTACGCGAAACAGGAATTGAAAGACAAGACCGCCCGCGTGATCGCCCTTTTGCCCCAAGTGTTCGCATGGGCCCGCGAAGCCCATCCCTCGCAGCCGCTCACCAGCGGAGTTTGTTGCGTGGACACCTCACCCGATGGCGCCAGCCTCCCCGAAATTCAGCAGATTCAGCTCCGCCAGTCCGACGTCATCACCTTCCACAACTACGCCTGGCCCGAATTCTTCAAGCAGGAAGTGGCCTGGCTGAAAAAATACAACCGCCCCGTAATCTGCACGGAATTTATGGCCCGTCCCGCAGGCAGTACCTTTGACGCGATCTTGCCCATCGCCAAGCAAGAGCGCGTCGGCGCCATAAACTGGGGTTTCGTCGCCGGCAAAACACAAACCTACTTACCGTGGGAATCCTGGCAGCACCCCTACGTCCTCGACCAGCCCCCCGTCTGGTTCCACGAAGTCCTCCGCCCCGACGGCACCCCCTACCGCCAAGCCGAAGCCGACCTACTCCGCCGCCTCACCGGAGAACAATAAGTCCAACTCCGCCCTCGCCCGCCCCGCTGTCCCCGGCAACTCGCCTTCGGCTTGCAGCTCGCCACCCAAAAACTCAGCAACGAGCTGGCCTACTTCTTCTCCGGCAGCTACCTCGCCGACTGCGATCAACAGCAACCCGGGGACGGCAAACCCCTTTAGAATCAACACTTCCACAGGCACCTCGCATAAGCCCTGTATCAGCAACACTTACAAAAAACCAGGGGTGCCTCTCTCTCAAAGTTGCCCGATCCAAATGGCCGCGTCCAAAGCTCTCAGATTCCGGGAACCGTCGCTCGTCGTGTGAGTATGAATCCACCATCAATTTTCCCAACACCCTCTTCCCGCCGTTTGCGATACCACCCAACCGATGGGACAATGCTTCCATGCGAAAACTACTCATCACCTCATTCACAACCATGGCCGCCGGATTCTTGCTCCTGGGCACCGCTCGCGCACAGCAAACTCCGGCCGCAACCACTCCAACCACTCCCGCGGCGCAAGCTCCAAAAACCCCCGCCGCAAAAACGGGACAAGCCACCACCAAACCAAAAACTGCCGTCCCTCTCACCCTCAAAACCGACAAAGACAAATTCAGCTACGCCCTCGGCATGAATCTCGGTTCTGGTCTCCACAAGCAATCCGTCGAAGTGGACCCCGCGATCTTCTTGCGCGGTTTGAAAGATGGCCTCGCCGCCGGCAAAACTCTAATGACCGACCAGGAAGCGCAGGCCACACTCACACAAGTCCAGAACGACCTGCGCAAAAAAGCCCAGGAAAAAATGCAACAGCTCGCCGTTTCCAATAAGCAAGCCGGAGACGCTTTTCTGAACACAAACAAATCACAAGACGGCGTCGTCGCACTTCCCAGCGGTCTGGAATATAAAATCTTGAAAGAGGGAACCGGCCCGAAACCCGCCGCCACCGATTCCGTCGTTTGCAACTACCGCGGCACGCTTCTCGACGGCACCGAGTTCGACAGCTCCTACAAACGCGGCCAGCCACTAACAATTCAAGTCAACGGCGTCATCAAAGGATGGACCGAAGCGCTCCAGCTCATGCCCGTGGGATCGAAGTGGCAATTGTTCATCCCCTCGGAACTCGCCTACGGCGAGCGCGGCGCAGGCCAGCAAATCGGCCCCAACTCCACGCTCATCTTCGAAGTCGAGCTCCTCTCCATCCAACCCAAGGCCGCCGCCACGACACCCGCTCCGGCTACTGCCCCAACAATGGAAAAGCCGCACTAACCTCGTGCGGCAGGAAAAGGCTTCTAAACTCGATCCTCTGTCACGCGAGAGGGGTTCGTGTAAAACAGAACTCCCCTCTGACTGAGAACCGAAGACTGAGCACTGAAACGCGCAAATGTTCGCGTTCTTTTACCCGCTCGACACAATCCATTCATGCTCTAATCCCTGGAAGGGTCAATAATAGAAGGCGCTAGCGCCAAACGCACAGCCACGCGGAGGCCACGATGAATTCTAGGGTCCTCTCGATCTCTACAATTCTAGTGATGATTGCAATAGTTGCAGGCAGCGGACACGAAGTCTCTGCCGCACAGGAAAAGCCACAATCTCATCTTCGTTTGGAAAACACCACGTTTGAATTTCCAGGCGCGGGAAAACGCAACAACAACGGAACCATCGGAGATTTTTGCTGCACCGGCGAAACCGCCATCATTCGTACCGCGCAAGGCACACCCATCGGTTTCATTTATTCCTACGGTTTTAGCGGTGGAATAAATTTGAGATCAGGAGCCGCGGCAGACCAGCTCAGCGTCCTCGTCAGCGGCATATCCGATCGCGCCCGGCCCAACGCTGGCAGCATTAGCCGAGTTAGGAGTTCAATCGAATTTGCCGCCAGCGAAATGAAGCCAGGCTTCTCCCGGCAAGTCACTGCCGGAGCCCTGCAATTTACCGTGACCATCGTGGACGCCCAATTTATCGACGAAGCCCACTCCCGCTTTCGCATGGACAGCGTAAAAATCAAAGTCGACGTCCAAGAAGTCCCAATTGCATAATCCGTGGCGCTCACTCTGGACGCAGGTATTAGCTCACTGAGCTTGACTCTCTGACTCCTGCTCTCTGAATACTAAGGGCCAAAAACTCACGACTAACGACCTGCTGCCAGCCGCAAGATTGGGACAGCATCGTCAACTGAGTTATCCGCTCTAAGAGTTTTAGGGTTTTTCTTCTCTGACTGAGAACTGAAAACAGACAACTGAAAACTACATCATCGCGATGCCGCCGTCGCAAAACCCAGCGCTTGCATCACTGCATCATGAAGCGCCGGACGCACCTGCTGAATCTTGGTATTCTCGCGCGTTGGATGCACGCGATTCGTCAGCAGCACCACAAAAAGTTGCCGATCCGGATCGATCCAAATGGACGTCCCGGTAAATCCCGTATGCCCGAAACTATGCGTCGAAAAATAATGCCCGCTCGATCCGCCCCCCGTCGGCACTGCCCAGCCCAGCGTGCGCGTCCCGCCGGAAAGCTGCTGCGGCGCGGTGAACTGCGAGATCGTCGCGCGCCGCAAAATTCTCTGGTGTGAGTAAACGCCGCCGTTCAGCAGCATCTGGCAAAACGCCGCCAAATCCGGCGCCGTGCTGAAAACTCCCGCATGCCCCGAAACGCCGCCAATCGCAAACGCATTCTCGTCGTGCACTTCGCCCTGCACCATCCTGTGCCGTAAATTGTTATCAATCTCCGTAGGCGCAATCGACGGCCAAAGTTTCTTCGGCGGACGATACATCGTATCTTTCATCCCCAGAGGCGAAAAAATAAATGTTCTCGCAAGATCATCCAGCGTTCGCCCCGCCAATCGCTCGACAATCTCCGCCATTAAAATAATCCCGAGGTCCGAATAAATTTCTTTCGTCCCCGGTTCATATTCCAGCGGTTCCGCAAAAATTCGCGCGAGCGTATCTGCCTTGCCTTTCGACGTCCGCCAATATTCTTTGAACGCCGGCAATCCCGAAGTATGCGTCAGCAAATGCCGAACCGTTACTTTGTGCCGCCACTCCGGCTGCGGCCCGCTCGCCCACTCCGGCAAATACCGCTCCACTCTCGCATCGAGATCTAACGGCGCGGCGAAATCGCCTTCGGCCAATTTCGCCACCAGCGTCGTGGTCGCCACCACTTTCGTCAACGACGCGATGTCATACATCGTGTTCAAATTCGTCGACGCGCTTTTAGCGTCGTAGCTCAGTTTTCCGAACGCATGCACCGAAACCCTTCCGCGATATCCGACCGCGAGCGTCGCTCCGGGAAACGCCTTGTCCGCAATCGCTTTCTCGATCACGTCGAACGCGGGCTGTAGCCGCGCTTCGCCGCGCGTATCCATCGATTGCACCGTCTCCGGATTCGCCAGCAATTCCATTCCGAATCCGGCTTTCAAATTCACGCCGGGAATCGTGACCGGCAAATGTCCGCGTACCGGAATTTGCCCAAACAGCGCGCGCGCCGCGGAGATCTGCGCCACGTCGCTGATTCCAAACGCCGCGAGCCACGTCTCCGCCTTCGGAAAACTTTCAATCAGGTACGGGCTGCCAAATCCAACGGTGACGACCGGCTTGCCCGTTTTGTAAAGCTGTTCCGCCAGCGCGGCCTGTTCCGGGGGAACATCCACGTTTCCTTTGCGATCGCTCACGCGCACAAACAGCGCGAGAATCGCCACGTCATACGATTCCGGGGCCGGCAATTTCAAATTGCTGGCATTCACAAATCGCGTGTCCCCGCGCAGCGTCGTCACGGAATCAAATCGCGAACGCAATTCGCGCTCTAAGTCTTCGCCCGGATACGGCTCCGGATCCGCATAAAACGCCAGCAGCAGTGCGCGTGAAGGCTTCGTTCCGTCAAGCGGGAGCCGGCGCGGCGTGTCGCGCAAGAGTGTCACGCCACGATCCGAAATGTCCTGCGCTTCTTTTTGTGACGCCACGCTTCCAAGTTTGTGATTGATCGCGTTCACATCCACTAGCCGATTTTGATTTAGGCCCAGCCGGGCCTTCGCTTGCAGAATCCGCCGCACTGACGCATCCAGCCGTTCTTTCGAAATTCGTTTCGACTTCACCGCAGCTTGCAGCGCTTCGAACGCCGCATCCGGCACCGGCGGCATCAGCAGCGCATCCGCACCCGCAACAACCGCGCGTACCGCCGCTTCGCCCGGCGCGAATCGCACGGTGATTCCGCCCATGTCCATCGCGTCCGTGACGACCAACCCTTCGAACCCAAGTTCGTCGCGCAACAATCCCGTCAAGATATTGTGCGAGAGCGTTGCCGGCGTGTTCGAGTCCGGCTCCAGCGCCGGAATCGAAAGATGCGCAGTCATAACGCTGCCCGCGCCCGCGGCAATCGCCGCGCGGAAGGGAACTAGCTCCAAGTGTTCGAGCCGCTCGCGGTCCGCGTGAATCACGGGCAAATCAATGTGCGAATCCGCCGCCGTGTCGCCATGCCCCGGAAAATGTTTTGCGGTCGCCAATCCACCATTTTCCTGAACGCCTTTCACAAAGGCGCTTACGAATTTCGCGACACGTGCGGGGTCTTCGCCAAACGAACGCGTGTTGATGATCGGATTTCCCGGATTGTTGTTCACATCAGCGTCCGGTGCATAAATCCACTGGATGCCGACGGCGCGCGCCTCGAGCGCCGTGATCTTTCCCATGGTGTACGCGTCCTGCGGATCGCCAGCAGCCGCCAGCGCCATCGCCGTTGGGAACGATGTGCCTTCATCCAGCCGCATCGCCGCGCCCCGTTCGAAGTCCGCGCCAATCAGCAGCGGCAACTTCGACTTGGCCTGGAGCTGGTTCAACAGCACGGCCGTCGGATACGCCTGACTTTTCACGATCCCCAGCGGCGTGATTTGCGTGATGGTGATAAATCCCCCGACGTGCAAATCGTTCACGTCGTGCATCATTTGTTGATAGGCCGCTGCGTCTGTCGGCGTAAAACTTCCGTGATAGGTGGTGAACAGCAACTGCCCGATCTTCTCGTCCACGCTCATTTTACGCAGCGTTGTTTCCACCCAGGCGTTCGCGACGGGCGACAGCGTCTTCACGCCGCTCTTGGCAGCAGAGGTGCTCGCTCTGGAAACAGTTTTTTGTCCGGAAGTGCTGCGGCTTTGGCTGCGTGCGTTATAGGCCATAAGAAAAATGATAGAGACGGGGATAAAAAGCAGAAAGCGGTCGCGGCGTCTATCCATTGGTTAGAATTCCATAACGGCCGCCCGCGCCCCGCATTTATTCATAGCACACGCACCCTGTGCTCTCAACGCGGCTTCGGCCACCGCGTTCCAGAATATCATTGTATTGTTGCCATAGCGGGGGACCATTTGGCCAAACACAAGACGGTGCTTTCCACGGCGTTCGAATTTGTAATTTGCTTGGCCTTGTTCTCCACCACCGCCGCCACGCAGTCTTCCAAACACTCGAGTCACGCAGCCCGCGTGCAAGTCGGCCTCGACGTTCTCGAAGCCCAGAAGTTCGCCCCGCTTCGTGGAAAACACGTTGGCCTGATCACCAATCACACCGGCCTCGATTCGCAAGGACGTAGCACCGTTGACGTTTTGGTGCACGCCGCAGGCGTGCAACTCGTCGCGCTTTTCAGTCCGGAGCACGGTCTCGCCGGCCGCGAAGACGAAAAGCTTTTTTCCTCCAAAGATCCTTCCACGGGCCTCCCCGTGTTCAGCCTCTACGGTGACAATCGGCGGCCCACCGACGATATGCTCGTCGGCATTGATGCGTTGGTCTTCGACGTTCAAGATGCCGGCGTGCGGTTTTACACGTACACGACGACGATGGCCTACTGCATGGAGGCCGCCGCCAAGCACAACATTACGTTCTTCGTTCTGGACCGCCCCAATCCAATCGGCGGCGAAATCGTCGAAGGACCGATGCTCGATCCGGACAAGACTGCCTTCACCGCGTATTTTCCGATGCCTGTTCGCTATGGCCTCACCATCGGCGAACTCGCTCAGCTCTTCAACTCTGAAAACCACATCGGAGCCAATCTGCACGTCATCGCCATGAAGAACTGGCATCGCAATTATTTTTTTGACAGCACGGGTATCAAGTGGATTCCGCCTTCGCCGAACCTGCGCACCACCAAGGGAGCCGTCCTCTATCCCGGAATAGAGATTCTTCAGAACGCGGGAGTCTCGGTCGGGCGCGGCACGCAGACACCGTTCGAGGAATTCGGCGCGCCCTGGCTCAACGGCGGCGATGTCGCCTCCGCGCTGAACGAGCGCCATCTCCCCGGCGTACATTTTGCCGACCGACCGTTTATCCCCATCTCCGGCCTCTATAGCGGCGAGCGTTGCGGCGGCGTTGGGATCCGCGTGACGGATCGTTTCACGGTGCGCTCCATGCGTATTGGCCTGGAAATTGCGGCGCTGCTGCAGAAGCTCTATCCCAAACAGTTCGACGCCGCAAAGCTTCTCTTGCTCGTCGGAAACGCCGACACCGTCCAGCAATTGCAGTCCGGCGTCGCCCCAGAGAAAATTGTGGCCAACTGGTCCGCCGATCTCGCCGCGTTCGAGCAGGTCCGGCGGAAATATTTCCTGTACAAGTAAGACCGTAGACAGTCGTCGGTTCTCAGTTTTTAGTGGGAGAGGAAAGTTTGCTTAGTGCGTCTGGGTGGTCTTTTCGTGCCGCCCGGCGAAAACGTCAGCAGACTTTGCAACAGCTCTTGCTTGCTCGCCAAACGAGTTCTGTCGCCTCCCAAGGAATCTGGATGTGGTACATTTCTGGCATGCGAATTGTGTCGCTGCTGCCTTCGGCTACGGAGATCCTGTTTGCGCTTGGATTTGACCGTGAAATTGTGGGCGTTAGCCATGAGTGCGATTTTCCGGCGCGGGCGCGAACCAAGCCGGTCGTGATTCATTCGCGATTGCCGCAAGAAGCTTCGCCGGCGGAAATCGATGCTCTCGTTCGCGAGTATGTTCACCGCGGTGAAAGTTTGTATGCCGTGGATACCGATGTGCTCGAAACGCTCGGGCCGGACCTGATCATTACGCAGGATTTGTGCCATGTGTGCGCGGCGTCTCCGGACGATCTGGCGACTGCGCTGATGCGTTTCGACAGGCGGCCGGAAGTGCTTTGCCTCAATCCGCAAGATTTGGGAGACGTCTGGCGTGACATTCTTTGGGTGGGCGAGGAATCCTGCCACGGGCCGGAGTCGGTGTCGCTGCTGAAGCAAATCGGCGAACGGCTCGGGGCGCTCGAACTCCAGGTGCAGGGTCTTACGGAGCGGCCGCGCGTGGCGTTCCTCGAATGGCTGCAACCATTTTATGTCGGCGGGCACTGGGTTCCGGAGATGATTCATCTTGCCGGCGGGGAAGATGTTTTTGGAAGCGCGCGGACGCCGTCGTTTCGCATTGGTATGGACAACATAATCGATGCCGCACCTGAAATTCTGCTGATTTCACCTTGCGGCTACGGCGCGGAACAAGCGCGCGACGAATATCGTGACATGGCATTCCCAGAAGAATGGAATGCCATTCCTGCCGTACGCAATGGACGCGTCTACGCTCTCGAAGCCAACGGCTACTATTCGCGTCCGGGTCCGCGCCTCGTTATCGGCATCGAAGCCCTTGCTAAACTTTTCCATCCTGCTGTCGAAGTTTCCCTTGAGGCCGAAGCTGCAGTCCTGCATATCTCCACCGGAACGAACTCGGCCCGCGCCGCCTCTGTTTAGTTCCCACGGGCGAGGGTTGATCCTTGAACACCCGTCCTTTGGACCAGTTGACAATCCTTCCTTTCATATATAAGAATCTTACATGTAAAGGAGAGCCTTATGATTGGGGCAGGAATCAAGCGCGGCACCGCGGAACTTGCGGTTCTCAGCGTTCTGGAAGACGGGCCGCTCCACGGGTATGAACTGGCACGGCGCATCGAGCAGCAAACCAAAGGCGCGCTGCGCTTCACGCTCGCGGCGCTGTATCCCATGCTCTACCGCATGGAGCAGCGGCGCTGGATTCGCGGCGCATGGGAAACGAGTGACAACGGCCGCCGCCGCCGATGCTATCGGCTCACTCCGGCCGGGAAGAAAAAGCTTTCGCCGCTCCGACAGGAATGGTCGGAACTGTTCCAGGCCCTGCGGCGGCTCAAGAAGGTGGCCCATGCGTGATTGGGATGAGCTCGTCCGCCGCCAACTGCTTGACCTTGGCCTCGAAACTGATGAGCGCAACGAGGTAATTTCAGAAATAGCCGCACATCTCGAAGAGAATTACGAAGAATTGCGCAGGCAGGGGATGACGGAAGAAGAGGCTGCGCGGCACACGCTATCGCAAGTCGAAGATTGGCAGAAGTTGAGCCGGTTGATTCAAGTCGCCAGAAAAAAGGAGAACGGCATGACAAATCGCGTCAGGCAGTTTTGGTTGCCTAGCTTGTTGACATTTTTTTTGTCGATGGGGCTCCTAATGCTCATACAGCTCTTTGGTCCCAAGCCGTGGTCGGTCGTGATAAAGAATGGCTGGTCCCTGATCGCGAATGCCGCGATGATTTATCTTCCCTGGCTGTTTTCGTTGCCGTTAATTGGTGCGATGGGGGCATATCTCTCGAATCGCGCAGGTGGATCGAAGCGTGCCATGTTCTCATCGACCGTTTTTCCTGTGGTGCCTTACCTGGCCCTCTTTCTCTTAGCGCTTCCCGTGACGGCCGTCGTGGATGCTCGCCTCGGCCCTCACATCATGCTGCTCGCCCTTTTCGTTAACATCCTCGCGTGGGTAGTTGCTCCTGCAGCGGCGCTTCTTACAGGGGGAGTTCTGGTGCAGCACCTTCTTTCAAGAAGACTGGAGCCCGGGCGAATTGCCGGCAGCTGAGAGTGAGCGATTCCAGCGACGGTAGAAGGGAAGTCCGGCGAGGATCAGCAATAGCCCGATGGAAGAACGGCCGGGGCGCTCGAGCCAGATGTTGATGGTGAGGGCGAGGGCGCCGGCGACGAAGAGGCCGGGCACCCAGGGGTAGCCCCAGCAGCGGTAGGGGCGCGGTAGATCGGGCTCGGTCTTGCGCATTCGGAAGAGGGCTACGACGGCGAAGGCATAGAAAATCCAGGCGGCAAAAATAAAAAGATTGGTCAGTTCTTCGAATGTTCCGGTGAGCGCCATCAGGCTGGCTAGCACGCCTTGAAAAATCAATGAGCGCGCGGGAGTGCGGAATTTTGGGTGGATGCCGTCGGCAATTTTGAAGAAGATTCCGTCGCGGGCCATGGCGTAGCCTACGCGCGCGCCGCTCAGCACGGAGGAATTCATCGAACCGAGCGCGGAAATGGCCATCGCCAGCGTGATCCACGCTGCGGCGGTAGCTCCCTTGATGTGCGCAACCACATCGGACGCAATGTGCTGGGAAGCGGCCACGCTTTCGAATGGGAGAACTTTCAGGCACGCGGCGCTGAAGAGCAGATAAATCACGGCGACAAAAGCAACTCCGCCAACTAGCGCGCGCGGAAAATTCTTTTGCGGGTTTTCCACTTCTGAGCCCACAAGATTCAAATCTTCCCAGCCGTCGTAGGCCCAGAGCGCGGCGGCCAGCGTAGCGAGAAACGCGCTGAAAATCGCTGCGGCGCCCATGCCTGCGGCAGGCCAGAAGGGATCTGGCGCGTGTGCCGCAGGAGCCGCTGAAAAAAACGCCACCCCGATCACAATTGCCACGGACATTATTTTGATCGTTGTGAGGAAAATTTGAACGGCGCCGCCCAGGCGCACGCCGAGATAATTTATGCCCGTCATGATCAGCAGCCAGACCACGGCCAAGGGCTGCGCCCAGGTGAAGACGAAGTCGTAGGGCTTGATCCATCCCGTGAGGCCGGGAATGGCAATGTGAATGTTGAAGAGCGGAGCGGCGACGACGGGAAGAAGAAAACTGAGGAAGCGCATCATCCCCGCAGAAATCGAAGCCAAAGAGCTGGGGCGGCCGACGATGGAATGCATCCAGCCGAAGAGGAATCCGTAGACGGGGCCGAAGCCGCGGCGCAAATAGGCGTATTCGCCGCCCGCTTCCGGAATCATGGAACCCAATTCGGCGAAGGAAAACGCGCCGAAGATCGAAAGGATCGCACCGATGATCCACGCAGCGAAAACGATGGAGACGCTGCGGCCTTCGCGCGCCATTTCCGCCGGCTTGAGGAAGATGCCTGTGCCGATCATCGTGCCGACGACGATGGCACCGGACGCCCATGCGCCTAGGCCGCGCACCAACTCGAGACGCTTTTCGGTCAAGGCATCCTCATCTTTGCTTCTCATTCTACGAGGGCGCAGCCCGCCGCGGCGGGCGCCCCTACAAGGCATAGCGCCCAGTTTATGCGTCAATCACCTGCGTTCGGCTCGCAGCACTGCCGATGCGGCTGGCAATTGCACCTGTCACAAATGTGACGATCGCCCCAAACATGAAGTACCACGTATACGCCACGCTGGTAAATCGGGACAGACATAATATTGTGGCGAGTCCCACAATCATTCCGGCCAGGGCGCCGCGCGCGTTGGCGCCGCGATCGAAGGTGCCAAGAAGAAAAAGGCCGAGCAGGCTGCCGAAGGGCAGCGATGCCACGGTCAGCCCGGTTTCGAGCAGCGGGCCCCACTTCACTAGACCGAAGCCCATGAGCACCAGGCCCCACGCAAGCGTCATGCCGCGGGAGAGGCGTACGAAGCGGGCAGGATCGGCGGTTCGACCGCGGAGTGTTGCAAAATCGAGCACGCTCGAAGCGGCCATGGCATTCAACGAACCGCTGGCGTTGGACATGGCCACGGCGACAATGGAAGCGAGCAACAGTCCAGCAAGTCCTGTGGGCATTTCGCGCACAAGAAAAAGTGGCAGGATGCGATCGGTGCGTTCGCCGGCGTGGAGCAGTGGCCAGTGCTGCGCGAAGACGAAAAGCAAAATGCCGATCAGTAGAAATACAGTGAATTGGATCAGAACGATGGCGCCGCTGGCGAGGAGGGCGCGGCGGCTGTCCCGCTCGCTGCGCGCGGCGAGCAGGCGCTGGACGATGATTTGGTCGGTGCCGTGGGTGGCCATGGTGAGAAAGGCGCCGCCGATGAGTCCGGACCAAAACGTGTATTTCGTCGCGAGATTCCACGAAAAATCGAAAACTTGCAATTTGTGTCCAGCGAGAGCCGCGACTTGCGTGACTTCGCTCCATCCGCCGGGGATGCGGTGCAACAGAACGAAAAAAGTGACCGCACTTCCCGTCAAATAGATCAGCAGCTGCGCCACGTCGGTCCAGATGACGGCCGTCATGCCGCCTTCGAACGTGTAAAGCACGGTGAGGGCGATAACGATGACGACGGCCAGCTTCTCCGATGTTCCGAGTACCACGCTAACGACCAGCGCGATGGCCGAAACGCGCACGCCTTCGGCGATGGCGCGTGTGACTAAGAATGTGGATGCGGCCACGGCGCGCATGCGCGGGCCGAAGCGTTTTTCGATCAAGGCGTAGGCGGTGAAAAACTCGCCGCGAAAATAGCCGGGAAGCAGCAGCAGGACGATCAGAACGCGGCCAAGCAGATAGCCGAAAATCAGTTGAAGGAACGCGAGGTTTCCGCCGTAGGAGATTGCCGGGGTGCCGATGATGGTAAGCGTCGAAGTTTCCGTCGCCACGATGGAAAATGCCAGGGCCCACCACGGCGCGGTTCGTCCGCCCAAAAAATAATCTTTGGCGTCCTGCTGACCGCGGCGGAAATGCATGCCCAGCGCGGTCACGCCGAGCAGGTAAGCAATGACAATCGCCAGGTCCAGCGGATGAATGCGCATGGCTGCAGGATTATATGTAGCGGCGGGCTTCGGCCCGGCATCTTTTTTTGCTAAAACAATTTTGCAGAGTAGAGGAACAGGGTTAAGACCGCGGCAAACGATGTCCAAGCCACTACGGTGACCCAGGCTGGGACTTTTTTTGCGGCGGCCTTCACGCGCGCAATGCCAACTTCGAGCGGGGCGGCGGCGACTTCGCGAGATAAGCTGCGAATCGCGTTGGTCAACCAGAGACACGCGGCAGCTGCGGGCAACAGCGCGATGCTTCGCAACATTGGCAATCCGCGAACCCAATACAATATTGCAAGCGTGACAAGCATTACCGCGGCGCCGGCCGTCGCCAGCGCAGAGGCTAAAGCGATTCCGCGCGCGAGGCCCAAGGAAACGATCACCGTTCGCACACCGGCTTCGCGATCCTCGGGATAGTCTTCCGCTGTGTTCACGAGGATGATACCCATTTGGACGGCGCCGTAGGCCATGGCGAACGCCACCAACTCCGGCGATGGCCAGGTGCCGAAGAGCGTTGCGATCATCAGCATCGGACCGACAAAAATAATCAGCCAGAGACAAAATAATTGAGCGAGGCCGCGACCTTTTAGGCGAAATGGCTCGACGGAATACGCGGCGCCCAGGGCGAGGCCAACTGCGGTCAACGCAAACAACTGCCAGCGGTGCAGCAGCCAAGATACGTGCGCCGCGAGAGCCAGCGCGAGCACAGCCCACAGAATAATCTGGAATGTGACGAAGGGCACGCCCAGGTTGTAGACCGCGCGCGAAAGGTGCGGCTTGTATTTGGCGTCGAGATCGCGGTCGGCGAGGCAGTTGATCATGTCTCCGAAGGCAAACAGAAAAAAGAAAATCAGCACGCCTTCCCAAAAGGTCTGCGTTTTCAGGGGCGCGAGTTCCTTGTTCACCAGCAGTGCGGGCATGGCGACGATGGGGATTTCGGCGATACGGAATTCGACGCGGCGGATGACCAGCAGCTCGCGCAGAAAATGGAGCAGCTTGGTCATCCGAGTATGTTGATGCGGCGGAGGTGGCGCGAGGCCGCGTGAACGAAAGCGTTGCGTCCGTGGAGGAGCGCGTGATTGTCGGCGATGAGTATGTCGCCAGCTTGCCACGCGTGCGCGGCGAAGCAGTTCGGATTGCGCAGAAGCGCAGAGACTTCGGCGACAAGCGCTTCACGTTGAGCTGGCGCCATGCCGGGAATGTCGAGCGAAACGGGATTCAAGTCGCGCACGGGCTCGGCGAAGCGCAGCGTGTCTTCGCCGCTCGCAGGATGGCGCACGATCATCGGAGAGGTGAAGGAACCGCCATAGTGGACAACTTTCGCGGTGCTGTAGATGATAGAGGTCGTTTTCCAAAGTGCGCGCTGTTGCGGTGTTGCAGCGTTCAAGAGACGAGCGCCATCGCAGAAGATGGTTTCGCCACCGCTATTCTCGGGCGGCGCGAGCTCACACGAAAAAAGAATGTAGTGCGGGATTTTTCCGACGAACGCGCCGTCCCAATGAAAGGGCACCGCGCCGGTGGTGTAGATGTAGTTCTTCGCATCCGGTTTGGCGACAAGCTCGTTGACGGCGCCAAATTCCCATTCCAGCGGCTCGCCGAGCGTTTTCGCGAGCCGCATCATATCGTCGGTTGAGAGAGGCGCGAATCTACGCAACAAGACGAATCGCTCTTTGGCGATCCACTCTTTGAGAAGCGGCACGTCGATTTCGGCGAGGCTTTCCTTTTGTGATGCCGCCGTGACTTCAAGGCCGAACGGCGAAAGCACGTGCGTCTGCCATGTCTGTGTTTTCAATTAGACCTCCAGCCCGATCACTTTGCGGAGTTGAGCGACATCCATCGCCAGCAAGGCTTCATAGGGCACTTTGGTTCCGTACAAGGACCGCGCACCGCGCGCTGCTTTCCACGCGCGCCACATGCGCCGCGGAGAGAGGCATAAGCCGACGAGAATCGAGCCGCAGCAGAGAAAGAAGATGAGCGCATTCCCGCTTCCCGCGCGCAATTCGAACACACTGATTTCTGCTTCGCCCAACAGCGACGAATCGTAACCGGTGGCGACGTGATGGAGATCATGCATTGGCAGCAGGCCGGGGTTGGGAAATCGCATCGTAACGAAGCCGACCTTCACCGTGAAATTGGGATCCGTGTACGAATCGGTCGTAAAGCCGGAGGCTTGTAGATACAGATCGCGCGCCGCGCGGACGTTTTCGAGTGCGTCGATCACTGGCTGAGCTCCATGTAAGAAGGCGATCCTTCTTTCAGGACGATGGAAGCGCCCAATTCCTCCGCTTCACGACGCTTGACGAGGCGAAACCGGCCGTTCTCTTTGAAGGCCACGGCGTGCCACGGCGTCAGCCAGACGTCGCGCGATTCGCACAGAAGAATGCCGAGCTTCTCAGAATGCGGCGGTTGCGGATGAATGGAAAGCCGCAGCGATGCGGGGAAGCAGTCTGCCACCAGACGTCCCCAGGCGTAGCTCCGCCGGACCAATTCATACGTGCGCTCCTTGCACTCCGAACGAATGCGGCTGCGACTTTTATCTTTTTCGATTTCGACCCGGTCCTCGAAGAGAAACCGTTGAATACCGTTGAACAAAGCCTGCTGGCTCTCGTTCGAATGCAACCTCTCGTGGATGGTTTCGCTTGATTCCGCGTAGTGGCGGCAGAGCCACTCGCGCATTTGCTCGCCCGAACCCGCTTCATCATAGAGATCCTGCATATGAAAGGTTTCAAGAGATTCCAGATGCAGCTGCGCGATCATCTCCGCGATCCGTTCGCCATAGCTGGTGACGTCCGAATCGGTAACGCCCACGAGATCGCTGAAAACCAATCCGTCGGAACAAATAGTGATGCGCGCTCCCGGCGGATAAATTGTTCGAATGTCCGCACAGAGGCCGTCCAAAAATTGCAGGCTCAGCTCCTCCGCCATATCCGGCATGAGGCCAAGCACTTTCCGCGGGTTCGGTGACTTTGCCGGAAACGCCGGAAGCACAAAATGGACCGGGAGATTCGCTCCGACAAAGCGGCGGACGAGCGGAAGGTGAGGCTCTAAACATTGATCACACAGTTCGCCGCTCGCAGCCTGCGCACATTTTTCTGTGCCCGGCAGAGTGCGCCGGTGCCGAAACATCACTGCAAGAATTTCGCGCGCTCGCGCCGTGGTCTCCGGATCCGCGGGCGGATCCACCAAAGGCCCGCAAATCGCGCCGATGCTTTCGATGATCGTGGCAGATATGGGCGTCCAACGAAACCGGGAAACCAGACTGGTCAGTTTGCAAATCATTTCGAGCGCGGCGTGCGTGCTCTTCGAATCCGGCGTTTGGTCCTGGCTCCAGATCAGCAGCAAAGCCAAGTGCGCGGCATAAAGCCCTTGAATCAGTTGCGCTGCGGCGTCGGGCGCGTCGTCCGCTTCGTGAACCACTTTCGCGAATGCTGCTCGCGCCCGCAGCCGCACCAATTCGGTCTGCTTGCTCAGCACGCCGACATTGGTCCGCGGATCGAGCATTTTCGCGAATAACCCGGCGAATGCTTCACGGTAAGGTTTCACGAGCCCCAGCTTGGCCAGCATCAGCGCGCGAAATCGCTCGGCCACGCCACCGGGCGGCAGCGCCGAGGCGCGCACCTCCAGGTCATTGGCAAGGCGTAGATACAGCGCGAGGATTAATTCTTCGTCGTTCTGGAAAAAAAGTTTGGCGTTCGAAATGGGAACGCGTGCCACCTCCGCCGCCGCTTCGACCAACTGCCCCGGCAAGCCGCCCTCTCGCAACAACACCACCGCGGACTCCAGAATCCGCTGGCGGCTTCGCGTGACCTGCGAATCCATAATTGAAAGATACCGCAAATTAGGCGGGAAGCTACTACAACGACGGGTGAGGTTGCCAAGCCACTGCCACACATTTCGAATCGGGATTCCCGCAAGCGCGGAAAACGAACGAAGCGCTAATCGTGCAGGACGACACTCAGGAGGGAATTGTTGACGCGGATCTCGCCGTCGTATTCGATGAAGCCCAGATCCCTGAATTTGTTCATAAAAAAATTGACGCGCGACCGCGTCGTGCCGATCATCTCCGCGAGCGTTTCCTGCGACACTTTGGGAAGCGTTTTTTCAAGCTTGCCTGGCGCGCCATAGCGCGCAAGCAACAGCAGGGTGCGCGCCAGCCGTTTTTCGCTGGAGTTGAAGAGCTGGTCGATGAGGTCGGCCTCGACGCGAATGTTTCTCGCAAGCATATAGGCGATGAACCTGTCGGAGAACTCATGTTCGACGTGGAGGACGCGAAGCATCTCGTCTTTTTCGATGACGAGCACGGTGGTGGGTGCAATGGTTGTCGCCGTGGCCATGCACTTGGACTGGCCTGCGAGGCACCCTTCGCCCAAAAAATCCCCTTGTGTGAGAAGCGCCACAACCGCTTCTTTGCCGGATTCATTGACAACCGAAAGCTTCACGCCGCCTTCCTGAATGTATAAAACGCTCTTAGCGGAATCACCCTGCCTGAAGATTGTTTCTGCTCTTTGAAGCTTGCGGATGGATCTCCTCAGACCGGCCGAGTCGAGAAACGCTTGCACATCGAAGGCAGATATTTTCAGATTCGCTTTTTTGGGAGAGCGAGTGACGGGGCCGGAAAGGCGTCGAGATGCAGAAGACACCATAGCTCAGAATAGCACGATACTGCCAACTGTTCAATATTGAACAATCCGCGCTGACTACCAAAGCCTCAACAGCGAAGAGCAGAAGATTCAGAGCATCAAACGGAACGATACCGCGCATATCCATGGCCCTGTCCGGGCGGTTATCGATTAGAACGATTGTGATTCTTTTCCGGACGCGACTTCTAGCTGCTTCGGAGAACTTTCCTCAGGGACTGGTGCACTTCCAGCCCGCCATCGTAGTTTATGAATCCCTGCTTCCTGAATCGATTCATGAACAGATTGACTCGTGGGCGGGTGGTGCCAACCATTTCCGCCAGAACTTGATGACTGACAATGGGAATCTCGACAACTGATGGGCCTCTTTTATCCAAGTGCGCCAGCCGCAAAAGCACGCGCGCCAGGCGCTGTTCGGCGGAAGAAGTCAGTAACTCCGAAACATGGTCCTTGTACTTCTGGACGCTGGACAACAGATAGGCCACCATGGCATTTGACGCCTTGCTCTTTTTGCGAAGCATTTCGAGCATCTTATTTTTCTGGATGGTGCGTATGGAGCTGGAGGTCAAGGCGACGGCCGTGGACATGCGAAGGGGATAGCCAGCAAGGCAAAGCTCACCAAAGAAATCTCCCACACCCAGGATGGCGGTAACCGCGGATGGCTGCTGTTTCGTTCGGGTACTGAGCCGCACGCCGCCTTCTTGAATGTAGAAAAGCGTGTAAGCTGGGGCCCCTTGTTTGTAGATATTCTGTTTGTCCCGAAAGTGGGAGACCTTGCCGCCCAGGCCGGCTCCGGAAGAGAAACCACCAAGGTGGCCGTTCATCTTTTTCGTGCGCTTCATGAGTCGCTCCGCACCCTATGCCTTCCCTGCGGCTTTTTGGGACTTGCGATGGGCATCTTCGGACCACTGCATGGCTTTGCAGGCGTGCTCCAACGCTTGTCTGGAATGCTCGTGCCCGGTCAGGTGATCTTCTTTTCCGTGGTGCGTGGCGGCAGCGCGGTGCGCGTGCGCGGCGAGCTCGTGGAATTCGGCAGCTCTTTGATGCGAGTCGTTTGGCATAGTGTTTCCCAGCTTTGCTATCCGTTGCATCTTAGAGCAGTTCCATTTTTCGGACTGTTCAATATTGGACACTCGCGCCGGGCTAACCTGCCTCGGTTAAAACTGATATGGATTGTGGTGTGGAGTGGGGCCTGCTTCTGAGTGTCCTGCTAGGACAGCCGGGAAGTCAGCGCGCCGCAGTTGCGCTGGAAGTTGTACACGGGATGAAAGAATGAGAGGTATTCGCGCCAGAGAGGCCAATAATCCAGGCACGATTGTTGTCGTCTATGCTTGTTATTTCCACCCCCATTTCCGCTTCAGCGGTGGCCAGCCAGCGAACGATACCCTGTCCCGTCACCGTCCGCTTGTCAGCATCGAAATTCAGCAGCAAATCAACAGGGCCTTCTCGCAGGTTGAGAATCGAGTGAATCCGAAAGCCGCCGCGACCAAAGGCGAGGAGTCCCTGGCTCAAAGCCGTTGCCAGGCTTGCGAAGGAGGCAGCGAGAAGGGCGTCTGGTTGAAGGCTGGCGAGCTGTTGCCAAAGTTCGTCGCGCGAGGTCAAGACGCGAGTCACCGCCGAGATCAGATCTTTGCGTTCCACAGGTTTCGCCATCATGGCCTCGACACCTAGGTCGTAAGCTTCTCCTGGCCCGATATCGCTAAAGCCGGTAATGAACATGACGCTGGGCTTATAGCTTTCGCTGGCTTTTATGTTTCTCAGGAAGGTGATCCCGTCCATGACGGGCATCCGGACGTCCGAGACAACGACGTCAATCCGATTGGTTCGGACCAGGTGGAGAGCTTCGGCGCCGTTCTCTGCAGCCAGCACACGGCATCCTTCACGCTCAAACCAATCCCGGATGATGGCGCGCCAATCGGGCTCATCGTCGACTATAAGTACGGTGGCGTCCTTTAGTTGCACTTGGCGGCTCCTTGGGGAAGAGAAAAGGAAAAGCAGGTATGGCCTTCAAACTCGGAGAGAGTGAGTTCTCCTCCGTGCTCTTCGACAATGGCTTTCGACAAGCTCAGGCCCAGGCCCGTACCTTTGCCCACCGGCTTGGTGGTAAAAAATGGGTCCATGATCCGTGCTTTGAGATTGGGAGGCACCCCTGGCCCATTATCGATCACCGCGAAAACAGCCGACTGCTCGTGCCCCGTGACTTCAAGGCGTATCCACTTTTCACCCGGACATTCGGTAACCGCGTCAAACGCGTTCTGCAGCAGGTTCAGCAAGACCTGGGCGATCTGCACCTCACGACAAAAGACGCGCAGTTCGGGGTCAATAGCTGGCGTGTCGAGCCGCACGGAGTGTTCCCTGAACCGCTCTCTGCATAACTCCAGTGCTTGTTCGACAATCTCGGCAACGGAGGCCTGCTGAAAAGGATCGGCGCTACCTTCGCGCGAGATCTGCCGCAAGCTCTTTACAATTTTGCTGATGCGATCGGCGGTGCGTTTGATGCGAGTGCTGGTTCGCTGCAACGCCGGGAGCGGCACGCTGCCCATTTCGGCCATCTCCATCAGGTCGCTTGCGGAAGCGTGGATGACGCCAAGCGGGTTGTTGATCTCGTGCGCGATGCTTCCAGCCATCATTCCCAGGGCGGAAAGGCGGGCAGTAGAAACAGCCTGGGCTCTGCTATTTTCGAGTTCGGTCTGCAAGCGCTTGCGCTCGGTAATATCTCGCATGACCTTCGAAGAGCCCACCAGGTTGCCAAGGGGGTCAAAAATCGGAGAAATAGTAACGGAAACGTCGATGTTTTCCCCGTCTTTCCTCCTGCGTATGGCGTCGTACGCGTTGATGGTTTCTCCTCTTTTCAGGGACTCCAGAGTGTCCAGTTTCTCGTCCTCTCGGCCAGCGGGATGTAGCATCGAGATTGGTTTCCCGACGGCTTCCCGAGCGGGATAGCCGAAGATTCGTTCCGCGCTGCGGTTCCAACTGGTGATGATGCCGTCCATCGTCATGCCGACGATGGCGTCGCCGGAGGAGTTCACGAGGGCCGCGAGATGAAACCTGAGGGCTTCGCCAGGTTCGCGCTTGGAGAGGTCGCGGATGAGACTTAAGGTGAGCGTGCCGTGTTCTGTCTCCAACGGACTGCGCAAAACATCAATCAGAAACTCTCTGCCGTCCTTGTGCCTTCCGCAGAGCTCCAACCCGGCACCCGCTGCGCGGCGCCGAGGTTCCTGGCGGTAGTAGTGGCCGTAGCCCAACTGCACGGTGTGCAAACGTTCAGGAAACAGGATCCCGACGGGTTGGCAGAGAAGTTCCGTGCGTGTGTACCCGAAGAGGTTTTCGACTTCTGCATTGACCTGCACGATTCGGCCTTCATCGTCGCAAACCACGACCGCACCCGGAATGGAATCGAACAAACTCTCGAGCAGTTCGCGGCTGTGTAGAAATGTCTCATCCGCTGGGGTTTGTGTGGCTATGTTAGAGGCCATAAATGGACGCGGCGCTCAACCGGACGGAAATAAACCGAGTTTCCCCAACTAGACGTCGGAAGGGACAAAAGGAAGGGGGTGAAACAGCTACTCATAGAGTGTGGACCCATGGAGAAGTTGCGTCAAGACTAACTACCAGATGGATGTGCGTATGCGACTACCTGCAGTTGGGTCGGCGGGATGCCCAAAGCAATCGAAGCAGGGAGGTATGACGGCCGCAGCAGTGAAGCGAATCGTAACATCTGTGCTCGTGTATTTATTCTGGAAGATTGGGAAGGGCGACTAAGTTTTGTCGGATGGCGTAGTGGACGAGCTCGGCGAGGGAATGCAGTCCAAGTTTCTGCATGATTTTTGCCCGGTGGGTCTCGACTGTCCTGATCGTAATTCCCAGATTGGCGGCAATGACCTTATTCGGTTTCCCCTCCGCCAAAAGACGAATTATTTCGAATTCTCGGGGAGTTGGTCTGGGTTGTGTCTGCTCCGCTGTGCCAATCTGATTTGCATTCTTGAGAAATCCCTTTAGAACGATGTCGGATACTTTGGGAGTCAGGAAGAGCTTGCCCGCGGAAACATTCTTGACAGCCTTAACGAGATTTGCTGCGAGATCAGATTTCAAGACGTAGCCGAGGGCGCCTGCGTCCAAAACGCGGCGGACCATCTGGTCGGACTCATGCATAGTGAGGACTACAACCTCGGTAGTTGGACTTGCGCGTCGAATCAGATGCGTGGCCTGGAGGCCGTCTAATTCGGGCATGCTGACGTCAACGACGGCTATGTCCGGTTTCAGCTTGGTTGCCTTCTCTACGGCTTCCCGCCCGTTGGCCGCCTCTCCAATCACTCGCCAGCCGCGGCGAGCGCGGAGGAGTCCGCGAATGCCGCGACGGACGAGTTCGTGGTCGTCGGCCAGCAAAATGCGAAGCGTCTTAGTGCGTCTGCTCATTGATTCGTATCGTCACGCGCACGGTTGTGCCGCTGCTGCTGGAATCGATTGTAAGTTGTCCGCCAATGAGCTTCATGCGTTCGTGCATGCTCGGGATGCCAACGCCAAGCTTAAAGGGGATTTCCCCGTCCTGCACCGGTTGCTTTTTCGAAATCCCGCTGCCTGCATCGCTCACTTCCAGCGTGATCTCTTGCGGCTTGCGAGCCACTCGTATTTTGGCCCGCGGACTTCCCGAATGACGCCGGATGTTGTTGAGGCTCTCTTGAACCACGCGAAACAGCGTCAATTCCACATCAGGGTCAAGCCGCCCGAACTTCGGCGAAATTTCCAGCTCCACCTGGACTCCGCTGCGTTTGGTGAAGCCCTCCACAAACAGCCGGATGGCATCTTCCAATCCCGCTTCTTCCAGCATTGGCGGGTGCAATAGATACGACAGAGTGCGAATTTCACGGATGCATTGCTCCGCCAACGCTTGGCACTCGGAAGCGAGCTTGCGCGATCTCCTGGAGGACGAAGGAATGGAAGCATGGAGCTGACTCAGAGCAGTTGCCAGAGCGACAAGGCCCTGGCCGGTGGAGTCGTGCATATCCCTGGCGATTCTGCGGCGCTCCTCATCCTGCAAACGCAAGAGCTGGCCGGATAGGCGGCGGAGTTCCTCCTCGGCTCGCACGCGCTCGGTGATGTCACGGCAAGTGCCCGCAACACGAATGGGCTTTCCTTCTTCATCATGAAAAGCTTGCCAGCGCTCTTCGAGTATTTTGACGCGGCCATCCGGCATAACGATCCGGTATTCGACCGTGGAAGGGGATCGCTTCTCGAGCGACGCTACAAGAGCCAGATCCACTTTCGCGCGGTCCTCCGGATGGATGAATTCTCGAAAATTTGGGCGGGTCGGATGGAAGCGAGACGGATCCGTCTCAAAGATGCGGTGGGTTTGCTCGGACCAAATCACGTTCAAGCTTTGCAACTCCGCTTCCCAACTTCCGATTTTCGCCACCTCCTGAGCCTCCACCAAGCGAGCGCGCTCTCTTTCCAATTGCGCGGCGATGAGACGCTGTTCCCGCTCGCTCGATCGGAGGGCTTCTTCCGCGCGCTTGCGGTCTTCAATATCGATGGATACTCCGTACCACTCAACGATATTGCCCTGCTTGTCACGCAAAGGAGCGGTGCGGACCAGGAACCAGCGAAATTCCCCGTCAGCCCGACGCAAACGCATTTCATCCTCGGAGGATTCCCCCGCGGCCATGTCCGCCAGCCACTTTTTTACGACTCTTGGAAGATCTTCGGGATGAACTACGCGCGTCGCGTCGTCAATTTCATGCTCAAAAGTGAGGCCCGTATAGTCCAGCCAAGGCTGATTGACGAAATCAACGACGCCATCCGGCCGAAGGGTCCAGGCCATCGTCGGGATTGTGTTGATGACCAGCCGAATGCGATCTTCAGCCTGTTTCAGATCTTCGATGTCGGTGGATGTTCCATACCAATGGACGATGTTTCCCTGCTCGTCTCGAAACGGAACGGCGCGAATCAGGAACCAGCGATATTGCCCGTCGGCCCGGCGCAGGCGCGCCTCCTTGTCAAAGGGTTTCCCAGCCGCCAAAGCAGTGCGCCACTCTTCCACCAAACGGTCGTCAGGATGGAACGCATTCATCATCCATCCCCAGCCGAGACCGTCTTCCAAGGAGAGACCCGTATATTCGCGAAAATTTCGATTGAAGAAATCAGCCGAGCCGTCAGGCAATTTGCGCCAGACGATTGTGGGGATGGTGTCAATGATGAGCCGCAGGCGCTCTTCGATAACATTCGAAGCTTCGTCAGCGTCGCTGTCGTGCGTGTTGGCCCCGGTTTGGCTCATGGTGCCCTCCACCGGACCCGACCTGGCATCCATCAGGATTCCTGGCGCTCGGACGGGCTGCTAGTCCTTTATTTCAATCGGAGGTAGCCACTTACGGTCCCACTGCTTCGTTGAGCCGATAGTACTCCTATCCTGGAAAAATGGCTCGCTGTCTTGCCCAGTTGGGCCAGGTCTACATTGCAGGGGTTCAAGCCTGGAGCAGGAATCCTGCGGATAAACGCGCACTGGTGGCGGAGTTCCAAGCCATTGTGAGGTGCAAGCGGGTACGTAGATGGTGGTACGTAGTTCCCGGCATTGCGGGCAGACGCTCGGCGTTCCATAAATAGATTGTCGGAGCTGGGATCTTTACGCGTGGGCGAATCCCGCGCTCGCAGGCGCACGCTCAACTCGCCATCCCTTTGCTGATCGCGCTTGACTGGGTGAAATTTGATCTCTGGAAACAGACAGGACTTCCTGGGCCCGAATTCGACTTGTAGGTTTCGCCCCGCTTCTCGTGCCACTAGAAGACGTGTCGCTCGCAAGGGGGTTCACCGCGTGGAAGAATTCTTGATCTGCAAAAACCGGAGGTGTCGTTTTCTGGTTTCTCTTCGAGATGGTGCCAAGCTCGTCCGCCGCGGAGACCTTATATTCAGCACGTGCCCGGAGTGCGATCACGAATGGTCAGGCCGCTGCCCGTTCTGTTTGCAAACTCTTGAGGTCACCTGGGAAAGGAAGATTCCGTGCTGCTCACATTGCCAGAAAGCGCTAAAGCCTGAGATAGACGTGGAAAAGAGCGCACGCCAGAAATGACGCTGGCATTTCAGCTCCCAGAAAGAGCTGCGCCCGCCGGATTTCTCCCGGACAAATTCTTTCAGATCGGAGCGAAACATGGCTGTAGTGCTCATCGTCGACGACGATAACGCTTTTCGAGCACTCCTCCGCACGCTTTTCGAATCTGGCAGCGGCTTTGACGCTTGTGTAGCGGCCGAAAATGCGCTCGAAGCCCTGGAAAAGGCCAGGCAGGTCTCGCCAAACCTCGCCGTTCTGGACCTCTCAATGCCCGAAATGAACGGACTGCAGTTGGCTCGTGAACTGAAAGCGATAGCGCCTAAATTGCCGATTTTCTTGCTCACGGCAGATTGCGATGCAGACACCGAGAAGGAAGCTCTTGCGAGCGGTATAACGGCGGTCTTTTCCAAGCTCGATGATTTGGCGACACTCGTCGACAACGCTCGCGAAGTCTGCGGCCTCGAATGACCTCGCGAACATCCTCACAGTGTAACGACTGCCCCATCCAAGCAGTCGGCTAGCGGCGCGCCAGTTTTTGAGCCAAGAGCAGAATGAGTTTGCGATCATCCTCGTTCGCTTTGCCCATCAAGCGGCGAAGTTTGTTCAGAAACCGCGCATCTTTTCCCGAGTTACCCCAAGCGTCCTCGTCAGACGGCTTGTTCTTCAGAAGCGTTGGCAATTCAGGTGGCTCATCGCCTTCGTAGAACAGTTGATAAAGGGGAACCTCGAACGCACGCGCGAGTTTTTCCAGCGTTTCAACGGCGGGAACGGTATGGCCATTTTCCACGCGGGAGACGTAGCACCGGAGCAACCCTGTACGTTTTTCGATGTCACCCTGGGAGAGTTGTTTGGCCTCGCGCATTTCGCGGAGGCGGTCGCCTATAATCATGGGGGGGATTATTCCATTGCGCAGCCCGGAACGCAAGAAAGAGCAAGAGAGCATCCTGTCCGGACATTCGGACTGCCAACGCGTCATTTCACCACGACTGTCGTTCGCATCCACGGATGGATACAGCACTGAAAGTAATGATCCCCTTTGGGCAGGCCTGTGACTTGGAGTTGGCTGCCCTGCAGGATGCGCGTTCGGGCCACCGAGACTTTCGAAAAGCCGCCAGCGCACTCCGGAGCCACTTCATCGCCTGGAGCATTGAGCCCTGGTATAAAACCACCACCGAACTTCGCAACCTCAGTGAAAGTGTGAGGCTCACCCCCCTGGTTGACGGCGTGAACGGCAGTTCCTTTTTTAATTGTCAGCGTGTCAGGTTCGAAGTCCCAGTTCGGGTCAGGAGTCCCCGCTGCCGCTTTGGCAAACAATGCAGAAAACGTTGTGGACGCTCCAAGGGCGACGTTCTTGCAGAAATCCGGGCCAACCGCAGTCGGGGCATTGAAGGTGGCCGGATCGCACTCGTCTAAGGCAACGACCTGTGCCGGACCTGGTGCATCGTCTTCCCCCATCCAGCCCGCGAACAAGAAACAACAAACAACTAAACCGAACTTCAACAGGGTATTCGTCATGGATCTTTTTTCCTTTCGTTTTGACCAGGCACTCGAGAAACGGACGACAGCTCGGACAGTGCTGGCGATTTCGGTCTCAAGTGCGTTTCTGGCGGCAACTTTCGCCGGTAGTCGCGCAGGCGTCAATCCTTGCTAGCCCCATCTGTCCCCAAAGTTTTCTCCATTCTTAAACTATTAAGAACAAAGGCGTTTTCGGAACACCTCGATGAACCCCCTAAACCAAAAATTGTGATAGGCTTTGTGGACTTGCGGTCCTTGCTATGGCTACTTCCGCACCAAACGCACGCCGGCTTTGCTTTGACGTCTTTGAACTGGACGTCCGCGCCGGGGAGTTGCGCAAACACGGTATACGACTGCGGCTGCAAGGTCAGCCGCTGCAAGTCTTGTCCGCTCTGCTCAAGCGCGCCGGCGATGTCGTGACCCTCGAGGAACTTCGGGCGGAGATTTGGGCCGCCGATACCTTCGTCGACTTCGACCATAGCCTGCACAATGCGATTGCGCGCCTTCGCGAGGTGCTCGGCGACTCCGCCGAGAGGCCCCGCTACATTGAAACGCTGCCGCGCCGCGGCTACCGGTTTATCGCGCCGGTGCGTGTCGGAGACTTGCCGGCCCCCTCTGGCGCCGCCGACTCCGCGCCGCCGGCCGACCTGCCTGGCCACCTCCGGGTCACCAAATCTCATGCCGTCCTGCTCACCACGGTCTTGGCCGTCCTCGTTTTAAGCATTGCCTTGTGGCTCGCGCGCACTGCTGGAGCTCCTGCCAGCGCTGCCCCTCGCTTGAATTCCATTGCTGTTCTGCCCCTCGACAATCTGTCCGGCGACCCGTCCGAGGAATTCTTTGCGGATGGCATGACCGACCAATTGATTACTGACCTTGCTAAGGTCGGCTCGCTTCGCGTCATCTCGCGGACTTCCGTCCTGCAGTACAAAGGCACAAAAAAACGTCTGCCTGAAATTGCCAAGGAACTGCACGTGGACGCCATCGTGGAAGGTTCGGTCATTCGCTCGGGAGGGCGCGTGCGCGTCACCGCCCAACTCCTCGAGGCGTCTACCGATCACCACCTTTGGGCGGATACCTATGACGGCGATATTGGCGATGTCCTGAAGCTACAAGGTGAGGTGGCGGGCGCCATCGCGCAGCAAATCAGCGCGAAACTAACTTCGCAGCAGCAGGCTCAGCTTCGCCAAGCCACGGCGGTCGACCCTGCAGCATACGATGCCTACCTCAAGGGGCGACTTTACTTCACCACCGAATTCACGAAACCGGATTCCCTCAAAAAGGCCCAGCATCTGTTCGAGGAAGCGATCCAAAAAGATCCAAACTTCGCTCTGGCGTACGCCGGACTGGCGGATACGTACGTCTATTTGGCGTTTACTGGAGTCTTGCAAAAGGATCCGGCCTATCGCTCTGCCAAGGAAGCACTGGCTAAAGCAACGCAACTGGACGACACCATCGGCGAAGCCCACGACACACTGGGCGTACTGAGTTGGCAGTTTGATTGGGACCGGGACGCCGCCGAGCGAGAGTTCAACCGTGCCATTGCTCTGGCGCCGAGCTACAGCTGCGCGCACGAGGATCGCGCCATCTTTCTCGCTTCGGTCGGCCGGCGCTCGGAAGCTCTTGCCGAGATCGCAAAAATCGACCAGCTGGATTACGGTTTCAGCTCGGCTAGCGCCGAATCACAAACGTACTATGCGCTGCGGGATTACCCCGCCTTGATTGAAGCCAGCAAGCGAGGCCTGCTTCTGGACCCTAAGGACTCGGGTCAACACTACTTTCTCGGAGTCGGTTACGAAGGTACGGGCGAACTTCAGAAAGCGATATCCGAGTATCAGCAGGCGCTGCAGTTGTCCGATGGTTCTCTAACCCCCGCCGTTGCGTTGGCACATGCCTATTCCGCCGCAGGCAAGAAAGCCGAAGCGGACAAGATCCTTCGCGATTTGGAGCGCAAAGCAAAACACGCACCTGCTTCGCCGTACACGATGGCCACCATCTATGCCGGCCTCGGCGAAAACGACAAAGCTTTCGCTCTACTGGAGAAGGCTTACTCGGAGAAGTCGTTAGACTTTGTCTTGCCCCTTCAATCGGACTTGCTGTTGGATCACCTGCGTCTTGATCCGCGCTTCCAAATCATGCTTCACCGTATCGGTTTGACCACCTAGATCTCCTTGGAAGAAACGAATCAACTCGAAGCGGAGTGTAGTATCCACTTTTCCGGTGACTCCGCATTCTCCAGTCCAGCTTGTAAGTTCTGATCGTCCGATTTCGCGCAGAGTACCCTTTCCTCGTACAATAACTCTGCATGTATCTCACCATCTCCACTACGCATTTGCCGGCTACGGATCTCGGCTTCTTGCTCCACAAGCGCCCGGGGAAGCTGCATACGCTTGCTCTTTCGTTTGGCACAGCACATGTGTTCTACCCCGAAGCCACTGCCGAACGCTGTACCGCTGCGTTGCTGATCGAAGTGGACTCCGTTGAATTGGTCCGCAAGCCGGCGGCCCGTCTGGCGACGGCGGCCTTCTCGATCAATATGTCAATGACCGGCCCTACGCCTCCTCTTCGTTCACGAGCGTGGCCCTCGCGCGCGCTTTCGGTACGGCGCTTGGCGGCAGGAGCAAGGATCGTCAGACGCTTGCCGAGATTGAGTTACCCCTGGAGATTCGCATTGCCGTGCTCCCGTGCCGCGGTGGCGAATTGTTCTTACGGCGTCTTTTCGAGCCGCTCGGTTATTCGGTGGACGCCTTGCACCACTCACTGGACGAAAAGTTTCCCGGCTGGGGGGAGAGTCGTTATTGGAGTGTGAAACTTTCTGCCAAGAAGCGGTTGCAGGAAGTTTTACAACATCTCTACGTCCTGCTGCCCGTCCTCGATGACGAAAAACACTATTGGGTCGGCAAAGATGAAGTCGAAAAGCTCCTTCGTCGCGGGGAAGGCTGGCTTTCCACGCATCCTGAGCGTGAAGAAATCACTCGACGATATCTCAAACACCAGCACCGTCTAATGCGTGAGGCGCTTGCTCGCTTGACGGAAGACGAGGACGCAGACCCCGACGAAGCTGCCGAAGTCCACGCTGCCGAAGAAGGTTCGCTCGAAGAACGCATCAGCTTGAATCAGCAGCGCCTCGGTTCTGTCTTGGCGGTGCTGCGCCAATCTGGTGCGAAGCGCGTCCTCGACCTCGGTTGCGGAGAGGGGCGCCTGCTCGCTGCGCTCCTCGCTGATTCGTCCTTCGCGGAAATCGTTGGGGTTGATGTGTCTCCTCGGGTTCTCGAAAAAGCGGCCGATCGGCTTCGACTCGAAGGGCTTGCGCCCAGGAAACGAGAACGCATCAAACTGCTCCAGGGTTCGCTCATGTATCGCGACGCGCGTCTTGCCGGCTACGATGCCGCGGCCGTTGTCGAAGTTGTCGAGCATCTTGATCCCCCGCGCCTGGCCGCTTTTGAGCGCGTGCTTTTCGAACATGCTCGGCCTGCGACAATTGCGATGACCACTCCGAATCGCGAATACAATGCGAAGTTCGAAACGCTCGCGGCCGGCACCTTCCGCCACAGAGATCACCGTTTCGAATGGACCCGTGCCGAATTCCAATCTTGGGCGCAGCGCGTCGCTTCGCAGAACCGCTATGCGGTTTCTTTTCTGCCTGTTGGGCCTGAGGACGCCGCACTGGGTTCGCCGACGCAGATGGCTGTCTTTCGGCGGACCGATTAAATTTCGCATGAGAGAGAAATTCTCATTTCCCGACCTGTCCCTCGTCGTGCTTGTCGGCGCTTCCGGCTCCGGCAAGAGCACGTTTGCGCGCAAACACTTTCTGCCTACGGAGATCATCTCCTCTGATTACTGCCGGGCCATCGTTTCCGATGACGAAAATGATCTCGCGGCCACCGATGACGCATTCGAAATTCTTCATTTTATTGCAGCCAAGCGACTCGCTGCGGGCCGGCTCACCGTCATTGACGCCACGAGCGTCAAGCCGGAAGACCGCAAGCCTCTAGTCGAGTTGGCCCGCCAGTTTCACTGTCTTCCGGTTGCCATCGTCCTGAACACGCCGGAGCGCATTTGCCAGGACCGCAACAAGGCGCGCACGGACCGCCGCCTCGGTGCTCACGTCGCGCACCGTCAGCTCCAAAGTCTGCGCCGCGGACTCCGCAGTTTGGGACGAGAAGGCTTTCGTCACGTCCTTATCCTCGATTCACCGGAAGAGGCCGACTCTATCGTTTTGGAGCGCGTTCCGCTCTATAACAACAAGAAAACCGAGCCGGGACCCTTTGACATCATTGGCGACGTCCACGGCTGTTTCGATGAGCTAGCCCAGCTGCTCGCAATTGGGCTACTCACCGTTCGAAGCAAACGGTACCAGGTCTTTTGTCCCGCCTGCGGGCCGCAAGGCTGTTTTTCTCGGTGATCTCGTAGACCGTGGCCCGAACACACCAGACGTTCTGCGTCTTGTCATGAGCATGATCGAGCAGGGAAACGCCTACTGTGTTCCCGGCAACCACGACATAAAGCTTCTTCGCAAACTCCGTGGCCGGGATGTTCAGCTCACCCACGGCATTGTGGAATCGCTTGCGCAGTTGGAAAAAGAATCGCCGGAATTCAGGCAGAAGGCGGCCAAGTTTCTCGATGCTCTTGTCAGCCACTATGTCTTCGATGGTGGCAAACTGGTTGTTGCTCACGCCGGCATGAAAGAGGAAATGCAAGGCCGCGGCTCGGGCAAGATACGCGACTTCGCGCTGTTTGGCGAGACCACCGGCGAAGTGGATGAATTCGGTCTTTCCGTCCGCTACAACTGGGCCGCCGACTATCGCGGCCAAGCCATGGTCGTTTACGGCCATACGCCGATCCCCGAACCGGAATGGCTGAATCGCACCATCAATATTGATACGGGCTGCGTCTTTGGCGGGAAGCTTACGGCGCTTCGTTACCCCGAAAAAGAAATCGCTTCGGTTCCGGCGTTAAGCACGTACTACCAACCAGTGCGCCCTCTTAAGCCGGAAGCCATCGCGCCTGAACTTAGCGCACAGCAAGTACAGGATGACTTGCTCGACCTTGAAGACGTCACCGGCAAGCGCTTTATCAATACGCGTCTCCAGCAGAACATCACCATCCCTGAAGAAAATGCCATGGCCGCGCTCGAAGTGATGAGCCGCTTTGCAGCCAATCCGAAATGGCTTATTTATCTTCCGCCGACCATGTCGCCAACGGAAACCAGCCGCGAGCCTGGCCTGCTCGAGCATCCCGCGGAGGCCTTCGCGTACTTCCGCCATGAAGGCGTGCCCACTGTCGTCTGCGAAGAGAAGCACATGGGCTCGCGCGCGGTCGTGATCGTTTGCCGTGATGAAACAATTGCCCGCAAACGCTTGGGCGTGGTTGAACAAGGCATCGGCGTTTGTTACACACGCACTGGCCGTCGCTTTTTCGATTCCGCAGACCTGGAGTCTCAATTTCTCGGCCGCATTCGCGAAGCTTCCGATCGCGCCAATTTCTGGGACATGCTCAAATCCGACTGGTTTTGTCTTGATGCGGAACTGATGCCGTGGTCTGCAAAGGCGCAGGAACTGTTGCGCCGCCAATACGCTGCCGTTGGCGCTTCCGCCCACGCCGCCTTTCATGGAGCTTTGAACGGGCTCGATCTAGCCGCAGCACAGGATCCGGAAATTGCCAAACTGCGCGACCGCACACGCACTCGTGCCACGCTCGCCAGCCAATTCGTCGACGCCTATCGCCGCTACTGTTGGCCGGTTGAATCGCTGGACGATCTCAAACTGGCTCCGTTCCATCTGCTGGCTTCAGAAGGGAAGACATACTTCGATCGAGATCATGTCTGGCACATGGAGACTCTTGCCGCACTATGCTCGGCCGAGCCGCGCCTGATCCTGGCCACGAAGCATCGCAAAGTCGATCTGGTGGATAACGATAGCCAGCAAAACGCCATCGATTGGTGGACTGCGCACACTGAAAGCGGTGGCGAAGGCATGGTCATCAAACCGTTCCAGTTCATTGAAAAAGGTCGCCGCGGCGTTGTTCAGCCCGCCGTTAAATGCCGCGGTTGTGAATACCTACGTATCATTTACGGCCCGGAGTATACGCTCCCGGAAAATCTTGATCGCCTGCGCTCGCGCGGCCTGGGACGCAAGCGCTCCCTCGCCCAGCGAGAATTTGCCCTCGGTGTCGAGTCCCTCGAACGTTTCGTTCGTCAAGAACCACTACGTCGCGTCCACGAATGCGTTTTCGGAGTCCTCGCGCTCGAAACTGAACCTGTCGATCCGCGCCTCTAGTCGTTTCGAACCTCGCATACAACGAGCGTCCTCCGCCCGTGCGTTTTTCACGTATGCTTTTGGGGTGGAATATGTCTTGGGGATGGATGGCGGGGGGACGAAGACGGAGTGCGTGTTGATGGACCGCGCTGGAACGATTATTTCGCGGAGTTTTTCGGGGCCATCGAATCCTTCGCGCGTTGGGGTGGAATCGGCCGTGCTTGAAATTGTGAAAGCGGCGGAACTGGCGCTGATACAAGGCGGCGTCGAGCGAAGCGTGGTCGCGGCGCTTTGTGCCGGGATGGCGGGGACGGGGAATACGGCGATCAGGGAACGGGTGCTTCACGATTTGCAAAGCGCATTCCCAGGCGTGGCCGTGCGAGTGATTACCGACTTGGAGGTGGCGCTGGCTGCAGCGGGAGACGTGCCCGTGATTGTGCTTGTCGCGGGAACCGGGTCGGCGGCGATTGGGCGGGACGCGCAAGGACAGGTCTGGCGCGCCGGCGGCCAGGGCCCGCGAACGGGAGACGACGGCAGCGCGTATGATATCGGCGCCCGCGCCGTTGCGCGTGCCTTGAAGCAGCGCGAAGGGCAGGGAACGGACTCCAGCTTAGGCAGCAAGATTCTGGGACAGCTCGGTTATTCTTCGTGGTCGGATCTTCAGCAGCGCGTGGCTGAGCAGCCCGACGCGGTGTTTCCTTTGGCGTTTCCGATTGTTGCGGCAGCGGCTGATGCTGGCGATGCGGTAGCGCGTGACATTTTGCTTCAAGCCGCGCGCGAATTATCATCACTAGTGAGCACTGTTGCGGAGCACATGGGGTACGGCCGGCAGAGTATCCTGATTGCGAAGACGGGAGGAACCGTGGGGCGCTCGGAATTTTTCGACGCACAGCTTGATGCGGCGTTGAAAAAATCCTTGCCGCTCGCCAGAATCGGCGGGTTGGCAATGTCTCCCGCGGAGGCCGCAGCGCGAACTGCACTGATGTGACGCACCGAACGGAAATGTCCGACGTAGCCACAAATCGCGAACGCGCGCGCATCGCCACCGGCGAAGAACTCGCCCTGTTGCTTCATCATTCCGCGACGGACGTGCTTCTCGCGCTTCTCGACAATCCGGCACTCGATGATGCGCAACTGTGTTTGCTGCTCGAACGCAAAAATCTCCCTGGAGAAATTCTGGAGGAAGTGGCGCGGCGCAAGCCTCTGCTCAAAAGCTACCGCGTGAAACGTGCGCTGGCGTTTCATCCACGCACGCCGCGCCTCATCAGCCTGCGGCTCCTCCGTGATCTCTATTTGATGGACCTGGTGCAGATTACGCTCTCGCCCGGAGTTTCCGCCGAGTTGAAGCGTACTGCCGAAGAGCAATTGCTCGCGCGACTCCCGCAAATGCCGCTTGGACAGAAAATCACCTTGGCGCGACGCGGTCCGGCGCGCGTTGCGGGCGCGCTTCTCGCCGAGGGCCACCTGCAAATCGCCACCATCGTTCTGGACAATCCGAATATCACCGAAGCTCAAGTTCTGAAAACGCTCTCGCGCGAAAAACTTTCCACGCACGTCATTCAAGCCGTCGCGCACCATCGCAAATGGTCGATTACCTATAACGTGCGTCTCGCACTGGTCCGCCACCCTTCGTCTCCTCTTGCGACCGTCCTCGCCTATCTGCCGGAGATCACCGTTTCCGATTTGCGGGAACTGGCCTCCCCTGGAATCGTCTCCGAAGGCCTTCGTAAGTATCTCCAAGCCGAAGTGCATCGCCGCACCCAGCGCAGCGAAAAAGCCGCTCAGCGCAGCGCTAACCCCGACGGTCCGCCCGCGTCAGAACAGGGCTAAGCATCGCGTTCGCATCACGCGAAATCGTTGGAATACCCGAAATTCGTTCGAATTGTGTCGCAACATTTGAAGTGTTTGAAGTCATTCGAGTCCCGCGAAGCCGTTCGCAGCGGCCGCGCCGCCGTTTTTGTGTCCAACCATAAAATGGCGGGAACAAAACATTGCCTTCCGGCGTCGTATGTTTTGTGGCAAAGGAAGGCGTATGCTTACAGCAAAGGAACGGCGGTCTCGCCCGGTCGCCGTGGTACGTAATCCCTGGCAGGGGGTTGCACCCGACTTATGGGCAGTGCGGATCATCCAGCCCGAAGACTCGAGCGCCGTTGGGCGCCTCGTTATTCATTTCGCGCCGACCTCGAGATCGAATGGGGCTCCGCCGTGCTGCGCGCCAGCACGCGCGATATCAGCGCCAATGGAATGTTCATCGAAGCGATGGACCCGCTGTGGATTGGCGCGGGATTTACCGCGCGCTTGAATCTGGAGCGCCCGGTCAAGCTGGATTGCTTTGTGAAGCGCATCGAACCTGGCCATGGCATGGGCGTGGCAGTGGCGGTCGCCGAATCCGACAGCCAGAGACTCTTCCAGGATCTTCTTTCCACACTCTCCGGCAGCTAAGCCTGAGTCCGCTTTATACTAGACTGGACCTTTGCGGGGCCTCGCGTCCGTTTGGTGCGGTGTCCAACATGGTCACCAGAGACGAATGACACGCTGCCTTGATTGCGGTTCGGAGCGCATCGCGGACCAGTGTCCCTCGTGTGGACTGACATCGGCGGCCGCCGAGTTGATGTTTCGCACGCGGTTGATGAAGCGCACCGCGGTTTTTCTGGCGGGATCACTTTTATTTCCGTACATCAGCCAAATTTTTCCGCCGCTGGACCTGGACTTGATGCTGGTATTTTTCGGCGTGATTTTTTTTATTGCGCTGACGCTGGCCGTCATTCTCGAACGCCGCGCGCGGATGCGCCAGGAACTCGAAGTGCTGAAGCGCATTTACTCGGGATTTATTTTGATCCCGTGGATTCTTTCGTTCACCCTTTTTGTGAACGGCAAACTCGATTCACAAAAAAATCTGACTTATCACCCGACCACGGTGGTCAGCCGTTACAAGATGACGGGCATCGTGCGCGGCACGCGACGCATTTTTGTGCGTTCGTGGCGCGAGGGCCAAAAAATCGAGCGGCTGGCGGTGGATGCCGACGATTACGATCGTTTCCATGATGGCGATGCCGTCAACGTGGCCGTCGAGCCTGGGGCTCTCGGCATTCCGTGGTATTACGGCATCTACCGGCGGTGATAAAAAGTTTTCAGTTGTTAGTTCTAAGTTTTTTAGTAAAGAAAGAGAGGCACAACGTTTTGTCTGGTTCTGTCTGCCCCACATATGTTCGGTCTTCATCTCCTTTCTAAGTTGCAATCAAATCATCAAAAACTGAAAACTGAAAACTGAAAACTGCTCGTCAATACATTGGCTTGCCGTTGGCCTGCAAGGGGATTTGCAGTTCGAGGATGTAGCCGGTTTTGCCGAGGCGGAAGCGGATGCGCTCGACGGAGCGGAGGTCGCGCGTTGTCCATTCGGGCGTTTCAAGGGGCTGGCCGGGCTTATCGGAGAGCGACCATTCGACGTCGTCGCCGGCGGGCTTCACGGTTTGCGGATCGATCTCGAAGGCTTCTTCTTCCTTGATGTCCAGCAGCAGGTAGCGCTTCCACAAGTGCAGCAGCAGCAGGCCTTTTTTCTCCGAGTGGTACATGTTCCAGGATTTCGGCGCGTCGTCGTTGAATTTCACGATCGCGAACGGGACGGCCTTCCATAGAGATTTTTTGTCCACGGCCTGCGCGCGTGCGTGAAGAGGCAAGGCGACCGCCGCGAAGAAAAGCAGAGCCATGGCTGCGAGCACACTTTTCGTTTTCGGTTTTGCTCTCGAAGGCTGGCTCCATCGCTGCTTCAATGACTGACCTCGCTGAAGGATTTATCTAGAAGCTTGATGGCTTCGTCGACGTCGGACTTGGTGGTGTTGAGCATGGGGGCCATGCGCAGGGTGTTGTTGTAGAGGCCGCCTTTGCCGATGAGCAGGCCGTTCTGGCGGGCGCGCTCCATCACTTGGGTGGTGGCTTCGGGCGCGGGCTCTTTCGTTTTGCGGTCTTTCACCAGTTCGAGGGCTTGCATCAAGCCCATGCCGCGAACGTCGCCGATCAGCGGATACTTGGCCTGCAACTCTTCGAGCTTGCCGCGGAAGTATGCGCCGACGACGTGGGCGTTCTCGCGGAGATTTTCTTCCTCGATCAATTCAATGGTGGCGCGCGCGGCGACGCTGGTGACGGGATTGCCGCCGAAGGTGGAGATGTTCGCGCCCTGGAAGCTGCCGGCGATTTCCGGCGTGGTAACGGTCAAGCCGATGGGCACGCCGTTGGCCATGCCTTTGGCGCTGGTGATCATGTCCGGCGTGACTTCCCACTGCTCGATGCCGAACCATTTTTTGCCGGTGCGTCCCCAGCCGGTCTGGACTTCGTCGGCGATGAAGAGGGCGCCGTATTTTTTCACGATCTTGAAAACAATTTTGAAGTACTCCTTCGGCGGAGTGATGAAGCCGCCGACGCCCTGAATCGGTTCGGCGATGAAGGCGGCGATGTTGCCGCTGGTGCCGGTTTGAATGAGGTTTTCCACGTCGTCGGCGCAGGCCACTTCGCATTCGGGATATTTCAAATGCAGCGGGCAGCGATAGCAGTAGGGATTTACGGCGTGGGAGATGCCCACGCTGATGACGCCGGCTTTGCGGTAGGGCGCGTGCGCGGTAACGGCTTTCGTCAGCGCGGTGCCGCCGGAATAGGCGTGGCGCAGGGCGACCACGTCGAAGCTGCCGGTGGACATGCGCGCCAGGAGGATGGCGGCTTCGTTGGCTTCGCTGCCGGAGTTGGTGAAGAAGCTGGACTGCAGATTCCCGGGCGTGATGTGCGCGATTTTTTCGGCGAGGGCCACGATGTGTTCGTTGGGATAGAGCGTGGAGGTGTGCTGCAGGCGGTTGACCTGCGCGGTGACTTTGCTCGTGACCTTGGGGTTGCAGTGGCCCACGGAGACGGTGAGGATGCCGCCGAAGAAGTCCAGGTACTTGTTGCCGTCCAGATCCCAGAGGTGCTGCATCTGGCCGCGGTCGGCGACTAGCGGCTGCTGGAAGTAGTTGGCGACCGAGGGCCACAGGTATTTCTTGTGCTTGGCGACGACTTCGTCGCTGCGGGCGCTGCGGGCGAGTTGGGATACGGGAATGAACTGTGCTGGTGTGGTCACGGGCGAGTCCTCATGGTTTCGTCAGGATGCTCCAAAGTGTACGACGGGGCTTCCGTTGCGGCAAGCAACGGAGCGTTTGAAGGTTTGAATGGAGTGAAAGATAGGGTGCACCCCTCCCCCGGTTTTTTGTAAGTGTTGCATCTAAAGGAGTTAGGTTTGCCGTAAGTCTTTTGTTTGCAACACTTGCGGGGAGGTCCATAAGCGTTGCGGATAAAGGACTTAGGGGGGCGCGGTGTTGGCGGTAGAGTAACGATCTGGGATGGCAAGCTTTCGAGGACGCTTGAATGGCGTTTGGGTGCTGGTCCGTTGAATCGTTGAAGGCTGGGGAAAGGGCCGGACTTAACGCAGAGCTCACGGAGAACGCAGAGGACACAGAGGGAGTCCGGCGGGGATGGGATTCGGCGTACACGGGAGAGGATAGCATGGGAGTGACGACAGGCTAAGTGAAATGTAGGGAATGGGGAGAATTGGGGATCGAATGGTTGGGGAGGAGGGGTTAACGGTATCCGTGGGACAGGACGAAGAGAAGAGTGTCCCACGCTTTGTCCCGCAGAAACTTGCGGGACGCAGAAAACGCGCAAAAAACAAAACCGCAAAGCGTAGGCCATCCGCGGAAAAAACAAAGTCAAAAGCGATTTCGGCGTGCTAGGGGCTGCCACACGCGTGTGGATCAAGACGAAGCGAAGAGTGTCCCACGCTTTGCAAAAACAAAACCGCAAAGCGTAGGCCACCCCCGGAAAGAACAAAGTCAAAAGTGATTTCGGCGTGCTAGGGGTTGCCACCCGCCGAGGACGGGGCACCCACTAAAATCGTCTTCGGGCTTACGTTCGGGCCATCCGCCAAACTAGAAACTAGAAGGGGGAAACTAGAAAAGAGAGAAAGGCCCGACCCCTCGATGCCGAAAAGTCAAAACCCCCAGGTAGAAAAGCGTAACCTGGGGCACCCGGCTATACTTAGACTGACTCCGGAAACGAGGGACAGACGGGAAGTTTACCCCGTGCGAAAATCTCCACTCGTTCTGGACAAAACGGGCCTTTTCAAACAATATGAGAAAACGTTCCTGTCCCTGAGTTTCTCGATTTAGAAAATGGAAATGGGAAAATGGAAATTGGGAGAGAGAAACCGCAAGCAGCGAAGAGAGATTCTTCTCTACGCAGGCCGACCCGTTCACAAGAGTGAGCGGGCAAGAGAAAATCGGCCTGCTCCGTTCAGAATGACGGGCTTGGAAGAGGAAGAAACCTCAAGACCCAGGTTCAAACTGCGAACCTGGGGCACCCGCCAATCGGGAGGTTCATCCCGCTAAACCCGCGGGATGGAGAAGAGGCGGCGCTCCCGGGAGGGGCGACCCGGCACCCGGCGGCGGGCTTACTCGTCCAGAACAAATGTCAGCAAGGATTTGTTGATCTTGATTTTACGGTTGTGGTATTCGATGAAGCCCAGTTTTCTGAATTTGTTCATGAAGAAATTCACGCGCGAGCGTGTAGTGCCTATGATTTCCGACAAAGTCTCCTGGGAAATCGTTGGCAGCTCGTCGAGGAGCTGGTGCTGCACTTTTCCATAACGTCCGAGCACGAGGAGCGCGCGGGCGAGCCGCTTCTCGGAGGAATTGAAGAGTTGGTCGATCAAAGCTTCCTCGACGCGATTTTTATGACTGAGCATGAATTCAACAAAAGAGTCGGATAATTTGTCCCGTGTGCGGAGCATGCCCAGCAATTCGTTTTTGTCGATGGCCAGAAGGGTGGTGGGGGTAATGGCCGTGGCGGTGCCCATGCGGAGCGATTGACCCGCCATGCAGCCCTCGCCAAAAAAGTCGCTGGGACCAAGCATGGCGACCACCGCCACCTTGCCCGTGGAGCTAACCACGGAAAATTTTACGTTGCCCTTTTGGATGTACATTACGTTCTTAGCGGCGTCACCTTGGCAGTAAATGTGTTCGTCTTTCTGAAATTCGGCGACCTTTCTGGGCTTTCCCAAAGTATCGCGAAAGGTCTGCGGCTCGTGCGATTCCGTGTTGGATTTCTTCATTTTCATACGGGCACTGGAAGCAAATTCAGTTCGGAGCGCCTCTTTTCGGCGTTTCTACCGGCAGGAAGCAGAGGACTTGCTGCTTTAATTGCGCATCCACTTCGTCGGCAATGGTCACGACATCGGGCAGCAGCTTGCTGAATATCACGCGACGCTCATTGCGATGCAGCGTCGAAAAAATGCAGACTTGCAGGATGCGGGATTCGTCCACGACCATGGCAGCCGTGTAGCCTTGCTTGCGTCGCAGCTCTCCGTGGCGGCTGGCAGCGACGGAAATCGGAGCTTTCGATCCTTTGTCGAGACGCAGCCTGGCAATTACGTCATGGAGGAGTTTTGGGAGATGGCCGGTGCGTTCTTCGAAATTCAGAGGGATGCGAAGCAAGTCTGGTTCCTTCTCGACTAGCCCTAGCCACTCACGGATGGTAGGGTCGAGTTCCTGTTCGAGAATGTCGGCCACGGACTCTCTACCTATAGAAGCCGGAGGGGACTCGCCGCCGCCCGCTGGTGGAACTGTAGTTCTCGTCACAGTAACCCCCTCTTATCCATAGGCAGTATTCCACGCTGGGAGTCGCAAGGCTGTTCTATACATGACTGTTCAATACGAGATACATTTCAGACAGGAGAAACAATCTTCGGGCGGGTGGATACGCCTTACTTCCGAAAAACGCATTTGGGTGGCGGGGGGAAAGAAAACTAGAAAGCAGAAAGCGGAAAATAGAAAATCCCCACACGGTAAACCCGCCTATGTGGCACCCGGAGAAACCGCTCCGGAACGGCGTTGCAGAGGCTATCTCTTGCTGTTATTCTGAGATTGGAATGGCCATCAAGAAAACAAGGCTGGATGCGGCGGCCCGAAGAACGGCTGAAATAATCGAAGGGCACCTTGGCGCCCTGACGCCAGCGGAGGCCAAGGCTATGCTGAAGGACATCCACAAACTCGCGGTCAAGTCTTCCCGCTCCGCAGTTCGCGGAAAAGCTTCAGGATCTCGCCGAAACGCGGGTCCTCGTCCTTTATCCCGCGCTTCCGCAAAACCTGCATAAACTCCCGCTCGTCCCCGTATTTGAGAATGTTTCGTAGATCGCGCAAGAGCGCGTTCATTTCCGGTCGCGTGAGTTTATACTTCTCGGTCATCGGTACCCTTACTTAGGGCAATTCTACAGTAGATACCCACATGGTAAATAAAAAAACGTTGTTGCTGCTTGGATGTTGGCCCGCCCGCCCGCGCGACGAAAAAGGACATGGAGCATCCAATGAATTGCGCGTTAGAAGAGATATGGGCGCGAACTGGCGCTTGCACTCGTTCTGACGAAGAATTTGGCGCACGGAGGAGAGACTGATCATGCCGAGTATTTTGATTACTGGAGCGAATCGCGGGCTAGGGTTGGAATTTGCGCGGCAGTATGCGGCGGACGGATGGGACGTGATTGCGACGGCGCGCGACCCAAAAAGCAGCGAGGAATTGCAGCAGCTGGCGAAGAATAAAAATGTGTCTTTGCATGGCCTGGATGTGGCGAGCGATGCATCCGTCAAACAATTGGCGCAAAGTCTGGGCGGCAAGCCGGTGGATTTGCTGGTCTTGAACTCGGCCATTTATACGCGAAACGGAGACAAACTTGGCGCGCTCAATTTTGCTGGATGGCGCGAGTCCTTCGAGACCAACGTGCTGGGAGCGATCCGGGTGGCCGAGGCGCTGATCGAAAACGTGGCGGCCAGTAAGCGGAAACAGATTATCGCGATCAGTTCGGGGATGGGCTCACTACAAACGGTGGGGTCCACGCTCGGATTTGGAATCGCTTATCAATACAGGACAAGCAAAGCGGCGTTGAACATGACGATGTCCATCCTGGCGAAAGAAGTGGAGCCGCGGGGAATTAGCGTGGTGATCTTCAGTCCGGGATGGGTGCAGACGGACATGGGAGGAGCGAACGCAGCCCTGACGCCGGAGCAGAGCATTGGAGGCATGCGCAAGGTGCTGGAAGGGAATCCGATGGAGCTGACGGGGAAATTCCTGAGCTATGACGGCACGACTTGGCCGTGGTAATTAGCAGAAGAACTCAGCGCCATCAAGGTCCCCACTGCTGTGCTCTATGGGTTAACAGTAAATTATAACTGTCTAATATGGAACAGACAGCGATACCCTCCTGCTCTAGGATTCACATGCTTAGAACCCAAACACTCTCGGGGGCCAGCTTGGGATAGGAAGGACCTGGCTCCCGCGAATGTTTCCCAGCTTGCTATGGCCGCGACCCCAAAACCTCGGCTCAAGAGAAACGCCGCGACCGGATCAGAAGGTAGACATCCGCCTCTGCACATCTTGTTTGTTCATAGTCACGCTGCGGAAGTAGAACGCTGCCTGCAAGAGCTCGACAGGGTGCATTTCACGGTCAGCGCGGACACCGTTGCAACTCCCGAGGAGTTTAGCGAACAGCTGAGCTCGCGCACCTATGACCTTGTTGTCGCCGAATATCCCAGTCCTAATTGGCAGGAAACGCAGGCGCTGGAAGTTTTGCAGCGGTCGAGGAGGCAGATCCCGCTTATCTTCGTTGGTCGCATCTTGCAAAGGGAGACAGTGGCGGAGTTCATTACAAGAGGCGCCTACGACTGCATTGAAATGAATCACATTGGTCATCTTCCCGTAGCCGTTCATCGGGCTCTGGATGAGAAAGCATTGCGCGAGGAACGCGACCAAGCGCAAATCGGATTGCGGCATTCGGAAGCACGATACCGCGCTCTGGCAGGAAATCTGAGCTACGGAATTTGCCGGTGCGCCCTCGACGGCAAATTTCTGGAAGTGAACGAAGCCATGATGAAAATGCTGGGGTATGCCTCAAAAGAGGAACTCCTGGCGGTAAACCTTGCGAGCGACCTGATTCTAAATCCGGTTAGACGAGCGCAATTGTTGGGGCAATCGGCCCAGCAAGGTTTAGTCGATCCCATCGAAATCGAATGGAAACGAAGGGACGGCACAACCCTGAAGGTCCGGCTCAGCGGACAAGAAGTCATGGGTGAGCAGGGCGAGCTGAACGCCTATGAAGTGATCACTGAGGATGTCACCAAACAGCGCCAGTTGGAGGATCATCTGCGTCAACAAGCGGCCCGCGATCCGTTGACGGGACTGGCCAACTACCGCCATCTTGCAGAAGTGCTGGATACGGAAATCAAGCGTTCCGGGCGCACGGGGAGGGAGTTTGCCCTGTTGTTATTTGACCTGGATGGGTTGAAGCGCATCAATGATCTTTACGGGCATCTCGAGGGAAGCCATGCGCTTTGCCGCGTGGCGGACGTCTTGAACTTCTGCCGGGACATCGACACGGCGGCGCGCTACGGCGGCGACGAGTTTGCGGTTGTCTTACCGGAAACCGGCGCAGAGGCGGCCAAGCAGGTGGCGCAACGCATCTGCGACAGCATTGCCAATGACGGGATGGGGCCGCGGATTTCCGTCAGCATCGGCGTTGCAATTTATCCTCATGACGGTGAAAGAATCGAAGCCCTCCTGCGGAAGGCAGACGTGGCTATGTACGAGATGAAGGCCATGAAAGCGCGAGCTTAGTAAAGCGAGGTAACGCGTGGCCTATGAAATGTAGCCGCACCATGGGCGAAGAGAAAGATCCGCACTTGGCTGGCTTCTTGCGTTTGAGGGGAGCGGTCTAGATGGAATCCGAGCGCCGTCGATCGCCCCGCTTCCCCTTTTTTGCGTCGGCCGAGTTGATGGGATCAACCTCAGGCGCGCGACTGGAGACCTCTACAAGCGACCTGTGTTCTCATGGATGTTATCTAGATACGGCTAATCCGCTGCCGTCCGGCACTATCATCAGTATTCAAATCACTTACCAGGGGCAGGTTTTCGCGGCTGGAGGCGTGGTGGCCCATTCACACCCGAACATTGGAATGGGCGTGGAATTTATTGCTCTGGAGTCGGGTTGCGCCTCCGTACTTGAGACCTGGCTGCACGAAGTAGCTACCGTTTAAGGGGCCAACAATTCAGGAAGCCTATTTTGCGAAGTGGTCGCCCTCGCGAAAAAGGTATGGAGCACCGTTGGAACTAGGGCCAAGCAGCGAACGGGACTGAAGTCTAAAGATGAGATTAGCCAAATGTGAAGTGGACGCCACTGCCTGCGACTTCAAAGTGCTGGTAGCTGACGATTCGCGAATCTACCGCAAGTTGGTCGAGCACGCTCTATCTAAAAGGCAGTACACGGTCCTGTTTGCAAAGAGCGGAAGCGAAGCCATTGACCTTTTTTCCGAGCATCAGCCTTCTGTAGTCATTACAGACTGGATGATGCCGGACCTGAGCGGAATAGAGCTCTGCCAGCACATACGTAATGACCTTCGACAAACCTACACCTACATCATCATCCTGACGGGAATAACTGAGAAGGACAAGCTTGTGAAAGGGTTGGCGGCCGGCGCCGATGACTACCTGACGAAGCCGTTCCATTCCGATGAACTGCTGGCCCGCGTGGGAGTGGGTCGCAGGATTGTAGAACTCCATCGGCAACTTGAGGCCAAAAATCTATTGTTGGAAGAACTCGCTCTCACGGATGCTCTAACCGGACTGCCCAACCGTCGAGCGATTGAAGAGTGGGCCGCCCGCCAACTGAGCGGGGCGGCCAGGTATGGCTTTTCCTTTCTGGTGGTGCTGGCAGACTTGGACCATTTCAAGGCCGTCAATGACACGCATGGACACGATGCAGGCGATACGGTCTTAAAGAAATTCTCTGAAATCCTTAGAGCTAATTCCAGGCGGAGTGATATCTGTGGCCGTATAGGCGGAGAGGAGTTCCTTCTTATCTTGACGCATTCGACTCAGGAGAACGCGATGGTTGTGATCGAGCGAATCCGCGCGGAGCTGGAGGCGGCGAAGTTTGATTTCGGTGCGGGCAGCCTCACGGCGACAGCGAGTTTCGGCCTTGCGGGCTTCGAAGGGACACAGGCCCCGGATTTCAGCCGGTTAGTCAGCCAAGCAGATGCAGCTCTTTACGCCGCCAAGCGCACCGGACGCAACCGCATTGAAGTCGCAGTGACGCATGTTCTCTAATCGAGAACATTGTTTGTGAGCAAGCGAAGAGAACGAGATGCCAGGCAGGTGGGCCGGGCTTTCCCGAACTTCTGGTTCTTGGGCCGGTGGCCGCGCCTTAGTTCCGAAAAACGCCTTTGGGTGGCGCATCCCTGCGGTTTTCACGCTTACGCCCCGTAGGACGGTGCGGTCTTTGACCTTGACGCCCCGGGGGACTAGACCCCTTCAGCGGCTACTCGCAGTGCATCGTTGACGACGCGATGGCCATGGCGCGCACGTTGGCCATGTAGGTGGTCGCATTCGTAAACGCGACTGCGCTCTCCGTGCAAGCGATGGAAGGCAGGCGAATAAAATTGAAGCTCAACTTTGGGGCTATCTTGGAGCCCTTTGGCTCATCCATCGCATCGTTCACGGTGACAACGAGGTCGTTTACCGCCTTATTGTAGGTATTCACGTTTTCGATCAGCTTGTTGTAGCGGCCCACAAGTTTTCGTTGCTCCGTCTCGCTCTGCAGGAGGGCTTTTATCACCACATTCTGACCTTCCAAGGCGGCATCCGCCAGTAGCCCCTCCGCCTGCGCAACCGTCAACGTATCCTGCAACTGCCGGAGGGCGTCAACTTGAGCGTAGGTGGTCTCTCGCTCTCCTAATTCGGTGTTGCATTGAGCATTGGCTGCGGCCAGTTGCGCGCGTCCTCCTTCCACGGCGTACCAGCGAATGAAGTCGGCGCGTTTGTCCAGCTGTAACGTCATCCGCTGATATTTGTCCTTGTCGCTTTTGAAATAGTCCACACCGTCTATCTGTGTGCCATTCCTGTACCTTTTCATGCCCTCGTCGTAGTCGGACTTGCTGATTTCTTCGACGTAGTAAACCGCGTCCAAGCGGGCCGCCATGCTGTTAAATGCCACGCATGGCAGCGGCTCGTTGGGAACAAACGTCCTTGGCACAGGAGCAGGCTGCCTTTGTTGGGCCGGCATTGGGCTGCACAGGAATAGCACCGCTACGGAGAGTAGAACTGCTCGCATGCTCCGCCTCCTCGAACCTAGCAGGGGATTGCTGGGACTGGTTGACCCATCCGCAAGGGATAAGCAGCGGCATCATAGCACTCTTGAAACTTGGCCGGTGGCCGCCCCGTACTTCCGAAAAACGCTCTTGGATAGGGCATGAGGAGCGGAAAACGGATGTTCGAAATTGGAAATTCGAAAATGGGCGTTGAAGTCCGTCAGGGAAGGAGCGTGGGACGGATGCGGCCGTGGAGGCGATAGATGGAGAAATCGCGGCGATCTACGGTGAAAATCTGTGCGATGCCTTCTCGTTCCGCGACGCGCAAGAGAGCCGCATCGGCGAGGTCCATGCGGCGGTTGGCGTATTTTTTCATGAGTTCGCGGATCCGGGGAGCATCGCCCGCGTCCAGGGGGAGGAGCCGCAGCGCTCCACGGTCTAACATTTCCCAGAGCGCTTCCTGAGCTTTGGGAAGATCGGCGAGCAGGTACATCGCTTCTGTGAGCGGAGGCCAGACTGTGGCCATGGGTTCGCGGAAATCCTTGAGCGCGGCAACGCACCTGGCATGATGCTGGTCACCGGCATCAACGAGCGCGACCAGCGGCCCGGCATCCACAAGGATCAACGGCGGCCCCGGCGGCGCTGTAGGAGTTTGCGGAAGCTGCGGCCGGTTTGTGTCGAGCGTTTCGGGTTTCCACCGCGGACGACTCCGATCAAATCGGAGATCGCTTGGTACGGCGAGGTGACCGGCTCCTGCAAGTCGGTCCATGCTTCGATGGCGCGGCGAACGACTTCGGAGGTGGAGACTTGCTTGCGGCTGGCGATGCGCGCAATGCGCTTCCGCGTTTTTTCATCCAGTCTCAGTGTCAGCGGAGATGCCATGGCGTCACCTTTCGTTTGATCATACCGTATTACGTTGTGTATTACAAATGGCTTGAGAAGACCGCTGGTACCCCATACGCCGATTTTGCGTGTGGCGTGTGGCCCCGGGAGCGCCAGCTCTTCTCCATCCCGCGGGTTTAGCGGAAAGAATCTCCCGCTTGGCGTGAGGTTGCGCCTTGCTCCGAAAGCGCCATCTCTTCCTAGTTCGGTTCTCCGTTTTCGATTCTTCCATCCGGAGCTTGGCATTTCCAGTCTGTGGCCGGGCAATTAGCCCTTGACAACAAGCAGTTGTGTTATAGCCTCGCGGCCTTAGGAGGGTTCCAATGATGGATAAGGCTCATCTCCGCGATAAAACTGTGATGTTGCGCATGGTAACAGCGAACAGAACTCTTAGCGCCGTTGTTTCGCACGTCGAAGACGACGGGATTTGGCTCCTGGGAGGCGATTTTGTCAATCAATTGGCCGCCGCTACTGGCGGGTTGCCTGCAGGGATAAAGAGTGCCGCCGTTTATGTTCCTTTTTCGCAGATTGTATGGATGATCGCCCCGAACGAGTAGGCGTTAGCGTTTTCACACGGGTCCAGAACGGATATTTGCCTCTAGTCGTGTCCTTTTTGCCTCCCTTAACCTGTGGAGCTTTCAACCCGTAACCTTCACTCTTTCCATCGCGATGGGGGTGCACCCCCCAGCCCGCGGACGATTCCATGCTTCCTACGGTCGGGATGACGGGATGGGGACGGTCTACTCGTGGCGGAGGGCGACCATGGGATCGATGCGGCTCGCTCTGCGAGCCGGGATCCAGCAGGCCAGCGTGGCGACTCCCAAGAGAATTGCCGGAACGCCGAGGAAGACCGGGAGGTTGAACACGTTCTTGGGAGTCGCGTGAAGGGAAATCACGAGCGCGAGCAACCATCCAATCGCGGCGCCGCCGGTGATGGCACCCAGATTTTCGCGGATGATTTGGACAACGACGCGGCCGCTGGTGGCCCCGAACGTCAGGCGCACGCCAATCTCCCGCGTGCGTCGCGCCACGGCGTAGGAAACGACGGCGTAGATGCCGACGGCGGCGAGGCCGAGCAGGAGCGGGCCGAGCACGGCGAACATGCGCGCGGGAATGCGGCGAAGATACAGATTTCGTTCGATGTGCTGAGGAAATGTTCGCACATCGTAGAGAGGAAGCATCGGATCGAGCTCGCGCAGAACGGCGCGCGCTTCGGAGCTGAGGGCAGTTTCGTTGCCGTTGCGGGTCCGCAGGTGAATCTCGCCCTGCACTGCTGGACGATCGCGGTAGGACAGATAGACGGCTGGCTGCGCGGGCTCGCCAAAGGCGTCGTAGACCGAATTGCGCGCCACGCCGACGATCGTGAAGCTTCGCGCGCGCGTCTGCAGGCTTCGGCCGATGGCATCCGCGCCGTTCAGATAACGGCGGACGAATTCCTCATTGACGATGGCCTGTGCGGGAGCGGCGGTATCGCGCATGTCGGCAAAGTCATTTCCCGCAACGAGGGGGATGCCCATCACTTTGAAGTAGCCGGGCGTGACGGTATTGGAAATGGCGCGATCCTGACCCGCCTGCGTGCGCACGCGGCCTTGCACCGTGAAAGGCCGCGCCGGAATGCCATGCAGGTCCAGCGGAACATTCGAGGCGATGGCAGCGGCTTCGACGTCGGGCAAGGCGCGCAAGCGTTCCAGGAGGCGCGAAGCAAATTCGCGCTCGGACGTCTCGGTGGGATTGCGTCCGCTTAAATCGTACGCGGCCAGCAAAATGCCCTCAGGCTTGAATCGCGGATCCACTTGGCGCGCCGCGCGAAAATTTTGCAAGAAGAGCGCAGCTGCGATCAGCACGACCATGGCAAGTCCGACTTCAACACCCATAAGGGCTTTGCGTGCACGGCTGCGGGGCGGCGTGTTGGAAGCGGAGCGAAGCCCCACCTGGGGATCCAGCCGCGCCAGATGGACGGCCGGCGGTGTACTGAAAAGCAACCCGCACGCGACACCGAGCACGATCGCGAAGGCCAGCGCGAATCCGTCCACTCTAGTTGGAAACAGGATCGGAAAAGAGCCAATGATTGGCGCCACGCGTAATGCCGTGGTGCCCCAGACGGCCATGGCTGCGCCAAGTCCTGCGCCCAGGAGAGCCAGCACCATATTTTCCGAGAGCACCAGGCTGACAATGCGCCAGCGTCCCGCGCCCAGCGCCACGCGCACGGCCATCTCTCGCTGCCGCGTGCTTCCGCGAGCCAGCATGAGGTTTGCCGCGTTGCCGCAAACCGCTAGCAGCAGGAGCAGCATGACGCCTTGCAAGATGGCTAACCCGCCGATCAGCAACCGCTGCGGACCATGCGGCGAGTCCCAAAAGGGAAGAACCTCGCCGGCAATTCCGGCGTTGGCGTCAGGATAATCGCGCGCAAACTGAGCCATCGCCGCACTGAATTCGGCCTGTGCTTGCTCGCGCGTCGCGCCCGGCCGCAACATTCCGATCAACGAAAATGAGCGGATGGTGCGATCGTCGAGGTCGCGTGTTGCACCGAGCAGCGCAGGCGCCATCGTGGCCGGGGCCCAGAGGTCGAATTTCAAAGGCACGATGGTGCCCTGGAAATCTTTGGGCGCGACGCCGATGATGACGAGGTCGCGGTCGTTCACGCGCAATTTTTGCCCTAAAGCCTTCGGCGCGCCGCGAAATCGCGTTTGCCAGTAATCGTACGAAATTACAATGACGGGCTCAGTTCCAGGCCGTTCCGCCTCCTCCGTTCGAATGAAACGTCCAAGTGCAGGCTTGAGTCCCAGCGCGGAAAAAAAATTGCCGGAAACGAGTTGCCCGAAGGTCCGCTCCGTCTGGCCTTTCTCTCCCACATTGAATGGAACGACCTGGGATGCCGCGATGTCCCGCAGTGCGGGCATTCGCGCTTGCAAATCGTGGTATTCAAGCCAGGAAGCGCCGGGATATCCGCCCGTTTCGGCGCGAGGCTCGACGAGGAGAAAGTTCGCTGCGCCAGTCACGGCGGGAATCGGTTCGAGCAGGATCAACTGAATCCAGGAAAAGACGGTTGTATTCACGCCAATTCCGATGGCCAGCGAAATGATAATCACGGCCGCAAGGCCGGGCATGCGGGAAATGGATCGCGCTGCGTTTCGCAAATCGCCAAGCAGATTCTCGAGCAAGGGTAGTCCGCGCTCGGCTCGATAGTCTTGTTTCATGGCCTCCACGCCGCCGAACTTCAGCATGGCCTGGCGCCGCGCTTCGACCGGTGATAAACCGGCGCGAAGATTTTCGGCTGTTTGCAGGGCGATATGCTCGGCAATCTCTTCGCGCAATCGTTCTTCCTGGGCGCGCTTGGCCGCGGAGTTGAACAGACGTGTGAAAAAACGCCGTAGAGATTTCATGACAAGTCCTCCGGCTTGGCTTCGAAGAAGCGAGCGATGATTGCCGCGGTTTGTTCCCAATCCTTGGTTTCGGACTGCAACTGCTTGCGTCCATCCCGAGTGAGGCGATAGAAGCGCGCCCGGCGATTATTTTCCGAGGCGCCCCACGCGGAGGTGATGGCGCCTTCTTGCTCCAGCTTCAGGAGCACGGGATAGAGCGTCCCTTGATTCACGGCCAGGATATCTCCGCTGATCTGCTCGATGCGGCGAGCGATTCCGTAGCCGTGCAGAGGACCGAGGACATCGAGAGTTTTGAGGACCATCAAGGCCAAAGTGCCCTGGAGAACGTCCGTTTTTTGTTTCATAAGAAAGCCTGCTTCCCAGCACCGCCATTTGGGTTACCAACAGGAAGATGCCACAGTTCCTTTTGGAAAACAACAGGAAAGTGGAGGAGACTGTGGGAACGAGATGCGCGTGGCACCTGCAGATATGGAGAAATGCTTCAGCATGGGCGTCATCTACTCAGGCCCGATTTCCCTGAGCATCTTTCCGCTGGCGAAAAGAATCGAAGAAGCAGGGTACGATACCGGGGGAAAACCATGAATACACGGTTGGCAATAGCAATGCTGGCATCACTCTTGGTGGCGGAGTGTCTGGCGGCAGGGACGACTTGCGACACCCTTCCCAGCTTGCAAATCACCGATGTGCGAACAACTCTTGTTGGGGATACGTTACGCAAGGAGCGGGTTATTGACGGCACGGCGTCCAAAGATTCGGAACCGTTGGAATTCGCCCAAGTCCGGTTCTATTCAGGAAAGAAATTGGTTGAGCACACGACCACCGATGCACGGGGACACTTTCTGCTCGAAAATCTTCACGTCGGCCGTTACAGACTTTCGTTTGAAGGGATGGGCAGTTTTAGCATCGAGGTGACGCCGCCGCGAATCTCACAGCAGGCTTATTACGGATTCACCAGCCTTCACGGGTGCCTCAGTTGGGGACTCACTTCCGATTAGGCGGGGCTTGCGCTCAAGCGCAGGAATTCTCAAATCGACGGTTTCGGCTCCATGAGCGGTTCGCGCGACTAGCGTACAAGAATGAGCGCCCGTTCCTCGCCGGCTGGAGCGCAAAGGAACGGGCGCTGGTTGGAATTTAGTTTGTGGCGGGAGTGGCGGATTGTTTATCAGCTTCGCTCTGCTCGAGTTCCAGGGCGGTTCGCTTGCCCCCAATGTAAATGGAGGTGAGTGCGCGGGAGCCATTGGGCTCCAGGGAACTTCCGTAGGCGTCGGTGGGGTTGGCCGTGGGTTGTTCGGTTACGTGGGCCGGGAAGGTGGCGATGGTTTCCTTGCCCTGGATCAGGCTGACCTGGACGGTCGGGCCGGATCCGGTCCATTGCACGATGTATACGCCGGGATTGACGATCTTGCCTTCGACGACGACCGTATCCGACAGATGAAGTTTCCCTTTATTTGCTTCTCCCGCGCGTGCGCCCGAAGAAAAGACAAGCGCAGCACCGACGAGAATGATTGAGACTTTCGACATTTTCATAAACAGCTCCTTTTATATTTCCGTGGCGGCCCGGTGCAGGACACTGCACGCGTTGCCCGCGGAGTAGTTTTCCTTTTTCTCGTTACTAAATTAGATGTGCGGGATGGGGCCGGGAGTTACATAGAAAGCGATTGCTCACAGGGGAATTGCCGATTCATAAAAACAATTATTTTCATGTGACCCAGAGGAGCGGAAGTGCATCCGCAAGCCGAGTTTGCCTGTGGCAATGGTTTCAGGCAGCGGTCGTTACTCGAGAAGCGGTGATCGTAGTCCTTTAAAGATGAGCCAAAAACTCAGAGCGATATCGAAGAGAGCCATGGGCGTATCGAACCACCAGAGATTAACGATTTTGTCGAAGTTGGGGAAAATGTAAAAAACGAGAGTGCAGGCCACGCAAAACGCGGAGGAAATTAGTCCAAAGGCGGCGAGCGCCCGAGGGATGTAGCGAGACTTGAACCAGAGGTACCCGCAGACGGTGGACGCCAACGAACCGAAGAGCAAACCAACATAATAGTAGTCAAAACTTGTGCCGAGATAGAACAACGCCAAGGACTGCAAGCGGCCGGGTTCGAACGCTTGCAAGTACTCCGCGCCGCTGAGGAGGCGGAGAGCGTCGAAGAGATGGAGCGTCATCGCAAGCCACATCAAGACCCAGACGAGCCTCCAGAATGCGGCGAGCACGGCGAGGCCGCGACTCATGGGCTTGAGGATTACGTAGAGCGCGGAGAGAAGGACGACGACACCAACGCAATAAAAGAGATCGCCGACGATGCCAATGCGGAAGAGCTGTTCGTGCGCGAGGATATTTTTGGCGGTTTCGGCGGCGTTGTTGTGGACAATCAGGCGGCCGTGGATTGCAAAATTGACGTAGACGACGGCCACGAAGGTGAGCAGATAGGAAATTCCCGCGACTTTGGCGGCGGTTTGTTGCTCCGGCTCGATGCGGTTGGGAAATGGGGCTGTGCTCATACGACTATCTCCTTCTGCGAGCGAACGAAGCATTTGCATGCGGAGGCGGCGCCGTCAGTCTTTGCGAGAAACACCGGATATCGAATGCGCAGGAAGCACTCGAACGGACGGCCTATTTCGAATTCATGCGGCTACCTGCCATTGTTTGAGTAAACGCGCTGGGGTGCGGTTTGTTTCCTATATTGCAGAAGTTTGTCAGTGAGGAGGTTGGCTCTTTTGGTCGGGGCTGGGTTGGATGGAGGCCTTCAGTGCTTTTGTTACTTCGGTGGCGATGTCGTCCTGGACCATCAGGACGTCGCTCAAGGAGCGGTCGTAGGTTTCGGACCAGATGACGAAGCCCTTTTAAGCTCAAGGACTTGCTACTGGGGCTGGCTGTGCACATGGTCGTCGTTGGGCTGCCAATTTCCTTCAGCGTTCGGCGCTTCGCGAAATAGTCGTGTGGCTGTGTTCAGTTTGGTCCCGAGGCGGAGAGCGCTTCTAGAAGATTCTCGGCGCTTTCTTGGATATGTTCATCGGAGTCGTGGAGGGCGAGTTGAGCGGCGCGTTTTGGCGTGTCTCCCGGTCCGCTTCGGAGGACGGCGAAGGCGGAGCTGCGCGCTTGCGAATCGGGATGCGATTTCAAGATTGAAAAGAGAGGTGGGAGCATCGCTTTGGATAGAGTGGCGCGGCTGAATCCGACTAAGTATCCGAGAACGGTTACGGCGGAGAGTTGCACGCGGGGATCGGCATCCCTCAGAGCTGCGGTGACTCCGTCGACCAACTTTGGATCGATGCTGCCGGCGCCCAAGATGATGGAAATTAGGCCGCCACGAGCAGCGGTCCGGCGGCACACGCTGTGATCCCGGAGAATGTCGAGAAGCTGGTCCAGTCCGGCTGAGCCTGACTGGCCAATGCCTAAGCCAAGCCATTCGATGAAGCGTTGGGTTTTCGCGGCTGCTTGATCTTCGTCGGTCAAGTCGTCCATGCGCGCGTCGTCAATATTCTCGGCTGGAGGCTGCCACGTGGCGCAGGCCTCGGACAAAGCCTTGAGAAGTTCTTTCCTTGCAGGCTCTCCGATCAGGAACGGTTCCATTACGCGCGGGATGGGGTCGGCGCGCTTGGCGAGGCGAACCAGCTGGGCCTCTGGATGGGCGGAAGGAAACCGCGCGAGGACATCCAGCAATTTCCAGGCGTTTTGCGGATCGACTTGGTCGAGCGCTGCGAGAAGGAGCGGCACAAGGACATCGGCATCGTGGATCTGATCCAATTGATCCATGATGAGGTCGCGGTCGTTCCCTTCAGCGGATTCCAGTTTCTGGATGAGTTCGCCGACGGTAGGTTTCTTTTCCGCTTGAGCGAAGGCGGGAAGCGGCCGGCCGAGAAGAAGCGCCAAGGCAGAGGCGGCGAAAGCGATGCGAAATGCGAGGTTCATGGCAGCCTACGCTTTCTCAAATGGGGATACTTCATTCTTCTGCCTGAGAAAGGGCAGGGCAAGGGCCGAAGTTGGATTTGCGTCGTAAGTTGTATCAGGGAAAGACGTTATCGCTCATTGGGTGTTGAATACGAGTGACAGGAATGTGGAAGGAAGCACACAAGGTGTGCGCGCATACGTGGTTTGGGAATTCAGGGTCCCAAACCAGAAACAGCACATCTAAGTACAAATGCAGAGCGAAGAACGGCCGCCTGCGGGCCAAAGGACGAAAGATGAAGCTGGTTTCGCTGAACACGGGATTGCCCCGGGAAGTGAAGTGGCATGGGAGAGATGTGACGACAGGGATTTTCAAAGATCCGGTTGAGGGACGGGTGGCACTGCGCACGTTGAACTTGGATGGGGACCGGCAGGCGGACTTGACAGTGCATGGCGGTGAGTTCAAGGCGGTTTACTGCTACCCCTTGGCGCATTACGAGTATTGGAAAAAAGAGCTGCCGGGGAAGGAATTGCCGATGGGGATCTTTGGAGAGAATTTTACGATCGACGGTGGGAAGGATGAATTGCTGGAAGAGACCGTTTATCTGGGTGACCGATTCTCGGTTGGAACGGCGGAAGTGGTGGTGACGCAGCCGCGGCTGCCTTGCTACAAGCTGGGCATACGATTTGGGGCGGACGACATGGTGAAGCGGTTTCTGGCGAGCGGGAGGACGGGATTCTACCTCGCGGCGGTGCGCGAGGGAGAGGTTGGCGCGGGCGATGAGATGAAGGTGATTGGGCGTGGCGCGGACGGCGTAGCGGTTTCGGAGATTACGCGATTGTATGTGGCGAAACAGTTTGGGGAGGCGGAGATTCGGGCGGTGCGGCGGGCGCTGGAAGTGAAGGAATTGCCGGAGAGTTGGAAGGAATATTTCAGGGAACGGTTGGGATATGGGGCGTCGGGGTGAATTAGATTTGGGGACACCGTAGGCAAGTTGCGATGCAAAACTGCTTGGTTGGAAAAGCAAGCAAAGTGAAAAATCTTGCGCAGGTGCGGGGAGAGAAACAGAAGATATAAGGAATGTTGGAGCGCAGCCGAGTGCGCAGTGAGTGAGCAACCAATCATCCTGTTGCGCTCTAGGGGGCTTCCTGATAGGGGGAGCCCTCTCCCCTAATACGTCAAACTTGGAGCCGATTGGGATAGCGGTCCCTTCAAATCGGCTCCATCCCTTTAGAAAATTTTCAGCCACGTAGCGCCACGGTTTACCAGATCGGTGACGATCGACGTGCTTCTGTGCCCCGGAGTGGGTCAAGGTCAGATGCGGCGGACGAGGCCTTGATCGGTGGCGCGGGTGTTGCGGACAAGGAGTAGGACGAGGAGCATGCCGAAGAAAGGGATTAGTCCGGCGGCGATGACGATGGGGTCGAAGGAATGAGTGGCGGTGGACTGGCGGGCGTCGGAGTAGTGGCCGATAAGGAAGAATGCGAAGATGGTGCCGAGGCCGGCGCCGGTGCCGCTCATGCCGCTGACGGAGGCGACGGCTTCGTTCGTGAAGAGGTCAGCGGGGAGAACGTTGGCGATGGTGGAGAAGGATGCGTAGGAAAACGTGGCGAGGGCGAAGAGCATGGTGATGAGGTAGAGGTTTACGGTGAAGATCGTGGGGATTAGCAGCATGACGCCGAAGCCGCCGAAGACGACTAGCGCTTTGCGCGCGGCGCCTAGCGACCAGCCACGGCGAATGAGGTAGCCAGAGACGCCGCCGCCGAAAAAATTGCCGAGGTCGGCAGCGAGGAAGGGAATCCAGACGGCGAGCAAGCCGCTCTTGAGGGAGATGCCTTTGGCAATGAGGTAGATGGGGAACCAGTCGGTGATGAAGAACCAAACGGGATCGGTGAGGGCTTTTGAGACGATGGTGCCCCAGGTTTGCGGGAGCTTTAGCAGATCGCGCCAGCGTGGGAGCGGCTTTGCGACGGATTCGGAGGGCGGTTTGTCGGCGAGGATCATCTGGAGTTCGGCTTCGCTGATGCGCGGGTGATCCTGCGGCAGATAATAGAAGCGGCGCCAGACGATCAGCCACAAGAAGCCGAGCACGCCGGGTATGACGAAGGCGACGCGCCAACCCCAACGTAAATAAATGGGCAAGATGAGGAAGGGGGCGATGGCGCCGCCGACGGAGGAGCCGCTGTCGTAGAGGGCTGCGGCTAGACCGCGCTCACGCTTAGGGAACCACTCGGAGACGGCTTTCGCGGCGCCGGGCCAGTTGGCGGATTCGCCGGCGCCGAGCAGGAAACGGAATGCGGCGAAGCTGAGGAGACCGTTTGCTAGCGCGGTCATTAGGGAGACGATCGAATACCATGTGACGCTGAGGGTTAGGCCGAGGCGCGTACCAAGGCGATCGATCTGGCGGCCGCAGACGGTTTGGCCGATAGAATAGGCAACGCGGAAGGCGATGGCAATGGCGGCGTAATCGGTGTTGGTCCAGTGGTATTGCTCTTTGAGAAAAGGCGCGAGGATGGAGAGAGTTTGGCGGTCGATGTAGTTGATGACGGTGGAAACGAACAGAATTCCGCCGATCCACCAGCGCAGAGAGGGGATGGGGCGGGGGTGAGGCGAAGCGGATGAGGGTGTTGGCGGCATGAAGGATCAGGTGGTCGAGAGCGCGGCGAGAGTTACCGGGCTGAGCAGGCTGGCGGAGTCCTTGTCGAGATAAACGGTGGTTGCCGGATGCGTGCGCAGGATTGACGCCGGTGCCATCGGAGTAATTTCGCCTTCGAAACAAAGTTTGACGGCGTGGGCTTTGCGCGCTTCGGGGACTACGGCGATGATCTCATTGGATTTCAGGATTTGGCGAATGGACACGGAGATGGCTTGGCGAGGAACTTCGGAAATATCGGTGAACCAGGCTTCGCCGACTTGCTGGCGGCGGCAGGCTTCGTCGAGGTTGACAAGGAGATAGGGCTCTTCGGTTTGGAAATTGGCGGGCGGGTCGTTGAAGGCGAGATGGCCATTTTCGCCGATGCCGGCGAAGGCGACATCAACCGGCTCGGCGCTTAGGAGTTTGCCGATGTGGCGGACGACTTCACCGGGATCGGCGTCGCCGTCGAGCAAGTGATACTTCGTGATGCCGGCTTTGTGGATCAATCGCTCGAGGAGGTATTTGCGAAAACTGGCTGGATGTGTGATTGGCAGGCCGACGTATTCGTCGAGATGAAAGAGTTCGACGCGATGCCAGTCGACTTTTTCCGCGCGAGTGAGAACATCTAGAAATTCCAATTGAGAGGTTCCCGTTGCAGCGATGATGCGGGCGCGACCGCGATCGCGGATGGCGCGGCGGATGGCGCTTGCGGCCTGTTCGGCGGCGGCGGTGCTCAGAGAAGACTTATCCTTGAAGATTCGTAGAATCACTCGCAGCTTTCCTTATTGCGTGCCTGCGTGTGTGGCGACGAGCCACTTTAGTGGTGACGCGATTTGGAGTCAATTCGGGGGCGCGAAATACGGACTGCAGTCGTTCGACATGAACGCGAAGAAAGCTGAAGTTGATTGCTTGACGCATCGAGGGCGGTCCGGTAGCGTAAACTGATTGCGTTGATTTGTGCGCCGATGGTGAGAACACTGTGAGAATTTTGTTTGCGGCGTCGGAGGGGCTGCCGTTTTCGAAGACGGGCGGCCTGGCGGATGTGGTGGAGGCGCTGCCGAAGGCGTTGGTGGCGCAGGGCCACGAAGTGGCGGTGGTGTTGCCGCGCTACCGCGAGACGAAGGCGACGGCAGTGGTGATGCCGAGCCTGACGATTCCGATGGGCGGAACGCGGCTGCGTTTTCCGGCGATTGCGGATGGGACGCTGCTGAGCGGCGTGCGGTATTACTTCGTGGATGATCCGGCGTATTTCGATCGCGAGGGATTGTATGGCGGGAGCACGGGGGACTATCCGGACAATGCGGAACGGTACGCGGAGTTCTGCCGCGCGGCGATCGAGATTTCGAAACATGTTTGGCCGGCGGACGTGTTTCATTGCCATGACTGGCAGACGGCGCTGGTGCCGGTGCTGCTGCGGACTTCGTATGGCGACGATCCGCTGGTGAAAGACACGCCGGTGGTGTTTTCGATTCACAACATGGGGTATCACGGGCAGTTCACGAAGGATGTGCTGGAGCGCGTGGGATTGCCACAGGCATTGTTTCAGCCGAGCGGGATTGAATTTTATGGGGGCGTGAATCTGCTGAAGGGCGGGCTGGTGTATGCGGATTATTTGACTACCGTCAGCAGGAAATATGCGGAGGAGATTCAGACGCCAGAGTACGGATATGGACTCGATGGAGTGGTTAGGGACCGCGGGGATCGATTAGTTGGAATATTGAACGGCGTGGATTACGCGGCGTGGAACCCGGAGAAGGACAAGCTGATCGCGGCGCGGTACTCGGCCAAGGACTTGAGCGGGAAGCAGGTGTGCAAGCAGGAGTTGCTGGATTTGTTTGGATTGTCGCACGATCACCTGGAGCGGCCGCTGATTGGGATTGTTTCGAGGTTCGCGGACCAGAAGGGCTTCGACTTGATTGCGGAGAAAGCGCACGAGTTGATGCGCGAGGATTTGGTGCTGGTGGTGCTGGGGACAGGCGAGCGCAAATACGAGGATTTGTTCCGGGCGCTGGCGGCGGCGTATCCGGGGCGCGTGGGAGTGAAGATCGCGTATGACAATGCGATGGCGCATAAGGTGGAGGCGGGCGCGGACATGTTTCTGATGCCGTCGCGGTACGAGCCTTCGGGGTTGAATCAGATGTATAGCTTGAAGTATGGTACGGTGCCGATTGTGAGAGCGACGGGCGGGCTGGACGACAGCATCGAGCCGTTCGACGTGGAACACGGCACGGGGACGGGATTCAAGTTCAAAGAGTATTCCGGGGACGCGCTCTTGTATGCGGTGCGGCAGGCACTGCATCATTATATGGATGAGCGAATCTGGAAGCGCATCCAATTGAACGGAATGACGAAGGATTTTTCGTGGAAGGGGCCCGCGGCGGAGTATGCGAAGCTGTATGAGGCGGCGCGGGAGGTTCGGGGCTTGGGGCAGGTTGCGCAAAACGCGTTGCAAGCCGGCCAGGCGGCAGGGCAGGGCAGGGCAAAAGAAACCAAAAGCCAGCTACGACATCTAATTGAGTTCGATAAGGAGAGCTGAGCGGCAACCCGCTTGAGGCGGGTAAGTCGCTGAGGACAAAGACTATGGCTGACAATTCAATTCAAGCGGCAACGGACGGAAATTTCGAAGCCGAGGTGTTGACGGCGAGCAATTCGCAGCCGGTGATGGTGGATTTCTGGGCGGAGTGGTGCCGGCCGTGTCACATGCTGGCGCCGACGGTGGCGGAGATTGCGCACGACTACGCGGGCAAGCTGAAGGTGATGAAGTTGAACGTGGATGAAGCGATGAATTCGGCGGGACGCTACAACGTCCGTGGAATTCCAACGCTGCTGGTGTTCAAGAACGGGCAGGTGGTGGAGCAGATCGTCGGCGCGGTGCCGAAAGACCAGATCACGAAGGCGCTGGAGCGGCATCTGGCGTAACTTAGAGATAGAAGATGGTTGGGGCGTGTCGTACAGTTGAGTGCGACACGCCTTTTTTGCGTGAAGAGCACGCGAAATAGTTTTGATTGGGGAGAGACGATTTGGCTACAGCGGAACCGGCGGCAACGCCTTCGCGGACGATTAAGGGAGCGGATCATCCGCCTCTGCTGGCGGGGAATCGCGGGCCGGCGCCGGTCTCGCGGCCGGGGCTGCATGAGACGGTGCTGGGAATTTTGAGGGGATTGCCGCGGGGGCTGGTTCTGGATTGTCCGACGGGAGAAGGGGCGCTGGCGGAAGATTTAATTAAGGAAGGGTTTGAGCTGCGCTGCTGCGATTTGTATTCGGAGCTTTTCCGGCTGGATGGAGTGGACATCAAGCGGGGCGATTTGTCCGGGACGCTGCCATACACGTCGAAATCATTCGATTACATTGTTTCGCTGGATGGGCTGGAGCACATTGATTCGCCGCCGCAGGCGTTTCGCGAATATAACCGATTACTGAAGCCGGGCGGACACCTGATCATCAGCGTGCCGAATATCATGAATATAGAGGAGCGGCTGAAGTGGCTGCTGTTTGGGTATACGTCGCACTTCAAGCCGCTTTCCGAGCAATATAAGTCGAAGATTGATGATGACACGGCGGGGAAGCACGAAATCGTGGTGCATGCGAATCCGATTGGGTACAACGAGCTGCGGTATTACCTGGAGTTGAATGGTTTTGCGATTCAGGATGTGCATCGCGACCGGGTGAAGGGAAATCAGTGGCTTTATTGGCCGCTGGTGGCGTTTATACGGCTGCTGGCGAAGCTGACGCCGGAAGCGCGGCGCAAGGATCGCTGGACGGATGAGCTGGCGTCGGATCCGGTGCTGCTGGGCGGGAACACGATTATTATTCATTCGATTTTGCGCTGACGATTTGATTCACCAGAGGTTTCTCACGAAAACTTAACAATGAAAAAGGCTGCCGATGCGGTTGTGCGCTGTCACTGGGCACAAAACGAGTTGAACATTCCTTATCACGATGGGGAGTGGGGTGTGCCGGTGCATGACGAGCACGCTTGGTTTGAGTTTCTGATTCTTGAAGGGGCGCAGGCGGGGCTTAGTTGGGACACGGTTTTGAAGAAACGGGCGCGGTATCGCGAGGTGCTTAACGGGTTCGATCCCGAGAAAGTGGCGCGGTACGACAAGAAGAAGGTACGGGAGCTGCTTGGGGATGCGGGGATTATCCGGAATCGGTTGAAAATTGATGCGACTATCAGCAATGCGCGCGCGTTTCTCGAAGTCCAGAAAGAGTTTGGCAGCTTCGACGCGTATGTGTGGCGCTTTGTGGGCGGAAAGCCCAAACAAAATACGTGGAAGACACATAAGCGAGTGCCTGCGCGGACGACGGAATCGGATTTGTTGAGCAAGGATTTACAGAAGCGGGGATTTCGATTTGTGGGGTCGACGATTTGTTATGCGTTGATGCAGGCGACGGGGCTTGTGAACGATCACGTGGTCTCGTGTTTCCGGTATGCGGAACTGTCTCGGTAGGATCGAGCGGGAGACTTGCTTGCGTTGAGGGCGGGGCGAGCTTACGATTAGAACCTGCCGTTTCTTGGTGATTTCCAAAGCAGTCTAGGTGGAGCGGGCGCGAAAGCGTTGTGGTGTGTTAGGAGAGGGACGGAATGAAATCGGTGGTGGTGGTGGGCGCGCAGTGGGGCGATGAGGGCAAGGGCAAGGTGGTGGACTACCTTGCGGGGTCGTTTGATTACATTGCGCGGGTGGCGGGCGGGCACAATGCGGGGCACACGGTGATTATTGGGAAGGACCGCTATGTGCTGCAGCTGATTCCTTGCGGGATTTTGCGGCCGAAGCAGCAGGCGGTGATCGGCACGGGCGTAGTGGTGGATCCGGCGGCGCTGGTCGCGGAGATTGAGACGCTTTCGAAAGCGGGAATTGATGTGAAGGGGCGGCTGCACGTCAGCAATCGCGCGCACCTGATTTTTCCGTATCACAGAGAACTGGATAAAGCGGCGGAAAGCGCGCGCGGGGCGGACAAGATCGGGACGACTTCGCGCGGCATCGGGCCGGCGTACGAAGACAAGATGGCGCGGCGCGGGCTGCGCATGTGCGACTTGCTGGAGCCGGAATTGTTTCGAAAGAAGGCGGCGCATGTGGTGGCGGAGAAAAACCGGCTGGCGAAGGGCGCGTACGGCGCGGACATTGATTTTTCGCATGAAGTGGAAGAGACGCTGAAGCTGGGCGAGAAAATTCGCGGGTATATTTGCGACACGGCGGAATTGGTGAATCGCGCGCTGGACGAAGGGAAGTCGGTGCTCTTTGAGGGCGCGCAGGGCACGATGCTGGACATTGACCACGGGACGTATCCGTTTGTGACCTCGTCGAGCGCGATATCGGGCGGGGCGACGACGGGCGTGGGTGTGCCGCCGACGAAGATCAAGCATGTGCTGGGAATTTCGAAGGCGTATACCACGCGCGTGGGCGGCGGGCCGTTTCCGACGGAAATGCCGGACCTGGAGGCGAATGAGGTTCGTGCGCGTGGTAAAGAATTTGGGGCAGTGACGGGGCGGCCGCGGCGGTGTGGATGGCTGGATTTGCAGGTGCTGCGCTACGCGAAAATGATCAATGGGATTGACTCGCTGGTGATTACGAAGCTGGATGTTTTCGATACGCAGCGGGAGATTCAGGTTTGCGTGGGGTACAAGTATAAGGGCACGACGCTGAAGGAAATGCCGGCGCTGGCGGAGGAGTACGAGCACGTCACGCCGGAGTACAAGATGCTGCCGGGGTGGAATGAGACGACTTATGGAGTGAAGGACGGGGCGAAGCTGCCGAAAGCGGCGATTGAGTACTTGCGGTTTATTTCGGAGTTTCTGCAGGTGGAGATTGGGATGATTTCGACGGGGCCGGAGCGGGATGCGACGATTGTGCCGGCGGGGACGTTGTTGGCGCGGTGGCTGTAAGAATTTTAGACACAGAGACGCAGAGTTCGCAGATCGAATCCAAAGAATGAAGAGAGGCCGGGCTGAAGCCCGGCCTCTACAAATCCTCTTTTATGCTCAGCTACGAGCAAGCACGGCAGACAGTTATCGACCAACTTAAGAAAAGAGCACGGCCGCCTGCGGTTGTTGGTGTGAGCCTGTGGGAGGGGCTGGGGTTGGTGTTGGCGCAGGAGGTGCGGACGGATCGGGAATATCCGCCGTTTGACCGGTCCACGCGGGATGGGTATGCGGTGCGTGCCAAGGAAGTTGTGCCTGGCGGCAAACTAAAGTGCGTGGGGGAGATCAAGGCGGGCGATACGGTGCGCGAGAGTCTGGAGCCGGGGACTTGTGTGCAGATTATGACGGGAGCCGCCGTGCCGGCGGGCGCGGATGCGGTGGTGATGATCGAGCATACGCAGCGTGAGGGCGATGGGGTGCGATTCGAGCGCGCGGCGCACCCTGGCCAAAGCGTTGTGCTGCGAGGGAGTGAGGCCGTGGCGGGGCAGACGATTCTGACTCCGGGAATGCGGCTGGGTTATGCGGAGCTGGCGCTGGCGGCGCAGGTTGGGGCGGTGACGCTCCAGTGCGCGAAGAGGCCGCGCGTGGCGATACTTTCGACTGGCGATGAGGTTGTGCTGGTGGATGAGACGCCGGGAGAGTTTCAGATCCGGAATAGCAACAGCGTATCGTTGGCGGCACAGGTACGGATTGCGGGGGGCGAGCCGGTGATTTTGGGGAATGCGGCGGATCGCGTTGAGGATTTGGGGGAGAAGATTGAGCGCGGGCTGAAGGAAGATGCGCTGGTGTTGTCGGGCGGCGTTTCGATGGGGAAGTATGACCTTGTTGAAAGCGTGTTGAAGGCGATTGGAGCGGAGTTTTTCTTTGATGCGGTGGCGATACGGCCGGGGAAGCCTACGGTGTTCGGCATTTGCCGGGGCAAGCCGGTGTTTGGGTTGCCGGGGAATCCGGTTTCGACGATGGTGACGTTCGAATTGTTTGTGGCGCCGGCGATTGATTTGTTGAGGGGGGCGGAGGCGCGGCCACTGACGTTGCTGGAGGCGCGGCTGGCGGAGGCAATAAAGGAAAAGCCTGGGCTGACGCACTTTTTGCCGGCGAGGGTGGAGTGGAGCGGCTCGACGCCCGAAGTGAAGCCGCTGCGTTGGCAGGGATCAGGGGATATCGCGGCGTTGGCGAAGGCGAATTGTTTTTTGGTGGTGCCGGCGGACCGGGAGAAGATTGAGATTGGTGAGCGTGTGTCCGTGCTGATGAGGAAGGATGTCGTCTAGTGGCGCGAAAATGGTGAAGCTATCGCATTACGGGAAGAAGGGCGAAGTGCGGATGGTGGACGTGTCGGAGAAAGCGGTGACGACGCGGACGGCGGTGGCGCAGGGGTTTGTGAAGATGAAGCCGCGCGTGGTGCGGGCCGTGAAGCGGCTGAAGAATCCGAAGGGGAACCCGCTGGAAGTGGCGCGGATCGCAGGAATTGCAGCGGCGAAGAGGACCGCGGAGTGGATACCTCTTTGTCACCCACTGCCGCTGACGCACATTGATGTGACCGCACGGCTATGCCAAAATGGCGTGGAAGTGCGATCCACTGTAACGACGACAGCTCAGACAGGCGTGGAGATGGAAGCTCTGGTCGCCGTTGCCGCCGCAGCCCTCACGGTCTACGACATGTGCAAAGCTCTCGATAAAGGGATGGAAATTACGAATATTGTTCTGGCCGAAAAGACCGGCGGCAAGAGCGGGGATTTCCGTCGAAAGAGCGGTTCGTTGAGGCGCGGGAAATGAGCGCGCCGGGCGGAAAAAGCGTAAAGCTGCTGCTGGCGGATGACAATCCACTGGTGCGCGACTTGATCGCGAAGGGGCTGGAGCCGTTCTGCGAAGTGGAGACTTCCACGGACGGGGCGGACGCGCTGCTAAAAGTGATTGATGCGCCGCCGGATGTGATTCTTTGCGATTACAAGATGCCTGGGCTGGACGGAAGGCAGCTTTTTGAGAAGCTGCGCGGGCGCGAGGCGACGAAGCACATTCCATTTTTATTTATGGCGAGCCGGCCGGACATCGAAGAGCGGTTGAGGCCGCTGGTGGATGGCGTAGAGGATTTCATTACCAAGCCGTTCCTGATCAAGGATTTGGTGCGCATTGCCAAGAAGGTTGTGGATCGGCTGCACCTGGAAAAGCTGCAGAAGAAGGCCAAGCGGCCGGGGGTTATTCAGGGGCGGCTGGAAGAGATGAGCATGATTGACCTGATGCAGTCGCTGGAAATGGGGCAGAAGTCGTGCCGGTTGGTCGTGCAGCACGACGGTGCCCAGGGCGAATTGTATTTTGCCGCCGGGCAGTGCCGCGATGCGAAAATTGGCGGTGTAGAGGGCGACGACGCTGTATACAAAGTTGTTTTGTGGACGGCTGGGGAGTTCGAGATCGATTTTAATGCAGCAAACGCCTCCACGCGGACGACCACGACGAAGAACACCACGGGCCTGTTGATGGAAGCCATGCGATTGATGGACGAGTCCAACCGCGACGCTGTCCCGACGCAATGAGCCTCCGAGAAAATCCTTCCTCATGCGCGTAGCGGTCCTTACTATCAGCGATTCCGTTTCCAGAAATGAACGCGAGGATTTGTCGGGTCCGGCGGTGGTGGCGGTTTGCCGTGGGCTGGGGTGGGAAGTTACGTCGGCGCTGCGCGTGTCCGATGATCCGGCGAATATCCGCGAGCAGTTGCGGGAGCTGGCGGATTCGGGGCGCGTGGATGTGCTGCTGACGACGGGCGGGACCGGGCTGGGGCCGCGGGACAATACTCCGGAGGCGACGCAAGCGGTGGCGGACCGCATTGTGCCCGGAATTCCGGAAGAGATGCGCCGCAAGGGACTGGAGCTCACGCCGACGGCGGTGCTCTCGCGCGGGACAGCTGCAGTGCGGAGCAAGACGCTGATCGTCAATCTGCCGGGAAGCCCGAAGGGTGCGGTGGAGTCGCTGGATGCGGTGGCGCACCTGTTGCCGCACGCGGCAAAAGTTCTGCATGGCGCTCGGCACGATTAGGCGCGGCATTTCCTTCCAATCAAGATTCTTGGGTTGACCGATTTCGCAATCGAGTCAAGAATGATTGCATCATGGCGACTAAACCATCCGACAAGAAACTGGCGGTTCTGGGCGCGGGGAAACTCGGCGGGATTTTGCTGCGGGCCTATTTGAAGCAGGGGCTCTTTTCGCCGAAGCATGTTACCGCGACGGTGAAGCATGGGGAAAAGGCGGCGGCGCTGGCGAAGGAGCTGGGCGTTAGCGTGACCACGGCGAACCGCAAGGCGGTACACGGCGCGGATATTGTGCTGCTGGGCGTGAAGCCGCAGGTGGTGGGCGATGTGTTGAAAGAGATCGCGCCGGAGTTGAGCGAGAAGACGCTGGTGATTTGCGTGGCGGCTTCGGTGCCGACGAGCTATATCGAGCAGCGCGTCAGCGCAAGAGTGCCGGTGGTGCGGGCGATGCCGAATACGCCGGCGGCGGTGGGCTGCGGCATGACCGGGATTTGCGCGGGCGCGCACGCGAAGGCGGAGCACCTGGAGACGGCGCGGAGGATGTTTGACGCGGTGGGGCGCACGGTCGTTGTGGATGAAAAGAATATGGATGCGGTTACCGGGCTTTCGGCGAGCGGGCCGGCGTATGCGTACATCATTCTGGAATCGCTCGCGGAGGCTGGGGTCAAGGTGGGATTGCCGCGCGACGTTGCCACGTTGCTGGCAGCGCAGACGATGAAAGGTGCGGCGAGCGTGGTGCTGGAAACCGGGGATCATCCCGCGCTTCTGAAGGACGCGGTGACTACGCCGGCGGGCTGCACGATTGATGGAATCATGGAATTGGAAGAAGGGAAGCTGCGCGTTACGTTGATTAAGGCCGTGGTGAAAGCGACGAGCCGCGCGGGAGAGTTGCTGTTCGAGAAGTAGTTATAACAGCGGAATCCAGTCGGGAAAAATGTTTCTGGATCGGCCCGTCGACTTCCGCGAATTTTCCTGAAGTAGAATGGTAATCGGCTCCTCCCGCAGGAGGTTCACATTCCCGTGAAGCACAAACTCTCAGGTATCGCAGCTCTGTCGATAGTTATGTTCGGCGCGATTTCGCTGCCGGTCTTGTCGCAGAACACGAGCGAGGCTTCTGCCGATGAATACAGAGTGTACGAGGCAGTTTTGGGCCTTATGGACCACATTCCTAAGGAAGAGCCGCACGTCACCCTCTTTAGTGTGACGCTGAACAGCAAATGTGGTGAAGATGGTTCCCTCGTCCCACTTGTAAACGGCTGCACGTTTCTGTGGATCAAGCCGGACAACGCAATCAGTGTCAAACAGCTCCTGCGAACAGAGTGGACAAACATGGAAAATTCGACCTGGTCGGATTTTGAAGAGAAGAATGCTGTGAGTGTCCGTTTGCACGAACCTATTTCTACTCCGTGGAAGCATAAGCTAATAGGCCCAGGGGACGAGCCATCGAAGGATTGGGAGTCCCCAGATCTGTCCATCTTTCTTTCAAGAGTTGGTTTCAGCCAGAAAAAAACAGAAGCGGTTGTTTATGTCCTGATCTTCTCCTACATGAACCAGGTTTCGACAGCAGGTGACTATTTCCTTTTTCGGGTCGACAAAACTGGTCATTGGAAACCCGCTGGCCGAGTAAACTATTTCACGAAGGACAAGGACCAATCGTCGCAGTAGCCCTGCTTACTCCTGTAAGCTCGATTCACTCAAGGGTGGACCAAAGAATCCACGAACACGGCATTGCTTGCGTCGGAAATGGTGATAGGATGCTGCGCGTGAGGGAGTTATGCCGAGCGCTTACCTTCCTGTCTTGCTCTATGCGGCACTGGTGATTGCGTTTCCTGCGGTGACGCTGGTTTTCGCGAAGCTGATTCGGCCAACGTCGACCCGCGTGGGGGCCAAGCTGATGCCCTATGAGTGCGGGATTCCGCCGGAGGGTGGCTCGCGGGGGCGGTATTCCGTGCGGTTCTATATTGTGGCGATGCTGTTTGTGATTTTTGACGTGGAGACCATGTTCCTGATCCCCTGGGCAATTCTGTATAAAGGATGGGTGGCAGCGCACGCGGGGCTGTTTGCGCTGGTGTCGATGTTTGTGTTCCTGGGGATCCTGGTGGTGGGCTACGTGTGGCTGTACAAAAAGGGTGCGCTGGAGTGGGCTTGAGCCGATGGTCTTTTCTTTTGCTCGAAGACATGGTCTTGGCCGCAAGTGGTTGTGATTGACTCGGTTTGCGGCGTGTGTTAGAAACGCGGCGTTTGAATTCTTGGCTGCTCCGTTGTTGCTTGAAGCGAACGGCAACTCGTTCGCCGCAGCCTGTCACCTCCAGGGTCCATGGCCGACGAGCCTCGGGAACCTAAACCGCCCCAACCGCCCCCGGGCGAAAAGCCCGCGGGAAGCCCGTCTCCAACTGCAACTCCTCCTGCCAAGCCAGCCGATGCGAGTGCGCCTGCCGCTCCTGCTGCGAAACCGGCTCCGCCTGCCGCTCCTCCAAAACCTCCTGTAGTTTTGCAGACTCCGCTCAACAATGAGCTTGTGGCGCGGCTGCGCGCGAAATTCGAGGCGGGCATCGTGGAAGCGATGGAGGATCGCAAGCAAGCGATTGTGACGGTCGAGCGCGCGCGGCTTGGGGAAATCGCGTTGCACCTGCGCGATGAAGAAAAGTTCGACATGCTGTCGGACCTGACGGCGGTGGATTGGCCGAAGCGCGAGAAGCGATTCGATGTGGTGCTGAATCTCTATTCGTTCCCGAAGAACGAGCGACTGCGGGTGAAGGCGTGGGCGGCAGATGGAGAAGAGGTGCCAAGCCTTACCGGAGTCTGGCCGGTGGCGAATTGGCTGGAGCGCGAAGCGTTTGACATGTTTGGGATTGTTTTCGCGGGGCATCCGGGCTTGACGCGCATTTTGCTTCCCGAAGAGTGGCAGGGCCATCCGCTGAGGAAGGACTACGACATCTTGCAGCAGGATACCGCGTGGGTGCGAGAGAATTTGGGAATCGAGAGCGGGCAGTGACGCGGTTTTACGGCTGAATTGGAAGCTGAACGGGAGACGACTCTGAGTAGCGAAGCAACAACCGAGAACAAAACGCTGCTGGGTGCGGACGAGCTCATCATCAATATGGGGCCGCAGCACCCTTCAACGCACGGGGTGTTGCGCGTAAAGCTGAAGCTCGATGGCGAGCGCGTGATCGGATCGGAATGCATCATCGGCTATCTGCACCGCGGCGTGGAGAAAATCGGGGAGAACCGCACGTATCAGCAGTTTGCGCCGTACGTGGACCGCATGGACTACGTGGCGGCAGTGAGCAACGGGCTGGGATATTGCGAGGCGATCGAAAAACTTCTAGTGGTGGAAGCGCCGCCGCGCGCGCGGGTGATTCGAACGATCCTTACGGAGCTGCAGAGAATTGCCAGCCACTTGTTGTGGCTGGGAACGCATGCGCTGGATATCGGGGCGTTGACGCCGCTCTTTTATTGCATGCGCGAGCGGGAAGAAATCCTGAAAATCTTTGAGAAATATTGCGGTGCGAGGCTGACCACGCACGCGTTTCGAATTGGAGGGTTGCAATACGAGGCTTACGACACGCTGGAGAAAGATGTCGAGAGATTCTGCAAGGATTTCGAATCGCGCGTCGCGGAATACGAGACGCTGCTGACGCAGAACCGCATCTGGATTGGGCGCACGAAAGGCGTGGGAATTCTGACCGCCGAGGACGCCATCGCGTTTGGCGTGACTGGGCCGGTGCTGCGGGCGAGTGGGGTGAAGTGGGACCTTCGTAAAGCGGCGCCTTATGCGGCGTACGACCAGTACAAATTCGAAATTCCCGTAGGCACCACCGGCGATACGTACGACCGCTACTTGGTGCGCATGGAAGAGATGCGGCAGTCGCGGCTGATTTGTTTGCAGGCTATCGAGAATATTCCGGCGGGACCGATCCTGGCGAAGGTGGGCAAAGTTTTGAAGCCGCCGCCGGGAGAGGTCTATCACGCGATCGAAGCACCGAAGGGCGAGCTGGGGTATTACGTGGTGAGCGATGGGACGGTGCAGCCGTATCGCGTGCGAATACGGCCGCCGTCGTTTATCAATTTGCAGGCGTTTGATCGCATGGTTCGAGGACACTTGGTGGCGGATGTAGTGGCCATCATCGGGACGATTGACATTGTTTTGGGGGAAGTCGACAGATAAGGTCGCATAAGTAAAAGACCGCCAAGCTCGCAGGAGAAATAGTTCGGTGATGCAAGCCGTCATTCAGGCAACGATGGATTTCTTGAAGCTCTACTGGGCTCCGCTGCTGTGCGGGCTAGTGATCGTCGCCGTGTTGCCGCTCATCGTCGGCTACATCGTGTTGGTGGAACGCAAATTGATGGCGGACATGCAAGCGCGGCTGGGACCGATGCGCGTGGGGCCGCACGGTCTGCTGCAGCCGATCGCGGATGCCGTCAAGCTGCTCATCAAGGAAGACATCATCCCGGACAACGCGGACAAACTGGTTTTTTGGCTTGCACCGGTGCTTTCGGTGGGAGCGGCGCTGCTTTCGATCGCTGGTCTGGCGATTGGTCCGGCGTTTCAGATCGCGAAGGATATCAACATCGGAATTTTATTTGTCGTGGGCGTCAGCGCGATGGGAATTTTCGGGATCGTGCTGGGCGGATGGGCTTCGAATAGCCACTACTCGTTGATGGGCTCGCTCCGGAGTTCCGCTCAGCTGGTGAGTTACGAAACGGCAGCAGGGATGGCTTTGGTGAGCGGGTTGCTGCTCACGGGCACGCTAAATATCAAAGCGATTGTGGAGGCGCAGTACAACGAAGGAATCTGGTTCGTGATGCTGGCGCCGGTGGCTTTCTTTATCTATCTCGTGGCGTCGATTGCGGAGACGAACCGCGCGCCATTTGATTTGCCGGAGGCGGAGTCCGAGCTTGTCGCCGGCTACATGACGGAGTTCAGCGGATTTCGCTGGTCGCTTTATTTTCTGGCGGAATACACCAACATGATTGTGGTGTCTTCGGTGGCGACGACGCTTTTTCTAGGCGGCTGGCTGCGGCCGTTTGCGCGCGTGCACTTTTTTAATTTTCTGGATTATGTTCCGCCCCTGCTGATGATTGGAGTCGCCGGGTATTGCTTGTTGCGGACGCCCAAACAGCCTTCGCGGGTGCAGCAACTTTTCATGTTGGCGGTGGCGGGTTTGTGCCTTGCCCTGGCGCTGGTACTACTCGCGCCGGTTGCGCTGCCGATCGCAAAGCCGCTTTATGCAGGGATTCATGGCGGGTTCTGGTTCATTTTCAAGGTGAGCGCCTACATTTATTTTTTCATGTGGCTGCGATTTACGATCCCGCGCTATCGCTTCGATCAGCTGATGCGGCTGGGATGGCAGTTCCTGATCCCGTTGTCCATCGTCAACGTGTTGGTCGTGGGCGTGGCGCTGATCGTGGGTTCGTATTTCAATTTGCATGGCTGGTCGATGCTCCTGGTCACGACGCCTGCGGCGATCATCGCACTGGTGGTGGCGCTGATGATTCTGGCTGCTGGACAGCAGAGCTCTGCCGGGAAGGAAAACGCGCCCGCTTCGGATTTCTATGCTGGATAAGGTCCTATTTTATATTTTTGCGGGGCTGGCGATTGCCAGCGGGGCGCTGATGGTGACGCGGCGCAATGCGGTGCATAGCGCGATCTTTCTGGTCACCGCGCTACTCGCCACGGCAGGAATCTTTTTGCAGTTGCGCGCGGAGTTTTTGTTTATCGTGCAGATCATCCTGTATGTCGGCGGGATCATGGTGCTGTTTATCTTCGTGATCATGCTGGTCAACCTGGATGTGGCGCTGCAGCAGATTCAGTTTGCGCGGCAGAAGTGGGTGGCGCTGATCGTGGCGCTGGCGCTGAGCGCGCAGTTCGGATTGATGCTGTGGTCGTCGGAAAAAATACCGGGGCAGGGGATTCCGGTCCTGGCCGCTCCGCCGGCGAGCGAATTGCCGGCGAATTCGGAGGCCGTCGCGCAGAGCTTGTTCGGAAACTATTTGCTTGCATTCGAAATCGCTTCGGTTTTGCTGCTGGTGGCGATGATTGGAGCGGTGGTCATGGCGAAGAAGGAAAAGTGATGCTGCCGATCGGACACTATCTGTTTTTGAGCGCGGCGCTTTTCATTATTGGGGTGATCGGGGTGATCACGCGGCGCAACGTGATTGTGATTTTGATGTCCATCGAACTGATTCTCAATGCGGTGAATATCAATCTCGTGGCATTTTCGCGTTTGTACGGCGACGTGGCGGGGCAAGTCTTCGCGCTCTTCATTATTGCCGACGCGGCGGCGGAGGCGGCGGTAGGGCTGGGAATCATCATTGCGTTTTTCCGCAACCGCGAAACGGTGCTGGCGGACGAAATGGATTTGCTGAAATGGTAGCGGTGGAAACGACGACGTGAAAAAAGAAATAAAGCTCGCATGACGCCCACAGGAACGTTTCTCAGCTTTCTGTGGCTGATCCCGCTCTTTCCGCTGGCGACAGCGGCGCTGATGCTTTTTGTTGGCAAGCGAGTTCCGAAGGCGGGCGTGAGCTTGCTCTGCGTCGGGAGCGTCGGGCTGTCCTTCGTTTGCGCAGCGGGGGCGGTTTCTGAGCTGCTGGCCGCGGATTCGGAGCACCGCGTCTTCCAACAGGTTCTTTTCGAATGGCTGACGCCCGGCCCAATGCAAATGACGGGCGGGCACCTCGTGCCATTCGTGGCGGATTGGGGATTTCTGCTCGATCCACTTTCCTGCGTGATGGTTCTGGTGGTGACTGGCGTGGGCTTCCTGATTCACGTGTATTCGGTCGGATATATGGCGCACGAGGGCGGCTATTACCGATTTTTCGGATATATGAACCTATTTATGTTCGCCATGCTCACGCTGGTCTTGGCGAATAACATGTTGCTTATGTTCGTGGGCTGGGAAGGCGTCGGGCTTTGCAGCTACCTCCTGATTGGATTTTATTTCCTGAAGAAATCGGCGTCGGACGCGGGGAAGAAAGCGTTCATTGTGAATCGCATTGGTGACGCGGGCTTTATCCTTGGAATTCTGCTGACCGCGGTGACTTTGGGCACTATTCGGTTTATGTCGAACGGATTGCCGGAATCGGAGAGTGCTTCCGGAATCTTTCAGGTGCTGAAAGCCGCCAAAGATTCCGGAACGCTCGGCGTCATCACGCCGACACTGACCGTCATTGCCCTGTTGCTATTCATTGGGGCGATGGGGAAATCGGCGCAGATTCCGCTGTATGTTTGGTTGCCAGATGCGATGGAGGGCCCGACGCCGGTGAGCGCGCTGATTCACGCGGCCACTATGGTGACCGCGGGCGTGTACATGGTTGTGCGCATGAACGCCGTCTACCAGCTTGCGCCGGCCGCTATGGATGTGGTGGCGGTGGTGGGCGCGGTAACGGCGATTTTCGCGGCGTCCATGGCGGTGGTTCAGAACGACATCAAGAAGGTGCTGGCGTATTCGACGATCAGCCAGCTTGGATATATGTTCCTGGCGCTGGGCGTAGGGGCATTCGCGGCGGGAATTTTTCACTTGATGACACATGCGTTTTTCAAGGCACTGCTCTTCCTTGGAGCGGGCAGCGTGATTCACTCGATGTCCGGGGAACAGGACATCCGGAAAATGGGCGGCTTGTGGGGAAAGATTCCGAGGACGGCAGTGACTTTTCTGATCGCAACCCTTGCGATCGCGGGGATTTTTCCGTTCGCAGGATTTTTCAGTAAGGATGAAATTCTCGGGCGGGCGTTCGATCGATTCTTCCTGCTCTGGATTGTCGGCTTCTTCACGGCGGGCTTAACCGCGTTCTACATGTTCCGTCTGCTCTTTCTCACCTTCTTTGGCTACTCTCGCGCGGACGAGCACGTGGAGAAACACATCCACGAATCGCCGCCAGCTATGACCGTTCCACTCATTATTCTCGCCGCGCTTTCTATCATTGGCGGATGGATTGGATGGCCGGGCGCGCTCGGCGGGGAGAATCGGTTCGAGCGGTTTCTTGAGCCGGTCTTGGCGGGCGTTATATCGGAGACGGGAGCCGTTCGAATCGCACACCATGCGGTGGGAAAAGAAATCTTCCTGATGGTGTTGTCTCTCTCGATGGCGGGCGCGGGGATCTGGCTTGCGTATGAATTCTACAGGTCCAAGAGAATTGCTCCCCAATTGGTGGCGGAGAAATGGCCGAAAGTCTACGAGTTGCTTGTTCATAAATACTACGTGGATGAGATCTACGATGCATTGATTGTGAACCGCGTAAAGGATCTTGGTGTTTTGCTTGGCGTCCTCGATGCAAATGTCATTGATGGGCTAGGCGTCAACGGGGCCGGCTGGCTGGCACGCTTCAGCTCGAAGGTTTCGATGTGGTGGGACAAGTGGGTGATTGATGGGTTGTTGAATTTCGGAGCGAAGCTGACGCAACTCTTCAGTTACCCGGTGCGCCTGCTGCAGACCGGGCTGTTTTCCAGCTACGCGTTGCTGATTTTAGTGGGGCTGGTCGTCCTGCTGGGTTACTACGGGCATCACATGCAAACCTTGCTGCGCGCGGTGCGCTGAGAGGCGGAGAATGGACTTTTTTGCACATCATATCTTGAGCGTGGTGCTGTTCACGCCGCTGGTGGGCGCGCTGATCTTGCTCTTTGTGCCGCGCGAGCAGGACAGCGTTCCCCGGCTTGTCGGAAACGTATTCGGCGTTCTCGGTTTTCTCGTTTCGTTGCCGCTGGTGCACTGGTGGCATTCAGATTGGGGCGGCTTCACATTTGAAGAGAATGCGGATTGGATTCCCTCCATTGGCGCGAGATACCACTTGGGAATAGATGGCATCAGCCTTTTGCTGGTGATGCTCACGACGTTCCTCGGCATGATCGCTATCTTCTCCTCCTGGAGCGCCATCAAACTGCGGCAGAAGGAATACTACATTCTGTTGTTGCTGCTGCAGGTTGGCATGATCGGTGTTTTCGTTTCGCTGGATTTTTTCCTGTTTTACGTTTTCTGGGAAGTGATGCTGGTACCGATGTACTTCCTGATCGGCGTATGGGGCAGCGACCGGCGGCTGTACGCGGCGATCAAGTTCTTCTTGTACACCCTGGCTGGATCGGTGGTGATGCTGCTGGCGATTCTGGCGCTTTATTTCTATGCGCCGGCGGCTGCGGATGGTTCTCGCACGTTTGATGTGCCTACACTGTTGGCGGCAGTGAAGGATTTTCCCGATTCACTGAGAGTATGGCTTTTCTGGGGATTCTTTTTCGCCTTCGCCATCAAAGTTCCGATGTTTCCGTTCCATACGTGGCTGCCGGACGCGCATACGGAAGCGCCTACCGCGGGTTCCGTCATTCTGGCCGGTGTACTGTTGAAAATGGGGACGTACGGTTTCATTCGATTTTCCTTGCCGCTTTTGCCGACGGATACGGTACTGCGCGCACGCATCATTCATATCGTCATTGTGTTGTCGCTGATCGGCATCATCTACGGCGCGCTCGTCTGTCTGATGCAGAAAGACATGAAGCGACTGATTGCCTACAGTTCCGTGAGTCACCTGGGTTTCTGCACGCTGGGGATCTTCGCGCTCAATCCGAACGGGCTATCCGGCAGCGTGCTGCAGCAGATCAATCACGGCATTTCGACCGGCGCGTTGTTTTTGATTGTGGGCGTGCTGTACGAGCGGCGGCATACGCGCTTGATTTCCGAGTTTGGCGGACTGGCTACGCCCATGCCGAATTTCGCTGCAATTTATCTCATTATTAGCTTGAGTTCGCTGGGAATGCCGCTGCTGAATGGCTTCATCGGAGAGTTCACGATTTTGCAAGGCGCGTTTCAGGTGAGCAAAGCCTGGGCCGCGTGGGGCTCTCTGGGCGTGGTGCTGGGCGCGGCATATTTGCTGTGGCTCTACCAGCGCGTAATGTTCGGCCCGGTCACGAACCCCATCAACGAGAAGCTGCCGGACTTGAATGCGCGCGAATATGCCACGCTGATTCCTCTCGTCATCCTGGCCTTCTGGATCGGGATCTATCCCAAGCCATTCTTTGCCTTCATCGAAAAGCCGCTGGAAAGGATTGTCCACCAGGTGAATCCGGGGTTTTATGGAGCGGAGCACGCCAAACTGCCGCCCCTGGAAATGCAGCCTGCCGTTGTGGAGACGAAATAGCCCGGCCGCATGAATATCCCCTTCATTGACGCGATTCGCAGCTATCTCCAGGGAGACGGCGCCACCATCCTTCCGGAGATGGAACTGACGCTGTTCGGGCTGGGTATTCTGCTGATTGGCTTTTCTTCGAAGGACTCAGTAGAGAATAGCGGGATTTGGAAGCTGATCTTCAAGGATTTCTACGCGAAGACCGCGTTCGTGGGCACGGTGTTCAGCGCGTTCACTCTGTGGAAATTGCGAGGGCAAGTTGCGATGCGGGGCGATCTCGTGGGGTTCCACGAGACGGTGGTTGTGGATGGATTCTTTTTGTTCTTTGCCGGACTTTTTCTGGCGGCCACGGCGCTGGTGATTCTCCTGTCCGTAAAATACCTGGAGATCGAAAAGGAAGAAGAAGGGGAATACTACGCGCTGCTGCTCTTTGCGTGCGTGGGAATGATGCTGATGGCTTCGGGCTTCGACCTGATTGTGATGTTCCTTGGGCTCGAGACGATGGCACTCAGCTTCTACGTGCTGACGGGTTTCCTGCGGCGCGACAAGCGCTCCAATGAAGCGGCGCTGAAATATGTTTTGCTTGGTGCATTCAGCTCCGGAATCCTGGCCTATGGCTTCTCCATACTTTATGGTTTGAGCGGAACGACGAATGTTCGACTTCTTAGTTATGCATTTGATCCGAGCAGCCCGCTTGCGCAAGCCATTCAGTTGAGCCGCCAGCCTGGTCCAGGCGGCGAAGCGATGCGCGAGCGTTTCGCCTCGCAGTATCCGGCGGCATTGCATCTTGATCCATCCATGCTGCTGCACCAGATGCCTCTCTTCGCTGCCGCCGCGTTCGTCCTGGTGGCCGTGGGGCTATTCTTCAAAGTTGCCGCTGTGCCATTTCATCAGTGGGCGCCGGACGTCTACGAAGGCGCGCCGACGCCAGTCACCACCTATATCAGCGTTGCATCAAAAACCGCGAGCTTTGCGCTACTGCTGCGGTTGTTCCTTACGGTTTTCGCGGCTTCGCATGAGATGTGGCTTTACGTGGTGGGCGGCGTAGCGATCGCAACGCTGACGTGGGGAAATCTTGCCGCACTGACGCAGACCAACGTCAAGCGGCTGCTGGCCTACTCCTCGATCTCGCATGTCGGCTTCATCCTTCTCGGGCTTGTCTCGGGCAACAACACGGCCTTGATAGGAATTGGGTACTACTTGTTTGCATATGTCTTCATGACCATAGGGGCGTTCGCAGTGGTCATCGTTCTGCGCCAAAAAGGAATTATCGGCGACGAATTAGAAGACTTGAACGGCCTTTACCAACGCAGCCCGGTTTCTGCGCTGCTGCTGCTGGTTTTCATGCTCTCGCTTGCAGGAATTCCGCCGACCGCGGGTTTCATGGGGAAATATTTTATTTTCCTCTCGCTGATTGAGACGAAACACACGGTGCTCGCCGTTTTCGCGGTGCTGTATATCGTTCCCGCGCTGTACTACTACTTCCGCATCATCGTGCACGCCTGGCTCAAGCAGCCGGGCGATGCGCCGCGCGTGCTGATGAGCAACGCGCAGGCCGTGGCCCTCGGCGTGGCCGTATTTGTCACGCTCGCTGCGGGGTTGTATCCTGAGCCGTTCACGCGGCTCGCGCACTATGCCTTCGGACAATAATCCGGATAAAACGAAATCAGCAGCGCCCATTGTAGAGAAGGCCAGAGATTCTTCGAACCAGGCCGCGATCGCATTGGAGTTGCCGTTCGTGCTGGTGTCCGCCATGGTCGTGGGCGGGCTTCTGGGCTATTTTCTCGACCGCTGGCTGCACACCAAACCGGTTTTCCTGCTCATCCTAGGTGGAATTGGATTTTTTGCGGGAGTTCGTGACGTCCTTCGGCGGGTGGGCGGAGTTGGCAATGGAACCAAACGCAGCTGAGACGGCCCCAGGCGCCGTGACCGAGCAGCGCATCTCCTGGCTGACGCTGCTCCTGGGACTTCTCGCCGGTATTCTGGTTGCTTTGCTTCGCGATCGCGCCTGGGGCGCAGGCCTGGCGATCGGCGCCATTCTAGCCTGGCTGAATTTCCGCTGGCTGAAGCGCGGTCTCGATGTCTTGGTGCAAGCCTCCACGGCCCAGGCCGGCGACAAGAAGCCGCGGGTCCCGCTCGGCAGCTACTTCGGCATGCTCTTCCGCTACGGGTTGATAGCCCTCGCCGTGTATGTTATTTTTGAATATCTGAGAATTCCCCTTTTGAGCATGGTCGTAGGTTTGTGTGCTCTTGGAGCCGCCACCATCGCGGCGAGTGTGTACGAAATCTTGCATCCGGCGGACTAGCGAATGGTTGAACACGTATCCGGACTTACGCTGCTGGTGAATCACTACCTCGGGCGGTACGCTCTCGCCCTGCTGACGTTCCTGCACATCCAGGTGAAGCATCCCAACCGGCCCATCCCCGAACACATTGTGATGTGCACGGTCGCGCTGATCATCGGGACTCTTCTGGCGTTATTCCTCCGGTCGAGGCTGTCCGTGGAAAAGCCGGGAGCGTCGCAACAAGTCGCGGAAATGCTGCTGACGAATCCGCTGGGATTCGGCATCAAGGATCTGCTGGAAGAAAACGTTCATCACGGCGCGCTGAAAATGATTCCGTTCGTGGGTTCCATCTCCGTGTTCGTTCTCATATCCAATCTGCTCAGCGCCATCCCATTTTTCGCCGCTCCCACGGCGGAGAAAACCGTGCCCATGTCCTGCGCCATCCTGACATTTATCTATTTCAACTGGCAGGGAATCAAGCACCACGGGCCAGGCCACTACCTGCTTACCTTTGCAGGCTCGCCGAAAACGTTTGGCGATTGGGCGCTGGCTGTCCTGCTTTTTCCCGTGGAAATCGTGAGTACCACGGCGCGCATTCTTTCGTTGACCGTTCGTCTTTGGGCGAACATCGTGGCGAGCGATCTTCTGTACACGATTTTCGTCGGCTTGTTTTCGATGGCCACTGTCGCGGCCTGGTCCAAGTCTCCGCTTTTGGGTGTTGTTGTCGGCGTGTTGCCGGCCACGATTCCCGTCGCGTTTATCGGCTTGCACATTTTCGTGGCCATCATTCAGGCCTACATTTTCACGGTTTTGCCTTCGGTTTATCTGGGCATGGCCACAGCCGACGAGCACTAATCGAGTTTGCCGGTGAATCTTGCCGGCAATGAGCTGCTTCAGTGTGAGCCCGGCTGCACGGTGTCCGGGAACCACCTCCTGGCAGCGATTCACAAGGAGGAAGTGATGAAGAAGTGGATGATGGCGTTGGTGGCGCTCGTGGCGGTGATGCTGATTGCACCGTCCGCGTTCGCGCAGGATACTGCAGGCGCAGCGGCCGGAGGAAAAGGCTTGCTGGCGATTGCCGCAGGCTTCGGCATGGCACTCGCGGCCTTTGGTGGCGCGTTGGGGCAGGGCCGGATCGCCTCGGCGGCGTGCGAAGGCATGGCGCGCAATCCGGGAGCGGCGGGTGCGATTCGCGCGGCGATGATTCTCGGCCTGGTATTCGTCGAGACGCTCGCGCTCTTCACGCTGGTGATTATCTTCGTGAAGGTCTAGTGGCTAGCTAGCAGATAGAGTTCTTGAAACGGCCCGAAGACGTAAGCCTTCGGGCCGTTTTCTTTTCTTTCGTAGCCGCGGGCTTTAGCTTGGCCGTCCTAGTTTAGATTGCAATCTCAATGGCCGAAGCCAAAGAGGTTCGGCCGGAGGAGGAAGTTGATGACAGAATTGGGCAGAACGCCGAACAGAATAGTGCCGATGGCCGTGACCGCAAGAACTACGCTTACGCTCAACGGAAAGCCCACGGGAGTTGCCGCAGCGGCTTCCGCGCTCGATTCTCGCATATACATCACCACGATGACGCGCAGGTAGTAGTAAGACCCGATGACGCTGTTGATCCCCATTATGACCGCGAGCCAGATCAGATTGGAATTCACCGCCGCCTTGAAAATGTAAAACTTGCCGAAGAAACCCGCGGTGACCGGAAGGCCAAGAAGCGACAACATATAAATGCTCAGAATTGCGGCGACGACCGGTTGGCGCTGCGAAAGTCCGGCGTAGTCGTCCAACGAAAGATTTTTCTCGCCGACGCCCCCGAGCTGCGAAACGATTGTGAACGCCCCCAGCTTTACCAGCGCGTAGGTGAGCAGGTAAAAGAGCACCGCGGCGTACGCGGGCCCAGCTTCCGCCGAGCCAGCCTGCGCCATTGTCGTGACGGCCGCGAAAGCTACCAAAATGTAGCCTGCGTGCGCGATCGAGCTGTACGCCAGCAGCCGCTTGATGTTCGTCTGCACCAGTGCGCCAAGATTTCCGGCGAACATCGTCAACACGGCGAGAACCCAAAACGCCCAGAACCAGAAGTGCGTGGCCGCCGGAACGGTCGCAAAGATGCGCAGCAGTAGAGCGAATGCCGCGGCCTTCGGTCCCGCGGAAAAGAGCGCGGTGACTGGCGTGGGAGCACCTTCGTAAACGTCCGGCGTCCATACCTGGAAGGGCGCCGCAGCCACCTTGAAGCCCAGGCCAATGAGGATCATGGAGAGCCCCAACTTCAGCAGCGTGCTGGTCTCGTCCGTGTGCGCCATCTTGTCCAGCATGGTGGTCCCCGTCGCGCCGTATACCAGCGCGATGCCGTACAGAAAAAATGCCGTCGCGAACGAACCCAGCAGGAAGTACTTCATCGCTGATTCGCTGGATTTCAGCGAATCGCGGCGGTAGCCCGCCAGGATGTAGCTGGAGATGGAGCTCATCTCCAGGCCGATGAACGCGGTGAGCAACTCCTGCGCCGAAGCGAGAACGCCCATGCCGGCGGTGGCAAATAGCAGGAGCGCGTAGAATTCCGGGACAGGGAGGCGCTCGCGATCGAGATATGGCCCCGCCGCGAGAACCACCAGAAACGCCACCGTGCCAACGAGCAGCCGGAAAAAGAAACTGAACGAATCGGATTCCACCAATCCATTGAAGCCCGGACCTGCATTGGCCGCCGAGATGACTGAGGCCAGCGTTCCCGTCAACGTGCCGATTAACGCAAGAAATGTGAAGAAATGCCGGTTGCGCACGAAGGGCTGCAGCAGCATCACCAGCGCGCCGAAGCCGCACCAGAGGAGCTCGGGAAGAACGCGGTACATGTCTATGGTGCGGGGAAGCATCTAGCGAGTTTCCAGCCTTTCGAAGGAAATGGGTTTCGCCGCGCGGGGAGCTGTGTGAGTTGGTTGCATCGGCGCCAGCGACGGCATGATTTGTGATGGTGCTGACGCCTCATAGGGCCGCTGCGGCTCAACCTGATCAATCACCGTTTGCGCGGCCGCTGCCGTGCGGCGCGTGATGTAGGTGGAGCCGATGCCCATCCAAAGTGTGACGACCGCCATTGTGGCGAGAATCCACTTTTCGCGCACGGAGGCGTCCGGCAAGGTGCGGTTCTTTTCCTTGGTAATCTCGCCAAAGAACACACGCTGATAGGACCACAACAAGTAGCACGCCGAAAGAATCACGCCGAGAGCCGCCCACGACGCCCACTGCCAGTGATGCTGGTAGGTGCCGAGCAGAATCAAATATTCGCCGACAAAGCCGTTCAGCATCGGCAAGCCCAGCGAAGACAACGCGGCGAACAGGAAGAACGCGGCGAGTTTCGGCATCGGCGTCGCTAGGCCGCCGTACTCGCTGATTTCGAACGTATGGCGCCGGTCGTGAAGCATTCCCACGACCAGGAAGAGCGCGCCGGTCGAGATGCCGTGCGCCAGCATCTGGTAGACCGCGCCCTGCATGGAGATGTTGTGGAACGCGAAAATGCCCAGCACCACGAAGCCCAGATGGCTCACCGAAGAATAGGCGACCAGCTTCTTCAGGTTCGGCTGAACCATGGCCACCAGCGCGCCGTAAATGATGCCGATGATGGCGAGTGCGGCCACCCAGCCTGCGGCGCGACGCGAAGCATCGGGGAATAGCGGCAGGCAGAAGCGAATCATGCCGTACGTGCCCATCTTCAGTAGCACTCCTGCGAGCATCACCGAGCCGGCGGTGGGCGCTTCCACGTGTGCGTCAGGGAGCCAAGTGTGCAACGGGAAGAGCGGCACCTTGATTGCAAACGCGAGAAAGAAAGCCAGGAAGAGAATCATCTCCGTCCGCGGTGCGAGCACCAGCACGCCATTCGCGAGCATCTGCTGAATTGTAGGCAAGTCGAATGTGCCCGTGGCGTTGTAGAGCCAGATGATGCCGACCAGCATGAGGATCGAGCCTGCCATGGTGTAGAGCACGAATTTCACCGCGGCATACACGCGGCGCTCGTGGCCCCAGATGCCGATCAGCAAAGCCATGGGGATGAGCATCACTTCCCAGAATAGGAAGAAGAGGAAAAGGTCGAGCGAGAGGAACACGCCCACCACGCCGACTTCCAGCATCAGCAGCATGATGAAGAATTCCTTGACGCGGAGCTCGACGCTCTTCCACGACGCGAGAATCGAAATCGGCGTCAGGAATGTCGTCAAGATCACCAGAAACATGCTGATGCCGTCCACGCCCAGGTGATAGTTGATCGGCGGCTGGTTGATCCACTTCGCGAATTCTTCGAGCTGATATCCGGAAGCGCCAACGGGCGCCTTGAAGAGCAGGAAGAGCGAGAAGATGAATTCAGCTACAGAAACGATGAGAGACAGATACCGAATATATTTGTGATCGTCGCCGCGCAGCAGCAAAAGCGCCAGCGCGCCCACGGCAGGGAAAAAGATCAGGACCGAAAGCAGATGCCCGCCGGGCAGCATCAGCGCACCATCCCGATCACTGGCTTTCCCGCGCTCGGCCAGAAGAAGATGACGGCTATGATCACGATTGCTCCAACGACCACCCAGACGGCGTAGCTGCGCGTATTGCCGGACTGCGTGTGGCGCACGCCATCGCCAACATTAGTGAGGCCTTCCGCGACTCCATTGACCGCGCCATCGATGACGGTGACGTCCACCGCTTTCCAAAACACAACCGTCGAAATCCAAAGTAGCGGCTTGACAACCACGGCTGCGTATAGCTCATCCACGTAATACTTGTTCAGCAGCGTCGTGTAGGCGGGCTTCATGGACTTTGCAAGTTCGTCGGCTTTGCCGGGCTTCTTGAGATACAGCCAGTAAGCTACCCCGAGGCCGATGAGTGCTGCGCTCACGGCCACGCCTGCCAGAATCAATTCCAGATGATGAGCGGCAATATCGCCGGCCGCTTCCGCAGTTTCACGTCCGCCAAAAACCGGTCCAAGAAAATTAGCGAAATAATCTGGTCCTTGGAACAAAGCCGGCAGAGCGAGCCAGCCGCCGACAGTGGAGAGCACCGCAAGTACAACGAGCGGCCCCAGCATGCTCCACGGCGATTCATGAACATGCACTTTATGTTCGTCAAAGCGCCGCGTGCCGCCGAAGGTAAGGAAAATGAGCCGGAACATGTAGAACGAAGTGAGCAGCGCCGCAAGCAAGCCGAAGACATAAAGCGCAGTGCCACCGGTTTGACTCTGAAACGCAGCGAAGAGGATGGCATCCTTGGAGAAGAAGCCTGCCCAGAAAGGAATGCCGGTGATGGCGAACGTGGCGAGCAGCATGGTCACATACGTCCAGGGAATCTTCTTGCCCAGCCCGCCCATGCGGTTCATGTCCTGCTCGCCGCCCATGGCGTGAATCACGCTCCCCGCGGCGAGAAACAAAAGCGCTTTGAAGAAGGCGTGGGTCATGAGGTGGAAAATGCCCGCGGAGAACGCGCCGACGCCACAGGCCAGGAACATGTAGCCGAGCTGGCTGACGGTCGAGTAGGCGAGGACTTTCTTGATGTCCGTTTGTACCAGGCCGATCGTGGCCGCGAAGAACGCCGTCGCGCAACCAACAATCGCGACGACCAGCATGGCCGTGGGAGCATGCGTGAACAAAACGTGCGAGCGCGCCACAACGTAAACGCCTGCCGTCACCATGGTCGCCGCGTGAATCAAGGCGCTGACGGGCGTTGGCCCTTCCATGGCGTCCGGCAGCCAGACGTACAGGGGAAGTTGGGCCGATTTTCCGCAGGCGCCCATGAAGAGCAACAGACAAGCAATCGTAAACGTGCCGAACTGGCCGTACGCCTCTGCAGGCCACGCGGCCGCGTGTTGCGCATCGAACAAGGTTTGAAAATCCAGCGTGTGGAACGTGCGGAACAGCAAAAACATCCCCAGCATGAAGCCGAAGTCGCCGATGCGGTTGACGATGAACGCTTTCTTGCCCGCGTCAGCCGCCGACTTTCTCAGGAAATAGAATCCAATCAGCAAATAGCTCGACAGGCCCACGCCTTCCCAGCCAACGAAGAGCAAAACGTAATTCGCCGCTAGCACCAAGATGAGCATGAAGAACATGAAAAGGTTCAGGTACGAAAAGAAGCGGTAGTAGCCGCCTTCATGAGCCATATAGCCGGTCGAATAAATGTGGATGAGCCAGCCCACGCCGGTCACTACCAGCACCATCACAACGGTGAGCTGGTCCATCTGCAAATCGAAACCCGCGCGGAAATTGCCCGCCGCAATCCAGGTGAAGAATTCCTTGTGGAAGAGCGCCTGGCCTGATGCGAAAAATTCGCGAACCGCTTCCAGCGCACAGGCAAATGACAATCCCGTCGAGCTCAGCGCCACCCAATTGACGGTTTTATTCGGCCATTTTTCGCCGAAAAGGCCATTAATCGCCGAACCTAGCAGCGGCAGCAGCGGAATGATCCACAAATACTCGAGTATCGGGTATGTCGGCATTAGAGTTTGAGAAGGTCAACGCGCTCGACGTTGAGCGATTGCCGGTTGCGCGCAATGAGAATGATGATTCCGAGGCCCACCGCCGCTTCTGCCGCGGCCACCACGATGACGAACAGCACAAACACCTGGCCATCGAGTTTGCCCAGCGCCTGGCTGAATGCTACGAACGCCAGATTCACCGCGTTCAGCATCAATTCGATGGACATGAAAATCGTGATGATATTGCGCTTGAAAACGAACCCAAATACGCCGAGTCCGAACAAAACCGCGCTTAGGATCACGTAGTAGTTCGTCGGCACCATCTCAGCTTTTCTCCCGCTGCGCGAGCACCGTGGCGCCCATGATCGCCACCAGGATCAGGAACGAGGTCAATTCGAACGGGTACACAAAATCTCGGAAAAGCATATTCGAAATGCCTTTGGTGGAGGACATTGTGCCGGTCTGCGCCGCGGCCTGTACCGTCCCGGTCGACCGCGCGATCGTCGCCGCAAGGAAGCCCGCCAGCGCCACCACCAGCAGCAATCCCGGCGGTCCGGCAAACTTCGAAAGGCTGGTGTGTTCCTCGATGCCGGCGTTCAAAAGCATGATGACGAACACGAACAGCACCATAATCGCGCCGCCGTACACGATGATCTGCACCGCGGCCACGAATTCAGCACCCATCAGCAAGTACAATCCCGCGAGCGCGACCATCACCACGATCAGCGAAAGCGCGCTATGAATCGGATGCTTCTGCACAATCAGGCTGACCGCCCCCAGCACCGCCAGCGCCGCGAGCACGAAGAAAATCAGAAGTTGCGGCGTCACTGCGCACCCCACTTCAGAATCACAAAACTGGTGACGATCACGTTCGCGATGGAAAGAGGTAGCAGCAGCTTCCAGCCAAACGCCATCAACTGGTCGTACCGGAAACGCGGCAGCGTCCCGCGCATCCACACATACACAAACAGGAAGACAAAAATCTTCGACAGCAGCCAGAAAGGCGCTTGGATAAATTCATTGACGAACAGAAGATTGGGCATGAGCAGCGCAATCCCCGCAATCGTCAGAACCGTGCCGACACCCGGCAAAATAATTTTCCCAAAAATTGTCTCGTAACGGATGCCGTCCCAAATAATCCACAAGCCCGCGGGAATCAGCAGGGCCGAAGGCAGATAATGGGTCACCGTCCACGAAGCAGGGAAGGGCGATAGCCAGCCACCGAAGAACATGATCGCGCAGAGCGACGACACCGTGATCATGCTGGTGTACTCCGCGATAAAAAACATCGCGAACTTGAAGCTCGCATACTCCGTGTGAAATCCCGCAACCAGTTCGGATTCCGCCTCCGGGAGATCGAATGGAACACGGTTGGTTTCTGCAACGGCGGCAATGAAAAAACAAATGAAACCCAGAATCTGCGGAAAGATGTTCCATCCCAGAATGCCGCGCTCGGGATGCTTCGCCTGCGCATTAATAATGTCCGTGAGATTGAAGCTCCCGGCAATCAGCAGCACTCCGACTACGGACATCGTGAGGGATAGCTCGTAACTGATCATTTGCGCCGAGCTGCGCAATCCTCCCAGCAGCGGATACTTGCTGTTGGAAGACCAGCCCGCCAACGCAACCCCATAGACACCGAGCGCAGTAATGGCGAAGAGCGCCAGAATTCCGATGTTCAAATCGGGTGGCGCAATCCCCAGATAAATGTCGTGCCCAAACAGCCGGATAGGACTAGGCCCAAACGGAATGATGGAAATCGAAGTGAGCGCGAGCGCCAGCGCCAAAAGCGGTGCAAGATAGTAGACGAATTTGTCCACTCCGGCCGGCGTGGGATCTTCCTTAAAAAGAAACTTCACCCCGTCGGCCAGTGGCTGCAACAATCCATGTGGCCCGACTCGATGCGGCCCCCAGCGCGACTGCATGTGCGCCACAACTTTTCGCTCAAACCAGGTGAGATACGCATTCACCGTGAGCACGATGAAAAGCAGCAGCGCAATCTTCACGATCGTGATAATCAGTTCGGCGTTGCTGGCTAAGAAGGCGTTCACGGCTTCGCTTTCGCCTCCGGCACAGAATCCATCATCGTGCAGAATCGGCCCAGCGTGCCGCTGGTGAAAAGCGTGTCTTCCGCGGAGCGAATCAGTCCCACGGGAACATCATAAGGAGCGTGCCCGTTCAGGGCGAACTGCACGCGCGTTGCTTCCGCTCCTCCGGTCAGCAATCCCGCCGACGCCACGTTATACGCCGGCACAGCCTTGCGAATCTCCTCGAACACCGCCGCCGGCGTCTTGTAATGAAAGGCCTTCCCCAGCCCCAGCTTTTCCAGTTGGTGCGAGAGGATGCGCAAAAGATCGAAGTCCGTGCGCGGCCCCATCACTTCCGCGGCCTTGTGCAAGAGTTGAATTTCGCCTGAAGTGTTCGTGACCGTGCCGTCCTTCTCATACGCCGAGGCCGCCGGAAAAACGATATCTGCGACCTTCGCCGTTTCCGTCAGAAACATTTCATGAACGATGAGCAGATCCAATTTGCCGCGTCCGTAACCGAGCGTGCCAAAATGTGCAAACGGATTCGCGCCGACGACATAGAGCGCCTTTATCGCTCCGTTCTGCGCGGCCTCCACCATCTGCGGCTCGGTCAGGCCCGCTTTCGATGGAATCACACCGCCCCAAAGTGTTTCAAACCCTTCACGTGCTCGCGCGTCGTCCACATAGGCATATCCCGGCAATCGATCCGGCAGCACTCCGAGATCCGCCGCACCGCGCGAATTGGCATAGTCCCCGAGCAGCATATAACGAGTCTTCCCCGGAAGTTTCGAGCCGAACGCCACCAGTTGCGCGATTGCCGCGCCGGACACCTCCGCCCCAAATACAATCGCCACGTCCGACGCCGCCTCCAGCTCCGCCTTCAATAGAACGAGTTGCTCGACGAGCGCTGTCGCAAGCTGGCCTTCTTCATGCGCCAGCCACTTGAATACGGCACTTTCCAGCCCCGCCGTAATTTTCACGAACTGGGTGGCCTTACGCTTCAGCTTGATCTCATTCGAATTGATGACGAACAGCTTCGTCCCGAAATGGCGGATTCCGCTGCGAACCTGCCATCCCACCAGCGGGTTCTGATTCGTCGGATCATTTCCGATCAGCAGCACCGCTTTCGATTCGTACAACTGCTCCATCGTCAGAAGGGAATCAGCAGCTCGATCGCCCAGCGCCGTGACCAATCCGGTGTAATCCGCCGTGCGGTGATGATCGATATTATTCGTGCCGAACGTCCCGCGCGCCATTCGCTGCAGCAAATAATTTTCTTCGTTCGAAGTGCGATTCGAACCAATAAACCCGATCGCATCTTTCCCGTTAGCATCGTAAATCGCTTTCAGCTTGCTTGCCGCCGCCTGCGCGGCCTCTTCCCACGACACCGGAAGCAGTTTGTCACCCTTGCGCACCAGCGGCTGACGAATGCGTTCCGGATGCTTCGTAAAATCAAATCCAAACCGTCCCTTCACGCAAAGAAAATCTTTGTTGATGCCGCTCAAGTCGCGGTTGTTCGAACGCAAAATCTCGTGATTGCGCACGCTGAGCGTCGTCTTGCACCCATTCGAGCAGTGCGTGCATACCGTTGAAACGTAATTCATCTCCCACGGCCGCGTCTTGTAGCGGTACGTCCCGCTGGTCAGCGCGCCCACGGGGCAAATATCAATGCACATCCCGCACTCTTCGCATTCCAAGTGGTCTTCACGGTTCGGGATGATCACACTGTTCGCGCCCCGCATTCCCACGCCAAGCGCTTTTACGTCCATGCCCTCGTCGCACACGCGCACACAGCGGAAGCACAAAATACACCGCGGCGCATCGTAATAAACCAGCTCCGACCATTTTTCCTCGGGCCGGTGAATTTTCTCTTCCACGAACCGGCTGGAATCCGCGCCGTAGCGGAATACCATGTCCTGCAGCTCGCACTCGCCGCCCTTGTCGCACACCGGGCAATCCAGCGGATGATTCGTCAGCAGAAATTCCAGCATGTACTTCCGAGCTTGCCGCACCTGCTCGGTGTCGGTTCGAACGATCATGCCTTCGGTCGCCACCAGCGTGCAGGCCGTCTGCAGCTTCGGCGCTTTTTCCACTTCCACCAAGCACATCCGGCACGCCGCCTGCAGCGAAAGCCCGGGGTAATAACAGAACGACGGCACCTCGGTGCCGATCCGCCGCGTCGCTTCAATCACCAGCGTTCCCTGCGGCACTTGCACTTCGCGGTCGTTGATTTTCAGCTTAACTAGCTTCTGGTCAGCCATGGATTCCTGCTGCGAGCCCCTTCGTGATGAATCCGATTATCGTGAACCAACTAACGCTTCCGCGGACTTATACGGGCAGCGTCCTTGCAGGTGCTGCTCAAACTCTTTCCGCCACTTCTTCATGATGCTGATCGTAGGCATTGCCGCCGCGTCGCCCAGCGGGCAAAACGTGCGACCCAGCATGTTTTTTGCGAGATCGGCAATGATGTCGATGTCTTCTGCGCGGCCCAACCCGGCGTGAAAACGTTCCAAAATCTTCCGCAGCCACGTGGTTCCTTCGCGGCAAGGAATGCACCAGCCGCAAGATTCGTGCGCATAGAACTGCATAATCCGCCGCGCCATATCCACCATGCACGTGTCTTCATCCATGATGACCATGCCGCCGGAGCCCAGCATCGAGCCGGCTTTGGCCACGGAGTCGTAGTCCATCGCGATATCAATTTCATCGCCGGTCAGCAGCGGGCACGAACTTCCGCCGGGAATCACCGCCTTGATTTTCTTCCCGCCCGGAATTCCGCCCGCCACTTCATAGATAAACTTTTTCATGTTCATGCCGAGCGGAACTTCATAAATGCCCGGCTTATTCACATGGCCCGCGATGCACAGCATGCGCGTGCCGCCGTTCTTTGGCGTGCCGCGATTCGCGTAGGCTTCGCCGCCTTCGCGGATAATGGACGGTACGGCGCTCAGCGTCTCGACGTTATTGATAATCGTCGGGCACCCATACAAGCCAACCACCGCCGGAAACGGCGGCTTGATGCGCGGGTAGCCGCGCTTGCCTTCCAGCGATTCCATCAGCGCGGATTCCTCACCGCACTCATAAGCGCCCGCGCCTGTGTGGATCAACAAATCGAAATCAAATCCGGAGCCGAGAATATTTTTGCCCAGATAGCCGCGCTCATACGCCTCGGCGATCGCCGCGTCCACGATGTCCAGTACGTAGCGATACTCGCCGCGAATGTAAATAAAGCCTTGGTGCGAACCAATGGCCCGTCCGGCGATCACCATGCCTTCGATCAATTGATGCGGGTCCATCTCCATCAGCGGCCGGTCCTTGCACGTGCCTGGCTCGGACTCATCGGCGTTGCAAATCACGTATTTCGCTTTAGGCGAATCTTTCGGCACGAATGACCACTTCATGCCGGTCGGAAATCCCGCCCCGCCGCGCCCGCGCAAGTTCGATTTCTTCACCTCATCGATGATGCTTTCCGGCGTCATCTCGCGGAGAGCTTTTTCCAGCGCTTGGTAGCCGTCGTGCATCACGTACACATCAATCTTGTGCGAATCCTTGATGCCCCAGCGCTTGCTGATCAGCGGCGTTTCCGTTGCGTGCCGCTCATGCAGCGCGCCGGAAATAACCGCTTCCGGAGTCGGACGCCGCCCTGCATCCAGCTCCTCGATAATGCGGTCGAATTTTAGTGGCGTAAGGTTTTCGTAAAAGTCGTAATTTACTTGCATCGCCGGCGCGCCCGTGCACGCACCGATGCATTCCACTTCTTCCAGCGAGAAAACTCCGTCGCCCGTGGTTTCCTTGTGCCCGATTTCCAGCCGCCTTTTGGCGCGATCGAGCATTTCATAGCCGCCCTTCAGCATGCACGCGACGTTCGTGCAAATCTGGACGTGGTTCTTTCCCGTCGGCTTGCGGTGCAGCATCGAGTAATACGCCAGCGTCTCTTCGATCTGCACGTTGTTGAGGTCCAGCCGCCGCCCAATCTCCGCGATCATTTCGTCGCTCACGCAGCCGTACTCGTCCTGCGCATACATCAGCATGGGAATCAGCGCGCTGCGCTTCACCGGGTAGCTGGTTTGCAGCTTTTCAAACTTCACCGCGAGCGTGGGTGAGAGTTCCATGTTTACCTGTCTACTTCTCCAAGGACGATATCAATCGTGCCGATGCACGCGATTACATCCGCAATCAACTGGCCTTCGATAAGCTTGGGAAGCGCCTGCAAATTGATATACGAAGGAGCGCGAAAATGCACTCGCAACGGCTTCGGCGAACCATCGCTGGCGATGAAGCATCCCAGCTCGCCGCGCGGCGATTCGATGGTCACAAACGCCTCTCCCGGTGCTGGCGAAAATCCCTCCGTGAAAATCTTGAAGTGGTAGATGAGCGCTTCCATCTCCGTCTTCATCTTTTCGCGCTGCGGCGGGATAATCCCCGGCGCATCGGCCTTAATCGGGCCTTCGTTCGTGATCTTGCCAAACGCCTGACGGATGATTTTCAGGCTCTCGCGCATCTCCGCCACGCGAATCATGTACCGCGCAAAACAGTCCGAGTCCGTGCGCGTTGGGATGTCAAAGTCAAACTCTTCGTAGCTCGAGTAAGGGAACACCTTGCGGTTGTCGTAAGCCACTCCAGCCGCGCGCAGCGTCGGCCCCGTCATGCTCAAGGCAACCGCGTCTTCCGCGGAGATGTAGCCCACACCCTTCGTGCGGCCCATCCAGATGCGGTTCTCCGTCAGCAGCGATTCGTATTCGTCCACGCGGCTCGGCATCATCTTCAGGAATCGCTCCACCGCCTGGCGCCAGCCCGCCGGCGGATCGAGCGCCACCCCGCCGATGCGAATGTAGCTGGTCATCATCCGCTGCCCGGCGAACATCTCGAAAATTTTCAGAATCTCTTCCCGCTCGCGGAAGCAGTACAGAAAAACCGACATCGCCCCAAGATCAATCGCGTGCGTGCCCAGCCACACCAGGTGCGACGAAATTCTCTGCAGCTCCACCATCATCACGCGGATGTATTGCGCCCGCTTGGGAACTTCCAAACCGAGAAGCTTCTCCACGGCCAGGCAATACACCAGGTTGTTGCCCAGCGGATTGAGATAGTCCATCCGGTCGGTCAGCGTGATCGCTTGTGAATAGGTTTTGTCTTCGCAAGATTTCTCAATGCCGGTATGCAGATACCCGAGGTCCGGGACCGCTTTCACCACGGTTTCCCCGTCGAGTTCCAGCAGAATGCGCAGCACCCCGTGCGTCGAAGGGTGTTGCGGCCCCATGTTCAGGACCATCGTTTTTGCTGCGCCGGTTGCGGTTTCGACAGTCGTCATGGCGTGCTGCTTTTCCTGAAAAGCTCCCCGGTGTTTGGCACGTCGCGATAGCCCTCAACGGGGTAGTCTCTGCGCAGGGGATAGCCCTCCCAATCATCGGGAAGTAAAATGCGCCGCAAATCCGGGTGCCCCGAAAATCGGATGCCAAACAGGTCGAAAATCTCCCGTTCCAGCCAGTTGGCACCGGGCCAGACGAGTACCAGCGAATCCACCACGGGGTCGCTGCCGGAAAGCTTCACCTTCAGGCGCACCTTCTCGCGGCGAGGAATGGAAACCAGGTGATAGTTCAATTCGAATCGTGGCTCATGAGGATAGCGGTCCAGGCAGGTGGCATCCGTGAGGAGGTTGTACTGCAAACCCGCGTCCTGACGACACTGCTCCGCGGTGGCGCGAAGAAGCTCGCGCGGCACCACAATGGTGGTCTCCCCGCGGAATTCGAGCACTTCGGCTACTGCTTTGGGGTTCCACGAACGCAGCAGTTCAGCTACAACATTAGCGTTTTGGCTGGAAGTCTCCGTCACGATTTCGAATCCCGCAAGCGCCGGCTATTTGTGCCAGTCCAGCGCGCCCTTTTTCCACAGATAGAGGTAACCGACCAACAGGATGGCGATGTAAATCATCATCTCCGCAAAGCCGTACCACCGCAAACTTCGAAAAATGTAGGCCCAAGGGTATAGGAAGATGGCTTCCACGTCGAAGAGGATGAAAACCATCGCTACGAGGTAAAACTTCACCGAGAAGGGCTCTCTCGCGTCCCCCGTGGGCTCCATGCCGCATTCATACGGCTGCTGTTTCGCCCGGCTTGGACGCCGCCACCCGATCAGTACAGAGGCGGCCGTCAGCGCGCTGGCGAGCGCCGTCGCTATCAGCAGGTATAAAACAAGTGGAGCATACGTATGTAAACCCGAGCCGCTCATAGGCGAAGCGCTATAATAGCGATTTAACCGCCGGTCGGTCAAATCGCGCATGCAAGTTCCTGCGGGCCGGCCGCCGGACCAGACGGGAAGCAAAGCGAGCGAACCCATGCTGTTCGGTCATAACACCAACGTGAAAACGGGCGAGACGACCTACCACGTCCAAACGGAGGATCGCGGCACCGCCAACGCTCTCATTGACACCACCGTTTATTTCAACGGCCGCGTCCTGCACCGCCGAACCAACAACTATTTCGATCTCCTCCCGATCAACCCCGACCGCGAACAGGCTCTGAAGCTTCGGCTCGATGAGCAGCATCGCGCGGTCGTCGAAGAACTCCGCTCGGGAGCGTTGCATCTGGCTTTGCCTCGAGAAGAGAAGCCGGTCGCGCCGGCTGCTTCAGCCCCAGCGCCAGCGGCAAGTTCCGAAACGTCCGTTCTCAAGCTGGAACTGCTGAACGCTAAAACCTGGCTCACCGGCAAACGCGCCTTGTTACAAGTGGCCGTGCGCGATCATGCAAGTCAGTTGCTCGACGGCGCGATCGTCACCGCAAGAGTGGAAGGTGCCGCCGTCCCGACGGAACTTTCTACGGTGACGGGTTCTTTGGGGCGCGCGCAACTTGATTTCGAAATGCCTTCGCTATCCTCAGCAGAGGCCGCCGTGGTTATCGAGGCTTTCAAAGGCAGCGCCAAAGGCCATTTGCGTTTTCAACTTCGCGCCAAACCCCGCGTGCCATCGGTGAGCTAAGCATGCAATCTACCATCGCCATTACCGTAAACGGAGAGGCTCGCGCCGCAAAGATTGACGCCACCGTCTCCGACCTTCTCCGCGAATTAGGCCTCGATTCCGGCCGCGTCGCAATCGAACGCAACCTCGAAATCCTGCCCCGCCCAAAATGGCCCGAAACCCGCCTCACCCCCGGCGACCGCTACGAAATCGTCCAATTCGTCGGCGGCGGCTGATCTTCCCCGACCCTCGCCACTCACAGGACGGGCTGTTCACAAGATGGAGAAGGCAACTTGACCTCTAGTTCTCATTGTGAGAACCTAGTTCTCGATGCGCATCATTAAGCGAGGCGCTCTCGTCCTGTTCTGGCAAAGGCATCCGGATGCAAAAGCCAGCCTGGAAGCTTGGTACGGAGTTGTGCGAAAGGCTAATTGGAAGACGCCCGCAGAAATGAAGCAGGTTTATCACAGCGCTGATTTGGTTGGACGGAGAACTGTATTCAACATTGCCGGTAACAAGTACCGTTTGATCGCGAGAGTGAACTACGTTTCGCAAACCGTCTTCGTGCTGTACCTGCTGACACACTCAGAATATGGCAAAGGGGCATGGAAACAATGAGCACGATCACCATAGATATCGACGAGAAAACGTACCGGCAGCTGTTGGGCCGCACCCTGCCCCATGTCATCCGCACCGACGAGGAATGCGAACGCCTCACGAACGAACTGCTGCGTCTCGACGAGCGTGAGCGCCCTTCCCCAGAAGAAAAAGAGCTTGCTGAACTGCTGACCGTGCTCATTGACGACTACGAGGAGCGTCGCTATCCAATCCGAAAAGCAACTCCCCAGCGAACACTGCAACATTTGATGGAATCGCGCAATCTGACGCAGAAAGACCTCTGGAAAGTATTCGGCTCGAGAGGAATTACCTCCGAGGTATTTCACGGAAAGCGTTCCATCAGCAAAACGCAGGCAAAAAAGCTTGCCGAGTTTTTCCACGTCAGCGCGGAGCTGTTTATCTGACGAATTCCCGACTGCCCGGCAGTCCAGGTCCGTTCCTTCTTGAGCAGCAGCTCGATACATTCTCGTGAGCTTTTTTGAGTCCGTCCCTATACTCGAAGTAGCCATGATGGTTTTTCTCCATTGAGCCTCCGAAACTCGCTCGAGAGGACTGCTTCGTGAATGCCATCGTTGTTATTCCCACCTACAATGAGCGGCAAAACATTCAGGCCCTGATTGCCGGCATTCAAAAGGCAGTTCCGGAACTCCACATCATGGTTGTTGATGACAATTCACCCGACGGCACTGGTCAAGCCGTTCTCGATCTGGCAGCCAGTCAGCAAGGCAAAATCTCGCTGCTTTCTCGTCCATCGAAAGACGGCCTCGCGCAAGCCTATTCAGCTGGCTTCAAGGAAGCCCTTCGCCGCGGCTACGACTTGATCCTCCAAATGGACGCCGACCTTTCCCACGATCCCGTCTATCTTCAAGAGTTTCTCCAACAGATTCGTTCGTTCGATCTCCTCTTGGGTTCACGCTACATGCGCGGCGTCAACGTCGTGAATTGGGATTTCAAGCGCCTCATTCTCAGCAAGATGGCTTCAGTATACGTCCGCTGGGTCACACGCATGCCCTTCAGCGACCTGACGGGAGGTTTCAAATGCTGGAAAAAAGAGACCCTCGAGAAAATCAATCTCGACCAGATTTTCAGCAACGGCTATCTCTTCCAGATTGAAATGACCTGGAAAGCGTATCGCAAAGGTTCCCGCATCGGAGAGATCCCCATCATTTTTTATGAACGGGAAATCGGCCGCTCCAAAATCAATTCAAAAATTATCATTGAAGCCATTTGGGGTGTGTTGACCCTGCCGTTCCGCTCCTAGCGCCGGATTCCGTAACTCTCACGCACCCGCTTTTTTCTTGCGCGTTGTCTTGCCCTCCGCTCTTCACCAGAATGGAAGTTCATGAGAATAAATTCTCTTTCGCGCGCGGACTGGCAGCGCCTGGCGCTCATCGCCATCGCTCTCCTCTACGCTTTCCTCGCCGGTCTGCACACCGTCAGTGAAACCGATCTCGGCTGGCAAATGGCCGCCGGCCGCTACATCGTCCAGCATCACCAAATTCCTTCCACCACCCTTTTCACCTACACGGTTCCCAATTCAACCTGGATCTATCCCCCGTTTTCCGGAGTCTTTTTCTATCTGCTGTATTTGCTGGGCGGTTATGCCGCGCTCTCCTGGCTGAGCGCGTTTGCGTGCGCGGCAACCGTTGCGCTAACAGTTTGGCGCGGCGGACGCGTAACCGCCGCTCTCGCAATTTTAGCCGTCCCCGCGATTGCCTTTCGAACCATGCCGCGCGCCGACCTTTTCACCACCGTCTTATTCGCCGCCGTTCTCGTCTTGCTCGCGCGTTACTACGAAGGCCAGCAGGTCCGCCTCTGGCTGCTACCCGTCCTCTTGCTGCTCTGGGTCAACATGCATCACGGATTCGTCGCGGGACTAGCGTTGATGGGCGCCTACGTTTTTTCGGAACTCTGCGACCTGATTTTCGCGGACCGCCGCGCCGCCGCCTTCGCACGGCTTCGAAAGGCCATACCCTGGCTCATCGCGTCCGCGGCCGCAACTCTGGTCAACCCTTGGGGCTTTGGCATTTATCGCGCGCTCTCGCGTCAAAACAAAGTCACCCTGCCCCTGACCGAGTTCATCGGCGAATGGTCCCCCGTTCACTTCAACTCTCTGGCTCTCCGCCAGGCGTTCAGTCCCCGCGATCCCGCCAGCGCCGACTGGTGGATGCTCGCTCTCGGCGCAATCGCAATTCTCGTTTGCATCTGGAAACTGCGCCCCGGCCCCGCGATTCTCCTCGCCGCCCTTCTCTACGAATCCATCGCCCACGTCCGCTTTCAAGCCGTCTTCGCCGTGCTGGTAGTTGTGCTCGGTGGCTCGCTGCTCCCCGCGCTGGCCGAATTTTTCCCCGCGCGTCAAGCGTCCGTCGCGAAAGACAAAGAATCGCCGCCGGAGCAATTCATCAGCGCACCGCCGCGCGCTCTTGTACTAATCGTCGTCATCTTATTCGCACTCCTTGCCACCGTCCGCTCTTACGATCTCGTTTCGAATCGCTACTACATCGAGTCCGGACAGCTCTACTTCTTCGGCCCCGGAGAATCCTGGTGGTTTCCCGAGCGCGCCATGGACGTTCTCGAGCGCGAACATCTTCCCGCAAATCTCTTCCACGCCTATGACATGGGCGGCTTCCTCACCTTTCGCGTCGGCGAAAAATATCCAGACTTCGCCGACGGCCGTTTCATCCCGTTTGCCGGCCCATTGTTCCTCGAACAGAAAGAACTCTCCTCGGCCCTGCCCGATTCCGCCGCCTGGCAGAAAGCCGCCGATCGCTGGAACATCAACACCATCGTCTTCTCGCTTTCCCGCTACGCTGGCCTTGGTTCCTTTCCTCTCGACGCTTACTGCCACAGCGCAACCTGGAAGCCCGTTTATCTCGACGGCGTCTCCATCCTTTTCGTCCGCAATCGCCCTGAATACGCGGATCTCCTCTCGCGATTAACGATCCGCTGCGACACCATGCAGCTCGTGCCGCCGCCCGCGGCTCTTGGAAATTCCTGGCGCGGCAGAGCCGAGCGTTTCAATTTCTTGATGAACTCCGCGTCAATTTATTATCTTTTGTCCCGCGACGCGGAAGCTTTCTCCGCATTGCACGAAGCTGCTCAGCTATTTCCCGACGAATCCAACCTTCATCTCGTCACGGCCCAGCTGCTGCAATCCAGCAATCGTCCCGCCGAGGCCGAGCAGGAATATCTTCGCGCCATCCGTGCGCTGCCTGGCGACGCCCCATGGTTCGCCCTCGCGCGTCTTTACAATTCGGAGCATCGCTATCCCGAAGCGGCGCGCTGCATCAAAGAGGCCATCCCTTACTCCCAGGTTCCTTACGATCGCTTCCGTAGCCTGGGCCACGTCTACCTCTCAATGAATCAGCCGCAAGACGCGCTCGACGCCTTCGACCAAGCCGAGCGCGCCAGCCCCTATCGCAACGACACCACCGATCTCGGGAAACATTTCAACGCCCAAATTGCAGAGGATCGCTCCCGCGCCTATCGCGCTTTGAGGAATCTGCCGCTCGCCATTGCACAACAGGAGTTCGCCGTGCGATTGACGCCGGAAGATCCCACCGCGTGGCGGACTCTGGCTGACCTATACGACGCCGATGGCAATTGGGCCGGTGCTGAGAACGCACGCCTCCAGGCCACGATCCTGCAATCGCCAAACGCAAACCTCAAGTAGAGCGCGTTGCGGAATCGCCGTCGCCCTCAAACTCCTTTGAGCAAATGCCCCATCTTTCGCTTTTTTGTTTTGAGATACTCGCGCGAAGTTTTCGACACGCGCGGCTGGCAGGGAACGCGCTCCACCACTTGAATTCCCGAGGTCTCGAGTTGCCGCACTTTCTCCGGATTGTTCGAAAGCAAACGAATCTTCATCGCCCCAAGTTTCTTCAAGATCTGCGCCGAAAAATCATAATCCCGCGCATCCGCCGCAAAGCCCAATTTCTCATTGGCTTCCACGGTATCCATCCCGCCGTCCTGCAGCTCATACGCGCGCAGCTTGTTCATCAATCCAATCCCGCGGCCTTCCTGCGGCAGATAAAGAAGAATGCCCGACGGCGCCCGCCCAATCTCTTTCAGGGATAACTCCAGCTGCGCGCGGCAGTCGCACCGCAGCGAGGTAAGAACGTCTCCCGTCAAACATTGCGAGTGCACCCGCACGAGCGGCGCCGTTGTGCCCTTCAAATTTCCGCGCACCAGCGCAACCGCTTCTTCCTGCGGCCCACGCCCTTCGAATCCGTAAATCGTGAACCGCCCGTACCGCGTCGGCAAACCCGCATGCGCGACCATTTGCAGGCCAGTCGATCTTTTCTTCGTTCGCTTTCTCGGTTGTAATTTTCGGCTCATGGGGAAACGAGAAGTATAGCAGGGTCGAATCGTCGAGCCATCGCGCAACGGAAGAACAAAAACCTAACACAGAGAACGCAGAGAACACAGAGGACGCTGAGACAGAGATAATGCGTGCCGGGAACTGCAAACGGCACACCCCTTTACACGCAGGCAGGGAAACGCTAGCGTTACCTAAGAAACACCACCGAAAATGGACACCGCCACCTCCGTCCGCGACCTCCTCTTCACCTTGCTGTTGAAGGTGGGCGTGGCCTCCTCCATCGCCGCGCTCCTCGCCCGCTGGAACACCTTCCGCCGCGTGCTCTTCACCGAAGAGCGCGACGTCGACCAAAAACTAAAATTAATGATGTTCATGGTCCCACCGCTCATCGTCGGCGTGGTTCTTCGCCTCGTCGGCTCCGCCTACAAGTTCGCCGACCTCTCCATGGAAGGCGCCTTCCTGATGGGCCTGCTCGGCGGCCGCGTCGTCGGCCCCATCGGCGGCGCCATCATCACCATCCCCGCGCTCATATCGCACGAATGGCTCGCGATGCCCGTAGCCTCCACCGCCGGACTCCTCGGCGGCTTAATCCGCCAGGCCATCCCAAACAAAGAAGACCTCTGGAATTTCGGCCCTTTCACTTTTCTGAACATTCCCAAAGCCACCGTGAAACTGCTGCGCAAAGCCGAATTGTCCTGGGAAATGGCCCCGCTGACCACCTGCATTGGCCTCGAGCTGGGCCGCGTGGCCCTTGTGCAAGCCACCAAGCTCAAGTGGCTCTTCGCCATCGATCCTCACTGGGATTGGTGGTTGGGGCTAACGGTGATCGCCACCCTCATGTCCGTCGCCGCGCCCTTGAAAATCTGGAACAACACACGCATCGAAATGAATCTCGAGCGTCACCAGCAATTGTTGCTGAAGGCGCGCATGGACGCGCTCTCCAGCCAGATCAATCCCCATTTTTTATTTAACACGCTGAACACGGTTTCGGCGCTGATCCGCTTCGATCCGGATTCCGCCCGCGGCGTAGTGCTGAAGCTGAGCAACATCTTGCGCAGGCTCCTGCGAAAACACGAAACCTTCGTCCCGCTCCAGGAAGAATTGCAATTTATCGACGACTATCTGGACATCGAAGTGGCGCGCTTCGGCCGCGACAATCTCGAAATCGTCAAGCAACTCGAGGAAGAATCGCTCGAAGCCTTCGTTCCCAGCATGCTGCTCCAACCAATCGTGGAGAACTGCCTGAAGCACGGCCTGGCCCCAAAACTCGGCGGGGGAAAAATCCAGTTGCGCACCAACACCCAGGACGGCCGCCTGAAAATCGAAATCGAAGACAACGGTGTGGGCATCTCCGAAGAAAAAATGCCCCATGTCTACGTCGAAGGAATCGGCCTGAGCAACGTCCGCGAACGCCTGCACGTTTTGTACGGCGCCGATTTTCGCCTGGAAATCCAAAGCCGCCCCGGCGAAGGCACCATAATCCGCATCGAAATTCCCGAGGTAGTGCCCGCGCTCCAAACCGTCGGCTGAGAAGCCCGCCTCTACACGAAGCGAATACCCACGCGTAACCCCAACGCGTCAGGCACTAACAAACATTCTTCTCAACTCACGTCTGGACCAGCGAGGTCACCCTGTCCAACCCACCGAGCAAACGTTCACTTTCAACGGGGAGGCCTGTCCGTTAGGCGCAGTTCCGTACCGCCGTCCTTTGTAGTTTGGTGCACTTTTGGCGGATGAATGTGAAATGCCACAGATATTGCCAATATGCATATC